>NZ_JBZTYL010000011.1:0-256433 GCF_058536225.1 Mycolicibacterium arcueilense
CTGGGCACACCGTCACACCACCCGGGACACCGAGGCCGCTTGACAACTTGCGGTCCTGGGATGTCTAGCGAGTCCCGCCCCGCCGCCTGCCACCCGTTGTCACACTAATGGGTGCGAATGGCGGGGACGGACAAGGCGGGGACGGCGGACCAACGGCGAACTAGAGCGTGACCACCTCGTACGCTCCGTCGGCGTGCCGGGCCCGGATCGTCTTCTTGTCGTACTTGCCGACGCTGGTGCGTGGCACCTGCTCGATGAACGTCCACCGCTCGGGCAGCCACCAGCGAACCACCTTGTCCGCCAGGAACTCCCGCAGTTCAGCCGCTTCCGCTGAAGCGCCCTCGTTCAAGACCACGACGGCCAGCGGGCGTTCCTGCCAGCGCTCGTCGGGCACCCCGACCACGGCCGCCTCGAGCACCGCGGGGTGGGCGATGAGATGGTTCTCCAACTCCACCGAGGAGATCCACTCGCCGCCGGACTTGATGACGTCCTTGGCGCGGTCGGTCAGCGTCACGTAGCCCTGCGGATCGATCACGCCGACGTCTCCGGTGCGCAGCCAGCCGGTGTCGAACTTCTCGGCGTCACGGCCCAGGTAGTAGGCCCCGGTGATCCACGGGCCGCGTACCTCCAGTTCGCCGACCGCGGAACCGTCGCTGGGCAGCGCGGCACCCTCGTCGTCGACGACGCGCACCTCCACGCCGCACATCGGCCTGCCCTGGCTGACCCGCATCTCCCACTGCCGCTCCTCGGACACCCCGGGCAGCGGCTTGGCCACCGTGGCCAGTGGCGAGGTCTCGGTCATCCCCCACGCCTGCTGGATGTGCACACCGTAGGTCTCCTGGAAGGTCTTCATCAGGGAGAGCGGCACGGCCGAACCGCCGCAGGCGACCAGCCGCAGCGACGAAATGTCATGTCCGGGATTCTTTTCCAGACAGTGCATGACGTCGTTCCAGATGGTGGGCACGGCCCCGGCCAGCGTCGGGCGCTGCGTTTCGATCAGGTTGATCAGCGAGGCACCGTCCATGAACCGGTCGGGCATCACCACGTTGGCGCCGGCCATCAGCGCCGCATACGGCAGGCCCCACGCGTTGGCGTGGAACATCGGGACGATGGGCAGCACGGTGTCACCGCAGCTGACGTCGAGCGCATTGGCGGTGCAGGTGTTCAGCGCATGCAGGTAGCTCGACCGGTGGCTGTACACCACACCTTTCGGATTTCCGGTCGTGCCGCTCGTGTAACACATTGCCGCCGCAGAGTTTTCGTCGATCTCCGGCCAGTCGAATTCTTCTGGCTGCCCGGCCAGCAGATCGTCCCAGCGCACGACCGTCACGCCCTTCAACGCCTCCACGTCGCCCTCACCCACCACGACCACGGTGTGCACGGTCTCCAGTAGTGGCAGCACGGGGGCGAGCAGGGGCACCACGGAGGCGTCGGCGATGACGACCTGATCGGCCGCCTCGTTGGCGATGTAGGCGATCTGCTCGGCCGACAACCGGATGTTCAGGGTGTGCAGGACAGCGCCCATCGCGGGCACGGCGAGGTAGGCGGCAAGGTGCTCGGTGTTGTTCCACATGAAGGTGCCGACGCGCTGGTCCCCGTCGATCCCGAGCCCACGCAGGGCATGCGCCAGTTGGGCCGCCTGTCCGCCCAGCTCGCGGTAGTTGATCGTGCGATAGCGGCCCTCGCCGCATGCGGTGGTCACGGTCCGGTCGCCGTTGACCCCGCAGGCGTGCCGCAGGATCGCGGTGATCGTCAACGGCCAGTTCTGCATCGTGCTCTTCACGGGCGCGATGGTATGCGGTCTTTCATCGGTGCCGGCGGGAACGATTCGAATTTCCCGAACGATGTACTTAGGGGAAGATGGACGGACAACGACGGAAGGACGGGTCCGATGCGCACGAAGTCGCTGCTGGCGGCAGTCGGGCTGGCTGTGTTGGGCGTGACGGGCGCGTCGTCCGCGGTGGCCTCGGCCGAGGAGACGGCCCAGGAGACGATCAACCGCCTGCAGTCGGAGGGCTACACCGTCACCATCGACAAGATCGGGACCGCGCCACTGGACCAGTGCACGGTCACCAGCGTGCGCAACCCACAGCAGGTCAGCCAGTTGGTGCCCTACGTCGGGCCGGGACTGGGCGGTGATCGGATCCTCGTGCCGTCGGTCACCAGCCGGACCGTGTCGGTGTCGCTCAACTGCCAGCGCTGACGCTCACCTGGAACAGTCCAGTGACACCGTGATGGTTCGGCGCACCACCACGGGTACAAGGTCGAAATCCTTCGCGCCGTTCTTGCCGAACCGTTCGACCCGGATCAGCCTGGTCTGGGTCTGCGGGTTGCGGATGCTCGTGACGGTGCACTGATCGAGTGGGGCGCTACCCACCCGGTCGATGTTGACGTAGAAGCCCTGGGCTTCCAGCAGTCCGATGGTCTCGACCGCGGAATCGGCATGTGCCGGCACTGCCGGCGCCAGAATCGTGCTTACTGCCGCCCCCGACGCGGCGAGCATGATGATTGATGCTCGCATGGTCGTGTCTTCTTTCTTCTCGCATACACCTTTTCGGTGATGTCCTGCCCGCTGTTACGGGCCAGGCTCGGCACCGGTTCAACGCGAATGGCCCGGCCGGATGTCCCGGCCGGGCCTTTTGTCGTGGGGCTAGACGCGCGCGGGTTCGGCGACGGCCGTGGAGTGGTCGTCGACCATGGTGAGCTCGTCGAACGGGTCGTCCCCGCGCAGCACCGCGTCGACCTTGGTCTTGTCCACGGTGTGCGTCCACGAGCCGACGAGCAGAGTGGCCACCGCATTGCCGGAGAAGTTGGTCACGGCGCGGGCCTCGGACATGAACCGGTCGATTCCGACGATCAGTCCGACCCCGTCGAGCAGATCCGGGCGGTGCGCCTGCAGGCCGCCGGCCAGCGTGGCCAGTCCGGCGCCGGTCACCCCGGCGGCTCCCTTCGACGCGACGATCATGAACACCAGCAGGCCGATCTGCTGGCCGACGGACATCGGAGCGCTCAGCGCGTCGGCGATGAACAGCGCCGCCATGGTCAGGTAGATCGCGGTGCCGTCGAGGTTGAACGAATACCCGGTCGGCACAACGACACCGACGGTGCTGCGGTCGACGCCCAGGTGCTCCATCTTGGCGATGAGGCGCGGCAGCGCCGACTCCGACGACGACGTCGAGAAGATCAGCAGGTATTCGCGGGCCAGGTACCGGACCAGTTTGAAGATGGACACGCCCGACACGGCACGCAGTAATACACCGAGCACGCCGAAGACGAACAGCACGCAGGTCACGTAGAAGCCCAGCATCAGGGTCAGCAGCTGCGTGACGGCAGTCCAGCCGGTCTGCCCGACGACGTTGGCGATCGCGCCGAACGCGCCGATCGGCGCGAGCCACAGGATCATGATCAGCACCTTGAACACGAGCTTCTGCAGGTACTCGATGCCGCGCAGGATCGGCTCGCCGGCGCTGCCCATGCCCTGCAGCGCGAATCCGACCAGCAGCGCCACGAACAGGGCCTGCAGCACGCTTCCGGCCGTCAGTGAGGAGAACAGCGTCTCGGGGATGATGCCCTGGACGAAGTCCATCAACCCACCGGCCTCGTGCGCTTTCTCCGCGAGCTCGGCGCCCTTGCCTGCCGAGCTCTCCGACAGGTGCATGCCGCTGCCCGGGTGGATCAGGTTGCCGACCACCAGCCCGATGGTCAACGCGATCGTGGACATCACCAGGAAGTAGCCGAAGGCCAGACCTCCGACCTTCCCGACGGTGGCGGCCTTGCGCACCGAGCCGATGCCCAACACGATCGTGCAGAAGATGATGGGGCCGATCATCATCTTGATCAGGCTGACGAACATGGTGCCGAGAACACCGACGCTCTTACCGACCTCGGGTGCGACGAGACCGACCACCACGCCGACGACGACGGCCGCGATCACCGCAATGTAGAGCCAGTGGGTGCGGTCGCGACGCTGCGGGGACGCCGGCTCTGATTGCGGGTCTACGGACACGGTCATCGGTGCCACCTCCAGTTGACTTCGAATGCGCTGTAACAAGCACCTTCGACCATAGGGTGAGCCACGTCACGTTTTAGTTCATTACGTTCACGCAGCGATCCGGCCCCCTACGCGAGCGGCTTCGGGGACCGGATCGACGATCGATTGCTCAGATGCCTGTGCAGAGCGAGACGAATGGGATCGGTGCGCAGATGCCGACCGAGAAGTAGGGCGTGATATCGCCGTTCCACGCCGGCGGCGGGGGTGGCGGAGGCGGCGGCAACGGCGCCGCCACGCAGGTGTTCGACGGTGGGTCGAAGACGGTGCCCACCCCGCACTCGGTCGCGTTACCGACCGCCGGGGAAATCGCCGTCACCACTGCCAGTGACGCAACCGCGGCCATGATGATGGTCGTCAAGCGATGAATCACGCTCATCGCAGGTCTCCCTTGGATCTACCCTCGACCCCTGCTCATGGTCAGATTCTACGACTCCGCGCCCGCGAACAGCAGCCCCGAATTGACGGTCGCGAAGGTCGCAGAATTGCCGGCGCGAACTCGCTACCAGCGGATATCCGCGCCACTATTTGGGAAGATTGTTGCCTTCACAATCGGAGGTGCGGTGACGCGTTGGTGGCGACGACTGTCGGGGCGGGTCTGGCCGCGCTCATTGGCGGGGCAGGCCATCGCCCTGCAGGTCCTCGTGGTCGCAGTGGTGGTGCTGGCAGGCACGGCGCTGGCCCTCCTCGATGCCCGCCGCGATGGTGAGGATGCGGCCCGGCAACAGGTGATCGGTATCGCCACGGCCCTGGCCGATTCGCCGTCGACTGCCGCGGCCATCGAATCCGGCACTGCGACACAGGTTTTGCAGCCGGTAACCGAGGCGGTGCGTACCGCGACGGGCATCGCGTTCATCACGATCATGACGCCGGACGGCATCCGGTTCACCCACACCGATCCCAGCCAGATCGGCGGCCATTACCTGGGCACGGTCGAGCCGGCGCTGCGCGGCGACACCTTCAGCGAGGTCTACACCGGGACGCTGGGCCCGTCGGTGCGCGCGATCGCACCGGTGCGTGGTCGCGACGGCCGCATCGTGGGTCTGGTGTCGGCGGGGATCACCCAGCAGACCCTGGGGCAGCGCTGGCGTGCGCAGATCCCGGTGATCGTTGCGGTAACCGCTGCCGCGCTGGGGATTTCGCTGGTCGGGGTGTGGGCCATCCGGCGCAGGCTGCTGCGTCAGACGCGGGGGCTGCGACCCGACGAGTTGCGGGTCATGTACGACCACCACGACGCGATCCTGCATTCGGTGTCCGAGGGGCTCATCGTGCTCGATCGTGACGGTGTGGCGCTGGTGAACGACGAGGCCCGCCGACTGCTGGGGCTCGGGCCTGGGCCGGTGCGGACACAGGACCTGCCGGAATTTCTGCGCAGCACCGCCCCTGGGGTGCGCGACGAGTTGCATGTCACCGGGGACCGGGTGCTCGTGGTCAACCGGGCCCGCGTCGCCGGTTCCGGATCCGAGGTCGTCACGATCCGTGATCGCACCGAACTACAGGGTGCCCTGGGTGAACTCAGCTCGCTGCAGGTCCTGACCGACTCGTTGCGGGCACAGGCGCACGAGTCGGCGAACAAGCTGCACACGGTGGTCACCATGGTGGAGATGGGCCGGCCCGAGGACGCCGTCCGGTTCGCCACCAGCGAGTTGGAGTTGTCCCAACTCCTGGTGGACCGGTTGTCGCAGGCCGTGGGTGAACCGGCTCTGGTGGCACTACTTCTCGGCAAGACGGCTCAGGCGGACGAACGTGGGATCGCACTGACCGTCACGGAGGACACCCAGTTGTCCGCCGACACCGTGCTCTCCGGACAGGAGATGGTGACGGTGCTGGGTAACCTGATCGACAATGCCATGGATGCGTGTGACCGTGAGGATCCGTGGATCGAGGTCACGGTGAGCCAGGACGATCGCGAGTTGTTGATCCGGGTCGCCGACAGCGGACCCGGGATGGATCCGGACACCTTCGAAAGGGCTATGCAGCGCGGATATTCGACGAAATCCGATGCCTCCGGCCACGGCCTGGGCCTGGCTCTGGTGGCGCAGACGGTCAAACGGCACGGCGGGACGCTGCACACCGACGTCACGTACGGCTCCGTGGTCACGGCAACGGTGCCGCGATGAGCGCTTGCGCGAACAGCCGAGGGTACAGCCCATGATCAATGTGCTCATCGTCGAGGACGATCCGTTGATCGCCGAGGCCCACCAGACCTATCTCGGTCGCCTGGAAGGGTTTTCGGTGGCAGCGGTGGCGCACACCGCCCGCGACGCGATGCGCGCGGCAGCCGGAGTCGCGGCCTCCGAGCATCCGGTGGACCTGGTTCTGCTGGATCTCGGATTGCCTGACGCCAGCGGAATCTCGTTGGCATCCGGGCTTTCCGGGTTGCGACCGGCACCCGACATCATCGCGATCACCTCCGAGCGTGATCTGGAGATGGTCCGCGCCGCAGTGGCCCATGGCGCCCTGGCGTACCTGCTCAAACCGTTCACCTTCGCGGCCTTTCGCGATCGGCTGGAGCGCTACGGCCGATACCGTTCGGCGCTGCCGTCGGGAACCGATGCCGCCAGCCAGTCCGAGGTCGACCGGGCTTTGGCCGAATTGCGTGTTGCCTCAAGCGAATCTGCCCGATCTTCGGCAAAGGGTGCGGCGCCGCAGACCACAGAAGGGATTGCCGCGGCTGTGCGCGACGAACCCGACGGCCTGACCGCCGACGAGGCGGCCAAGCGGGTCGGAGTGTCACGGGTGACGGCGTGGCGCTATCTCGAGCGCCTGGCCGACGAAGGTACCGTCACCCGCGCCACGGAGTACGGCAAGGCCGGGCGGCCGCGCACCCGCTACAGGTGGCGTTGAATCAGACGCCGGCCGGCGCCAGCGCGGGCAGTTGGTGCATCTCGACTGCATCCGTCGACACCAGCTGCGAGTACAGCGATTCGGCGACGTCGAAGACGTTGACCTGGCCGGCGTAGTCGGCGATGTAGAGCCGGGTGCCGTTGTCCTGCAAGGCAACCGCCGCAGGCTGTTCGTGCACGTCGATGCTGCCTTGAATCTCGCTGGTCAACGTGCACCAGACGATGACACGGTCGTAGTCGACCACGTACGCGCGGGTGGCATCAGGGTTCAGCACCAGCTGGGTCGGTGCCCCGCCGATCTCGACAGCGTCCACCACGGTCCCCGCGGACAGGTCCACGGTGTGCACCACACCGCGATGCGCCAGGTCGGAGGTGAGCACGTAGGCAACGCCGTCGCCGATCGCGATGTCACGGATCGGAGCACCGATCCAGACCGTGGCCTGCGCCTGAGCGGTCTCGGTGTTGACGACGACCAACCGGCTGCCGCGGAAGTCCGAGGTGGCGACGTACAGGCGCTTGCCGGTCGAGTCGATCTGCAGGGCGTCGAGGTTGACACCCGCACCGGTGGCGATGTCGATGGTGCCGACGCGCTCGGCGGTGGTGTCGATGACCGCGATGTCGATGCGCTCGTGGCCCGCGCGGCCGGCGAACACCCGCTTGCCGTCAGGGCTGATGGACAGGGCGGTGACGCTGAAGGCCAGCGGGTACTCGTTGAGCACCGCACCGGTGATCGTGTCGACCGCCACGATCGCGTCGTGCCCGGGGGTGGCGACGCTGACGTAGGCGCGGTCATCCGCGACGACGACGGCGAACGGGTCTCCGGCGAGGCGGACCGAACCCACAACACCCATGGTGTGAGGGTTGATCACGGTCAGGCTCTGCGCGCCGGTGTTGGTGACCACCACGGTGTCACGCTCGGGATCGATGGCGATGTCGCCGATCGGCCCGCGTCCGACCGCGGCCAGACCGGCCACGTCGATGTCGTCCAGTGCACCGTCGAATGCGACGCTGCGAGCAGTCGAATCGTCGGTGGCGCGATTATCGTGGCCAGCGCGCAGCGCTGCGACCAGCGCGCGCAGGAAGTTGTTTGCCATCGTTATCGGCACCTCCGCCGGCAAGGATGTCACCGGCTCTAGATTCCAGGTTGATCTGCGCCGGGAGTGGCGCGGTTGCATTGAGTCTAGCGACGAAACCGACAGGTCCCGGACGACTTCACAGCGAATAAGTCGCACAGGCCAATTCTCTCTCAGAATGCGCTTAGGAAATTCTTCGTTATCGACTCGTTACCTTTTGGTCGCATTTGATTAAAACCCTGTTACCAGGGACTTCGCAGGCTGGGTTAGACGTGGCGCATTTCACGAGCAGCGGGACCGTCAATAGCAATTCTTACCATCGCCGGCAAAAGTGAGCGGTAGATCACACTGCGACACGCCAGCAAACTTTCCAGAGCGTCAACACCGGGCAGCCTGCAGTGACGGCCGATATGTGTTACTGCTGTGAAAGATGAGTCATGCCGAATCGGCAGTTCGCTGTCGGCAGCAACTACCCCGACACCGGCCGAAGGACGAGGCTCACTTCGCACGACCCGTGCCGGGCGTCGGGCCGCACCGACGCCGCGTACCGACCGCCGATGACCTCGGCGTTCAAGTCGATCACTTCCTGGATCAGGCCCTGCTGGATGCCACGCACGACCTCGGGAGAATCCACCGCGACCTCGGCCAGCGGGCAGGTGCAGATCTCCACGGCCACCTCACCGAACGAGGTGAGCACCGAGCGGACCTGAAATCCCAGCTCACCCAGGGTGGCCACCACCAGGTCGGCGATCGACGTCTCACTGCGCCGGCGCGCCACGCGTACTCGACGGGCCAGATCGGCACCGATGCGCAGTGCCCGAGCTTCCCGTTCGGCGGGGGTACCGCCGAGGTGCGCGGCGAACAGCGCGACGATGTCGGCGTAGTCGAGTCGTGGGGCGATCTCATAGGTCAGCCGCGGTCGTCCGACGCGCCCACCCCCGGATGTCGCCCCGCCGCGGCGGATGACGCCCTGGTCTTCGAGGGTGCTCAGGTGAAACCGGGCGGTGGTGACGTGGATCTGCAGTGTCTCGGAGATCTGTCGGGCGTCCACCGGGCTGTCTGCGGCGCGCAGTAGGTCGAGAACCCGCTGCCGCTGCTGGCCGACTGCCCGATCCGATTCGATGCGTTGACCGTGCCGGGGCATGACCACATCATGCACGGCGGCGGGCCGCCTATCGGGCACGGCGGCGGGCCGCCCATTCGGCACGGCGGCGGGAGTCATTTCGATTCTGCGGCAGGCACCGTGGCGACGATCGCCACCGCGGTCAGATGATCGCGGTAGCGGTTGAAGGTCTTGCGCATGTGGAGGACCCGCTTGCGGGCGGCCGGGTGCGTCAGCACGTTGCCGACGATGCGCAGCGCTCCGAACAGGCCTTCGTCGGCGATCACCCGGCGCGGTTCCAGCAGCGCCATCGGGGCACGTTCGACAGTGACCACCTCGAATCCCGCGCCGGTCAGCAGCTCGGTCCATTCGGCCACGGTCAGCGGCCGGGCGTTGACCTTGATGGCGCGGGCCATCTGGCGGCGGATGTCGTCCTTGATCTCGTCGGCGAGTTGGTCGGGCATCAGGCCCAGTTCGTGGATGGCGTAGCGCCCACCGGGGCGCAGGACCCGGAAGGCCTCGTCGACGATGGCCTGCTTGGCCTTGTCGCCCTGCATGGTCAGCATGGCCTCGCCGACGACCACATCGGCCGAGCCGGCGTCCAGTCCGGTGCTGGCGGCGTCGGCAGCCACCAACCGGCCGCCGGTGTCGGCCACCACTTTCTGCAGCGGGGCCGACGTGGTCGAGCTGTCGTCGACGCCGACGTACGAGCGGGGCCCGCATGCGGCGATGTCGGTGGCGGTCCGGCCCAGCCCGGGCCCGAGTTCGACGACGTCGGCGCCGCTGATTCGGGCGGCAGCGAGCAGTCGGGTGGTCAGCTCCAGCCCTCCGGGGCGGAGCACCCTCTTGCCGAGCCGGGCCAGCAGCCAGTGCCCGGGCAGATCGGCGTCGGACCGTTGCGCCAGCGGCAGATCGTTCTTGCCGGTCATCTCGTGATTCCTCCTCTGCGGGCCATGCACCACGTACTGCACAGCGGGACAACGGAAAACAAGGCGCACGTGTACGCCAGGGCCAGGTCGGGTCCCCATGGCGGGTTCAGGACGATGTCCTGCCCGGTGGAGAAGACCCCGTTGAGAAACGGCATGAACCGTTGCAGCGAATAGCCGCCGGGCAGGTAGCCGACGGCAGTTTCGATGACGTACACCCACAACAGGATCACTCCGACGGCTGCGGCCGGTGTTCTGATCACCGCACCCACGCCGAGCCCGAGACCCGCCGCGAAGAACGCGTAGACGGGCACCGTCCACAGCAGACGCACACCGTGCGGATCGGTCAACGAGACCTGCCCGTAGACCGACCCCGACACCCAGGGCAGTGCGACGAGCACCAGCACCACCATGGCTGCCGCCACCAAGGCCCCGAGCAGTCCGTAGAACAACCACTTGCCGGCGAGGGCCGCCGATGCACGTGGCAGTGCGAACCGCACGTATTGGTGTGCTCCGTAGCGGAATTCGTGGGCCTGGCCGTGGGCTGCCGCCAACGCAGCCAGCACGACGGTCACCGTGATCACCCAGTACGCCGCGTTCGTGGTCGACACCTGCTGGACATAGCTCTGGCCCGGGATTCGGGCGAATCGCTCTGCGACATAGGCGATCAGGAACGTGATCACGGTGGGAAGGACCACCGCGGCCGGGACCAGGACACTCCACAGCGGCCCGCGGCCGCCGGTGCGGATCATCTCGCCGCGCATGCTGCGCAGCACCGCCCCGCTCACGCCGCGGCCATCCGCAGGAGTAGGGCCTCAAGGTGCTGACGCGGATCGGCATCGGCATCGGCAGGCAGGATCTCGTCAAGGCTGCCCGCGGCGGCCACCCGACCTCGGTCCATCACCAGCAGCCGGTCCGCGGTCAACGCCACCTCGCCGAGCAGATGGCTGGCCACCACCACGGTCCTCCCTTCGGCAGCCAACTGCCGCAACAACTCCCGCAGCCAGACGATGCCGGGGACGTCCAGGCCATTGACGGGCTCGTCGAAGATCAGCGCCTGTGGTTCGGCCAATAGGGCGCTGGCGATGGCGAGCCGCTGCCGTGCGCCCATCGACAGTTGCGCGACGCGTCGGTGCCGGAGTTCGGCCAGCCCCACCTGCTCCAGCACATCGTCGATACGTCCGCGGGCGACGTCGCCCAGCGCCGCCAGCCACGACAGATGGCGCTGGGCGCTGTGTCGCGGATCCATCGCCATCGGGTCGAAGTGCACACCCAGCATCCGCATGGGTTCGGCGCAGTCGTCAATTGGATTCCCGCACAACGTCACTGAGCCGCTGTCGGCCCGCTCCATGCCTGCGATCACACGGAGCAGCGTGGTTTTTCCGGCACCGTTGAGTCCGAGCAGACCGGTGACCGTACCGGCCGGGAAGGAAGCGCTGACATCGGTCAGCGCCGGCGTGTTCCCGAACGCCTTGGTCAGCCCGCGGACCTCGATCATCGCCGGATCACTGGAAATTGCACGGAATGGGCAGGCCCAGGGTCGAGATGCCGTTGCACATCGACTTGCTCGCCAGCTTCCATTGCCCGTCGATATAGCGCCATTCGGCGGGGATCTGCAGGGTGGGCTGACCGACGCGGCTGCCGTTGATCACCGCGGTGTGACTGTTGCCGTCGTGGGTTTCGGGCCCGGTCACCACCGCCGAGCCTTTCGGGGCGCGAAAGATGCCGATCCGGTAGACCATCTTCGGCACGATCACCGCCCGTGATCCGCCCTCTAGTTGTGCGGCCTTGACGTGATCCGGCGCCTGGCTCGCCACGAGTAGCTGGATCTGGGCATTGAGTTCCTCCAGCGTGGGGACGGGCGCCGTGATGGCGAAGTCCTCGGCGCTGGCGAGGGGCGCTGTCACCACTGAAAAGGGCACGACAACAGCGCTGGCTACCAGGCAGATCAGGCGCTTCATCAGCGGTTCCTTAATTTGAAGGAGAAGTATTCGGTTAACCATAGAAGTTTGGTTAGCCTAAGACAACACCTTCGTCGGGAACGCAGGGTGCGAAAGTTTGCGCGGCAGGCGTCAGAGCCGCAGTGCGGCCGCGGTGGCCGGGCCGACGATGCCGTCGACCTTCAGCCCGCGGGTGCGCCGTTGGAACTCCTTGACCGCAGCCTCGGTCTGCGGTCCGAAGACACCGTCGACCTCGAGATCCCCCGCATATGCCGCGTAGGCGGACTTGAGCAGGCGCTGCAATGCGGCGACCTCCGGCCCCTCCATGGGCCGATACAGCAGCACATCGGTGTACTGCCCCACGGGCACAGGCGGTCGAGGTGTCGGCGCCGGCTTGCCGACATCGCCGATCTGCGCCTGGATGTCGGTGCGCAGGATGTCCATGTCGATGGCGCCCGGATCCCACTTGCCTTGCGCGCGGCCGGCGTATTCCTTGTGCCCTATGGTGCGTTCTGCGCTCTGCGCCAACCGGCGGTTGATCGCGGCACAGCACCGCACCAGAGCGAAATACTGTGCATCAGGCCAGTTTTTGCGATGCGGCGCCGTGGGGCTGGTACCGCTGTTGGCGCACTCGATACCGATCATGTGCCAGTTGCCCATGTTCGTCGGCAACCACGGATACATGCCGACACCGGCGTGCCAGGCCACCCCTAGTGCCACAACCGTCACCGTTCCGTCGCGAGCGATGTGCAACTGCGACAACGGCCCGGGCAGGTCTGGGCGCCCATTGGCAATCGATGCAGCGGTGGCAGTGTCCGACCCGGTGTGATGCACCATCACCCCGCGGATGTCCTTGAAATCGCCGTGCCCCCGGGTGCGCCAGCCCGGGTACTCGACAAGGTCGATACCTTCGGCGCGGAGCACGTCGGCCAGCCAGACCGGATCCCCGGTCCATCGTCCTGTCTGAGGCACTGAGATTCCTTTTCTTACGCAGCAAACCACCTGTGGGACCAAGCCTACGCGCGGGGACCGACAGCGCCTCACTCTCACCGACGCGGTCAGACCGGTTATGTGTCAATACCTTTTCCCACGGCGATACCACCTGCGCCGCACCCTGGAAGCACATTCGCCCCCAGCACGGTAAGCAAACATATCGACCTGGTTGCAGCCGGTCTTTCCGTCCGCATCGGCGGTCAGATGTGCGAGCATCTGCGCATGGATCCGAAGGACGACCCCGAGGCTCGCATTCGGGAGCTCGAGCGCCCGTTGGCTGACGCCGCCCAAGCATCCGAGTTGGGCATCGGTAAAGCCGCGGGCCCTTCCGGTCCACCGCCGACCCAGCCGTGGACCAACGCATTCCCGCCACCGCCCCCGGGACCCCCGGCTCCGTGGCCGGGCTACGAGCCCTACCCCGCCCCGCCGCAACCGCGACGCACTTCGGGCGCCACGCCGTTCTTCATCCTGTTCGGCGCACTGACGGTGATCCTGGTCGCCGGCGGTATCGCGGCCACTGTGATGTTCAGCAATACCGACACACGCACCACAGACGCAGCCGACACCGACACGGTCACCGACAGCCAGTCGACGACAATCCGGCAGACAACAATCAACGGAGTGCCAGTGCCCGGATCCGTTGCACCCACTGAGGTTCCGGCGGGAGAAACGGTGATCGTCTCGGGCATCAAGGAGCACCGGACCGTCGAGTGCCGGGAAAACACCGTGATCGTGAGCGGCATCGAGAACGAGATCGAGATCCTCGGCCACTGCATCGCGGTGACCGTGTCCGGCGTCGAGAACGTCATCACCGTCGAATCCGTCGAAACCATCGGGGTGTCAGGATTCGACAACCGGGTCACCTACCGCAGCGGGGAACCCGAGGTGAGCAAATCGGGTCAGTCCAACGTGGTCGAGGCGGGCTGATCGGATTCCGCCGGGCGGTCGAGGCGCCGGAGGAATTCGTCGAGCAGACCCACCAGTGGCGCCGGATTGTCCTCTGGCACCCAGGCATAGGAGTCGTCGATGAATTTGAGTGCGGCCTGCGGCAGCGTCTGCGCCAGACGCGCAGCTCCTTCTGCGGGGAAATAACGTTCCTCGCGTGGCCAGACCACGAGCGCGGGTCGGTCGTAGTCGGCCAGCCGGGGTGAGTACTCCGCCAGGTATGCCGGCGACAACCCACTGAGGAAACGCCGGAAATCGTTTCGCACCAACGGATCACTGCGCAACGGCCGCAGGTAGGAAGCCATGATGTCGGCCGGGATGGGGCGCTTGGTCGCACCGCCGTAGGTGATCCGGAGACGCTGCACGGACTTCAGACCGATCAACGTCGACTGCAACAGTCCGGCACCGGGCAGCGAGGCGAGCCGGGACAGCAGTTTGACCGGCCACGGGTCGGAGTCGAAAGCGTTGGTGGCGACGAGCACCAGGGCCTCGACCCGCTGCGGGTGACACGCGGCGACCACCTGGGCGATGTCGCCGCCGTAGCCGTTGCCGACGAGCACCGCCTGCGGGATCTCCAGCGCGTCGAGCAGGTCGACGACGGTGCGGGCCAGCCCGGGTAGGGTGAGATCGGCGTCGGGCAACGCCGGGATGTGCGAGCCGAGCGCCAGATCGGGTGCGATGCAACGGATTCCGTTGCCGAGGCCGTCAGCCACGTGACGCCAGACCAATCCGTTGGCGACGAGCCCGTGCAGCAGGACGACCGGACGGCCGTCACCGCATTCGCGCACGCCGACCGGGCCGCAGGGCAACGGGACCGTCCGCCGGGAGCTGAGTGTGTTCATCTACCTGTCCTCTCGCCGCGAGCATCGGGACATAAATCAATACAGACTGTATGCAAACACATCATTGGCAGAACATCAATACATACAGCTTGTTAAAATTTCCCCGTGAGTGAAGACGCACGCGACGGCCGCGAACAACGCAGCGAGGCCACCCGCTCGGCGCTCGTCGCCGCGGCGCGATCACTGTTCGTCGAGCGGGGCTACGCGGGCGTCTCCACCGGGGACATCGCGCGGGTCGCCGCCGTGACCCGAAACGCCCTGTACTACCACTTCCCCACCAAGGAGGCGGTGTTCCGAGCGGTCTACGAGGACGTCGAAGGCCAGTTGGCACAGCGGGTGCTCCCGGCAGCGCTGGCCCAGGCCACCAGCCGCGGCCAACTCGAGACAGGCATCGAGGAGTTCCTCGACGGCTGCCTCGACCCCACCGTGGCCCGGATCAGCGTGTTGCAGGCGCCCGCCGCGCTGGGATTCGCTCAGATGCGCGAGATCGACAACCGCAATTACCTCGGAGCCCTCCGCGACGGCATCCGTAGCGCCGTCGAGGCCGGTGAACTCCCCGACCTTCCCGTCGAGACCCTGGCGTCGATGATCGTCGGGGCGCTGGACGAGGCCGCCCTGCTGATCGCGACCGCCGACGATCCGGCCGCGGCCCGGCGCGACGCCGGCGTGGTGGCCCGGGCGCTGGTCGACGGGTTGTTCGTGGGCTGAACTACAGCACCTTCGACAAGAACTCCTGCAGCCGAGGGTGTTTCGGGTTGTCGAACACCTCGGCCGGCGAATCGTCCTCGACGATGTTGCCGTCGGCCATGAAGATCACCCGGGAGGCCACCTCGCGGGCGAAACCCATCTCGTGGGTCACCACCACCATCGTCATGCCGCCCTCGGCCAGATCACGCAGCACCTGCAGCACGTCGCCGACCATCTCGGGGTCCAGCGCGCTGGTGGCCTCGTCGAACAACATGATCGACGGGTTCATCGCCAGGGCGCGGGCGATCGCGACGCGCTGCTTCTGGCCACCCGACAACGTGGCGGGTTTGACATGGGCCTTCTCCGCCAGCCCGACCTGAGTCAGGAGCTCGATGGCCCGCTTCTCCGCCGTGGCCTTGTCCATCTTCCTGGTCAACAGCGGCGCCAGCGTGACGTTGTCGATCACGGTCATGTGCGGGAAGAGGTTGAAGTGCTGGAAGACCATGCCGATGTGCTGACGGACCTTGTCGAGGTCCACCCTGCGGTCGGTGAGATCGAAATCGTCGACCGTGACCTTTCCTGCGGTGATGTCCTCGAGCTTGTTGAGGCACCGCAGAAAGGTGGATTTTCCCGATCCGGACGGTCCGATGACGCAGACCACCTCGCCCTTGCTGATCGTGGTGTCGATCCCGTCGAGCACCACCAGGTCGCCGAATGACTTCTTGAGGCCCTCGATGCGGATCTTGACAGTGCCCTCGGGTTCGGCCGCCGCCGCTTCCGGTACCAGCTGGGTCATTTCCCTCTGCCTCCTACAAGCCGACTCTCGATCCTGTCAGAGAATTTGGTGAGCGCCATGATGACGATGAAGTAGATGATGCCGATGATCAGCCACATGGTGAACGACTGAAGGTTGCGGGCGATGATCAGTCGCCCGGTCTGGGTCAGTTCGGCGATGCCGATCACCGACAGGATCGAGGTGTCTTTGAGGGTGATGACGAACTGATTGACGTACGACGGGATCATGGTCCGAATAGCCTGCGGGAGAATCACTTTGCGCATCGTCGGTAGATAACCGATGCCCAGGCTGCGGGCCGCCTCCATCTGCCCCTTGTCCACCGACTGGATCCCGCCGCGGACGATCTCGGTCATGTACGCCCCGGCATTGAGCGAGAGCGTGATGATGCCCGCGGTCAGTGCGGTCATCTGGATTCCCAGTGCCGGCGGGACACCGAAGTAGATGAAGAACGCCTGTACCAGCAGCGGAGTGCCTCGGAAAATATCGACGTAGGTGGTACCGATTGCCCGCAGCACGATCGACCGCGACACCCGGAACAGCCCGAAGACGATACCGAGCACCAGCGCGATGGCGATCGACACCACCGTGAGGATCAGCGTCATCTTCAGGCCGGTCATCAGGAACGGGAATGTGCTCTTGAGCAGTCCGATGAACGAGTTGTCGGCCTCGCCGGCCCCTTCGCCGAGGTATTTCTCGATGATCTGGTCGTACCGGCCGGAGTCCTTGAGTTCCTTCAGGCCCGCGTTGAACTTCGCCAGCAACTCGGCGTTGCGACCCTTGTTGACCGCGAAGCCGTAACTGGAACCCTTCTCCTTTTGCGTGACGGTCTTGAACCCGTTGCCCCGTTGGATGTTGTAGTTGAGTACCGGATAGTCCTCGAAGACCGCGACGGAGTTACCCGTCTTGACCTCCTCGAACATCGACGACGAATCCGCGAATGAGACGATCTGGAAGCCGTACTTGTCCTTGATCGACTCGGCGAACGCCGCACCCTCGGTGCCGTTCTTCACCGCGACCCGTTTGCCCTTGAGGTCCGCGTAGGACTTGATGTCCTGGTTGTCCTCCAGCACCGCCATCTGCACGCCGGACTCGAAGTAAGGGTCGGAGAAGTCGAAAACTTTCTTGCGCTCGTCGGTGATCGACATGCCCGCGATCACGCCGTCGGCCTGGTTGGCCTGGACGGCCTGCAGCGCGGCATCGAAGCCGAGCGGCTTGATGGTCACGTTGAACTTCTGGTTCGCCGCGATCTCGTTCAGGAGATCGATGTCGATCCCGACGAATTTTCCTTGCTCGTCCTGGAATTCGAACGGCGCGAAGGTGATGTCGGTAGCGACGACGTAGGTCTCGCCCTCGGCGGCGGCTCGGGCCGGCGCCAGCATCGCGGCCCCGATCAGTCCGACCGACAACGCCACGACGGCGGCCAGCAGCCGGTGCGGGAACCGGATTACTCCGGCGATACCCGGCGCGGATTCGGATCTCATCGCCCAGTCTCCTATCCAGGTGTGAAACGACGAGTTCCCACGCTATCGCCGTCACTGCGATTAGGGCGGGATTTACCGGGGCACGGTTCGGCGACTCGATGGAGTCGCACGGCCGGACTGCGTGCCGCCTGGGACGGCGCGCGCAGCTCATCTCAGCGTGGTTCGCGGCCTCGCCGGGGCGGGTGGGTGAGCCACAGGAGCCGACGGGTCGTCGAATTGTCCTGTGCGCGAGGATAGTTGCGCAGGGAAGGTCCCCTTTGCGCCACCGTCCGATGGCAACCCGCGTGGTGGGCTTTACAAATCATCCGACCTGTCCATACCTGCGCCGCGAGAACCCGCTCTGTAAAAGGACGTTCGGCCGCAGATGCCCCTTATTGAGGTAGTGGACTACGCGTGAGGAATGACTGCGGTCAGTCGTACGTTTCTTTCATGAGAGCGTTGGAGAGTAAGGCGCTCGGTTCAGAGGAAGTTTCGACATGAGCGTTTTCCATCCGGTTTCCGCCGTCCGACGCGAAGCCTCGACAGACATCACGACGCGCCGACACACGCACGCGCCGGTGCTCATCACCGAACAGCAGGTGCTGTTCAGCACCGCCGCGGCAGCGGGCACACAAGCGCACCACAACGTCATCACGATGATGTCGCATGCGGTGTCCTCGGTGACAGACCGCTGGCGGGCGCACCGCGCCCGCCCGTATTACCCGTCGCACTACAGCTATCTGGAGAACAGCCTGATGGCGCGGGAGATGGACCGACTCTGACCGGCCGGCCCGGTCATCCGGCCAGGGCGACCGGCGTGATGACCTCGGAGTAGCGCGACGCGTCGCCGGCGATCACCCGGCTGTGCCGTCCGTGGACATCGACGGGGATGTCGCCGGCCAGGGTGATCCGGCTGAGCCGGCGGAACTGGTCGTCGTAGTCGGCCACGGCGTAGTGCTGCGTGGCCCGATTGTCCCAGATCGCCAGGTCCCCCAACTCCCAGTTCCATCGAATCGTATTCTCCAACTTGATGACCCGGTTCTGGAGCAGTTGGAAGAGGGTCGCCGACTCGGTGGGACTGAGCCCCACGAACTGTTTGATGAAGTGCCCGAGCAACAGCACACGTCTGCCCGTCTCGGGGTGGACCCGCACCACCGGATGCTCGGTCTCGTAGTACGAGGACTCGAACTCTTCGCGGTACTTGCGGTGGTCGTCTGCAATAACGGCCTGGCCCTCGTGGTCGGCCTGATCACCGGCCGTGTAGTCGTACTGGTTGGTGTGCACGGCCCACAGGTTCTCGACCAGCGCACGCAACGGCTCGGGCAGACGGTCGTAGGCGACCTCGGTCGACGCCCACGTCGTGGTGCCGCCGTAGTCCGGGAGCGTGACCGCCCGCAGCAGCGAGGCCTTCGGGATGCGGTCGACGAACGTCACATCGGTGTGCCAGCTGTTCGCTTTGTCATACCGCGAGTCGATGGGCAGGATCCGGTCGCCGCGCGAGGTGACCGTCGGATGCGCCCGGGTCGGGGTGCCGAGCAACCGCGCGAACGCCCACTGTCCGTCGTCGTCGAGGTGGTGTTGGCCGCGGAAGAAGATGACCTTGTGTTCAAGAAGGGCATCGTTGATCGCGGACACCGTGGCGACGTCGAGGTTGCCGTTGACGTCGATTCCGTCGATGCGTGCCCCGATGTGGGCACCGAGCTTCACTACGCGCAGAGAGGACACCCCGTCACCATCGGCGATGGGGTGTAACAGCACCACGGTTGCGCTCACTACGAGCGCAAAGACCGTCGAACGTCAGTCGATGCGGATGACGTACGTGCCGTCGTCGTCGCGCTCGATCTGACCGTCGAGGGCATTGATCCACACCGGGGTGTCCCGTCGCGAACCGAGGAACGCGCTCTGCACGGAGCCGCCCGGCTGCAGGTCGACATTCCACTCGTCGTCCTGGGCGACGATGGTGAGGAGCTCCTCGCCGTCGGCGCGACGGATCGAGATCACCTGGCCGTTGGAGTCCAGATCCTCCAGCCCGGCATCGTCGTCATCGAGGTACTCATCAAGCTCAGCGTCATCGAAGATCTCGGCGTCCGAACCTCTGACATCGTCATGCACGCCGACGACTGTACTCAGCATCACGTCCACCGATGCAGACCCCGGCGGATTGAACCGCTAACGTGCATCCGACGTTTACAGGCTGTTCGCCCGGGGAACAAGGAGTCCCGCTGCGGCGTTGGCGAGAAACATTGGTCTTGAACTTAGGAGGATCATTCATGGCTACCGATTACGACGCCCCGCGCGTCAAGGAGACCGACGAGCCTGCCGAGGAGTCGCTGGAGCAGCTGGCCACGCGGCGCACCGCGGCCGACACGGCAGTCATCGACGAGGACGAGGTGGTCGATTCGTTCGACCTGCCCGACGCCGACATCTCCGGCGAGGAGCTGAGCGTGCGGGTCATCCCGAAGCAGGCTGACGAGTTCACCTGTTCCAGCTGCTTCCTGGTGCAGCACCGCAACCGGTTGGCGCTGCAGAAGGGCGAGCAGCAGCTCTGCGTCGAGTGCGTCTGACACAGAGCCGGACCGCGGCCTGACGGCCGGACGGGCCTTAACGGCAGCAGTTGGGGTCGAGCACGGAACACAGCGCCACGAGCGAGTCCCGGCGCGGGCGGTGGTAGACGTTCATACCGCGCCGTTCGGACTCGACCATCCCCGCGCGCCGCAATTGGGACAGATGGTGGCTGACGGTGGATTCGGCCAGGCCGACCGCAGCCGCGAGATCACATCCGCAGACTTCTCCCGCCTCGGCGCTGAACAGCAGCGACACCAGCTTGACCCGCACCGGGTCGGCCAGCGCTTTCAGCCGCAAGGCAATCTCCAACGCACCGTCGTCATCGATCGGGCCTGCCGCCACTGGTGGGCAGCAGACCGGTTCGGTGGTGTCGACCACAGGTAACGCCTTGGGCATGCACCCCATTCTGCCAGAGGATATTGACATACGTCGAAGAGGTGGCATCATCGATGCTGTCCGAAAGTTCGACATAAGTCGCAGAGGTTGGGAGCCTGTAATGTCCCGCGCACAACTTGCCTTGAACGTCGACGATCTCGACGAGGCCATCACGTTCTACTCGAAGCTCTTCAACACGGCGCCGGCGAAGGTCAAGCCCGGCTATGCCAACTTCGCCATCGCCGCTCCCCCGCTGAAACTGGTGCTCATCGAGAACCCCGGGCACGGCGGGACACTCAACCACCTCGGTGTCGAGGTCGAGTCCAGCGACCAGGTGCACGCGGAGATCGCCCGCCTCACGGACGAGGGCATGTTCACCGAGGAGGAGATCGGCACCACCTGTTGCTTCGCCACCCAGGACAAGGTTTGGGTGACCGGTCCCGCCGGCGAAAAGTGGGAGGTCTACACGGTTCTCGCTGACTCCGAGACCTTCGGCACCGACTCACCCGCACTCGATGCCACCGAATCCGGCGGCACCTGCTGCGCGTCGTGAGCCAGGTTGCCCCCGCGCGGCTTTCCACGCTGGACCGGCTGCTCCCGGTGTGGATCGCGTTCGCGATGGCCGTGGGCCTACTGCTCGGAAGGCTCGTTCCCGGAGTCAACACCGCACTGAATCACGTTCAGGTCGACGGCATCTCGTTGCCCATCGCGCTAGGCCTGCTCATCATGATGTATCCGGTCCTGGCGAAGGTGCGCTACGACCGGCTCGATCGAGTTACCGGAGATCGCAAGCTGTTGATCAGCTCGCTGATCCTCAACTGGGTGGTTGGCCCTGCCCTGATGTTCGCGCTGGCCTGGCTGTTTCTGCCCGATCTGCCCGAGTACCGAACCGGCCTCATCATCGTCGGGCTGGCTCGCTGCATCGCCATGGTCATCATCTGGAACGACCTGGCCTGCGGCGACCGGGAAGCGGCGGCGGTGCTGGTCGCCCTGAATTCGATCTTCCAAGTGCTCATGTTCGCCGTACTCGGCTGGTTCTACCTGTCAGTGCTGCCGGGCTGGCTCGGGTTGGAACAGACGAGTATCGACACATCGCCATGGCAGATCGCGAAGTCGGTGATCATCTTCCTGGGTATCCCGCTGCTGGCCGGGTACCTGTCACGTCGCATCGGTGAATCCGCGAAGGGCAGGGACTGGTACGAGTCGACGTTCCTGCCACGTATCGGACCGTGGGCCCTATACGGACTGCTGTTCACCATCGTGGTGCTGTTCGCACTTCAGGGTGACCAGATCGCCACTCGTCCCTGGGACGTCGCGCGAATCGCGCTGCCGCTGCTGGCGTACTTCGCGATCATGTGGGGCGGCGGCTATGCACTGGGCGCAGCGCTGGGGCTGGGCTATGAGCGCACCACCACCCTGGCGTTCACGGCCGCAGGCAACAACTTCGAACTGGCGATCGCGGTGGCGATCGCGACGTATGGCGCAACCTCGGGCCAAGCCCTGGCAGGCGTGGTCGGCCCGCTCATCGAAGTGCCCGTGCTCGTCGCGCTGGTCTACGTGTCACTGGGATTGCGGCGCCGGTTCGACGCCGTAGGAGACGACCGACCCGCGAGGAACACTCGATGACGGCGCGCGACCGCCCCAGCGTGCTGTTCCTGTGCACGCACAACGCCGGCCGGTCCCAGATGGCGATGGGCTTCTTCGCTCACCTCGCCGGAGACCGAGCATCCGTGTTTTCAGGCGGTTCGGAGCCCGCTGACAAGGTGAATCCCGCCGCGATCGCCGCCATGGCCGAAGTCGGTATCGACATCGCACACGAACAGCCACAGCGATGGACCGACGACATCGTCGAGGCGAGCGATGTCGTGATCACGATGGGGTGCGGGGACACCTGCCCGTACTTCCCCGGCAAGCGCTACGAGAACTGGGAGTTGGCCGATCCGGCCGGTCTCGGAGTCGAAGCGGTCCGTCCGATCCGGGACGACATCGCACGACGCGTTGGCGTCCTGCTCGGGGAACTGGGACTCGATTCCACCGATTGATTTTCCCGTGTCCGGTCACGCTGGTGGCCTACCGTGACATTCGTGACTGAAGCGGCCATTCGTCAACGCATCGCCGAGGGTGTGGATGCGATCCGTGCGCGCGATCTGGACACGCTCACGGCCCTCTACGCACCCGATGTCGTGTCCTTCGATCTCGGGGCACCGCTGCGGTACGCAGGTGACGACAACAAGCGAAGGGCCTGGCAGGAGGTCTTCACCGCGTACACCGGGCCGATCGGCTACGACGTACACGAGCTGACCGTCACCACTGAAGGCGACATCGCGTTCGTGCACAGCCTCAACCACGTCCGCGGCACCCTGGCCAGTGGCCGCGACATCGACATGTGGGTGCGATGGACGGCATGTCTGCGGTGCGTCGACGGCGTCTGGCGCGTCTTTCACGACCACGTCTCGGTCCCCGCGGACCTGGAGTACGGCAAGGCAATTCTGAATCTCACCCCGTGATCCACCAGAACCGGCCCCACCGGCGCGCATAGTTCCTATCCTCAGACCTGCAGACCGACAACGACGTTGGAGGCGCAGATGACCGAGGGCGCGACGGCGGAAGCTCGACATACCGAGCACAGCTACCACTTCGACCGGCACACCCCGCAGTATCGCGACCAGTTCGAGCCGATCACCGCGGAGATGCTGGGCTCCTGTCCGCTCGCCTGGACCGACACGTACGGCGGGCATTGGGTGGCCGCCGGCAGCAGCGAGGTTTTCGAACTGGCCCGTTGCCCACACATCTCGAACGACAACGACGTCATCGGAGATCGAAAAGGCTACCGGGGCATCAACATTCCGCGCGCCGAGGTGAGCACGCAGTTCCGCGGCGGCATGTTGGAGATGGATGATCCCGAACACCGCGCCTATCGGACACCGCTCAACGGATACCTGTCACCGGCCGCGGTCGCGCGGTGGAAGCCGGTGGTCGACGAGCTCGTCAGGGCCTGCCTGGACGAGAAGATCGAAGACGGCAGTATCGATTTCGTCGACGATCTGGCGAACATCGTCCCGGCGGTGTTGACGCTGGGCCTGCTCGGTGTTCCGCTCGCCGAATGGGAGATCTACTGCGAGCCCGCGCACGCGTCGGTGTACACGCGCGCCGACTCTCCCGACGCGAAACGCGTCTTCGACCTGTCCGTGGCCTCGGCAGTGCACATGATGGGCCACGTCGCCGTGATCCGCGAAGATCCGCGCCCGGGATTGATCGATGCCATGGTGCAGATGCGGATAGACGGCGAACCGGCACCCGATTCGGAGATCCTGGGCATGCTCATGCTCCTGATCGGCGGCGGTTTCGACACCACGACGGCGCTGACGGCGCACTCGCTCGAATGGCTCTCCCAGCACCCGGATCAGCGTGAGCAGTTGAGCCGGGACCGCGCTGCGCTGCTCGATTCGGCCACCGAGGAGTTTCTGCGCTTCTTCACCCCGGCGCCCGGGGACGGCCGCACGATCTCCGAGGACATCGAGGTGGACGGGGTACCGCTCAAGGAAGGTGAGCGGCTGTGGCTTTCGTGGGCGATGGCCAACCGCGACCCGCGTGTTTTCGAGAATCCAAACGAGCTCAGGATGGGCCGAACGGGTAACCGCCACTTCAGTTTCGGTTTGGGCGTGCACCGCTGCATCGGCTCGAACGTGGCCCGGACGGTGTTCAAGTCGATGCTGACCGGCGTGCTCGACCGGATGCCGGACTACCGGTGCGATCCGGCCGGCGCCGTCCACTACGAGACCATCGGCGTGATCCAGGGCATGCAACACCTGCCCGCGACTTTCACCCCAGGTCGGCGGACCGGACCGGATCTGGCCGAGACACTGGAGAAGCTGCAACGGATCTGCGATGAGCAGCAGTTGGCCGCGCCGATCACCGTGCACAAGGCCACTGCGGTCATCGACTGAAAGCGAACGACATGACAGCCTTGATCCCTATGCGACACCTGATCATCTCCGCCTGTTCCGCGCTCGCGATGGTGGCGGCGACTGCGGTCGCCGCCCTGCCCGCCCCGTCGACCGCGCTGGCGGCCTGCCCGAACGGCGAGGACAACGACACCTACACCCAGAACTGTGTCCCCTATCTGGTGCCGAACTCACCGAACCGCAACAGCCTTTGTCCGCCCGGGGTCAGCGGCACGGAATGCGGTTCGGCAGAGATCCAGACGACCCCAACTGCGCCGGTCGCTCCGACAGGCCCAGAGCAGGGGCTCGAAGACGTGAGCACGCCCGACTTCTGACGGCCATCATGACAACCGGATCCCACGGTGACATCCAGCTCGAGAATGACTGGTTCCGGGTCACCAAGTGGACGATCGACCCGGGCGGCGCGATACCGATGCACCGGCACGATCACGAGTACGTGGTAGTTCCCATGGTCACCGACACCATGCACGTTGTCACTGCCGACGGCACGGAGATCGTCGCGGAACTTGTAGCCGGGCAGAGCTATTCACGTCCCGCGGGCTCCGAGCACACCGTCGAGAACCGCGGCGAGCGCGATCCGATCATCTTCGTCGAAGTTGAGCGACTCGCCTGACGCGTCGCCCCGCACTCATATGCACCAAGGCAGGCACGGGAACGTGATTCCCGGGCTACCTCATTTGTCCGCTGAGTCCATGTGACGCACGCATCAGCAACATTGCGCCCTGACAGGCGGTTTTCCCCCGAATCGGGGGACGACGAGAGGTCCGCGCGACCATAATCTCGGTGCCATGGCGAACAACGGAAACAACGATTGGACCCAACCAGCAGCACTAGCCATCCCCAAGGAGGGCTACTTCGAACTGACCCGGGGGCGCTACGGACCGGTCTTTCCCCGGACTCCCGCCTGCTACGGATTCAACATCATCGCCAAGGTGAAGGAAGGCCGCGAGGACGCGATCCGCGCCTACGGCAAGCAACTCGAAGCGGCGGTCGCCGCGCAGCCCGATGTGCTTGCCCCGCTGAAGCTCCACTACCTGCGTTGGAACCTGTTCGACGTCGGCTCCGGTCTGCACTTCCAGTACCAGGGCATCTTCGACACCGACTTCGACAAGTACACCGAGGACGCCGTCAAACTGTTCAGCTCGACCGGCATCACCACGGCCTTCGTCAACCTCGAGGGCTTCCCGGAGGACTGGAAGACCAACCCGGAAGCCTTCATCATGTTCGTCCGCGACCATCAGGTGCCGAGCTTCCTGGAGTACGGCGAGTACCCCTACGTCACCTCCGAAGAGGTCAAGAAGGCGTTGCGGCTCAAGGCCGCGTTCGCGGACATGTTGGATCAGATGCAGTGACCATGGATGCACTGACGGACCTCGAATTCGACGACATCCAGCACATCATGCTGACCGGCACGCCCCACCTGACTGGCCGGTATGAGTTCCTGTCCTTCGACAGCCCCGAGGCCGGGCGAGCCTGGCTGACCGAGATGGTGCCGCTCGTGCAGTCGGCCACCGATGTCCGTGAGACGGTCAACGTCTTCAAGCGTTGGGTCAACCTGGCCTTCACCTGGAATGGGTTGCGCGCGTTGGGTCTGGACGAGGATTCACTGGCATCGTTCCCGGACGAGTTCCGCGAAGGCATGGCCTCGCGGGCCGACATACTCGGGGACACCGGTGCGGCCGCACCCGAACACTGGCTGGGCGGGCTCGCCGGCGACGATCTGCATGCCATCGTCATCCTGTTCGCCCGGGACGAGGCCGAACGCGTGCGGTGCGTGGGCGAACACGACGCCCTGCTGGCCCGCTGCCCCGGAGTGCGGTCACTGTCGCATCTGGATCTGGCCGCCACGGCACCGTTCGAGTACGACCACGACCACTTCGGGTACCGCGATCCGGTGTCCCAGCCGCAGATGAAAGGTTCGGGCGAGGAGTTGATACCCGGTGCAGGTGGGTACCTGGCACCCGGTGAGTTCATCCTCGGTTATCCGGATGAGGAAGGGTTGGTGGCGAACCAGCCCACCCCCGAGTTGCTTTCACGCAATGGCAGCTACCTGGCGTACCGCCGATTGGAGGAACATGTCGGGGTCTTCCGCGACTACCTGAAGCAGAATGCCGACGGGACCGAGGGCGAGGAGCTACTGGCTGCCAAGTTCATGGGCCGGTGGCGCAGCGGTGCGCCGCTGGTGCTCGCACCTGAGCACGACGATCCGGAGCTCGGTGCGGATCCGATGCGCAACAACGATTTCGATTACGGAACGATGGATCCGCACGGCTATGCCTGCCCGATCGGCGCCCACGCCCGCAGGCTGAACCCACGCGATACCGAGCCGAACCCGAATCGGCGCAGGATGATCCGGCGCAGCGGCACCTACGGGCCGGCGCTACCCGACGGGGTGGCCGACGACGGAGTCGAACGCGGGGTCGGGATGTTCCTGATCTGTGCCAGCCTGGTGCGCCAGTTCGAGTTCGCCCAGAACGTCTGGATCAACGACTCGGCATTCAAAGACCTCGGCAACGAACACGATCCCATCTGCGGCACCCAGGACGGCACGTTGGACTTCAAGATTCCTAAGCGGCCGATCCGCAAGGTACACAAGGGGTTACCTGCATTCACCACGCTGCGCGGCGGGGCGTACTTCTTCCTGCCCGGCCTGAGCGCGCTGCGTTACCTCACAGACCTCGAAACAAAGGAGACAGCATGACCACTCCCCGTTCATACGCCCGGACCTACAACCAGGCCCACGTCGCCCGGCCGCACAACGGCAAACGACGCGTCAGCATCTACTGGTCGTGGAGCTACCCGTGGGAGGTCCAGCGCGACCCCGCGGAACTGTACAACCGGTTCTCCACGGTCACCGAGGTGCGCCTGGCCACCTGGCCGGCCTACGAGACGCCCGAGTACAGCCCCAAGGAGTTCCTGCAGGGCATCGACGGGACGCTGGAACTGTTCCACCGGTCGTCCCTGAATTTTCAGGAGGTGGCCGGTGAAGCGACCGGCCATCCGGTGGCGGTGTTCCAGCGGGTCGATCAGGCCGGGTACCGGTTGCCGATCGAAGAACGCATCCTCGACGACACCGACACCCTGATGATCTTCGGCCTGGACCACCTGCTCGGCGACGAGGCCGCCACCGAAGAAGAGATCGCCGCGATCCAGCAGTGGTTGAAGCGTGAGGGCACCTGCCTGATGCTGGCGCCGCACCATGACGTCGGGTTCATCGACGACAAGGAACAGCAGCAGATGGAGTATCTGCACCACGGTGACCCGCTGACTCCGCGCGTCCAGCGGTTCAGCGGATTCGCGCGGTCGCTGCTGACCGGATTGAACATCCCGGTGCACAACACCTGGGGCCTGCGCCCGGCCACGGTCGAGGGCACCCGACAGATTGTGCCGCTGACCACGTTCCGCGATCTGGATTCCGCGGGGCTGCTGCGCGACGTCAGCACACTGGCCTTGCATCCGCACCTGCCGCACTACGAGCTGACCGCGCCCGAAGGGCCTGACCTGCGAGTGCTGGGCCGGCAGCCGATCGACATGACCCGGCCGCATCCGTTCACCTTGGCGGGGAACACCGAGTTCAACGCGATCGTCCACATGCCGCCGTCGGGCGACCGCGCCGGTGACATCGTGCTGGTCGACTCCACCCACTTCACGACGCTGTTCGGCGCCAGTGACAGCCTGAAGTCCTTCTGGCGCAACCTGGTCACGATGGCCTGATGAAGTCCGGCATGAACGATCTCCTCTTGCAGGGGTCGAATATCGCCGTCGTCTTCTTCGTCGTCTCCAGCACTCTGGCCGTCGGTCTCGGCTTGACCGTCGGCCAGATCCTGGCCCCGCTCAAGAACATTCGTGTCGTTGCGCTTGCTCTCGCGGCCAACTTCGTGCTGGCGCCGCTGGCCGCGTTCGGGCTGTGGCGGGTGTTCGATCTGGACGACCCGCTCGGGATCGGGCTGTTGTTGTGCGGGCTCGCGGCCGGCGCGCCGTTTCTGATCAAGCTCGCCGAGTTCGCGAAGGCCGACATGGCCTTCGCGGTGGGCCTGATGGTGCTGTTGATGGTGGTGACCGTGGGCTATGTGCCGTTGATCCTCCCGATCTTCGTCTCGGGCACCGCCGTCAACCCCGCACAGATCGCGTTGTCTCTCGTGGTCCTGATGCTCATCCCGCTGGCTGCGGGCCTGCTGCTGCGGGCCCGCGGTCCCGGGGTGGCCGGCCGACTCCAGCCCGTGATCGCGAAGATCTCCACCGTCAGCATGATTCTGGTGATCACGTTCACGATCGCCGCCCATTTCAACAGCGTGCTATCGGTTTTCGGCACGTTCGGCATCTTGGCGGCGGTCATCTATACCGTGATCTGCGCCGGGATCGGTTGGCTCATGGGCGGTCCCGGGACACGGGAAGTGCTGGCGCTGGGGACCGCTCAGCGCAACGCCGCCGCGGCGTTCGTGGTCGCCGGGCAGAACTTCGACGATCCGAAGGTGGTCGTGATGATCACCGTGGTGTTGATCGCGGAGTTTCTGATGCTGTTACCGTTCTCGCGGCGGCTCGCGCGGTCTCGCTGAGCAAACCGAGTCGGTCGGCCTCGGCCACCGCGGCAGCGCGCGAAGAGACGCCCAGCTTGCGGTAGATCGACTTGGCCTGGCTCTTCACGGTTTCCCGGCCGATGACGAGCTCATCAGCGATGCGCTGCAGAGACAGATGCGTGGCCAGATGTGGGAGCAGCCTGAGCTCGGCTGTCGTCAGCGACGGCCGAGTCCCACGGGCGGCGCGTGCAGACGACACAGCCCGGAGACGGCCGAGCCATTGACCGATGCCGACGGCCTCAGGTTCGCGCCGATGTGTGCGTTGCGCCTCGGCCAGGTGACGCTCGCAAAGTTCGGTGTCGTCGATATCGACGGCGGCGCCCGCGACCAGCACATGGGCCATCAGGGCGGTGCGGGCGGACAGATCACCCAGCCGCTCGAGGAGCCGCTCGGTCGCTCGCACCGCCGAGCGCACTCCGGCCACGTCCCCGCGCCGGGCCCGGACCAACGCGTCGACCGCGTAGACCACCACCATCGGGACCATGTCGGACAGGTCGCGGGAGTCGACGATCGAGCGAGCGGCGTTGGTGTGTGCGACGGCGGCCGACAGATCACCGTCGCCGAGATCCAACGCGGCGAGATGCGCCAGCGCGGCGGCCTGGAATCCAGGTAGGTCTTCGATCACCGGCAACGCAGATTCCAGGGTGCTGCGGGCCTGCTCAGATTCCCCGAGCATGGCCAGGGCCGTACCTTTCATCGTGGTGGCCGCACCCCACCAGGGGTTGACCAGGTGATCACCTGCATCACAGACGGTTTCGGAATAACGGATCACCTCCCCTATGCCGCCGATACCGATCAGAGAACCGATCAGCGCCGCAGCCACCTCGACCGATGGAGTGCCATCGGAGAGCGGTTTACCGGTGTCAGCCGCGCTCGCAGTCACCAGCGACCGCTGGATCAGCTCTGCGTCACCGGTCATCACACCCAGCCAGGCCCGCGCGATCGCGGCGTCGGGGTATTCGGTGAAGGTCTGCTCGTCGATCAGACTGAGCCGCCGGGCCAGGACCCCAGCCCGGCCGTCGAAACCCAGTCGCACGGCGTCGATTCCCACGAGCGCGGCGGCATGGGCCCGGTCGCCGGCGGCCAGGGCCTGCAGCAGCGCCCCGTCGACGTCACCGGCTTGCGCGAGCCGGTCAGCCGCGCGAGCTGCCAATTCCCGGAACCGGTCTGGATCCCGGTCACGGAGGCGCGCACGCAACAGGTCACCGAACAATTGGTGATAGCGGTACCAGACGCCTTGAGCATCCAGGGAAATCAGAAACAGGTTGCCGGATCGAGTGATCGCGTCGAGCATCGCAGCCGAATCGGTCCGGCCCAGCAGCGCGTCGAGTTCGTCAGCGGAGAAGCGGTCCAGCGTCGCCGATTCCGTCAGGAATGTGGCGGTTTCGGGGTCCAGCGCACTGAGCACCTCCTCCACCAGGTAGTCGGCCACCAGCCGGTGCCGGCCGGTCACCGCCTCGGCAGGGGCGCCGTCGCGCAGCGCCAACGCGGCCATGACCACGCCGGCTGCCCAGCCTTCGCATTGGTCTAGTACCCGCGCGATCGTGGTCTTGTCAGCATCACCGCCGACGGCGGCAAACGCGGCCGCACCTTCGGTGCCGGACAGCTTCAGTTCCGGGATTCCGATCTCGAAGAGATAGCCCTGTAGCCGACGCCGGGCCAGGTCCAGTGCCGGGATCTGCCGGCCGATCAGCGCCAGAGTCGTCGATTTCGGGGCCAGGTCCACCACGGCGCGCAGGGCGTCGACGGCTGCGGGCGCCGACAACTCGTGAACGTCGTCGAGCACCAGAACCACAGGCCCCGCGTTTTCGAGTGCCTGGATGAACGCCGGCACCAGCTGGTTTTCGGCGCGGCCCGCGCCCTGCAGGTAGTGCAGCACTGCCGGGTCGACGGGTTCTACCTCGTTCAGTGCCGTCGCCAGGTGCAGCAGCAGGTGCGCGGGGTCGTTGTCGAGGTTGTCGAGCCGCACCCATGCGAAGGGACGCTCATCGGCGTCGTCCCACTGCTCCATCGCGGTGGTCTTGCCGTATCCCGCTGGGGCGGCGACCGACACCAGACCGGTGCGGTTCTGCAGTAAGCGGTTGATTTCCGGGCGCGGAACACCGGCGCGTGCCGTGGCAGGCCGTCCCACGGTCGCCACCGGAACGTGCGCCGGCCAGGATCCTGCTCCCACCTGGGCATCCTAGGTCAGAGCGTCGACTGGCTACACGATCAGAAATGCCAGCGGGTGGTCTTGACCCGCTGCTGGAACGCCTCGAGCGCCGCCAGGTCCTTCTTCATCAGCGGCTTGTTGACCTTCTCGGTGAAGAAGTCGATCAGCGGGCCGGCGAAGAACGCGGTCATGACTGTCCCGACGCCGACCTGTCCGTGGAACGCCAACGCCAATCCGACGAACGCGAGGTCCTGGGCCACGCGCACCGCCCGGTACGGAAGGCGGGTGTGGTCGACGATGATCGGGGCGATGGCGTCGTAGGGCGCGTTGCCCAGCGCGGCGGTCATGTACATCGACGCACCGGCCGCGAACAACGTGATGCCGACGAGGAACATCGCGGTCTGCAGCACGCGTCCGGGATCGGCGGGAACCAGTGGGCCAAGCAGCGCCGAGAACCACTGGATGAAGTAGCCGGTCATGACCATGTTGATGATCGAGCCGATCCCGATGTACATGCGGCCGAAGAAGAGGACCGGGATCAGCAGCACGGCGTTGCTGATCAGCTGGTAGGTACCGAGGTCGAGACCGATCGTGTTGCTGATGCCGATGTTGGCCGCGGTGTAGGGATCCACGCCGACCTGAGCGACACGCAACACGGCCGACCCGAATCCGAGGATGGCCACGCCCACCAGGGCCCAGAACGACCGCCGCCAGTAGTGCATGTTCTGACTACCCACAATCCACGACTATCGCAGAGCGAGGTGGTCATTCACGGTCGACGCGACGGGAGTCCGTTCTAGGACTGCTTGGTCAATGTGAACGAGAACCGCTCGCTGCGCTCGGCCGGGCCACAATCGCTCGCTTCCCAGGTGGCGTAGCCGGTGCCGGCCAGTGTCGCGTCGTCCCACGAGAGTGTGCGTGAGGCAGTCAGCGGGGTGCCCTCACAGGTCCCCGCGTCGGTCCACGGGCTCACCATCGTCCACCGTCCACCGTCCAGGTGGGCCCGCCCGCCATACGGTGCCCAGGTCGCACCGCCGGTGGCCGCCACGTCGGCGCAACCCTGGCCACACGACGTCACGGTCCAGGTGCTCCACGTCGACGGGCCATCGTGGTCGTAGCGGTAGGTGCCGTTGAGTTCCTCGGCGAAAGCCGGGCTCGCGAAACCGACAGCCGTTCCGGCAAGAACCATCGCCGGAATAAAGCCCATGACAAGTCTCACGATCGCACTCCCCTGAAGTCGCCCCGACCCGGTGCCCAAAATTGACGCGGAGAGCATCTCACACGAAGGTGCCTCCGGCACAGCAGAATTGGCACTGCGGCGACTCGAGTCGGCGCGGTTGAGCAGGGATCGCCTTAGCTGGCAAACCAGCCGCGGGTCAGCGGGATTCGACCTCGGATTCGACCAACCCGGCGCTGCGGGCGTTGACGACGACGTGTTCCCAACTCGTCGCCACGGCCGCGATCACCGTGATGGCCGTCGCGAAGCCGGCCAGTGAGGCCAGCACCGTGGCCCATTCCCCGCTGGTGGCGACACTGAGCAGGAGCGCGACGAACGCTCCAGCGAGTACCAGCCCGGCGGTCAGCGCACTGCGCCCCCATGTGGCCCGGCGCAAAGAATCGATCAGTGTCATGCAACCCACTGTGCCCGGGCTGACTGAGCAGGGATGAAGCGTTTCCTATGGAAACCTTGTCAACTGCCTGGCCATGATTGGCCAGGCTTGCAGTCGTTATTCGTGACTGGCTGTCACGCTTCACGCCGCGCCGGGGGCCGTTGACTGGGCCCAGGTGGTCGGGGCTCGGCGCGCGATGTTGTCGGCTCCGAGGATATCTGCGTGTTCTGCGATGTATCCGCAGGTCCGGCAGAGAAACTGGGCCTGGCTGGTCCGGTTTCGTCTATCGATATGGCCGCAGGCCGTGCAGCGCTGGCTGGTATGGGCCGGGTCCACTCGGACTATCGGCACGCCGGCGCGGGCTGCTTTGTAGGTGAGGAACAGCCCGAGTTGGGCGAAGGCCCAGCTGGCATGTGTGGCGCGTTGGGGCTTGCGAAGCCGTACCCGTTCGCGGATGCCGGTCAATTCTTCAACCGCGATCCCGCGTCCGGTGCGTTCAGCCTCGGCCACGATCCTCTTCGAAATCTGGTGATTCACATCCGCAGCGAAACGCGCCTCCTTGCGGGCGCGTTTGCGCAGAAGCCGTTTCGCCGACTTGGTGTTCGTCTTCTGCAGTTTGTGGCGCAGTTCGCGGTTACGGGTGCGGCGGTCTTTCACACTGCCGCGGCCGGCCGCACCGTCCGGAGCCTCAGCACCATATGCGCCCATCAACTCATGTGCCAGGGGCCGGTCACTAGTAACTGCAATGTTCTCAATCCCCATATCCACCCCGATCCAGCCCTCGGCGGTGCCTAGATGCCCACCGGCGCGCACCGCCGGTTCCGGCACATCGACAGTCGCGATCAGATACGCCACCAACCTGCCGCCACCGCGTCGGCGGCGGCGGATCACCAGATCGGTTTCGCCCCTGCGATACGCACGCAGCAGGGCGATGTGGGCCGGTTCGCCGACAAATCGCAGGTTCTTCAACCGGCCCTCGACGGTCCAGATCGACACCACACCACCGGTAGCGCTGTCGGAGTCATGAGCCCAGGACAGGCAACGATCATCGAACGGCTGGGCCGACAACGCCCCGAACCGGATCGGATTCGCTTCCACCTTCCGTCGGCGTCTGCTGCCCGGTTGCCCGTACCGACCGTTACGGAGATTCGCGCGCAACGAGACATACGAATCGGCGACCTTCCGGATACATGCCTGTGCTACCTGGGCACCCAGCCCAGCATGCGCGCGTGCCGCGGCGTACGTAATTGCCCGCAAATCCCGGCGCCGAAAGGTTTTTTCTCGATGCGCGATCGTCGACACCAGATTCGCTGTCTCGTTACATGCGATCAGGGTGCGGGCCAACACATCCAACTGGGCAGCATCAACCTCCAGTCGAACCTGCACCACCTGCTTCATACCGGCACGCTAACCCCAGCTACCGACATTTAGCCTTTGAGTGGGCCCGCGGGGGCAAACATCCAACCGGAACGCGTAGTGATCCCTGAATCTTGAATGATCGTCTCTGGACTCGGCGCCTGGTCGAGCGGTGTCTGTGTTCGGAAGTTGGAGCCAGCCTGTGGGCAGCCCTGTCCGGAGTATGTGTTCAGTGACCGCGGTGGTCAGTCACCCGGGTACATGTTCAACAGGGTTCGCAAGAAGTCCGCTGAACTGAACTTCCCGCCGGCAAAACCCTTGATTCCGCACTCGCGCACGCAGCACGGCTAGGGTGGTCCACCATGGCCAACTTGGATCGCCGAAAAATGATGATGTTGTCAGGTCTGGGCGTGATGGCAGCGGCAATACCCGCCCCGCAAGCCCAGGCCCTCCCGACCAAGCCCCTGACACCGCCTGTTCCCGCGCCGTCGGCGCCACAGGCCACGGTCAACTACGTGTTCGCGGACGAATTCGACGGGGCTGCCGGCTCGTCGCCGAATACGTCGAAGTGGACCATCGCGAAGGCCCGCGAGACCATCAAGGACCCCACCTACTGGGAGGTGCCCGGCCGGATCGGGCAATACCGCGATGACCGCAAGAACGCCTTCCTCGACGGCAAAGGGAATCTCGTCATCCGCGCCACGAAGGAAGGCGATACCTACTACGGCGCCAAGCTGGCGAGCGTGTGGGAGGGCGGCGCCGGGCACACGTGGGAAGCCCGGATCAAGTTCAATTGCCTGACCGCGGGAGCCTGGCCGGCCTTCTGGCTGGGCACCCTGGGCGAGGGTGAACTCGACATCGTCGAGTGGTACGGCAACGGCAAGTGGCCGTCGGCCACCACTGTGCACGCCAAGTCGAACGGCGGCGAGTGGGAGACCCACAACATCGCTGTCGACACCGGCTGGCACACGTGGCGCACCCAGTGGGACGCGAACGGCGCCCGGTTCTGGCAGGACTACACCGAAGGCGCGAAGCCCTACTTCGAGGTGTCGGCGAGCCAGCTGCCCGACTGGCCGTTCAGCCAGCCCGGCTACACGATGTTCGTCGTCTTGAACCTCGCGGTCGCAGGTTCGGGCGGCGAAGACCCCAGCGGCGGCACCTACCCGGCTGACATGCTCGTGGACTACGTCCGCGTCTGGTAACCGCCGTAGCGCAACCGCTACTTCGGCGTGATGGTCTCCGCGAACGTGCCGTCACCTTTGTTCAGCCAGCTGATGGTGCCGTGCTGAAATTCGGTGATCCAACCGCCGTTGGCCCCATCCGGTCCGCCGCCGGTCTCGTCTTCGTCGCCGGTCGGGAAGCCCAACTGCCCCGCCGGGCCACCGTTTGCGGTGTAGACCCGCAGGATCTCGCCCTGCACCACGTGCGCGCCGGTCGACGGCGACGAGAAGATGGTGCCGTTGGCGAATGCCTGCACGGTGCCGTCGCCCACCTTCTCCGGTTGCGCTGTCGGTAGCCCCAGCTTGGCTTCGCCGCCGGCATCGGAGTACTCCTCGGCGATGGGAGCGTCGAGTACCACCTCGCCGACACCGGGCGCATTCACCGTGCTGGGTGCGCCTTCGACAGCCGACGAGACCGCGCTCGAAGCGGAGCTGGCGCCCTCCTTGGCCTTACTCGTACCGGCATCGACGGCCGACGACGCGGCACTCGTCGCGCTGGACAGCGCGTCCTTGGTCTGGTCTTTTGATTCCTCTGAGCATGCGATGGCAGCCGCCCCCGTGATGGCGAAAGCTGCAGCTAGCGCACCTGTGCGTTTGATCAGCTTTGGATTCATTTCCCGAACGTAACACCGCTGTGGGCGCCTCATCAGCAAACGCCGGGATCCTTGGACATCGCAGGCCGCGGCTATCGTGGGGTAACGGCGAACGGAGGGCAGATGAGCTCGGGGACCCAACTCGACCGCACCGGTGCTGCGACCAGCGTGACCGAACACGCTGACCGCTTCACGATCGACGTCGACGGCAGGACGGTCGGGCTCGCCGATTTCCACGACCGTGACGGGCAGCGAATCTTTCCGCACACCGAGGTCGACCCGCAGTACCGCGGCCGCGGGCTGGCAACGATCCTCATCGCCGAAGCCCTACGTTCGACGCGCGCCGCGGGGCTGCGCATCGTGCCCACGTGCTGGATGGTGGCCGAGTACATCGACAAGCATCCGGAGTACGCCGACATCACCGACCGGTGAGAATGCTGTTCAGCGCTGCGCGGACCGTGAGTCGGTGCCGACCAGAGTCATGATGGCTTCGGTCAGCCGGTCCAGGTAGTTGTCGTCGGCGTCGACCTGCATGACCGATTGACGCCAGTACAGCGCTCCCCCGATCATGTCGAGCGCGACATCGATGTCGGCGTCATCGGCGATCTCGCCGCGCACACGGGCCCTCTCGAACAGCTGAGCGGCCTTGAGGCGGCGGGGTTCTCGGATCCGCGGGGCCATCGTGGCGCCGTAGTCAGGATCACGCGCCACCTCGGCGAGCAGGTCCGGGATGATGGTGCGGGCCAGGCGATGTGTGAGGGCCGCCCGGCCGTTCTCCAGATAGGCCCTGATGTCGCCCCGCAGCGTCCCCGTATCAGGAACATCGATCGCCGCGACCGCCACCTTGGTGACCAGGTCGGCGGCCAGGTCCTGCTTCGACTTCCAGCGCCGGTAGATGGCGGCCTTACCGACGCCGGCCCGCTTGGCCACCGCGTCGACGGACAGCCTGCCGTAGCCGACGGCGGCCAGCTCCTCGAAGAACGCCGACTCGATCGCGGCGGTCACGTCGTCAAGAAGAACGGGACCGCCGGAGGTCCGGCGCGCTGCTGTGGCCACGGGTCGATTCTACGAGACGGAACGGTTGCGTTCCGTTTAATCGCGATCTACTCTAATCGAGACGATGCAGTTCCGTTTCGTTAAGGAGGAGCCATGAAATTCCTGTTCGCCGACGAGTCGTTCTCGTTCGAAACGCTCCGTGCAGCCGGATACGCCAATGCCGGCGGCGCCGATCTGGGCGAGATCCTGGTAACTGCCCGAGCCATCCCCGAGGGTGACGAGGCCGCCTGGCATCGCGAATGGAAGGCAACCGCGCAGCGGGTCGAGGCCCTCGGCCGCCAATCGTTGGCCGCCGGTCACACGGTCAGCGCACGTGAGGCGCTGCTGCGAGCGTCGAACTACTACCGCACCGCCGAGTTCTACCTGCGCGAGAACCCCGCCCATGACCCTGAGGCCGAGGAACTGTTCAACCGCTCACGCGAGACATTCCTAGAATCAATGTCGTTGTTCGACTTCGGTTTCGAACGCATCGCCATCCCCTACCAGGACACCATGCTGCCCGGGTACCTGTATCTGGTCGACGACTCCGGAGTGCCCCGCCCCACGGTTATCTTCAACGGTGGGTACGACTCCACCCTCGAAGAGTCCTACGTCGCGCTCGCGGCCGGAGCCCTGGTGCGCGGGTACAACGTGCTGGCATTCGACGGACCCGGCCAGGGCGCCACGTTGCGTGAGCAGGGCCTGACGTTCCGGTCCGACTGGGAGGCCGTGCTGACTCCGGTGGTCGACTTCACCCTCAGCCGCCCCGAGATCGCGCCAGAAGCGATCAGTGTCTTCGGCTACAGCCTCGGCGGCTATCTGGTGGCCCGCGCAGCAGCCTTCGAGAACAGGCTCGCCGCCGTCATCCTCAACGACGGTGTCTACGACTTCCACTCGGCCTTGACCAATATGATGCCGCCGTTCCTGTCCAAGTGGGTCGATGAGGGCAATGACGAGGCCGCCGAGGCGGTAATCGGACTGCTGATGGCCGTCAATACCCAGACCCGCTGGGCGGTGCGAAACGGGCTGTGGGCGTTGGGAATCGACTCACCCGCCGAGCTGGCCCGGGCTTTCAAGGCCTACACGATCGCCGACGTGGCCGACCGCATCACCTCACCGGTGCTGGTGCTCGACGCCGAGAACGACCAGTTTTTCAAGGGTGAGCCGGTGCGGGCGGCCGAGGCGATGGTCAAGGCGAAGACCACCCTGGTGACGCTCTACGAGGCCGACGGTGCAGGTGAGCACTGCCATATGGGTGCCGCATCGCGCGCGAATCAGGTCATGTTCGACTGGCTCGACGAGCAGTTGGGCACTCAAGCTTGAGGGGTCACCAAATATTTCTCGCCGGTGGCCTTCTGCAGGTAGCTGTTGAACGCCTCGGGTTTGAGCATGCCGGCCAATGAGACCTCTTGGGTGTACGCGCTCGCGAACGTCGTGGTCAGTTCCGCGGCGACGCGGGCGCGCAGCCGGGCGATGGTCTCCGGACCGGCGCCGGCGAGGAACGGGGTGAGCAGCCAACCCCCGACGCCCCAAGCCATCCCGAAGTTTCGGGTCAGCACGGTGGGGCCCGTGTCAAGGCTGCCGTAGATGTACACCTGCTTGTGGACGCTCGACCCGTAGCGGGAGTACTGCGCGGCAGTCGCGTTGGCGGCCCGCTCCATGCCGTTGAGGATCTGGCTGGCCAACGTGCCACCGCCGGTGGCGTCGAAGGCCAGCGTCGCCGATGTCGCCTTGAGCGCCTCGACGAGATCCGTCTCGAACGACGGCGACGACGAATTGCAGACATGGACCGCGCCGACGCCGCGCAGGATCTCTTCCTGCTCGGCCTTGCGGACGATGTTGACCAGCGGCACCCCGTCGGCCAGGCACGCCTTGACGAGCATCTGGCCGAGGTTCGACGCCGCGGCCGTGTGCACCAGAGCCGAATGTCCTTCACGGCGCATGGTTTCCAGCATGCCCAGCGCCGTCAGCGGGTTGACGAAGGACGACGCGCCGTCTTTGGCGCTGGCCCCCTCGGGCAGCACCAGACACGCCTCGGCCTTGACCACCCGGTACTGCGCGTACATCGCGCCACCGGCGATCCCGACCGTCTTGCCGAGGAGCGCTTGTGCCTGCGCCGACTCCCCCGCCGCCACCACCGTGCCCGCGCCTTCGTTCCCTACCGGAAGCGAGATGCCGACGCGTGCCGCCATCCCGGCCAGTGCCCCGTCGCGCAGCGGCGCGGTGACGACAGGACGGTCCGAGGTGCCAGCGACCGTGGCCGCCGACATGTCGGCTGCGCTGGGAATCAGCAGACCCAGATCCGACGGGTTGATCGGCGAGGCCTCGACCCGGACCACCACTTCGTCCTGCGCCGGAGTGGGCACTGCAACCTCGTGCAGCGACAACTCGAGTGTGCCGCCCTCGGTCACCAGCGACCGGAGTTCCAGAGCAGTCTTGGGCAGGGCTTCGGTCATGGTTGAACACTACGTCCGGCGCCGCCCTCGCGGCCGTGTCCGCGTTGAGTTCCTCGAGATTTGGTGCAGCTGAGCTTCGGTGACCCGGGTGAGAATGGAGTCGGCAGATTGGGGGCGGCGTGGCGTATACGGTTTCGAGGATTCGCGATTCAAAGCCCGACGTCCTGAGCACAGCGGCCAGCGATGCCGAGACTTCAGCGCAACGCGTCAATGCCCAGATCAGCCAAGGCCGGAGCAGATGAACACACTTCGCGAGGACTGGATCGGTACGGCGTCGGACGCCGCCGGCAAACAGTACGGCGAGCTCATCGGGTATCAACAGGCCTACCGCGAGATGTTGGCGACTTTGCAGGAGACACTGAACAAACACGGCCCCAAGCTCGTCGACTACAAGGCGAAGGTCGATGCCGCGGTCAAGCGGCACTCTCAGCAGTGGGCCGACAAAGGTTTCGCCAAATTCCTCCAGGAGTACTTCACGCCAACCGACGCCGACCCCAACCCTTTCGAGACCAACGCCGGCGGCAGCGACGGCGGGTACCACTAATGCGCCGCCTGTTCTGTGTCCTGACGATAATGGCTCTCGCTCTGCCACTCAGCGCATGCTGGGCCTTCCATGGGGATCCGTTCGCGACGTCGCTCCCGTCGTCAAATTTGGGATTGCGCGTCACGGACGGGAAGCTGCGCGTCTGGACCGGAACGCCGTGCGCAGGGACCACTCGGGTCGTCGTCAGGTTCACCGCTGCGGAAAGCGATGCGCCCGAGTTGGTGTTGTACACGCCCAGTGTTGCGGAGGCGGCCGGGCTCGTGCCCGGTGTCAACTTCGAGTACTTCACCCTTGGCGGCCCCTACCCCGGCTTCAGCGTCAAAGACTCCCTGCCATCGGGATTCGACTGGCGCACAGCACAGAGATTCTCTTTCCAGGTCGATGGCCCGCCAGTCGCCCGGGGGCTCGGCACGGTGGATTTCGCTCCGATCGCCGCTGAGATCAGCGAACACTCGGCAGAGCACCCCCAAGACACCTACTACTTCCCCAGGATCGGCTGGCTCAACCCTGCCCAAGTCGCAGCGAAGGACGGCAAGGAGTTTCTGACAGTCTGTACCCCTGACCCCGCGAAGCGGGAGTCCGAAGAGTCGGTCGTCGGAGTGCGCGTCACCGACGGCGCTCTCCGATTCTGGACAGGCGCGCCCTGCCCCGTCGACGACGGGGTAGTCATCACCTTCCAACCGGGACAAGCCGAAACCATCGTGCAGAAAAAGGGCTCTCCGCGCACCGACATCGAGCGCATCTCCCTCGACCGGCCGGATCCCGAATTCACCGTCACCCGTCCACTTCCCCACGATTTCGACTGGCGCACAGCCCAATCAGTGCTCCTGCGACTGTTCGACACCGAGAAACTGCGCGTCCACGACCGCAACCTCGTGTGGAGCAAGTCCACCCAACTCGCCATTCCGATCGCCGAGTCCGCGCAACATCCTCCTGACACCTATTACTTCGAAGGACAAGGCTGGCTGAACCCAGCCGACGTCGCTGCCCGCGACGGCATCTCGATGCAGACGATCTGTGGCAGGAACCCGTGAACGACCTGTCTACCAGCGCCACACCAAGTGCAACCGGCCATGTTCGATACCCGCATCCGAGGCCGACAGTGTTGCGCTTCCTGAGTTCGATCGTGGCAATCATTGCTGTCACCATGGCGTTATCCGGATGCGAGAGCTACCACGGTAAAAGTCCGTTCGAAACGTCGTTGCCATCAGCGAAATTCGGGGTGCGCGTCACCGATGGACAGCTACACCTCTGGACCGGATCGAAATGTGAAGGTACTACCCAGGTCGTCGTCAGATTCAACTCTCAGGGCACCGGCGACAAACAATTGCGGCTCAATACGCCCAGCTATATGGACGACGACGGGCTGACACCTGGAGTCGAGTTCGACCACCTCACCCTTGATGGTCCGTATCCCGGCTTCAACGTGAAAGACTCCTTGCCACCGGGGTTCGATTGGCGCAGAGCGGAATTCATCGATTTTGAAGTTGCCGGCCCTCCCTATGCCCGGGGGATCGGCGGGTTGCAGTTCACACCAATCGCCACTGAGATCACCGAGCATTCAGCCGAACACCCCGAGGACACCTATTACTTTCCCGACCTCGGGTGGCTCAACCCGACCGAGGTCGCCGCGAGAGACGGCAAGGAGTTCCTGACAGTCTGCACAGCTGATCCCGGCAGGGGTGAGGGCATCAAGGCGGCCGTCGGAGTCCGCGTCACTGACGGCACTCTCCGATTCTGGACCGGCTCCCCATGTCCGTTCGACTCCGGGGTGATTCTCACTTTCCAACCAGGACAGGCCGAGGCGATACTGCGGAAAACCGAGCATTCCATCGAGGACGTCGAATACCTCAGCTTGGGTGGCAACGATCCGGAATTCACCGTGACGCATCCGCTGCCATCGGACTTCGACTGGCGCACAGCCAAGTCGGTGCTGTTCCGACTTGTAGAAACCGACAGGGCAACCAACCGAAGCAACCAACTCGTGTGGAGCAAGTCCACCCAACTCGCCGTCCCGATCAGCGAGTCCGCGCAACATCCCTCCGATACCTACTACTTCGAAGGCCAGGGTTGGCTGAACCCAGCCGATGTCGCCGAACGCGACCGCACATCGATGCGCACAATCTGCGGTGAGTAGCGCCGGCTACACCGAGCATTTGTCCCCGGTGAACAGATCACAAGTCGTCTGTAGGCCGTTGAGTACGCCGGCGGGGATCGCGGAGATGAAGTCAGTGGCGCTGACGGCGCGCAATGACGTGAGATCAGTGGCCTTTTGCGTGCCGATCAGCACCGCCACGGCGTCGCCCTTGTCGGTGGAGATGGTGAACGAGTCGTCGCCGTCGCCGTACTGCCCGGCACAGTCGGTGTGGCACGTCCCGGTGGTGGGGTCGATCTTCTCGTCGAACATGTCGTTGATCCACCCGGCGGACAGCTCACGCACGGCCAGCGGGTTCTGCGGCTGCGGGAAACCGGCAATGAGGTACGCGGCGGCTTGGATCAACGGATTGCCGCCCTGCATGGGGTCCATGTGCACGCCGCCTTCGAGCACGACGCCGGTGAACTGTCCCGGTCTGGCTTCCGTGAGCTGGTCGTTGACGTCGCTGAACACGTTCAGGAAGTTCAGCGGCGCACCGATCTCGTAGATCGGGATGTAGTCGTTGGGATCGTCGTCGCTGGGGTCAGCGGTCCCGTTCGTCTCCAGCTCGTCGAGCCGCTCCATGGCGTCGGGAATGATCGAGCCCATCGGCACCGCGTCGTAGATCACCACGCCGGCAAGGTCGTTGGGCGCATCCAGCCCCTGATCGCGCCGTCGGGTCAAACCCTCGGCGTAGTACCCGGCGACCCCAGGGGCGAACCCGCCGCCCAGCGAGTGCCCGACGAGGACGAACTGCATCGGCACATCGAGATTCTCGGTGCGGCCGGCCTTCAGCTCGGCCGTGTCCATGCTGGCGTTGAGCGCGGTGCGGTCAGGATCGAGGAACAGCTGGGCGACCGCCTCATGCAGGTTGTCGCCACCGAGCCACATGCCGTCGGCCTCGAACGGGTTCGACGTGAACGTGGTGGTGACGACGATGCTGTTGGTCGACTGAGCCAGATAGGAGGCCGTGTAGCTGTAGAGCGGCCCATTGGCCAGGAAGCCGTGCTGCAGGTAGATCAACCGGGTCGGTGGCTCACCGTTGGCGGATGTGGGGAAATACCAGTTGGATTCGACTTCATGGCCTTCGGAGATGACCAGGGTCGAGGTGCTGACCTCGACCGAGTCACGCAGACCCGGCGGGACCACCGGGTCGCCACCGACGATTCGCTCCAAGGCGGCGACGGTATCGAACACGACGCCGGTGATCACCGACAGCGGCTTGGGATAGTTCTGCGGTTCGGGATTGAGCGTCAGGGCGCCGAGGCTGCGGATCACATCGTGGATCGCCTCGATGGGGTCCGGTCGCGCTGGAGTCGCTGATTCCTCGGAGGCGCGCAGTGCCGGACCGATCTGCTTGTCGCGCAGTTGCGTTGGCTGCCTCAGCCGCCATTCCGGCGTGGTCGCACCCTCCGGCGCGGCGGCGAGTGCCGGTCGAATCTTGATCGGCGGCCGGGCTCGGACCTCTGCGGTGCCCGGCACCTTCCCGGTGACTTCGCGGCTCACGTCCTCAGCGGCGTCGCGGGTGGCGGCACCTAGGTCGTGCACCGCCTTCCGAGCGTCGCGGGCCGAGTCCCGAAGTAGGGTGCGCGCCTTGGTCCGGACGGAATCAGCGGACTGGCGCGAAGACTGGCCCGACTCGTCGGTGTGGGCCGCGCGTTTTCTGGTGTCGGCCGTCGGCCGCTGTTTCGCCGCGCGCACGGTCCGCTGGTGAGTCTGTTTGGCGGAATTGGTCTGGCTCGCCGATGGCTTTCTGTCCTGCTTCGACCCGCCGTCGTCGTCGGCGTGAGCGGCACCCGCCCCGGCGAGCACAGCCGCCGAAAATCCCGCCGTGAACACCCCGGCACCAACCCACACCACTACTCGCGTCATTCTTCCCCCCGTTACATCGACGCCGACCTCTGTCACGCTAGCGGGAGGCCCCCGGTTCACGGATGCGATTCGGCGACGCAGTTGAACTGGGCAATAGTCGAGTAGCGCACTACGCGTTCCCTTCCGCCCACCACGGCGCATCGTTGGAACTTCACCGGATGAGTGGGGGCCGAGATGGCTGACAGCGTGACCGTCCTGCAGGACGTTGGGACAGGGTTGTTCAGTTTCAAGAAGACGCTGGCGATTCTCGGCGACGGCTTCGCGGCGGGCGCCGACCAGACGATCTACAACAACTACGTGCGTGACGTCGTGATGAAGCGAGTTTTCGGGGCGGCCAGCTACTACAACGAAGACGCCGCCGCGTGGAACATCCGGCGCGTCAACCTCGAATCGAAACACTCAGGTGCGAGCGAACGCACGTGGAACGACGCAGGGACGCCGACCGACATCTCCGATGACACCTCCACGGACAGCATCTTCGACACCGCGCTGAACATCATCGCCAACGGCGCGTGGTGGCACAACTGGTTCGAGGACGGGACCGGCACCAGTACCCGGATCAGCAACGCGATCAACAAGTGGGCCCCGGGGGCGGATTTCACCCTGATCATCGTCAACTCGAAGAAGCCGGGCGGATTGCGCACCGGCACCACCCTCAAAGTCACGCTGAACGAGGGTTGGTCAACCATCGCCCACGAATTCGGGCACGGCTTCGGCAATCTCGCTGACGAGTACAGCGCCAATGGTAAGGGGGCCTTCACCGATTCCGATCCGGGCAGGGTGAACGTCACGCTCGAAACCAAGCGTTCCAAACTCAAATGGAACAACTTCGTCAATCCCTCGACGCCGGTGCCCACCGGTGTGGGAGCGGCCGCCGGGTGGACCGTCGGCACCAAGCCCGCCGGGTGGGATGACGCCTCCGACGCCGGCTTGTTCGAGGGCGGCCACACGTTCGAGACCGGGATCTACCGTCCGGTGATCGACTGCCGCATGAACAGCAACGTCCCGGATTTCTGCCCGGTCTGCTACACCGAACTCAAGAAGAACTATCGCTTCGCCGCCGACCACGACTTCCGCAAGGCGGTCCCGGGGCGGTTCACCTCCGCTGTCGGTTCGGAATTCATCGTCCACGAGAATCGTGCGTTGACCGTGTACCGAGCCGACGGCAACCGGTGGGAACACAAGAAGACCACCGCCGCAGCGGTCCCCGGCATCTGGGCCATCCGCCCCGGCGATACCTACCTCGCGGCGGACTTCGACGGTGACGGCCGCGACGAGCTGGTTGTGTTCAACTCCACCGACTGGGTTTTCCCGTATCTGGCGTTGATCAAGGTGAACACCGACGGCACGATGCGCGTGCTGGCCCGCTACGACGGGGACATCCCCGGGTGGGGTGGGTTCGCGCGCAACGATCGGCTGATCGCCGGTGACTTCAACGGCGACGGAAAGGTCGACCTCCTGATCTACAACTTCGACGACTGGTCGACGCCCTATGTGGCGACGTTGATGTCGACCGGCACCGGATTCATCCAGAGCCGCCGCTACGACGGCGACATCCCCGGGTGGGGCGGGCTGGCCCGCCACGACCAGATCTTCGTCGGCGATTTCGGGGGCACCAACCACGACGACCTGCTCATCTGGAACGCGAAGGACTGGAGCAGCAGGTACCTGGGCCTGTTCCGGATGAGGCGTGGAGCGTTCAGCTGCATCCGGTTGTGGGAGGACGACATTCCAGGCTGGGGTGGATTCGCCGAGCACGACCGATTCATCGTCGGAGACTTCAACGGTGATGGGAAGGACGACCTGTACCTCTTCAACGGTTCTGACTGGGCGAACCCGTACCTGGCGATGTTCCGCTCCACGGGAAGCGATTTCACCCGGAGCCGAATGTTCGACGGCGACGTCCCCGGCTGGGGCGGGATGCGTCAGGGTGACCAGTTCCTGGCCGCCGACCTCACCGGCAGCGGGAAGGTCGGGCTGTTCGCCTGGAACATGGTCGACTGGTCGCACACCTACGCCGGGCGGATGATCTCCAGCGGCGCCAACCTGTCGGCAGACTTCCGGGAGGACTGGATCGGCGAGTGGCACCTGGGCGCATCGAACGTCTTCAACCGGGTACCCACCTATGAGCGGTTCCGTCCACCGGTGGGCGAAGGACGCCAGATACTGCCCGGCCCGATCATCCTGCGCGGTCCAGACCGTGTGCTGGTGCACAACCGTGACTGGCTGGGCACATTCCGCGGCGTCCAGCCGCTGAGGCTGAACTGCATCTACAACAAATGGGTGCACAACTACCGGTACGGCAGAAACTGGTGATGGAGACCAAGATGACTGATTCGACTGAACGGCCTTCGAAGAACCTGCGCCGGCGACGGCCGTTGGGCACCACCATCGACGGGTTCGCCCGCGGTCAGGCCAAAGACGGCGGAACGCTGTCGGCGCTGCGCAGGGAGCAGACTGGCCGTAGCAAGCCCTCGGTGACAGCGTCGCAGGCGCTGTACGGCCGTGGCACCACCGCGAAGAGGAAATGGGGTCCGCAGGTGGCACCGGAACCCGAAGCGGGCGATCAGACCCGCAGTGTCCGCCTTCGTCTGCAGGTCCGCCGCGGCCGAATCACCGTGCTGGACAGTGCCGTTGTCGAGGCCCCTGCTCCGAATGAGGCTGAGGTGCGCGGCTCGACGTTTCTCGAGGTGCGCGTCGGCGATCAGGTGATCGCGCTGCAGCCGTTGATCGACCCCGGGCTCAGCATCGGCATTCCCGACCCGGCGGATTCGGCCGATGACTTCCGCGGGCACCGGGTCGTGCGTGAATCCAGCTGGGAGACTGCGATTCGCGTCCCCCTCGAGGCACTCGCCACCTTCGCCCCGAGCGATCTGTCGATCTCGATATTCGAAGTACCCGAACACCTGGTGCTCGACGCACGCTCGTCGCGGTCGGTCGCCTCGCGGGTGCGGGCCACAACGGAGTTGGCGCGCAGTTCACAGCTGCGGGCCCGGGATCTCCCCGACGGGGTGTTCGGTGGATCCGGGCGCAAACGACCTTCGCGAGAGTCCTAACCGAGTTCGAGCGAATCTCGCGACATCCGGAAATAATGTCCACTGCCGGTGTCGGTGCAGGTGACGCCTGCGGGTTGCGACTCGCACTTCATCGGTCCGGCCGAGCGCGTCTGACCGTACGCCAGCGTCGGCATTCCGTTGTCGAAGATGGTGTCGCCGTGGCAGTGCACCTCGGGCGCGCTACCCGGTTTCAGGCTGACGCGGTCGCCCCAGTCCAGGTGGCAGTCCGCCGGTTTGGCCGGCGGGTTGTAGGTGTGGTCCCGGATCTCGCAGACGACGCCGTTGCTGCCATCGAAGCCGTTCGGGACCAGGCACCAGATGTTGCCCGACGGGGTGACGAACTTGGGTGGCGCAGGGCAGGCGTTCGCGGTGGCAGGGAGGGCGATGAGGGCCGCCGCCGCGGTGACGAACGGGATGAGGTGACGCGGTTGTGTGCTCATGGCATTGAGCATGCGGGGACCGTCTTGCGGAATTCTCAATGGAATCTCGTGCTGAGTTCGTCGGCGGTTGCGGCCGGTTCGGCGACGAGTTCCACTCCCCAGGCCAGCGCCGCACCTCGCCGCATGGCTGCGGCATCGCCGCTGGTCAGATACGCCCTTGCGGCCATTGGGCCAGCCTGTGCGGAGGGATGGCGCGCGGCGATCGCGGCGGCCAGTCGCTGGGCCGGGTCGATCAGCGTGGCGTCGGGCAAGGCGTCGGCGAACCAGTCGCTCACGGCAGGATAGTGGGTGCACGCCAAGACCACCGCGTGGGCCCGCTGCAGCGGGCCCACGATCCGGCGCAGGTCGGCGACGAACCCCGGTGAGCCGGTGCTGCCCGCCTCGATGTGGGCCGACAGCGGTTGCGCCACCCGGGACAGCACCTCGCGGCCGGGCCGGGCCAGCCCGCGCCGATAGCAGCCGCTGGCGATGGTGCGTCGCCCGCCGACCACGCCGACGGGTCCTCGGACGTGGTCGGGCACCGACGCCAGGCCGTGACCGATGATGCCCTCCACCGGAACCGGCGCCCGGCTCAGGCGCGGAGCCACCGTGCTCGCCGCATTACAGGCAAGCACCACTTCGGTGGCCCCGCGGCCGGCGAGCTCGGAGACCACGGCGTGGAGCCGGGCCGTCAGGTCCGCGCTGCGCATCCGGCCGTAGGGCGTGACTCCGGCGTCCGACCAGTACAGCACCGGCAATCCGGGCACTTGCCGGTCCAGTTCGCGCACCAGCCCGATGCCTCCGATGCCCCAGTCGACGATGCCGAGGCACGCAGGCGGCGTCATGGGTAGGTGAGCGGGGCCGTGAGCCCCTTGTCGAGGGGTCCGGAGTCGAAGGCCATCACCCGTTGTGACGGCGTCGCGGTCAGCAGCCGCAGCTGTGTGCCGGGGAACCGACTGGCGAAGTACCAGCGGTACTCGTGCTCAGCGCGGATCGGATTGTGCCGCAGCATCTCCCGCCATGCGGGATGGCTGGTCAAGGCGGTCAGATCGGCGGCGAACTGCGGTCGGGCCCGACGGGTGCGCACGTGCTCGAGCGCCGACCGGGCCAGCACCGGGAGTTCGCGAACCCGCATCGGGTGCTCCACCATGTCGACCACCCAGAGCCGTCCGCCGGGCGCCAGTACCCGGCGGATCTCGGCCATCACCGGATCCCAATCCAGGTACCGGAACGACAGAAAGCAGATCACCACGTCGACGTGATCGTCGGGGAGGTCGAGCTGCGGACCGTCGACAGCTGTGAACCGCAGCCGGGAGCGCTGCCTACCGCGGGTGCGCGCCTGGGCGAGCATGCCCGAGGAGATGTCCACGCCGATGCCGAAGTCGAGTACGCCGTCGTCGTCCAAGGCACGCAACAACGCACCAGTGCCGCAGCCGATTTCAAGTATCCGCAGTCCCCGGCCGAGTTCGGCCCGGGCAAGGGCGGCGCGTTCGGATATCCACCGCCACTCGGTGCCGCGCACCCTGATATCGGCGTAGGCGCGGTCATAGAGCTCGGCCACCGGATCGTACGAGCCGACAGCACCGGCGGGTTCGGGCATGCTGAGCACCGGTGGCTGTGCTGCGGCTCCGAGGTACTTGCGAGCGGCTCCCAATGGCCCATGCGACTTCCGTCCCGGCGCGTCGATCAGATAGAGGTCGGAGCGCGACGACGGGCGACGGCCCGCCCAGGAGAACCGGTCCTTGCGCGTCGACACCGTGGTGTAGTTGCGGTTTCCGAACGCGGGTACACCGAACACGTTGGCGAAGAACGGCGCGAACCAGCGTGCGGTGCGGCAGGCATGAAAGTAGGCGCGGCCCGTGGCGGTGAACGGGATTGTCATCGACCGCCATTCGTGCGGTGAGAACTGCTCGGGCCAGTCGGTCGATCCGAACATCGGGCCGTACATTCCGGAATGGCTGATGAGGTGCAACTGGTCGATGACGCGGCCTGCCTCGGTCAGTCGGGTGAGCTGCGCGGTGAAGTCGGCCTTGTGATGCAGGCCGGACACGATGATCTCGGCATCGGGATGGGCGGCGGTCAGCTCACGCGCCATGGTCGCCGCGGCCACCGCGAACTCTGCTGATCCACCCCGGTAGTGCGTGGTGTGGGCCACCCAGATCACCGGTGCAGCCGGTGTTTCGGGGGATATCCGGGCGAACGGGACGCGTGGGTGCGGCTCTCGCGGAATCCAGGCTCCATAGTTGCCGACCAACTCCAACATCTCGGAACGATCCAGATCGAACACCCGCATGCTGGTCGCGGGCGGACTGTAGAAATGCAGGGTCAATCCCCCATCCAAGCCGGCCATATCGTGGATCACGTCGCGGGTGATGCTCGTGACGTCGCCGGTGTGGTGCTCGGTACTGCTGACGACGGACAGCCGTGGACCGTCCCAGTCGAACCGCCGCTCCTCGAACCGGCCCTGCAGGACGATGACGAAACCGCCTGCCCCGCCATGGTCGTGGGGTGCGCAGCGTCGTCCGGGTCGCCACCGGGCCAGCATGATCTCGACCGCGTCATCGACGCGCAGGATCGTCCGGGAGTAGGGCTCACCATCGTTGGGGACGGCCGCCATCGCGGCCAACGCCGGCCGCACATCGGCGACCCTGGTCAGCAGGTCCGGCCCCGGGACCTCGCCCCTGACCGCGACGCCGGCCAAGTCGTCGAGCAGCGAATCCAGCCCGGCAGCGTCGTCGTACCGGGCGGGGAGGTGCGAAATCGTGGTCATGCCGAAACGATGACGCCGACACCTTGCAGGATTCTCAACGGATCCTTGCGGTAGCGCCGCCTGGCGTCACAATGGGATGCGGACCGCGCCGAACACCGGGAAGGCAAGCGATGGGTGAACCTCGTGTCGGGTTCGGCCTGTTGGGCCCGCTGCAGGTCACCGTGGACCACGCGACTGTCGCGCTGGGTACGCCCAAACAGCGTGCGGTGTTGGCATTCCTGCTCATCAATCGCAATCGGGCGGTCAGCACCGAATCGCTGATCGACGCCGTCTGGGACGGGGAACCGGTACCCGCGGCCCGCGCCACAATCCACACCCACGTGTCCAATTTGCGCCGTCTGCTCGGGGTTGGTGAGCCGGAGGCGCCCGCGGCGCTCGTCAAAGCGGCTCCCGGTTATCGGCTCAACGTGGCCGCCGGCAGTTGCGATCTGGACCGGTTCATCGCCGAGAAGTCCGCGGGGATCAACGCCGCCGCGGCCGGACGGTTCGAGTCAGCCGGCACACACCTGGCCGCGGCTCTGGCGCAATGGCGCGGCGACGTCCTCGAGGATCTCCGCGGATTCCGATTCGCCGACACCTTTGCCGCGGCCCTGACCGAGGACCACGTGCTGGTACACACCAGTCGCGCCGAGGCCGAGATCGCCTGCGGGCGCGCCGCAACCGTCATCGCCGACCTCGAAGACCTCGTCGCCAGGCATCCGTACCGCGAACCCTTATGGGCTCAACTGATCACCGCCTACTACCAAGCGGAGCGACAGTCCGATGCGCTGGAAGCCTACCGGCGCGTCAAATCGGTACTGGCCGAGGAACTCGGCATCGACCCCGGGCCCACGCTCAGCGCTCTGCATGCGCGGATCCTGCGTCAGGAGCGCCTCGACATCCGGCAGGTCGCCATGGCCACCGCGGCACGTACCGTCAGTGCCGGACGCACCGCCACCAGCCGAGGTGCGACATCTGCCGCGCTGCGTGATGCCGCCGGACACCGATACCCGTTGAAGCCGAACGTCACCCGGATCGGCCGGTTGCCCGACAACGACATCGTGCTCGACGACGCCGAGATCAGCCGCCACCATGCCGTGATCATCGACACCGGAAGCAGTTTCGTCATCACCGACCTGCAGTCGGCCAATGGTGTGCAGGTGCGGCAGGAACGCATCCACCCCAGCGCCACCGTCGGCGATGGCGACCCCATCCGCATCGGCGGACGCAAGTTCACCTTCGAACTTCAAAGCGCTGCACCGTGACATCGATGCGCAGCGGCCGGTTGTGGGCACTGATCGCGGTCTTCGCGGCGATCGCGCTCGCCGCGGGAGTCATCATCGGGACCCAGCTCGGCGGGCGGCCGCACCCGCGGGACTCCTCCCCCATCGCGCCGCTGGCGGCGGAGTTCGCCCAATTGGAAGGTGACCTGCACGCCACGGCGGGGATCGCGCTCAGCGGTGTCGGGCCGGGGCAGGAACCAATGTCATTGGGGCAGTGGCAGAGCGGTCCCGCCTGGTCGACCATCAAGGTGCCGTTGATCATCGCCGCGCTGCGCGCACAGGTGCCGCCACAGATCACAGAAGCGATGACGGCCGCCATCACCCAATCCGACAATGCGGCAGCCGAAACGATCTGGGAGAGCCTGGGCACCCCCGCCGAAGCTGCCAATAAAGTCGAAGCGGTCCTGCGGCAGACCGGTGACCCGACGATCGTCCAATCACAACGAGTACGGCCCGAGTTCAGCGCGTCAGGGCAGACCGACTGGCCACTGGAGGATCAGGCACGGTTCATCTCGGTGGCAGTGTGCGACAAGGCAAATGCTCCGGTGTTCGACCTGATGGGCCGGGTCGAGGCCGATCAACGATGGGGCCTCGGCACCATCGGCGGCAGCCGGTTCAAGGGCGGCTGGGGCCCCACACCCACCGGCGGCTACCTGGTGCGTCAGATCGGGGTGCTGACCACCCCGTCCGGGACGGTGGCCGTGGCGCTCGCCGCCCTGCCGTTCTCCGGGAAATTCGAGGACGGCACCGCCGCGCTCACCACGATGGCCAACTGGCTGCAACAACGGCTGGGGGCGCTGCCCGCCGGTGACTGCCCGGCTCACCAGAGATAGACGCGGGCGTTCTTGCCGCCCGTGCAGGTGATCCAGTTGTCGCCCGGGGACTGCTGGCAGTGCATCAGGAAATTGGAGCCGTCGCACAGTGCCCCGGGTACCCGGCCGCAGTCCACGGCACCTGGGGCCGACACCGCGCGCGGCAGCGGGCTCGCGTTGCCGTATTCGGCCCAGTACGACGTCAGCACGCTGTTGGTGAAAAGGCATGAGGTTTCCGGTGTTCCGCGTCCAGCGCGGCTGCCGAACCCGCTGGCCGTGGTGGCTGCGAAACCGTCGTCGCACGTCTGGTGCAGGCTGCTCTGATCGGGACCGGTGACCAGCGGCGGCAGCGTACCTCCGTCCTGCCCCGCATCCTTGCCAGACGCGGACGGCGGGGTGTCCGCAGGCTGGCCGGCGTCGGTGGCAAGCATGCCGATCACGACGCCGAGGCCGCCGAGAATCAGCGCGGCCGCCACGGCGATGACGGTTGGCAGCACCCAGCCCCGACGGCGCGGCTCGGAATGGGCGGGCTCCGCACGTTGGACCGGCGGTGGACCGACCGTGGGGGCGGCAAGCGTCGACGCCTGATGCGGCAGGGTCGTCGGCGCCGAGCCGGCCTGCAGCGCGCGTTGGGCCGCCCGGCCCAACGCGCCCGCGGATCCGTACCGGTCGTCGGGGTCCTTGGCCATACCCCGGGCCACCACATCGTCGAGAGTCGAGGGCACCGTGGGATTCGTGACGCTCGCACGCGGAGGCGGTGCGGAAATGTGTGCTGCGAGCAGATTTTCCAGGTTGTCGCCGGCGAACGGGGGGTGACCGGTCAACGCCTCGTACAACACACAGGCCAGCGAGTAGGAGTCGACCGCCGGCGTCACCGTCTGGCCCGTGAACCGTTCGGGCGCCATGTAATTCATGGTGCCGATACGCGATCCCTCGGTGGTCAGCCGACTGTCGCCCTGGCTCTCGGCGATGCCGAAGTCGACGAGGTAGGCGAAATCGGCCGGCGTGACGATGATGTTCTGCGGCTTGATGTCGCGGTGGATCAACCCCGCCGCGTGCGCCGCGTCCAAGGCCGCGGCGATCTGGCTGATGATGGCCACCACCCGCGCCGGTTCCAGCGGACCATCGGAGATCAGGTCCGACAGCGTCGCACCCTGCACCAACCGCATGTCGATGTAGAGGCTGCCGTCGATCTCGCCCCAGTCATGGATCGGGATGACGTGCGGTTCCTGCAAGACCGCCGCCGCATGCGATTCCCGCTGGAAGCGGGTACGGAAGATGGCGTCGTTGGAGTACTGATCGGCAAGGATCTTCAAGGCCACGGTCCGGTTCTTGTCCGCATCGAAGGCCTCGTACACCTCCCCCATCCCGCCTCTACCCAGCAGGCGCGTGATCGAGTACTTGCCGAACGTCGTACCGACGCGCGAATCCACTTCCAATCTCCCCTGATCGTTCGCTATAGACGCAGTATCGCCTGTGAGGGCACGGGATGCAGATGATTGCCGACCATGTCTGGTCAAGGGCTCCCGATCGCCGGCACGGTGTCGGGTCGACCTTTCGGCTGTTGGTACCCCGGGCAGGCTATCTCGATCTTGACCTGGCGCCACCCCGGCCCTTCCCCGGCAGGCATCCGGCCACTGATCGTGTAGACGTCGTCGACCTTGATGGCCGTCATCTCTTGAGAGTCCTTGGTGAATCCACTGCCCTCGGGGATATGGAATCCCGCCGCCGTGACGACCAGGCGGTGTGTCGTCGCCAGCATCACCCGGACGCTTTGTCGGTGATTCGTCGCCGACGGCGAGGCGTAGATCAGCAGGTTGCCGTCAGGGAATCTGGTGCAGGTGACCTGCGCGGCCAGGGTGTGGACGTCGCCGTCGATCACGATCTTCACGTCGGACAGCCCTGCTCCAGGCGCACACCCGGCCAAGAGTGCGATCGCGGCCGTCGGCGCTGCGATACCGACCCGGGCACGCATCTGTGCAGTATGAACGGGTCACGAGCGAGCGCGCTGGATGAATCTGCCGATTTCAGCCGGTATGGCACACCGCGCTTGAGAAACTGACCCCGCCGATGGCGCTACCTGGGCGATGGGATGCCGCATGATCGAAGTGATCGACAGAGGGTCAACCACGGAAGCGCATCCCGTGCCGCTGCTCTTCGTTCACGGTGCGTGTAGCGCAGCGTGGTGCTGGGACGAGCATTTCCTGGACTACTTTGCCGACAGGGGTTACCGCGCCGTCGCGCTGAGCCTTCGTGGCCACGGGGCCAGCAGCCTGTCCAAGCCTCTCAATTCCTGTTCGATTTCCGATTATGCCGACGACGTCCACACCGTTGCCGACACGCTCGGTGGCAAGCCGGTGGTCATCGGTCATTCCATGGGTTGCTGGGTGGTGCTGAATTACCTTGCCACGCACGGCGCCCCAGGTGCCGCGCTCATGGCACCCGGTACACCGCGGGGAATGCGCCGGTGGGCACTCCGCGCCCTCCTCCGGCATCCGTGGCTTGTTCTGCGTAGCGTCACCTTCGGCAATCCGGCCGATCTATTCGGAACTCCAGCCTTGATGCGTGAATTCGTGTTCTCTGCGAGGAGCCCCGACTCGATCGTCAAATCCAGCTTGGCCCGGTTAGAGCCTGAGAGCAGGCTCGCCGTACGAGAAACGACGGATCAACTTCCGAACGCGCGCTTGGTCACAGCGCCAATGCTGGTTCTCGGCGCGGAAGCCGATGGCTTGCGCTTCGACGGGGACGCATCTGCCGTCGCCGCGCTCTACCAAGCAGACGTGGAACTGTTTCCCGAGATGGGGCACAGCATGATGCTCGAGCCTGGTTGGCAATCAGTCGCCGAGAAGATCGACAGTTGGTTGATCGCAGCCGTCGACACCGCGATGCCGGCGTAAGGGGCGCACATGAACTTCGGCAACGCGATGATCAGGCTGTCCTACGTAGTGGTTGTCGGCTTGTTCGCACCAGCGACAGGCTGCGCCGACCCGTCTCCCGCGGCCCCGGCCGCCGGCAGCTCGGTGACGCTGCAGGACTTGCTGTCCGCACCGGTGCCGGCGCTGTCTCAGCACGACCCGGGCAAGCTGGTGAACGGGCAACTGCCGCCACAGGATTCGCATCCCGGTTCGGTGAGGATCGCCCAGCGAAACGACGAGCCGGACCGGAACTACAAGGTCGCGTTCGGCAACCTCACCGGCGGCACCAACACCGATGCCGCGATGGTGACCGACTGCAGCGCCGGTGGGGTGCCCTGGCCAGAGACGGTGCAGCTCTACACGGCCGGACCGACGCTGTTGGGCGGGGTGAACCTGGGCGACCTCACGCACAGCCGCGAGGTAGTGACCGACCTGTCGATCAGTGATGGTGTCGCGCACGTGAACTGGCTGGCCAACGGTCCCGATGATGGCGAGTGCTGTCCCACCATCAAGATGGCCGCCGATCTGCGGTGGGATGGCTCCACCGTGAGCGCCCAGAACGTTCGAAGACTCAACTGACTTTCGGTCGAGGGTCAGAGCTTGCCGGCCGCGAAATCGGCTGCCTGAGCGACCTTTCCGGACTGCACATAGGACACGTGGGCACCCATGTCCCAGCCGCCTTCCCAGCAGATCGGGTCGCCCTCGTTGCACTGGGCGATGGAGTTGGCCGTGTACTGCGGTGCCAGCACCGGCAGCGTCTGCCCGGCGGCCAGAAGCCCCGAGAAGCTGGTGAGCGGTGTCCCGAACAGTGCGGTGGCGGCGACGTGGTCGGCGACCTGAGGAGACGCCTCGTTGGTGGCCTTTTCGATCACTGCCGCGCCCTGTGAGTAGCCGCCGAGCACCATCTTCGTGTTCGGACAGCTGGCCGCGATGGACTCGATGAGGGACCGCGCCGCGTCAGTGCCGGCCGGAGTACTGACGTTGAAGTCATTGGTCGCCGGGTAATCGACCGCGGTTGCGTCGACGGTGCGCGGGGCCACCCGCGCACGCAGGTCGTCGACGAAGGGACCACCGACACTGCCCAGGCCCGGAGGCTCGTTGGTACCGCGGGCGAACACCACCTCGACATCGGAGCACGGTGCTGCGGTGGCCGTCGCCGGCAGGACGGCAGGGACAGCTGCGGCGAATGCCGCGAACGCCAGAATCAATGCGGGCTTACTGGTCATACCCACCGATCGTAGGGGCGTTCCCCCGATCGGTGGACCCGCGATTCGGGCGATTCATGGTCTGACCAGCGGACAGACCCGGCCGCTCCCACACGGGATGGTGTTTTCAACACACCAACACCCACCGAGGGGAACACCACATGACCACCACGAACAACACCACCAAGCGCATCGGATTCGCCCGCCGCACCGCACTCATCGCCGCAGCGGCGGCCGTGCCGGTGATGGGACTCGCCGTCGCCCCGACCGCCGGCGCAAAGGCCCCGGACTTCGGTCCGTGCGGGAACGTGCACGACAACGTAGACCTCTGGAAAGACGTCAGGTACGCCACGCCAGCACATAAGGACGGCGCCATCGACGTGGTGTTCCCCGGCGGGGACAAGTCCCGCGGCTACGCCGTCCGGCAAGGACACCACCCCGCCCAGCTGACCGACCTGCTGGTGATCCCGACGGCGCGCGAAACCGGCATCGAATGCGACAACCTGCTGGAAGCCACCGCTCCCCACTACTTCAAGGACGCCTTCGAGCAGGTCAGCATTCTGCCGCCGGGCAACCAGGGCCAGGCCCCGGACTGGGCGCTGGGCATCAACTCCGCCGACAACCGCGGCCAGGATCAGCTGCACATCCACGTGACCCTGCTCGACCCCACCGCCCGCGCCGACATCGACCAGGCCGTCAAGAACCACAAGGTCACCAGGGATGAGAAGGCCTGGAAGACCTCGGTGATCGGGGTGCGCGGCCACACCCAGGCGGGCCCGATCGAAAAGAGCCCCCACGGCTACCGCACCTGGAACACCGACAACATCGACCAGAACTTCTTCGCGGCATTGAACAGCCAGATCGTCGCGCCGATCAAGAAGCAGGATCCCAGCTTCGGGATGGGCAACGAGACCGTGCTGATCACCAAGAACCACCAGGGCCCGGGCTTCATCGTGCTCGCCAGCGATGAGAAGTCCGGCATCACCCCGGCCGGGGTCAACAACATCGAGCGGTTGCTCGACAAGGGCTAAGCCTGTCTGCAAGCCCAACGGCCACCCGAGTTTCGGGTGGCCGTTGGTGTTGGTGTTGGCCCGGAACAACCGTCGAGAAGCCACGCGCGGCCGACTGTCGCCATGCAGACGCCGAGTGAGCCGGTCAGTTGGGCCTGTGCGCCCGCGGCGAACGCGGCGACCTCTTCGTGCCGGACGCCGATCCATTCCAGTTCTTCCTGGGTACGGATGGCATTCGTGATCGGGTTGAGCGCATCACCGACTACCCCCCCAAAAAATCTGCCGGACCCCCAGTTCAACGAGTGCCGATACAAGGGCAGAGGCAACGGTAGGCATGGCAATCCTTCCAGCAGATGTCAGATATGTTGTGTCCCGATAGGTGCGAATGAATCCGGCTCTGCGGCTTCCCAGTCCGCCCGCCAGCTCTCCGGCGGTTCGCTCAGAAGCGCCCCTGCAGGCAGCCACTCGAACAGCTCGGCGTAGGACCGCTGTTCGGTGGCGGACAGCCGTTTCCGCAGCAGGTGAGGCGAAAGCTGGGCCGGGTCAGTGATGCCCATCGACGCCATCAAGCGCATCGCCTGCGCCACCGTCGCACGCTGATACCGGTACACCCGTTGGCTCTTGTCGGGGACGTCGAGGGCACGTGCCCGCCGCGGATCCTGGGTGGCCACCCCGACCGGACAGTGGTTGGTGTGGCAGCGCTGGGACTGGATGCAGCCTGTGGCCATCATCATCGAGCGCGCCGCATTGGTGTAGTCGGCGCCTTGGATGAGGCGCTTGACGATGTCGGTGCCGGTAGCCACCTTGCCGCTGGCACCCACCCGGATGACGTCACGCAGCCCGGTGCCGACGAGTGCGTTGTGCACCGTCATCAGGCCGTCGGTGAGTGGCAGGCCGACATGGTCTTCGTATTCCAGAGGTGCGGCCGCAGTTCCGCCCTCGGCGCCGTCGACGAGGATGAAGTCCGGGGTGATGTCCTCAGCGAGCATCGCCTTGCAGATCGCCAGAATGTCGACTCGCGAGCCGACGCACAGCTTGAACCCCACCGGTTTTCCGTCGGCCAGTTCACGCAGCCGGGCGATGAAGCCGACCAGTTCCCGTGGAGTGTGAAACGTCGAATGTGCTGCCGGGCTGACACATTTCTGACCCGCCGGCACGCCGCGATAGCGGGCAATCTCCTCGCTGACCTTGGCAGCCGGCAATACTCCGCCCACGCCCGGCTTGGCGCCCTGACTCAACTTGATCGAGACGCACTTGACGGCGTTATGGGCAACCTTGTCGGCGAACTGATCCGGATCGAAGGCGCCGTCGCGCGTACGGGTGCCGAAGTAGCCAGAACCGATTTCCCACACCACGTCGGCGCCGCCCAGATGATAGGGCGTCAGACCGCCTTCACCGGTGTCGTGAGCGAAACCGCCCAGTTTGGCACCATTGTTCAACGCGCGTAATGCGTTGCCCGACAGGGCACCAAAGCTCATCGACGAGATGTTCATCAACGCCATGTCGTAGGGGTGCCGGCAGTCCGGGCCGCCGATGCGTACCCGGAACGGTTCCAGAGGATCCTCGATCGGTGCCGTCGAGTGCACCAGGTACTCGTAGCCCTCGACATGGATGTCGCGCTCAGTGCCGTAAGACAGCTCGGCGGCGGTGCCCTTGGCCCGTTCGTAGATCAGCGACCGCACGTCCCGATCGAACGGGCGCCCGTCGAAGTTGCGCTCGATGAAGTACTGCTGCAGCTCGGGGCGCAGTGCCTCCAGCAGGTAACGCATATGCCCCACGACGGGATAGTTGCGCAGCACAGAGTGCCGCCGCTGGATGAGGTCATACCAGCCGACCACTGCGAGCAGCATCGTCACGGCGGCCAGGATCCACCAGCCCCACGACCCGATGACTGCCACCGCAGCCAAGATCGCCGCCAACACCGACAATGCCGCCACGGCGCCGAACCGGATCATTAGGGAGGCATACCCGCCGTCAGCGGATTTCAGGCCCACCCTTGTGACCGCACAGCGAACCCACAGCGGAGTTCGCCGGCTTGGGCAGCGAGAAAGCGCCGCTGCTGCTTACGCGATCTATCGGTGGGCCCGATCCGTCGTTCTTCGCCTCGTAGCGCAGCGGGACCGTGCGGTTCTCCAACAGTCGCAGCGGAATCCATGACGGCATGGCTTCCAATCTCCCAAGAGATCAGAAGAAACCTGGGGTAGTTCTAGATGAGAATGCCTGATATGTCGTATGTTTCGAGCCGAGGTGGCGGAACGAGAAGTGCTTCGTGTGGCTACAGGCAAGAGTGAGACGGCGCTCGGTGTCGTGTGAACGGTTTAGACGTGCGGCAGCCAGCCCGACCAGGATGGCGATAGCACAAAACCCCGCCCCTGGGCGTCCTTGCACGCCGTTGTTTGTTTGTCGTCCACCCCACAGGCCACCCCGCTAACCGTGATGGAATGAAGCGGAGGCAATGTCTTAAACGGGTGCGATGGGTCTTGCTTGATTGGATTCCTCGTGGTCTTCAGGCCAATGTCTGTACCGATCCTGTTGACACTGCCATCGTCGGCAGCGGGGGGCACCGCCGGGAAGTTATTACCGGTGCATCGCACGGCAGTGTTGATGAATGTGCAGGTAATGCCGTCGGGAGTCAGAAAATAAATTTGCGACTGCGGGTCTGGTCGTCCCGGGTTCGCGAGTTCAATGGAGTAGTCCTGAGGGTTGACCGGGGTGTAGCGGCTCAGATCGGGAAAGCTCGGCGGGTCAGCATTCCCCAGGGGCGCACTAGCCACCATGGCTGCGGCTGAGAGACCTGCGATGGCGAAAGCGATGGTTCTCATAGTGGTCCTATCAGTGAAGTGCTCACCGAAACTGATTGCGTCGGATTCTTAGGCGGCCAGCATTGCTCGTGGTGCTGCGCTGGCTGGACCTGCCCCTAACGCCACCTGACCCGCTTGTTCATGTGTGCTGCGATGGGTCTGTGCGAACACAGAGGCATGACTGTCGATGTTGCCCACGGTCACGTGTAATTCGGAAGGACTGACCTTCAGCGGCTCTGGCACGGCGTCATCCCCCCGACGACGGTTATCCCTAGTCGCAAGGTAGTTTACCGCTCCGAGGTTTGCTGACGGCGCACCAATATCAGCCGGTCACACCCGCCTGTAGCTGCTTTCGTCGTCCGGTTGCTCGCCAGGTTGGGATAAGACAGCGATCCAGCCAGCCGCCGCGCTCAAAAGCCTGGGCGCGTATTGCGCGCGTCTCGCCCCTACGGTGCCCTAGTCGGACTCGAACCGATGTAGCGGCCCAGATCACGTTGCCAGACAGCCGTTTTCCTGCGGAAATGCATCACGGTAGATCACTGAAAGTATCTGTAACTGTGGGCAGGATGTGGGCAATCAGTGGGCAAGGTACGGCAAGATGGACTGGTGAGCCGTTTCTGGGATGACCTGCACTTGGTTCCGGTCGACCAGTACGTGCCTGCGACGGTGCAGGCCCTGCTGCGGCACCTGCACCTCGACACAGAGGCCGGCCCCGACCAGGAGGCTGGCATCCGCGACTGGCTGGCCACGCACCCACCCGGACCGATGATGACCTACTCGCTCCGCGACTCCGGGTTCGGGCACCTACTCGATTGACGCGCCAGCGGCTGCGATCTGGCCCGCAGGAACCGACCGGATGTAGGGATCCCACTGCATTTCGTCTATGACGTCGTCGTCGTCGACCCACTGCCGTCGCTCCCAGTCCCAGGTCTGGGGGACGACATCGAAGTTCTCCAGTGGATCGGAGACAGCGCGAATCAGCAGGGCACCCTGCCCGAACTGCTGCATCCAATACCTCATTGCACCCCCTGCTGCAGCGCTCATATCGCTGTCAAGGCTTCATTCTCAGGGACTTCGATGCCATTGCCGTTGAACGTGATCTCGACGTACCAGGCGTCCAACGGCTCCCACTCGGCTTCTGGCATGAGGAATTCCTCAGCAGCATGGGTGTCCAAGTCAAGGCGGACGTAGCCCCCGCCAGCTACTCGGTAATACGTCCACATGCTCTGACTCTAATTCAGGGCATCGACACGACTCTCTTAGGTGCTGATCGATGTCGGTTCACCGGCTGTGGATCGGGTCAGGTCGGCCATGAACAGGTGGTTCGAGCCGCAACGTCGTCGGTGCCCCCAGTCGGACTCGAACCGACACTTGGCGGATTTTAAGTCCGCTGCCTCTGCCAATTGGGCTATGGGGGCGTCGCAGGAGAGCATATTTCAGGACGGTTCGCCCTCATCAGACCGCCCCGAGTACCCGACGCAGCGCTCACCCCAGCTCGACGACGATCTTTCCGAACGGGCCACGATCGAGATGGTCCAGCGCCGCTGGCAGATCATGAAATGGATAGCGCGCCCCGATCACAGGGTTCGTCCCCGTACTGTCGATGGCACTGACCAGGTCGCTGAGTGCGCGCCGATGCCCGGTGCCGATCCCGTGAATTGTGATGTCCTTCATCAGTATTGGCATGACCGGAGTGGATACTTCGAACCCGTCGAGCGCCCCGATGAGATGGATGTGGCCACCGACCGCGACGGCTTGCGCCGCCTTGCCGAGATGCGCGCCCCCGACGAGCTCCAGGACATGGTCTACCCCGCGGTCGCCAGTGATGGCCAGGATGCTCTCGGCCCAGTCGGCGCTGCGCCGATCTACGACATGGTCGGCGCCCAGTTGTAAGGCTCGGTCCAGTTTGTCCGCACTGCCCGACACGATGACCTCGGCGCCGTGCATCTTCGCGATCTGCACCCCGAACAAGGCGACACCGCCGGTGCCTTCGACCAGCACGACATCGCCGGCCCGCACATGTCCGCGTTCCACCAGCGCGAACCACGCCGTGAGCCCGGCCACCGGTAGCGTGCTGGCCTCTGCCGCCGACAGGGTCCGTGGAGCCCGGAGCACCCAACCCTGCGGCAGCGCTAAGTATTCGGCGAGCACTCCCGGGTAGAACCCGCCGAGCGTCCAGTACGAGGGCGTTCGCGCATCGCCGGCCCGGGCGCCGTCGAGCCAGTCCGGAGTGAATACCGAGATCACCTCATCGTCGACGGCGAATCGGGTCACCGAGTCTCCGGCCGCGACGACCGTCCCAGCGAGATCGGACCCAGGCGTGAAGGGAAATTCCAGCGGCAACCCGCGGCCGGTTTCGATCACCATTTTGTCGCGATGGTTCAAGGAAACCGCGGCCACCTTGATCAGAACTTCGTCGGGACCGGGCTCCGGGACAGCCACCTCACGCAACTGGAGCGCGTCGCGACCGACCCCGCCCATCTCCCACCGGCGCATGATTTCAGCCATGAGCCGCTGCAACCGGGGCAAACACCCGCATATTCCCGCGCAACGCTGAGCCGAGTGCTTCAGCCAAACCCACGCAGGAGGGGTGGCGCAGGTTTGGTTGAATGTGTCCCAGGGGTGGGACAGCGACGGGGGCCGCATATGCCGAGCAGTATCGCGAATTCGATTGCCGTAGTTGCCGAACGGATCGCGGCAACACTGGGACCTCGGGCGATGCGGGTGATCGCTCACTTCAACAAGTACGTCACCAATCCACTGCAACGGCTGTGGGCGCCGTGGCTGCCCTACATGGCCGTCATCGAGCACACCGGCCGCAAGTCGGGCAAGTCATACCGGACCCCGGTCATGGCGTTCGTCGACCACAAGTCCGTCTCGGTCGTGCTGAACTACGGCGAGCGCTCCGACTGGGTGCGCAATGTCCGCGCCGCCGGAACGGCCAGCGTGAGACACCGCGGCCAGCGCTACCTGCTGACCAACCCCCGCATCATCCCGGCCAGCGACCAGAAGGCCCGGTTCGTCGCCACACTGAGCGCGCGTTGAGTGTTGGCTTGTGTGCGAAGTTCGGCCAGGAACTCGCACATAAGCCAACGTTGGACGCGGGCGCCGGGCGTAGGCTGCGCATATCCCGACTCCCGGGAGGCTGCGATGCCCGAACTGGCCATCGAACTGCGCGACGTGGTGCGCGAGTACACGGTCGGCGGTCAGATCGTGCGCGCTCTCGACGAGATCAGCCTCCGACTCAACGGCGGCCAGTTCGTGTCGATCATCGGCCCCTCCGGTGCAGGTAAGAGCACATTGCTGCACCTGCTCGGCGCACTGGACTCCCCCGACTCGGGCTCGATCACCTTCGACGGCGAAGAGATCGGTGCCCTGGGCGACGAGCAGCAGTCGGCCTTCCGCCACCACCGGGTCGGCTTCGTCTTCCAGTTCTTCAACCTGCTGCCGACCCTGTCGGCCTGGGAGAACGTCGCCGTCCCGAAGCTGCTCGACGGGGTCCGCCTCGGCAAGGTGAAACCCCAGGCTGTGGAGCTGCTGGACCGCGTCGGCCTGGGCAACCGGACCGAGCACCGCCCATCCGAGCTGTCCGGCGGCCAGATGCAACGCGTCGCGGTGGCCCGGGCCATGATGATGGACCCACCGCTGATCCTCGCCGACGAACCGACGGGCAATCTGGACTCGACGACGGGCGCGGCGATCCTGACCCTGCTCGGCGAGGTCGCCCACGAGGAGGGCCTGGGCCGGCTGGTGGTGATGGTGACCCACAACGCCGAGGCCGCGGCCGCCACCGACCGGGTGATCACGTTGCAGGACGGCCGGCTCGGCTCCGACGAGATGTCGGTGGTGCCGGGGTGAAACTCGCAGCCGCAGCAAGTCGGCTCCGAGTTTTCAGCCTGCGCGAACTCATCGTGCACCGGCGGCGCACCCTCGCCTCCATCGCCGTAATGGCTGTGTCGGCAATGTATCTCGTGGCGATCCTCGGCATCTTCGGGTCGATCACCGGATCGGTCAACCGACTGGCGGACGGCGTCGCCGGTATCGCCGCCCTCGAGGTTTCGGGTGTCACGGACGCGGGGTTTCCCGAATCGGTAGCAGCTGACGTCGCCAAGGTTCCCGGCGTCGCGACCGCCGCCCCGATGATCCGGATGTCCGCGCCCACCGCGACCGAACCGGTACTCCTGTTCGGTGCCGACGACCGCAGTCGTGCACTGGAAGGCGCCCTGAAAGATGCCGTTGGAGTGGATGTTCAAACCCCGACGGCACAAGAGGGTGTCCGCGTCGGGCCCGCCGTCGGTCACGCGAAAGGCGAGACGTTCCAGCTCGGGTCGGGCTCGGTGACTGTCTCCGAAGTCCTTGAGGGCAAGCAGCTCGCCGACCTCAACGGCGGCCACTATGTGCTGGCCCCACTCCCGTTGGCGCAGAAGGTCACCGGCAGACTGGGCCAGCTCGACTCGATCCTGATCACCACGACACCGGGCGCCGACCCCGCCACGTTTAGAGATCAGGTCACCGCGGCGGTGAACGGCCGGGCCCTGGTCGCTACCCCGAGTTCGCGGGCGGCCCGCGCCGGTGATGGCGTCAAGCTGATGAACTACATGGCTCTGATGGGCGCGGCGGTCGCGCTGGTGGTCGGCGCGTTCCTGATCTACACCACGATGACGATGGCGATCGCCCAACGCCGCCCGGTCATCTCGATGCTGCGGGCCATCGGCGGCCGACGCGCCACCATCGTCCGCGACATGCTGGCCGAGGCCACGATCCTCGGGCTGATCGGCGGCACCATCGGCTCACTGCTCGGAATTGTGTTGGGCCGCCTGGCGATCGGCCGGCTGCCACCGACCATGACGCAGGGCCTCGAAGCGCGCATCGAGTACTGGCTGCCCAACTACGCGATCCCGGTAGCCATCGCCGCCACGGCACTGACGAGTGTGGCGGCGTCGGCGATGGCGGCTCGGCAGGTGTACAAGGTCTCGCCGATCGAGGCGCTGGCCCCGGTCGGCGTATCGGCGGCGGACAACGTGCCGCGCTGGCTGCGCATCGTCACCGGCCTCGCGGCGATAGCGGTGCTGGCGGCGTCGGTCCTGATCGTGTGCTACCAGCCGGGTTCGGTGGCGTTCGTGGCGATCGCGGCCCTGTTCACCGCACAGATCGCGCTCGGATTCGCACTCGCCGGCCCCATCGTCAGAGCCACGGCCGCGGTGGCGCGCCTGTTCGGATCGGCCGGAGCACTGGGCGCGGCAACCGTCGAGCGGGCACCGCGGCGCGTGTGGGCCACGGTGATGACCGTGCTGATCGCCGTCGTGACGACTGTGGTGATCACCGGCACGAACAACGACATGATCCGCTCGGCCCGCGATGTCTTCGCCCCGGTCGCCGACGTCGACGTCTGGGTGAGCGCCAACCCGCCCGACGAGTACGCCACCGGCCTTCTGCCGCAAGGCCTTACCCAGAACGTCACCGAGGTGCCCGGGGTCGCGAAGGTGACCGAGGGCGCCCTGGGCTTCGCCGTCGTCGGCGGCACCCGCGTCATGCTCGACGGCTTCGCCCCTGGCAGCCACGATGCCCTCTTCCGCGCTCTCGACGACCAGACCCGCAACGACGTGCTCGCCGGTCGCGGCGTGGTGCTCTCCCAGAATCTGGGCAAGACCCTCGATGTCCGAGTCGGCGACGACCTACAACTGCAGACGCCGCACGGCCCCCAGCAGGCGAAGGTACTGGCGCTGGTCCCCTACTTCTCGACCGTGATCGGCACGGTCGGAATGGGGCTCGATCAGATGCGTACCTGGTTCGACCGACCGGGGTCGACGACGTTGCAGGTCACCGCCGTCAAGGGAACCGATCCCGATCGCCTGCTGGCCAACGTGAGTCACGTCGTCCCCGCGCCGAATCACGCCTACGACGGCCGCACCGCCCTGGCCGGTCTCGAAGCCCCGCTGCACCAGAGCATGCTGATCGCCAACGCGGTGTGGATCATCGTGGTGTTCGTCGCCGCGGTCGCGCTGCTGAACACGCTGACCCTGTCCGTGCTCGAACGGCGCCGCGAGATCGGGGTGCTGCGGGCGATGGGATCCAGCCGCCGCTACACGCTGGCCATGGTGCTGGCCGAGGCGGCCGCCATCGGCATCGTGGGCGGCATCCTGGGACTGCTCGTCGGGCTCGTCGATCAGTGGCTGTTCAGCCTCGTCAGCGGCGACATCATGAACTTCAACGTCACGTTCCGGCCGAGCCCGATGGCGCTGGTGTTCACCCTCGGTGCGCTGGCGATCAGCCTGCTGGGCTCGCTGCCACCGGCGCGACGGGCCGCGCGGCTCAACATCATCGAGGCCGTCAGCGTCGAATAGTCGCGACCCCCTGCAGATGTGGTGTGCACGGCGGCGGCACCAGCGTCCGCTGGGTACTGCGCAGCCCACTGGTGTCGAACCCGGCCGCGGCGATGGCGTCGACGGTGCGGCGGTTGGGTTCACACCCCGATGACAGCCACGCCCACGGCCTGGCGATCAGGTCCTGGAACCGCCCCATCAGGCCCTCGCCGCGGACATGCTCCAGAACCACCAACCGGCCATCGGGCTCCAGCACGCGCCGGATCTCACCGAGCGTGGCCGCAACGTCGTCGACCGAGCACAACACCAGCCCGACATGGACCGAGTCGAAACTGTTGTCCGGAAACGGAATCGACTCCCCTGCCCCGTCGACGACATCGACCTCGACGCCGTGCCGCCGGGCCAGGGCACGCGCCATCCGCCGCATCGCCGGCTCCGGCTCCACCGCGGCGACCGACGTCACCGCCCCCGGAAGGAACAGCAGATCGGTCCCCGGCCCGACCCCGACCATCAACAACCGGCCCGTCGCATGACTCATCGCCGACCGCCGGTAGCGGCGGTAGAACAGCCTGTCGAATATCGGCATACCGAGCCGATACACGTAGGGGAACAACGGATTACGGTGCTTCAATACTTACTGCCCAGATCCAATCGGAAGGGTGGATATTCGTCGCTCATCAACGACACGTACACAGCCACACGGTAACGCCAGCGGACCATGCCCATCAGAAGATCGAACATGTCCTCCGACACTGCCCCCCGAGCCAACAGCCGCACCGCGGAGATGACGCACAGCACTTGCAGCGGCGCCTCCATCGCCCAGCACATGATGATCTGCGGCAGCGCCAACAACCACCACTTGACCAGCACGGCCCCTCGGGAGAGCTGCTCGGGATAGGCGACTTCGAGATCGCCGGGATAGTCGGAATCGGCTTTGAGGGTGAACGGCGGATATCGGTCGGTGGTGTTCATCGGGAAGCGGTAGTTCATCACCCGCCACGACCACCGCAGCACGCCGACGTTGAAGTCGAACAGGGGCCGCGGATACCGGCCGGTGAACAGGATCGCGATACCCGCGGCCAGCACCACGAGCGGGTACACCAGGTAAAGGCCGATCAGGATCGGATAGTGCGGCACGGCCAGGATGCACCACTTGACCAGCCACAGACGGCTCGACGGCGCATCGATCGCGCCGCGGACCCGCACCGCCTCAGTGGGCATGTTCATCCCTGCCGGTGATCGTCGCCGCGGCCAAGTCCCGGTCGATTCCCGCCGCCATCCGGCGATGACTCACCACCCGCAGGAACGTCGCCAACACCCAGGTCATCATCCGGTTCGGCACCATCGCCGCGGGCCGCAGCACGGCCTCACCGTGCGACACCTGCAGCGAGGCCACCCGTGACACCGCAGCGACCCGACGGCGGCGGGTGTTCTCGTACCAACGCAGGGCACCGGACAGATCCCGTTGGGCGCCGTGCCGGAAGTCCGACACCGCCTTGCACAGCACCATCGTGTCGAGCAGTGCCTGGTTGGTCCCCTGTGCGAGTGTCGGTGGCATCGTGTGGGCCGCATCGCCCAACAACGTCAACGCACCATCGCCCGGCCCGGGAATCGGATGGCGGAAATGCGGATAGGGCGAACGCGCCAGATCGTCGTCGGTCAACGTCGCAAGTACCTGGTCGACCAGTTCGGACCATCCGGTGAAATTGGCGCGGATCACCTCGATCGGGCGGTCCGGCCGGACGAAATCCGGCGTCCATGGCAGGTCGAACCACCACTGCACCTCGGTGTCTCCGGCCGGCCAGAGGCCGAGGTTCCCTTGCTCACCCACGATGACGAACGCGACGTGCCGATCGGCCCCGTCCGGAAGCGCGGCCAGCCCTTGCCAGCTGCACCAGCCGGTCGGCTCCGCGTGCGGTGCGCCGACGATCTCGCGGATCTTGGAGTGCAGGCCGTCCGCGCCGATCACCAGATCGCCTTCCGCGCAACTGCCGTCGGCGAAATCGAGCCGAACACCGTGGCTGCCGTTCGCGACACCGACCACCTGCGCGTTGCACCGGATCCGTTCCGCCGGAAAACCTTCCAGCAGCCGCTCGAGCAGAATCCGACGCGGGACCATCCGCACCGGCGCACCCATCCGACTCACGATCGCGGCCACGTCGAGGGTGGTCATCGGGCGTCCCGTCGAAGTCACCACCCGAACGGTGGCCAGCTCCTGGCCGGCCCCGTCCATATCGACGCCCAGCTGCCGCAGCACCGCTTCGCCGTTCGACCAGATCGTGACGGCCCCGCCGCCGGCCCGCACCTCGGGGCGCTGCTCGAACACCGTGACGTCATGTCCGTCGCGCAGCAGTCCACGGGCGATGGAGATCCCACCGACCCCGGCACCCACAACGAGGACCTTCAGCGACGCTTGCGGCGCTGACTGGACGTGGTGCCGGCCCTGGGGCCGTTTTGGGCCCACGGCTCAATTTATGTCCGATGCAGGTCCGCTGTACAGGGTTGCCGTCTCGTTCCCGCAGGCTGGGCCGTCACCATGGCGACCGGTCGTGGAAAACGCAACGTCGCACACGCATCGTCGAGGGTCTGGTCGATCAGCTCAGCCAGCTCCGACAGCCCTCCCGGTGTCTCGTCGACGGCGAATCCGTCCCCTGAGATCGCGACCCGGGTCAGCACGATACTGTGCGCACGCCGGATCTGGGCCATCTCCGCCAGCATGTCACCCATCGCGGCCGGATAGCTGACGAAAGCGTCCTCGCCGGAGCCGATTTCACATGCGAGCCCGACGAGATCGAGACGCCGGCCCGCCACCACCGCGTCGACCACCTTGTCATCGGCCACCCGCGTCATCCCCACCAGCACCCGTTGCCTGCGGTGTGCCACGGTGGCCGACACGAGCAGGTCGACCTGGTCGGTCGTCGTCACGACGATCCGGCCCACTCCCAGATTGGCTGTGCAGAACACCAATTCATCGGCCGTCATCCGGTCGGCGTAGACGATGAGAAACATCGGGTGGATTCCCACACCGATCGCGGTGATCAGGTCTGCACCGGTGCGGACCTCGACGGCGAGTCCGTGATCACGCGCCCGCTTGGCAACACGGGAGTCCGCCAAAGCCGTTGCTGGTAGGGAAAGCTCGACCACACCCAATGATCGAAGTCCGATCGGCAGCGTCACTGAAACCTCTTCTGCAAAGCGCCCCGGCCGGTTGCCACAGGCGTACAGCTCGAGACTCCGCCGCCCCCCTGCCGGCGCACCAGCGTCTTTGCGGGCCCTTGACAGGCCCGGCGGGAACTTTGACGCCGCGTTGACGCCAGCCCGGGTCTTCGTGAACGAAGTCCGTTAAGGACGGCGCCGCGGCCGTAAAGAAAGCGTCAAGGCCCCGTTCACGGCATCTGCCTGGACAGATCCTGGGAAAGGCCACCGAAATCCGGAGGCCCCGTAAACGTGTCTTCGAACGGAGACGACATGTCTGTCCTGCTCTATTTGGTGCTGACCGTGGCGATCTTTGCGCTGCTGGGCCTGGTGCAGAAGTTGGTCGAGGGACTGTGAGCTACGAAAACGTCGTCGGCCTGGGCCTGGCCATTCTGATCGCGCTGTTTCTCTTCGCGGCGCTGTTGTTTCCGGAAAGGTTCTAGTGACTACTACAACCGCGGGGATCGTCTTCCTCGTCGTCCTCATCGCCGCGGTGGCGGCGGTCCACCTGCCGCTCGGCGACTACATCTACCGCGTGTACGCGTCGGACAAGCATTCGCGCGTGGAGCGCGTCATCTACCGCCTGATCGGCGCCGATCCGAAGGCCGAGCAGACCTGGGGCGCCTATGCCCGCAGCGTGCTGGCGTTCTCCGCGATCAGCATCCTGTTCCTGTTCGTCTTGCAACTCGTCCAGGGCAAGCTGCCGCTGCACCTCAACGATCCGGGCACCCCGATGACGCCGGCGCTGGCCTGGAACACTGCCGTCAGCTTCGTCACCAACACGAACTGGCAGGCCTATTCGGGTGAATCAACCCAGGGCCACCTGGTGCAGATGGCCGGCCTGGCGGTGCAGAACTTCGTGTCCGCCGCGGTCGGCATGGCCGTCGCGATGGCCTTCGTCCGGGGTCTGGTCCGGCGTAATACCGGCGAGCTCGGCAATTTCTGGGTCGACCTGGTGCGCGGCAATCTCCGTATCCTGCTGCCGATTTCGATCGTCGGTGCGCTGATCCTGGTCGGCGGCGGGGCCATTCAGAACTTCGCGCTGCACACCGAGGTCGTCAACACCCTCGTGGGCGGCACCCAGACCATCCCGGGTGGCCCCGTCGCCAGCCAGGAAGTCATCAAACTGCTCGGCACCAACGGCGGCGGCTTCTTCAACGCCAACTCGGCGCACCCGTTCGAGAACCCCACCACGTGGACCAACTGGGTGGAGATCTTCCTGATCCTGATGATCCCGTTCTCCTTGCCGCGCACGTTCGGCCGCATGGTCGGCAGCCCCAAACAAGGTCTGGCGATCGCCTCGGCGATGGCGGTGATCGCGACGCTCAGCGTCAGCCTGATGATGCTGTTCCAGCTGCAGGGCCACGGCACTGTTCCCACCGCTGCCGGTACAGCGATGGAAGGTGTCGAGCAGCGATTCGGTATCGCCAACTCCGCGGTGTTCGCGGATGCGACGACGCTGACGTCGACCGGCGCGGTGGACTCGTTCCACGACTCGTACACCAGCCTCGGCGGCATGATCACGATGTTCAACATGCAGCTCGGTGAGGTGGCTCCCGGCGGCGTCGGCTCCGGTCTGTACGGCATGTTGGTTCTCGCGATACTCACGGTGTTCGTCGCGGGCCTGATGGTCGGCCGCACCCCGGAATACCTGGGCAAGAAGATCACCCCGCGGGAGATCAAGCTTGCCGCAACGTATTTCCTGATCACACCGTTGCTCGTATTGACCGGCACGGCGGTGGCCATGGCCATGCCGGGCCAACGCGCCGGCATGCTGAACACCGGACCGCACGGCCTGTCGGAAGTGCTCTACGCGTTCACGTCGGCCGCCAACAACAACGGTTCCGCGTTCGCGGGCATCAGCGTCAACACCGAGTGGTACAACACCGCGCTCGGCCTGGCGATGGTGTTCGGCCGCTTCCTGCCGATCATCTTCGTCCTGGCGCTGGCCGGATCGCTGGCCCGCCAGGGCAAGACACCCGAATCCGTCGGCACCCTACCCACTCATCGACCCCAGTTCGTCGGCATGGTCGCCGGCGTCACCCTGATCCTGGTCGCCCTCACCTTCTTGCCCATGCTTGCGCTCGGGCCCCTTGCTGAAGGAATTCACTGAAATGTCAAGAGTTCACTCCTTCCCCGTCGCCGAGCGTCACGCCAGAGTGGCGGCCGACGGCGGCAGCCACTCCAGCGTGACAAAGGGCTCGCGAATCCAGGGCGGCCTGCTCGACCCGAAGATGCTGTGGAAATCGACGCCCGACGCGCTGCGCAAGCTCGATCCGCGCACGCTGTGGCGCAACCCGGTGATGTTCATCGTCGAGATCTGCGCCGTAGCAGCAACACTGTGCACGGTTCTGAATTTGTCCTGGTTCGCCGGGTTGATCGTGGTCTGGCTGTGGCTCACGGTGATCTTCGCCAATTTGGCCGAGGCTGTCGCCGAGGGACGCGGCAAGGCCCAGGCCGAATCGCTGCGCAAGACCAAGACCTCCACGATGGCGCGGCGCCTGACCGCCTCAGGCGTTGAAGAAGAAGTGGCCGCTCCGCTGCTGCAGCAGGGCGACGTCGTGGTGGTCGAAGCCGGGCAGGTGATTCCCGGCGACGGCGATGTCGTGGAAGGCATTGCCTCGGTGGATGAATCGGCGATCACCGGTGAATCGGCACCCGTCATCCGCGAGTCGGGCGGTGACCGGAGCGCCGTCACCGGCGGTACCACGGTGCTGTCCGACCGCATCGTCGTCCAGATCACCCAGAAGCCCGGCGAGAGCTTCATCGACCGGATGATCAACCTCGTCGAGGGCGCCAACCGGCAGAAGACCCCGAACGAGATTGCGCTCAACATCCTGCTGGCGTCGCTGACGATCATCTTCGTCTTCGCCGTCGCCACCCTGCAGCCGCTGGCCATCTTCTCCAAGGCCAACAACCCGGGCGTCGCAGACACCCTGGCGCTCAACGGGAGCGGCATCTCCGGCATCGTCATGGTGTCGCTGCTGGTGTGCCTGATTCCCACCACGATCGGCGCCCTGCTGTCGGCAATTGGCATCGCCGGCATGGACCGGCTCGTGCAGCGTAACGTGCTGGCCATGTCCGGCCGCGCCGTCGAAGCCGCCGGTGACGTCAACACCCTGCTGCTCGACAAGACCGGCACCATCACCCTCGGCAACCGCCAAGCCGCCGCGTTCGTGCCACTGTCCGGCGTCACACCCGAGCAACTCGCCGACGCGGCACAGCTGTCCAGCCTGGCCGACGAAACCCCCGAGGGCCGTTCGATCGTGGTGTTCGCCAAGCAGGAGTTCGGGTTACGCGGCCGCACCCCCGGTGAGCTCGACAAGGCGCACTGGGTCGAATTCAGTGCCAACACCCGGATGTCCGGTGTCGACCTGTCCGGTGACCATCGCCTGCGCAAGGGCGCCACCGGTGCGGTCGCCGAATGGATCCGCTCCGAAGGCGGCAAGGTCCCGACCCAGCTCGGCGACATCGTCGACGGGATCTCCGCCGCCGGCGGCACCCCGCTGGCCGTCGGTCACGTGGTCGACGGTAAAGCCCAAGTGCTGGGCGTCATCCACCTCAAGGACGTCGTGAAGCAGGGCATGCGGGAACGCTTCGACGAGATGCGCCGCATGGGCATCCGCACCGTGATGATCACCGGCGACAATCCGTTGACGGCCAAGGCCATTGCCGACGAGGCCGGTGTCGACGACTTCCTGGCCGAGGCCACGCCCGAGGACAAGATGGCGCTGATCAAGAAGGAGCAGGCCGGCGGCAAGCTCGTCGCGATGACCGGCGACGGCACCAACGACGCCCCCGCCCTGGCCCAGGCCGACGTCGGCGTCGCGATGAACAGCGGGACCTCGGCGGCCAAAGAGGCCGGCAACATGGTGGATCTCGACTCCGACCCGACCAAGCTCATCGAGATCGTCGAGATCGGCAAGCAGCTGCTGATCACCCGTGGGGCACTGACCACGTTCTCGATCGCCAACGACATCGCGAAGTACTTCGCGATCATCCCGGCGTTGTTTGTGGCCCTGTTCCCCGGCCTGGATCTGCTCAACATCATGCGGCTGCACAGCCCGCAATCGGCGATCCTGTCCGCGGTGATCTTCAACGCGATCATCATCGTGGCGCTGATCCCGTTGGCGCTCAAGGGTGTCCGCTACACCCCGAGCATCGCGTCCAAGCTGTTGAGCCGCAACCTGTACGTGTACGGCCTCGGCGGCATCATCGCGCCGTTCATCGGCATCAAGCTGATCGACCTCGTCGTCCAACTCTTCCCGGGAATGTGACATGAAAATCTCCAACCTGGTTCGTCAACACGCCGCGGCCCTGCGCGCGCTGCTGGTACTCACCGTGATCCTGGGGATCGGCTACCCGGTCTTCATCTGGCTGGTGGCTCAGATCCCCGGCCTGCGCGACAAAGCCGACGGATCGCTGATCGAGGCGAACGGAAAACCGGTGGGCAGCAGCCTGATCGGTCAGTCCTTCACCGATACCGACGGCAACCCGCTGCCTCGGTACTTCCAGAGCCGGCCGTCGATGGCCGGTGACGGGTACGACCCGATGGCCACCAGTGCGAGCAACCTCGGCCCGGAAAGCATTGTCGACCAACCCGACACGCCCAGCCTGCTCACCCAGGTGTGCACGCGCAGCGTCGCCATCGGCAAGCTCGACGGCGTCGACGACTCCCGCCCGTTCTGCACCGGAGGCGGTGTGGGAGCAGTGCTGTCGGTGATCGGACCACGCGATGCCCGCGGAATCGTCACCCACCCGACGAAGGTGGTCAGCGTCAACGAGCCCTGCGACGCGACGAAAGTCCCGTTCCTCAACACCTACGAGGGTGTGCGGGTCGAATGCGCCAAGGCTGGCGAGGACTACAGCCTCGGCCTGATCGTGCCGATCCGCGGCAGCGCGCCCGCCGACCCCGCGGTACCGGCCGATGCCGTCACCGCCAGCGGCAGCGGCCTGGACCCGAACATCTCGGTGGCCTACGCCGATCTGCAGGCCAACCGGGTGGCGAAAGCCCGCGGCCTCAACCCCGAACTGGTACGCGCCATGGTGGCCCAGCACACCGACGGACGCACCCTGGGCTTCTTCGGCGAACCGCGGGTCAACGTGCTCGAACTCAACATCGCCCTCGACGCACTGTAGGCACGAGGATGATGGTCTTGTGAGTACGTCGGCGTCCAGCCCCACCAAACGCGGTGAGCTGCGCATATATCTGGGCGCGGCGCCCGGCGTGGGGAAGACTTACGCGATGCTCGGCGAGGCTCACCGCCGCCTCGAACGCGGCACCGACGTCGTCGCCGCGGTGGTCGAGACCCACGGGCGCAAGAAAACCGCCGATCTGATCGACGGCATCGAGATCATCCCGCCGCGCTACGTCGAGTATCGGGGTGGCACCTTCCCCGAACTCGACGTGGCCGCGGTACTGGCCCGCAACCCGCAGGTAGTGCTGGTCGACGAGCTCGCCCACACCAATACCCCTGGCAGCAAGAACCCCAAACGCTGGCAGGACGTCGAGGAACTGCTGGCCGCCGGGATCACCGTGATCTCGACGGTCAACGTGCAGCACCTGGAAAGCCTCAACGACGTGGTCACCCAGATCACCGGAATCGAGCAGCAGGAGAAGGTTCCCGACGAGATCGTCCGGGCGGCCGACCAGATCGAGCTGGTCGACATCACCCCGGAGGCACTGCGGCGCAGGCTGTCCCACGGCAACGTGTACGCGCCCGAACGTGTCGATGCCGCCCTGTCCAACTACTTCCGGCGCGGAAACCTCACCGCGCTAAGGGAATTGGCCCTTTTGTGGCTGGCCGACCAGGTCGACGCCGCGCTGGCCAAGTACCGCGCCGACAACAAGATCACCGACACGTGGGAAGCCCGCGAACGCGTCGTCGTCGCCGTCACCGGCGGTGCCGAGTCGGAAACCTTGGTGCGCAGGGCCTCACGCATCGCCTCGAAGTCCAGCGCCGAGCTGATGGTGGTCCACGTCGTTCGCGGAGACGGGCTTTCGGGAGTCTCGGCGCCGCAGATGGGGAAGGTACGGGAGCTGGCCGCCAGCCTGGGCGCCACCGTGCACACCGTCGTCGGCGACGACGTACCCGCGGCACTGCTCGATTTCGCCCGCGAACGCAACGCCACCCAGTTGGTGCTCGGCACCTCGCGACGGTCCCGATGGGCCCGGATTTTCGAGGAGGGCATCGGGCCCGCTGTGGTGCAGCAGTCGGGCAAGATTGATGTCCACATGGTGACCCACGACCAGGCCCGTCGCGGGTTCAGCTGGGCAACCGCCACACCCCGGCAACGCCACGTCGCGTCCTGGCTTGCGGCCCTGGTGGTACCGTCCGCGATCTGCCTGCTGATCGTCGGGGTACTGGATCCGATTCTCGGGGTCAGCGGCGAGAGCGCGCTGTTCTTCATCGGTGTGCTGGTCGTGGCGCTTCTGGGTGGTGTCGCGCCCGCGGGGCTGTCGGCCCTGCTGTCCGGGCTGCTGTTGAACTACTTCCTGGTGGCGCCGCGGCACACGTTCACGATCTCCGAACCCGACAGCGCGGTCACCGTCGTCGTGCTGCTGCTGGTCGCCGTAGCGGTGGCGGCTCTGGTAGACGGGGCGGCGAGCCGGGCCCGCGAAGCCAGGAAGGCCTCGCAGGAGGCCGAACTGCTGACCCTGTTCGCGGGGTCGGTGCTCCGCGGCGCCGACCTCACCACCCTGCTGGAACGCCTGCGCGAGACGTACTCCCAACGCGCGGTGAGCCTGCTGCGCGAACAGAACGGAACCGCCGAGATCGTCGCGTGCGTCGGCACCAAGCCGTGTGCCGAGGTGGACACTGCCGACACCGCGATCGAAGTCGGAGACGACGAGTTCTGGCTGTTGATGGCCGGACGCAAACTCGCCGCCCGTGACCGCCGCGTGCTCAGCGCAGTCGCCAAACAGGCTGCCGGACTGGTCAAACAACGCGAGCTCACCGAGGAGGCAGGCAAGGCCGCGGCCATCGCGCAGGCCGACGAACTGCGCCGGTCGCTGCTGTCGGCGGTCAGCCACGACCTGCGCACCCCGCTGGCCGCGGCCAAGGCGGCGGCGTCGAGTCTGCGCAGCGAGGACATCGACTTCTCCGCCGAGGACACCGCCGAACTGCTGGCCACCATCGAGGAATCCGTCGACGCGCTCACCGCGCTCGTGGGCAACCTGCTGGACTCCTCCCGGCTATCAGCCGGGGTGGTCCGCCCCGAGCTGCGCCGGGTGTATCTGGAGGAGAACGTGCAGCGGGCACTGCTCGGAATCAGCAAGGGCGCCACCGGATTCACCCGCGAAGGTCTGGACCGGGTGAAGGTCGAAGTCGGCGATGCCGTCGCGATGGCCGACGCCGGGCTGCTGGAGCGGGTGCTGGCCAACCTGATCGACAATGCCCTGAGGTATGCGCCCGACGGCCCCATCCGGGTCAGCGCCGGGCAGGTGGCCGACCGGGTACTGATCGCGGTGATCGACGAAGGGCCCGGAATGCCGCGCGGCGCCGAGGAACAACTCTTCGCGCCGTTCCAGCGACTCGGCGACCACAACACCACCATCGGTGTCGGCCTGGGGCTGTCCGTCGCGCGCGGTTTCGTCGAAGCCATGGGCGGCACCATCTCGGCGACCGACACCCCCGGCGGCGGCCTGACCGTCGAAATCGACCTTGCCGCACCGCCAAAGGACGAATCTGCATGACATCCACCACCGCCCCCAAGACCCGCGTCCTGGTGATCGACGACGAGCCTCAGATCCTGCGTGCGCTGCGGATCAACCTGTCGGTGCGCGGCTATGAGGTCGACACCGCCACCGACGGCGGACAGGGACTGCGCGCCGCCGCCGATCACCGGCCCGACGTGATCGTGCTCGACCTCGGCCTGCCCGACATGTCCGGCATCGAGGTGCTGGCCGGCCTGCGCGGTTGGCTCTCGGCACCGGTGATCGTGCTCTCGGCCCGCACCGACTCGTCCGACAAGGTCGAGGCGCTCGACGCCGGAGCAGACGACTACGTCACCAAACCCTTCGGCATGGACGAGTTCCTGGCCCGGCTGCGGGCGGCCGTGCGCCGCGGAGCAGCGGCTTCCGAGACCGATGAGCCCGTCATCGAAACCTCGTCGTTCACCGTCGATCTCGCCGCCAAGAAGGTGACGAAGAACAACCACGAAGTACACCTCACCCCCACCGAATGGGGCATGCTCGAGATGCTCGTGCGCAACCGCGGCAAGTTGGTGGGCCGCGAAGAACTGCTGCGCGAGGTGTGGGGCCCGGCCTATGCCAAGGAGACCCACTATCTGCGGGTGTACCTGGCGCAGCTGCGCCGCAAGCTTGAGGACGATCCGTCGCATCCGGTGCATCTGCTGACCGAGGCGGGGATGGGCTACCGCTTCCAGGAGTGACATTTCCGACCTCCACCGACCGATGACCGCGCGTAACTGACCACCCATCGCGGACAGGCCACCGACCAGCGACAATCACCGATTTCGGCTGGCCCGACACGCTACGGTGCCGGTATGTCAGGTGATGGTGCCCTTTACCGTGCTCTGTTCGAAGCCAGCCTCAACGACCCGGCCACGTTCTGGGCCGACGCCGCCAAGGCGGTGACCTGGACTTCCGAGCCGCAGCGGGTACTCGACGACACCAACCCGCCGTTCTACCGCTGGTTCCCCGACGCCGAGCTCAACACCTGCGCCAACGCCCTGGACCGCCACGTCGCCGAGCGCGGCGATCAGGCCGCACTGATCTATGACTCCCCCGTCACCGGCACCAAGGCCACCTACACCTACCGCGAACTGCGCGACACCACCGCCCGGTTCGCCGGGGCCCTGCGTGAGCTCGGGGTGAACAAGGGTGACCTCGTGGTGGTCTACATGCCGATGGTCCCCGAGGCCGTCATCGCGATGCTGGCCTGCGCCCGTATCGGCGCGGTGCATTCGGTGGTGTTCGGCGGGTTCGCCGCCCACGAGCTGGCCACCCGCATCGACGACGCCCGCCCCGTCGTCGTGGTGAGCGCATCCTGCGGCATCGAGCCGACCCGCATCATCGAGTACAAGCCGATGCTGGATGCGGCACTCGACATCGCCGAGCACAAACCCAGGGCCTGCGTCATCCTGCAGCGCGAGCAGAGTCCCTGCGAATTGGTCGACGGGCGCGACCACGACTGGCAGCAACTGGTGGCCGACGCCGCACCGGTCGATCCGGTGGCCGTCGCCGCCACCGATCCGCTGTACGTGCTCTACACGTCGGGCACCACAGGCAAACCCAAGGGCATCGTCCGCGACAACGGCGGCCACGCGGTGGCCCTGCTGTGGAGCATGCGCCACATCTACGACGTGGCACCCGGCGACGTCTTCTGGGCGGCCTCCGACGTCGGCTGGGTGGTCGGGCACTCCTACATCGTGTACGCCCCGTTACTCCTCGGCGCGACAACCGTTCTCTACGAAGGCAAACCGATCGGCACCCCCGATGCCGGCGCCTTCTGGCGGGTCGCCGCCGAGTACGGCGTCAAGGCGCTCTTCACCGCGCCGACCGCGATCCGCGCGATCAAGAAGGAAGACCCCGACGCCACGCGACTGGCCGATTACGACCTGTCCGGGCTCAAGTACCTGTTCCAGGCCGGCGAGCGCCTCGACCCCGACACCTACCACTGGGCCGCCGACAAACTCGGCATCCCGGTGGTCGATCACTGGTGGCAGACCGAGACCGGATGGGCCATCGCCGCCGACCCGATGGGCGTCGAGCCCCTGCCGATCAAGGCCGGTTCAGCCACGGTACCGATGCCCGGCTACGACGTGCAGATCCTGCGTTCGGACGGCAGCCAGTGCGAGGCCGGCGAGGAAGGCGCGATCTGCGTCAAACTGCCGCTGCCGCCCGGCACATTGCCGACGCTGTGGGGCGACGACCACCGCTATGTCGCGTCGTATCTGTCGGCGTTCACCGGGTACTACCTCACCGGCGACGGCGGCTACATCGACTCCGACGGCTACCTGTTCGTCATGGGCCGCACCGACGACGTGATCAACGTGGCCGGGCACCGCCTGTCCACCGGATCGATCGAGGCCGTGCTCGCCGACCATCCGTCGGTGGCCGAATGCGCGGTGATCGGTGTCGCCGACGAGCTCAAGGGTCAAGTGCCGCGCGGGTTCGTGGTCCTCAAGACCGGTGCTTCGACCGAGGGGATCACTCAGGAGCTGGTCGACCGGGTGCGGGACAACATCGGCGCCGTGGCGGTTTTCAAGAAGGTCGACGTGGTGTCGGCGCTGCCGAAGACCCGCTCGGGCAAGATCCTGCGCAAGACCATGCGCGGTATCGCCGACGGGCTCGACGAGCCGGTGCCCTCCACCATCGAGGACCCCGCCGTGCTCGACGCGCTCAAGGATGTGCTGCGGGGCTGAGGTTTCAGCGCTACGAGCGGGGCCACGCACGGCTGCTCAACAGTCGCAGTCCGTTGAGGGCGACGAGCATGGTCGATCCCTCGTGACCGGCCACCCCGAGTGGTAACGGCAAGTGTCCGAACAGGTCCCAGGTCACCAGGACCGTGATGACGGTGGCGGCGATCACCAGGTTGGCGATCACCAGGCGCCGGGCCCGCCGGGACAACGCGACCACCGCGGCGATCGTCGAGAGGTCATCGCCGATGGTGACGACGTCAGCCGTGTCGACCGTGAGGTCGGCACCGCTACGCCCCATCGCCATCGAGGAATGCGCGGATGCCATGGCCGGTGCGTCGTTGATCCCGTCGCCCACCATCAGCACGCGCCGTCCACCGGATCCCAGTTCCCGAACCGCGGCGGCCTTGTCGTCGGGCAGCAGACCACCCCGCACATCCTCGATGCCCAGCCGCTGGGCCAGCCGCACCGCCGCCGCCTGGTTGTCACCGGTGAGAAGAACCGGCTGACATCCGGTGAGCGCGTGCAGCTTCCGGACCGCATCGGCGGCACCCGGGCGCACCCGATCCTGCAGACCCACCACCCCGATCGCCCGACCGTCGACGGTGACGACGACAGCAGTCGACCCGGTGGCCTCCATCTCGGCCACGTCCGGGATCGCCGGGCCTCGATACGTCGCCGGACTCAGGACCTCGACTGTGCGCCCATCGACGATCGCCCGGACACCACGGCCCGCACGAGCGGTGAATCCGGTGGCGTCGGGAATCGAGATGCCTCGCGCCACCGCCTCGGCGACGACGGCGCGCCCGATCGGATGTTCGCTGAATTGCTCTGCGGCAGCAGCGGTTGCGAGGATGTCGCCGCTGTCGCCACCGGACAGCCCCACAATCTGCACGACGCGGGGAGCTCCTGTGGTCAAGGTCCCGGTCTTGTCGAGCACGACGACGTCGGTGTCGGCCAGTCGCTCCATGGCGACCGCGGACTTCACCAGCACGCCATGTCGGCTGGCGTTGGCGATCGAGCACAACAGCGGCGGCATGGTCGCGAGCACCACAGCACACGGCGAGGCCACGATCATGAAAGTCATGGCGCGCAACAGGGTTGAGCGCAGATCGGCACCCAACACCAACGGCACCGCGAACAGCGCCAGGGTGGAAGCCACCACCAGCACTGAATAACGTTGTTCGATCTTCTCGATGAACAGCTGCGTGGTGGCCTTGGTTGCCGAAGCCTCGGCGACCGCCGTGACAATGCGCGCCATCACCGTGCTCGAGGGGTCGCGGGTGACGGTGACCTGCAGGGCCCCAGTGGTGTTGAGCGTTCCGGCGAAGACGTCGTCGCCCACCTGTTTGATGGCCGGCAACGGTTCACCGGTGATCGAGGACTGGTCGACGTCCGAGGACCCACCGAACACGGTGCCGTCGGCCGAGATTCGTTCCCCAGGCCGGATGAGGATCTGGTCACCGGGGCGAAGAGAGCCTGCGGCGACGACGCGGCGGGTGCCGTCCTGCGCGAGCACGGTCGCGTCGGCCGGAGCCAGATCGAGCAGCCCCCGCACCGAACGTTCGGTGCGCGCGGTGGCCACGTCCTCCAGCGCGCCCGACGTCGCGAAGATGACGATCAACAGCGCGCCGTCGAACACCTGCCCGATGGCTGCCGCACCGATCGCCGCGAGGATCATCAGCAGGTCGACATCGAGGGTGCGGGTGCGCAGCGCCTGCACGCCGGACACCGTCGACTGCCAACCGCCGGCGAGATAACACGCCAGATAAAGGGTCCACCACAGCGGTTGCGGAGCATCGGCCAACTGCGCGAACACGCCGCACAGCATCAGCAGGAGGGCTGCGACCGCCCAGCGCACCGAATCCACGGACCAGATCCATGCGCCGACCCCGCGCGAACCGGCAGGCCCGGCGTCGGCGCGAGACAGCGGCGACCGGTCAGTCGACAGAGCGGTCATCAGTTGCACCTCTCGTTCGTGCTGAGCCATTACGGCACACACATTTATACATGTAAAGATTGAAATGTATCAACCGTGTTTGTCCCGCATGCTTGAATGAGTGCCATGGGCCACGGAGTTGAGGGGCACGCGACGCCGGCAGCGTCCCTCGACGCCGCCTCCGCGACCAAAGTCGCCGAGACGCTGCAGGCCCTGGCCTCCCCCAACCGATTGCTGATCCTGACCCGACTCCGGGAATCGCCGTGTTCGGTCACCGAACTGTCCGCTGCAGTCGGCATGGAGCAGCCCGCGGTTTCCAATCAACTCCGGTTATTGCGGGCGCTGGGCCTCGTCACCGGCGACAGGTCCGGTCGCAATATCGTGTACCGGCTCTACGACAACCACGTCGCCCTCCTGCTCGACGAGGCCATCTACCACATCGAGCACCTCCGACTCGGCGCCCGCGACACCTCCGCCTGAGTCCCTAAACCCGCCGCAGCCAAAGAGTTTCACGCACTGTTCACCGGCGTGTCCGCAGTCGAAATAACCCTCGCGCAAAAATCGCGCGCCGTTTAGGGAATCCTTTATTTTCACCGTGGGGCGAACTATTGTGAAGTCGTTATATGTTGATGTCCACCCATACTCGGGAGTTTGCTGCCGGCCATACCGGCGGTACCCGAACAGTGAGGAGTTGAACGACGATGCGCATGGCAACCAAGGGATCCTGCACCTGTCGCTGTAATGCCTGCGACGGTGGCCACCACTGCGGAAACCCCCCGAACTGCAACGCACGGCGCTGACGCCGTCGGTGGCCTGTTGTCCGGGCAACCGGCGACAGGTCACCACCCGTAGCCCCTACGCCGCCTGAACATCGGGCCATAACCTCATCGATCGCACCGATCGGTCGTGCGATTTCGCGCTTCGCCACATTCTCACCACCCCCGCTTCCGCGGTTCTGAGCCGCCGCTGTCTTATGCTGCGGCTGTGCTCACCGCGTTGACCTGGGGCCTGGTCGCCGCATCCTCCTTGCTCATCGGCGCGATCGCCGGTGTCGTCCGCGACTGGAATCGACGTCTCGTCGGCCTCGTTCTCGGTTTCGGCGCCGGGGCACTCATCTCCAGCATCTCCTTCGAGCTCGCCGAGGAAGGCTTCCGAGCCAGCGGCGGCTGGGCGGTGGCGCTCGGCCTGGCCCTCGGAGCCGTAGTGTTCTATCTCGCTGACAAGGCCGTAGATCGTCTGGGCCGCAAAGGAACCCAGACCGCCGGGTTGCCCCTCCTGCTCGGCGCCCTGCTCGACGGCATTCCCGAACAGGCCGCACTCGGCATCGGTATCGCCACCGGGGCCGGCGTCAGCCTGGCACTGGTGGTCTCCATCTTCGTGTCGAACCTGCCCGAATCCATCGGGTCGGCCAGCGACATGCTATCCGCCGGAGAGCCGGCCCGCCGGATCGTGGGTGGATGGGCCGCGATCGCCGCACTGTGCGCGCTGGCCACCGTGGGCGGCTACCAGCTGCAGGATGTCGCCGGCGCCCAATTGCAGGGCGGGATCAACGGATTCGCCGCCGGTGCACTGCTGGTCATGCTGGTGGGCTCGATGATCCCGGAGGCCACCGAGAAAGCCGGCGAAGACGCCGGACTGGCGGCCGTGCTGGGATTCGCCGTCGCCGCCGGACTGTCGCTGGCCGGGTGAAGCGGTCGCGCGTTAGGTTCGGCAGGTGACTTCGCAGTGGCACCTGGGGCCCGTCACCATCGGGGTGCACAACCTGTTCGTCGCCCTCGGGGTGTTCGCCGCCCTGCTCGTGTTCGTCACCGAGGCCCGTCGGCGCGGCGCGGTCAACGAGCAGTCCGTGGTCGCCGCCGCCGGCGCGCTGATCGGTGGCGCGATCGGGATGAGGTTGACCGGGTGGATACATCACCTGGACTTCAGCGCCAATCCGACCCTGGCGCAGGCCTGGCAGTTCGGCTCCCGCAGCATCCTCGGCGGGCTGCTCGGGGCCTACCTCGGCGTGCTGCTCGCCAAGCGGCTCGGCGGCTACCGCGGAAAGACCGGCGACCTGTTCGCGCCCGCCGTCGCGCTCGGCATGGCGATCGGCCGCATCGGCTGCCACCTCACCGAAGCCCCCGGAAGGGCCACCACGCTGCCATGGGGGATCCACGCCCCGGCCGACACTCCCGAATGTCCCGGATGTCTGGCCGGCCTGGCGATGCATCCGTCGTTTCTGTACGAGATCGCCTTCCAGCTCACCGCATTCGCCGTGTTGCTGTGGCTGCGTCCCCGGATCGGCAAGCCCGGTGAGCTGTTCGTGCTGTACGTCGCGGCCTACGCGGTGTTCCGGTTCCTCGTCGAGTTCGTCCGGGCCAACGAGACCGTGTGGCTGGATCTGACCCGCCCGCAATGGTTCCTGCTGCCATCACTGCTGATCCTGGGATTTCGCCTGTGGTACGGCTACCGCCGCGGGTACTATCGCAACCCAGCCCGTACCGAGGAGGTGCCCGCATGACGACACCGCCCGATCCTCCCGATGACACACCTCCCCATGGCTTTGCTCCACCGCCGGCCGGACCGCCTGTATTCGGCCCCCAAAGCTTTGAACCACAAGGGATCCCACCGGCCTATCACGGTGAGCCCGGTCCCCCGCCACCTCCGCCTCCGGGCTATCCCGGATATCCGTACCCGACTCCCTATTCGTACGGCCCACCGCCGAAACCCCCACAGCGCATCTCCGTCCTCATGGTGATCCTCGGGCCGTTCATCTATGCCGCGCTCAACCTGGTGATCGGGTTGGTCGCCTTCCTGGGCGCCGCCACATTCGACAGCCGTGGCGGCAGCGCCAACCTGGTCTTCGGCGGGGCCGCAGTGTTCTTGGCCGCCGTCGCCTTCGGCGGTGGGTTCCTGATGTTGTTGTCGAAGAATCCGACGGCACGGGGCCTCGGCATCGGACTGATGGTGGGCTGGGCCCTGATGTCGCTGTTCACCGCAGGCTTCTGCACCGGCGTCAACCCGGAGCTGTACGCCCGGTGAGCACCGGAATGGGTTTGCGCGGCGACCGCCTGCACCGCTACGTCACCGCGTTCTGCCCGCACTGCCACAGCGAGGCACCCGAGCGCCCACTGGCCGACGTCGTGCGTCTGGCCGGCATCCTGGTCGAACGCGACGGGCACATCTGGCTCGAACGTGGCTGCCGCACACACGGGTTGGTACGCACCCTGTACGACGAGGATCCCGAGATCCTGTCCTACCTCGAGGAGTGGACCGCCCCGACCAAGGCCCACATCCCCGACGTCGCCGGGAACTTCGACCCCATCCCGTCGGCCTACCTGCGTGGCCTGCCCGAGATGCAGACCCAGCACACCTGCATCCTGCTGCAGGACATCGCCGAGACCTGCAACCTGCGCTGCCCCACCTGTTTCACCGACAGTTCGCCCGATCTGCGGCATGTGGTGCCCACCGCCGACGTGCTCGCGAACGTCGACCAGCGGCTGGCCCGGGAGAACGGCCGCATCGACGTCCTGATGCTCAGCGGCGGCGAACCCACCCTGCACCCGAACCTGGCCGAGCTGCTCGACCAGCTGGTGGCCCGGCCGATCACCCGAATCCTCATCAACAGCAACGGGGTACGCATCGCCAACGACGACGCGTTGCTGGATCTGCTCACCGCGCACCGCGAACGCGTCGAGGTGTACCTGCAGTACGACGGATTGTCCGAGCAGGCCCACCGTCACCACCGCGGCGGCGACCTCCGGCGAACCAAAAGCCAAGCCCTACAGCGGCTCTCCGAGCGGGAGATCTTCACCACCCTGGTGATGACGACTGCTCTGGGCGTCAACGACGACGAGATCGGCGACATGGTCCGGCTGGCCCTGGACACCCCGTACGTCGGTGGGCTCACCATTCAGCCGCAGTTCGGCTCCGGACGTTCGGGGGCGATCGACCCCATGAACCGGCTGACCCACACCGGGGTGCTCAAGCGGCTGGGACCACAGACCGGCGGCGCTGTCACCTGGCGCGACCTGACCGCGCTGCCCTGCTCGCACCCGCACTGCTGCTCGGTCGGCTATTTGGTCCGCGACGACAACGACCAGTGGCGCTCGCTGGTATCGCTGATCGGCACCGAGAGCCTCAAGGACAAGCTGGGCCTGGTGTCCAATCGGATCGCCGACGCCGAACTCCCGCGCGAACTGCGCATGGCCGTTCAAGAGTCACTCCTCGGGCTGCTCTCGGAGCAGTCGTCGCTGTCGCACCCTCAGATCGGTGACGTCTGGCGCGCCATCTGCGAGGGCTGCGACCTGGGTATGGGGACACTGCTGACGTTGGCGTCCTCGGCACTGCCCGGCCGACGCCGCAAGATCCGCAAACTGCTGGGCGAGCGCGTGGTGCGCCTGACCGTCAAGCCGTTCATGGACATGTCCACGATGATCGAAGAGCGGCTGACCCAGTGCTGTGTCCACGTCGGCACCCGGTCCGACACTGCCCAACACCAGTGCGCGCCGTTCTGCGCCGTGCAAGCCTGGCCTGCACTGGGGCGTCAACGGCTGTCTCTGTCGGTAGGGCAGGCATTACCGCTCATCGAGATTCGATGAGGAAGCAAACTGGCTGGTCCTCGTCGCATTCGGGCCCGGCCAGCGGCATTCGGGGCCAGGTCGACGACGCTTTCTGCCAGGCACCGATGGCAGAAACTGTGAACTACTGTTCCTAACCGTCCTCTTAAGCTGATAACTTCGCATGAAGTGGGTGTCCCACTGCCGGGGGGCCTGCCACCTTTCTTTGGACCAGTCAGGAGTGAACGCCTTGAAGAAGACGAACATCAGTACGGCCTTTGCCGGAGCGGCTATTGCCGCCGCGGCGATCGTCGCCAGCGCCCCGATGGCGCTCGCCGACGCCGAGGACAGTGCTGTCACCACCGCTGCGCTCGGCGGCCAGGGCAAGCTGGACGGCGGCACCCAGAGCTGGACGGTCAGCGACCTGAAGCCCAGCACTGACACCATCAACTACACGCCGCGCGGCACCCTGTGGGAGGTCACCGCGACCAACGAGGCCCTCCAGGGCTCGGTGACGCCGATCGTCTCCAACTTCAACGTCCGCGCCGCCGACGGCCAGAACTACCGCGCGCTGTTCCAGGTGCCCAGCACCCAGGGCGTCAACCCGGCCACCCTCGCGCAGGGCCAGAAGACCAGCGGCAAGATCTACTTCGACGTCACCGGCGACCAGCCGACGTCCGTCGTCTACAACGCCGGCGGCCATGACGTGCTGGCGTGGGACAAGACCGCTGCTCCCGCCGCGGCCCCGGCCGCCGGCGCCCCGAAGCGTCCGGCTCCTGCCGCTGCTCCGGCCGCCGCCTCCCCGGCACCCGCCGCAGCTCCGGCTGCCGGTGCTCCGAATGCTGCTCCGGCCGCCGTCTCCCCGGCTCCCGCGCCCGCCGCCGTTCCGGCTGCACCGGCCGGCACCGGTGCAGGCAACGCCGCCACCGCGCTCTCGCCGGCCGCCACCCCGGGCGCTCCGGGTGCACCGGCTGCAGCCCCGGCTGCTCCGGGCGCTCCGGCCGCAACCCCGGCGGGCACCGAAGCGGTTCCGGCCGCTCCGGCCCCGGGCACCGAGTCGACCCCGGTCGCTCACGGCACCCCGGTCGCCGAGGGCGCACCGGCCGCCACCGGTGCGGGTAACGCCGCCACCGCGCTCTCGCCGGCCGAAGGTGTGCCCGCCGAGGGTGCGCCCGCCGCCGCTCCGGGCGCTCCTGCTCCGGCTGCTCCGGCACCGGGTGCTCCGGCCGCTCCCGCCACCGAGCCCGCGCTGGTTCCCGCCGGCACCCAGCCGGTCATCACGCCCGCCCCGGCCCCCGCGGTCGCTCCGGCGAGCAACCACGGGACTGCGTCCTGATCTAAGTAGTCAAGGCGACGGCCGGACGCGGGCAACCGCGTTCGGCCGTTGTTTTATGTGAGGGGTGCTGCGCTGCCCGGGTGCCGCGCCGCGCCGCGCCGCCGCCCCGCCGCTTTCTACACCAGGGCTGCCGATCGCGTGGTCCAGCGACCCCACGGTAGAAAACGGTGAGCCGCTGCCGCGGGCCCTGCCGATCACCCGCCGCCGCGCGTGCGTCACATCCCGCGCCGCGCCGCCGCTTTCTACACCAGGGCTGCGCCGAGCGTGGGATCACGACCCAGGTGCAGAAATCGGCGCGCGGAGAAGTGCTTTCGAAGCGTGCAGAGGCGCGCCGAAGCGGAGAACCGCCGAAAGGTCAGGCGATCGACAGCGCGATGCCGTCGAGAATGTCGTGCTCGCTGACCACCAGTTCACCGATACCGGCCCGGCTCCCGAGAACAGCCGCCAACTCCTCGACGATGATCGCACCGCCACCGATCACGTCGGCGCGGCCGGCGTGCATCGGCCCGAGTGCGAGGCGTTCGGCCTTGGTCATCCCGATCAGCTGCTCGCATACCCCGAGCAGCTCGTCGAATCCGATGCGGGACAGGTGAATTGCCTCGGGATCGTATTCAGTCATCCGCTGCGCCAGCGCCGAGAGCGTGGTCATCGTCCCGGCCACACCGACCCATGTGCGCGCACCGTCGACCGGCACCACGGCCAGCGCCTCGGCCAGGCCGTCACGAGCCACCGCCCGTGCCTGCTCCACCTGGTCCGCGGTGGGCGGGTCGGAGTGCAGGCACCGTTCGGTGAGCCGGACACATCCGATGTCGGCGGAGAAGCTTGCCTGCACGGCGGTCTCGCCGAGCACCAGTTCGGTCGAGCCGCCACCCAGATCGACCACGACGAAAGGCCCTGCAGCAGGGTCGAGTTCACCGACTGCACCGCGGAACGACAGCTCGGCCTCTTCGGTACCGGTAATCACCTCGGCCACCGATCCCGGGACCACCTTGCCCAGCAGACGTGCGGTCATCGCGAAGAACTCGTCCCGGTTGCCGGCGTCCCGCGCGGCCGACGTGGCGACCATGCGCACTGCGGTCACCGAGTGCTCGGCCATCAACGCCGCATAGTCGGCCAGCGCGGATTCGGTACGTGCCAGGGCTTCCGGAGCGAACTGGCCGGTGGCGTCGACGCCTTGCCCCAGCCGTACGACCCGCATCTCGCGGTGCGCGTCGCGAAGCTTGCCGTCCACCAGATCGGCGATCAGCAGACGAATCGAGTTCGTGCCACAGTCGATTGCGCCGACCCGACTCAAACCCACACCTCTCGATCCAAGATTCCTGCCATCGCCGGCTCGACCGCCAGCACTGCGAGCGCTTCGTCACCAAAGGGGTTGACACCGGGGCCTTTTGCCAACGAGTGGGCCATCACCACATGCAGACACTTCACGCGGTCCGGCATACCGCCGCCGGTGAACGTGGTGCCCAGCGATTCGATCTCGTCCCGCTCGGCCAGATACGACTCGTGTGCCCGGCGATACGCGGCGGCCAGGGCCTCATCCTCTTGCAGGCGTTCGGTCATCTCCCGCATCAGCCCGGAGGACTCCAGCCGGCTCGCGGCCGCAGTCAGCGCCGGATGCGTCAGGTAATACAACGTCGGGAACGGCGTGCCATCGGGCAGTTTCGGCGCGGTCTTGACCACACCGGGCTCACCGTTGGGACAGCGGTAGGCGACCTCAAGAACGCCACGTGGCTCACGGCCCAATTGCCGTGTCACAGCCTCGATGTCGGCGGGATCAACCATTGGGACCTCTGGGCTCGGCAGGCGGCGGAACAGGCGGCGCAGGCGGCCCACCCGGCCCACCCGGTGCAGGCGGTGGTCCGCCGATGGTCGGGGAAACCCCATGGGGCTCATCGGCAATCGTGTGCCACAGCGAGGTGTACCAGGGCTGCCCCACCGGCACCGCAGATCCCGGCAGCACAGGCTCTCCCGGCTCAGACACCATGGCCCCGGGCGGCAGTTGCACCTGATACGGAGTGTCGCCGGGCATGACGAAACCGAGCCGCTCCCTGGCCTGGGCCGCGATGTACACCGGGTCGGCCAGTTTGACCTTCTGTTGTTCCAAGTCGGCGATCTTGGCGCGCAACTGCTCCTCGCTGGCCTTGAGTTGTTTCATCTCGGTGCGCTGGGCGAAATAGGTGCGCACCGGCCCGGCGATGGTCAGCGTCAACACACACACCACCGCGGCGAGGATCGCCGCCCGCCGCGCCGTCGACCCGAACCGCTGTTCGGACTGCAGCTCGGCCTGCTGCTGAGCTTGCACCGCAATGGCTTTGGTGACCGTCTCGTCGGCAACCGGTTCCGCCTGGGCCGGACGGGACTCGCCCGCCCGGCGCCGGGGCTGTGAAGCGCGCGGCCGATTCGACTCCCCAGCCTTACCGGGCTTGCCGGGTCGGGAGGCTGGGGACCGTCGCTTCGGGTCTGGCCGCTTCGCTTCAGGCATCGACGTGTGGGTGCGCAGACGCCTGCGTTACTTGGCCTCGAACCGAGGGAACGCGAGATCGCCCGCGAAACGCGCAGCGTCGCCCAGCGCCTCCTCGATGCGCAGCAACTGGTTGTACTTGGCCACCCGCTCGCTGCGGGCCGGGGCACCGGTCTTGATCTGACCGCTGCCCACCGCGACCGCGAGGTCGGCGATGGTGGTGTCCTCGGTCTCGCCGGAGCGGTGGCTCATCATGGTGCGGTAACCGCTGTTGTGCGCCAGCGCAACGGCATCCAGCGTTTCGGTGAGCGTGCCGATCTGGTTGACCTTCACCAGCAGCGCGTTGGCGGCGCCGCGTTCGATGCCGTCCTCGAGACGTTCCGGGTTGGTGACGAAAAGGTCGTCGCCGACCAGCTGGATCCGGTCACCGATGGCCGACGTCAGCGCCACCCAACCGTCCCAGTCGTCCTCGGACAGCGGATCCTCGATCGAGACCAGCGGGTAGGAGTCGAGCAGGCCAGCGTAGAACTCCGCCATCTGCTCGGCGGTGCGGGTTTCCTTCTCGAAGGCGTAACCCGAACCCTCCGTGTAGAACTCGGTGGCCGCGACGTCCAGCGCCAGCGCCACATCGCTGCCGAGCTTGAAGCCGGTGGCCTCGATGGCCGTGGCGATCAGGTCCAGCGCGGCCTTGGTGCCCGCGACGTCGGGGGCGAAGCCGCCCTCATCGCCGAGACCGGTGGACAGGCCCTGCTTCTTGAGCACGGACTTGAGCGAGTGGTAGACCTCGGTACCCCAGCGCAGCGACTCCTTGAAGGAGGGAGCGCCGATCGGGGCGACCATGAACTCCTGGACGTCCACCCCGGTATCGGCGTGCGCGCCGCCGTTGAGGATGTTCATCATCGGCACCGGAAGGATGTGGGCGTTCGGGCCACCGAGGTAGCGGAACAGCGGCAGCGCGGCACTGTCGGCCGCGGCCTTGGCCACCGCCAGCGAGACGCCGAGGATCGCGTTGGCGCCGAGACGCGACTTGTCCGGAGTGCCGTCCAGGTCCAGCAGAGCCTGGTCGACGAGACGCTGATCGTCAGCGGCCAGGCCGATGATCGCCGGGGCGATCTCGTCGAGAACGGCCTCGACGGCCTTCTCGACGCCCTTGCCGCCGTAGCGGGAGCCGCCGTCGCGCAGCTCCACCGCTTCGTGCTCGCCGGTCGACGCGCCCGACGGCACTGCCGCCCGAGCGAACGTGCCGTCGGTCAGGGCCACCTCGACCTCGACCGTCGGGTTGCCACGGGAGTCGAGGATCTCGCGGGCTCCAACCTGCTCGATGATGGGCACTGGCTTCTCCTTATTGAGTCCGGCGTGTAGGGATGAGACTAGATCGTGGCGGGCGCGACGGAGTGTTTGGGCGTGTCACACCGGTCGCCCGCGTGCGTCACAAACCGTGGCCACCGGCGTACGCGGTCGCCCAGTCACGGACCATCCGGGCGTACTGGTCGGAGTTGTTGTAGGCCTTGAGTGCCTTCATCCAGCCCCGCGGCGTGGACAGGTCCTTGCCGTACCAGCACAGCAGGCCGGCGGCCGAGAGCGCGGCGTCGTCGAAGTTGTCCGGGCTCACCACCCCGTCGTTATTGCCATCCACCCCGAAATGACCCCAGGTCTCCGGGATGAACTGCATCGGCCCCATCGCCCGGTCCATCAGCGGATCCCCGTCGAGCTTGCCCTTGTCGGTGTCGGGAATGCGCAGGTTGCCGGCGGTCCCGTCCAGCTGGACGCCGCGGATCGGTGGGGTGACGTCGCCGTTGCGGGCGATCATCGCGCCGCGGTACGTGCCGTGGTGGCTCTCGACCATGCCGATGCCCGCCAGGGTGGTCCAGGCCACCTTGCAGTTGGGGTTCTCCACCTGGGCGACGCGCGCGGCGTAGGCGTAAGCCTCCAGTGCGTTGACGGGCATGCCCATCGCGGGCGCCCGATCCGCCGCCCATTCGTGGAGCTGATCAGCCGGTCGACCTTTGGCATAGGTGTCGATCGCAGGCACCGCGTCCCCGGCCGGCGGCGGCACACCTTCGGGAATTGGGGTCCCCAGATGCCACGAACAGCTGGATGCCAACAGCAGCGCTGTCGCAGCAATAACGGCGACAGCCCGCAGCCAACGCACTGGCGACACCGGACTCCCTCAACCCCGCTCGGTCTGATTGGCCATCGTCGCATGCGCGACCGTGGACGCGTCGAGCGACGGGGGCGTGCCGGAAGAACGGCAGGTGAAGTCAGCCGGTCCCACAGACCCCCCTGATAAGGTGAGCCACGCCTTGCTATGGCAAGGCAAGGCTACATTTTTCACGGTGCTTTCACCCCGGTCGAACGAGGACGCTTTGATGACTGTCATCTCGGACGTTCCGACCAGCACGCTGGCCGCCTCCAACGTCACTTCGCAGGTATTCGGCAGTGGCCTGATCGGTTTGCGGGAAGGCCTCGAAGCCGCCATCGTCGTCTCGATCCTGGTCGCATTTCTGGTCAAATCCGAACGCCGCGACGCGCTCAAATGGGTGTGGCTGGGAGTCGGCGCCGCGATCGCCATGACCGTCACCGTCTTCCTCGTCATCCAGTTCGGTGAGAACACCATCAGCGGACTGGGCGCCGAAGCCATCGCCGGCATCGCCTCACTGATCGCCGTCGTCATCGTCACCACCATGGTGCTGTGGATGAAGAAGGCGTCGGCCTCGCTGTCGGGCGAGCTGCGCGGCGAGATGTCGCAGGCGCTGGAGACCGGCGGCCTCGCCGTGGCGCTGCTGGCCTTCCTGGCCGTGGGGCGTGAAGGTGTCGAGACCGCGCTGTTCATGGTCGGCTACGCCGAGGCCGAGACGCTCTGGCCGCTGACCGGCCTGATCATCGGCGTGCTGATCGCCGCGGCGATCGCCTACGGCATGTACGCCGGCGCCGTCCGGATCAACCTCGCCAAGTTCTTCTCCTACACCGGCATCTTCCTGATCGTGGTGGCCGCCGGAATCCTGGCCTACGGCATCAAGGCGCTGCAGACCGTCGGCTGGATCCCCGGGCTCAGCGCCAAGGCCTTCGACATGAGCGGTGCGTTCGACTGGTCGGCCTGGTACGGCGAGATCATCCAGGGTGTCTTCAACATCGACCCCACGCCGACCGTGCTGCAGTTCGGTGCGTGGGTGGTCTACATCGTGGTGGTGCTGGCGCTGTTCCTGAAGCCGGTGCGCGCCAAAACCGCCGCATCCGGCGCCGCAACCACTTCCGAGTCTTCCTCCGAGTCGACCGTCGAGCCGGAGACCTCCACCGCACCCGAAAGGTCGACCAAGTGAAGATGACCCCTGTCGCCAAGACCGGATTCGCGGCCACCGCCGCGGTGCTGGCCGGCATTTCGATGAGCGCGTGCCAGGCCAAGGAAGCCGACGGCGGCAGCGCGAGCGGTGACGGGGCCAAGTCCGCGCAGATCACCGTCGACGCCTCCGACAGCGAGTGCAAGCTGTCCGGGACCACCGCGACGACGGGACCGAGCACGTTCGTCGTCACCAACAGTGGCGACAAGGTCACCGAGTTCTACGTCTACGGCGAGGGCGAGCGGGTCATGGGCGAGGTGGAGAACATCTCCCCCGGGCTCAAGCGCCAGCTCATCGTTCAGCTCACCCAGCCCGGCACGTACCAGACCTCGTGCCGCCCCGGCATGGTCGGTGAGGGCATCCGCGGCAATTTCGTGGTGACCGGTGAGGCCGTGCAGGTCGACACCGAGGGCAAGTTCAAGGACGCCGCCGACAGCTACAAGCGCTACGTGAACAGCCAGGTCGACGCCCTGGTGCCGGCCACCGAGGAATTCGTCGCCGCGGTCAAGGCCAAGGACGTCGCCAAGGCCAAGTCGCTCTACCCGACCACCCGCGTCTACTGGGAGCGCATCGAGCCGGTCGCCGAGTCCTTCCCCAACGACCTCGACCCCCGAGTCGACCTGCGCGAAGCCGACCTCGAGCCCGGGCAGAAGTGGACCGGTTTCCACGCGCTGGAGAAGCAACTGTGGGTCACCGGCCTCCAGCCGGACGCCAACGCACTCGGCGACCAGCTGATCGCCGATGTCAAGGAACTCCAGGCCGGCGTCAAGGCACCGGACTGGACCATCGACTCCACCCAGATCGCCGGTGGCGCACAGGGTCTGCTCGACGAGATCGCGATGAGCAAGATCAGCGGCGAAGAGGACATCTTCAGCCACACCGACCTGTGGGACTTCCGGGCCAACGTCGAAGGCTCGCAGACCGCGGTGGCCTCGGTGCGACCGATCCTCGACGAGCGCGACGCCGAGCTGGGCAAGCGGGTGGACGCCCGGTTCGCCGACGTCGAGAAGTTGCTGGAGAAGTATCGTGACGGCGACGGCTTCGTCTCCTACGACAAGGTGACCGAGCCGCAACGCCAGGAACTGTCGCGCGCCATCGACGCGCTGAGCAAAGAAGTGAGCCAGGTACAGGGTGTCATCGCCAAGCAGTGATTCTCCGGAATCCACCCCGGATGCCGAGCAGTCCACCGGATTCTCCCGGCGCAAGCTGTTCGGTGCCGCCGGGGTCACCGCCGCGGTAGTCGGTGCGGCCGGCGCGGGTGCGCTGGCCGGCCGCGCTTCGGCGGCCGACGTCCCGCACGGTGTCCTGCAGGGTCCGGTCCCGTTTCGAGGTGACCAGCAGGCAGGCATCATCACCGAGGCGCAGGACCGGATGCACTTCTGCTCCTTCGATGTCACCACCGACAACCGCGAGGACGTCGTCGCACTGCTCAAGCAGTGGACGAAGATGGCCGAGCGGATGACGCGCGGCGAGGAGACCGAGGACGGCGGTGCCGTGGACGGCAATCCGTATGCGCCGCCGTCGGACACCGGTGAGGCGCTGGGCCTTCCGGCCTCACAGCTGACCCTGACGATCGGGTTCGGGCCATCGTTCTTCCGCAAGGACGGCAAGGACCGCTTCGGCATCGCCGACAAGCAGCCCGCCGAGCTCAAGGATCTGCCGAAGTTCCCCAACGAGACCATGGACCCGGCCCGCAGTGGCGGCGACATCTGCGTGCAGGCATGCGCCAACGATCCGCAGGTCGCGGTGCACGCGATCCGCAACCTGGCCCGCGTCGGGTTCGGCACGGTCGCGGTGCGGTACTCGCAGCTGGGGTTCGGCCGTACCTCCTCGACCACCCGCGATCAGGCCACTCCGCGAAACCTGTTCGGGTTCAAGGACGGAACGAACAACCTCAAGTCAGATCAGACCGATCTGCTCGACAAGAACGTCTGGGTGGCCGAGGGTGATGGGCCGGCCTGGCTCACCGGTGGCAGCTACCTGATCACCCGACGGATCCGGATGCGCATCGAGAACTGGGATCGCACCACGCTTCTGGAGCAGGAGCGGGTGATCGGTCGGCAGAAGGGCAGCGGCGCCCCCAACGGGTTGCAGCAGGAATTCGACGGACTCAATTTCGAGATCACCGACGGCAAGGGCGATCCGAAGATCGACAAGGACGCTCATGTCCGGCTGGCCTCGGCCGACCACCTCGGCGGCATCGAGATCCTGCGTCGCGGTTACAACTTCACCGACGGCTCGGACGGTTTCGGCCACCTGGACGCGGGCCTGTTCTTCATCGCGTTCGTGCGCAGCCCCGAGAAGCAGTTCATTCCGATGCAGCGCGAGTTGGCCCGCAAGGATCTGCTCAACGAGTACATCACCCACACCGGGACGGCCATCTTCGCCTGCCCGCCCGGGCTGCGTGACGGTGACAGCTCGGGCTACTGGGGTTCGACGCTGTTCGAGTGAGGCACTGACCCGATGACGCGCAACACTCGAATACTGCTCACCGCATTGGCAATCGCGGTGCTGGCCATCGGTGTCTTCGTGTATCAGTCGACTCGTGATCGTGGCGGCCCGCCACCGGTGGCCTCCGTCGATTCCGGCCAGGTGGTACGCGAGAACAGTCATCGGCTGAACTCCGTTCCCGACAGCGACGTGACATTCGTGGAGTTCCTCGACTTCGAGTGCGAAGGTTGTCGCGCGGTGTATCCCTCCATCGAGCAACTGCGGGCCGAGTACGGCGACCGGGTGAACTTCGTCATCCGGTACTTCCCACTCAGCGCTCACTACAACGCCGAACGAGCGGCACGCGCCGTCGAGGCCGCCGCCCAGCAGGACAAGCTCGAAGCGATGTACAAGAAGATGTACGACGCCCAAGGCCAGTGGGGTGAGAAGCAGGATCCGGCGGACGAGGTATTCCGGGGCTTCGCAGTAGAACTCGGCCTCGACATGGCCGCATTCGACAAGGCCTACAGCGACCCGGCCACCGCCGCCCGCGTCCAACTCGATGTGGCCGACGGCCGCGCCCTGGGTGTGCAGGGAACACCGACGTTCTTTCTCAACGGCGAGCGCATCCAGCCCCACAGCTATGAAGACCTGACCTCGCTGTTCGACCAGGCGCTGGCCGAATAGCGAGACGGCCCGGCGCAGTCACCCTCCGAGCAGGATCTGGCTGAGCCGAGTGGTGGTTGCGACGCCGTCGTCGTAGCCGCCCTGCCCGTTGAGTCCGTTCATGATCGCCAACGTATAGCGCTGATTGGGTCCGGCGAAGCCCACCGAGTTGATGACCCAGCCGCCCTGTTCCTGCGACCAGCCGTTCTTGTTGCCCGGGTTCATCGACGGCCCCGCGCCCCAGACGCCCCACTGCTGCTCCCCGCCGACCCGTTGCATCTCGGCCACCACCGCAGCCGCATCGGACGGATTCAGTTGGGTCAGCGTGTAGTTCATCAACCGGTCGAGATCATTGGTGGTCGATTTCTGAAAACCCCAGTACGGGAACATGTCACCGAAGCCCGGTTGCGGTCGCAGGTCGGTCATGCCGTAGCGCGGGAAGCCGGCATTGAACGCCTTGTGATCCGTCCCGCCGTACCGGGTCCACAGCGCGTCGGCCGCGTCGTTGTCGGAGTTACGCAGCATGTTCACCATCAACTGCCGGTCGTTACCCGACATCCGCAATGCTCCGGCACGTTCCCGGGTCAGCAGGTCGACCACCATGGCCAGCTTGATGGTGGACGCGGTCCAGATCATCTGGTTCGCATTGGGGTTGGCGTACCGCGTGCCGGTGGAGCGATCACGTAGGACATAGCCGACGGTGCCCGGCCGCGACGCCAGGTAGGAATCTGCCGCCGCGATGCGCGAGCGCAGATCGCATCCCGTGGCCGCGCAGTCCGCATTGGCCTGCGGTGCAACCGCCATGCCCAGCACGAGCGCGAGGACGGTGGCGGCGGCCCGCAGCATCGTCATGGCCCCACGGTAACGGGGCCATGAGGTGGCAAGCTGCTGGCACGCCGTCAGGAGGGACGGGCCATACTTCGCAGTGGCCGAACCTCCGTTGAAACTGCCCAGAACGGTCCGCGGTGACCCGCGTTTGTGACGTGGTGGCGGAGAAACCGGCCCGAAATCGCCCTGACGTTACAAACGCGGGCGGCGTCAGTCGCTAGGGGCGATCGCCCTCTTCAGCCGCGTCGTCGGCCTCTTCGGCCGCGTCGCCCTCAGAGTCCGAATCGTCCGCGTCGGCGTCAGCTTCCTCGGCGTCCGCGACGTCCTCGACTGGAGCGGCGTCCTCGGCGTCGTCCTCGAGCTCGTCGTCCGCATCGGGCTCAGGCTCGACAACCGCGTCCCGCCAGTAGGTTCGCCACTCGTCCTCGGTGATCGAACCCAGCGGTGTCACGTCGAGTTCCTCGGGAACGTCCTCGCCACGGCGACCGGCCGCCACGTCGGACTCCACCACTCGCACGGTGTCCATGAACTCCAAAACCGCACTGCGCAAATCATTCTCGGCATCGGCATCCGCCGAGACCACCACCGAAGTCAACGCAACCGGCACCAGGTCGGCGGGCAGCCCCGCCTGAGCCACCCGGGCCAGCACTTTCTGCGCCAGTGCAAGGGCCGGCTGACCCGTGGGCACGTCATCCATCGATGACCCGCGGGCTTTCACCTTCTGCTCCTGCGCCTTGCGCTGCTCCCACTGGGCCAGCTGCTCATCCAGGGAAATCGATTCTCCGGCAAGGACTGCCGGAACGCGGTTGCCGAGCTTGCGCACAAGCGAATCGGCGACATCGTCGATGTTGAACGGATGAACGGGCGCATCCTCGGCGATGCGGGCGTGGAACAACACCTGCAGCAGCACATCGCCGAGTTCCTCGCGCAGTTCGTCGGCGTTGCCGCCGCGCACCGCGTCGAAGAGTTCGTAGGTCTCCTCCAGGAGATAGCGACGCAACGAATCGTGGGTCTGCTCGCTCTCCCACGGCCCGTCGGTACGCAGCTTGTCCATCATCGCCACGGCGTCCACGAGCCGCTCCCCGGCCTGCGCGCGCGGGGCGGCGATCAACCGGTCCCCGGCCGCCAAACGGGCCTTGACCGCCGGATGCTCCGGGTCCGAGGACAGCAGGACGGGCGCATCTTCGCCGTCATATGCCGGTCGCGCCGCCGGCAGCGACCACGGCACCTTGACGGGCATTTCCTCGGTGTATTGCACATCGCCGATCAGCAGATCGATCGCGTCGACCGGGATCAGTGAAGGGCGGCGCGGGTCGACCAATACGACGGTCATCGGGCTCCACCCCTTCCATTTCGACGAGATTTGCTGATCTCGGTTATACCAACACTGTGCCCGACTTCGACGTACGTCGTGAGCACGGCCAACGCGGCGATTCGCCGGTACCGGGTGGCAGCCACACGGGATGGCCGCCCTGCCCGAAGGCAAGGCGGCCATCATGTCACAGGCCGTGGTTTACGACTCCGGCGGGAACTGGCCCTCCGGGATCACCCAGTGGCCCGGGGTCTCGTTGTAGAACGGGTTGGCAACTCCGTTCACCGTGGGCAGCGTCTTGAGCTGACCGGGCGCGATGCCGAAGAACGGATTCTCAACGCCGTTGATAGTCGGCGAATTCGTCAACTGACCCGGTGCGATGTTTCCGTCAGGCTGCCTGAAGAAGTTATCTACCTCGGGAAATCTGACGGTCGGAACATTCACATCGGGAACATTCACGCTCGGAACATTCACATCAGGAACGTTGACACTCGGAACGTTCACATCAGGGACATTCACGCTCGGAACATTCACATCAGGAACGTTCACGCTCGGAACATTCACATCCGGAGCATTCACGCTCGGAACATTCACATCAGGAACGTTGACACCCGGCACGTTCACGTTCGGCGTGCCCACATTGGGTACCGCCGGACCGGGAACCGGAGGCGGCGTGGGCACGTTCGGAACAGCCTGCGCCAAGCCTGTACCCAGGCCCAACGCGCCCAATCCCAGTGCACCGGCCATCGTTGTGGTTACTGCGAACTTCTTGAAGTTCATGGTCACTCCTTCGCCTTGCCTCACCGCGACCTGTCGCCAATAGACGTCAATCGCGTGATGTTCGGTTTGGGAAATTGCATGACCGCCCTATGGCCGACGATCTCGCCGCCTCTTTCTGCAGACGACTACGCAATACCTTGACCCCCCGCATATATGTCGGATCCCGGTTTCGGTGCGTTAACAGCACTTCGCGGATACGGCGCGGCGCACACGCCAGAAAGGCGTCGCGACCAGGCAATTAGACGCGAGAAAAAATTACAGATCCGCGGTGATGTCGATGCTGCCTTCGGTCTGTCCGTGGAGCACCAACACCAGACCGGCCACCATCCGGACAATGTCGAGGTCACGGATCCGCGGGGAGCCGATGCCGTCGGTCTCACGCGGGATCGGCACCTGAACCACCGAGGTGGTGGCCCGGTAGTGCGCACCCGGGTACATCCGCTTGAGCCGCAACTGCGCGGAATCGGGAAGGACCAGCGGCGACAGCTTGATCGTCGACGCCGACACGGCGCCGATCTCGGTGATGCCGTACTCGCGGCACAGCAGCCGCAACCGGGCCACCGCCACCAGGCGCTTCGCGGGCTCGGGCAACGGGCCGTACCGGTCGACGAGTTCGTCGACAACGGCCTTGACCGCGTCCTCGTCCGTCGCCGCGGCGAGCCGCCGGTAGCCCTCCAGTCGCAGCCGGTCACTGCCGATGTACTCGGGTGGCAGGTGCGCGTCGACCGGCAGATCGACCCGCACTTCCTTTGGCTCCTCAGCTGTGGCAACGGTTTTCCCGTCGGCAGCTGCTCGGTAGGCCTCGACAGCCTCGCCCACCAGTCGCACGTACAGATCGAAACCCACCCCGGCCACGTGGCCGGACTGCTCGGCGCCGAGCACGTTGCCCGCGCCGCGGATCTCCAGGTCTTTCATGGCCACCGCCATGCCCGCACCCAGCTCGTTGTTCTGCGCGATCGTGGCCAACCGGTCATAGGCCGTCTCGGTCAGCGGCGAATTGGGTGGATAGAGCATGTAGGCGTACCCGCGCTCGCGGCTTCGCCCCACCCGGCCTCGCAGCTGATGAAGCTGTGACAACCCGAAGGTGTCGGCCCGCTCGACGATCAGCGTGTTGGCGTTCGAGATGTCCAGACCGGTCTCGACGATCGTCGTGCAGACCAGGATGTCGTACTCGCGGTTCCAGAAGCCCTCGACGGTCTTCTCCAGGGTCTCCTCGTTCATCTGGCCGTGCGCGACGACGACCCTGGCTTCGGGCACCATCTGACGAATCCGCGCCGCGGCCTGGTCGATGGTGCGCACCCGGTTGTGGATGTAGAAGGCCTGCCCGTCCCGCAGCAGCTCACGACGCAACGCCGCGGCCACCTGCTTGTCGTCGTGCGGGCCGACATAGGTCAGCACCGGGTACCGCTCTTCGGGCGGAGTCAGGATCGTCGACATCTCCCGGATGCCGGCCAGGCTCATCTCGAGGGTGCGTGGGATCGGGGTGGCGCTCATCGTGAGCACGTCGACGTGCGTACGCATCGACTTGATGTGCTCTTTGTGCTCGACACCGAAGCGCTGTTCCTCGTCAACAATGATGAGGCCCAAGTCTTTCCAGGTCACGCCGGTCTGCAGCAGCCGGTGCGTGCCGATCACGACGTCGACCGCGCCGTCCTTCATCCCCTCCATGGTGGCCCGCGACTCCGCCGGATCGGTGAACCGCGACAATCCCTTGACCGTCACCGGAAAACCCGCCATCCGGTTGGTGAAGGTCTGCAGATGCTGATCGGCCAACAGTGTCGTGGGCACCAGCACCGCGACCTGCTTACCGTCCTGGACGGCCTTGAATGCCGCCCGCACCGCGATCTCGGTCTTGCCGTAACCCACGTCGCCACAGATCACCCGGTCCATCGGAACCGGTTTCTCCATATCGGATTTGACCTCGGTGATCGCGGTCATCTGGTCCATGGTCTCGGTGAAGCCGAACGCATCCTCCATCTCGTTCTGCCATGGAGTGTCGGGACCGAACGCATACCCGGGTGCGGACTGCCGCTTGGCGTACAGCGCGACGAGCTCACTGGCGATCTCCCGAACGGCCTTGCGGGCCTTGGTTTTCGTATTGGCCCAATCGCTTCCGCCGAGCTTCGACAACGACGGCGCCTCGCCGCCGACGTAGCGCGAGAGCTGATCCAGCGAATCCATCGGCACGTACAGCCGGTCCGATCCGCCGCCGCGTTTGGCTGACGCGTACTCCAGCACCAGGTACTCACGACGCGCTCCGCCGACCACCCGCTCGGTCATCTCGACGAACTTGCCGATGCCGTGCTGATCGTGCACCACCAGATCCCCGGCGGTCAGCGCCAGCGGATCCACGACGTTACGTCGTTTGGCCGCAAGCTTTTTGCCTCCTGAGGCCGTCACCCGGTTACCGGTCAGATCGGTCTCGGTGATGATGACGAGGTTGGCTCCGGGCAGGACCAGGCCGTCGTGCAACGGTCCCTTGAGCACCCCGACCACACCGGCCTTGGGTGCCGCCCCCGGCTCCAACATGCCTGCGGGCGTGTCGGAATCGCCGAGCTGCTCCACCACGCGGTGTGCCGTACCGGTGCCCGGGGTGACCACCGCGGCGTACCCACCGGTGGCCACGTGGGCGCGCAGCATCGCGAAGATCTCTTCGAGACTCTGCTGACTGCGGGCCGACGGAGACGGCCGCAAGTCGAGTTCGGTGGCCTTACCGTCGGGCAGCTGGCTCAGCGTCCACCACGGATGACCGCCGGCCACGGAATCCTCGCGGGCCTGCTCGAACGGGACGAACCCGGATGCCCCCAGCGCCTCGAGGTCGATGGGGGCATCCCCGCCGACGGCAGCCGTCGACCACGACGCCTCCAGGAATTCCTGGCCCGTCTTGATCAGGTCCGCGGCCCGGGTCCGCACCTTCTCGGGGTCGCACAACAAGACCGGAGCGCCCTCGGGCAGGTGGTGCGTCAGCGTCGTCGGCTGCACCGGATGCAGCAACGGCAGCAGCGCCTCCATCCCGTCGACCGGAATGCCTTCGGCGAGCTTGGCCAGCATGTCGGGCACGCTGCCCGGCACGCTGTTCTCGTGGGTGGGGTGTTCGGCGGCGAGCACGGCGGCGCGCTCGCGCACGTCGGGGGTCATCAGCAGTTCGCGGCACGGCACGGCAACGATGTTGTGCACCGGGATCTCGGGGATCGAACGCTGGTCGGCGATCGAGAACATCCGCATCTCGGAGATCTCGTCACCCCAGAACTCGACGCGGACCGGATGCTCGGCGGTGGGCGCGAAGATGTCGAGGATGCCACCGCGCACGGCGAACTCGCCGCGTTTGCCGACCATGTCGACGCGGGTGTAGGCCAGGTCGACCAGACGCGCGACGACGGCCTCGAACTCGGCCTCCGCTCCGACGGTGAGCGTGACCGGTTCGGTATCCACCACATCCGGGGCCATCGGCTGCAGCAGCGAACGCGTGGTGGTGACCACCACCCGTAGCGGCGGGCCCAGCGTCTCGTCCTCGGGATGGGCCAGCCGGCGCAACAGCAACAACCGGGCAGCGACGGTCTCGACTCCCGGGGACAACCGCTCATGCGGCAGCGTCTCCCACGACGGGAACAGTGCGACGGCATCGCCGACCACGCCCCGCAACTCGGCGGTCAGATCGTCGGCCTCGCGACCGGTGGCAGCCACCACCAGCAACGGGCCCTGCTGGGCCAGCCCGGCGGCCACCAGCACGCGGGCACTGGCCGGCCCGACGAGTGCGAGATCGGCAGGCCGGTCGGCGGCGCGGCGAAGGACGTCCTGCAGAGACGGATCGGTTAATGCCAGCTCGACGAGACCCGCGATCGGGGTCTGGACATGGTTGTGCCCCGGTGCGGTCATGATGGCGCCATTCTACGGGGCCGGAGATTCGGCTCCGCCTCGCTCTGTCCCGGGAGATCATGGACCGATGAAGCGGTGGGCGGCGGCGCTCGCGGTCGTGCTGACGGTGGCGCTCGCGATCATCTGGCTGACCGGCCGGCACACGTCGGATTCCACACACGAGGCAGTACCCACGCACCTCGGACCGGACGGAGTCCCCGACTTCGCCGCCTACCCCGCCGTCGATCCGACGCAGTACGTCCTGCGCGAAGGCCAGGGATTTCCGGTCCAGGGATTTCGCACCCCCGACGGCTTCGTCTGCATGACCACCCAGCACCGCGCGATGTACGCACTGGACTGCCGTGGCCCCTTCGTCGGAGCGCCCAACGATGCCAACCTGGCGCACCTGTTCAGCTACGGCACCACCAACGGCGCGATACCGATGAGTTTCACCCATACCGAAGAACCACTCAGCCCGGTCGACGGCCTCACCGAGGACGAAGCCCCGATGCTCCCGGCCGGCCAACGCTTCGACGCGGGCAACGCCACCTGTGTGCACACCGACGACATCCTGCTCGCCTGCCGGATGGCCGATCCCGTCAAAGGCAACGGGTTCATCGCCACGGCGACGGAGACGAAGTCGTTCGGCAGGGCCTGAACACGTCAGGATCGGGTTCGGGGACGTCAAGGAAACGTCAAGCTTGCTGACAGCTCCACCGCCGCGGCCCACGGTGGAGTCATGACCCTGCTGGACATCCTGCCTTCACTTCGCGACACCACCCGACCGCGGCTCGACCCGACCATCTGGCCACTGACGACGGGTGTCGACGAGTTGGGTCGGATCACCGTGGGCCGGGTGGCGCTGGCCGACATCGCAGACGAGTTCCGTACCCCGGCCTATGTGCTGGACGAAAGCGATTTCCGGACCCGTGCCCGGCGCTACCGGACCGCCCTCGGGCAAACCGAGGTGGTCTACGCCGGCAAGTCGCTATTGACCACGGCCGTCGCCCGCTGGGCCGCCGAGGAGGGCCTGGGCGTGGATATCTGCTCTGCGGCCGAACTCGCGACAGCCCTGGCCGGCGGGGTCGACCCGGCGCGAATCGTGGTGCACGGCAACGCGAAGTCGTGTGACGATCTGCGCGACGCCCTCGACGTCGGGGTCGGCCGGATCGTGATCGACTCCCCGATGGAGATCACCTACCTGGCCGGGTTGGTGCGCCGGCCCCAGCCGGTACTGATCCGGGTCACCCCCGACATCGACATCCACGGGCATCGGGCGGTCACCACCGGCGTGACCGATCAGAAGTTCGGCTTCGCGCTGGCCGACCGCCGGGCTGCCCGCGCCGCGGCCCGCATTCTGGCCACCCCCAACCTCGATCTGGTTGGCCTGCACTGCCATATCGGCTCGCAGATCACCGACCCCGCCCCCTACGGCGAGGCCGTGCACCGGTTGATCGGCGCCATGGCCGACATCCGCAACGAGCACGGCCTGGTGCTGACCGAGCTCAACATCGGTGGCGGCCACGGGGTTCCGTACGTCCGCGGGGACGCGGCCCTCGACATCGGCGCGTTCGCCGCCGTCGTCGACGACGAGCTGACCGCGGCGTGTGCGGCCGAACGGTTTCCGCGGCCACGTCTGGTCGTCGAGCCCGGCCGGGCCCTCAGCGCCCGGGCCGGAGTGACGCTGTACCGGGTGCACGGGGTGAAGTCCCAGCCGGGCGGGCGCACGTTCGTCGCGGTGGACGGCGGCATGAGCGACAACCCGCGGGTCGCCCTGTATGGAGCGAAATACACCGTGGCCCTGGCTAATCGTCACCCGATGGGACCGACGAAGGTGGCCACGGTGGTGGGCCGCCACTGCGAGTCCGGTGACGAGATCGTGCGCGACGTGGAACTGCCCGCGGACATCCATGCCGGTGATCTGCTGGCAGTGGCCTGCACCGGCGCCTACCAACACAGCATGGCCTCGACCTACAACATGGTGGGCCGCCCGCCCGTCGTCGCAGTGCGCGACGGCGTCGCGCGGCTGCTGGTGCGCCGGGAGACGACAGCCGACCTGCTATCGCGGGACCTGGGCTGAGGATCGTCAGCCGTCCCGTTCGACAGCATCCTTGATCGTGGCCAGCCGGCGTTCCCAGCCGGCGGCGATGCCGTCGAGCCGTCGTGCCACCTCGCTGAGCCGAGCCCCCACCGTCTCGTACCTGATCTCCCTCCCGGCCCTGGTGGCCACCACCAGGCCGACATCGGTGAGAACCTTCAGGTGTTTGGCGATGGCCTGGCGGCTGATCGGCAGCTCGTCCGCCAGTGCTGACGCCGAGGCGGGCCGGCGGCCGAGGGCAACCAGAACCTGCCACCGACTGTCGTCGGCAAGCGCAGCGAAAACCTCGACCGGCGAGGCATTCTCATGCATCGGCGGCGGCCCCCACCAGGTACTTCTGGGCGAGTCCGAGCTCAAGGGACCAGCCGCCACTGTGATCGTCGAACCGGGAGCGGCGGTCGGCCTCGGGCTCGTCGAGCGAGGCGAACCCACTCTCGACGACACGCAGCACCACGCCGGATGGCGCCGGGGTGATCCAGAATTCGACGAGAGTGGATGAGCTGTCGAGTTCGTCGGCGTCGATGTGCCACCGGAAGGCCGCGTAACGCGGCTCATCGAGTGTGACGGTTCGCAACGCGAACTTCCCGTGCGTGGGGTCGGTGACGATCGCGACGTCGCCGGCACGCTCGATGGTGTGTTCGGTGATCCGCTCTTCGTTGATGTACCAACCGGGTTCGCTCACCAGGTCCCAGACGCGTTGCGCCGGTGCGTCGATGGCGATCTCGCGCTCGATGCGGTCGAAGTCCGTGGTCATGTCGGGGTTCCTCTCTGACGGAATGCTGCAACCCAAGGGTTGCACATGAGGAACGGTTGTTGCAACCCTCGGGTTGCAGTTTGTGGCGGAGCGCCGCAGACTCACTCCTCGTGCAGGATCGGGTCGGACTCCAGATGCGTCAGCCCGTTCCACATCAGGTTGACCACATGCGCGGCCACCACTTCTTTCTTCGGCTCGCGGACGTCGAGCCACCACTGCGCGGTCATCGACACCGAACCGACCAGCGCCTGGGCGTACAGCGGTGCCAGGTCCGGGTCGAGCCCCCGGCGGGAGAAGTCCCCGGCCAGAATCGAGGACACCTGGTTGACGGCATCGTTGAGCAGCGTCGAGTACGTACCCGAGGTGATCGCGGCCGGCGAGTCCCGGATCAGGATGCGAAAGCCGTCGGTGCGTTCCTCGACATAGGTCAGCAACGCCAGCGCCACGCGCTCGACCCGCGTCCGGGACCGGTTGTTGGTCAGCGACGAGGTGATCCCGTCCAGCAAGGCCGACATCTCCCGGTCGACGACGACGGCATACAGGCCTTCCTTGCCGCCGAAGTGCTCGTAGACGACGGGTTTGGAGACATTGGCGCGCTGGGCGATCTCCTCGATCGACGTCCCCTCATAGCCCCGTTCGGCAAAGAGCGACTTGGCGATTTCGATCAGCTGTTGCCGTCGCTCGTTGCCGGTCATGCGGGCCCGTGGGGGCCGCCCTTCCTTCTCGGGTGCTGCCACGAATATCAGGCTAGACCGTTCGACTAGAGTCTCTTCCGGACATTCCGTCGTGGTGTAATCGGCAGCACCTCTGATTTTGGTTCAGATAGTTCAGGTTCGAGTCCTGGCGACGGAGCAATTGGTAATGGCGAGCGTGCACGAAATGCGCGCTTGCGACGGCGTTTCTCGAGCAGACGCGCACGCTCGCGGAGTAAGGGGATGATGTGTCGACCACCGAAGCCGCAGTCGTCGTACTGGCAGCAGGTGCCGGGACCCGAATGCGCTCGGACACCCCCAAGGTGCTGCACACCCTGGCCGGCCGCAGCATGCTGAGCCACGCGGTCCACACCGTGGCCAACGCCGCCGCCCAGCATCTGGTGGTCGTTCTCGGCCACGACCGGGAGCGCATCGCCCCCGCGGTCGGCGAACTGGCCGACAAGCTGGGCCGCACCATCGACGTCGCCATCCAGGACCAGCAGCTGGGCACCGGCCACGCCGTGGCCTGCGGCTTGAGCTCGCTGCCCGACGAGTTCGCCGGCACGGTCGTGGTGACCTCCGGTGACGTCCCACTGCTCGACGCCGACACCCTGGCCGGCCTCATCGAAACCCACAGCGCCGCGACGGCTGCCGCCACCGTGGTCACCACCACCGTGCCCGACCCCACCGGCTACGGTCGCATCCTGCGCACCCAGGACAACGAGGTCATCGGCATCGTCGAGCAGGCCGACGCCACCGAGTCCCAACGGGCCATCCGAGAGATCAACGCCGGGGTGTACGCCTTCGACATCGCCGACCTGCGCTCGGCGCTGAGCCGGTTGAGCTCGAACAACGCCCAGCAGGAGCTGTACCTGACCGACGTCATCGCGATCGTGCGCCAGGACGGCCGGACCGTGCGGGCCATGCATGTCGACGACAGCGCGCTCGTCGCCGGCGTCAACGACCGCGTGCAGCTCTCCGATCTGGGCGCCGAACTCAACCGCCGCATCGTGGCCGGTCACCAGCGCGCCGGCGTGACGATCGTCGACCCCGCCACCACCTGGATCGACGTCGACGTGAGCATCGGCCGCGACACCGTCGTCCGCCCTGGCACCCAGCTCCTGGGGACCACCGAGATCGGCGCCGGCTGCGAGATCGGCCCGGACTCCACCCTGACCGACGTCGAGGTGGGCGACGGCGCATCGGTGGTGCGCACGCACGCCCAGCTCGCCGTGATCGGCGCGGGTGCGACCGTCGGCCCGTTCGCCTATCTGCGCCCGGGCACGATCCTGGGAGCCGAATCGAAGCTCGGCGCCTTCGTCGAGACGAAGAACTCGACGATCGGCACCGGCACCAAGGTGCCGCACCTCACCTACGTCGGCGATGCCGACATCGGCGACCACAGCAACATCGGGGCCTCCAGCGTGTTCGTCAACTACGACGGCGAGAACAAGCACCGGACCACCATCGGCTCCCATGTGCGCACCGGCTCCGACACGATGTTCATCGCCCCGGTCTCCGTCGGCGACGGCGCCTACACCGGTGCCGGCACCGTGCTCCGCGACGACGTCCCACCCGGCGCGTTGGCGGTCTCGGACAACGCCCAGCGCACCATCGAAGGCTGGGTCGAACGCAAGCGCCCGGGCTCGGCCGCTGCCGAAGCGGCCCGCAAGGCCCGCGAGGCGCGCGACGAGACCGACTGACACGTAGTGCCGCGACTTGCGGCCAGCATGTGGCTGTAGATCGCGGAGCTGACAACATTTCAAGGTTTCAAGCCCAGTCAGGCCGCGAGGTCGAGCAGATCGAACTCGCAGCCCGGCCCACAGGCATGCCCGCTCACCTCGATCCCGTGCCGCCGCATCACTTGGGCAACCTTTGCGGCAGTCCGACACGGTCGGTCGAATACTTGCCGGTATGACAACCGGACGGTCGACAACCCCTCCACCGCAGCATCCAGATCACGTTCGAAATCCTTGTTCCGTGCCGACAACGAGTCGTGGAACACGCGACCGTCGAGTTCGACCACAAGCCGTTGCCCGTACTCGGTATCGCGATAACAAACACCTGTCGACGAGGCAGAACGCTTCTGTCTATCGGCCCGGGGTAGCCCGTGCGCCCGCTCAACACGAGTGAGATATCCGTGTTCCAGGACCGAGCACGTGCCCTCGGCAATATCCACCAGTATTGCCCGCATCCAGCGGCGACGGCGCACTCGTCGACGAGCATCGAGGGCATCAAGCAGACGCCGCGCGGTGGTGCGCCGCGACTGACAGGCGTTGGCCAGGACCGCAATGGCGTCCAATTCGGACGTCGCACGGCAGGCAACGTCGAGCACAGCTTCCTCGTAACGCATCCGTGGCGGCCCGACATGCCACAACACCCGCTCCTCGAGGTGTGCGACATGGTAGATGCGGACGCCGGGCGGCTCTGCCAACGAGCTCCGTTTGCGGGCGACGCCGACATGGATCACGGAGCCTTCGTCCGACAAGACCGATTCGAGGCACAGCGCGGCCGGCGCCGCATAAAGCACTGCCGCCCAGGCCCGTTGCAACCAGCTCAACGGTCCCGTGTGGTCGACGTACACGCCGTCGTAGACCCGCGCCCATTCGTTGCGTCTCAGCAACCGACGGATATCGTGCTGCTCTAATCCCGCAGCGAGCGCTTGTCGGCGCGAGATGACCCCCGCCTGCTGCCCAAGCACGTGGTCGATATCCACGCTGCCATGGTCGTACGCCCGAGGCACCAGTCACCAGTACCGGATCGACGGCCTGGGGATAACCCGTTGTGCCGCGCATTGCGGTCAGCATGTGGCTGCAGATCGCGGCGCTGATGGTCTCGGTCCGAGGTTTCGTGTTGGCAATCTGGTAACCCGGCTACGAACTACCAGAAACGCTACGTACGATTGCTCCGTATCGATCCCCAACCGCGAAGGCAGCCATAGTGGCCACGGACTGGACCGACAATCGAAAAAACCTGATGCTGTTCTCGGGGCGTGCGCACCCCGAGCTGGCGGAGCAGGTCGCCAAGGAACTCGACATCGAGGTGACCGCGCAGACCGCCCGGGACTTTGCCAACGGCGAGATCTTCGTCCGGTTCGACGAGTCCGTACGTGGCTGCGACGCCTTCGTCCTGCAGAGCCATCCGGCGCCGCTCAACCAGTGGCTCATGGAACAGCTCATCATGATCGACGCGCTCAAGCGGGGTAGCGCCAAGCGGATCACCGCGATCCTGCCGTTCTACCCCTATGCGCGTCAGGACAAGAAGCACCGCGGCCGCGAGCCCATCTCGGCCCGCCTGGTCGCCGACCTGCTCAAGACCGCAGGCGCCGACCGCATCGTCTCGGTCGACCTGCACACCGACCAGATCCAGGGCTTTTTCGACGGCCCCGTGGACCACATGCGGGCGCAGTCACTGCTGTGCGGCTACATCGGTGAGAAGTACTCCGATTCCGACGTGGTCGTGGTGTCGCCCGACTCCGGCCGTGTCCGCGTGGCGGAAAAATGGGCCGACGCGCTCGGCGGCGTCCCGCTGGCCTTCATCCACAAGACCCGCGACCCGCTGGTGCCCAACCAGGTCAAGGCCAACCGTGTCGTCGGCGAGGTCGAGGGCAAGACCTGCATCCTGACCGACGACATGATCGACACCGGCGGCACCATCGCCGGCGCGGTCAAGCTGCTGCGTGAGGACGGCGCCAAGGACGTGGTGATCGCCGCCACCCACGGTGTGCTGTCCGACCCGGCCGCCCAGCGCCTGGCCGATTGCGGCGCCCGCGAGGTGATCGTCACCAACACACTGCCGATCACCGACGACAAGAAGTTCCCGCAGCTGACCGTGCTGTCCATCGCGCCCCTGCTGGCGTCGACGATCCGCGCGGTGTTCGAGAACGGTTCGGTGACCGGACTGTTCGACGGGTCCGCCTAGATGGCGCGCATTTACCACAACCCGAAGTGCTCCACCTCTCGCAAGACGCTGGATCTGTTGCGCGAGAACGGGATCGAGCCCGAGGTGGTGCAGTATCTGAAGACGCCGCCGACGCGTGACGAGATCGCCGCGCTGATCAAGGCTGCGGGCATCGACGTCCGCACCGCGGTGCGCAAGCGTGAATCTCTGTACACCGAACTGGGTTTGGCCAATGCGTCCGACGACGAGCTGCTCGATGCGATGGCCGAGAACCCGATCCTGATCGAGCGGCCGTTCGTCGTCACCGACAACGGCACCCGGCTGGCCCGGCCGATCGATTCGGTGCGCGAGATTCTGTGAAGCGGCTGCTCGCCACGGCCGGCGCGCTGGCGGTGCTGGTCACCGGTTGCGGCGCCGAAACGCCTGACTACAAGTCGATCTGGACGACGAGCTCGACGACGCCGGCTGCCCCTGCCGACAACCAGCCGGTGCCACTGTGGCAGTACCTGGAAGATTCCGGTGTGGTCGGCGAGCCCATCGCACCCGAGAAGATCCCACATCTGACGGTGACCATGCCGAGCCCTCCGGGATGGCATCCCTACAACAATCCGAACCTGGCCCCGGGAACCCGGATGATCGCCAAGGGCAACACCTACCCCACCGCGATGATGCTGGCCTTCACCCTGCACGGTGATTTCGATGTGCCCAAGGCACTGAAAGACCACGGCTACGCCGATGCCCAGTTGTCGGAGAACTTCAAGCAGCTCAATGCATCCAACGCGGACTGGAAGGGCTTCCCGTCGGCGATGATCGAGGGCAGCTACGACCTCAACGGCAAGCGCATGCAGAGCTACAACCGCGTCGTGATCGCCGACGACGGGCTGCAACCACCACAGCGCTATCTCGTCCAACTGACCGTCACGACCTACGCCGACGAGGCCGCCGCACAGGGGCCGGACGTCGAATCGATCATCACGGGCTTCAACATCGCGAAGAAGTGATCGGGCCGCCCGTAGGGTGGTCGGCATGAGTGGATGGACCAGCGCCGACCTGCCCTCGTTCTCCGGCCGCAGGGTGATCGTCACCGGCGCCAACAGCGGACTGGGGCTCGTCACCGCCCGTGAGCTCGCCCGCGTCGGCGCCAAGGTGACCGTTGCCGTCCGCAATCTGGAAAAGGGCACCGCGGCCGCCGAGACGATGACCGGCGGGCAGGTGGAGGTACGCAAACTCGACCTGCAGAACCTGGCCTCGGTCCGCGAGTTCGCCGACACCGTCGAGAGCGTCGACGTGCTGGTCAACAATGCCGGCATCATGGCGGTCCCGCTGAGCCGGACCGTCGACGGATTCGAGAGCCAGATCGGCACCAATCACCTCGGGCATTTCGCGCTGACCAATCTGCTGCTGCCCAAGATCAGCGACCGGGTGGTCACGGTGTCGTCGCTGATGCACCTGTTCGGGCAGGTCAATCTGCGGGACCTCAACTGGAAGTCCCGGCCGTATTCGGCCTGGCTCGCCTACGGGCAATCCAAGCTGGCCAACCTGATGTTCACCTCCGAGTTGCAGCGACGCCTCACCGCGTCGGGCTCCCAGGTGCGCGCAGTGGCCGCTCACCCCGGCTATTCGGCCACCAACCTGCAGGGCCAGAGCGGCAACAAGCTCGGCGCCCGCATGATGGCGGTCGCCAACCGGGTATTCGCCAGCGAGCCGTCGTTCGGTGCCCGCCAGACGCTCTACGCGGTGTCCCAGGACGTTCCCGGCGACAGCTTCATCGGGCCGCGGTTCGGCCAGTTCGGCCCCAGCCAGCCGGTGGGGCGCAGCCCGCTGGCCCGGCGGGTGGACACCCAGAAGGGGCTGTGGGACCTGTCCGAGCAGCTCACCGACACGGCATATCCGCTGTAAGACCCAGCTCCGATTTTTGCCGGCGGCCTCGTCTTTGCTACCCTGACCTGGCGTCACGGCGAGGGTGGACCTTTTGGACCACCGTTATCGGCGGGAACTTCTTCAAGTGTTGCGACCCTTGCCGTGCTGACGATCTGACCGCAGTACCGCAATTAGAGGAGCAACATCATGGCCAAGGCCGCCGCCAAGAACGTCCCCAACAAGCTGACCGCGACCGTGCGCACCCGCACCGGCAAGGGCGCCTCGCGCCAGGCCCGCCGCGACGGCAACGTGCCCACTGTCCTGTACGGCCACGGCACCGATCCCCAGCACCTGGAGATCAACGCCCGCGAGTTCGCCGCCGTGCTGCGCCACTCGGGAACCAACGCCGTGCTCACCCTCGACATCGAGGGCAAGGAACAGCTGGCCCTGACCAAGGCGCTGGACATCCACCCGATCCGTCGCAACATCCAGCACGCCGACCTGCTCGTGGTGCGCCGCGGCGAGAAGGTCATCGTCGAGGTCACCGTCACCGTCGAGGGCGACGCCGCCCCGGGCGCCCTGGTGACCCAGGACGCCAACACCATCGAGATCGAGGCCGAGGCCCTGTCGATCCCCGAGCACCTGACCGTGTCGATCGAGGGCGTCGAGGCCGGCACCCAGATCCTGGCCAGCCAGGTCGAGCTGCCCTCCGGCGTTTCGCTGGTGTCGGATCCCGAGTTGCTCGTGGTCAACATCGTCGAGGCCCCGAGCGCCGAGGACCTCGAGTCCGAGGGCGCCGGCGAGGCTGCTGGCGAGGCTCCGGCCGAGGAGCCGGCCGCCGAGGCTGCCGAAGCCGCCGAGTAAGTACCCCTTTCGATGGCCGAGCCGCTGCTGGTGGTGGGCCTGGGTAACCCCGGGCCCGCCTACGCCAAGACCCGACACAATGTCGGGTTCATGGTGGCCGATGTACTGGCCGCCCGCATCGGCTCGGCCTTCAAGGTGCACAAGAAGTCCGGCGCCGAGGTGATCACCGGCCGGCTCGCAGGAGCCCCGGTGGTACTGGCCAAACCTCGGTGCTACATGAACGAATCCGGCCGTCAGGTCGGGCCGTTGGCCAAGTTCTATTCGGTGCCACCGGGCCGCATCGTGGTCATCCACGACGAGCTCGACATCGACTTCGGCCGGATCCGGCTCAAGGTCGGCGGCGGCGAGGGCGGCCACAACGGGCTGCGGTCGGTGGCGTCAGCATTGGGCAGCAAGGACTTTCAGCGGGTCCGCATCGGAGTGGGCCGACCGCCGGGCCGCAAGGACCCGGCGGCGTACGTGTTGGAGGCCTTCACTGCCGCCGAACGCACCGAGCTGCCGACAATCTGCGAGCAGGCCGCCGATGCCACCGAGCTGTTGATCGCCCAGGGCCTGGAGCCGGCCCAGAACACCGTTCACGCGTGGTGATCCGCTACCAGGTGAACGGCCTTTCCAGGGTGAGCGTGCGCTCCGCCGGCGCGTACCAGCCCTGCGCCGCGTGCTGGTCGGTGTGCAGGTAGCACTGCACCCGCACCTCGCGGCTGCCCGGGCGAAATGTCAGCAACCGGCTGATCGGCAGGGTCGTGATCGGCATGTGATGGCGGCTCAGTGACGCCACATTCATGAAATAGGTTCCACCCCAGGCCTGCTCGATGTGGGTTTTGCCGCCGTGCGAGTCATCGGGGTTGGTGTGGGTGTGCCCGGCCAGCCACAGCGCCACCGCCCCCGGGTGTTCGGTGAGATACCGCTCGAAGGCCCCGGAATCCGGCTTGCCGCCGACCCAGTACAGGTAGGACGCGCCCTGCGGCGTCCCCTGCAGGAACGGCCGATGGTAGTGCTCATGGAGCTTCCCGTCCGAATCCCGGCGCACCCCCTCCCACTCTCCCGATGCCACCGTGGTGTCCTTGAGGACGTAGTGGTGGACCGTGACGATGATCGAATTACGGTTCTGCTCAACCATGTTCGCCCACCACTCGAACGTCTCGGCGGACACCACTCCGCCGGGATTACCCCCGAGCGTGCCCCGCCCGACCGTCTGCGACGGTTCGTTGCGGTCGCTGAGCATCAGGAACAGCAGGTTGCCCACCCGGAACGAGTAGCGCTCCCACGTCCCGCTGACGGGATAGGGCCGGGCCGCGGCGTCGACGCCGGAATGTGCGGTGTGTGCACCCAGCGGATCGATCCATTTCTGCCACCACCAGGCGTCGGGTTCGGCAAGCCCGCTGCGGTCGTGATTCCCGCACACCGAATACACGTCCTCGCGCCGGTGCTTGCGCATCACCGAGAGCTGCCGCCGGACCTCCCGGCCCTCGGCGTCGTCGGGCAGGCTGTGATGGGCGCCGGACATGTCCCCGACGTCTACCGCGATGTCCCAGTCGAACGGCGGACCGCCCTCGGCGCCACCGAACTCCGACTGCCGGATGGCGTCGGCCAGGCTTTCCCGGTCGAACTGGTTGTCGGTGCCCACGTGGGCGTCGCCGAACGCCCAGAGCCGGAATTCACCCTGCTTCGCCATCGTCGCGAAAGGCTAGCGGCGCGGACCGGCAACGTCAGGTGTTGCGCTCAGACGGATTTCAACGGCCGTCGAGCGCGCGGATTCCACTGTCGACCACCTTCACGGTCTTGTGCGGAAAACGTTTCTCGGCGTGGGCCTTGGCCGCCGAGTTCGGCAGTACGTACAGCGTTTCACGTTTCTCCTGCAGAGGTTTGAGCACGCGGTCCATGAACTCCTTGCGGTCGTCGAGGTAGGGCTCGATCACGTCCTCCCCCGCCGGACACACCGCCAGACAGTAGGCCGCCTTGTAGTTGGCCTTGAAGGACAGGCTCTGCCACATCGAGGCGTTCTCCGAATCGCTGACCCGGGAGCGGAAGTCGGCTGCGTCGGCACTGTCGGCGATGGTTTGCACCCAGTCGGTGAACCCACCCATGAACTCGCGGTAGTTGTGCACCGAACAGGCGACGAAGTCGAACTCGCCGTCCTTCCCGATGGCGCCGACCGGGCAGGCCGCCACACACAGCTTGCACTCCAGGCACGGCGAATAGTCCAGCGGCTCACCGTAACTGCTGACCGGCGAGCCCACCAGAATGGTGGCCAGCAGGATGAAGTTCCCGAACCTGGGGTGGATCACGTTGCGGTGGATCCCCATCACCCCCAGGCCCGAGGCGACCGCGACGGGTTTGTGGGCCACCACCCAGATCCGCCCCGGGTACCTGTCCATCTCCATCGGGAACGTGGCCGACGGGTTCACCGCGCGATGGCCGACGTCTTCCAGTGCCCGGGTGATCCGGTGAGCGGCTTCGTTGATGATCTCGCCGCTGCGGTGGAACTCCTGATTGGCCACGCTGCGGGTGGACGAGCGCACGTTGTCGCGGTTCATCTTCACGACCAGCGAAATGTAGCTGCGCACCCCCGGCAGTGCGGCCTCGACATGTTCGCGCTCGGAGGCCAGAGCAGGATCATCCACCGTGGCGAAGGCAACGTCGTCGGCCCCGGAGTCCAGACACAGCTGCCGCAGCCAGTCCGCGTCGATCACGTCAGGGGCCGGCGCGTCGGCGCGGGCGCGCACCGCACGAACAGTCGGGTGATCGGCCAGGCGGGGTGAAAGCTTCGGCTTCATGAGGCTGAGTATAGATACCTATACTCAGAGTGCAAGGATCCTCCGCCCCGCCGTAAAGAAACCGTTCAGGCTCGGTCCGAGCCCGTTCGCAGCGGGTACACCGGAGATATGGACGGCATTCGGCTACTGACCCCGCTGCTCGACGGCCCCCGGGTATGGGGTTGCGTGCAGGTCCGGCCGGGCCGTTTCGGCATCACCTACTACCGGCTGGTGGTCTATCCGCCGGGCCTGAGCACCGCCGAGCGCCGGTTGGTCCGACTGGCCCGCGGCTGGCCACTGTGGGGAATGCTCGTGTGGTTGCTGTGCCAGCTCTGGCTGGGCGGACAGATGTCACCCTGGCCTGCATTCGGTGTATCCACCGCGGTCTTCTTCGCCACCGGCGCCATCACACTCGGCCTGTCCGGCAGCGCCTTCCACCGGGTGCGGACCCTGTGCGCGACGACGATGGCCGGCTACGACGACCCGGGACCTCAGAATGCCCGGGAGCGGTTGGTCGTGCTCGCCGCGACACTTCTGCAAGCCGATGAACGCCGCGACCGCGGTGAGCTCACCGCGGTCGATCACGAGCTGATCTGGTGGCAGGTCTACAACCGGATGGACGCCGACCACGACGCAAACACCAAGCAGGCCAGCTGATGTCGGACATGCTCGAAGTGATGTCGATGATGGCCGCACCGGTTGCGATGCTGTTGATGTTGCGCGGCTACGTAATTCGGCAGAACCGGCTCGCCGATACGGCTGAGCGCACAGCGCACGCGACGACTCCGTAAACCCCACGAGCGGGCGTGCCACCAGGGGCACGCCCGCTCGCGGGTGCTGGTACTACGAGGTCGCCTAGCGGCGTCCCCCCGGCATTCCGAGCCACGGGAACACCGGGATGTTGGCCGGCGGCGCGGTTGTTCCGGGCCTCGCCTTGATCGATGTGCTGCCGTTGGTCGTGCAGATGGTCTTGGTGGCCGTGTCCTGACAGGTCGGCCGAGCCGCAGCGATCGGCGCCGAAATCACCGATGCTGCAGCCAAACCCGCCATCACAAAGGCCAACTTACCGCGACCTGTCATCATGTCCTTCCCCTTCCGGGCTACCACCGCGACACCAGAACGGCCATGCGCTGAACCGCTCATCAGGGGCAAGCCGATACAACGACGCCGGAATCCGCATCGAGCGGGGTGTTGTTCGCAGCCGCCCGGTTGAACGCGTCCTGGCGGGCAGCCTCCACCGTCGCGCCGGCTCCGCCCGCTACCGCGTGATTGCTGGGGCTGGCGACAGACACGATGCACAGGTTGTCGTTGGTCACCTCGTCGGCCGTGCATTCCACACCGCCGGCATTCGTGCATGCCGCGATCACCGCCGCCGACGCCTCCTCGGCGGTGTCACCGGTGGCGGTGAAACCAGCCAGGGTGTCGATGAATTCGCCGGTGCCCACTGCCGCAAAGATGTCTTCGGGATCTTCGACGTAACCTCCGGGACCACCTGCCCACGCGGTGCCCGCGGTAATCCCGGCGGCGACAACGCCCGCGCCCAGGATCGCCGAAACCCATCGGGATTTGACCATGCCGGTCCTCTCGTCAAATTAGTTTCGGCGTCAGAATACACAGGTCATACACAGTTCACCGGCCGTCCAACAAATGATTGCGTGTCGCTTCACGACGAATGCCCACCAATACGCGTCATGTTGCGGCAGAACACAAACCGCCCCGTTTCATCGAAACGGGGCGGTTTGTGTACGAAGTGCTGCAGCTAGCCGGTGACGAGAGAGACCGAGTTGGCGCGACGCAGCTTGCCCGACGGGGTTTTCGGGATGCTGCCGGGACCGAGCACGACGACGTTGCGCGGACGCATGTCGACCTCGGAGACCACCTCGTGCGCCACCTGATGCTCGATCCGGCGCACCTCGGCCGGATCCTGCCAGGCGTTGGACTCCACGGCGACGGCGAAGGTCTCGCGCGAGTGCCCGGCATCCAGGCGCACCGCCACGGCGCAGCCCGGGCGCACACCTTCCACCCTGCCGGCCGCACGTTCGATGTCCGTCGGGTAGATGTTGCGCCCGGCCATGATGATCACGTCCTTGACGCGGCCGCACACGATGACGTTGCCCTCTTCGGTGATGTAGCCGAGGTCGCCGGTGTCGTACCAGCCGTGCTCATCCTGGGCCGGCAGGAAGCCGCCCATGGTGATGTAGCCGGGGGTCAACGACTCGCCGCGCAGCTCGATGACGCCGACGCCGCGGGCGGGCATCACATCACCGTGCTCGTCGACGACACGGGCCTCAAGGTCCTTCAGCAGCGGGCCGAGGGAGGCCAGCCGGCGGGTGTTGCCCTTGGTGGCGGGAACGGCGCGGCGCAGCGCGGCCAGCAGGTCGGCGTCGACCTCGTCGACCACCAGGCCCGCGTTGCACGGGGAGAACGACACGGCCAGGCAGGTCTCGGCCATGCCGTAGGCCGGCAGGATCGCCGACGAGGGCAGCCCGAACGGCTTGCCCGCATCGAGCAGGTCCTCGACGTCGGCCGGCTCCACCGGCTCGGCACCCGAGAGCGCGAACCGCAGGGTGGACAGGTCGTACTCACCCGGCTTGGCCTGACGGCGCAACCGCTTGGCGAACAGCGCGTAGGCGAAGTTGGGCGCCGCGGTCATGGTGCCCTTGTACTTGGTGATGAGCTTGGCCCACAGCAGCGTGTCGCGCAGGAAGTCCATCGGCGTGACCTTGACGAGCTCGGCGCCGAAGTACATCGGGATAGTCAGGAAGCCGACCATGCCCATGTCGTGGAAGCAGGGCAGCCAGCTCACCATGACGTCCTTGTCGACGTCGTACTCCGCGCCGATGAACATCGCCTCGGCGTTGGAGTGGATGTTGCGGTGCGTGATCTGGACGGCCTTGGGCGATCCGGTCGAGCCCGACGTCAGCTGCATCAGCGCCAGATCGTCCTCGCCGGTCTCCACCGGGTCGATCGGGTCGGCGGCCAGCAGGTCGGCGATCTTGACGACCTTGATGCCTTTTTCCTCGAGCACCGGGATGGCCACCAGGAACGGCTCGGAGACGATGACGGCGTCGGCCTCGATCATGCCGATCACGTTCATGGTGTCTTCGGCCCACACCGCCAGGTCGGTGCGCGGGGTCGGCTGGTGAAGCATGGTCAGGCTCGCGCCGCGCATCCACACGCCCTGCGCGGTCGGCGCGATCTCGACGGGGAAGCCGGCCAGCACGCCGACGGCGTCGCCGTGTCCGATACCCGCGGCGGCCAGACCGCCTGCGATCCGCCGGGCCCGCTCGTGAACCTCACCCCAGGTGTGGCGAACCGGCTCATGCGGCTCACCGGTCACCATGCCGCGCTTGCTCTCACGAGCGTTGCGGAACATCTTCTCGGTGAATCTGCTCACGACGACCTCCTTGGGTTCCGCGGCCCCCACACCGACGACAGTGCGCCAGGTGCAGTTGCCCGGTTATCCATGCTCCGCCCGCTGTGCACCGCTTTTGGGTAGGCGCGCGCACACGATTGGGGAGCAGTTATGTCTCGAAAAGGTGATGCCCCAGTACCGGGTATACGTCTGGGCGACCCCCCACCGTCATGGACGGCGGGAGCACAAGTCGCATCCGATGCAAGATCGCTAGCATTCACCGCCGCTCATCTTAAGAGACCCTTAAGTAACTGCCAAACCCTCGCGATTATTGAGGTCTGCGTCACATCCTCAGGCCGGCGGTCAGCTGGGGCTGCGCCGTTTCCACTCAAGGGCTGTTCCGACGCAAAGTTCGCAGCCCTGGCGTCGAAAACAGCGGACGACGGCAGAGCGGCCCGCCTGCCAGACCCGTCCGTCAGGCCGACGTCGACGGCTCCGGAACGACACGGGCACCACTGACGGGACCGCTGGCCACCCGTACCGTCCGGCATACCCCGGCCCCGGCGAGTTCAGCCCCCACGTCCACCGCCGACGTCGACGATGGGCACAGGAACGCACACGTCGGGCCCGAGCCGGACACGATGCCGGCCAGGGCACCGGCCTCCACCCCAGCACGCAGCGTCCGGCGCAGCTCCGGATACAGGCTCAGGGCGGCCGGCTGCAGGTCGTTGCCCAACAGCGCGGCCAGTTCGGCCGGATCACCGGAGGCCAGCGCAGCCAGGACAGGCTCGGGCTCCTCGGCCCGCGGCGGGCCGCCCGTCGAGGTATCTGCGCGCAGCCGATCCAGCTCCCCGAACACCTTCGGGGTGGACAGGCCTTTGTGCGCGAATGCCAGCACCCAGTGGAAGGTGCTGCGGGCCAGCACCGTGGCCAGCTCCTCACCACGGCCGGTGCCCAGCGCAGTGCCGCCGTGCAGCGCGAACGGGACATCACTGCCCAACCGGGCCGCCAGGGCGTGCAGATCGCGCCTGGGCACCCCGAGCTCCCACAGCGTGTTCATCGCCACCAGCACCGCGGCCGCGTCGGCGCTGCCGCCGGCCATGCCACCGGCCACCGGGATCGACTTGTCGATGCTGATTGCCACATCCGGGGACCGGCCCACGTGCTGGGCCAGCAACTCCGCCGCGCGCCAGGCCAGGTTGCGCTCGTCGGTGGGCACCGACTCCACCCCCTCGCCGGCCACCGTCAGCGACAGCATGTCGGCATTGCGCACCGTCACCTCGTCCAGCAGCGACACGGCATGGAACACCGTGGTGAGGTCGTGGTAGCCGTCGTCGCGCACATCCCCCACCGCCAGGTGGAGATTCACCTTGCCGGGGACGCGCACGGTCACCGATCCGGTGGGGACCCACTCGGACGCGGTACTGCCGTCGGATGCTGACACGGCCACGACACTATCGCCGCCCACCCACGGTTGTCGGTGAACTTAGGCTGAGACGGTGCCCTCACCCGAGGTGGAAATAGCGGGATACGCCGCGATGAATGTCGTGGGGAACGGCGGCTCAGCCGTCGTCTATCAGGCACGCGACCCCGACGGGGCCACCGTCGCGCTCAAGATTCTCGATGATCGGCACCGCAGGCCGGCCCAGCTGGCCCGGCTGCAACGCGAGTTCGACTTCGCCCGTCAACTCCCCCATCCGAACATCGTCACCGTGTACGCGGCGGGTCCGGGCTGGCTGGCGATGGAGCTCCTCGACGGCGGCACCGTGAACAACCTGCCCGCGATGCCAGAGCGGCTCACCGCGTTGGCCCAGATCGCCGGGGCGCTCGATCACGCCCACCGGAACGGAATCGTTCACTGTGACGTCAAACCCGCCAATATCCTTGTCGATCAACCATTTTCGAGAGCAGTACTGATCGACTTCGGGGTGGCTCACTCGATGGCCGCGGACGTGGCCGCCAAGTTGGCCCAGGACCGGCACGGCCGGATGAGCCTCGACCCGGCCCGCCGCATCACCCGCCAAGCGGCCCGACCGCACCCGGATATCCAAGCGTCACTGCCCTATTCGGCACCCGAGCTTCTCAGCGGCCGGACACCGTCGGCGGCGACGGACCAGTACGCGCTGGCGTGCACGACGGTTGAGCTGCTGACCGGAGCACCGCCGTTCTCCGCGGATACCGCGATAGCCCTGATCGATCACCAGATGTACAGCCGACCGCCACGAATATCGCAGCGGTGCAACTGGATTCCACCGTCGGCGGACCCGATCATCGCCAGGGCACTCGCGAAGGACCCCGAGCGCAGGCACGGCTCCTGTTCGGAGTTCGTCAGCCTGATCGCCGAGGCGCTCACGTCCCCGATGTGAAAAAGATCGCGAGATTGTCGGACAATCTCGCGATCTTCTTCACATTCGGCGTTGCTCAGCCTTGCCGTGCCGCCTCAACCTCGGCGGCCGCCTCGATCTCAGCTGCGGCCTCACCCTCGGCTTCCTTGGCCCGCTGCAGGAGTCGGACGAAGTCGGCGATACCGAGCGTCTCGCCACGGCGCGACGGGTCGATGCTGGCGGCGAGCAGCCGCTCGGCCGACTCGTTGCCCGAACCCGCCCAGTCCGCGAACGCGTTGCGAGAGGTCTTGCGTCGCTGCGCGAATCCGATGTCGATGAGCTGGAACACCTCATCGCGGAACTCGGCGTCGGTCGGCCACGGCGATGTCTCGTACCGGTCGATGCGGACCAGCCCGGAGTACACCCGCGGGATCGGCCAGAACACCGTCGGCGAGACCATCCCGTGCCTGCGCACGTTTCCGTAGAAACGCGCCTTCGCACTGGGCACGCCGTAGTCCTTGCCGCCGGGCTCGGCCGCCAGGCGCTCGGCCACCTCGGCCTGCACCATGACCATCACCGTCCGGATCGACGGGAACTCGGCCAACAGGTGCAGCAGTGCGGGCACCGCGACGTTGTACGGCAGATTTGCCACGAGCGCCGTCGGCTGCTCGGTCAGATCAGACGGCATCAGCGTCAGGATGTCCTGGTTGATCACCGTGAGCCGGTTGATCTCGCTGTGTGAATGATCGGCGATGGTGGCCGGCAATTGCTTGGCCAGCACCGGGTCGATCTCCACTGCGGTCACCCTGGCACCACGGTCCAACAGGGGCAGAGTCAGTGACCCGAGACCGGGTCCGACTTCGAGCACATGGTCGTTCCGGTGAATCCCGGAGGCCGACACGATGCGCCGAACGGTGTTGGCATCATGAACGAAGTTCTGGCCAAAGGCCTTGCGTGGTCGAAAGTCGATTTCTTTCGCCAAGCGTCGTATCTCGGTCCGCCCGAGCAGTCGAATAGTCAGCGCGCCCCAATCCTCCCACTACACACTGGCCAAGCTCCCCAACCCTGCCGGGCCTGCGTCACCGTAGCAATCGCAATCTGCTCTTCTCTTGTCGCCAGATCGGCCCTCGGAGCATACCTCAGACCACCCTGTCGCTCCCAGGTGTTCTGGTCGAATTGGACGCCACCAAAAAAACCGTTACCAGTGTTAATGGCCCAGTTACCTCCCGCTTCGCACTGCGAAAGTGCGTCCCAGGCAGCACCGTTGGAGACCGGCGGGACTTCGGTGCCAGGCTTTGCTCCGACGCGCAGCACGCCGTCGCGGGCCGGGTTGATCACGACATTGGCTACTGGCAGTCTGCCGGTCTCCACGCCGTTCACCTTGGCCACCGCGTAGGTCACGTCCTGGGTGCCCGGGGCGCCGGGCTCCTCGACGACCTGGCGGCTCATGTTCATGGAGGTGTCTTCGATGCGCTGATGGCCCGGCTCCAACGCCACCCGCTCGGTGACCTTCTCGATACGCATGCGCGTCACCTGGACCTGCATACCCTCGGTGACCGGGGTCGATGCGGCCGGAACGACGGTGTCGTTCTGCTCCAGCGGGGTCCCCGCCGCGGCCAGCAGGCCCGCCACGTTCGGGGCGGCCAGGTGCACTGTCTGCACGTTGCCGCCGTCATCGATCCGGACGGTTTTGGCGCTCACCACGGGCAGCGCCATGCCGCCCAGCGGCACCCTGCTGCCGCGGGACGCAGCGGCCGGCGCCTTATCGGTCATCTTCAGCTGCGCCAGGGCCTCATCGACGGTCGAGGCGGTGGTCCACACCTGCTTGCTGTCATTGCCGTCCAACGACAACTCCAGCGGTCGACTGCGGCGCAGAACGATGGTGTCGGCCTGGTGCACGGACTCGTCGGCCGAGGGGTAGAGATCATCGCGATCGCCAACCGAGAAACCGTTCTCCTCGACCACATCGATCACCCGCGACTTCATCGTCGTCACGGTCATCGGCGCGCCGTCGACGCTCAGCGTCACGGTCTTGTGCGATCCGACGGCGTAGCCCCCGGCGGCGGTCAGCGTGACCAGCAGGGCCCCCACCACGCCTCGCAGCAGCGGAGATCGGGATTCATGAATTTTGTTGAGCGCGTCCACGGTTCTCGCGTTTCTCTCCGGTTCGGACGGCATAGATCACCGCCGGCGGTTGAGGTTTGATCACAAGACGGTAACGAAAAGGCCTACAACCGGCAACTCCCGTTAAGTCCGTACACCCGCGCCGCAGTGGCTGCGGTCTCGGACGCGACCTCTTCGGCAGGTCGGTCCAGCAACTCTGCGAGTGCCCGCACAGTGTATGGCAGGCAGTACGGCTCGTTCGGTGCTCCGCGGAACGGATGCGGGGTCAGAAACGGCGCGTCGGTCTCCACCAACAGCTGGCCCGGCGGGATCAACCGAGCAGCTTCCCGCAGCTCAGCGGCATTACGGAAGCTGACCGTGCCCGAAAGGCTCAATACCCAGCCGGCCTCGACGCAGGTGTGAGCCATCTCCGGTCCCGACGAAAAACAGTGGAAGATCACTGTCTCGGGCGCCCCTTCTGCGCGCAGTACATCGAGCACCTCGGCGTCGGCGTCCCGGTTGTGGATCATCAACGGCTTGCCGGTGCGCTTGGCCAGGTCGATGTGCCAGGCGAAACCCTCGCGCTGCTCGGCAGGCGTCGCGCAGCCGTCCAGCCGGCCCGGCCAGTACAGGTCCATCCCGGTCTCCCCGACCGCGACCACCCGCGGATGAGCGGCCAGCCGCTCCACCTCGGCCCTGGCCGCGTCGTCGAGCGCATTGGCCCGGGTGGGGTGCAGCGCCACCGCCCCGAAAACCCGCTCATCAGCTTCGACGGCCGTGGTCACCCAGCGTGCCGAGTCCAGATCGTCGGCGATGGTGACCGCCTGGCCCACTCCGACCGCGGCCGCGCGATCCATGATCGCCCGGACGTCCTGCGCGGTCTGCGCGCCGCACGCGTCGAGGTGGGTATGTGCGTCGACCAGCGGAGCCAACGGCTCCGGAGCCGGCGGCTTCTCCCTGGCTGAGCGTTTGGATCCCACCGCAACACAATAAGGTGGGGTCCAAATGAGTGAGCCTTTCTACATAACTACGGCCATCGCCTACCCGAACGGCGCGCCGCACATCGGGCACGCCTACGAGTACGTCGCCACCGATGCGATCGCCCGGTTCAAGCGACTCGACGGCTTCGATGTGCGCTACCTGACCGGCACCGACGTGCACGGCCAGAAGATGGCCGATACCGCCGCAGCCGAAGGCATCTCGGCCGCCGAGCTGGCCAACCGCAACTCCGACGTGTTCCAGCGGTTGCAGGAGAAGCTCAACATCTCCTTCGACCGGTTCATCCGCACCTCCGACGCCGACCACTACGAGGCGTCCAAGGAGATCTGGCGCCGCATGAACGAGGCCGGAGACATCTACCTGGGCACCTACTCCGGTTGGTACTCGATCCGCGACGAACGATTCTTCGCCGAGGACGAGACGACCGCGGGTCCCGACGGCACCCGCACCGCGATCGAGACCGGCACCCCCGTCACCTGGACCGAGGAGCAGACCTACTTCTTCCGGTTGTCGGACTACGCCGAGCGTCTACTGGCCCACTACGAGGCCCACCCCGAGTTCATCGGGCCCGACGTGCGCCGCAACGAGATCGTCAGCTTCGTCTCGGGCGGGCTGAAGGATCTGTCGATCTCGCGGACGACGTTCGACTGGGGTGTGCCGGTCCCCGACCACCCCGATCACGTGATGTACGTGTGGGTGGACGCGCTGACCAACTACCTCACCGGCGTCGGCTTCCCGGACGTGGCCTCCGAGGCTTTTCAGAAGTACTGGCCGGCCAAGCTGCACATGATCGGCAAGGACATCATCCGGTTCCACAGCGTGTACTGGCCGGCGTTCCTGATGTCGGCCGGGATCGCGCTGCCCGAACGCGTCTTCGCGCACGGCTTCATCAACGTCAAGGGCGAGAAGATGAGCAAGTCGGTCGGCAACGTGGTTGACCCGATCGCGCTCGTCGACACATTCGGCCTCGATCAGGTGCGCTTCTTCTTCCTTCGCGAGGTGTCCTTCGGCCAGGACGGGAGCTACAGCGAGGAAGCCATCATCGGCCGGATCAACGCCGACCTGGCCAACGAACTGGGCAACCTGGCCCAACGGTCCCTGTCGATGGTGGCCAAGAACCTCGACGGCGTGGTTCCCGATCCGGGATCCTTCAACGACGACGACGCCGCGCTGCTGAGCGTCGCGGATGCGCTACTCGAACAGGTGCGCACGCATTACGATGTGCCCGCGATGCACCTCGCACTTGAATCGATCTGGTCGGTCCTCGGCGCAGCGAACCGCTATTTCTCGGCCCAGGAGCCGTGGGTTCTGCGCAAGTCCGACGATCCAGCCGACCAACAGCGATTCGGTACGGTGCTCTACACAACGCTCGAGGTGGTGCGAATCGCGGCGCTGCTGACGCAGCCGGTGATGCCGGACTCCATGGCCAAACTGCTCGACCTGCTGGGCCAGCCGACCGACGCACGCGACTTCGACTCCATCGGGACCCGGCTCAAGCCAGGTACCGAATTGCCCGCGCCCACCGGGGTTTTCCCCCGCTACCAGATGGACTGAGATGGCTGTACTACACGAGAAACTGCAGGCGATCTACGAGGAAGTATCGCAGCGCAACGCCGGTGAGCAGGAGTTCCACCAGGCCGTCTACGAGGTCCTGACCAGCCTCGGACCGGTGGTGGCCAAGCATCCCGACTACGCCGACGGCGCCATCATCCGCCGGCTGTGCGAGCCCGAGCGGCAGATCATCTTCCGGGTGCCCTGGCTCGACGACTCCGGCACCGCGCAGATCAACCGCGGCTTCCGAGTCGAATTCAACTCGGCTCTCGGCCCCTTCAAGGGCGGCCTGCGGTTCCACCCGTCGGTCTATCTCGGCATCGTGAAGTTCCTGGGCTTCGAGCAGATCTTCAAGAACTCGCTGACCGGCCTGCCGATCGGCGGCGGCAAGGGCGGGTCGGACTTCGACCCCAAGGGCCGCTCCGACGCCGAGGTGATGCGCTTCTGCCAGTCCTTCATGACCGAGCTGTACCGCCACATCGGTGAGTACACCGACGTCCCGGCCGGCGACATCGGCGTCGGCATGCGCGAAATCGGTTACCTGTTCGGCCAGTACAAGCGGATCACCAACCGCTACGAATCCGGCGTGCTCACCGGCAAGGGCCTGACCTGGGGCGGATCGCAGGTACGAACCGAGGCCACCGGTTACGGCACGGTCTTCTTCGTCGACGAGATCCTGCGGTCGAGCGGGCAGTCCTTCGACGGCAAGCAGGTCGTGGTGTCCGGTTCGGGCAACGTGGCGATCTACGCCATCGAGAAGGTGCACTCGCTGGGCGGGACTGTGGTGGCCTGCTCGGACTCCAGCGGATACGTGCGCGACGACAAGGGCATCGACCTCGACCTGCTCAAAGAGGTCAAGGAACTGCGCCGCGGCCGCATCGAGGACTACGCGGAGGCCCGTGGCGGCGCCGCACACGTCGTGACGGACCGCAGCGTGTGGGAGGTGCCGTGCGACATCGCATTGCCCTGCGCCACCCAGAACGAGGTCTCCGGCGACGACGCGACCATGCTGATCAAGAACGGCTGCTCGATCGTGGCCGAGGGCGCCAACATGCCGTGCACGCCTGACGCGGTGAAGTACTTCGAAGAGGCCGGGGTGCGCTTCGCCCCGGGCAAGGCCGCCAACGCCGGTGGTGTGGCCACCAGTGCGCTGGAGATGCAGCAGAACGCCTCGCGGGACTCGTGGACCTTCAACGACACCGAGGAGCGGTTGGCCGACATCATGCGCCGCATCCACGATCGCTGCCTCACCACCGCGGACGAGTACGGCCAGCCGGGCAACTATGTGGCCGGCGCCAACATCGCCGGCTTCATCCGGGTGGCCGACGCGATGCTGGCGTTGGGTCTGGTCTGACGACACCTCCGGGTGATGTAGGTCACATCACCCGGAGTCCTGTCACAAATCAGCGTCCCGCGGTGTCTTGAGGGCACAAGCCTTTGAGAACAGGAGACGCTCCCATGACCGAAACAACTGCGCAGAACACCCGAGTGGTCGTGATCGGCGGAGGGTATGCCGGTGTGCTGGCAGCCAACCGACTACAGGGCACTCCGGGAGTGACTGTCACGCTGGTCAATCCGCGGCCCGAGTTCGTCGAACGGATCCGGCTGCACCAGTTGGTCGCCGGAAACCACGACGCCACCGCTGCCTACGACACGCTGTTGGGCGCCGGGGTGCGGCTGCTGGTCGACGGTGCCGAGTACATCGACGCCGACATCCGCCAAGTGCAGCTGACGTCCGGCGACGTGATCGACTACGACTACCTGGTCTACGCCGTCGGCAGCACCGGCGGGGTGCCCGCCTCCGTGCCCGGCGCTGCTCAATTCGCCTATCCGCTTTCAGAATTGGAACAGGCACAGCGCTTGCGCGCCCGGCTGCAGGACGTGCCGATGTCGGCACCGGTGGTCGTGGTCGGCGGCGGGCTGACCGGCATCGAGGCGGCCAGCGAGCTGGCCGAGGCGGGCCGCAAAGTCACGCTCGTCACCGACGTGGTCGGCGCCTCGGTGGGCGCAGGCGCCCGTCGCTCGATCGTCAAGGCGCTCACCAAGCTGGGCGTGGCGATCATCGACGGGCCCGAGGTCCTGGTGACTGCGATCGAAGCCGACGCCATCGTCCTGGCCGACGGTAACCGCCTGCCCAGCGCGGTGACGGTGTGGACCACCGGGTTCGGGGTTCCCGGCCTGGCCGCCGCGAGCAGGCTGCGTACCGACGTGCTGGGCCGGTTGCTCACCGACGAGACCCTGACCAGTGTCGACGACGCGCGCATCGTGGCAGCCGGCGACGCCGCCTCACCGTCGGGGGTTCCGCTGCGGATGAGCTGCCAGTCGGCAGGCCCGCTGGGGGTCCAGGCGGCCAACACCGTGCTGGCCCGCATCGCGGGTGCCGAGCCCAAGGTGATCAACCAGGCCTTCGCCGGACAGTGCGTGAGCGTCGGCAGAAATGCCGGCACGGTGCAGCTGTGCCACTCGGACGACAGCCCGCGTCGCGTCTTCATCGGCGGACGGACCGGCGCCTTCTTCAAGGAGCAGGTCTGCCGGGCGACGCTGACGTTCCTCCGCAAGGAGGGCGTGAAGCCGGGGTCGTACTTCTGGTTCAAGGGCGACAACCGAGCGCGCCAACTGGCCGAGGCAGAGCAGGGGACACTGGTCTGATGAACACGTCTGGCGCAGGTAACTCGACCTCGTACTCGAACGAACACGCCGAACGATTTACTCTGCTGCGGCCGTTGTTGTTCACCATCGCCTACGAGATCCTCGGGACGGCAACGGAATCCGATGACGTCCTGCAGGAGAGTTACCTGCGCTGGGCCGAGGTGGATCTGGACACGGTGCGCGACACCAAGGCGTTCCTGGCCCAGCTCGTCACCCGCCAGGCGCTCAATGCCCTTCGTGCCCAGTCGCGGCGACGCGAGGAGTACGTGGGCCCGTGGCTGCCCGAACCGCTGCTGTTGACGGCCGGGGTGGCAGGCGACGCATCAGCCGATGTGGTGCTGGCCGAATCGGTTTCGATGGCCATGCTGGTGGTGCTCGAGACGTTGACCCCCGACGAGCGCGCAGTGTTCGTGCTGCGCGAGGTGTTCGGATTCAGTCACGACGAAATCGCTTCGGCGATCGGCAAATCCAGTGCATCGGTGCGTCAGATGGCGCACCGGGCCCGCAACCATGTGCAATCGCGGCGCAAGCGGTTCGAACCGGTCGACCCGCAGGTGTCGACAGAGATCACCGAACGGTTCTTCGCCGCCGCCACGACCGGCGACATGAACGTGCTGCTGGAGTTGCTCGCGCCGGACGTGGTGTGGACGGCCGACAGCGACGGCAAGCGCAGCGCCGCACGCAGGCCGGTGATCGGGGCCCAGCCGGTGGCCAAGCTGGTGATCGGCCTCATGCGGTTCATCGAGCAGGGGGGCCGCTTCGAGCCGACGACCTACAACAACGCCCCCGCGTACAAGCTGTACCTCGAAGACAGCTTCGAGGGCGTGGTCACGGTCGAGGTCGCCGACGGCAAGATCACCCACTTCTACGCGATGCGCAATCCGGACAAGCTGACCGGCGTCGACATTCCGCGAGTGATCAGCCGCTGAGTTTCTCCGCCCAGCAGTGCCCCCGGCAAGCGGGTGGAGCCCATCAAACTCGCGCTGTTTCACGCGGAAATGGGCAGTTTTGCGTCTGCTCGCGCCAGGCAGCAAGCTAGCTCCATGCGGATCGAGCGGCTCGGCGCGCTGGGCGATGCCCCGGCGGTGCTGCGCGGGGTCGCCGCAGCCGCCGCCCACGCCGGTGTGGCGCCACCCGCCGGGCTGATCGGTGACTGGTTCTCCTCACGCGCGGTGATCGCACCCTCGGTGTCGGTGACATCGGTTGCGCCCGACACCACCTTCGCCGTGCCACAGGACGCTTCGGGGCCGTCGGGCGCGGTCGGGGGCGGGTGGTTCGGCTACCTCGCCTACCCGGATCCGGGCGCCGACGGCACACCACCGCGGATCCCGGTGGCCGCCGGCGGTTGGTCGGACTGCGTGCTACGCCAGGATTCCGAGGGCATCTGGTGGTTCGAAAGCCTCAGCGGCGCAGCACTTCCCGCATGGCTGCGAGCGCTGGAACCAGCCCAGCCGGGGGTCTACACCCTGAGCTGGGTGGCCCCCGACCGCGATGATCACCGCCGCGGGGTGCTGGCCTGCCTGGACGCCATCGCAGCGGGCGAGGTGTATCAAGCCTGCGTATGCACGAGGTTCACCGGCCGTATCGTCGGCGAGCCGATCGATTTCTTCACCGAGGCGGTGGCCCGGACCGCGCCCGCACGGGCCGCGTATGTGGCCGGGGACTGGGGTGCGGTGGCGTCGCTGTCACCGGAGTTGTTCCTGCGCCGGGCGGGCACCGCGGTGACCTCCAGCCCGATCAAGGGCACGCTGCCGTCCTCGGCCGACCCCGCCGCCCTGCTGGCCTCGGTCAAGGATGTCGCCGAGAACGTGATGATCGTCGACCTGGTCCGCAACGACCTGGGGCGGGTGGCGACCACCGGCAGCGTGACGGTGCCCGAACTGCTCGCGGTACATCCCGCACCCGGCGTCTGGCACCTGGTCTCGACCGTCACCGCCGAGGTCCCCACGCAGGTGCCGATGAGCGCACTGCTGGACGCCACCTTCCCCCCGGCCTCGGTGACCGGCACCCCGAAGCGACGGGCCCGCCAGCTGCTGCAGCAGTGGGAGCCGACGCGTCGCGGAGTCTATTGCGGCACAGTCGGATTGGCGTCACCAGTGGCAGGATGCGAGCTGAACGTCGCGATCCGGACCGTGGAGTTCGGTGCCGACGGCTCGGCGGTGCTCGGCGTGGGCGGCGGCATCACCGCCGATTCCGACGTCGACGCGGAATGGGAAGAGTGCCTGCACAAGGCAGCCTCGATCGTTCAGTCGCGGGCGCGCAGCACAGCGTCGTAGAGCTCGCGCCGTGAAGGGGCCCCCGGGTTCGCGGCGATCACCTGGGCGCAGGCGTCCTTGACCCGGATGCCGTCGGCCACCAGTTCCTCCACCTCGGCCACCAGGTCGGACAGTTCCACCGACGGGGTGCCCCCGGCCAGCACCACGGTGATCTCCCCCAGCACGCCGTCGGCGGCCCACTCCGCGAGCTCGGCCAGGCTGCCGCGACGGACCTCCTCGTGCGTCTTGGTGAGCTCCCGGCACACCACGGCACGGCGCTCCGACCCCAGCACCTCGACGGCGTCGCGCAGGGTCTCGGCCAGCCGGCGCGGGGATTCGAAGAACACGCTGGTGCGCGATTCGGCAGCCAGGGTCTGTAACCAGGCCAGCCGGGCCGCGTGTTTGCGCGGCGCGAAACCCTCGAAACAGAACCGGTCCGAGGCCAGTCCGGACACCGCCAGCGCCGTCGTCACCGCAGAAGGGCCCGGCAGGCAGGAGACCGGCAGCCCGGCCTCGGCACAGGCCGCCACGAGGCGGTAGCCGGGGTCGTTGATCAGCGGCATACCGGCGTCGCTGATCACCAGCACCGTCGCGCCCGCCGCGATCTCGGAGACCAGGCCCGGCACACGGCTGGCCTCGTTCTGGTCGAAGAAGCTCAAGATCCGGCCGGACGGTTGCACGCCCAGCGACTGGGCCAGCGCACGCGCGCGCCGGGTATCTTCCGCCGCCACGATGTCAGCCGTCGTCAACGCCTGGATGAGACGCGCAGAGGCATCGGAGGGCCGACCCAGCGGCGTGGCGCCGATCAGTAGTTTGCCGGGTGTCACGCCAGACAGCCTACGATCGCTTGCGTGACCGCCACCGCCACCGATACGCCGACGGCTGGTCGCTCGGTCCCCCTGATCAGCCCCGCGCCGGTGATCCCGCCTGCCGATTTCGGCCCGACGGACCGGCTGCAGGGCTGGTTGATGACGGCGGTCATCACCGGGCTGGCCGCGATAAGCCGGTTCCTGAACCTGGGCTCGCCGACCGATGCGGGCACCCCGGTGTTCGACGAGAAGCACTACGCGCCACAGGCCTGGCAGATGCTCTACAACCACGGCGTCGAGGACAACCCCGGCTACGGGCTCGTGGTGCACCCGCCCGTGGGCAAGCAGTTGATCTCGATCGGCGAGGCGCTGTTCGGTTACAACGGGCTCGGCTGGCGGTTCTCCGGCGCGCTGTGCGGTGTGCTGATCGTGATGCTGGTGGTGCGGATCGGGCGCCGGATCAGCCGCTCCACCCTCGTCGGCGGTATCGCCGGACTCCTGCTGATCGCCGACGGGGTCAGCTTCGTCTCGGCCCGCACGGCGCTGCTGGACGTGTTCCTGGTGACGTTCGTGGTCGCGGCGTTCGCCTGCCTGATGGTGGACCGCGACGACGTCCGCCGGCGCATGCACACCGCCTTCGTCGAAGGCCGGATCGCCGAGACGCCCTGGGGTCCGCGGCTGGGCGTGCGGTGGTGGCGGTTCGGTGCGGGCGTGCTGCTCGGACTGGCGTGCGCGACGAAGTGGTCCGGGCTGTACTTCGTGGCGTTCTTCGGCGTGATGACGCTGGTGCTCGACGCGATCGCGCGCAAGCAGTACCACGTGCCGGCACCCTGGCGCGGCATGCTGCGCCGTGATCTGGGGCCGGCCGCTTATGTGTTCGGTCTGATCCCGTTCGCGGTGTACCTGGCGTCGTACGGGCCGTGGTTCGCCTCCGAGACCGGCATCAACCGGTACGAAGCGGGGCAGTCCATCGGCGAGAACAGCATCATCCCGCTGCCCGACGCGCTGCGCTCACTGTGGCATTACACCTACGCCGCCTACCACTTCCACGCCGGACTGACCAACGCCGACGGCAACCACCACCCATGGGAATCCAAGCCATGGACCTGGCCGATGTCGTTGCGGCCGGTGCTCTATGCGATCGACAACCACGATGTCGCCGGGTGCGGCACCCAGTCCTGCGTCAAAGCCGTGATGCTGGTGGGCACTCCGGCGATGTGGTTCATCGCGGTGCCGGTGCTCGGCTGGGCCCTGTGGCGGGCCGTGGTGCGACGGGACTGGCGCTACGGCGTGGTCCTGGTCGGCTACTCGGCGGGTTTCCTGCCCTGGTTCTTCGACATCGACCGGCAGATGTACTTCTTCTACGCGACGGTGATGGCGCCGTTCCTGGTGCTGGCGATCGCGCTGATCCTCGGCGACATTCTGTACAAACCCAATCAGAACCCCGAACGCCGAACGCTGGGCCTGTTGGTGGTGTGCTTCTACGTGGCGTTGGTGATCGCGAACTTCGCGTGGTTGTACCCGGTCCTGACGGGCATCCCGATTTCGCAGTCGACCTGGAATCTGGAGATCTGGCTGCCTTCGTGGCGGTAGTTGGGCGTTGACGGGCCCCTGCTGGGGGCCTGCGCCGGGACGGGCCCTTCGCCGATTTCTACCACAGGGCTGCAAAACCGCCGCCGAACGACCCCCACGTCGAAAACGACGAACAACACCGGCCGGGCCACGACCGTGGTGTAGAAAACCGCAGCGCCGAAAACGACGACCACGCGCACGGCGGAAGAGCTAGAGCAGGTCCCGCGCCGCCGGGCACGACATACAGCGCGGTCCGCCGCGGCCCGTGCCCAGCTCCGAAGCCTCGATCGGCAGCACCTCGATACCCGAATCCGCCAGCCGGGCATTGGTTTCGGCATTGCGTTCGTAGGCCACCACCACACCCGGGGCCAGAGCCAGGGTGTTGTTGCCGTCATCCCACTGCTCGCGTTCGGCGGTCACGGGGTCGAGTCCCGTGTCGATCACCCGCAGCTGCTCGATTCTCATCGCAGCGGCAGCAGCCTGCACGAACGGCACTTCGTCGTCGATCCGGATCCCGGCCTCGGTGCGGTGAATGGTGAACGCCGACAACGAGTCCACGATATTGGGGTACATCACCACCGCGTCGACATCGACCATGGTGCACACGGTGTCCAAGTGCATCTGGGCGCGCTCCTGCCGGATCGGCACCGCGAGCACGGTGTGGGCGAGGTCGTCGTCGAACAGGCTGCGCGCCAACGCCTCGGCGCCGGCAGGCGTGGTCCGCTCCCCCACGCCGACCGCCACCACTCCGGGCCCGAGCAACAGCACGTCGCCACCTTCGACGGGCGCCGAGCGCGACTCGTAGGCCCGCCGGACGCCGAGGAACCTCGGATGGTGGGCGTAGATCAGATCGGTCAGCGAGGTCTCGCGCACCCGCGCCGGCAGTGCGAGCGAGGTGATGGCCACCCGCGGGCCGATCCAGAACGACGAATCCCGGGTGAACAGGAGATTGGGCAGCGGCTCGATCACGAAATCTCCGCCGTGGTGCATAAGGCGCACCAGCGAAAGTTCGGCACCGTGGAAGGGCACCTCGTTGAAGGTCATTCCGGCCATCAGGATGTGCGCCAGATCGGCCGGCGGCAGGCCTCGTAGATAGGCCGAAAGTTCCTGGGCCAGTGGCACACCCAGTCGTCGCGCGTCGACCGCAGCGGAGATGCCGTGCATGCGGGCGGCGCCGCTGTCGAGCGCTTCGGTCAGCAGATCCGCCAGGAGCAACACCTCGACTCCGCGGGACCGCAGCACTCCGGCGAAGGCGTCATGTTCGCGCTGCGCCTTGGCCACCCACGGCAGGCCGTCGAACAGCAGTGCATCGTTGTTGCGCGGGGTGAGCCGCTGCAACTCCGGCCCCGGTCGGTGCAGGATCACGGCGCGTAGTGTGCCGACCTCGGAGTTGGAACCGAACGCCGCAGTTTCCACCCCATGACGTTAACTCAACTATGGTTGAGGTGTATGGAGACGCACGAGTTAACTCCTGGCGAGATGTCGCAGCGCAGCGGCGTGGCGGTGTCGGCACTGCACTTCTATGAGCGCGAGGGCCTGATCGCCAGCCGCCGCACCTCAGGGAACCAGCGCCGCTACGCACGCGAGACGCTGCGGCGCGTGGCGTTCATCCGGATGTCCCAACGCCTCGGCATTCCACTGGCCCGCATCCGCGAGGCGCTGGCCGGCCTACCCGCCGACCGGGTGCCGACCAGCAAGGACTGGGCCAAGCTCTCGGCTGGTTGGCGCCAGGACCTCGATGACCGCATCGTGCATCTACAACGGTTGCGCGACAACCTGACCGGCTGCATCGGCTGCGGCTGCCTGAGCCTCAAGACCTGCCTGCTGACCAACCCGGGAGACGTCCTCGCCGAGCAGGGCCCCGGCGCCTCCCGGCTCTAACGCAATCGAACGTCTGTGCGATACACTCGCGCGCATGGAGCTGGCGTTGCAAGGCTCACTGTTTGAGCACGCTGAACGGCGTCGACTCGGCAACGACGCCTGGGTGGAACTGCGCTCGGGCTGGTTGCCCGACGCCGATTCACTGTTCGAGGAGTTGATGGACGGGATCCCCTGGCGGTCCGAGGAACGCGAGATGTACGACCGCGTGGTGGCAGTTCCGCGTCTGGTCAGCTTCCACCACCTCATCGACGAACCGGTGCCGCATCCCCGGCTCAAACAGATCCGCCGCAGGCTCAACGACACCTTCGGCGGCGAGCTCGGCGAGCCGTTCACCACCGCGGGCCTGTGCCTGTACCGCGACGGCAACGACAGCGTCGCCTGGCACGGCGACACCATCGGCCGCAGCCGCACCGAGGACACCATGGTGGCCATCGTCGGGCTCGGCGCGACAAGGGTTTTCGCATTGCGCCCACGCGGCGGCGGGCATGCTCTGCGCTTACAGCACCGCCACGGCGACCTGCTGGTGATGGGCGGATCGTGTCAACGCACGTGGGAGCATTCGATACCGAAGACCACCAGCCTCGTCGGGCCACGCATCAGCATCCAGTTCCGCCCGCAGGACGTGCGTTGAGGGTCAGGTCGACCCCGTACTAACCTCTCACACTGGCCACCGCGGCGCTGAGCAGCTCGCGGGCCCGCTTGTCGTCCACCGGTGCCACCGGCTTGTCCGGGACCACCAGGGGGTTGGCCGTGACGATGACCATGAACGTGTCGAAGCTGGCGACGTAGTTGTACAACTCACCGGTGCGCGCCTGGCCGCCCATCGCGGTCTGGACGATGCGGTGCGTCCCCGTCGTGCGGGCCCCGTCGATCTTCGGGGCCTCGACCACGTCGACCTGCCCGCGGATCCCGGGGCCCAGGAACTTCACCTGCTTGCACGCATCGCCGGGATCGTTCAGCGGGACCGGCTCCGAGGTCTCCAGCGCCATCACGATGAACCGGTTACCCGCGCCTTCGGCCGTGGTGGCCGCCACGTTGCCCTTCAGCTCGTCCGGCAGGGACTGTCCCTCGGCGAACTTCGCGCAATCGGCAGGTTCGATCTTGACCCCGGGCGGCATTTTGTGCGGCGCGAGCTTCTTGGGGTCGATTCCGGCCGGGGCGACGTCGGTGACCTTGAACTCCGGCCCGAAGCTGGAGCGCACCTTGGCGATGTTGGCGATGTCCGCGTTGGCGGACGTCGACTGGTCCGATTGACCGCAGGCGACCAATCCGGTGGCGCAGGCAAGGACGCCCGCGGCGGCGAGTAAGACGTTGCGGTTCTCCATCGCTGGACAACATACCTGGGCTCGCCCACATCGCCGGGGCGACCGGCTCAGCCACGTAACGCCGAAACCGATTTCACCAGGAGATCGGAGGTGAACGCGGTATCGAGCGCAGGATTGGGTGATCCGGGATCCGTGACGACGGTGATGAACACGTGGTAGTCAGCACCTTCGGAATGCAGATCCGCAGTGAAAGTCTCGGCGTGAGATCTGGTTTCGGTACCGCCCTCGACGACGGTGGTGACGGCCGTGGACATCCCCGCGGTCACCGCGCCCTCGATCACCGGAGCCGCAATGGGCGTCACCGTTCCGGTGGAATGTCCGCCCGACACGCTCCACTGCTCGCACGGCCCTTCGGTGTCCGGATCGGGCGCGTCCGCTCCGGGATGCCCCGCTTTTTCTCTCGAAACGGCCGCGTACACGATGCCCCCGGGTCCTGAGGCCGACCAGCCCCGGCCGGGTTCGGTGTCAGGGGCGGCTGCCGCTGCGCACCGCGCCGGGTCGGCGGTCCAGTCCGGCCCGAATCCCCACAGCGACACCGGGGTCGCCCGTGGGTCGATGGCCACCACTTCGTAGCCGGACGGCAGGTCCTGGCGCACCCGGTCGATGCGGGCCGGGTTCACCGTGGCGGCAGCGCCGGTGGTCTGAGGCGACGACGATGTCGACGTCGGTTGCGGCGCCGGCCGCGGCCCGCATGCCACCCCGCAGGCCAGGGTGCACACCAGGAGAACCGTCGGGACGGCGAAAAGGCGCACGGCGTTTTGATACCACAGCCCGGGGTTTGCTGTCGAGAACGATCGCAGCCCCCTTTGTCAACTCGTTTTTCGCTGCCTGACAACACGACAAGTGTTGCGATACAGCGGAATTTAACCGTCGCCCGAGCGGTTGCCACCTGTAGGACATCCACGATCATGAGGGGCAGAACAGGTGTACGGACTGACTGGAGCTGTGCTGGCCGGCGGCGCGCTGTCGGCCCTTGCCCTGGGTTTCCCCGCCGCGGCCCCCGCCTCGCCGTCGGGGGTGGGGTCCGCGCAGGACACCGCCGACGAACTGGAACGACAGGGTTTCGACGTCATCATCTACCGGGCGGGTACGGCTGCCCTCGATCGGTGCACCGTCTCGTCGGTCCGGCCGGCGCAGATTCTGCCGCGGACGGTCTATCTGTCCGCAAATTGCTGAGGGCGGCCTGGCGGTCAGGCCGTCGAACATTTCACTGTGCAAAAGATCGCGCCCCAGGACCGGGGCTTCTGCCAGCTCATGCCCAGGAAAGCGTTTATCGTGCAGATCAGTTGCGCCTCGCCGGGGCGTCCAACCGATTGGAGAACGATGACCACCTCAATGCGGGCCGGTGGAATCGCCATCGCTGCCGTCGCACTCGGGGTCGCACTCGCCAGCTGCGCCAGCAAGACAATATCCGGCACCGCCACCGAGGCTCCCGGGGCCGCCGGAACCAGTGAATCCAGCGCCGCCCCGACCAAGACCAACGACAAGGGCAGCCCGACCGGGCACCAGTACACGATCGTGGACTACATCCGCGACAACAACATCACCGAAACCCCGGTGCACCAGGGCGATCCGGGCACACCCACGCTGGAGCTTCCGATTCCCGACGGCTGGACGGATGCGACCTCGTCGGCTCCCGAATGGGCCTGGGCCGCAATCGTATCCACCGATCCTGCGTTCGAAGCGGATCCGCCGTCCATCATCGCGCTGATGTCCAAGCTGACCGGCGACGTCGACCCGGCCAAGATCTTGGAGTACGCACCGAACGAGATCAGGAACCTGCCGGGTTACGAGAACCAGGGCGACGGGTCGGCCGGCCAACTGAGCGGATTCGATTCGTACCAGATCGGTGCCACCTACGTGAAGGACGGCGCCACCCGCCTGATCGCCCAGAAGACCGTGGTGATTCCGGGATCCGACGGGCTGTTCGTCCTGCAGTTCAACGCCGATGGCACCGAGGATCAGATGGGTCCGCTGATGGATGCCACCTCGGCGATCGACGAGCAGACGGTCATCACGCCGTAGCCACCTGCCGGGAGAAGGCCGACGCCGCGGCCACCTGCTCACGCGTCGGCCGCACTCCCGTGTACCGCTCGAATTGTTCGGCGGCCTGTAGCGCGATCACCTCGGCGCCGGTGATGACCGGTACGCCGGCCGCCCGGGCTGCGGTGATCAACGGCGTCTCGGCCGGCATCGCCACGACGTCGACGACTGCGCCGGCCGCCGCGATGGTGGCCGGTTCGAACGCACTGCGGTGTTCGTCGGGTCCGTCTGCCATCCCGATCGGGGTGACGTTGACCAGGATGGGTGCCGTCAGGGTGCCGACCTCGGGCGCGTAGCCGTAGCCCAGCGTGTCAGCCAGTGCGCGCCCGGTTTCGGGATTGCGGGCGACCACCGTCCCGTTGCGAAAGCCTTTGTCCCGCAAGGCCGCACCAACCGCCTTGGCCATTCCGCCACTGCCCCGGATCAGCACCGCGTCATCCGGGTTCAACCGCTCGACGAGTTCCTGCACCGCTAGGTAGTCGGTGTTGGAGGCGACGAGACGGCCCCCGGGCACCGACAGGTCGTTGACGATCGTGTTGACCGCATCGATGGCCCGCGCCGACGGTTCGACCTCGTCGACAAGGTCGATGACGTCCTTCTTGAACGGCATCGACACCGAACAACCTCGAATGCCCAGGGCCCGTACGCCACCGATCGCCGCGGCGATATCGGTTGTGGTGAAAGCCTTGTAGAGGTAGTCGAGTCCGAGTTCGTCGTAGAGATAGTTGTGGAACCGGGTGCCGATGTTGCTGGGCCGGGCCGCCAGCGAGATGCACACGCGGGTGTCTTTATTGAGAGGTGGTCTCACTGGCTCACCGCCCGGATCACCTGCCGGGTCGCGTCCCGGATCTTCGCCGCCAGTTCAGGTTCCAGGCTGATCGTGTCGACCGCGGGCACCGCCACGTCGGTGAGCACCACCCCGAGATCCTCACGCTCCCATACCGCACCGAGCCGGTCCAGGATGCGTCGCATCGCGTAGTTGTCACTCAACACCCGGGCGGTAAAGCGTTTGATCCCAAGGTAATCCGCGGACACCACCAGGGCATCCATCAGAAACGTGCCGATACCGCGGCCCTGATAGTCATCGCCGACGGTGAATGCCACCTCGGCTGTCGTCGCATCGTGTCCTTCGCGGACCACGCGGGCGTCGGCGACGACGGGCCCCAACGCACCCTCGGTCATCACCCAGACGAAATGGTCGGCGTAGTCGACCTCGAAGAGGTACTCCAGCAGCGCCTTGGTCGGCTTGCGCACGGACTGAAAACGCCGGTAGAGGGTCTCACTGGAGAACTCCACCGGACCGTTCATGGTGCGCTCGACATCGCCGGGCAGCACGGGCCGCAGATAGAACCAGTCGCCGGTGCGCACCTGGACCGGGATCGGTGTGATGAACGCGGCCAACCGTTGGCGCGCGATGCGCACCATCCGGTCGAACATGCCGGGCAGGTGCAGGATCACTTCGAACGCGTCGCGATCCCCCACCCAGCCCGTGACCGGATCGAGCGCCGTCACCGTGGCGGTGCGCGACGCATCGCGCAGTAGCGCGATCTCACCGAGGATCAGACCGGGCTCCAGATCCGCGACGACGGCCTGCCCGTCGGGCCCGTCATGGACCACCCGGGTGCGCCCGGACGCGATCAGCATGAACGTCAGAGCCGGATCACCCTGCCGGATCAGCACCTGGCCCGGCGCGACCGACAGCGGCCGCAGCAGGACTGCCAACGGCGCCAGTACGGACGGCCGGCACCCGGCGAAAAATTCCAGTGCCGCCAGGTCGTCGGCACTGATCTCGGTCAGATCGGCCACGCCCCCAAGGCTACGACGCCGCCGCGGGCCCGGTCAGGGCTTGGCGAATCCAGCCTTGGCGAGCGCCTTTTGGCCGGCCTCACCCGTGACCAGGTCGACGAAGCGGTGTGCCAGGTCAGCGTGCCCAGACCGCTTGAGCACGGCGATCGGATAGGTGTTGACCGCCTGGGCGGCCTCGGGGAATGCGACGCTGCTCACCTTGTCTCCGGCTCCGGCGGCGTCGGTGACGTAGACCAGGCCGGCGTCGGCCTGTCCGCTGGTCACCTTGCCGAGCACGTCGGTGACCGAGGTCTCCTCGCTCACCGGGGACAGCGTGACGCCGGTGGCCTTCTCGACCTTTTCGGTGGCACCGCCGCACGGCACGGGCGGCGCGCACACCACGACGCTGGTTCCTGGCTTGGCCAGGTCCGCGAAAGTCTTGATGCCCTTGGGGTTTCCCGGGGCGACGGCAATGGTGAGGGTATTGGTCGCAAAGTTGACCGGGCCTCCCTCGGCGAGGTCCGCGCTCACCGCCTTGTCCATGTTCCGGGTGTCGGCCGAGGCGAACACGTCGGCGCCGGCACCCTGGGTGAGCTGGGTGACCAGGTCCGAGGATCCGGCGAACGAGAACTCCACGGAGCTCCCCGGGTTGTCGGTTTTGAACTGCTCGCCGATTTCAGTGAACGCGGATTTCAGCGACGCCGCGGCGAACACGGTGATCGAACCGCCCCCGGCTCCGGAGGGGGAAGCCGGGGCCGATTCCGTGGCCGAACTGCAGCCGCCGATCAGGGCCGTCACTGCCACCCCGCTCAATGCCAACGCGAACATCCGGCCTCGGGTCATGACTTTCCTTTCGGGGTTTCCACGATCACGGTCGTGGCCTTGACCACGGCGACAGCGACGCTGCCGGGGGCCAACTCGAGTTCACGCACCGACTGGCTGCTCATCAGCGACACCACGGTGAACGGTCCGCACTGCATCTCGACCTGAGCCATCACCTCGTCGGCGATGACGTTGGTGACCAGCCCGGTGAAGCGGTTGCGCGCCGAGCTGCCGATGCCGAGCGGATCCTTTGGCGCCGCAGCGGCGTTGGCCCTCGCGAACGCCGCCAGAGCCGCCCCGTCGATCACCTTGCGGCCGGAGCCGTCGAGGTGGGATGGCAGGGATCCGTCGTCGATCCAGCGTCGAACGGTGTCGTCGCTGACCCCGAGCAGTTCGGCGGCCTCACGGACCCGGATCTCTGGCATCGCGTCAGCGTATCGACACCCTCAGCGTCCAACAACCGCAAATACCACGCAATCGCGCCATTGGATCCGCAGGTACGGGTCTTGACCACCACTCCCCCGAATGCTAAGCAAGTGCTCAGCATTCACGGACAGTAGAGACGAAGGGGAACCACATGGCGTTGCAGACAGTTCTGGACAGCCTCCGCGACCGGCCGGGTACCGGCGAGACGATTCCGGTCATCGATCCGGCGACCGAGGAGCAGATCACCGAGTTCCGGGACTGCGGGCCGGAAGCGGTCAACGAGGCCGTCGCCGCTGCGAAATCGGCCTACCAGTCCGGGGTTTGGACCGACATTCCGGCCCGCCAGCGCGCCAAGGTGCTGTGGCAGCTGGGCGATCTGATCGACGAGCACGCCAAGGAATTCGCCGAGCTGGAATCGCTGGACGCGGGCATGCCGCCGATGCAGGCCGAAATGATCGTCTCCACCTGCGCCGAGTTCTTCCGCTACTACGCGGGCTGGTGCACCAAGCTCAACGGCAGCAGCTACCAGGTGCAGATGGAGGGTGGCGTCAACAGCAATTACTCAAACCTGCACGCGTACACCACCAAGGAGCCGTACGGCGTGGTGGGCCTGATCTATCCATGGAACGGCCCGCTGTTCAACGCCTGCGCCAAGATCGCCCCGGCTCTCGCCGCCGGCTGCTCCAGTGTCGTCAAGCCGGCCGAGGAGACCCCGTTGTCCGCGGTCTTGCTGGAGCGGCTGATCGGCGAGGCCGGCGTGCCCGACGGGGTGGCCAACTTCGTGATCGGCTACGGCGCCACGGCGGGTGCCGCGATCACCGCGCACCCCGATGTCGAGAAGGTCGCCTTCACCGGCTCCACCGAGGTCGGCAAGCAGATCATGCGGGACTCGGCGGACAACTTGAAGAAGGTCACCCTGGAGCTAGGCGGAAAGTCACCGGTGCTGATCTACGAGGACGCCGACCTCGACATGGCGATCATGATGGCCTCGATGGGCATCTTCGTCCATTCCGGGCAGGGCTGCGTGTGCGGGTCACGAATCTTCGTGCAGCGCAGTGTGTATGAGCGTGTTGTTCAAGGCATCTCGATGATCGGCGAGAACCTCGTCCTGGGCGGCCCCAAGGATGAGGGCGCCATGATCAGCCCACTGGTCAGCCAGAAGCAACTCGACCGGGTGCTGGGCTACATCGACCAGGGCAAGCGTGACGGCGTCGAGATCGTTTCCGGCGGTTACCGACTCGACCGCAAGGGTTACTTCGTCAAACCCACGGTGCTGACCAACGTCGACCCGGCCACCAGCCGCCTGTACAAGGAAGAGATCTTCGGGCCGGTCGTCACGATCCTTCCGTTCGACGATGACGACGAAGCCATCGCGATGGCCAACGACACCGACTACGGCCTGGCTGCCACCGTGTGGACCACCAACCTCGCCCGTGCACACAGCTTGGGTAAGCGCCTGCAGGCCGGCATGGTGGGGCTGAACTGCCAGCTGACGTTTGACCACAACGTGCCGTTCGGCGGTTACAAGCAGTCCGGAGTCGGCAAGGAGTTCGGCTACGAGGGCATCGACGGCTACCTCAAGACCAAGTCGATCTGGGCGCAGCTGTAGCGGGCGAGCCTTCGGTCACACCGAGAACCGGACGGCGGCGAGCTCGAGGGCCTTGCCCTCGAGCCGCTGCCCCAGGTAGATCTCGGCCTGCATGAGCCGCTCGCAGTACCACCGGATGTCCTCGGCGTGCTCTCGCGATGCGGTGTAGCGCGTCGCCATGGTGGCCACGTCGATGCGCCGGGTGTCGCGCACCTTCAGATCCTCCGATACCTGGAAACCGTCGTCCTCGGCGGCGGTGATGGCGTCGAGCACCTGCCCCACTGCCAGGCGGATGTCCCGGCAGCCGTTCTCGGCGATCTCGGAGGCCTCCCGTTGAATGTCGCCCTGCCTGCGGACCACGACAGTGTCCGCGCTGACCCGCTCCCCCGCGGCTTCACTGGCGTCACCGGACCACTCGGCACCACCGGGCGCGTGCACGTTCTGCCGGTGCCACTCGAACAGGGCTTCCGACTCGGCGGCCGATTGCCGCCAGCGGGCCGCAGCTTCCGCCAGATACGTTGTGTCCCAAGCCTCCAGCTGAGAACGAGTCAGGTCTCCACCAGTACGACCGGTGCCGGACGGATCATTCACATCAACTCCGCCAGACCTCCGGCGTGTTGCTCATCGACCGCGTCGTATCGCTGCGCGGCCGCAGACAGGTCCCCCGCCTGCGCGCTCACGCGACTCGACTGGGAGGTCCGCGCTGTGCTCACCGCACCATCCATCGCGACGACGCCGGTGCTGCTGGGGTAGCCCCCGGCATCCGGGCGGGCAGGGCTCAGCCTCAATTCGGCAGCGATCATCTCGCTGCTAGTGGCCCCCGCCCTCAGCGCCCCCGGGTCCACTCTCAGATCGTTTGCCATAGCAATCCCCCAACTGGCCAATCTGCTCCCCGAGGCTAACCGAATCGGCTGGGTTGAGCCCAGGGGCTGAGCAAGTATGCCATTGCGAACTGGCGTCGACCAAGAGCGGGTTCGGTGTGTGCCGGTCACCGGTTAGTCATCAACCGGCCATCGTCAAGCCTCCACTGACACTAAGGACTTGGCCAGTGATGAAGCTGGCATCGTCAGAAGCGAAGAAGGCGACCGCCTTGGCGACCTCCTCGGGTTTGGCGACCCGACGGAACGGGATGGCCTTGATCAGTCCGTCCCGGACCTTATCGGGAAGCGAATCGAACAGCGGGGTGTCGGTCGGTCCAGGGCAAACACAGTTGACGTTGATCTGCTGGCGCGCCATCTCACGCGCCAGCGACTTGGTGAATGCGATGACGCCACCCTTGGTGCCGGCGTAGACGGTCTCCCCCAGACTGCCCACCCGCCCTGCATCGCTGGCAATGTTGACGATCTTTGCCGTTTCTCCCTCGGCGAGGATCGATTCGAGGAACGCGTGGGTGAGCCGGACCGGTCCGAGGAAGTTCACCGCGACCAACGACTGCCAGAGCGCATCGTCGTTGGACATGAACGGCTCGACGCGGTCGAAGCCCGCGGCATTGACGATGACACCCGGCAGCCCGTGCGCCGCCAGCACCTCGTCGCGCAGTGTGCTCACCGCCGCTGGATCCGCCAGATCGGCCACGTGGGCGGTAGCGCCGGCACAGGCCTGCACGGTCTGCGCCAGGCCCGCTTCGTTGCGGTCGACGGCGGCGACGGTGGCGCCGCCCGCTGCCAGCTCCAACGCGATCGCCCGGCCGATCCCCGAGGCGGCACCCGTGACAACGGCGACTTTGTTGTCGAATCGCACTATCTGACCTCCCGATCTGCGGTGATGTGGACGCTATGGCCACTATCGGCGTACCGCCGCAGAAAATCAACCATTCGGTCGAGAATTGACTTAGATGGTCGAAAAACCGTAGCTTCGGTTGAATACCGTGCACGCTGCGTGCGTGCAGACAGAAGGGACCGCCCCCATGGATTTCTCTGATTACCAACAGCTGAGCTTGACCCGCCGGGACAACGGCGTCCTGCTGATCACGCTGAACCGGCCGGAGAAGTACAACGCGGCCGACGAGGGCATGCACACCGAGCTGGCCAACATCTGGAAGGACGTGGCCGCCGACCCACAGACCCGGGTCGCGGTGATCACCGGCGCAGGTAAGGCCTTCAGCGCAGGCGGCGATCTGGCCATGGTCGAGCGGATGGCCGGTGACTACGACCGGGTGTCACACATGCTGTCCGAGATGAGCGATCTCGTCTACAACATGATCAACTGCGACAAGCCGATCGTGTCCGCAATCAACGGTGTCGCGGTCGGGGCCGGCGCGGTGGCGGCCCTGCTCGCCGACGTCGCGATCGTCGCCGAGGACGCCCGAATCGGCGACGGACACGTCAAACTCGGTGTGGCCGCGGGCGACCATGCCGCCATCATCTGGCCGCTCCTGGCCGGGACCGCGAAGGCCAAGTATTACCTGATGACCGGCGAGATGATCGGCGGTGTCGAGGCCGAGCGCATCGGGATGGTCGCCAAAGCCCTTCCACGCGAGGAAGTTCTCGATGAGGCACTGCGCATCGCCGACAGTCTGGCCACTGGAGCCCAGCAGGCGATCCGGCTGACCAAGCGGGCACTCAACAACTGGCTGCGCAATGCCGGCCCGATCTTCGACCAGTCCGCGGCCTACGAGATGTTGACTTTCCTCGGTCCTGACGTGGTGGAGGGCTACACCGCCCTGCGCGAGAAGCGCGCGCCACAGTTCCCGTCGGCGCAGCCGACCCAGGAAAACTGACATGAAGATCGGCCTGGTCGTGATGGACGAGAATCCTTCCGACGCACTGAAGGTGGCCAAGGCAGCCGACCGCGCCGGCGTGCACTCGCTGTGGAGCATCGACTACTACAACCGCAGCAGCCTCACGCGTGCCGCGTCATTCGCCGCGGTCACGGACAACACGATCGTCGGCACCAGCGTCACACCGCTTTTCGCCCGTGCACCGCTGGCGCTGGCTTCGGCGGCCGCCGACATCCAGGCCATCGCCGGTGGCCGGTTCGTGCTCGGAGTCGGCAGCAGCACCCGCCGGATGAACCAGGACTGGTACGGCGCGGCACTGCAACACCCCGCACCGCAGGTCCGGGAGCGCATCGAGCTGATCCGGCAGTTGATCGCGCATCGCAGCGGCCCGTTCCGTTTCGACGGACGGTTCGACACCGTGGCAATGGCCCACTATGACCGGACCGGCCTTCCCACCGAGGTGCCGATCATGGCGGCTGGGGTGGGTGAGCACATGGTCAAGGCGGTCGGGCAGTGCGCGGACGGATTCGTCGGCCACACCATCGCCTCGGCCGACAATCTGCGCGACGTTTCAGTTCCCCTGTTGGCCTCCGGTGCCGCCAAGGCCGGCCGGCCCGTGTCCGACGTGCGTGTCACCACCCAGATCGTGGCCTCGGCCGATTTCGACCGCGACGCGGCCCGTCGCGATGCCGCGGCGCAGGTGGGCTTCTACGCCACACCCAAGGGTTACGACGCGTTGTTCCCCGGTGGACGGCACACCACCGAACGGCAATCCGCACGGGAAGCAGTGGCCCGCAACGATGTTGCCGGCGTAGTGGCCGCCGGGCAGGCGATGGTCGAGGACCGTGCGGTGTTCGGCACCCCGGAGGACATCGTCGAGCAGCTGCGCCGGTACGCCGACGTCGTGGACTGGGCGCTGCTCTACCCACCGCACTACGGGGTGGAGACCGAGCGCATCAACGCCAACGAGCACATGCTGATCGAGGTGGCCGCCGCGGCCGCTCGCGGCTAGTAGAACAGGCACAGCGCACGGTCGACGATCGCGGCACGCAGTTCACCGCGGTCGTCGTCGTGCAGGCCCGGTCCGATCCACACCGAGGATTGATTCAGGACGCCGTGCAGGCACTGCAGAGCGACATTGACGTCGGGACAAGTGAATTCACCGTCGGACACGCCGCGTTCCACCACCCGGCGGAACACCGCGTCGTGGCGGCGCCGCATGTCTTTCATCGGCTCCTCGAAGACCTCCGGCCAGCCTCGCGGCCAGGAGAACACCGCGGCCACCTCGGGCGCCGTCTCGGTGAGGATGCGGATCTGTTCATCGATCACAGCCGCCAGGTGCTCGCGGGCACCGACTTCCCCGAGGGCCTCTTCGCGCGCAGCCAACCGCTGCAGCACTTCCTGGGTCAGGGTCTCCAGTGCTGCGGCCACCAGCGCGTCCTTGGACGAAAAGTAGTGGTAGAGCGTGGCCTTGGCGATGTCGGTCTGCTCGGCGACATCTTCCAGGCTCATGCCCTGGTAGCCGGATTCGGTGAGGATCCGGGTGGCGGTCTTGACGATCTCGGCCTTGCGCCGGTCACGACGGCGCTCCACGCGACTGGAACCCGCAGGCTGATCCTCCACGAGCCCATCCTAACCAGGGCGGGTCGAGTACTCGACTGTGTGGACGAATCACACAGACGGCGCGCCGATCACCGAGAGCACCTGTAGCTTCTCGTAACTCTCGCTGCCCGGCGCAGCGGTGTAGACCAGGAGTGTGTGGGACTGATCGGGGTCCAGCAGGATCTGGCAGTTGAGCTCAAGGCTCCCGACGTCAGGATGCCGATAGCGCTTGACTTCTCGCGGTCTGATACCCACCTCGTGCTGATCCCAGAGAACCCGGAACTCCTCGCTCTGCGCGGTCAGCAACTCGGCGAATCGAGCCGCCGCGGACCCCGGCCCCCGCAGCGCAAGCACTCCTCTGAGCCCGGAGACATACATCCGCGAGTAGAACTCATGGTCTTCGCGCGGGTAGATGTCGCGCGCGGACGGATCGGTGAACCACCGGTACCCGATGCTGCGCGCCGGGCCGGCATATCGGCACAGGTCGCCGACCAGAGCGATACCGAGCGGCGTCTGCCGCAGCGTCTCCCCCAGTTCGGTGACGATCTCGGCGGGCGTGTCGGTGAGCCGGTCGAAGATCCGCAGCATCCCCGGGCTGATGTGATCGCTGCTCGACCCACGGACCGGCGGTTGATGTCCGGCGAGGCGGAAGAGGTGGTCGCGCTCGTCTAGGGACAGGTGCAGTCCTTGCGCTATCGAGGCGATCATCTGCTCCGAGGGCTGTGGGCCGCGTTCCTGTTCCAGGCGCGAGTAGTAGTCCGTCGACATGTGACACAGCCCGGCAACTTCCTCCCGGCGCAACCCCTGCGTACGGCGGCGTTGTCCACGCGGGAGTCCGACGTCCTCCGGCTGCAACGCCCCACGCCGGCGGACGAGGAACTCCGCCAGTGCCGCTCGATCGATCATGGCTGCCATTTTCTCCCCGAACCCGATCGCCTAACCACGGATCGTCAGACCGTGGATACGACGGAGTCCGGTGGGCACTCTCGAGCACATGCCAATCGATTACGACATCACGATCGACGACCTGTCCGGAAAGCGAGCCGTGGTGACCGGTGCGAGCGACGGCATCGGCCTCGGAATCGCAGCACGACTCGCCGCTGCGGGTGCCGAGGTGATCATGCCGGTCCGGAATACCCGCAAGGGCGAGGCCGCCGTCGCCACGATCCGCACGCAGTATCCGCAGGCGAAACTGTCGCTGGAGGACCTCGACCTGTCCTCCTTGGCCTCGGTGGGCGTACTCGGTCGCAAACTGTGCGCGGAGGGCGCTCCAATCCACGTGCTCGTCAACAACGCCGGCGTGATGACCCCGCCTGACCGGCAGTCCACCGCCGACGGATTCGAATTGCAGTTCGGCACGAACCATCTGGGGCACTTCGCCCTCACCGCCCACCTCTTGCCTCTACTCAGAGCCGGGCGCGCCCGGGTGACGTCCCAGACCAGCGTCGCCGCCCGCAGCGGCGCCATCAACTGGGATGACCTGAATTGGGATCATTCCTACGACGGCATGGCGGCCTACCGGCAGTCCAAGATCGCGGTCGGGTTGTTCGGACTTGAGCTCAGCCGTCGCAGCATTGCCGCGGGCTGGGGGATCACCAGCAATATCGCTCATCCCGGTGTCGCACCGACCAACCTGCTGGCGGCGCGCCCGGAAGTCGGGCGCGCCAAGGACACCTTGGGGGTGCGACTGATCCGCAGGCTCTCCGCCCGAGGTCTCATCGTGGGGACCGTGGACAGCGCGCAACTGCCCGCACTGATGGCCGCCGCTTCGCCAGACGCCAAGGACAGCGCGTTCTACGGACCCCAATGGCCGGGCCACGTCGGCGGCCCTCCCGGTGAACAGAAGCTCTGGAAACCGCTGCGCGACAACGATGCCGCGTCCCGGCTATGGACGGTGTCGGAAGAACTCACCGATGTCACTTTCGCGTCGGGCTAGGCGCGCTCCAACTCGCCATGATGCTCAGCGCTTGCGCGGACGGCGTATTCGGCTCCGCGGTGTAGCCGACGAGCGACAGCCCCGGCGCCGCCGCAACGTCGAAAACGTTGTAGGTGAGCGTGAGATCACCGAACTCGGGATGTCCGAACTTCTTGACGCCATGCCGGTGGGCGGTCACATTGTGGGCCGCCCAGCGGGTGCGGAACTCGATGCTCTGGGTGGCGAGTTCTCCGACTATCTGCGTGATGGCCGCCGAGTGGGGATCCCGGGCAGCCTCGGCCTGCAACAAGGCAACCGCTTCGTCCGCGCTGCGCTCCCATTCCGGGAACACCTGTGCAGCAGACGAATCGAGGAAAATGAACCGGGCGAAATTGGGTCGCCCGACCGCCCTGTCATACAGGGGTGAATACAGCAGTTGCCCCAGCGGGTTCGCGGCCAGGATGTCGAGATTTCCGTCCATCACGATGGCCGGGGAGCGTGCCATACCGTCCATCAGAGCCTGAACGCCCTCGGGCAGCTTCTTGACCGCAGCGCGCTTGTTCCGCGTCGGTGTGCGCGTGCCCGCGGCGGCGCGGACGAGGTCGAAGAAGTGAACCGTCTCGTCATCGGAGAGGCGCAAAGCCCTGCTGATCGCCTGCAGCACTTCATCGGATACGCCGGCGACATTGCCGCGCTCAATCTGGGTGTAGTACTCGGTACTCACCCCGGCGAGTTGCGCGGTCTCCTCACGCCGCAGGCCGGCGACCCGGCGTCGCACACCAGGGGCCAGCCCGACCTGCTCGGGTGCGATCTTGGCGCGCCGGGTCATCAGGAACGGCTGTCCTTTGCGATGTCCACACCCCAACAGTAGGGAAAGTCGGTGGACGTAGGGAGGGGTTGCCAATACCCCCTATAGGCAGCGTCTCCCCTAGTGCTTCAACAAGCCCATAGCGTCGGGATACAGACAGATTCGTCCAACGGAAACGAGGTCCCGAGATGCCCGACAACAACGCCGCACAGGAAGCATTCGACGGATTCGTCGAGTTGTGGACCACCGGTACGACGGCCGGCCGTCGCGCACCCGTGTTACGTCGCCCCGACGAGGTGGGCCTGCAGTACGAGGATGTGGTGTTCCCGTCGATGGACGGTGTGCCGCTTGAGGGCTGGTTCATCCCCGCGGATTCGGACCGGCTGATCATCCACAACCACTTCCTGCCCGGAAATCGGTACGGCTACCCGGGTCACCTGCCCGAGTTCGGCGGCCTGGGCGGTTTCGAGGTGAGCTTCCTGCCGGAGTACAAGGCCCTGCACGACGCGGGCTACAACGTCCTGGCCTACGACATCCGCAACCACGGGATGAGCGGGCAGGGAAACGGCGGCATCGCCAGTATCGGCCTGACCGAGTACCGCGACGTCATCGGATCGTTGCGCTACGCCGCAGCCAGGCCCGATACGAAGGGCATGAAGAAGATGCTGCTGTCGGTGTGCCTCGGTGCGGATTCCACCGCCGTCGCGTGGTCGAAGCACCCGGAAGAGTTCTCCGAGATCCAGGCCATGGTCATGCTGCAGCCTGTATCCGGTAACTACATCGTGGAGGAGTTCGTCAAGGGCATCGGCATGGAGGACGGTTACGCGAAGTTCGACAGGGCCGTCCACGAGCGCACCGGGTTCCATCTGGCCGAGCAGTCACCTCTGGAGCACGTGAAGGCCGTGACGGTGCCGACGCTGGTGGCCCAGGTTCACGATGACACCATGACACGACCACAGGATGTGCAGGACATCTTCGACGCCATCCCCGTCGAGGAGAAGGCCCTGCACTGGATCACCGGAACCGACCGCCGATTCGACGGCTATAACTACTTCGGCGTGCACCCCGAGGTTCCGATCGAATGGTTCGACAAGCACGTGAAGTGACTCCGCCGGGGCACTACGCCGGAGAAATCCGGCCACGTGCCACCTGCGCCGCTCCGTTCCCGGTGATCAGCCAGAGCGTCGCGAGCTGGGCGATGAAGTCGTCGAGGGACAGATCGACGCCCCCGTTGACGAATTCAAGGATGGCGTCGGCGGTACCGCCGACGATGAACGCCGGTGCCACCTTGGCCAATGGGTCCTTCTCCAACTCGACGCCGTGCACGGTGCGGCCGTGGTCGATGAGCACATCGGTGAGCCGGTGCATGACCGTCGTGCGGTGCGCATCGAGCTCGGGAGACGCCGCGACACCCCCGAGTAGGACACGGGCGCGACGCGGGTCGTCCACGAGTGCCCGCACTGCGGCAGTCACGCTCGCCAGGGCCTGGACCTCCAGTGGCTGTTCCGCGGCCGCGTCCGCTGCTGCCACCGTGGCGCTGCGCACCTCGTCGGCGATGTCGTCGACGACCGCAGCCGACAAGCCGTCGATATCGGTGAAGCTCTCGTAGAAGTACCGCTTGTTGAGACCGGCTGCGGCACAAATCTTCTCGACCGTCACGCCCCGCCAGTCGTTTTGCGCCATCAGGTCCATCGCTGCATCCAGCAGGCGCCCGCGCCGTTGCCGGCGCCGATCATCGGCCGATTGACCGCCGTATGCGCGATTGGTCGTTGACACCACTCCGACATTCTGGCACGGTTCCGTACCAGATATTAGGCACGATTCCGTACCAGATAGTCGAGAGAGGCGCCCATGGCCACCGCAGAAACCCAGGCGCACGGCGCCGACCGCACAACGGACCTGACCAAGGTGTCGGTCTTGGACGACCTACGAGAGTTGTCACTGACCTCACCCGTGCTGGCGCGCCACCAGGGCTGGGACTACCTGCAGACCCTCGGCAGGTCAGGGCGCCGCGACCAGCTCGCCGCACTTTTCGAACGCGGGCAGACACCCGAAGGACCCCACGGAGCGTTGGAAGGGCTGATCGTCGGCAGCCTGTTCGGCATCCCCGAGGCCTATCTGGCCAATCCGCTATTGAAGATCGACCCGACCTGGCGCGGAAAGACCTTCGACACCGACACGGGTTTCAACCGCCTTTCCCCGTTGGCCAAGTACGCCATGCGGGTCATCGCACCCCTGTATCGCGGACTCCGCCGGGCCGGAGCCGAGATGGTGGGATTCGAATTCACCCACGGCATCGACACCGCAGCCATCCCGCCGTACCTCAAAGTGCGTGCGCTGGACTACAGCCCGGCTGAGTTTCGCAACCCGAGCGTTCGCACGTTCCCGATCAAGCGGACCCGCGACGAAGTCGTGGAGCTGCTACCCGGCCTCTACCTCGGGCGAGCCCTGCTGAAAATGTCCAGCGGCGAAATTCGCCTCATCGCGTACTTCGCGCTGCGCGAGTTCACCGACGAAAGTGCAGGTCGATGATCGACCTCGCCGGAGCCGTCGCGTGCGTCACCGGAGGTGCCCGCGGCATCGGCCGCGCCACCGCGGAAGCTCTCGTTCAGCGGGGTTCAACGGTGTGGATAGGTGACGTCGACGCCGACGAGGCCGCCCGCACTGCGCACGAGATCGGTGCCAACGCCGCACATCTCGACGTCACCGACGAGAAAAGTGTGGCGGCGTTTCACCGCACGGCATCCGCTGACGGACCGGTGGCGATGTTGGTGAACAATGCCGGCATTCAGCACATGGGCCCCTTCGTGGAACAGAAACTCCTGGCATACCACCGAGAGATCGCCGTCAATCTGACCGGCGTCGTCAACGGCATGCACGAATTCCTTCCCGGCATGCTCGACCGCAATCACGGCCACATCGTGAACGTCGCGTCGATGGCGGCCAAGGTGACGACTCCCGGAATGTCGGTGTACTGCGCGACGAAGTACGCGGTAGCGGCATTGTCGCGGGCCGTCCGCGCCGAAATCGCCCACACCGACGTCACCATCACTACGGTCATGCCTACCGCAGTCCACACCGACCTGACCGCAGGGGTCACGCTCGATCTTCTACCCACCCGCCGGCCCGAGCAGATCGGAACCGTCATCGCCGACAGCGCACGAAGCCCGGGACGCGAGGTCACCGTCCCGAAATGGTTGTCGCCGTTCGGACTACTGGAAGAAGCCACCCCCGAACCGGTGATGCAACTGCTCAAACGACTCGCCACCCGAAACGAGCCGCCCGGCCATTTCGACGAAGGCCGTCGTCGCGACTATCTGAATCGGATCAACCGATGACGACCTTGGCCACCTGCCTCACCTCCCCGGTGAACAAGCACCGCGTCCAAGCCTTCGGCGCGGCCGTCACCTCACGATTTCCGAGCGGTGACCGCCCACTGGCCACGCCACCGCCCGGGTCGAACCTCAAGCCGGTGATGGGCAACTACGGCTTCCCGTTCCTCGGCCATGTGTTGAGCACGCTGGCTGACCCACTGTCCTTCGCGCGCGACCGGTACGAGCGCTATGGGCCGGTGTCGTGGGCCGGCGGTGTCGGATTTCGCGTCGTCGGCCTCATGGGCCCTGACGCCTTGGAAACCGCATGGGTCAACCGAGACAAGGTGTTCTCCAGCACCCGCGGCTGGGCGCCGGTCATCGGACCGTTCTTCCACCGCGGAATCATGTTGCTCGACTTCGACGAGCACCGCGACCACCGCCGCATCATGCAGCAGGCCTTCACCCGCAGTGCGTTGGACGGCTACCTGGAACTGATGCGGCCCAGTATCGATCGCACGCTTCGCAATTGGCCCTCGACACAGAACTTTCCGTTCTACCCGTCCATCAAGCACCTTCTGCTCGAACAGGCCGCGGAGGTGTTCGTCGGCACGCACCTCGGTCCCGAATCCGACCAGTTGTCGGCCGATTTCCACGACACGGTCCGCGGCGGGCAGGCACTGGTGCGGGCGGACGTGCCCGGCGGTGTGTGGGCCAGGGGGCTACGCGCCAGGGAGCGGCTCGAGCGCTACTTCGCCGCGCAGGTTCCCGACCGCCAGCGCGGCGACGGCACCGACCTGTTCTCGATGTTGTGCCGCAGCGAGGACGAGGACGGCGCCCGGTTCACCCAGGCCGACATCGTGAACCATATGATCTTCCTGCTGATGGCCGCACACGACACCACTGCCATCGCGCTGTCCATGTTGACCTACGAACTGGGCCGAAACCGGCATTGGCAGGACGCGCTTCGCGAAGAGGCCCTCGGTAACCCGAACGACACCCCGACCGTTCTCGACCTCGACGCCTATCCCCTGCTCGACGCCGCCTTCAAGGAGATCCTCCGGATGTACGCGCCGGCCGGCGCACTATTCCGCCAAACGGTTCGCGACACCGAGATCCTCGGACACTTCGTCCCACGCAAAACGCAGGTGGCCATCAATGTCTATGCCTCCATGCGGCTTTCCGACTGGTGGCCCGATCCGGACACCTTCAATCCGGAGCGGTTCGTGAACAACGCCGCATCCCGATCCGCAGTGAGCCGCTACGTGTTCGCGCCTTTCGGCGGCGGGGCACACAAGTGCATCGGCCAGCAGTTCGCCGACATGACCGTCAAGACCACCATGCATCAGATGCTGCGTCGCTTCGAGTGGAGCGTGCCTGACGACTACCGACCCCAGCTGACCTGGGGCACCGGGCCGATGCCGGCCGACGATCTGCCGATCGACCTGCGGGCGCGGGTGCGGCGCTAACGCTCGTGTGCGTAGATCGGCAGCGACATCCATCGTGGATAGAGGATTGCCGGGCCCAGCCAGCGAGCAACGAAGCGGCGCAATGCAACTCCCCCGCGCGGCACCTGACCGGGATCTGTCAGCATGGATTGCACTGTGCGCAGAGTCATCTCGGCAAGTTCGCGGAGAGCGTCGTCGTCGAATCCGTGCAGCGTCCAATCGACATCGAAGCGATGGAAAACGGACAAGCAGAACGCGATTGCCGTATCGGAGGTCAGCGAGGTCACTGCCGCGCCGTTGTCTCGTCGACTCAGCAGATTCTCCAGCTGCGGATCACCGGAGAGGGTCTCGATTCCAAATGAAACGCTTTCGACCACTGCAGTGACCGGGTCGTTGACGCCGCTGACCTGATCCGCGACTTGGTCGATGAATCCGTTGACGGCACGCATTGCGCTGGCGATGAGCAACGCGTCGGCATTGGGAAAATAGCGGTACACCGTCTGGCGGGTGACACCGAGTCTGCGGGCCACGTCGGCAAGGCGTATCCCGGCTCCACGCTCCGCAATCTCCTCATCTACCGCAGTCAGGATGCGTGAAATGGCTTCCTCGTCCGATGAGGGCGTCGAACCCGCCCAGCCGCGACTACGCATCCGCGGCCACCAGCCGGTCACTCGTGAATTCGATCGGAAGAGTTGTGGGACCGGTCATTCCCAACAGGGACTTCCACGGTGCCGGCCCGACACGATGGGTGGCGGGAAGTCGACGGGTGAGGACGGTGAGTGCTTCCGCCAGTTCCCGACGCGCGAGGTTCGCTCCCAGGCAGTAGTGCGCGCCACCGCCGAACGTCAGAATCGCGGGAACACCGTTGCGCGCGATGTCGAAGCGGTCAGCATCGTCATAGATGGCCGGATCTCGATTGGCCGCAAAGGTGTTCGCGAGCACGAAGGTGCCCGCCGGGAACAGATAGCCACCGAACTCGACATCTTCGACGGCCGCGCGCGGCACGATACAAGCCGCTGGCGAGTGGCGCATGCTCTCCTCGACCGCCTGCATCGCAAGTTCCGGATGGTCGCGCAGCTTCGCCCATTGGTCCGGGTGCTCGCAGAGCACCTGAACCGATGCCGCCAGCTGGTTTCGCGTCGTGTCTGTTCCCGCCATCAAGAAGCCGGCCACCAGCATGCGGAGCTCGTCGAGATTCAGCCGGTCGCCGTCGCTTTCAGCGCGAATGAGCTCGGACAGCAGATCATCGGTCAGATTGTCCCGGCGGGCGGCAACCATGCCGTCGACGTAGTCGTCGAGTTCGCCCCAGGCACGCATGATCGCGGACTCGTCGAAGTTGGCGTCCGGCTGAAAGTTGAGGGCTTTGAAAACCTCCTCAGTCCAGTCCGCGAACAACTGCCAATCTGCGCGAGGCGCACCGAGCAGCGCGCACATGATCGGCGTGGGGTAGGGACGCGCGATATCGGTCACGACGTCGCACTGCCCGGCGTCCACCACTCGATCGATCAGCTCATTCACCACTTCGTGGATCGTGTCTTGGAGGCGTGACGTCGCGCGAGGAGTGAAGGCTTTGGAAACCAGCTTGCGTAACCGCACATGGGGTGCACCGTCCAAGCCCAGGAGGCTGCCCATCATCTTGTCGAACAACGGACCGGATGTGATGCCCTGGGCCGCCAGAGTGATGCCGGGCGGGAGGCGGAATCTGTTGTCACGCAGTATGTCGCGAGCCAGTTCGTAGGACAGGATTTCCGGGCCGAGGGGCCCGATCGCGATAGGCGCACGTGCCTGTGCCCGTCGGACATCGTCGAGGATGTCGTGCGGAGTGGCGTCGAGTCCGTAGCTCAGGGTTGGGAGCCTCGCTTCGAAGACGTTGGGAGCCACGCTGTTGACGTTCATCGGCATTCCCTGCCTTCCCGCAAGGCCCACATCGGACCCCAACCGACATATTCTCCACAACCGTATGACCAGTACCATCTGAACGTCAACGATCGGGATCATTCACCCAGCTCAGGCAAGCCAACAGACACCTAGATCATACGATCTTCTACAGCATGTCCGTTTAGTAGGCCGGGACGCTGTCGATCAGGCTGGATTGGTCTTGAAGTGCCGCTGGGACACGTACGCGGGGGTGTTCGAGAAAGACTTTGACCTCAGCACCGAGCGACCAGGCGAAGGGGTTGAAGGAACTGCGTCCACAAACCAGAAATGGCAGATCAGTTGCCTGACCTGCCATTTGAGAGTGGAGCTAAGGGGAATCGAACCCCTGACCTTCTCGATGCGAACGAGACGCGCTACCAACTGCGCTATAGCCCCTGATACCGGAACGAAAGGCTACCAGCCGTCGGCCCGGAACCGGAAACCGGCCGGCCTACTGCCCGGAAGCCCGCGGTAGATCGTATTCGCGCGACATCGCCCCATACGACGCGTAGGCCAGGTGCTCGAAGATCGGATCCTCGTCGTCGATGTCGAGCACCACCGCGCCGGGCCTACGCAGCCGCGCCGGCACCACGTCGAGCTTGTGGTCGTCGGTGCTCTCCACGCCCAGCCGGGACCGCGCCATCCGTTGCGCACGACGACGCCGCAGCTGCTCCTCGATACGGGTCTGACGGCGCAGATAGGCCAGGTACAGCACGGTCACCGTGCCGGCACCGCCACACACCCACCAGGCCGACGGCGTCACCAGGAAGGCAGCACCCGCCGAGAACAGCATCGTGGCGGCCAGCACCGCGAGCACGCGCTTGCGGAACCGGAACTTGCGCGCACTGACCTCCGCGGCGGTCTTGGACTCGAACCGGCGCTGCCGGGGCGCACTCAGCGATGCGGCGGGCGTCTCGGCCGATTCCTCGTCGACCGGTTCGTCCTCGGCCTCGGGTTCCAGGCCCGACGTATCGTCGACGTACTCGTACTCGTCGGCGAGATCCGCCGAATCCTCGTCCTCCTGGACGTGCTCGCGATCCTGGGGAGCCTCACCCTCATCGAGATCCACTGCGATGCGCTCGGTTTGGGCCTCGGATTCGACAGCGTCGAACTCCTCGACAGGCTCCTCGACCGCGACGGGCTCGGGCTCCGCTTCGGCTACGGGCTCCGGCTCGGCTTCCGCTTCAGGCTGCGTCTCGAATTCCAACTCGAGTTCGGGCTCGGCGGCTTCCGCGGGTTCGGCAGCCTCGGCCATCGCACCGACCGGCAGTGCGCCGGAATCCTCGTCGACGACGTCGACATCCAGATAATCGGGTTCGGGGGTCTCGACGCTCACGGCGGCCACCACCACGGTGCGCTGCACGGTGGCGTGCACGCGCACTTCGGCCGGCTCTTCGTCTTCCTCGAAGTCGTCATCGAGGTTCTCGTCGAGGTGGTCGGCCGTGTGTTTCCAGTGCGGATCGCTGTGATGCCCGGCGGCCGGGCCGCGTCGTAAGCGCTGTGCGTTGCGGCCACTGTTGAGAACTCGCGTCGCCAGGGCGACGTCACTGGTGCGACGCACCGAGTCGCGCTTGCTGATCAACATCGGGACCAAAACGAAAAGCCAGAGAACGACAAGGGAAATCCACAGCAGTGACTGGGGGATGCTTGGCATGACGCCTGCTCCTTTCCCCTTCAGGCTAGGTCTGTGACCAGCGCATCCATGGGTGGCGCGCCGACACAATTACACACCTGTAATTCATTCGATACAAGCACCACTAGTCACACGTGTCACATTGGTAACAGTCGGCGATCCCCATTTCGCTGAGATGGCTTCCGGGGCTGTGAATCCGGCGAAATCACGACCCTGGATGCAGTTTCGACACGGCGCGCCGCAACCCGGACCTACCCGGCCGGCTCAGCACCAACTGGCCCGACCGGCCGACACCAGGGCTTGAGACGCCGAATGTTTCAGCTCCTCCAACGTGACCGCCACCAGAAGGTGGTCCCGCCAGGCGCCGTCGACCTCCAGATAGCGACGCAACAGGCCCTCCTCGCGGAACCCCACCCGGGCCAGCACAGCCCGGCTCGCGGCGTTCTCGGGCCGCACCGTGGCCTCAACCCGGTGCAACTGCACCCCGGTGAAGCAGTGGTCGAGCCCCAGCGCCAGCGCTCCGGTCGCCACCCCGCCGCCGGTCTTGTCACTGGCCACCCAGTAACCGATCCAGGCTGATCGCAGCGCGCCGTGGGTGACATTGCCGATCGTGAGCTGGCCGGCGAACTCCCCATCGAGCTCGATCACATACGGCAGCATCCGCCCGCGCCGGGCCTCACTGCGCAAACCCGAGCAGATTGCCGGCCACGACGAAACACCGTGGCGAACATGCCAATCCACGCCGCTCACCGGCTCCCAGGGCTCCAGGTGGGCCTGGTCGGCCAGCCGGATCCGGCTCCACACCGCGGCGTCGCGCAGCCGCACCGGACGTAGCCGCACCACACCCGCCTGCACCCGCAGCGGACCGATCGGACCGGGCCAACCCGGGTGAAAGGCACTGGACCGCAGCAGGCTCATCCGCACAGTCGATTCGTCACACCGTCATTCATCGAATGAAGTCTTATCAGCCGCGCTGGGCCAGGAATGCCACATCCACGGTTTCGCCGGTGCGGACCTCGTCGACCTCGCTCGGAATCACCACGAGACAGTTCGCCTCGGCGAGTGTGGCCAGCAGATGCGTCGACGCCCCGGGCGCCCCGCCCAATGCCTGCACCAGGTACTCGCCGGTGTCCTGGTCCCGCATCAACTGCCCGCGTAGGTATCCCGTGCGCCCGGCCACCGAGCTGATCGGTGCCAGCGTGCGGGCCTGCACCACGCGCCGCATGGGCTGACGCTTGCCCAACGACAGCCGGATCAGCGGGCGGACCATCACCTCGAACACCACCAGCGCGCTGACCGGGTTGGCGGGCAGCAGGAAGACCGGAACGCGGTCCCGGCCGAGCTGCCCGAAGCCCTGCACCGAACCGGGGTGCATCGCGATCCGGGACACCTCCATCTCGCCGAGTTCGGTGAGCACGGCGCGCACCGATTCGGCAGCGGCCCCACCCACCGCTCCGGCGATCACCACGATCTCGTTGCGATTGACTTGGCCCTCAACGGTTTCCCGGAGTTCCCGCGGGTCGGTGCTGATGATGCCGACACGGTTGACCTCCGCGCCCGCATCCCGGCCCGCCGCTGCCAGGGCATAGGAGTTCACGTCGTACACCTGCCCGGTTCCGGGCGAGCGGGAAACATCGACGAGCTCGCCGCCCACGCACATCACCGACAGCCTGGGCCGCGGGTGCACCAGCACCCGGTCCCGTCCGACCGCGGCCAACAGACCCACCTGGGCCGGACCGATGATGGTGCCGGCGCGCACCGCGACATCACCGGGTTGCACGTCGTCTCCGGTGCGTCGGACGTAGGCGCCCGAACGCACGCTGCGCAGGATCTTGACCCGGCTCTCGCCACCGTCGGTCCACCGCAACGGGAGCACCGCGTCGGCAAGCGTCGGCATCGGTGCACCGGTCTGCACGCGGGCAGCCTGGCGGGGCTGCAAACGGCTCGGGGTCCGCGCCCCCGCCTCGATCGAGCCCATCACCGGCAGGCTGATCTCACCGGCACCGTCGCCCACCGACAACACGTCCACGCTGCGGACCGCATAGCCGTCGATCGCGGCCTGATCGAATCCCGGCATGGGCCGTTCGGTCACGACCTCTTCGGCACACATCAGACCTTGTGACTCGGCGATGGCCACTCGCACCGGCCGGGGCGCCACCGCGGCAGCCGCTACCCGAGCCTGCTGTTCCTCGACCGAACGCACAACACGCCTTCCTATCTACGGGCCCCGACTGCCGGACAACGCGCGGCGTAGGGCCCGACGCGTTGCTAGCCCTCCTGTCCGGCCAGACCCAACCGTTCGACCAACCAGCTCCGCAATTCGGGGCCGTAGTCGTCACGTTCCAACGCAAAGTCAACCGCAGCCTTCAGGTAGCCGCCGGGATTTCCCAGGTCGTGTCGGGCTCCGCGGTGCACGACCACGTGCACCGGATGACCCTCTTCGATCAGCAGCGCGATGGCGTCGGTCAGCTGGATCTCCCCGCCCACACCACGCGAAACCCGACGTAGCGCATCGAAGATCGCCCGGTCCAGAAGGTAACGGCCGGCCGCGGCGTACGGCGACGGCGCGTCTTCGGACTTCGGCTTTTCCACCATGCCCTTGACGCGCAGCACGTTCGGGTTGGCCGCATCGGGCACCGTCTCGACGTCGAAGACGCCGTAGGCGCTGATCTTGTCTTCGGGGACCTCGATGGCGCACAGCACCGTGCCGCCGCGTTTGGCCCGCACCTTCGACATGGTCTCCAACACGCCCGCCGGCAACACCAGATCGTCGGGCAGCAGCACCGCGATCGCGTCCTCGTCGGGCGTCAACGCACTCTCGACGCAACCGATGGCATGACCGAGCCCCAGCGGCTCCGCCTGCACCACCGACTCGACCTTGATCAGCGCGGGAGCACGCCGCACCTTTTCCAGCATGGTCTTCTTGCCGCGGGCCTCCAGCGTGCCCTCAAGCACCAGGTCCTCGACGAAGTGCGCGACGACACCGTCTTTGCCCTCGGAGGTGATGATGATCAGCCGCTCGGCGCCGGCCTCGGCCGCCTCGGCCGCGACCAGCTCGATGCCGGGGGTGTCGACCACAGGCAGCAATTCCTTCGGGACCGTCTTGGTCGCGGGCAGGAAGCGCGTGCCCAGACCGGCCGCGGGGACCACGGCCGTGTAGGGAATCGGCACTTCAGGCGCCTTGGGAGAGGTGCTCATCGTTCACACACTAACGTCCGATCTGAAATGGTGGAGGGCGTGACCCCGCCGACCAAGACCGAGTTGCGAGCCGGCGTTCTCCGTGCAAGACGGGCCGTGGCAGACGACTGCCGCGACCGCGAGGCGCAGGCAATTTGCCACTGGCTGCCCGCTCTGGTCCGTCCCGGGCAAACGGTGTGCGCCTACGTTCCGGTCGGCGCCGAACCGGGGTCTGCGGCCATGCTGGACACCCTGTCGGAACTCGGTGTGCGCGTACTGCTTCCGGTTGCCCGCAACGATGGGGACGGCCGGGGAATGCCGATGCAGTGGGGTGAGTATGTGCCCGGCGCGTTGGTGGCAGCCGAGTTCGGCCTGCGCGAGCCCGCGCCGCCGTGGTTGCCCGCCGGATCGATCGCCGACGCCGCGGTGGTGCTGGTGCCCGCGCTGGCCGTCGACCGCCACGGCAACCGGCTGGGCCGGGGCGCCGGCTTCTACGACCGCAGCCTGATCTACGCCTCACCACATGCGCGACTGGTCGCGGTGGTGCGGGACGACGAATTGGTCGACGCGTTGCCCGCCGACCCGCACGACGTGCGGATGACGCACGCGCTGACGCCGTCGGGCGGAATGGTGACGTTGCACAGCTGAGCGGTCCAGAATCTTCAGGGTGTCCGATCCGGTGAGCGCCGACTTCAGTGTCCGCATGCAGCTGATCGTCGACGTCCTGGCCCAGACCCTGGATCGGGCAGTGCTCCTGGACGACGAGGAGCTGACCCCGATCACGCACAGCCGTCAACTCGGCGAACTCGACGACGTGCGGGTCCACAGTGTGCTGCAACGCGAGACCCGCGCCGAGGTCAAAGCGGCGCTGTTCGAATTCGGAATCGGTTCGGCCGACTCGGCGATGTGGATCCCGGCATTTCCGCAATACAACTTGATGCCGCGGTTCTGCGTGCCGGTGCGCTCGGCGTCCGAGCGATTCGGCTACCTGTGGATCATCGCCCCTGAGGGCTCATTGTCCGAGGACGGCCAGCGGCTGGCCGAGCGAGCCGGCGCCGACCTGCTGGCCATCCTCGACCGCCGCAACGCGGCACTGCGCGCCGAAGAGTCTGCGCAGCAGGGCCTTTTGATGCGGTTGCTCGCCGCCGAGGAACCTGCGCACGCCCAGGCGGTCGTCCGTGAGCTGCACGCCAGGGCGATGGTCGAGCCGGACGACGTGGTCCAGATTTTCCGGTTCGAGCCCGACCTCGACGGCGCGGGCAATCCGGCCGATCGGACTATGGCGCTGCGCCTGCGGTTGACGGCCACCGACCGAACGCACCGGTGGTACACCCTCGCCGGATCGCCGACCACGATCATCGCGGTGTCGCGCGCCGGGTCCGCCGCAGCCGCCGTAACCGTGGCCGGTGCCGTCCGGGCCAGCTACGGGACACACCCGGCCATCGGCGCCTCCGGCGTCGCTCTGCCGATAACGCAAGCAGCCGTTGGGTTTCGACACGCCGGCCTGGCGCTGACGCTGGCGGGTATCGGCGCGAGCAGTACCCAGGTCGCCGACTGGTCCGCACTCGGTTCGTGGCGCACGCTGGCGTTGCTGGGCCAGGCCTACGACCGGGACCGGCTCGGCGAGCTGGTGCACCCCGGCATCCTCGGCCTGATCGAGCAGGGCGCGACGACCTCCTCCGCACGCTCGAGACCTACCTGGCCAACGGCGGCGACGTGCGGCGCACTTCCGAGGCCATGTATCTGCACCGGTCCACGCTGTACTACCGGTTGGAGAAGCTGACCGAGGCCGTCGGCAGCGACCTCAGCGACGGCGAGACCCGTTTCGAACTGATGCTGAGCCTGCGGCTGGCCCGGCTTGCCGGGCTGTACCGGCCCGATTCGACAACTGTCTGAACAGGCCGCCCGAGTTTCCTACAGTTTCGGCCCAATTTCGGCTCCATCGACCGGTCACCGGGCATAGCGTTTCCTTCTGGCCGCTTGTGACCTGAGTCACATACCACGGAGGAGTCGGTACGCAAATGGGTGAAACACCCGCATTGAAGAAGGCACTCAGTCAGCGACAGTTGACGATGATCGCCATCGGCGGCGTGATCGGCGCCGGCCTGTTCGTCGGCTCCGGGGTGGTGATCGGTGCTACCGGACCCGGATCGTTCATCACCTATGCGCTGGCCGGGGTCTTGGTCATCATGGTGATGCGGATGCTGGCCGAGATGGCGGTGGCCAATCCGTCGACCGGATCGTTCGCCGATTACGCGCGCAACTCGCTGGGCAACTGGGCGGGGTTCTCGGTCGGCTGGCTCTACTGGTACTTCTGGGTGATCGTCGTCGGCTTCGAAGCGATCGCGGGCGCCAAGATCATCCAATTCTGGGTGGATGTCCCTATCTGGCTGACCGCACTGCTCCTGTTGGTCGCGATGACAGCCACCAATCTGTTCTCGGTGTCGTCCTTCGGCGAGTTCGAGTACTGGTTCGCCGGCATCAAGGTGGCGGCGATCCTGGCGTTCATCGGTTTGGGCGCGCTCTTCGTCTTCGGGCTGTGGCCGAACAAGGACATGGACTTCTCGAACCTGACCTCGCACGGCGGGTTCTTCCCCATGGGCGCAATGGCTGTCACCGTCGGCGTGGTGACGGTGATCTTCTCGATGGTCGGTGCGGAGATCGCCACCATCGCCGCCGCCGAGTCCGCGAACCCGGAGCGGGCCGTGGCCAAGGCCGCCAACTCGGTCATCATGCGTATCGCGATCTTCTTCGTCGGCTCGTCATTCCTGATCACGACGATCCTGCCGTGGGACCACTTCAAGAAGGACGCCGCGGGCAACGTCGCGTCGCCGTTCGTCTCGGTGTTCACCGAGATGGGTATCCCCTACGCCGACCACATCATGAATGCGGTGGTCCTCACCGCGGTGCTGAGCTGTCTGAACTCCGGGATGTACACCGCGTCGCGCATGCTGTTCGTGCTGGCCGCCCGGCGCGAGGCACCGCCGCAGTTGGTCGCGGTGACCCGGCGCGGGGTCCCGGCCCCGGCGATCCTGACCTCGTCGGTGATCGGCTTCCTGTGCGTGATCGCCGCGGCGTTCTGGCCGGACACCATCTTCGCGTTCCTGCTGAATTCCAGTGGCGCGGTGATCCTGTTCGTCTACCTGCTCATCTGCATCTCGCAGATCGTGCTGCGCTACCGCACCTCGTCGGACCAGCTCAAGGTGAAGATGTGGCTGTTCCCGGTGCTGTCGATACTCACTGCCGCGGCCATCTTCGCCATCCTGATCCAGATGTACGTGCAGGGCGGGGACAACCGGAAGGCCCTGACACTGAGCGTGGCGTCGTGGGTGGTGGTGATCCTGCTGTTCCTGGCCAACCGTTGGTTCATCGGGCACCGGCCCGAGGTGGCCGGTGTGGCCCCGGCGGCCGGGGCCGCCCCTCCGCATCGAGTGTTGGTGCTGGCCAACGAAACCGTCGAATCCAACGAACTGCTCGACGAGTTGCGCCGCATCGGCGCGGACCGCGATGCCCTTTATCAGGTGGTGGTGCCGGCCAGTCCGATCGACACCGGGGTGGCCGCCACCCACGGCCCGCTCGACATCACCGAAGCCACTACCCGCGCGGCCCAGCGTCGCCTCGATCAGATGCTGAGCACGCTGCGCTCCGAACAGTTACAGGCCGACGGCGAGTTGGGTGACTATCGTCCGCTACGGGCACTGGCTCACGCCGTCGAGGCGTTCCGGCCCGACCAGATCGTGATTTCGACTCTGCCGCCGGAGGATTCGGTGTGGCACCGGTTCGAGGTCGTCGACCGCGCCCGCGCCGACTACCAGATCCCGGTGACCCATGTGGTGTCGCGAGCCCGTACCCAGGAGCACGCGTCGTGACCATCCTCGCCGCCTTCAGCGCGAGCCGGCACAGCAGTGCACCGCTGAACCTGGCGATTCAGATCGCCCGCACCACCGGCGAGCAGGTGATCGCCGCGGCAGTGGTGGAACGGTCATGGGCGGCACGCGACGACATGGTCGAGGGCGAGTATCTGGCTTACGTTCGCGGGCAGGCCACCCAGGCGTTGCAACGCGCGGTCGCCGTCCTGCCCATCGATCTCGACGTCACGCCGGTGGTACACGAATCCACCTCGATCCCAACGGGTTTGATCGAACTTGCCGATGCCCACCGGGCGACCATGGTGTGCGTCGGCTCCTCCTCGTCGGGCATGCTCGGCCGGGTCGCGCTGGGCAGCGTCACCGAACGTCTGGTGCACACCGCCCGGGTGCCGGTCGCGTTCGCGCCGCGCGGGTACGCCCAGAATGACGGACGCATCACCCGGCTCACCGCGGCCTACGGCGGGGAGGCCGACGTCAACGGCCTCATCCCGGCCACCGCCGAGCTCGCGGCGTCATGGCAGGCCAAGCTACGCATCGTCTCGTTCACGGTCCGCAACACCGCGGCGTTCGCCGGCACCATCGAGACCTCGGCCGAGGAGTTGGTGGTGCAGCAGTGGTCCCGCCGGACCATCGCCGAGATCACCAAACAGCTCAAGGCCATTCGTGACCGGATGGCCGTTCCCGACGTCGACGTGGTGGTGGGTGCGGGTCACGATTGGAATGCCGCGGTGCAGAGCATCGGGTGGGACACCGGAGACATGCTGGTGCTGGGTTCGGGTGCGGCCGCCCCGACGGCCCAGGTGTTCCTCGGCTCGGCGGCGGGCAAGATCCTGCGCCGCTCGCCGGTTCCGGTGATGATCGCGCCGAGCTACCGCCGCGCCTAGCAGTTGTCGAGCACCGCCGCCATGGCGCGCTTCTCTTTCGCCGAGACCCACAGCTGATAGGCGGCTTTCACCTCGACCTGGCGCGCCACGAACTCACAACGAAACGCCACGTTGGGCGGGAGCCAGCCGGCCGCGTCACGGAAGGCCTTGTCGAAGTTGGGTTGCGCGCCGACCGCGATCAGGTTGCGCGGATCGTTTGCGAAGTCCTTGCGCCGCTGCGGGTCCCAAGAGCGCGCGCCTTTGTACCAAGCGTCCGACAGGGATACGAGATGGTCGATCTGCACCGTGCCGGAGGTATCGGGGCCGCGGGTGAACGCGATCTCGACGCCGGTGTAGGGATCGTGCAGGACACCGGTGGCCGCGTAGCAGGTGCCAGGCCGGACTGCCAGTTGAGCCAGATCGCGGCGAAGGATGTCGTCGCGGGTGTTGCAGCCGTTGTGGCCGAACTCGACGTTGACGTCGTCGCTCCAGGCCTCACCGAAGCGGTACCGGGCGTAGTCGGTGTCGCGGTCCCAGCCCTTGACCGGCAGCCCCGCCAACAGCGTGCGGGCCCGGTCATAGCCGGGCGTCCGCTGCGCCGGCGCCAAGCCTGTCGTCGGGGGCGGTGCCGGGTGCGCGGCGGAGCCGTCGACCGGCGTCGCCGCCTGCATGCGGGCCACCACGAGCGCGGCCAGTACCACCAGGATTACCGCCACCACGAGCAGGACCGCTAATCTTCCGGTGCGCCGGCGCCTGCGGCCCGCGGGAATGACATGGCCCACGTAGCGGTTCTAGCACTTGAGCCGGTAGAGTGCTAACAAGTTTGACCAACTCGGAGGGTTTTCGTGCCTACCTATTCCTACGCGTGCACTGAGTGCGGCAATCGGTTCGACGCGGTGCAGGCCTTCAGCGACGATGCGTTGACCACCTGCCCCAAGTGCTCCGGCAAGCTGCGCAAGCTCTTCGGTTCGGTCGGCGTGGTGTTCAAGGGCAGCGGCTTCTACCGCACCGACAACCGCGAGTCGGGCAAGAGCTCGTCCAACGGCGCACCGGCCAAGAGCTCGGAGAGCTCGTCCTCGGACTCGTCGTCCTCCTCTTCGTCGAGCAGTTCTTCGGACAGTTCGTCGAGCAGCTCCAGCGCCGCCCCCGCCGCGGCCGCCTCCAGCTAGCCTCCGAGTTATCCACAGGGCGGCGAAGACGCCGTTCCCACCCGGCCGCCGCGCGCTTACCGTGGCGCCATGGCCGAATCCCTCAACCCGCCACCCTGGCGTCGGCTGACTGCTGCCCGGCCTGATTGGACCCGAACCGTGGCCGCGCGCCGCGCCGCGGCAGCCGGCCTGGTGATTCTGGCGGCCATTGCCGCGTTTCGCTCCGATCCGCACGGCGACTACGCCGAGGTCGCGGTGGCAGCACACGACTTGTCCCCAGGTGTCGCGTTGACCGCCGCCGACGTACGCCTGGAGCGGCACAGCACGGCCACGGTGCCCGACGGCGCCCAGAGTGACGTGACACCGATGATCGGCGCGACACTAACTGCCCCGGCCCGTCGCGGCGAGGTGATCACCGATGTCCGGCTGCTCGGATCGCGGTTGGCCGAAACGGCAGCGGGCCCGGATGCCCGCATCGTGCCGGTGAAACTCAACGACACCGCGTTGCTGGATCTGATCCGCCCCGGCGACATCGTCGATGTGCTGACGGTGACTGCCGATCCCGATGACAAGGGCCCCGCCCGGCCGGTCGTGGTGGCCGCAGGAGCCGTAGTGGTGCTCGTTTCGGAGAAGGCCCGCGGAGCGGGCGTGGGTAGCGACCGGGTGGCACTGGTAGCGCTACCGGCCCGCCCGGCCAATGAAGTGGCGGCCACCAGCCTGGTGCAGGCGCTGACACTGACCATCCACTGAACTCGGTTTCCCTTGCCAGACAAGGCAGTTCACACGTGTCGAAGTTGTTGTCCCACAATCACCCAGCCGTTCGGCCAACTCCGTTACTGTTTGCTTGTCCCATTTAACAACCCACACTGCAGGAAGGGTCCCCGCATGTTGAAGGGCTTCAAAGAGTTTCTCTCCCGCGGCAATGTCATCGATCTTGCGGTTGCTGTGGTCATCGGCGCCGCCTTCACCGGCTTGGTCACCTCGTTCACCGAGAAGGTCGTTCAGCCGCTGGTCGACCGGATCGGCGCCGGCGGCGATCGTCAATACGGCTTCCTCAAGATCTCGTTGGGCGGCACCCCCGAACAGTTCGTCGACTTCAACGCGGTGCTGTCGGCATTCATCAACTTCCTGATCGTCGCCGCGGTGATCTACTTCGTGATCGTCCTGCCGTACAAGAAGCTGCGCGAGCGCGGCGAGGTGGAACAGGCCCAGGACACCGAATTGAGCATCCTGACCGAGATCCGCGACCTGCTGGCCGAAAACGGCAGCGTCGACACCGGCAAGCACGTCACCGGCCCCGGCACCGGCCCGAGCCCCGACACCGCCAAGCACACGAGCGCCGACCGCGACAAGTAGACACCCGAACACAAAAGCAGCCCCTGGATTTCCCAGGGGCTGCTTTGTTGAGGCCTAGAACTGGACGTTCATGTGCTCAGTTCATGTTCCAGGGCTCGCCGTAGGTGGTGACGCTGTCACCGGTCGAGGCGATGAGGCGGGCGAACGGACGCAGCAGCACACCACCGGCCGCGCCGGTCACGGTGCCGTGTGCGTTGGACACCGCCACACCACCGGCGGGACCCTTGACGTCCACCGAGAAGGTGGCGACTTCCTGGATGCCGGGGCCGTTGCCCAGGTCCGCGCTGATCGACACACCCGGGAACAGGTTCGGGGTGATGACGGACTCCAGGCCGAAGGGCGGGCCGGTGATGTCACCATCGTCGATCAGGATGTTGGGGGTCGTGTACGAGAAGTTGATCCCGACACCCAGCGACCAGGGGAAGCCGATCTGGTAGCCCAGCTCCAAGGTGCCCTCGAAGTCATCGGCACCCGGGCCGGCGACGGTGTACTTGGCGCGGCCGGAATGGAACCACTCGCGGGTCAGCCGGTTGCGGTCCAGCGGGAACACACCATTGAGGAAGGTGTCCCACTGCTGAACGGTCAGGGTCCGATCCTGACCATCAACCAGGCTCAGTTCATTATCCAGCCCCGCATGAGAAACGCCCGTGCTCGTAAACAACGCCGCGATAGCTGCAACTAACGCGACCAGCACCCGACTGAATGCCTTCATGTTCTCCCTAGCTATATCGCCGGTGCTCCCGGAGGCCCACCGTTTTGTGGTTGGCGTCCCGGCCCCCGCAGACCGTACCGCCGCGCAAGACCAACATGTGATGCGGATTAGGAACTCCACACGTTGCTCTTACTTAATGCTCATCGTTGACACGAGGAACATAACGGCAGTGCATCCGGGCGGCAACGCAAGCACATATCCGTGGGGCTGCATACGTTCAATCGATCAAAATTTGCTGAAAGCCGACTGGGAGATGGCGCACAAGGTCGTGGTGCTGCAAGTTGGCCCGCATGGCAATGCTGTGACGCCGTTCGCCTTGGTAACGAGGTGAGGTCCAGACCACATCGCTCGGCAGGGTTTTCCTGCCCTTACAAGCCGCTCACCTTTTCATCGATGATGGGGCGGAATGTTGTTCTGCAGCCACCGGTCGCGGTCGGCATCGTCGTCCGGCGAAGCGGTGTCGCGTTCGTCGGGGGCGATGTCCGGGAGGGCCTCGCCGAAGATCTTGTTAACTGCGTGACGGGACATTTTGTTCGCTTCCGGCATCACGATTCCCCTTTGTGACTAAGATCACATTCCAAGTCGGGCGCTGTGCAACGGTCGTTAACCTGCTCTTAACCAGCATGAACGCTGAGTGCGACATTCGCCAACAAACGGAAACGGCGGCCGATGGCCGCCGTTTCGCTTGCGTTCAGATCTCCAAACTTGATAACTGGCCGATCACCTGCGCAGCCAGTGGCCCGAGGGTGGCCATGCCGTCGCGCACCGCTGCACGGGACCCGGCGATGTTCACCACCAGCGTGCTGCCCGAGACTCCGCACAGCCCGCGCGACAGGCCTGCGTCAACGATGCCTGCGGAGAGGCCCGATGCGCGCAACGCCTCGGCGATGCCCAGCAGCTCGCGGTCGAGGATGTCGAGGGTGGCTTCCGGCGTCACGTCGCGCGGTGTCACCCCCGTACCACCGACCGACACCACCAGATCGACGCCGCCGATCACCGCGGTGTTCAGCGCGTTGCGGATCTCGACTTCGTCCGCGGCCACGACCACGACCCCGTCGACGACGAAACCGGCCTCACCCAACAACTCTGTGACCAACGGACCGCTGTGGTCTTCCTCGCCGTGTGCGGTGCGATCATCGACGACGACGACGAGCGCCCGGCCCACCAACTCCCCTGGCTGTTCCATGCCTGCAACCGTATATCCGGCAGCAGACAACGGTGTAGCCAGACGCAGTGTGGCCATTCCGCCGGGCCCGGTCAGCGTGCTCACTGCTCGGCCCTGCCGAGGGTGACCTCGATTGTCTGCGGCTTGCCGCCCGGGTCGAGGAAGGTCAGCGTGACCTTGTCGCCGGGGGCCTTGGACCGCACCGCGGCGACGAGCGCGTCAGCGCTGCCGATCACCCGTTCGTCGACCTTCGTGACCACCACCCCGCTGGGCAGACCCGCTGCCGCCGCGGCTCCACCGTTGGTGACCTCGACGATCTTGGCGCCGTCGCTGGTGGTGTCATTGCTGACCTGCACACCCAGCGACGCGTGCGAGGCCGTCCCGTTCTGGATCAGCTCATCGGCGATCCGCTTGGCCTGGTCCACCGGGATCGCGAAGCCAAGGCCGATCGACCCGCTCTGCGCCTGCGGCGAATCCCCACCCATGGTGGCGATCGCCGAGTTGATCCCGACCAGTTCACCGTTCATGTTGACCAGGGCGCCACCGGAGTTACCCGGGTTGATCGCAGCGTCGGTCTGGATGGCGTCGAGCACGGTGTTCTGGTTGCGGGCGTCGCCGCCGGCGGCGACCGGGCGGTTCAGCGCGCTGACGATGCCGGTGGTGACCGTGCCTTCGAGACCGAGCGGCGAACCGACCGCCACCACATCCTGACCCACCCGCAGGTTGGCCGAAGAGCCGAGCGTGATGGGGGTCAGGCCCGAGACGTCCTGTGCGCGTACCACCGCGATGTCACTGCTCGGGTCGGTACCCACGACGGTGAACGACTTTGTGGTCCCGTCGGAGAACGTCACCTTGGTCTGGGCGCCGGCCGGCGCCGGCGCCCCGCCCGGTACCGGCGCGGGTCCGGGCCCGCCCGGCTTCGCGGCCTGCACGACGTGGTTGTTGGTCAGGATGAGGCCGTCGGCGGTGAGGATGATGCCGGAGCCCTCCTCGGACGCGCGACCCAGGTCGGTCTCGAGCTTGACCACACTCGGCACGACCTTGGCCGCCACCTGCTCCACCGAGCCCGGCGGCAGGGCCGCGGCGGGGACGGTCGGTGCGGCGCCGAGGCCCTGCGTGCCCAGACGCGGGTGGTCGTCGTGCACGAAGGTTGCGACACCGCCACCGATGCCTGCCGACACCACGGCCACGGCGAGCGCGCCGGTCAATACGCCGGTCATGGACCGCTTCTTCGCCGGGACGGGCTGCGGACCGGCCGGAATCCGGTACGGGTCATAAGGCGCGCGATAGGCCTGGGGCTGCGGCTGATGCTGCGGCGTCTGGTGTTGCTGCGTCTGGTGCGATTGCTGCGGGGGCGGCAGTTGTTGCTGCTGCTGCGACGGCTGCTGACGCGCGTAGCGCCAGTCGTAGGGCTGTGACTGGTAAGGATCAGGACGCGCACCGGCGTATCCGGGGGCGCCGCCGGGATGCTGCTCCGGCTGCTGGGGGTACCTCGGGTGGTTCGTCATTTGTGCTGCGTGCTCTTCTCTTGTAAAAGGTCCGCCGGCCAGTCACGCCGATCCGGTCCGACCCGTATGTCCAACCCTCGTGTCCGTCACTTCGTCAAACGAAGTCGTAGCCACTCAGGTTGCCCAGATGGGCTGAGAATCCACTTAGAGATTTCTGGTCCATCCATGACTGGTCCCCCGACCGCCTCAACTGTCTCACTTTTTCTCCGCGCCGACGGTGTGCCCACCACCGACCGGGTGCACGTGTGTCGCATCGGCATTCGAGATCGGCTGCCCTGGCAGCACCATGTGAAACGAAGCCCCCGGTGGGGTGCCACCCGGCACGGTCTCGTCGATGTGCAGGGCGCCGCCGTGCTTGAGCACCACCTGCTGGACGATAGCCAATCCGAGGCCGGATCCCGGCATCGCCCTGGCCGCATCGGATCGGTAGAACCGCTCGAACACAAGCGCGCGTTCCTGCGGAGGGATACCGGGCCCGTGATCGGAGACCACCAGCTCGGCGTGTGTCGGATCGATCTGGCGCAACCGGACACCGACGCGCCCACCGGCCGGACTCCACTTGGCGGCGTTGTCGAGCAGGTTGAGCACGGCGCGGCCGAGTCCGGGTGCATCGCCGAACACCTGCCAGCCGATGACATCGACGTCGAAGTCGATGTCATTGCGACGCCGCCGGACCCGCTCCAGGCTGCGGTCGACGACCTCGGACATGTCGACCGGTTCCGGGGTGATGCCGCCCGCATCGTCGCGGGTGAGGTCGACGAGGTCGCCGACCAGGGTGGAGAGCTCCTCGATCTGGGCGATCACGTCCTGCTGTAGCCCGTCCATCTCGTCTCTGGGCAGGGGCGGCGCCCCAGGCGCCTGCGAGGCCATCAACAGTTCGACATTGGTGCGCAGCGAGGTCAGCGGCGTTCTCAGCTCATGCCCGGCGTCGGAGACCAGCCGGGACTGCCGTTCCCTCGATTCGGCCAGCGCCCGCAACATCATGTTGAACGCCTCGGTGAGCCGGGCGAGCTCGTCGCTGCCGACCACCGGGATGGGCCGCAGGTCGTCGGTGCGGGCCACCCGCTCCGCGGCTTCGGTGAGTCTGCCCACCGGTCTGAGCCCGGCTCGCGCCACCGCTCCACCGGCCATGGCCGCCACTGCCACGCCGACACCTCCGACGATGAGCAGCACCGTGCCCAGACGTCTCAGCACTTGGACAGTGGGCGCCAGGCTCTTCGAGATCAGCAGGGAGCTGCCGTTGGCCAGGTGCACCGCGAGCACCCGCTGGTGGTTGGCGGTGCGCAGGGACATCAGCAGCTCGCCCGAGATGACATCCTTCTCGGCCTTGCCCAGCGGCAGCATCTGGCCCTGCTGGTTGGCCGTGTAGATGGACCGGCCCGGGATCACCAGCATCGCGTTGACATCGGAGTACGCGGTGCCCTCGATTGCCTTGCCGGGGTCGGCCGCCAGCGATCCGCTCTCGATGAGCAGCCGGGCGCGGCTGTGCAGCTGGTTGTCGAGATCGTCGTAGAGCGCGCGGGACACCACGGCGTAGACGGCGACGGCCATCAGCACGACCACCATGGCCACCATCGACATCGCCAGCATCATCACGCGCCAGCGCAATGACAGTGAGCTGGTGTTTCGTAGGACGGCGGCGGGCCGCCCAATGTACATCGGGGTAGTGCGACCGTCGTTGTCGTTCAGCGCCATCAAAATCAGGGGGGTGTTTCGCGCAGCACGTAGCCGACGCCGCGCACGGTGTGGATCAGTCGAATCTCGCCTTCGGCCTCGGTCTTGCGCCGCAGGTAGCCGATGTAGACCTCAAGCGCATTGCCGGAGGTCGGGAAGTCGAAGCCCCAGACCTCTTCGAGGATGCGGCTGCGGGTGAGCACCCGGCGGGGGTTGGCGATGAGCATTTCCAGCAGCGAGAACTCGGTGCGGGTGAGGCTGATCTGACGCTGGCCGCGGGTCACCTCGCGGGTCACCGGGTCCAGGGTCAGGTCCGAGAACGACATCTTCTGCGAATCGGCGCCGTCGTCGCTGACGGTCCGGCGCAGCAACGCCCGCATCCGCGCCAGCAGCTCCTCGAGCGCAAACGGCTTGGGCAGGTAGTCATCCGCGCCGGCGTCCAACCCGGCGACCCGCTCAGAGACCGAGTCGCGGGCCGTCAGCACCAGGATCGGCAGGTCGTCGCCGGTGCTACGGAGCTGCCGGCACACCTCCAGGCCGTCCAGCCGCGGCATCATCACGTCCAAAACCACAGCGTCGGGCCGGTCATTGGAAATCGCCTCGAGCGCTTCGACCCCATCTTGGGCGAGCTCGACCGAATATCCGTTGAAAGAAAGCGACCGGCGCAGGGATTCGCGCACAGCGCGATCGTCGTCCACGACAAGTATGCGCACAGCCACAGTTTCAACCCGCTATCTGAGAGTGGGCTGAGAGGCGCGCCGCGAATTCGCCGAGGGTTTTTGTGAGCCCCGAACAACCCTGAGCACGACAAAAAGCGCTATCGCAAGCGATAGCGCTTTTTGAGTAAGTGCTTGCGGGTCTAGCGCTTGTCGAGGTCGACCAGACCGAGACGGGCGGCCTTGAGCAGACGGCGCGGCACCTTGTGCTGCTGACCGGCGACACTGACGCCGACGAGACCGGTGGCCTCGGCCTTCCACTGCGCGCGCCGGCTACGGGTGTTCGCGCGCGACATTCTGCGCTTGGGCACAGCCATGACGTGCATCTCCTTGCTCTGGGTTGTTGCCGCGCGAATCGAAATGAGCTCACCGGCGGCGACGATTAGGTACAGAGTAACGGTTGACCTGGCGCTCCTCCAAAACGCAGCTCCACGGCCCTGCGCCGAGCGCTCCGCGGCCGTTACACCGAGCGCTCCGCGTCCCTTCCGCCGAGATTGATGTCAGGGACAACAACGGGCCGGTTCTGTCCCTCACCTCAATCTCGATGGCATGTCGGTGTGGGGTGCGAGCATGCCGCAATGACGGCGGTGGCAAGGGTGTTCATCGGCAGCGAAGCGTTGGCCGAAGGTGATCGCCGGGTTCGCCGCATCCGCGCTGCACGGGGCTTCCTACGTCGATGCCGACATCCCGATCGAACTCATCTGGCGCAACGGCCGCCCACCCAGCGGATTGATCGTGCGCAACGAGACGCTCGCCGACGACGAGATCAAACGAGTGGTCGGACTGCCGGTGACCATACCGGTGCGGACGGCGTTCGACCTGGGCCGTCACCTCCCACGCGATGACGCCGTCGCCCGCATCGACGCTTTGGCGTGGACACTCCAGGTCACCGCCGACGACGGCATCTTCCACCAGTCGGACCGCAGGCGTTATGTGCAGGACCAGAAGACCCTACGGAAGCTGGAGGCCATGGGCTGGATCGTCATCCGCGTGATCGCCGAGGACAACATCGTCGACGTCCTCGCGCGGGTCGAGCAGGCGCTGCGCAGCCGCGGCTGGCATCCAGACTGCGTTCAGGGACAAATCGCCGCTTGATTCCGTCCCTGGATGCAATCTGGTGGGTGGACCCCGGGCCGGACACCCCTTGACGTGGTACCGGCGGTACCCGCTAACCTACCGGTTGGTTGGTCCCTTTCAGCGTTGACGGGAGTACGTGTGCCACCAGTAGTACGGATCGGCAACTGTTCGGGGTTCTACGGCGACCGGCTGTCTGCCATGCACGACATGCTCGCCGGCGGGGAGCTGGACTATCTGACCGGTGATTATCTCGCCGAGCTCACCATGCTGATCCTGGCCCGTGACCGGGCCAAGAATCCCGAGCGCGGCTACGCCAAGACCTTCCTGACCCAGCTCGAGCAGTCACTGGGGCTGGCACTGGAGAAGGGCGTGAAGATCGTGGCCAACGCCGGCGGGCTGAACCCCGCGGGACTGGCCGTCGCCATCCGGGCCCTGGCCGAGCGGCTGGGTCTCGACGTCAACGTCGCCCACGTCGAGGGCGACGACCTCGTGGGTCGCGCTTCCGAACTCGGCCTCGGCACTCCCCTCGCCGCCAATGCCTACCTGGGCGCGTGGGGCATCGTCGACTGCCTGAATTCCGGCGCCGACGTCGTGGTCACCGGCCGGGTGACGGACGCGTCGGTGATCGTCGGGCCCGCGGCCGCGCACTTCGGTTGGAAAACCACCGATTACGACGCACTCGCCGGGGCGGTGGCCGCCGGTCACGTGATCGAGTGCGGCACCCAGGCCACCGGTGGCAACTACTCGTTCTTCTCCGAAATCCCAGATCTGGCCCGGCCCGGGTTCCCCATCGCCGAGATCTCCGCCGACGGCTCTTCGGTGATCACCAAACACGCCGGCACCGGCGGGCAGGTCAGCGTCGGCACGGTCACCGCGCAGCTGCTCTACGAGATCACCGGCGCCCGCTACGCCAATCCGGATGTGACGCTGCGGGTGGACTCGGTGCAGTTGAGTCAGGACGGCGAAGACCGCGTTCGAATTTCCAACGTGACCGGCGAGGCGCCGCCCCCGACGCTCAAGGTGTCGTGCAACAGCATCGGCGGCTTCCGCAACGCGGCCACCTTCGTGTTGACCGGTCTGGACATCGAGGCCAAGGCGCAGCTGATCCGCAGCCAGTTGGAGGCCGGGATCAAGGTCCGGCCGGCCGAGCTGGAGTGGAACCTGGCCCGCACCGACCATCCCGACGCCGATACCGAGGAAGCCGCCAGCGCCCTGCTGCACTGTGTGGTCCGTGACCCCGACCCCAACCTCGTCGGCCGCCAATTCTCGGCGGCAGGAGTGGAACTCGCGCTGGCGAGCTACCCGGGCTTCACCACCACGGCGCCGCCCGGCGACGGTCAGATATACGGCGTGTTCGTACCCGGCTATGTCGACGCCACCGAGGTTCCGCACATCGCCGTGCATCCCGACGGCACCCGGATCGGCATCGCTCCGGCCGCCGAAACACTTGCGCTGGCACCGGTTTCCGACCCAGCCCTGCCCGAGGAACTCCCCGCAGGCCCCACCCGGCGCGCCGCACTCGGCACGATCGCAGGCGCGCGCAGCGGCGACAAGGGCGGGTCGGCCAACGTCGGGGTCTGGGTGCGGACCGACGAGCAGTGGCGCTGGCTGGCCCACGCCCTGACGGTCGAGCGGCTTCGTGAACTGCTGCCCGAGACAGCCGATCTTCCGGTCAGCCGGCATCTGCTGCCCAATCTGCGGGCCGTGAACTTTGTGATCGAAGGCATCCTCGGCCAGGGCGTCGCATATCAGGCCCGGTTCGATCCACAGGCCAAAGGGCTGGGCGAATGGTTGCGCAGCCGTCATCTCGATATCCCGGAAAGGTTGCTGTGACCGGCATCTGGAATACCCCCGAACGCGAATCGCTGCGCAAGACGGTGCGTAGTTTCGCCGAGCGTGAGGTGCTGCCCCACGCCGCCGAATGGGAACGCACCGGCGAACTCCCGCGCGAGCTGCACCGCAAGGCCGGCGAGGCCGGACTGCTCGGAGCCAATTTCCCCGAGTCCGTCGGCGGTGGCGGCGGCGACGGGGCCGACGCGTTGATCATCTGCGAGGAAATGCATTACGCCGGCTCGCCCGGCGGCGTGTTCGCCTCGCTGTTCACCTGCGGTATCGCGGTGCCCCACATGATCGCCTCGGGTGACGAGCGGCTGATCGAGACCTATGTGAAGCCCACGCTGCGCGGGGATCTCATCGGGTCGTTGGCCATCACCGAACCCGGCGGCGGCTCCGACGTCGGGCACCTCACCACCCGCGCAGTTCGAGACGGCGATGACTACATCCTCAACGGCGCCAAGACCTACATCACCTCGGGTGTCCGCGCGGATTACGTCGTCACGGCGTCGCGCACCGGCGGACCGGGCGCGGCAGGCGTCTCACTGATCGTGGTGGACAAGAACACCCCGGGCTTTGAGGTCACCCGCAAGCTGGACAAGATGGGTTGGCGTTCAAGCGATACCGCCGAGCTGTCCTACAGCGACGTGCGGGTGCCGGTGGCCAACCTGATCGGCGCGGAGAACTCCGGCTTCCTGCAGATCGCCGCGGCGTTCGTCTCCGAGCGGGTGGGCCTGGCCGTGCAGGCCTATGCCAGTGCGCAGCGCTGCCTGGACCTGACCGTGCAGTGGTGCCGCGACCGCGAGACATTCGGCAAGCCACTGATCGCCCGGCAGTCGGTGCAGAACACGCTGTCCGAGATGGCCCGCCGGATCGATGTGGCCCGGATCTACACGCGCCATGTGGTCGAGCGCCAGCTCGCCGGTGAAGACAATCTGATCACCGAGGTGTGCTTCGCCAAGAACACCGCGGTCGAGACCGGCGAGTGGGTGGCGAATCAAGCCGTGCAGTTGTTCGGCGGGATGGGCTATATGGCCGAATCCGAGGTCGAACGTCAGTACCGTGACATGCGCATCCTGGGCATCGGCGGTGGTACCACCGAGATCCTGACCTCGTTGGCCGCAAAGACATTGGGGTTCCAGTCGTGACCACACTGAAGTCCACCATCGACCCCCGCTCCCCCGGGTTCACCGAAGCCGCAGAGGTGATGGCCACCAAGCTGGCCGAGCTCGACACCGAGCACGCCAAGGCCCTGGCCGGTGGCGGGCCCAAGTACGTCGACCGCCATCACGGCCGCGGCAAGCTCACCGCCCGTGAGCGCGTCGAGCTGCTGCTCGATCCGGATGCACCGTTTCTGGAGCTCAGCCCGTTGGCCGCGTGGGGCAGTGATTTCACCGTGGGCGCCAGCGTCGTCTGCGGCTTCGGCGCCGTCGAGGGTGTCGAGTGCCTGATCGTCGCCAACGATCCGACGGTCAAGGGCGGCACCAGCAACCCCTGGACCCTCAAGAAGATCTTGCGCGCCAACCAGATCGCGATGGAGAACCGGCTTCCGGTGATCTCCCTCGTCGAGTCCGGCGGCGCCGACCTGCCGACGCAGAAGGAGATCTTCATCCCGGGCGGGCAGATGTTCCGCGACCTCACCCGCCTGTCGGCGGCGGGGATCCCCACGATCTCGCTGGTATTCGGCAACTCGACGGCCGGCGGTGCGTACATCCCTGGCATGTCCGACCACGTGGTAATGATCAAGGAACGCTCCAAGGTGTTCCTGGCCGGTCCGCCGCTGGTCAAGATGGCCACCGGGGAAGAGTCCGACGACGAGTCGCTGGGTGGGGCCGAGATGCACTCCCGCACTTCGGGTCTGGGTGACTACCTGGCCAACGACGAGCTCGACGCCATCCGGATCGGCCGCCGGATCGTGGCTCGGTTGAACTGGCGCAAGAAGGGACCGGTTCCCGCACCGGTCGTCGAGCCGCTGTTCGACCCGGAGGAGCTCATCGGCATCGTTCCCGCCGACCTGCGCATCCCGTTCGACCCGCGCGATGTGATCGCCCGCATCGTCGACGGCTCGGACTTCGACGAGTTCAAGCCGTTGTACGGGTCGTCCCTGGTGACGGGGTGGGCCACGCTGCACGGCTACCCGATCGGCATCCTGGCCAACGCCCGTGGCGTGCTGTTCAGCGAGGAGTCGCAGAAGGCCACCCAGTTCATCCAGCTGGCCAACCGGTCCGACACCCCACTTCTGTTCCTGCACAACACCACCGGCTACATGGTGGGTAAGCAGTACGAAGAGGGCGGCATGATCAAGCACGGCTCGATGATGATCAATGCGGTGTCCAATTCGACGGTGCCGCACATCTCGCTGCTGCTCGGCGCCTCCTACGGCGCGGGCCACTACGGCATGTGCGGGCGCGCATATGACCCGCGGTTCCTGTTCGCCTGGCCGTCGTCCAAGTCCGCGGTGATGGGCGGCACGCAGCTTGCCGGCGTGCTCTCGATCGTCAGCCGCGCCGCCGCCGAGGCCCGCGGGCAGGCGGTCGACGAGGCCGCCGACGCGGCGCTGCGGGCAGCGGTCGAGGCCCAGATCGAGGCGGAGTCGCTGCCGATGTTCCTGTCCGGCCGGCTCTACGACGACGGAGTGATCGATCCTCGCGACACCCGCACGGTGCTGGGAATGTGCCTGTCCGCCATCGCCAATGCCCCGATCGAGGGGACGTCGAACTTCGGCGTCTTCAGGATGTGAGGCCTGTCATGACCACCTTGTGCGCCGAGACTACGCATTCTGACGAATTCCGGCCGAAATCCATCACAAACCGTAGTGCCGGCGAAAAGAGATCAAAATGAAGACAGTGCTCGTCGCGAACCGCGGCGAGATTGCCCGCCGGGTCTTCGAGACCTGTCGCCGCCTGGGCATCGGGACCGTCGCGGTGTACACCGATCCTGACGCCGGCTCGCCCCATGTCGCCGAGGCCGACGCCCGGGTACGCCTGGAGGGCAACAACGGCTACCTCGATTCCACTCAGATCATCGCTGCAGCCAAGGCTTCCGGCGCCGACGCCGTTCACCCCGGTTACGGGTTCCTCTCCGAGAACCCCGATTTCGCCGCCGCGGTGATCGACGCCGGGCTGACGTGGATCGGTCCGCCGGTGAACGCCGTGCAGGCCATGGGCTCCAAGATCGAGGCCAAGAAGATGATGGCAGCGGCAGGTGTCCCCGTGCTGACCGAACTCGATCCGTCGACCGTGACGGCCGATCAGCTGCCGGTGCTGGTGAAGGCCTCCGCAGGCGGCGGCGGCCGAGGCATGCGCGTGGTGCGTGAACTGTCGGATCTGCCAAGCGAAGTGGCCGCGGCCCAGCGCGAGGCACAGTCGGCGTTCGGTGACCCGACGGTGTTCTGTGAGCGCTACCTGGCCGCCGGACACCACGTCGAGGTGCAGGTGCTGGCCGATTCGCACGGCACGGTGTGGTCGGTCGGCGAGCGCGAGTGCTCGATCCAGCGTCGTCACCAGAAGGTCATCGAGGAGGCGCCCTCTCCCCTCGTCGAGCGCACCCCGGGAATGCGGGAGAAGCTGTTCGACGCGGCCAGACTGGCCGCCGAGGCGATCGGCTACGCCGGCGCCGGCACCGTCGAGTTCATGGCGGACGAGAAGGGCGACTTCTTCTTCCTGGAGATGAACACCCGACTGCAGGTGGAACATCCGGTCACCGAGGCCACCACCGGGCTGGATCTCGTCGAGCTGCAGATCCTGGTCGCCGACGGCGGCCGCCTCGACGCCGAACCCCCGGCCTCACGCGGGTCTTCCATCGAGGCCCGGCTCTACGCCGAGGATCCGGCCAAGGGCTGGCAGCCGCAGGCCGGCAATGTGCACCGGTTCGACGTCCCCGGGCAGGTCCGCGTCGACACCGGCATCGAGGACGGCTCGGTGGTGTCGATCTTCTACGACCCCATGTTGGCCAAGGTCATCTCGTACGCCCCGACCCGCCGCCAGGCCGCCACCGTGCTGGCCGATGCGTTGGCCCGCACCCGGATTCACGGTCTGCGCACCAACCGCGATCTGCTGGTGAACGTGCTGCGGCATCCGGCCTTCCTGGACGGGGCCACCGACACGGCGTTCTTCGACACGCACGGCCTCGATACCCTGGCCGCCCCACTGGCCGACGCTGGTGTGGTGACAGTTTCGGCGATCGCCGCCGCACTTGCCGACGCCGCGCACAACCGCAGCAGCGCCAAGGTTTTCGGTGCGGCACCGAGCGGCTGGCGCAACCTGGCGTCGGGCTATCAGTCGCGCACGTACCGCGACGGCGCGGGTGACGACGTTCCGGTGCGCTACCGGTTCACCCGCACCGGGGTCGAGTTGCCCGACGACGACGGCGTTTCGCTGCTGTCGGCGACACCGGATCGCGTGGTGCTGTCGATCAACGGTGTCGACCGGGCATTCGATGTGGCGACGTACGGCGATCAGGTGTTCGTCGACTCTCCGCTCGGCCCGGTCCAGCTCACCGCGGTGCCGCGCTTCCCCGATCCGGACGACGCGGTCGCGCACGGCTCACTGCTCGCACCGATGCCCGGTTCGGTGGTCCGGGTCGGCGCCGCCGTCGGCGATACCGTCACCGCCGGACAGCCGCTGATCTGGCTGGAAGCCATGAAGATGGAGCACACCATCGCCGCCCCCGAGGACGGGGTGCTGGCCGAACTCAATGTCGCCGCGGGCCAGCAGGTCGAGGTCGGCGCCGTACTTGCCCGCGTGCAAAACCCTGAAGGAGAACAGTCATGAGCTTCATCGAAACCGAAGAGCAGAAGGCCCTGCGCCAGGCGGTGGCCGCGATGGCTGCCAACTACGGACAGGACTACTACCTGGAGAAGGCCCGCTCCGGTGAGCACACCACCGAATTGTGGAACGAGGCAGGCAAACTCGGATTCATCGGGGTGAACCTGCCCGAGGAGTACGGCGGCGGTGGTGCCGGCATGTACGAGCTGTCCATGGTGATGGAGGAGATGTCGGCGGCCGGGTCGGCGCTGCTGATGATGGTCGTCTCCCCCGCGATCAACGGCACGATCATCTCCAAGTTCGGCACCGAGGAACAGAAGAAGCGCTGGATCCCCGGTATCGCCGACGGGTCGATCACCATGGCTTTCGCGATCACCGAGCCCGACGCGGGTTCCAACAGCCACCGGATCACCACCACCGCGCGCCGCGATGGCAGCGACTGGATCCTCAAGGGCCAGAAGACGTTCATCTCCGGCATCGATCAGGCGCAGGCGGTCCTCGTCGTCGGCCGGACCGAGGACCACAAGACCGGAAACCTCAAGCCCGCACTGTTCGTCATTCCGACCGATACCCCGGGCCTGAGCTGGACGAAGATCGAGATGGAGATCATCAGCCCGGAGAGCCAGTTCCAGGTCTTTCTCGACGATGTGCGACTGCCGGCCGATGCCCTGGTGGGTTCGGAAGACGCCGCGATCGCGCAGCTGTTCGCCGGGCTGAATCCCGAACGCATCATGGGTGCGGCCAGCGCGGTGGGCGTGGGCCGGTTCGCCATCAACAAGGCTGTCGACTATGTCAAGACCCGCCAGGTCTGGAAAGTTCCGATCGGCTCGCACCAGGGTCTGTCACATCCGTTGGCGCAGAACCACATCGAGGTGGAGCTGGCCAAGCTGATGATGCAGAAGGCCGCGACGCTGTATGACGCAGGCGACGACTTCGGTGCGGCCGAGGCTGCCAACATGGCCAAGTACGCAGCAGGTGAGGCGTCGGTTCGAGCGGTCGATCAGGCCGTGCAGTCCCTCGGCGGCAACGGCCTGACCAAGGAGTACGGCATCGCCGCCGCGGTAACGGCGTCAAAGCTGGCCCGCATCGCACCCGTGAGCCGCGAGATGATCCTGAACTTCGTCGCCCAGACGTCGCTCGGTCTGCCGCGGTCCTACTGACGGGGCCGTACCGACGATGACGTCTTTAGTCCACTACCGGGTCCAGGGCGCCGTTGCGCGCCTGACACTCGATTCGCCGCACAACCGCAATGCGTTGTCGACGGCCCTGGTGGAGCAGTTGCACCAGGGTCTGGCCGACGCCGCCGACGAACCCGGCGTCCGGGTGGTCGTCCTCGATCACACCGGTGGAACCTTCTGTGCAGGAGCTGATCTCGCTGAGGCCGCCGGTCAGGATCCCGGTGATATCGCGGTAGACCGCGCCCGGGAGATGACCCGGACGCTGCGGGCCATCCTGGAGCTTCCGGTTCCGGTGATCGGCGCGATCGACGGGCATGTGCGGGCCGGTGGGATGGGCCTGATCGGTGCGTGCGATCTCGTCGTGGCCGGTCCGAAGAGCACGTTCGCGTTGACCGAGGCGCGTATCGGCGTTGCGCCGTCGATCATCTCGCTGACGCTGTTGCCCAAGATGTCACCGCGGGCAGCGGGCCGCTACTTCGTCACCGGCGAGAAGTTCGGCGCGGCCGAGGCGGCCGAAATCGGGCTGATCACGCAGGCCGCGGACGACGTCGAGTCCGCCGTGGCCGCGCTGACCGCCGAGATCGCGAAGGGTTCCCCGCAGGGCCTGGCTGTGTCAAAGGCGTTGACGACGGCCTCGATCCTGCGTCGGTTCGACGAAGATGCCGAAGTGCTGACGCGGCAGTCGGCGCAGCTGTTCGTCTCCGATGAGGCCCGCGAAGGCATGATGGCGTTCCTGCAGAAGCGCCCGCCCAATTGGATCGGCTGAGATTCAGCACTCCGGCCAGAGTTGGACGCGGATGACCACGCGCGTTTGCGCCGCTCGCGCGAGGTCATCGGCGTCGAACTCCCCGTGCACGCTCCGCCGCACGCGGTGAAATCGCGCATCGCGCGGCCTGGCCACCAGGAAACTCTCGATTACCGGAACGTTGGCCGCGCCGGTCGACGCCTCGGCGTATCCGCGAAAGCGGCTCCCCTGCAACAACACCGCAACATCGGCACCACCGCGTAGGTTCTTCCACCAGGCGTTTTCGATCCCCGTGATGCACGTGAGGACGGCGCCGTCAGCGACGTAGCTGACCGGGATCTCGTAGCTTCGGCCGGTCCGACGACCCGTCACGGTGAGGATCATCATCGTGTCGCTCAGACAGCCGTGCGCCGGGCTCCGCAGCACCGCTTTGGCCAGTGGAGTGACAGCCCTGACCAGCAGCCTCAGATAGGCCGGCGGAGCAGAACTCTCAGTCATTCTCTGCGGGTCACTTGTCGTGTGCGGCGATGCCGTTGAGCAATCTCTCAAGTGCGGCAATCGAATCCCGGCTTTCTCGCTCGGGGTCCGCGGAGCGGGCGACGGTCATCGCCGCCTCGCACATCGCCCCGTGCAGGAGATGCGCGAGGGGTTCCACACGCTGCTTGGGCAGGTGACCGTCGGCGATCACCTGGCTCAGCCCCAGCCGCAGCAGCGACGTGACGTGTTCATCTTCGAGGACCCGCATGGATTCCCAGCCGAGAACCGCGGGCGCGTCGATCAATGTGATGCGTTGAACGCCGGGGTCGAGTACCGCATCGAAGAACCCGCGGCAGCCACGGAGGAATCGCTGCCAGCTACCTTTGGCACCCCTGGCCGCGTGGTTGACCGCTTCACCGATCGCGCGCTGCTCATTCTCGAACACCGCGGCAAAGAGGCCGCGCTTGCCCTCGAAATGGTGGTAGAGCGCACCTTTGGTCATGCCGGCACGTTCGGCGACGTTATCGACGAACGTGTTGTCGTAACCATCGGCGGCAAACCGCTCGCGCGCCACCACCAGGATCTGGTCGACGGTTGCGCGTGTGCGTTCGGCCTGGGTGCGCGGTCCGGGCATACCGCCAATCTACACGATCCATACTTGAGGTACATACTCCACGTATGTTAGTACTCGAGGTATGCAAGTTCCACAGCGTCCGCCAGCACGACGAGGCCCGTGCGGGCTTGAGCAGCAGACCCACCAGTGAGAGGACGATTCGATGAACACCGATCAGGTCGACGTACTGCGGGATTCCTTGCGTACCTACGTCGAGGCCAAGAATCGACATGATGTGGACGCGATCATCGCCGCGTACGCACCCGACGGCAGCTACCGGGATTCCGGTATCACCCAGCCGGTTTCGGGCCACGACCAGCTCAGGACGTTCTACCAGGCAGTGTTCCGGTCGATCCCTGACTATCAGGGCCAGTTCGACGGCGCGGCTTTCGCCGAGGACACCGCGGTGGTGTGGGGCAGGATGACCGGGACGGTCGGCGATGACCTTCTGGGTCTACCCACCGCGGCGGGTAGCCGCATCGATGTTCCGGTCACCTTCGTCTGCACGTTCCGCGACGGCCAACTGGCCAGTGATACCGGCTATTTCGATACCCGGATCCTGCACCGGCAAGCCGGCGTTCCTGCCGCTGAGTCAGAGATCGAGACGTTCGTCACGGGTTGGGCCCGGTTCTGGGCGGCCCCCGGCGACGCCAGTGGGGTTCACGATCTGATCACCGACGACGTGGCCCTGCACTGGCCGGGCGCCACCGAACCACTCCGTGGCCGTGACGCGTACGCCGACCGACTGGGCGCCGCCGTGCAACTGATCCCCGATCTGACGTTGTCGGTGGTCGACTTTGCCCACCGCGACGGCCTTCTCATGCTCGCGTGGGAAGGCCGCGGGACGATCGGCGGCGAGCTCCGGCGCTGGCCGGGCGTCGACCGGTTCCGGTTACGCCGAACCCGAAGTGCCGAAACCACTGTCGTGTTCGATACCGGAGCGGTGGTGCCCGCCGTTCCGTCACCCCGTCGCTGAACCGAGGAGACATTCATGCGCGCCATCATCCAGCACGAATGGGACGGCCCCGACTCCGTGCGCCTCGTTGAAGTGCCGGAGCCTCGCCCGGCGCCCACCGAGGTGAAGGTCCGGGTCCACGCTGCGGGAGTCAACCCGGTGGACTACTACACAAGCGGGGGCTTGGCCTACAACCGGGTACTGGACCTGCCCTTCATTCACGGCTGGGACGTAGCTGGCGTGGTCGAAGAGGTGGGTTACGGCGTCACCCGATTCCACGTCGGTGACCGCGTCTTCGGCATGCCGTGGTTTCCCCGGCAGGCGGCCTGCTACGCCGAGTTCGTCGCCGCGCCGTCCCGCCACTTCGCGCCCATGCCAACCGGACTGAGCTTCGCCGAAGCTGCGGCACTACCCCTGGCGGGGCTCACCGCCTGGCAGATGCTCATCGACGTGGCCCGACTGGCTCCTGGCCGGCGCGTGCTGATCTCCGCCGCCGCGGGCGGCGTGGGTCACCTCGCGGTGCAGATCGCCAAGGCACACGGCGCGTATGTGATCGGCACCGCCCGCACCGCCAAACACGACTTCATCCGCAGTCTGGGCGCCGACGAAGTGGTGGATTACACCACGGCTGCAGTCCACGAAGTCGTCAACGACGTGGACGTCGTGATCCAGATGTTCGGCGGCGCGGCCGGCCGTGACGCCTTGCAGTGCCTCCGCCCGGGCGGAGTTCTGGTCAGCGCTCAAGCCGCCTGGACTCCCGGCCTGTTCGACCGGGCGCGCGAGTTGAACGTCCACGCCTACGACTACCTCGTCGAACCCGACGCTGCCGGCCTGCAATCCATCGCCGAACTCGTGGCGGACGGACGGCTACGGGTACATGTCGGCGCGCAGTACCCGTTATCCGAAGCGGCACAGGCGCTGAAGGTGATCGGCGATGGCCGCACCACCGGCAAGATCGTGCTCACTGTCGAGGCCGAGAACTGACCCAGTCGACGAAAACCGCACCGACCGGAAGCGATGCCATCCCGCAGTGGCGGCATCGGGGACGGCGCAGGTCAGCCCGTGTAGACGGGGCGGCCGGTAATTGCCAGTGGCAGCACACCCTGCGGCGTGCCTGTCGGATCTGCGGCCACAGTTCTACCGTTTTCTGTGCGGACGTTATCTGCCGTGCGGTGACCCCCTGAAAGGCCGGAATCATGGCCGATGATCAGAACAAGGCGATTTCCCGACGCGTATGGGAGGTATTCGCCTCCGGCGACCTCAGCGAGCTGGACGACCTCGTCGCTCCAGGTGCCGCCTACCACGACACCCAGGATCCGTTCGGGGATCAGCGCGGCCCCGAGCACATGAGAAGCCTCATCGAGATGTATCGGAAGTCGTTCTCCAACATGAGATTCGACATCAAGATGCAGGTGGCCGAGGGCGACTACGTCTGCACGATGATCGAGGCGCAGGGCGATAACACCGGTGAGCTCATGGGGCAGCCGGCCACCGGCAAGCACGCCCGGATCAACCTGACCGATACGACGCGTATCGAAGACGGCAAGATCGCCGAGAATTGGGTCACCTGGGACACCCTCGGCATGCTGCAGCAGCTCGGCCTGATCCCCGCAGGGGCGCAACAAAAGGCGCCTGCCTGAGCTGAGTGCAGAGAAGGGTCCAGGGCCGGCCGCGGCCCTGGACCCCCGCTCACTCCGGGGTGGGCGAAAGCGCACACCTCCGATCCTCGAATATCACTGAACGCCAACCTTTTCGGTGGCCGAGCATCCGCCGCCGTGAGTGCCCAACCGTTCAGGTCAGCACGCCCAACCGACGACCGAGCCCCTTGAGCCCAGTACCGAATGCACTCGCGCCGCGTTCCGGCGGGCGTTCGGCGTCTCCAAAGTTGCATTCAATTCGGCCCCGCGGCTGCACTCGCCGCAATGCCATCGACCGGAACCCACGGGTTCCGAGTTCGCCACGCCCCGCGCGTTCTCACGAGTGAAATACCCTGCCGCATCGGCGATGCGCGTCGGCTGACGACGGATTCCGTAGCACGCAGCTCCGACGTCTGCACACAAGATCGTCATCTTGGCAAATTTGCCGCCGGGGAAATAACTGTTGTTACAGTGTGCAAGCACTTTGTCGTCCACATCACACTCAGAAGGCGGCGCGCTTGATGTCACAGCCCACTCCTCTCCGTCTGCACACGGCCAAGGCCGCCGCCACCGCGGCCGCCGTCGTTGCGACCACAGCAGCGCTGACCGCAGGCGTGGCGTCGTCCGCGCCGGAGGCGCTCGCAGCCCACAACCGCAGCGTGCAAGCGGAGGTCGAGCTGACCGCAGCATCAAACTCAGACATCGGCAAAATCCCCGACATCGTCGGGATCTACGGAGTTGGCCCGATCTTCTGGACCGCTCAACTCCTGGGGATCACGCCGGAGAACGTGATCAGGACAGCCGGAGGATTGACCGGCAACACCGCACTGGCCGAGACGGTCATCGGATTACTGGATCTGCTGGACGCCATCTCACCCATCGAGGCCGGCGTCAAGGGACCCATGCCCGACGACGTGTACAACGCCGTCAACGGACTGGACTACACCTTCACCGGGCTCTCCAAGATGTTCGGGCTCGGCGATAACAATGCCTTCATCAACTGGATCGCCAAACACGCACCCGTTCTGAATCAGCGCCGCGACATCATCCTGTCGGAGAGCCTGGGCGGGCTCACCACATCATTGGCCTACCGCGACATGATCAACGCGGTGCAGTCCGATGACCCGGGATGGGGCGTCGGCGTGACGGGGCAGTGGCTGATCTTCGTCAACAACGTCAGTCGACCGGGTGGCGGATTGCTTGCTCTGGCAACGCCTCTCACCAATCTGTTCGGAGTTGACCTCACCACACCGGATGCGGGCAGCTACACCAATGCCGACCAGACCAAGGTGCTCAACACCTCGATCCTCGACATCACCTGGGCCTACAACCCGCTGTCGGATGTGCCCACCACGCTGAACCCGCTCGCCTGGGCCAACTCCGCCGCCGCCGGAGTGTTCCTCACCTACCTCCTGCCCGACGAGGGCAACAACATCGGCAACCATGTGCTGCCGAAGCTGATCACCGGCATCGGCGACGGCGTGAAGGTGATGATCGACCCGACCGGCGGCCAGGGTCTGCAGATGATCCCCGTCCTCGGCGACTTACTGAAGCTCTTCAACGTGAACGTCCTCGACTTCCCCGGCAACGCCACATACATCACCTATGACTCGGGCAATCTCCCGCTTCTCGAGCCGTTCCGGATGGCGCCGCATCTGCTCAACCTCGTTCCGGGTGTTGACATCCCGACTCCGTTGACCGACAGCATCGAGCCCGCACTGCGCAAGCTGGTGAACATGGGTTACCAGGACGTCGACCCCAACACCCTGGAACGCTCGTTCAACGAAGCCGGTGAGCAGGCATACTTCTGGCACTCCCCGCTCACTCCGACGCAACAGCTGGCGGCCAACCAGATTGTGTTCGACGCGTTGATCGACGGCATCCAGGCCAACGCCCTGAACCCGGACGCCTGGGTCGCGAAACTGCCGGGCGCGAACTTGGAGCCGATCGTCAAGAATGCCGCATCGGTGGCGGTCGCGAAGGCCCTTTCTGACGCCTTGGAGGCCGTGCAGAAGGGCGCCGACCCCATGTTCGATGCCGTCGAGAAGGGCCTGGCCCCGGTCACCCATGCCCTCGATGACATGAATGCTCAGATGGAAACCGCCATCGACAACATGCTGAAGGTCAACGGCTCCACGGCCAACAAAAAGGCGGGCACCCAGTCCGTCAACGCGCTCCCCTCGGCGGGCGCGCAGTTGAAGACGCTCAGCGTCGAAGCGACCGACACGGACACCGGCACCAAGCCGACGCCTCTCAAGGACGCACTCAACGACCTTGGTCTGGATCAGGATTCGTCGAAGGACACCGCGGTCTCCAAGAGCGTCACGAAACTCTCCGAGTCGGCCAAGACCAAGGCCAAGTCCCGCCACGCCACCGACGCGAACAATCCGCTCAAGAAGTCGGTGAAGGAAACCGTCGCCAAGGTGCGTCAAGCCGCCGAGGACACCGCCGAAAAGGTGGACAAGGCCGGCAGGGACACCGCGAAGAAGCTCGACAAGACGGCCGACGACGCCAAGGCGAAGGTCAAGGAGTCGAAGAAGCAGGACAAGAAGGCCCCGAAGCACGCCGCGGCGTAAGACCCGCCCGCCGTAATCGCTGACAGCCCCGGTGACGCGTCGGTAGCGTGGCCCACATGCCACGCACTGTGCTCGTCACCGGGGCGACCGGCAGTCTGGGTCACCATGTGGTGCCCGAGGCCATCGACGCCGGTCATCAGGTTCGCGCACTGAGCCGTCGGGAACGGATCGGCTACACGGGTGTGCATTGGCACCAGGCCGACCTGCTCTCCCCCGCCGGGTTGGATGCCGCACTCGACGGCGTGGACGTCGTCGTCCATTGCGCTACGCAACCCACCGGCAGTAAGGACGTCCGGGCGGCCCGGAATCTGGTCGAGGCCGTACGACGCAAGGGCGTCGGGCATCTCGTCTACATCTCGATCGTCGGGATCGAGGACATTCCGCTTCCTTATTACAAGACCAAGCTCCGGGTCGAGCAGGCGCTCGAGACGTCCGGTGTCGGGCACACGATCCTGCGCGCGACGCAGTTCCACGAGCTAATCGAAAAGACGTTCTCGGCGCAGCGATTTTCGCCCGTTTTGTGGACGTTGCGTGATGTCCGATTCCAGCCGATCGACACCCGGGATGTGGCCGCCCGATTGGTCGCGCTGATCGATTCCGAGCCCGCGGGGCGGGTGTCCGACATCGGCGGCCCCAGCGTCCACAGCCACCCAGAATTGGGACAGATGTATCTGTCAGCACACAACAGCCTCCGTCGGGTGGCCAGACTCACCATGCCCGGGAGGATCGTCGCCGGTTACAGGTCCGGGGCCAATCTGACACCGGAAAATGCAGTCAACGGCGTTTCGTTCCAGGACTACCTGGGTAGCGACCGATAGATCACCGGCGTCGCACAGCCGTCACTTCCGCGCCCTCGGCGACACAGTTTGGCTACTGGTCTTGCATGTGACAGCGATAGTCGTAGGCTCGACAGCGATGAGCACTTCAGCGCCGCAGGACAGGTCGATGCGGGCTGCCGACACCGACCGCATCCAGGTGGCGCAGCTGCTCACCGATGCTGCCGCCGCGGGCCGGCTGCCGATGAATGAATACGAGGACCGGCTAGCAAAGGCCTACGCGGCGGAGACCTACGACGATCTGGCCCGGCTCAGCCGCGACCTTCCGGGTGCGGTGAACTGTTCGGCCAGCCAGTGTCGCCCCGCTCCCTCGACGCTGCTGCTGGCGATCATGAGCGGGTTCGAGCGCCGCGGCCGATGGAACGTTCCCAAGAAGCTGACGACGTTCGCCCTCTTCGGCGGCGGAGTGGTCGACCTGCGCTACGCCGACTTCACCGCACCCGACGTCGACGTCCGCACCTATTCGATCTTCGGCGGGCAGACCATCCTGGTGCCACCCGAGGTGAATGTGGATGTCGATGGTGTGGGCGTGATGGGGAACTTCGATCACGGCGTCGACGGGGCCGGCACATCCGGGGCGCCGCGCGTACACATCCGCGGGTTCTCCCTGTGGGGCAGCGTGAGCGTGAAGCGCAAGAAGCGCCGTAACCAGGTTGATTGAAAGACAAAACGGGCGGGCCCGAAGGCCCGCCCGTCGTGCTATCCGAAGAAGCGTCAGCAGCTGGCTGCCTGCGCACTGACGGAGGTCTTACCGGCCGCCGCGGTGCAGTTCGATGACGTCTTGGAGGCTGACTTGGCGGTCGAGGTGTGTCCGCTGGCCAACTTCGGCAGCACGCCCGGCAGGTCCTTCTCGTCTGGCAGCGCGAGACCGCGGGTCTGGAGATCGTCGTAGTAGTACTTCCCGGCGTTGACGTTCAGCTCACCCTTGACGACACCGTTGGTGCCGGGATCGACCTTGCCGGTCTTGGGGTCGACGACGCCCGTGCTCGTGGTCCCGTAGTTCAGGTGGTAGACCTTGCCGAGGTCGCTGTCATCGAGGGCCTTGTTGACAGGCGTCTTCTGGTTGAAGACCTGGTCGCCCACGGCCTGCGTGACGCGGACGCCCGGGGCTGGGTTGCCCAGGTCGGGACGCCCGACAGCGTCGGCGGACGGGTTGCCGGTGTGGGTGGGCACGGCGAGCGCCATCCCGGCCGGACCAGCCATCGCCAGCGCACCGCCCGCGAGGATCCCACCTACCAACGTCCGTCCCCGTACCGACCGCTCGGAGATCTTCCGATGTTTTGCCATGCCTGTTACCTCTCGTGAGTGGCGTTGCGCCGCAGCTAAATTGGGGCCACGCAGCTGACATTGCCACTGGCCCGCCAGCGAACCTAAGGCACCGCGACCAGGTGCGATAGGTACTGGCGCCGTTGTTCATTTGCTGTTCCGCACATGATCACGAGAATTCACAGGTCGTACACAGCCACCATCCAAGTACGTGAAAACGCAACGGCCCCCTCCGATTTGGAGGGGGCCGTTGCGCGTCAGTTCAGGCGTTACTTGTCCTTGTGGCCCTTGCTGTCCTTGTTGTCCTTTGCGCTCTTGGCATCGGCATGCGTGTTGCCGGCCTTGGCTCCGGAATCGCTGTCGGAAGCACCCTTGGCGGACGCACCCTTGGCAGCCTCCTGCTTGTCGGCACCGGCCTTGGTGGTGGGCTTGAACGCCTTCTCGAGATTCTTCGTGGCGTTCTCGACGAACTTCTCGCCGGCCGACTTCTTGCGCTCAGTGGTGCGCGACTTGGGAACGAACTTGTTCGGAGTCTTGCCGGCGGCACCGGTGTCAGCCGAATCCGCAGCGCCGGCCTTCTCCTCAGAGCCCGCCTTTTCCTCGGACTCCTCTTGTGCCGCAGGCTCTTTGACTTCCGCAGCCTCTTTGACCGTGGTCTTGGGCGTCAGGTTCAGGCCAAGATCGAGCTTCGGCAGCTCGAACTTCGGAGCCTCTGGCTTCGAGACCTCGACAACGGGCGTCGCCGCCTCGGTGCTGCCCTCAGCAGTCTCGTCGACCGCGGCGTCCTCGGTCTTGAGGTCGAGAGTCTTGACGAGCTTGGACTCATCGGGCGCCTCGAGCTTCTCCACCAGCTTCTTGAACGGCGACTCGACGTTCGTCGGCAGACTCAGGAGCTTGCTGAGGTTCGGCAGAGCCGTGGAGGTCACGGAACCCGATTCAGCTTCCGCTGTCGCCGCGGTCTCCTTCTGCGTGGACAGGAGGCTGAAGCTGTCGGCGGCTTCCTCCTCGGGCGGAGCAATCAGCTCCCGCACGGTGTCAACGATGTACGTGACGGCGGCGGTGATGCCCGTGGCATCGCCGTACCCGAAGAAGAACGAGTTGCTCAGATTCTGTACGAAAGTGCCATCCGGAAGGTTGTCGTTCAGAATGCTGCCGACGACCATGGTGGCCCCACCGGTGAAGAACTCATCGACACGCTTCGACAGCTGGAGACGTTGCGTCGGGTCGAACGCATCGACGAGCGAGGCGGCGACCACTGAACCGAGATAGGCGAACTCGGTGGCGCCCGCCTCGAAGAAGATGTTGTCGACAACATCAAGCGGCAGAATGTTGTCGCTGAGGTAGTAGGCCAGACCGGTGAAACCGTCATGGCAGACCGCGCCGGTTGCGGAGCAGTTGCCCGGGTCGTAGAAGTTCTCGTTGACCTTGTTGCCCAAGGCGTTGTAGAACTGAACGCCGTCGCCCATGTCGCCGACGGTTGCGGGGATCGTGTGCGCCGCATCTTTGTAAAGAGGCTGTCCATCCGGCCCGACCAGTGCGGTATCTGGCGGAGTGTCCTCATCTGGATCTAAGAGGAGAGTCCCGTCCTCGTTGAGGATGTAGCCGGGGGTCGGGGCGGGAACATAGCCCTGGTAGTAATAGCCGCCGTAACCATCGACGAAGGATCCCAAGGCCGCTTCCAGCGAAAGCGCCACCAGGTTGATCTGCTCGGCCGTCATGGTCCGGTGGACCGTGGCTTCCGCAGTGGAGGCGGCAACCGTGATCTCGTCACGAGGAACGAACAGCGCAGGAGTCCCGGCCACCAGCGCACCGGCGCTGAGCAGGGCCACACCAGTGGTGACGAGCGGACGGACTGCCATGTGGGTGTGGCCCCTTATCTCAAGCGCAGGACGGATTCCTGAGAATCCGTCCCGGCATCTGCGTAGTACCTTAAAAGTCCTTGAGAAGGGTAATTCCCGTCACCACCTCCCGCAACCTCTCCCGACGCGAGGCAGGAGCTGCTGACGCACGGTCGCAGCGCCGCTTTTGCGGGACGGCTCCGACAAATATTTCGGCGCCGAACGCAACATTCCCGATCGATTCAGGTTCAGCTAATTTCGAATACCGTTGCCGATGCACCCGCCGGGCACAAAAGTGCGGGTAACCGCATACGGAATCCGTGGCGTGAACACCGGAGGTAGCGGTCCGGCACACTCACGCGCCCGCCGAGGTCAACCGGCGGCCGTCCCGTCATCTCCCTAGGTCAGTGAGCATTAGGCCGGCACCGACGCACCCTCACCCGGTGCGGGCACAGCCGGCATCACGGCTCATCCCCGGCCACCACGAACCTCGGCCGTCTGGGTGCCAAAAATCCCCGCCGAAAACCGGCGGCCTCCCGTCACGAAAAGCAATAACGGCTGCCATTGATTGCGCCGGCATTTCCGGATTGAGAACGCCGCCGACAAACGTCGGACGCACTCCGCCTTACACGGCAGTCAATATGCCCAGCTCAGGGGCCCGAGCGAACTTCACCGGCAGTCGTCGAACCTGAGAACCAACTGAGATCGCACTAAGGCTTCTGGCCGCACGACTACTTGTCGCCGCCGTCGGTTCCGTTGTCCTTGCCGGCGTCGGTGGCGTTCTTGACGGCCTCGCCCAGTTTCTTCAGGAACTTGCTGCCGTTGGACTCGCCCTTCGGCCTGCCGTCGCCGAACAGGATGGGCGGCGTGGCCTTGTTACCGTTCCGGGTGTCAACGCCGGTGTTGTTTCCTTCTTCGCCGGCGACCTCTTTGTCCTTGACGTGGACCTTCGGGAGGTCGGGCTTGAGTTCCGGCGCCTTGAATTCGGGCACCGTGGCGTCGGGTGACTTGACCTCTGGGACCGTCAGGTCGGGCGTCTTGAATTCCGGCGCCTTGAATTCCGGAGCCTTGGGGAGCTGGAACTTCGGAAGGTCCAGCTTCGGAATCCCACTGCCCAACGGAACAGCCCCGCTGCCACCCTCGACCGGGTTCTCGGTGTCCTTGACCACGCCTGGGTCGGTGACGTCGAGGGTGTCGACGAGGTTCGCCTCGTCTTGGGCGGGGGCCTGGAAGGGCGACTTGAACAGCTTCTTGAACGGCGACTGCGTCGACAGGTTCAGCAGTGACGCCGGCCCCGGCAGGCTGGTGACGGTCGTGCCGGTCTCCTTCTTGGCCAGCAGCGTGGTGTCACCGGTGCTCTCGTCCTGGGTCGAGAGCAACGAAGGGCCGGAGTCCAGCGGATTGATCAGATTCGGTGTGGGCGTCGAGGTGCCCTGGGCGATCGCATCCACGACATAGGTGAACGCCGCGTAGATGCCGGTGTTGTCGCCGTATCCGAAGAAGAACGAGTTGGTCAGGCCGTAGGCATAGCCGTCCTGCGGCAGGTTGTCGAGCAACAGGTTGCCGATGAGTTGCGTTGCGCCGCCTTCGAAGAAGTCGTCGACACGCTTGGTCAGATCCAGCCGGCCAGTCGGGTCTACGTTGTCGATAGCCATGGCCACGGTACGGATGGCCACGTGCGCCAGCTCGGTGAAGCCGCCCTCGAAGAAGATGTTGTCCACCGGCCCCAGAGGCAGGATGTTGTCGCTGAGGTAGTACGCCAGACCGGTGAAGCCCTTCTGGCACACGGCTCCGTCCGCGGTGCAGTCACCAGGCGCATCGACCATCACCGGATTGCCATCGGCGTCGGTGACGATCTCGCCGGTGACCGGATCGATCTCGGGGACCTGGCCGGGGATGTAGATCCCGCCGTACCCCTGGGTGAACGACTGCCAGGCACCCTGCAGCGACAGTGCAAGCAGATTGATCTGGTCCTGCGTCAGCTTCGACGGTTCCAGTGCTGCGGTCGGCGCAGCGACCGTGATGTGGTCACGGGGCACGAACAAGGCCGGCGTCGCGGCGACGACCGCAGCTGCGCTGAGAAGTGCGGCACCAGTGGTGACGAGCGGACGTACAGCCATGCGGTGGACCCCTTAACTAGAGGACGATACGGCCGACTAGGAAATCCGCCGACGGCAACTTAGAAACTCCTGAGAATGCTAAGTCTCCGCATTCACTCCTGCAACCGATAACTACAGGAAAATCATCGGCAAATCCGTTAACTACGGCCGGCAAGGACTCCGCCGAGCGCCGACCGAATGTAGCGACACAAAACTGCTTTTACCCGATCGCCGATTTTCACCGAACCCAGGCACGGACGTCCGCCCGGCACGCCCCCGCCCGCGCGGTATGACCAGGTCACATCGATGCCGATGCCACCGGCAGCGTCGGCCAGCCCGGCGGGGCGGGTACGCCGACCCCATCAACCTTCGCCATTTGATTGCGTGTGCAATGAATTGAAAGAACCGATCAAGAAAGGCAGAATATCGTTGCATTACGCAATGGTTGCATTGCCGAAGTGCTGTATTGCCGCCCCGGGGCCGAGCGCCGTTTATTGCCTACGCAATGAACAGAAGGGGCGTTATCGAGTTTCGATATCCGCGCGCATACCGAACGTCGACAAATGCCGGCTCAGCGCGGCATCGCAATCCGCAACCCCGCCAGCATCACCTGCGCGTCAGCCATGAAGGTGGGATTGTTGGGCGCCGTGCTCTGCGCCAACGCCACGATGTTCCAGACCTTCGCTCCGAGCGGCACCATCACCGACACGGACGTCACGTAGCTGGTCTTGCTGATCTTGTCGTCGGGCGGGGTCGTGTAGTTGACCATCAGCGCCGGGAAACCACAGATCTCGGACGGCACCTGGGTGATGTTCTGCGCACCGATGGATTGGAAGCCCTTGATGGTGTCACTCAGCAGGTCCTTGGGTGACCGGTCCCCGTCCGTCGCATCTCCGATCGACACCGAGATGGCCGGATTCGTCACACCGTCGGTGAGGGATTCATTACGCAACACCAATTTGACCGGACCCTTGGCGAACTCGGGCACCGGTACCCAACCCGGCGGTTGCGCGACACGCACCCGCGGCTCGTCGGGCCCGGTCCCGGGAACCTCGATCCAGGCGTCCGAGTGCAACTGCTCGCAGGTTTGGGCCTTGTAACCGGATGCTCCCGATGCCCCTCCTGGTGGTGCGAACCCGGCCTTCGCGGTGCCATCGGTCATCTGCGTACACCCGCTGAGAATCAGTCCGGCCGCCAACACGACCACACCCACACCGCGCCTTATGACCCCCATCGCTCCCAGAGACTACGCGAGCCCACTGCGCGCCGACTGTGTCGCAAATCAGCGCCGACGTGAGTGCAGGTAGTCCCCGACCACCGCGGCGCCCAGGCCGTCGAGATCAGGCACGACCACCCGGCCCTGCACCCGGCGGGCCACCTGGTCGATGAAACTGGCCAGGCCCGGATCGGAGCCCAGCCGGAAGATCGTCACCTGTGCGCCAAGCCGGGCCACCTCGTCGAAACCCCGCACGGTGTGCGCGATGGTGCGGGGGTGTGGTGGGTAATCAAAAAATACGGAAGAACCTTCCCCGTCACCGAAGTCCTCCAGGTGCGCAGTCGGCTCGCCGTCGGTCACCACCAGCACGACCGGCTGCGCATTGGGGTGACGACGCAGGTGCCGCGTCGCCAGGGCCAGCGCGTGGTGCAGGTTGGTGCCCTGCTCGTACACGCCCTCCAGCCCGGTCAGTTCACCGGCGGTCACCGTGCGCGCGTACCGGCCGAAAGCGATGATCTGCAACTCATCTGAGCGGAACCGGGTACTCACCAGATGGTTGAGCGCCAGCGCCGTGCGCTTCATCGGTAGCCAGCGGTTCTCCATCACCATCGAGAACGAGGTGTCCACCAGCAGCGCGACACACGCCTGGGTGCGGGTCTCGGTCTCAGAGATCTCGACGTCCTCGACCGCGAACCGAATCGGCCGCTCGGCGATCCCGGTACCGGCCTGGCGCAGCACCGCATTGGTGACCGTGCGGGTGACGTTCCACGGCTCCGTGTCGCCGAACTGCCAGGGGCGGGTGGCCCCGGTCAACTCCCCCGCCGCCCCGGCGCGGCGGGTGTCCCGCTCGCCGTGCCGACCCGAAAGCTGTTGCGCCACATCACGCAACGCGGTCTGGCCGAGCTGGCGCATGGCCTTGGGCGAAAGCCGCCACTGCCCGTCGGAACCACGGTCGATGAAGCCCTGGTTGACCAGGGCCTTCTCCAGTTCGGACAGGGTTCGGGCGTCGATCGCGGCGTCATCGCCGAGCTGGCGGGCCAACGCCTCAAGGTCGACGTCGTCCATCGACGCCCCGGCGTAGCTCTGTGACAGCGCGTCGGCCAACTGCTCCAACTCGGCGATGTCGGACAGCGCCTGGGCGCCCTCACCCATGCCCAGCGGATCACCTCCGGAGAACCGCTCCGACCCGCTCCAGTCCTCACCCGGCCGGGCCGCCTGCAGGTGCGAGTCGAGCCGATTGAGCGCATTCATCAACGACGGCGAACCGAAAGCCTGCTGCGCCAGAGCGTCCAGCTCGGCACGCTGCTCGGCCGACAGGCTGTTGCGGAACCGCTGCGCGGCCGCGGCTCGCTTGGCCAGCGCATCCAACAGTTCATCGATGTTCTGCGGACCTTCAGGGAAGAACTCGCCGTGCTTGTCCATGAAGTTCTGGAAGTCCTGCGGGGTGTCCTCACCGCGGGCGTGCTTGTCCAGCAGGTCGTTGAGATCATCGAGCATGTCGTTGACCCGCTGCCGGTCCTCGTCGGTGGCGTTCTCCAACGCGTCCTTCATGCCGGCGAAACGCTGATCCAGCATCTCGCGGCCCAGCAGATCCTTGATCTCCTCGTACTTCTGCCGCGCCTCCGGGCTGCGCCAGTCATAGTCGGCGAGTTCCTGCACCGCCTTGGCCGGTGACGGTGAGAGTGCCTCCATCTGCAACTCGCCGAACCGCGCGTCATCGTCGAGCGCGCGGGCCAACTCCTTGCGCTCGGTGAGCACGGCCTCGTCGAGCAGTTTCTTGATCTCCTGCAGCGTGCCGTCAAGGTTGTGCCGCTGCAACAATTCCCGGCGTTTCCGATTGGCCTCGGCCGCCAGGCGGTCGGTGCCGCGCATGCCCTCGGTGCCGCGACGCATCAACTCCGAGAGCGCGCGGCGCGGCGAGCTCCCCTCCATGACGCTCTGACCGATCTGCTCGAGCGCGTCGCGCAGATCGATCGGCGGTGCCAGTGGATCCGGGCCACCGGTGTATCGCGAATAGCGCGAGGTGTGCCCGTGCCCCCGACCGGGATCAGCCATAGACCGTCTCGCCCTCCCCTGTCACCTTGTCCACACGCTTGGCCAGATACAGCGCCTCCAAAGCCAATTCGATGGCCGCGGCGCGCTGACCGACCGACACCGCGCCCACCCGGGAGGCAAGCGCGTCGACCACGGCCAGATCCGGCAGCGCGGCCAGGACGTCCTTGGCCGACACCCGCTCCCCGGTGGTCACCGGCGAACCCTCCTCGACGGCGGCCACCAACGGTGCGACGTCGATACCGCCCAGCAGCCGCTGCGCGGTGTCGGCGGTGGCACGTCGCAGCAGGTGCTCCAGCACCGCCTGCTCACGTCCCTCCTCGCCCGTCTCGAACTCCAACTTGCCGCGCAGCACGTCGATCACGGTCGCCAGATCGACCACCCGGGCCACGGGATCGTCCTCACCGAGGATCGCGGAGCGATGCCGCGCCGAGGCCGCCACCGTCTCGGCAGCCGCGATCGCGAAGCGGGCCGACACGCCGGACCGCTGGTCGATCGAGCTCGACTCACGCAGATTGCGGGCGAACCGGGCCAGCACGCCGAGCAGATAATCCGGGACCTCGGCGGCCAACTGAGCCTCCTGGCGGATCACCCCGACCTCGTCGTCGATCTCCAACGGGTAGTGCGTACGGATCTCGGCACCGAACCGGTCCTTGAGCGGGGTGATGATCCGGCCGCGGTTCGTGTAGTCCTCCGGGTTGGCGCTCGCGACGACGAGGACGTCGAGCGGCAACCGCAAGGTATAGCCGCGGACCTGAATATCGCGCTCCTCCATCACGTTGAGCATCGACACCTGAATCCGCTCGGCCAGGTCGGGTAGCTCGTTGACGGCCACGATGCCGCGGTGCGCCCGTGGGATCAGCCCGTAGGCGATCGTTTCCGGGTCGCCCAGGCTGCGACCCTCGGCCACCTTGATCGGGTCGATGTCGCCGACGAGATCGGCCACGCTGGTGTCAGGGGTGGCCAGCTTCTCGGTGTAACGCTCACTGCGGTGCCGCCACTCGATCGGCAGATCGTCGCCGGAATCGGCGGCCCGGCGGATCGACTCCGGCGTGATCGGGCTGTACGGATGCTCACCCAGCTCCGACCCGGCGATCACCGGCGTCCACTCGTCGAGCAGCCCCGTCAAGGCCCGCAGCAGCCGCGTCTTGCCCTGGCCGCGCTCACCGAGCAGCACCACGTCGTGTCCGGCGATCAGCGCCCGCTCCAACTGCGGGATCACTGTGTCGTCGAATCCCAGGATGCCCGGCCACACGTCGCGGCGGTCGGCGAGTGCGGACAGCAGGTTCTCGCGAATTTCGGCTTTGACGCCCCGCTCACGATGGCCGGAGGCGCGCAGCTCACCGACGGTGCGAGGCAGATCCTTGGGTTGGCTCACCACTCCACGCTACGACTGAACCCGTCCGCGCACATCGCCACCCGGCAGAACTAGCATCCGGCGCGTGGGAGCCACTCCCCCGGCATAGTCGTTGCGTGAGCGGTGCTACCGGTAGTCTGCGCTCCATGCCGTTGGCTAGCGGTCAGGAATTCGCAGGGTTCACCATCGTGCGGTTGGTGGGCACTGGTGGCATGGGCGAGGTCTATTTGGCGTCCCACCCGCGGTTACCCCGCGAGGACGCTCTCAAAGTGCTGCCCATCAGCGTCAGCTCGGACAACGAATTCCGGCAGCGGTTCATCCGCGAGGCCGACATGGCGGCCACGCTGTGGCATCCGCACATCGTCGGCGTGCACGACCGCGGCGAATTCGAGGGCCGGTTGTGGATCTCGATGGATTTCGTCGACGGGCACGACGCGGCCAAGCTTCTGCACGATCAGTACCCCAAGGGCATGCCGGCCGAAGATGTCATCGAGGTCATCACCGCCGTCGGCGACGCACTGGACTACGCGCACCAGCGCAAGCTGCTGCACCGTGACGTCAAACCCGCCAACATCCTGCTGACCAGCAAGCAGGGTTCCAAGCGCCGCATCATGCTGACCGACTTCGGCATCGCGCGGCGTGCCGACGAGGTCAACGGGCTCACCTCGACCAACATCACCGTGGGCTCGATGTCCTACACCGCGCCCGAACAGTTGATGGGACAGCCGCTCGACGGGCGGGCCGACCAGTACTCGCTGGCCGCCACGGCCTACCGCCTCTTCACGGGCACTCCGCCGTTCGCGCACAGCAACCCGGCCGTGGTGATCAGCCACCACCTGAACTCCCCACCGCCGAAGCTGGCTGACACGAAACCCGAACTGGCCGTGTTTGATTCGGTGATGGCCAAGGCGCTGTCGAAGGACGCCAAGGACCGCTACGACACCTGCCACGACTTCGCCGTCGCGCTGGCCGAGGCGGCCACCGAGACCACCCCCGAGGTACGTACGCCGGCTCCGTCCCACGAGCCGGCGCCGCCCACCACGCCGCTGATCATCCCGAAGCCGGTGAACCCGCCGCCGGCGCCCGTCTCGCCGTCGAACCCGCGGCAGGCACCACCGTCGGAACCGCCGGTGTTCACCTCGTCGTGGGCAGGCAACGAAACCTCCTCACGCAAACCCGTCGCCAGCAATACGCCGGTCGGCATGCAGGGCCACGGCGGGCCCTCGGGACCGGCGGGGCCGGTGGGACCGCCGCAGACCAACTTCGGGCCACCGCCGTTGCCGCACACCCCGATCCCCCAGAAGTCGACCAACCGGCGCAATGTCGTCCTCGCGGCGGCCGCAATCGCCGGGGTGGTGCTGCTCGTCGGTGGCATCATCTTCGCGGTCACCTCGGGAGGCGAAGACAGCAATGGCGGCGGTGGCGAGACCACGTCCGCGATCGCCACAGATACCTCCGGCGAGAAGACCACGACCGCCCCCAAGGCGCCCGCACACGCCTTCACCATTGCCGACTACATTAAGCAGAGCGGCCTCGTCGAAACGCCGGTCCACCGCGGCGATCCGGGCGCGCCGGTGTTCAACTGGCCGACTCCGCCCGGTTGGGTCGACGCCGGCACCCGCACACCGGCCTGGGCCTACTCGGCGATGGTCAACGACCCGACCAACCCGCCGGATCCGCCGTCGGTCATCTCGTTGATCTCCAAGCTGACCGGCGACGTCGATCCCAACAAGCTGCTCGAGTTCGCCCCCAACGAACTGCAGAACCTGGCGGACTACAAAGCGAGTGGCGACGTGACCCGTGGGGAGATCGGCGGATTCCCCTCGGTCCACCTGGCCGGCTCGTACGCGAAGGCTGAACAGCGCCGCGCGATCACCCAGACCACCATCGTGATCCAGGCGCCCGGCGCCGTGTACGTGCTGCAGATCAACGCCGACGCGTTGGAACGCGACAAGGGCGCGCTGACCGATGTCAACAAGGCGATCGAAGCCCAGGCCACCATCGCCCTGCCCTGATCCGAGCGGTTTCAGGTACCCGGTACCCTGGGTACCGTGAATTCGCTCGATTGGCGTAGCCGGCCGGCCACCGTGCACTTCGGCCCCGCATCCCTGCAGTCCAGAGCACTCGGCTGGACCACCGCGATCTTCGTCCGCCCATTGCTGGGTCTGCTGACCCTGATCGGACTGGGCATCAACCGCGTCGCCCCCGCACTGCTGCAGCGCGCACACCTCGATGTCATCGACCGGCCCCTGAGGCTCATCAAGCCGCTGCCCGGCACCGAGGTGACACCGGTGGCGCTGCCCAACTGTCCGGCCGAATGGGTGATCGCACCCGAGGCCCGCGACTCCGACCGGGTGATCGTCTACCTGCACGGCTCGGCGCTGGTGACCCTCGGCCTGAACTCGCACCGCCGCTTCGTGTCGAAGCTTTCCGCCGCCACCGGGGCACGCGTGCTCAACGTCGGCTACCGACTGGCCCCGCAGGCCGACATCGAGGACGCCGTGGCCGACGGGCTCGACGGCTACCGACTCGCCCTGTCGCTCGGGTTCGCACCCAATCGGATTGTCCTGGCCGGTGACTCGGCCGGTGGACTGATGGCCGCCGACACCGCTCTGGCGGCCCGCGACGCCGGCCTACCCGTCCCCGCCGGGCAGGTCCTGCTCTCACCACTGACCTCATCCGACATGGACCTGAAATACCGTGCGCTGCAAGAGCATCGCGACGTGATGTTTCCGTTCATGACCGTGAAGTTCATCTACGACGTGTTCGCCACGGTCAACGGCACCCGGCCCGCACCGGTGATGCCGCCCGAGGCGGACCTGCACGGGCTCGGGCCGTTCCTGCTCCAGGTCGGCACTCACGAGATGCTGCTCAACGACGCCTTCGCCCTGGCCGACAAGCTGCACGCCGCCGGTGTGCCGGCGTGGGTCCAGGTGTGGGACAGGGCAATGCACATGTTCCAGCTGAGCTTCGACATCAACCCCGACGCACGTCACGCGGTCGAGGAGATCACGTCGTTCATCGCGTACGCGACCGCCGAGGTCGAAGATGAGGCGAGCGCGTAGGGGTTTGGTTGCCGTGCCCGCCGTTGCGCCGACTACGTCTCGCCTACGGCCCACCATCGCGCCGTTTTCTACGCCGGGGCTGTAGATCGCGTGGTGCAGCGACCCTCAGGTGGAAAGCGGTGAAGCGCCGCGCCGCGCAAATGCCTCTCGCACCCGGTGCAGAGTGAACGCCTTGCTGTGTTCGGCCACGACGTGGATGTTGATCCACCCTTCGCGTTCGATGAGCTCGTTGCGCCCGATGTCGTGTACATAGCGGGGTCGGTCCGTGGCGTGGTGCTTGCCCAAGTAGTCGAGGCCGACTTTGACGTCGTCATAACCCATGTCGATGAACGCCTCGGCGAAACCATCGGTCACCCGGATCTGAGTGCGCGGCCGTCGGAATCCAGCATCGATGAGGAGCAGCCGCAGCCAGGTCTCCTTCGGAGATTGGCCACCGGGATCCATCAGATCGAGTGCCGTTCGGGCACTTCGTATTCCACGTAGATTGCGATATCGAGCCGCCAGTTCGAGTACCGGCGCCGCTTCGACGCCCGTGGCGACGGCCAGCGCGTCGAGGTGGGCGACCGCGTCGTCGCGAGGAAGAAAACGCGCAAGATCAAGCGCCGTGCGGAGCGGTGTGGTGACGCCGAACTCGCCGATCATGCAGATCTCGTCGGGTCTGATACGTTCTTCGCGCACGATGACGCCGCGCCGGCGACGCCCATGCTCGGCGATCAGCTCTACCGGAGTGTCCTCGTTGATCCATTGCGCCCCATGAAGCGCTGCCGCCGCGCGGCCGGCGATGATTCCGCGACGGCCAGTCCACAGCCAGGCGGCCGTGGTGTTGTCTGCCAGCGTTGCGACCGAATTCTTCGGCAGATACACGCGCGGATGCGCCGAGGTGTAACGCCATCGCAGCTGCCCCCGCGTGAGGACGCCGGCTGCAAGTGCTTCGGGTCCGATGAATGGCGCGTTCATGGGCACCGATGGTCGGCAGCATGGCCGACGGATTGACGGCGCCCACGTACGCCACAGTCGATTCTGTGGATGAACCGTGCGCTGTGGATGGCGTGGTGCGACGCCGTTCTCTACACCAGGGTCGCGATCGTGAACCGTCACAGCCCAGAGGTAGAAATCGGCGCACACCCTCGTGGCGGCCATGCACCGCTTTCTACGCCGGGGTCGTTAGACCACGGCGATCAACAGCCCGGGTGTCGAAAACGGCGGTGCGGCAGTGCGAGGGGTAGCGACGCGAGGGGCAGAGGTGCGGCGACGCGAGGGGCAGCGTCCGAGGGGCGGCGGCGCGAACGAGCGCCGACGCCCCAACTACCTAGTGCGCGAAGTGCCTTGCACCGGTGAGGTACAGCGTGATGCCCGCAGCCTCGGCGGCGGCGGTCACCTCAGCGTCACGCACCGACCCACCGGGGTGCACGACAGCCTTGACACCGGCATTCGTCAGCGTCTCCAAGCCGTCGGGGAACGGGAAGAACGCATCGGAGGCGCCGACCGAACCGGGCACGCGGTCGCCTGCACGCTGCACGGCCAGCCCGGCCGCGTCGACGCGATTCACCTGTCCCATACCGACACCCACGGTCGCGCCGTCCCTGGCGATCACGATCGCGTTGGACTTCACCGCGCGGCAGGCCCGCCAGGCGAACACCAGGTCGCTCAGGGTCTGCGGGTCGGCCGGCTCACCGGTGGCGAGCGTCCAGTTGGCCGGATCGTCGCCTTCGGCGTCGAGTGCGTCCCGCTGCTGCAGCAGCACGCCGCCGCTGATCTGGCGCAGCTCGATGCCACCGACCAGCGGCTCGGAGGCCACCAGGATGCGGATGTTCTTCTTGCGGGCCAGGATTTCGACGGCACCGGCCTCGTAGGCCGGGGCGATGATCACCTCGGTGAAGATGTCGGCGACGGTCTCGGCCATCTCGACACTGACCTCGGTGTTGGAAGCGATAACGCCGCCGAAGGCGCTCAGCGGATCGCACTCGTGGGCCTTGCGGTGCGCGTCGGCGACCGACTCCGAGGAGATCGCGATGCCACACGGGTTGGCGTGCTTGATGATCGCCACGCAGATCTCTTCGTGGTCGAATGCCGCCCGCCACGCCGCGTCGGCGTCGGTGTAGTTGTTGTAGGACATCTCCTTGCCGTGCAGCTGCTCAGCCTGGGCCAGCCCCGGCCACGCGGAGTCGTCGCGGTACACCGCGGCCTGCTGGTGCGGGTTCTCGCCGTAGCGCAGCACCGCGCTGCGATGCCAGGTGCCGGCGAACCAGGCGGGCAGCGGCTGCGCCGGCTCCTCCGGTGCCAGGGTCGAACCCATCCAGCTTGCGACCGCGACGTCGTACTCGGCGGTGTGCCGGAAGGCCAACGACGCCAGCTTCTTCCGCTCATCCAGGGTGAAGCCGCCGGCGCGGACCGCGGCCAGCACACCGTCATAGCCCAGCGGATCCACCACCACGGCCACACTCGGATGGTTCTTGGCAGCCGCCCGCACCATCGACGGCCCGCCGATGTCGATCTGCTCGACACATTCGTCCACCGACGCCCCGGACTCCACGGTCTCGGTAAACGGGTAGAGGTTCACCACCACGAGTTCGAACGCCTCGACCTTGAGTTCGGCCAGCGCCGCAACATGTTCGGGCTTGCGGGTATCGGCCAGCAGGCCGGCGTGCACGCGCGGGTGCAGGGTCTTGACGCGACCGTCGAGCACCTCCGGGAAACCCGTCACCTCTTCCACCGGGGTGACCGGAACACCGGCGGCGGCAATGGTTTTGGCGGTCGACCCAGTCGAGACGATGGCCACGCCCGCCTCATGCAGGCCGCGGGCCAGATCGGCCAGGCCGGTCTTGTCATAGACACTGATCAGCGCTCGCCGGATCGGTTTCTTCTCGCTCACCCTATGGTCGCCTTTCGTCCAGTCCAGGTCACGCCGCGATTTGCCAGCGCGGCCAGCACATCCACCAGCAGTCGACGTTCGACCACCTTGATGCGCTCATGCAAAGTCTCTTCGGTGTCATCATCGAGCACCTCGACGGCCTGCTGGGCCAGAATCGGCCCGGTATCCATCCCGGAGTCAACGAGATGAACGGTGCAGCCGGTCACCCGCACGCCGTACGCCAACGCCTCGGGCACCGCATGCGCCCCGGGGAACGCGGGCAGCAACGCCGGGTGGGTGTTGACGACGCGGCCAGGGAAACGGGAAAGGAACTGGCCGCCCAGAATTTTCATGAATCCGGCCGAGACCACCAGATCGGGCTGATGCTCGGCAGTGGCCTCGGTGAGCGCGGCGTCCCAGGCGGCGCGGTCCGGATGATCGCCCAACCGCACGGTGTACGAGGGCACCCCCGCCCCGGCCGCGATGTCCACCGCCGCACATTTGCGGTCGGTGCCGACCGCGACCACCCGGGCCGGATAGTCGTCGACGGCGGCGGCCAGTAGCGAGGCGAGCAACGACCCTGTCCCCGAAGCCAGCACTACCAGCCGTGCCGGTGCACTCGGAGGCACTTGTAACGGTTGCTGCACGCGCAGCAGCCTAGTCGCCCGCACGGCGCGGCTGATCGCCGGTCGCTGGGTCGTCGGGGATGTCATCGACGATGAAGTGATCCTCGGGATCGTCATCGAGGTCTTCAAAGCGCCGGGGGCTGGTGTCCTGGACGATTTCCTGCACGTCGTCGTACTCGACATATCGATCGACGTACTCGGGCGTGGGATCGTCGGCCTGGGTCTCCTCGGCCGACCAGGACACCAGCGGTTCGTCGGGTTCGAGCTCCGGTTCCGGATCTGGCTCGTCGTCAGCGACGATGTCCTCGTCGACGACGTCGGTTTCCTGCTCTTCCTCACCCTCGGGCTCGGGCTGCGGGGCCACTGGCTCAGGCTCGGGCGCGGGCTTCGGGGCAACCGGCCGCGGCTTGCGGGTCAGGCCGCCGGACATCGCCACCGTCAGCCCGCCGATCCCGACGAACCACAGGAACACCGCAGGCGCGAACGTCGCCTGATCGACGCCCACCGATCCGAAATTGCCCAGCCGGCCGCCACCGGCGAAACCGGCCAGCGCCATCGTCACCGCGGCCAGCGTCGACGCCACCAGCAACTTCCCGGTGGCCGCCCCGATCGGGAGCGGTCGTCGTGCACACTGCTGCCCCACTGCCACGGCCGAGGCCGCCCCCACGATCAGGAGCGCCACCCAGATCGGGCCCAGCGGCGGCGTGGGCACCGCTGCCAGCACCGGCACCGCGGGAATGTCGCCGCCGAACACGGTGAACGAACTGAAGGCGGCCAACCCGACATGGGCGCTGGAGCCGACCGCGATGGCCGAGGCCCCCACGATCACGTTGGGGATGTAGAGGATCGACAACAGCGTCAGGCTGAGCTGGCCGAACAGACTGTCGGTGATCGCGAACAGATCGTGCATCGTGCCCCAATGCACCACCAGGGACACCGCAGTCACCGCACCGGAAAGCCCGAACAGGGCGAGAACGCCTGCGACGGCGGCCCGGATCGCGTCGGGCAGCCAATCCGGCAGCGGCAGGGCGGCCAACGTGCGTCGGCCCACCTTGGACCCGACGCCGATCAGCGCGCCGATCACGTGCACCAGCAGCACGCTGCAGAAAGCGCGCAGGGCATTCGGAGTCTGTAGTTCGCCGATGACCGAGGCGGCGTCATGGATGACGGCCAGCAGAAGGGCCGCGATCAGAATGGGCCCGCCCAACGCCGAGGCAACGACCCAGCGGGTGACGAACCACGAGGAATTCGGGGCGGTGGCCGCGGCGGTGGTGCGCGCGGTGCCCCAGATCATCGCCATCACCGGCAGCAGCGGCATCACACCCAGCTCGCGGCCGCCGATCGAGACCGGCACCTGGTGCACGCCCAGCCACATGCTGGCGATCGCACCGAGCGCGCCCGTCATATCGCTGTTGGCGATCAGCAGTTGCAACAAGACAACCGCGGCGATGACCACCAGCGCGACGACGGACGGCCCGAACGCGACCCGGAGCAACTCACGTGCCTGGCGGGTGCCGACTGGCCGGTTACTCACTTGGTGGGCTGCTCCTCGCAATGATCGGCGCGTGCGCGGGAAGCGCACGCGCCGATCAGCTTACGACGGCGCAGGGCCAGATTGCTGTGAAGGCGGCTGCTGTGCCGGGCCGGCGCCGGGCGCCGAGGAGCCCGACTGCTGCGGCTGGCCGTAGGTGGGGTAGCCGGTCGGAGGCGTGGGCGGACCGCTCGGCTGCTGACCCTGCTGGCCCTGCGGGGACTGCACGGGGTAGCCACCGGTGTTCGGGCCGCTCGAGTAGCCGCCGTACTGCGAGGGGTAACCGGGCTGCTGCGGCTGAGCCTGCTGGTAGGGCTGGCCGCCGTGCTGCGGCTGGTGCTGCTGACCGTAGTACTGCGACGGACCGCCGTACTGGCCGTACTGCGGCTGCTGGTCGAACTGCGGCTTGGGTGCCGGGGGCGTGATGATGCCCGCTTCGAACAGGAGCGCGGCGATGGCGGCACCGGCCTGGATCAGGGTGAGGACCAGGAGAACCCAGATCGTCCAGTCGGCCGATCCACCGCTGGACACCACGGCGCCGATCACGAACAAGAACGGAATCGTCGCGATCGCTGCGACCACTCCCGTGTACTTGTTCTGCTTGGGCAGCAGGCTGACACCGGCCAACAGACCTGCCAACAGTGGCAGCGCCACGAGCACCACCATTCCCTGCGACGTCGAGGCGTCGAGGGCGAAGCTCACGAAGTAGATGAGCAGGCCGGCGACGGCCACGACTGCCAGCAGGATCTCGGGCAGCTTGTTCTCGCCGGGTTGCGCGGCGGCCGGAGCCGCTGCCGGGGCCGCCGGAGCCGGTGCGGGGACCGCCTTGGCGAACTGCTGGGTGGCGTCGAACTGCGAACCCGACTGTGGGTTCGGCGGCGGGTATCCGGGATTACCGGGCGGGTAGGTCATGACCTCTCCTGTGCTATCAAGCTTCGCGACGTGTGTTCACGCAGGCATGAATACCGACCACGTGAGCGATTCGATCTTCCACGCTAGCGCACCCGGCTGGGTGCCGGGCGCGCGTGCGTGGTGTCAGCGCGGTCTCAAGCTGATACCAGGACGGGTGCGTCTGCGGAATCCGTTTCGGCTGCCTCGATTTCGCGGACCAGCGGCAGCACGTTGGCCCCGAAGTACTCGATTTCCTCTTGGAAATGCAGGAATCCGCCGAGGATCAGGTCCACACCACGTTTGCGGTAGGCGGCGATGCGTTCGGCGATCTGCTCAGGTGTGCCGATCAACTGGCTGCGGAAGCCGTCGTTGTACTGCACCAGATCCTCGAAACTGGAATCGGCCCACATGCCCTTCTTGTCACCCGTGGAGTTGCCGGCCTGCTGCACCGCACTGCGGAAGCCTTCGACTGCGGGCTTGTTGGCCTTGGCCACGATTTCGCGGAGGACTTCCTTCGCCTCTTTCTCTGTGTCGCGGGCGATGATGAACCCGTTGAGACCGAACTTCACCTCTCTGTCGGCGTTGCGGGCGTGATCGCGTACCTCGACGAGCTGTTCGGTGAGTCCGTCGAAGTCCTTGCCGTTCGAGAAGTACCAGTCTGCGTAATAGCCGCCGTTGCGGCGGGCGGCGGTCGAGTTGCCGCCCTGGAACAGCTCGGGGTTGGGACGCTCGGGGGTGTTGAGCGGCTTGGGCTTGAGGGTGAAATCGTGGATCCGGTAGAAGTCGCCGCGGAAGTCGACGTCGTCCTCGGTCCAGATCTTGCGGAGAACCTGCAGGAATTCCGCGCTGCGCCGGTAGCGCTCGTCGTGTTCGAGCCAGGGTTCACCCAGATGGGTGAACTCGTCCTTGAACCAGCCCGAGACGACGTTGACGGCGAAGCGGCCGTTGCTCAGATGGTCCGCGGTGGCGCCGAGCTTGGCCAGCACCGCCGGCTGCCACAGGCCCGGATGAACTGCGGCGATGACCTTGAGCTTCTGCGTGGCCAGCAACAGGGCGAGACTGAAGCTGGTGGATTCATGCTGATACTCCGCGCCGTAGCTGGCCTCATAGCGAACCTGCGACAGCGCGTACTCGAAGCCGTTGACCTCCGCGGTCTGCGCGAGCTTCTTGTTGTATTCGTAGTTCCAGTCGGTGCGCTGCTCGATATCGCTGGTGACCAGGCCGCCACTGACGTTGGGCACCCAGTAGGCGAACTTGACGTGGTCGGCGATGCGTTCGGTCGTCATGCCGGTGATCCCAGCAAACCGCAGGAACTCCGTCGCGGGTATCGATCGCGATGAAGTTTTCTGCCGCAAAGCCAACTAACGAGACGGTCCGTCTTGCCACCGAGACTGAAACACGTTCTAATTCTGGTCATGGACTATGGGCTTGTTCTCTTCACCAGTGACCGCGGCATCGCCCCGGCCAAGGCCGCCAAACTCGCCGACGATCACGGTTTCACGACGTTCTACGTCCCCGAGCACACCCACATCCCCATCAAGCGCGAGGCCGCTCACCCGACCACCGGTGACGAGTCCCTGCCCGACGACCGTTACATGCGGACCCTCGATCCGTGGGTATCGCTGGGCACCGCCTGCGCAGTGACGTCGCGGGTGCGGTTGTCGACGGCCGTCGCGCTGCCCGTCGAGCACGACCCGATCACGCTGGCCAAATCCATCGCCACCCTGGACCACCTGTCCGGCGGGCGCGTGTCGCTGGGCGTCGGATTCGGTTGGAACACCGACGAACTCACCGACCACAACGTTCCCCCGGGCCGGCGCCGCACGATGCTGCGCGAGTACCTGGAGGCCATGCGGGCACTGTGGACACAGGAAGAGGCCTCCTACGAAGGCGAATTCGTGAACTTCGGGCCGTCGTGGGCCTGGCCCAAGCCGGTGCAGTCCCACATCCCGGTCCTGGTCGGCGCGGCCGGCACCGAGAAGAACTTCAAGTGGATCGCCAAGTCGGCTGACGGCTGGATCACCACGCCGCGCGACTTCAACATCGACGAGCCTGTCAAGCTGCTGCAGGACACCTGGGCCGCTGCCGGGCGGGACGGTGCACCGCAGATCGTGGCGCTGGACTTCAAGCCGGACCCCGAGAAACTCGCGCACTGGCGCGAACTGGGCGTCACCGAGGTGCTGTTCGGGCTGCCGGACAAGTCCGAGGCCGAAGTGTCGGCGTACGTCGAGCGGCTCGCGGGCAAGTTGGCGACGCTGGTCTAGTTCTGGGTCTTGCGCGCGCCGAGCCTTAGCGCGCCTTATGCACCGAGATCGACGCCGTGGTCGTAAAAGTTCAACAACAACGACCCTGGCGTCGATTTCGTGGTTACGCTGACCCGGGTGCGCACCGCTGGACGCCTCGTCGTCTGCCTCATCGCACTTCTTTCCGCCTGCGCAACCGGTACCGGCCCCAGCGATGGCAAGGGATTTCCTGATTTCAGCGGGTACACCCCTGCCGACCGTGATACGTATTTCTCTGGCGGGCAGAGATATTCGGGTTACAGCTTCCGGACACCGAACGGCCTGACGTGCTCGTCGAATGACTATCCCGATCCCGACTACGCGCGGATTGAATGTTGGGGGCAGCGGCCGGACAAAGGGCCGGGGCTCTGGTCCGTGGCCGCCGAACGACGGTCTGCCGCCACGATTCGTAAGCTCACCGGCCCGAGCCCTCCCCTGGCCACTGCACCTCCGTTACTGCCCGCCCAGCACGTCGTGCGGCAACCCAACGATGACCTTGTCTGCGGCATCGACAGCAAGATAACGGCATGCCGTATCGGCAGGCACGGGTTTGTGCTGGGCCCTCGCTGGACGAGGCTCTTCTGAGCAGGTCGGCTTATGCCGGCGTCGCCGTGTTCCGCTTCTCCCCGGACTTCACGATGATCGACGCGCCCAGCGGTTCCCCGTCGGAGAGCAGCTGCACCAGCGCCTCATCGGTCGTCGTCGCCAGGAAGCGACTGCCGTCGGAATCGAGGCGCCCGATGATGATCCCGGTGCGCGGTGTCCAGTCGTAGCGGACGGTGTAGGTCTCGATGGTCGCCGGGCCGTCAGCCTTTTCGGTGATGGCGACGCGCTGCTGAGCGTTGAACTCGGCCTGCAGTGCGGCGCTCTCGTCGGCCACCCAGTCGGCCGGCTCGGTGGAGTAGATGCCGACCGAATACTTGCTCGCGATACCGCCGTTACCCCCGACAAGCGCGAATTTCCCTGGCTTGTCGCGCATTTCATTGACAGCTTCGGCGATGCCGTGCATCGAGTAGTTGTTGCCCGGGCCACCGAAGAACGGCAGGCCACCGGTGAGCGTCAGACCACGATCGTCGTCGGCCGCCAGACCGATGCCGTCACAGATGTTGAACACCGGGAACGGGAAGCAGCTGTAGAGATCGAACGCCGCGACGTCGTCCAGCCCGATACCGGCGATCCGCAGCGCCTCGTTGACGGCGATCACCGCAGCTTCGCTGTAACCGAGTTCGGCACGCTCCAGCAGCTTGATTTCCTTCATGTCGGCATGGCCGCGCAGGTAGACCCACTTCTCTTCGGGCACACCGAGTTTCTGGGCAGACTCGACCGACATCAGCAGCACCGCCGCGCCCTGGTTGACCTGGTCGCGCGCCACCATCATGCGCGGATACGGGTCGCAGATCATCCGGTTGCTCTCGGTGACGGTGGCCAGCTCGTCGACCGAACGCTCCACCGGCGCAGATGAATACGGGTTCTTGGCGGCCACCTTGGAGAACGGCGCGAACAGCTCGGCCATCGCCTGGCGGTAGTCGCCCACCGACAGCCCGAGCCGGCCGCGGCGGGCGTTCTCCAGCAGGCCGTACTGCACCGGGGCACCGATCAGCCCGTGCTTGATCGTGTACTCGTCGAAGATGCCGTCGTAACCGAAGCCACGATCCTCCAACTGGCCGTCGATCGTCTCGGAGTGATCCGGCTTGTCGTCACGCTTGGAGAAATGCCGCAGTGTGGAGGTGTTCTCCGAGCCGAACAGCAGCACCACCTCGGCCTCGCCCGCCGAGATCGCTCCGGCGAACTCAGTGACCAGGTGTTGCGGACTCTGGCCGCCGATGACCTCGAGGATCGCGCGGGCAGGCTCGGCGCCGACGTTGCGCGCCACCGAGCGCGGGTAGTTGTTCGACACGCCCAGGGTTGCCGACTGCGGACCGGAGATCTCGAACTGCCGCGTGCCCGCCACTGTGTCGATGGCCTGCGCCACGGCGGCGGCGTCGGCGCCGCAGTCGTGCACAGCCGCCTTGGCCGCCTCGGTGGCCAGCTCGACCGAGGACATCCCGCGGTAGCCGTCGAGGTCGATGCGTTCGGTGAACTGTCCGACGCCGACGATGACGGGGGTGCGCGGATCGACCATGACCATCTCCTTGACAGGTGTTAATTCGTGAGGCTAACCGATTGGGGTTTCGTGCGTGAAATCGGTGCATATCTGCCCTCATCAGCGGCATTAGGGTGGATGAGTGACGCAGCCATTGAGGGTCGATACCGCGGCGCTGAACGGCGCTGCCCGAGAACTTGCCACGTCCAGCGATGAACTCGACCATTGGCTCACTCACGAGTGGCAGCCTCCAGCCGATCAACCGTCGGCGAAGGCCACAGTTGCCGTCACTGCTGCGACCAACCATGTGATGAGCGAATGTTCCGCCAACCTGCTCAGCTTTGCCGACAACATCGCCCAGGCAGCGCGCTACTACGATGCGACCGACTCGGCCAGTGCTGGCGCCGTTATCCACACGATGAACCCGTCGAAGTAGGAGCACCGGGTTCAGATGCTGACACGTTCCCGTGTCGAGGGGTGGACGACGGGCCACCTGAAATCTGCGGCGCTCGGGTGGGAGCGCGCCGCCACCATCATTGGAGAGCACTACAGCAAGGCACAAAGCACTGTCGGCGGCGTTCCCTGGACCGGCCGGGCGTCAGACCGAGCGAATGACAAGTTGTCCGAGAACATGGCCAAGGTCCGGGGAACGCTCGACCTCATGCGGGAGACCGCGGGCATCGCCAAGTCGGGAGCGGAATCGATCGACGCGGCCAAAGACGACGCGGTAAATGCGATCAAAGACGCCGAGGCCCAGTTCTTTTCGGTGAGCGAGGACTTGACAGTTACCGACCGCGTGCCATGGATCATAAGCCCCGCCCTGGCCCTGATGCGGAAACTGAAGGCAGCGCACGCACAAGCCGACATTCGCGCCAAGGGCGTGGTACTGGAAACAACCGATCAACAAGTCGCCGACCAACTCGACGGCATGACGGCGAAGTTGCGCGAGTTCGATCTTGAGGGCGGCAAGGGAGGAGCTCCGGACAGCGGGAAGCCCGGTAACCCACAGGTCACCGGACGGCCAGGTCCACTGAGGCCCGAAAGCAAGGCAGCGGACCTGAATTCCACGCTGCCTGGCACAGGCATCGAGATCAGCGGTGATGGACGGACCGGATACCCCACATTGAACGGCCAACGAAATCCGTTGGAAATCGATGCGAACAAGCCGTCAGTGGACAACCCCGAAGGGCGTGACAAAGTTCGGCCGTTACCGACCGGCACGATCGTCGGCCCCGACGGCAAGCAGTACGCGCTCTACAGCGAGGTCCCTTACACGCTGCCGAATGGAGATCCCAATCCCGAGTATGCGACTGCCAATACGACTGTGGTCGATCTGTCCGATCCGTCGAAGAGCATCGGTGCCCTCTCAGGAATCTCCCAAGCCAGCGGCGTCTACGACCCCAAGACCAACCGCATGGTCGTAGTCGGAAACACCGGCCCTCACCCCGGCGATCGAACGAGAATGCTGTACATGTCCGATCCGATCGACCCCACCAATCCGAACGGGTGGATGCAGACTCTGAAGCCCCAGGGGGAAATACAGGGACTTCCTGGCGATCGAGAAAGTCAACTCGTCGCACTCAAAGGTGGCGGATACATGCTCGTCGGCTCGGACAACGTTGTCCGAGATGGCAATCAACAGCCAATCGGTGCAGTAACAGCCGCTACCCCGGCAGGGTTGCTCACCGCCCCGCGCACCGACTTATTTCCACCAGGCCCTCATCCGAATTGGCCAGGCTCACCGCCTGCACCGCCCTATGGGCCAACCGTCATCGACACGACTTACGACCCGGTCACAGGCACGGAAACGGTCCAATTGCGAGTCAGCACGTGGGAGCGACCTGAATGGTGGAAGGGACCAACACCCGAACAGCCGAAAATGCCATATAACCCCCAGACCTACTCGACAACTGTCACGGTGCAGCACTAACAAATGGAGAGCAGCACGATGAGCAAAGCCTGCAGGTCTACGAAGCGATGCCTCGTCTTCCTGGCATTGTCGACGAGCCTCGCAACGTTCTTTCCAGCGACGGCTAGCGCCGCGCCGCCCGGATTTCCAGACCTCTCACTCTTCAAAGAGGTGCATGACGGCCGGACGTTCACCCGCCCGGACAAATGGGCCAATGGTTACGCCTTCTTCCGGACCCAATCCGGGATCTCGTGCGCCCTCGGTGGCGGCACCTGGTGCTATGGAGACCTACCCGGTCTGGTAGCTGACCAGAAAAGCACGTGCACGTCCGTTACCCGCGGGAATCCATCCGAGCCGTTTCGGTTCGAGAAGTCTGACAAGCCATGCGTTCCCACGTCCGACGACTTGCTAAATCCCGGGGAGAAACTGACTTTCGAGGCGTACGGCACAACCTGCGCAGTTGGGGATCAGAACCTCGTAGCCTGCATCGACAACTGGCACAATCACGGATTCGTCCTACAAGCGTCCGGCAGCTGGGCGTTCTGATGAGGTTGGCCCAATGTTTGACGGTCCCGGTCTTCGTGCTCGCGGCCTGCTCGTCGACTTCCGAACTCCCCGCACCCCCGGAGGGTTTCCCCGACCTGAACTCATTCACCGCGGTAGATCCCAAGGATTACAGCTTGGGCGGTACGGCATTCGTCAGTCCAGAGCAGATCCATTGTGTGCTTGACAACGGACCGCGTAAGGCGGTGGTCTGCGGCGGCAACATCGACGGGGTTCCCGACTCACTGGGTGGCGACGGTTGTCCTAGGGTGAGCAAGCCTAACGACAGCCCGAGCGACACTCCGTACTCCATCACGCGGACCAAAGGTGCCTGCGCTTCAGCCAGATTCAAGCCGATCACCACCGGCAAGAAACTCGTCGGCGACAACAGCACCTGCGTCGTCGGGAAGAACAACCTGGTCGCATGCATCGACGCGGACCACAAGCACGGCTTCGTGCTGCAACCCTCGGGTAGTTGGACGTTCTGATGCGGGTCGCAACGGCGATCACCGCGGCGGTACTGACGACGACTGCCCTGAGCGCTTGCACCACAGCGGCTGAAGGACGGCCGATTTCGGGACCGCCCTCATACCCCTCTCCCCCGGCCGGGACCTTTCCAGATCTCGCCGCCTTCCACGTTGCCGACCTTGCCGGCTACAGCAGCACCAACTGGCACGACGACACCCAGGTCTCGTTCACGGCGGCGGGCGTGACCTGCTTGGCCAATGTGTACGGCCAGACCACCGGAGTCGACGGGCTGGGAATGATCGACTGCCGCGCTGCGCACATGCCCGGATTCCCCCGCGATACCGGTGGCCAAGAGCTGCCAGGCAAGGCGCCGGCCTGGGATTCTGTCGTGCAATCTGTCAGCGAAACCTCTGATGGCGATTTCGAATTCACTTTCACGGGCGGCGGCCAGTGGGGCAAGGACAGCGAACCGAAAGAGTTGCCCGCCGGCCAGAAGCTCGTCGTCAACGATTCCGGGTGCGCAGCCGGGGACGACTTCGTCGCCTGCTACACCGCCTATCACCACGGCTTCGTGATCTCACCCCGTGGGAGCTGGGCGTACTGACCTACGCGCGTCACCGTTTTCCACAGTAGGTCGTTCCGAGCGCTGGAGCGCGACCCGGGTGTAGAAAGCGGCGACGCAAACCGAAGCGGAACGACCCGGGCGTAGAGAACGGTGAGACAAAGCCCCGGCTGACCAGCACACCTTGACGACTCTGTCACTTAGTGACACATTGGAGCTGTCACTAAGTGACAAGTTCTGGAGGTGAGGCGATGGGCGAAAAGCAGGAGCAGGCTCGTCTCGAGGTGTCACGACACGCCTGCAAGCTGTTCTGGGAGCAAGGCGTCGCCGCGACCAGCGGTGACGACATCGCCGCGGCGGCAGGGCTTTCGACGCGCACGATCTGGCGCTACTTCCGCGCGAAGGAGAGCTGCGTCGAACCAGTGCTGGCCAAGTCCGCCGACCGGTTCATCGCCATCCTGAACCGCTGGCCGCATGACCTGTCGTTGGCTGAACATCTTGCTGCTGACGGGATTTCACATCCGCTGGCGCCCCAAGACGTGGCCGATGAGATCAGTGCGATGCGGATCGCCACCATGACTCCATCGGAACCGGCACTGCGCACCGCCTACCTGATGGTGCATGACCGGATGGAGCAGGGCTTCATCCCGGTGATCGCCGACCGATTGGGCCTGCCCGCCGACGATCTCACCGTGCGACTCTGCGCCGCCGCCGTCACCGGGGCGTTCCGCGTCGTCGATGAGGACGTCAGCGTGGCGGTGATCGTCGAGGGGAAGACGGTCACCGAGGAGCAGGCACTCTCGCTGATCGACCGGGCGATCCGCGACGCCACCAACGGGCGCCTCGGCGGCCCTGTCGCGTCCTGACCCATCTCGAAAGAGCTTGTCCACACCCACGAAAGGAACCTCATGGCGTTGCCTGAACTCATCTCGGTGGAGGAATTCTTCAGCCCACCCGAGCGCACAGCTGCCAGGATCTCGCCCGACGGAACCAAGATCGCCTATCTGGCACCGTGGAAGAACCGCCTCAACGTATGGATCCAAGACCTCGACGGTGACACTCCGCCACGCTGTGTCACCGCGGATGAAACCCGCAGCGTCTACATCTACCAATGGACCGACGATCCCCGATGGCTGCTCTACATGCAGGACAACGGCGGTGACGAGAACTTCCACATCTACCGCATCGATCTGGACAACCCCGACACCGCCGCAGTGGATCTGACACCGTTTCCGGGAGCCAGGGCGAGCTTCGACCTCACCAAGGGCCGCCCAGGAAAAGCGATCGTGCAGACCAACAACCGCAATCCCGAACTGGTCGATGCGTACGAACTCGACATCGCGACAGGAGAACTCACCCTTCTCGCGGAGAACCCCGGCAATGTCATCATGTGGCTGTGCGCCCCCAACGGTGATCTGTTCACCAACACGCTGACGGCCGACGGTGACGTCGAGATATCGCAATGGGACTCGGCCACAGCCTCATTGCGACCCATCAAGGTCTACGACGGCACCGACTATCCGCTGGGCATCTTCCCTGTCGCCATCTCCCCGGACGGCACCGGCATCTGGCTCGGATCAAATGAGGGCACCGACAGGACCCGACTGGCCCGCATCGACGTGGCCACCGGCGCGGAGACCGAAGTGGACAGCCACCCGACGTTCGACCTCGGCAACCAGATGGTGCTGCCGTCTCCGTTCATCCTGAGCGAGCGTACGGGCGAATTGATCGGCGCCCGCTACTACGGGGAACGTCAGGTGATTCATGCTCTCGACCCGAATTTCGCTGCGGTACTGGAGAATCTGACCAAACTGTCCGACGGCGACCTCGGGGGCATCTCTTCCGATGACAGCGGGCAGCGATGGGTGGCCAATTTCACCCATGACCGCGACCCCTGGGCGACGTACCTCTACGACCACGCCACCGGCGAGAGTCGGCTGCTGTTCCGGCCGTATCCGAATCTGAATTCAGATTCACTAGCACCGATGACGCCGGTGACCATCACGGCCCGCGGCGGGCTGGAGCTGCACTCGTACCTGACCCTGCCCGTCGGGATCGAGCCGACCGATCTGCCGTTGGTCCTGCTGGTGCACGGCGGCCCGTGGTCGCGGGATTGCTGGGGCTTCCAGCCGGACGTGCAGATGCTGGCCAACCGCGGATATGCGGTGCTACAGGTCAACTTTCGCGGCTCGACCGGCTACGGCAAGGCGTTCACCAAGGCCGCGATCGGCGAGTTCGCCGGCAAGATGCACGACGATCTGATCGATGCGGTCGACTGGGCCGTCAAGCAGGGTTATGCCGACCGCGACAAGGTGGCGATCTTCGGCGGCTCGTACGGCGGTTACGCCGCACTGGTCGGCGTGACGTTCACTCCGGACGTCTTCGCCGCAGCCGTCGATTACGTCGGGATCTCCAGCCTCGCCAACTTCATGCGCACGCTGCCGAATGTGGCCCGGCCGTTCCTGGCCAACAATTGGCACCTCTACGTCGGGAATCACAACGATCCCGAGCAGGAGGCGGATATGCTGGCCCGCTCCCCCATCACGAAGGTCGATCAGATCCGCACACCGCTGCTGGTCGTCCAGGGCGCCAACGACTCTCGCGTGGTGCAGGCCGAGTCCGACAACATGGTCGAAGCGCTGCGCGAGCGTGGCGTCGAGGTCGAATACATGGTCAAGGAGGACGAGGGCCACGGATTCCTCAACCCCGACAACCAGATCGACATGTATCACGCCGTCGAGCGGTTCCTGGCCGAGCACCTCGGCGGGCGCGTCTAGCCGGGACGCCGAGCGCACGCTCGCGCCAAAAGAAAAGGCCCCCGCCGTAGCGGGGGCCTTTCCGTCGTAACGACTTACAGGTTTGCGAGCAGCTCGCGCGCCTTGGCGGCGGTCTCGGACGGCGTCTTGCCGACCTTCACGCCCGCGGCCTCCAGGGCCTCCTGCTTGCCGGCGGCGGTGCCCGCGCCGTCGGACACGATGGCGCCGGCGTGGCCCATCGTCTTGCCCTCGGGAGCGGTGAAGCCCGCGACGTAGCCGACGACCGGCTTGGTCACGTTGGCCTTGATGTAGGCCGCAGCCTTCTCTTCTGCGTCGCCACCGATCTCACCGATCATCACGATCAGCTTGGTCTCGGGATCCTTCTCGAACGCCTCGATGGCATCGATGTGGGTCGTCCCGATGACCGGGTCGCCGCCGATGCCGATAGCGGTGGAGAAACCGAGATCGCGCAGCTCGTACATCATCTGGTAGGTCAGCGTGCCGGACTTCGACACCAGCCCGATCGGGCCCTTGCCGGTGATGTTGTTCGGCGTGATGCCGACCAGCGACTCGCCGGGGGTGATGATGCCGGGGCAGTTCGGGCCGATGATGCGGGTCTTCTCACCCTTGTCGACGTTGTAGGCCCACGCGTAAGCGCTGTCCTGCACCGGGATTCCCTCGGTGATGACGACCAGCAGCGGGATCTCGGCGTCGATGGCCTCGATGATGGCGTCCTTGGAGAAAGCCGGCGGCACGAAGGCGATCGACACGTCAGCGCCGGTCTCCTTCATCGCCTCGGCCACCGATGCGAACACCGGCAGCTCGACGTCGTTGCCGTCCTTGTCCTTGTGCGACACAGTCGTTCCGGCCTTGCGGGCGTTTACGCCGCCGACGACCTGGGTGCCGGCCTTGAGCATCAGAGCGGTGTGCTTGGTGCCCTCACCGCCGGTGATGCCCTGGACGATGACCTTGGAATTTTTGTTCAGGAAGATAGACATGGGTCATGAATCCTTAATTACTTGTTCGCCAGCTCGGCGGCCTTGTCGGCGCCGGCGTCCATGGTCTCGGCCTGGACAACCAGGGGATGGTTGGCCTCGGCCAGGATGCGCCGGCCCTCTTCGACGTTGTTGCCGTCCAGGCGGACGACGAGCGGCTTGTTGGCCTCGTCACCGAGGATCTGCAGCGCCTTGACGATGCCGTTGGCCACCGCGTCACAGGCGGTGATGCCGCCGAACACGTTGACGAACACGCTCTTGACCTGGCTGTCGTTCAGGATGACGTCGAGGCCGTTGGCCATGACCTCAGCCGAGGCGCCGCCGCCGATGTCGAGGAAGTTGGCCGGCTTCACGCCGCCGTGCTTCTCGCCCGCGTAGGCGACGACGTCCAGCGTCGACATGACCAGGCCTGCACCGTTACCGATGATGCCCACCTCGCCGTCGAGCTTGACGTAGTTGAGGTCGTTCTCCTTGGCCTTGAGCTCCAGAGGATCGGTCGCGTCCTTGTCCTCGAACTCGGCGTGGCCGGGCTGACGGAAGTCGGCGTTGGCGTCGAGGGTGACCTTGCCGTCCAGCGCCAGGATCTGGTCGTCGGGCGTACGCACCAGCGGGTTGACCTCAACCAGGGTGGCGTCCTCGCCGATGAACACCTCCCACAGCTTCTGGATGGTCACGGCCGCGGCGTCGAGCACCTCGGCGGGCAGGTGACCCTGCTCGGCGATCGAGCGCGCGAAGGCCAGATCGACACCCTTGACGGCGTCGACGGGAACCTTGGCCAGCCGCTCGGGCTTGGTCGCGGCGACTTCCTCGATCTCCATGCCACCCTCGACCGAGCACATGGCCAGGTAGGTGCGGTTGGAGCGGTCGAGCAGGAAGGAGATGTAGTACTCCTCGGCGATGTCGCTCGCCTCGGCCACCAGCAACTTTTTGACGACGTGACCCTTGATGTCGAGACCGAGGATGTTGGTCGCGTGCTCGAGGGCGTCCTCGGGGGTAGCTGCGTACTTCACGCCGCCGGCCTTGCCGCGGCCGCCGACCTTCACCTGTGCCTTGATCATCACGGGCTTGCCGATTTCGGTGGCGATCGCCTTGGCGTCCTCGGCCGAGTCGGTCACGCGGCCCGGGGTCGTGGGGACGTTGTGCTTGGCGAACAGCTCTTTTGCCTGATATTCGAAGAGATCCATGTGCTTCCTAGATAGGCGTTGTCTGTCTGCTTGGCTTCTAGCGCGCTTCGAAGCTGCCCGGTCCGCATACCTCTGACGGGCCCGCTGGCACTTTATCCATCGCCGAGTGATGGGTTAGCATCGCCTCCGGCTCATGTGGTAGATCTCACCGCCCATGGGAGGTGATACGGATCACATTCCGACGCGGAATAGACCCATAAGTTGCCACCATCATTGGGATTTGGTTAACGTGCCTCTGGTCCAGATAACGTTCAGGTCACGACGAAGAAGGATTCTCGAGTCTTGCCGCAGCATCGTTCGTCCGCAGCTCCGCGAGGAGTGCCGACGGACGCGCGCCGCCGCAGGCGCCGGGTATCGCCTGAAGAACTGGACGCTGCGGAGATCACCGACGTCATCCCCTTCAGCGCTTTCGAAGCGTTCGATGCCCCCTCCGGCCAGGATGATCGCGAATCGGACGATCACGAATCCAGCGTCATATATGCCCCGGAGCTCGACGATCTAAACGACACCGACGATCTGGTGCCAGTCCGCCTCGCCGTCCCCTCCCGCTTCCGCCCCGAGGCCGGCATTGAGCGCGACTCCCGTTACGCGTACCGGGACAGCCACACCGACGTGAGCGACGGCGTCGCCGCCACCGACGTGATCAACCTGTCCGGCCGCCGCGGTGCCCACCGCAAGGAGCACGCGGGCGCCGTCAAGAGCCGCCTGATGATCGCCGCCATGGCCGCGGGTGCCACCGCCGCCGGCGCCTACTCGCTGGGTAACCCCACCGAGACCAACGCCGACGACACGATCCTGGCCGCCGAGGGCAGCCACATCGAAGGCGCCTCCGTCACCGGCTCGGTGGACGGCATGCAGATCGTCTCAGTCTCCTCGACCGCCGACACCTCGGTGCACGCCGAAGAGATCACGAAGGCCGCCGCCTTCGCCCAGGAACGCGCCGAGCGTGAGGCCCGGCTCTCTCGCCCGCTGTTCGTCATGCCCACCAAGGGCTACGTCTGGACCTCGAACTTCGGCTACCGCTGGGGCGTGCTGCACGCCGGCATCGACCTCGCGAGCCCGATCGGCACCCCGATCGTGGCGGTCTCCGACGGCGTCGTCATCGCGTCGGGCCCGACCGCCGGCTACGGCGCGTGGGTCAAACTCCGCCACGCCGACGGCACCGTCACGCTCTACGGTCACATCAACACGTGGCTCGTCAGCGTGGGCGACCGGGTGATGGCCGGCGATCAGATCGCGACCGTCGGAAACCGGGGCTATTCCACCGGCCCCCACCTGCATTTCGAGGTGCTGCAGAACGGCACCAGCCGCATCGATCCGGTGCCGTGGCTGTCAAAGCGAGGCCTCAGCCTCGGCAGCTATGTTGGCTGAGTGAGCGACGACGGTCAGATACCAGCCGATCACCCGGACGAGGACGACGACCGCACCCGCATCATCCGGCGCCAGCCACAGGGCCCGATTTCCCGGCCCGTCCCCGTGGCCGACGAACCCCACACGAACATCATCCGGCGCCATCCCACCGGCGCCATCCCCACCGCGGGTAGCGCGGAGCCCCAGACCAGCCTGATCGGCCGTGCGGACGACGACGCCGCCACGAGCTACGTGCCCCGCGCCCGGCCCGTGATCGTCCCGCGCACCCCGGCGGGTGCCAATCCGCGTACGGCCATCGTGGCGGCGACGTTGGCCATCCTCAGCGGCTGGGCCACCGGCGTGATCGCTACAGACCTGATCGCAGGCTGGTGGCGCACCGACCGATTGTTCTGCGTCGCCATCGGTTTCCTGGCGGCGATCTCGGCTGCAGCAACCATCGGCGGGCTCATCGCATTGTTGCTGCGACGCCGGATGGGCCGGCTCCTGGTCGTCGTCGGTGCGGTCATCGGCCTGCTGATCTTCGGCAGTCTGTTCATCGCCGGGGCCCGACTGCATCCCGTCGTCTACGCGATGCCCGCCCTACCGCTGGCCGCCATCCTGTTCACCGTGTTGCCCGCGACCGCACGCTGGAGCGTACCGACGGTGGCCGGTCCCCCTAGAACTTGACCGGCAGCCGCGCCCATCCGCGAACGCTGGATGTGTGGGCGCGGAAAGCGTTGGGGTAGTCGACTTCCCAGTCTGCCCACCGCTTGAGCACCTCCTCGAAGGCCACCCGGGCCTCCAGCCGGGCCAGTGCCGAGCCCAGGCAAAAATGCAGGCCCTGACCGAAGCTCAGGTGGCCACCGGTGCGGTGGATGTCGAAGCAGTCGGGATCGGTGAACTTCGACTCGTCACGATTGGCCGATCCGTTGAGCAGCAACATGTACGAGCCCTCAGGGATGGCCTGTCCGTAGTGCTCGACATCCTGGGCGACGTACCGGGCCTGCACCGGTGACGGCGGTTCGAAGCGCAACGTCTCCTCCACCGCACCCGGGATGAGGCTCGGGTCGGCCACCAGCTCGCGCCGTTGGTCGGGATGTTCACCGAGCAGCTGCCCCATGAAACCGATGAGCCGAGCCGTGGTTTCGCCGCCCGCGCCGGCGATCATCGCGGTGTACGCCAGCACCTCGGTGCGTTCCAGCTTGCGCTGGGTGCCGTCGGGTTCGTCGATCTCGGCGTTGAGCAGCTCGGTCATCAGGTCGTCGGAAGGATGGGTGGCCCGCCAGTCGATGTACTCCGAGAACATCGCGAGGGACTCCACGAACACCGTCGCACTGACATCGGTGGTCGCGTCGGAGAGTGCGATGTTCTTGTCGGTGCTGGCGCGGATCTGCTCCTGACCTTCCTCCGGAATACCCAGCAGATAGCCGATGGTCCGCATCGGCATGAACGCCCCCAGGTCGGCGACGAAGTCCAGTCCGTCCTGCCCGCGAAGGGGATCCAGCGCCTTCGCGCAGAAGCCGCGCACCAGGTCCTCGACGGCCAGCATGCGGCGCGGCGTGAAGACTTTCGACAGCAGTCGACGATGAAGATCGTGCAGCGGGGGGTCCTCGAACAGCAGGATGCCCGGCGGGACCTCAATGCCGCTGAACAGGATGTCGGCCGTCGTGCCCCGCCCGGACCGGTAGGCCTGCCAGTTGGGTAGTTCACGGGCCACGTCGTCCCAGCGGCTCAGTGCGTAGAAGTTGTACTTCTCGTTGTAGTAGAGCGGCGCCTCGCTGCGCATCCGCTTCCAGATCGGGTACGGATCGTCGTCGATGTCGTTGTCGAACGGGTCGTAGTACAGCTCCACAGCCTGTTGCGTCGTCACCGATCCGATTCCCCGTCCATGTGGTACCAAATAGTTGTTCCACCGTACTGTGCGGCTCGCAGACCGGTCAATCACCCACTCACTCACAGGGTTCTGAACTGCTCAGCTGAATGTGAGTATTCGTGATCGAATGTGCGTTTTAGTGGGTATGTGAAGTTGGCAGGGTGGGCGTGTGCGAATGGTGTGCATTCGCAGACGGCGTATCGGTGGTTTCGTGAGGATCGGATGCCGGTGCCTGCGCGCCGGTTGGAGTCTGGGACGATCCGGGTAGATGCTCCGGCCGGTGGCGAGGCAGGCCGCACCGTCGTGTATGCGCGGGTGTCGTCGCATGATCAGCGCCAGGATCTGGATCGGCAGGTCGCACGGCTGGCTGCTTGGGCCACTTCGAACGGGCATGTGGTTGGCGAAGTGGTGACCGAGGTCGGGTCAGAGTTGAATGGGAAGCGCGGCGAAGTTGCGCCGGATTCTGTCGGACCCGGCTGCTTCAGTGGTGATTGTGGGACACCGGGACCGGTTGGCACGCTTCGGGGTTGAGCATCTCGAAGCGGCGTTGTCCGCGCACGGCCGCAAGGTGATCGTCATTGACCAGGGTGAGACCGTCGACGATCTGGTGCGCGACATGATCGAGGTGCTGACCTCGATGTGCGCGTGCCTGTACGGTCGCTGGGGCGCGCGGAACCGGGCGGTGCGGGCGGTGACCGCCACCATGCAGACTGAGCCTGTCGAGGTGGGTGGGGATGGCTAGGTTCGAGATCCCTCCGGGGTGGACGGCCCAGGCGTACCGGTTCGCCTTGGATCCCACCCCAACGCAGCTGCGGGCGTTGGCCTCTCACGCGGGCGCGGCACGGTTCGCCCACAATCACATGCTGGCGCTGGTGAAGGCGGTGATGGATCAGCGCGCTGCTGAACGCAGCTACGGCATCGACGAGGCGCAGTTGACTCCGGGGTTGGGGTGGTCGTTGCCGGCACTGCGCAAGGCCTGGAATCAGCGCAAGGTGTCATGCGCGCCGTGGTGGGGTGAGAACTCCAAGGAGGCCTACAACAGCGGCCTGGACGGGTTGGCCCGCGGACTCGATGCGTGGTCGAAGTCCCGTACCGGTGAGCGTAAGGGCCCGGTGGTCGGGTTCCCTCGGTTCACGTCGGCTCGGGCCCCGAAGTCGGTGCGGTTCACCACCGGGGCCATCCGGATCGAGGCCGACCGCCGCCACGTCACCCTGCCGCGGCTGGGCGCGGTCCGCACCCACGAATCGACCCGCAAGCTGGCCCGCCGCATCGAGGCCGGTACGGCCAGAGTCTTGTCGGCCACCGTGCGCCAAGACTCTGCCGGGCGCTGGCACTGCGCCCTGGCGGTGATCGTGCAGGCCAAGACGCGGCCGGCGCACGCACGCCGCTCGGCCCATGCGGTGGTCGGTGTTGACGTCGGGGTGAAGGCCGACAGTCTGCTGGTCATCGCCACGCCCGACGGTGTTGAAGTCGACCGGATCGCAGCACCGAAGTCGCTGAGCGCGGCCCGATCTCGGTTGCGGGCATTGCAGCGGCGCGCGGCGCGTCAGCACGGCCCCTACGATCGGGCTGTCAAGGCCAAGCGGACACCGTCGAAGCGGTGGCGGCGCACCCAGGCCCGGATCGGCCGCACGCATGCCCATGCCGCGGCGGTGCGCCGCGACGTGCTGCACAAGGCCACCACCGCACTGGCCCAGCAGCATCAGGTGATAGTGGTCGAAACCTTGAACGCCGCGGGTATGCGCGCCAAGGGAGGTGCGCGCAAGCGAGGCCTCAATCGTGCGCTGGCTGATGCCGCACTGGCCGAAGTGCGGCGGATGCTCGGTTACAAGACTCGTTGGTACGGCAGCGCTCTGGTGGAGGCCGACCGATATTTTCCGTCGTCGAAGATGTGCACGGCCTGTGGGAGGCGAAAGCCAAACCTCACCCTGGCCGATCGAATCTTCGAGTGTGACGGCTGCGGTATGCGGATCGACCGTGATCTGGGTGCTGCGATCAACCTCGCCCGACTCGGCGTACCCACACCAGTTGTGGGTGAACAGGGTCCTGCCGGGAGTGGACCGGTGGCAGGACGTGGAGCCACGCGTGAGACCGAACCCGCGCCAGCGGGTGAGGCAGCCGGCGATGAAGCGTCAACCCCGCACCACCGGCCGGTGGATCAGACGGGGACCGCCTCACCGCAAGGCGAGGCTGCCTGATGAACACGCGAACTCACATTCGCTCACCAAAAGGCAAACGGTTCTTCCAGTCAAGCTGAGCCAAACCGTCGACCCGAAATCGGGCCGGGCGTCTACTGGGGCGGATTCGCGTGTGCTCACGCCTTGACCCCCCGGAGGCCCGCTCCCATGTTCAACTGCCTGTTGCGCACCGCTTTTGCGCTCACCGTCCTCGCCACCGCCGTCTCCTGCAGCACCAACGACAACGCCGACGGCTACACGCTGCGGGTCGGGGCCACCTCGGTGACCGGTACCCCCGCGGGCTCGCTGGGCTGGGGTGACAAGCAGGGCATTCTCACCGAACAACTCAAATCCGTCGGGGTCGGCAAGATCGAATACTCGTTCTTCCAATCCGGTAGCGACGTCGCCTCCGCCCTGTTCGCCGGAGCCATCGACGTGGCGGCCATCGGCGACAACCCGGGCCTGCGGGCCCAGAGTCGCGACCCGAAAGTGGTTCTGCTGTCCCTGGATTCGGTGAACGGCGACGCGTGGCTGGTGGGCGCCAAGGGCGGGCCCACCGAGATCAAAGGCTTGGTCGGCAAGGACATCACCGCTCCGCAGGGCACGATCCGGGACCGGGCCGCCCGGCAACTCATCGATGCCGCAGGGCTGACCGGCCAGATCCACGTGCGCGACGTGCCGACGCCCGAGTCCATCGCCGGCCTGAGTTCCGGGAAGATCGACGCCGCAGTCGTGACCGGCGCCAGCGCGGCCGAGCTGGAATCCAAGGGCTTCCCGATCATCGACAGCCTGTCGCGGCACGGTTTCGGTAGCACCGGCACCAACATCGCCCTGCGCTCGTTCACCGACGCCCACCCCGAGTTCATCGGTGCCTGGCAGCAGGCGGTCACCAGCGTCAACCGCGACATCACCGAGAATTTCGACGACTACCTGGCCTGGGTCGCACAGACCGACGACACCGACCTGAAGTTCGTCCAGAAGTCCACCCGCGCTGAGGAGTTCAACACCGAGCCGTTCCCCCAGGTCGGCGTGGACCAGCTCGAGGCCGCCTACAAGTTCCTGAACGCCGACGGATCGTTCGACCACGAGTATTCGGTCCGGGAATGGGCCGGGGCCAAGTCATGACCGCAGCGACCGTCGTCCAGGCCCCGGCCGCCCGTCCGGAACTCATCGAGGTCGTCGGTGGCCATAGCCGACGAAAAGGCCTGTGGGCGCGCCTACCTCGACCGGTGCGCCGGCTGGCGAGCCCGGCACTGATCCTTGCGATCTGGACCGTCGGCTCCACGACGGGCCTGCTCAATACCGACCTCTTCCCACCTCCGACCGAGGTGGCGGCCACCGCGTGGCGGCTGCTCGGCGACGGCCAACTCGCCACCCATGTCGGCGCGTCGGCGGTCCGGGTGCTGACCGGCACGGTGCTCGGCATTCTCATCGGGGTCGCGCTCGCGATCCTGGCGGGGCTCACCCGGACCGGCGAGGACCTGCTCGACTGGACCACGCAGATCCTCAAGGCGGTGCCGAACTTCGCGCTGACCCCGTTGCTGATCATCTGGATGGGCATCGGTGAGGGGCCCAAGATCGTGCTGATCACCACCGGGGTGGCGATCGCGATCTACATCAACACCTATTCCGGAATCCGCGGTGTGGACCGGCAACTCGTCGAGATGGCCCAAACCCTCGAGGCACCACGGCACACCCTGATCACCCAGGTGATCCTGCCCGGCGCGATGCCGAATTTCCTGGTCGGCCTGCGGCTTGGGCTGTCCAGCGCATGGCTCAGCCTGATCTTCGCCGAGATGATCGACACCACACAGGGCATCGGCTACCTGATGTCACGGGCCCAGACCAACCTGCAGTTCGACGTGTCGCTGCTCGTGATCCTCATCTATGCAGTCGCGGGTCTGCTGTCCTACACGCTCGTGCGGGTACTGGAACGGCTCCTGCTGTCCTGGCGCAACGGTTTCGAGGGTCTGGGAGCCCCGGCATGAGTTCACCGGTCGTCGAGGTGCACGGCCTGCGGCGCGCATTCGGTGATCAGCAGGTGCTCGACGACCTCGAATTGCAGATCGACGACGGCGAATTCGTCGCGATGCTGGGCCGGTCCGGTTCGGGGAAGAGCACCCTGCTGCGGGTGCTGGCGGGCCTCGACGATCAGGTCACCGGCTCGGTGAAGGTGCCTCGCTCCCGGGCGGTGGTGTTCCAGAACCCGCGGCTGCTGCCGTGGCGCCGAGCCCTGGCCAATGTGACCTTCGCACTGCCCGACGCCGGACCCGACGCCCCCAGCCGGACGGCGCGCGGCCGGTCCGCGCTCGAAGAGGTGGGCCTGGCGGAGAAGACCAGGGCGTGGCCGCTCTCGTTGTCCGGCGGTGAGGCGCAACGGGTTTCATTGGCCCGCGCGCTGGTCCGCGAACCCGACCTGTTGCTGCTCGACGAGCCGTTCGGCGCGCTCGATGCGCTGACCCGGCTCAAGATGTACGGGCTGCTGCACGAATTGTGGTCGTGCAGACACATGGCGGTCCTGCACGTCACCCATGACGTCGACGAGGCGATCCTGCTGGCCGACCGGGTAGTGGTCCTCTCGGGCGGACGGGTATCGCTCGACCGCCGTGTCGGACTGCCCTTCCCCCGCACCCGCAGCGACGACGGCTTCGACGAACTGCGCCGCGTGCTGTTGGCCGAACTCGGTGTCCGAGAGGAAGTAGGCCATGACCGCTCCCGCTGACCCCGATGCGCTGGTCACCGATGTCCTGGTGATCGGCGGCGGCCCCGCCGCCACCTGGGCCGCCATCTCGGCCACCGAATCCGGTGCCCGGGTCATCCTGGTGGGCAAGGGCTACTGCGGCACCAGTGGAGCCACCGCCGCCGGTGGCAACAACCTGTGGGCCATCGGTCCCGGCCCGCGGCGCGAGGATTCGGTACGCGAGCGTGAGCTGGCCGCCGGCCGGATCACGGACTCGGAGTGGATGTTCCGGGTACTGGCCACCTCATGGGACCGGCTCGAGCAGCTCTCCGAGTGGGGCTATCCGTTCCCGGTGGGCGCCGACGGCCGCGAGATGCGCAGCAGTCTGCAGGGCCCGGAGTACATGCGCCGGATGCGCCGCAAGGCCCACCGCAGCGGCGTGCTGATCCTCGACCATCACCCGGCACTCGACCTGACCGCCGACCGCGACGGCGTCGTCACCGGTGCCACCGGCATCGCCCGGCAGGACAGCGGCCGGCCGTGGCAGGTCACCGCGGGTGCCGTCGTGCTGGCCACCGGCGGAACCGCCTTCCTGTCCGGAACCTTCGGCACCAACGTCGATACCGGCGAGGGTCTGCTGATGGCGGCCGAACGCGGCGCGCACCTGTCCGGTATGGAGTTCTGCACCGCCTACGCGCTGGCGCCCGAATGGGGCGTGCACACCAAGGGCCGAATGCTGCAGTGGGGCAGCTTCTATGACGAACACGGCCGGCCCTTCACCACCCAACGTGGGCTGAGTGGCCGTCAGGACGCACAGCGGGCGCTGACCCGTGGGGAGCGGGTGTTCGCCCGCCTGGACCGCGCCCCCGAACACATCCGCCAGACCATGCGCGATGCGCAGCCGAACTACTTCCTGCCGCTGGACAAGGCCGGTATCGACCCGTTCACGACGGCATACCCGGTCCGGATGGTCTACGAGGGATCGGTGCGTGGCACCGGTGGCCTGCGACTGGTCGGGCCGGATTGCGCGACGACGGTGCCCGGACTGTATGCGGCAGGGGACGCCGCGACCCGTGAGCTCATCACCGGCTCGCTGTCGGGCGGTGGCAGCCGCAACGGCTCCTGGGCAATCGCGTCGGGCACCTTCGCCGGCCGGGGCGCCGCGGAGTTCAGCCGCGCCCGACGCGCCCAACCGGCTGCAGCGATAGCGCCCACGGGACGGTCACGCTCCGGTGCGCCGACCGTCGACGAGGTGGTAGCAGCGGCCCAGTCGCACGTTCTGCCGCCACAGCGCAGCTATCTGAAATCAGCTGAGCGGCTTCGCCAATCGGCCGGAGCACTGGAGACCCTCTGGCGTGACATCGCCGACGGTCTCGCCCCGCTTCCGGCACGTGCGGCCTACAAGCAGCGCCAAGCAGTCGCCATGGTGGCAGCGGCGCGCTGGATCACCGCCGCATCCCTGGCCCGGCCCGAGACCCGCGGCCTGCACCGGCGTGAAGATCTGCCCGAATCGGATCACCGCTTCGAGCACCGCATCCTGGTCGGCGGTCTCGACGACGTCTGGACCGCCCCCGATCCCGTTGCCCCGCAGCTCATCTCCTCGGAGGCCGTGGCGTGATCGAGATCGTCAGCACCACCGCATGCATCAAATGCGACGTCTGCGTGAAGGTATGCCCCACCGACGTCTTCGATCGCGGCCCCGACGGCGTGCCCGTCATCGCCCGCCAGTCCGATTGCCAGACCTGCTTCATGTGCGAGGCCTACTGCCCCACCGATGCGCTCTATGTCTCGCCGGTCTCGGTACCCGTCGGCGCCGACAGCCCGCACGCGACGGAATCCGCCGTCGCCGAAGCCGGCCTGCTCGGCGGCTACCGCGAGATGGTGGGCTGGGGCCGGGGTCGCTCCCCCGGGTCCCGGCTGGACCAGAATCCGGTGTTGACCGCGATTCCGCCTCTGGCCGAGCCACGGCTCAGCGCCCCGGCGGTGCTGGCCGACGGTCCCTGGCATCACCCCGGTCACGACGTGGCGCCGAGATCTACGTCAGGGTCGTAAACCGTCAGGATTCACGACCCTGATGTCGATCTCGCGATGTTGCGGCACAATCACCCGACAGCCATCCTGTTACCCATGTCTGACGACGCGTCTGCTGACGAGAAGACCCCGTCCGAGAACAAACTATTGCTCCGAGGAGCGACCCTGTTCGCCCGCGTGGCGCTGGCCGCCGGATTCCTGTCCACCGTCGCCGACCGATTCGGCCTGTGGGGACCACCGGGCACGTCCAATGTCGGCTGGGGGAACTTCGAGTCTTTCACGGCCTACGTTCATGTCCTGGCGCCTTACCTCACCGGGGTGCTGGTCGACATCGTCGCGTGGGGCGCAACGATCGTCGAGATCGTCCTCGCCGTGGGACTACTGCTGGGCATTGCCCTGCGGTGGGTGTCATTTGCCAGCGCAGCGATCCTGCTGGTCTTCGGCCTCTCGATGTTCGTCTTCGCCGGCTTCGAGACACCGTTCAGCGCATCGGTTTTCACCGCTGCGGCGGCGGCCCTGCTGGTCGGCTCGGCGCCCGACCGCAGCCAGCTATGGCGACTGGGCCGGCGCGCCTAGGCCTGACCGAAAATTGGTGCACCGCCGCCCGTCCAAGCACTGTTAAATTTTGCTCTGATGGTGAGGAGGGGCCATGTACGGGGAGTCTGAGCAGGCCGGCCGCGGCGCGGCGGTGACGACCGTCGTGTTGAGCTTCATCTGCGCGGGGTTCGGCTACTTCGTCTTGATGGTCATCGTGGGGACCGGCGTGCTCATAGGGCTGTTCGGACCCGCTGACGTGGAGCGCGCAGAGTTCCGTATTCCGCTGCTCGGATACGCGACCGTCGCGACGGCCCTTGCCCTGGCGTTCACGGTGGGTGCGATGAAGTTGTTGCGGCACAACCCCAGCGGACGCACGATTATCATCGTCAGCAGCGCACTGTACGCGGCAGTGGCGGTCGTCGAATTTATCGTCCAGGGGCCCCAAGACGCGGTGTCCAACGCACTCTCCGCGGTGCCGGTGTTGACCTTGATGTTCGCCTTGATGCCTGGGACCAAACGCTGGTGCCGGCCTTAGAGCTTTTGCACCGGAGCGTGATTGTGCATGAGCTTGACCCGACCCCCGCTGCCGAAGTCGATCAGAGACATCGCCAAATCGCCTACACCCGTGACTTCCTCGACGCGGCCCAACCCGTACTTGTCGTGGGTGACCCGATCGCCGGGCTCCAGCGTGATGATCGGACGGTTGCGCGCCGGCGCAGGCCGTGACGGGGACGGACGCGGGGTGCCGTAGCGGCCGGCGTTGCCGACCGGCGCACTCATCGACGATGGCTGTTCGATGCGTCGCCAATTGATCAGGTCCTCGGGAATCTCCCGCAGGAAACGAGATTCCGGGTTCAGCATGGGCTGCCCCCACGACGAACGCACCTTGGCCCGTGAGAGGTACAGCCGCTTGCGGGCCCGGGTGATGCCGACGTAGGCCAACCGACGTTCTTCGGACAACTCGTTGGGGTCGCCGAGTGCCCGCATGTGCGGGAACATGCCGTCCTCCCAGCCGGTGACGAACACCGCCGGGAATTCCAGCCCCTTGGCCGTGTGCAGCGTCATCATCGTCACCACACCCGCACCGTCTTCGGGGATCTCGTCGGCGTCCGCCACCAACGACACCCGCTCCAGGAACTGGGCCAGCACCCCGGTATCCGGGATGTCCTCGTCGACCGGCTCACCCTCACCCTGCTCGGCCAGTGCCCGGGCATTGGCGAGATCCGTGCTGAACTCGTGTGCGACGCTGACCAATTCGTTGAGGTTGTCCAACCGGGCCAGATCCTGCGGATCGCTGGAGGCCTCGAGCTCACGGCGGTAGCCGGTGCGCTCCAGCACGGCCTCCACCAGATCCCCCAGCTCGTCATCGAGCTTGGCGCGCAACTGGTCCAGCATCTCGACGAAGCTCGCGATGGCCTTCTCCGAACGGGAGTTCAGCATCGGCACCCGCCCCTCGGCGGCGGCCTGCAGCGCATCGTTGAAGTTGGACCCGGTGTTCTCGGCGTAGACCGCGACGCACGCCTCGGCCCGGTCCCCGATGCCCCGGCGGGGGGTGTTGAGGATGCGACGCATGCTCACCGCGTCACCCGGATTGTCGAGCACCCGTAGGTAGGCGACGATGTCGCGGATCTCGCGGCGTTCGTAGAACCGCACGCCGCCGACGACCTTGTACGGGATGCCGGCGCGGATGAACACCTCCTCCAGCGCGCGCGAGGAGTTGTTGGTGCGGTAGAACACCGCGACGTCCGAATATTTCAGGCCCTCGCTGTCGGCCAGCGAGTCGATCTCCTCGGCCACGAACCGGGCCTCGTCGTGCTCGTTGTCGGCCACGTAGCCGACGATCAGCTCACCCTCGCCCTCCTCGGTCCACAGCCGCTTCTCGCGGCGGCCCGTGTTGCGGGCGATCACCGAGTTGGCCGCGTTCAGGATGGTCTGGGTGGAGCGGTAGTTCTGCTCCAACAGGATCGTGGTCGCGTCCGGGTAGTCGCGCTCGAAGTCCTCGATGTTGCGGATCGTCGCGCCGCGGAACGCGTAGATGGACTGATCGGCGTCCCCCACCACGCACAGTTCCGACGGGGCCACTCCGTCCTTCTCGTCGAGGTGGTGCCCCACCAACTCGCGCACCAACACGTACTGCGCGTGGTTGGTGTCCTGGTACTCGTCGACCAGGACGTGGCGGAACCGGCGCCGGTAGTACTGGGCGATCTGAGGGAAGGCCTGCAGGATCCCGACCGTCTCCCCGATCAGATCGTCGAAGTCCAGCGCATTGGCCGCGCGCAGCCGGCGCTGGTACTCGCCGTAGACCTGCGCGATGATGCCGGCCATCTCCTCGGCCGCCTCCGACGCCTCGGCCGCGGCCTGCTCGGGTCCGATCAGCTCGTTCTTCAGGTTCGAGATGCCGTTGGCCAGCAGTCGCGGCGAGTACCGCTTGGTGTCCAGCCCCATGTCCTTGCCGATCATCATCAGCAGGCGGCGGGAATCGTCCGAGTCGTAGATCGAGAAGTTGGAGTTCAGCCCCGGCAGTAGTGACGCCTGATTGCGCAGGATCCGCACGCAGGTGGAGTGGAACGTCGAAACCCACATGTTCCGGGCTCTCGGGCCCACCAGCTGGACCACGCGCTCGCGCATCTCGGCGGCGGCCTTGTTGGTGAACGTGATCGCCAGGATCTGCCCGACCCCGACCTCACGGGCCGCCAGCAGATAAGCGATACGCCTGGTCAGCACCGCCGTCTTACCCGAACCGGCACCGGCGACGATCAACAGCGGCGACCCCTCGTGCAGCACAGCTTGGCGCTGCTGAGGGTTCAAGCCGTCAAGAAGTTGATCAACATCTGCAGCAACTGGCGAGGCGACGGGGGAAGTGGTCATCTTGCGTTCAAACTTACCGCCGAGCGGGGACAGTTTTGCGCTGGCACGGACCGACTGGGACGATCAGCCTGTGCCTGAGATCGATGACCTGCGCCGGGAGATAGATGAGCTCGACGCCACCATCCTTGCCGCCGTCCAGCGGCGCGCCGAAGTTTCCAAGCTGATCGGCAAGGCCCGGATGGCCTCCGGCGGCACCCGCCTGGTGCACAGCCGCGAGATGCAGGTCATCGAGCGCTACAGCGTGCTCGGCCCCGAGGGCAAGGACCTGGCCATCCTGCTGCTGCAACTCGGGCGTGGCCGCCTGGGCCACTAGCCCGCTCAGCGCCCTACCGGTTTGGCAGGCGCCTTCAGCGAGTCGAGCAGCCACGGCGTCAGCCACTGCACGGCCTCCGAGGTCGGGTGCACACCGTCGCTGCGCATCCGCACCCCGTCGATCTTCGCGGTGTACTTGCCGTCCGGGTTGAGCTTGGCGTTGAAATCCAGCACCGACACGTTGGGCCGTTGCCCGACCACACTGCGCAGCATGGTGTTCCAGGCCTGCACCCGGCCCGGCTGATCCTCGGGGTACAGCGTGCCGTCCGACCGTTCACCGCGCCGGTTGTAGGGCGCCGTGGTCACCACGACGCGGGCCCCGGTCGAGCTGAGGATGTCCAACGCCCGCCGCAGCTCTCCCTTGAGATACGCGTCGTAGGCATCGTTGCCGACGTGCATCCATCGCCCGTGCCACGTCCGGTCGACAACCTCCCAGCGCCCGATCATCAACAACACGGTCTGGGGGCGGTCGTGGGCGATGCGCTGGGCCCAGCGCTCGGGCCAGGAATCGCATTCCGGCTTCTGGTTCAGCGTCTCCCCGGCCGACCGGTACGGGCCGCCGCGGGCGATGCCGCAACCGATGGTCGTGTAGTCGCTGAAATGGAAACCCGGCGTGGCGGGCAGATACCGCATCAATGTCCAGGCCACCGAGTCACCGAAGACCGCGACGGTCCGCGTACCGGGCGGCAGCGCGGGCGGCGGCCCCACCGGAACCGCCCGCTCCGCACCGATGTCCTGCTCGGACGCCGCGGCGGCCATCACATCCGGGCCCGCGGGACGCGTCGGGATGCTCACCGGGACGACCGTCATCGTCACCACCGCGGCGGTGGCCACCGTCGCCGCAGCCAGCCGCAGCATCGGGACATGCTGTGGGCGCCAGTGCCGGACCGGCTGCTCGATCGCCCACCACGACACCCATGACACCGCGATCGTCACCGCACACCGCAACGCCAGCAGCGACCAGCCGGAAAGCCCGGTGCGTTCACCGTTGAGGATCAGGAAGATCGGCCAGTGCCACAGGTAGACGCCATAGGAGATGACGCCGAGGGTGACCAGCGGGAACCAGGCCAGCGCCCGCGCGACGTAGCCGTCCTGATCCAGCGCGACGGGAGCGACGACGAGCACCGCACCCACGGCCACCACGATCAGCAGCCCGTGATGGAACTCGTCGGCACTTCCGGTGGCCAGGTGCGCGGCCAGCGTCAGCACCGCGATCCCGATCACCGGCAACGTCCAGGCGACCCAGCGCCGCCACCGGGTCCGGATCAGCGTGCCCGACACCGTCAGCGCTGACCAGTCCCGCACCAGCAGCGCCGCGGCAGCCGCACCGATCAGCAGCGCCTGCGCCCGGGTGTCGGTGCCGAAGTAGACGCGGTTGAGCTCGCCGGCTTCGCCGGACAACAGAATCGCCGCGACGGCCGAGCCGACCACGCCGAGCACCGCCAGCACGAAGACCACGGCACGGACAGCGCCCGTCGAGCGACGACGCACCAGCAGCGCAGCGGCCAGCACGAGCAATGGCCACAGCAGGTAGTACTGCTCCTCGACCGCCAGCGACCAGGTGTGCTGCAACGGCGAGGGTGTGGCGCCCTGGCTGAAGTAGTCGGTGTCCGCGGCGACGAACACCCAGTTGGCCATCCAGAAGAACGCCCCGACCGCGTCCTCGCGGAGCGAGGACACCGCTTCGGACGGGAACAACGGCCGGGCGATCACGACGGCCAAGGTCATCAACACCATCGCCGGCAGCAGACGCTTGGCCCGGCGGATCCAGAAGCCTTTGAGGTCGATGCGCTCGGTGCGGCGGAACTCGTCGAGCAGAAGTGAGGTGATCAGGAATCCGCTGAGCACGAAGAAGACGTCGACGCCGATGAAACCTCCGGCCACACCCGGCACCCCGCCGTGACCGGCCAGCACCAAGGCCACCGCGATCGCGCGGATGCCGTCGAGTGCCGGGATGTCACGCCGGATGGAGGCACGCCGACGCCGACTGGCAGCACGGACCGGCGCCGCAGTCACGTCATGCCCTCCCGTCGTGGCGTCCGAGCCCCAGAGTTTAGGGGGCATCGGGCGCCGAATCGGGAAGGCGCGACGAGGCGCTAACGGGTTAGCGCAATATATTTCGTGTCGAGGTATTCCTCGATGCCCTCGATGCCGCCCTCACGGCCGAATCCGGATTCCTTGATGCCGCCGAACGGGGCAGCCGCATCGGAGATGACACCGCGGTTGATGCCGACCATGCCGGATTCGATGCCCTCGGCCACCCGCAGCGCACGGTCCAGTGACTGCGTGTAAACGTAAGCAGCCAAGCCGTATTGGGTGTTGTTCGCGGCGGCCACACCTTCGTCCTCGGTGTCGAAGCCCGTGATCGGGGCAACGGGGCCGAAGATCTCCTCCTTGAGGATGCGGGCATCGGAGGGCACATCGGCCAGCACCGTGGCCGGGTAGAAGTTGCCCGGGCCGCCGGGGGCGACGCCGCCGACAGCGACCGTCGCCCCTTTCGACACCGCGTCGGAGACGAGTTCGGTGACGGTGTTGACCTGCTTGGAGTTGATCAGTGGGCCCAAGGTGGACGCGGGGTCGATGCCCTTGCCGAGGGTGAACTCACTCATCCGCTTGACGAGCTTGTCGGTGAACTCCTCGCGCACGGAGTTCGCGACGTGGAAACGGTTGGCGGCGGTACAGGCCTCGCCGCCGTTGCGCATCTTGGCCAGGATCGCGCCGTCCACCGCGGCGTCGACGTCGGCATCGTCGAACACGATGAACGGGGCGTTGCCGCCCAACTCCATCGACGTCCGCAGCAGCTTGTCGGCGGACTGCTTCACCAGTGCCTTGCCCACCCCGGTCGAGCCGGTGAAGGTGAGCTTGCGCAGCCGCCCGTCGTCGATCAGCGCGGTGGTCACCGCGCCCGGATCGCTGGTCGGCAACACGGAGAGCACGCCCTTGGGCAGGCCGGCCTCATCCATCAGCTTGGCCAGCAGCAGCATCGTCAGCGGGGTTTCCTGCGCGGGTTTGACGATCATGGTGCAGCCCGCGGCGAACGCGGGCCCCATCTTGCGAGTGCCCATGGCCAACGGGAAGTTCCACGGTGTGATCGCGTAACACGGGCCGACGGCCTGCTTGGTGACGAGGATCCGACCGGTGCCCGCAGGCGCCGGGGTAAAGCGACCGGCGATGCGCACCGCCTCCTCGGAGAACCAGCGGAAGAACTCGGCGCCGTAGGCGACCTCGCCCTTGCTCTCGGCGACCACCTTGCCCATCTCCAGGGTCATCAGCGCGGCGATGTCGTCGGCGCGTTCGGTGATCTTCTCGAACACCGAACGCAGGATCTCGCCGCGCTTGCGCGGCGCCGTGGCAGCCCACTCGGCCTGCACCGCACATGCGGCGTCCAGCGCGGCGACGGCATCGGCGGCGGTCGCGTCGGCCACCGTGGCCAACACCTGATCGTCGCTGGGGTCGAGCACATTGAACGTCGATGCGGCCTGGCGTTCGTCACCACCGATCCACAGACCCGTGGGCACGGATGAAATCAAGTCTTCAATGGCCATACATCCATCATGTACACCTTCGAATCAAGCACCGCACTAAGGTCAGCAGAATGAGTGCTGACATCACCGCAACCCCCGCATGGCAGGCATTGTCGAAGCACTACGACGAGATCCGCGATATCCATCTGACGGAGCTTTTCGCCGACGATCCGGCCCGCGGAACCGAACTGGTGTTGACGGTCGGCGATCTCTACATCGACTACAGCAAGCACCGCGTCACCCGCCGCACTTTGGAATTGCTGGCCGACCTGGCCCGCGCCGCCGGGCTGGAGGCCCGCCGCGCGGCGATGTTCGCCGGGGAGCACATCAACACCTCCGAGGACCGTGCGGTGCTGCACACCGCACTGCGGTTGCCTGCCGATGCGGCGTTGACGGTTGACGGCCAGGACGTGGTGGCCGATGTGCACGACGTCCTCGATCGCATGGGCGGGTTCACCGACCGGCTGCGCAGCGGCGAGTGGGCCGGTGCCACCGGAAAGCGCATCAAGACAGTGGTCAACATCGGCATCGGGGGTTCCGACCTGGGGCCGGTGATGGTGTACGACGCGCTGCGCCACTACGCCGACGCCGGCATCAGTGCCCGCTTCGTGTCCAACGTCGACCCTGCCGACCTGGTGGCGACGCTGGCCGATCTGGACCCGGCCACAACGCTTTTCATCGTGGCCTCCAAGACGTTCTCCACCCTCGAGACGCTGACCAATGCCACCGCCGCCCGCCGGTGGTTGGTCGATGCGCTCGGCGAGGACGCGGTGGCCAAGCATTTCGTGGCGGTGTCCACCAACGCGAAGCTGGTACAGGAGTTCGGCATCGACACCGACAACATGTTCGGGTTCTGGGACTGGGTGGGCGGCCGGTACTCGGTCGACTCGGCGATCGGGCTGTCGGTGATGGCAGCGATCGGTCGCGAGCGGTTCGCCGAATTCCTGTCCGGCTTTCACCTCGTCGACGAGCACTTCCGCACCGCACCGCTGGCCGGCAATGCTCCGGCACTCCTGGGCCTGATCGGGCTGTGGTACTCGAATTTCTTTGGCGCACAATCGCGTGCGGTCCTGCCGTACTCGAACGATCTGTCCCGGTTCGCGGCGTACCTGCAGCAGTTGACCATGGAGTCCAACGGCAAATCGGTGCGTGCCGACGGCACGGCCGTCACCACCGACACCGGTGAGATCTTCTGGGGTGAGCCGGGAACCAACGGCCAGCACGCCTTCTATCAGCTACTGCACCAGGGCACCCGGCTGGTACCCGCCGACTTCATCGGCTTTTCCCAGCCCACCGACGACCTCCCCACCGCCGATGGCACCGGCAGCATGCACGACCTGCTGATGAGCAACTTCTTCGCCCAGACCCAGGTGCTGGCGTTCGGCAAGTCAGCCGAAGCCATTGCGGCAGAAGGCACTCCGTCCGTTGTCGTGCCGCACAAGGTGATGCCCGGAAACCGACCGACGACGTCAATCCTGGCAACCAGGTTGACGCCGTCGGTGGTGGGCCAACTCATCGCCCTCTACGAACACCAGGTGTTCACCGAAGGAGTGGTGTGGGGGATCGACTCCTTCGACCAGTGGGGCGTCGAGCTGGGTAAGACCCAGGCCAAGGCCCTGCTGCCGGTGATCACCGAATCGGAATCACCGGGCGAGCAGTCGGACTCGTCGACCGATGCGCTGGTGCGGCGTTACCGCGTCGAGCGAGGGCGCTCGGCCTAGGTCCGGTCGTGATCAGCCGGGCAGGTCAATGGTTCGGCACGGTCCGCCCGGAACACAGGCGACGCCACCACCGGGCCCGGCCTCGGCCCAAGGCCCGCCCGGCACACCTGCGGAGACATGGCCGTCAGAGCCGGCCTGCGCCCCGGGGCCACCGGGAACCTCGGCGCCCGCGCCCTGCGGGCCGGCCGACGGAGTACACGGAGTGCCATCCGGGTTGTAGCAACCCGGGGCCGGCGGGGCGGGCGGGGGCGGTCCGGGCTCGGCGAAAGCAACCGGGGCGAAGGCCACAGCACCCGCCGCGGCGCCTGCGAACAACATCGAGGTAATCAACTTTGTGGACATGAGTCTGGGCTACCCACGTTCGTTTCGGGCTCAAACCTAACCTCGACCGACAGTGGCCCGGATCATGTGGGTGATTCAATCCGGTCGTCAGCGGGAATTCCGTAAACCCTGTTCGACCAAAAACGTGTCCCGACCGAACTGGAGTTCAAACGATGTCAACAAACCGGCTGACCTTGACCACCTGCAACAGCGGTACCTGGCCATCCATCCGGAAGTGGTCGATGACGGTCGGGATGGGCGTGGCGCTCACCGCGGCACCGCTGCTTGCAGGGTGTGGTTCCAGTGAAGACACTGCCCCCTCACCGACGTCGTCTGTCGTCACCACGACGGTGACCACGGAGACCCCCACCACCACTCCGGCTCCGGCCACTGGTGGTGAAGGTTCGATGCCCGGTGGCCCGACCGGCGGTGGCGGCCCAGAAGGTGGCGGCGGCTCGATTCCCGGCGGCCCGACTGGCGGTGGCGGCCCAGAAGGCGGGGGCGGCTCGATTCCCGGCGGCCCGACCGGTAGCGGCGGCCCCGGCGGGGGAAGCGGCTCGATTCCCGGTGGCCCGAGCGGCGGCGGCGGCCCAGGCGGTGGCGGCGGCTGTGTTCCCGGCGTCGGCTGCGTGCACGTGCCCTGACGCCGGGCGAACAGCTCAGGCGAAGCGCTTGGTGTACTTCGGTGGCAGCAAGCGCATCACCTGGGTCAACGGCGCCCACGGCCAACGCGGCACCACGGCCCGGCCCTTCTCCTTCTCGATGGCCTCGACCATCGCGCGCACGCCGGTCTCGTTGTCGACCATGAGCATCGTGGTCGCCGACTTGGCGGTCATCTCCGACTCGATGTAGCCGGGCTCGATCACGGTCACGCGGATCGGACCCTTGTCGTACTCGGCGCGCAGCGACTCGCCCAGCGAGGTCATGCCGGCCTTCGACGCGCAGTAGGCCGCCTTACCGCCGGGCACACCGGTGTTGCCCAGGACCGACGAGATCAACACCAGGTGACCGCTGCCGGACTTCTTGAACATCTCCAGCGCCGTCTCAATCTGCACCAGACCGGCGATCAGGTTGGTCTCGATGGTTGCCTTGTTGGCCCACGGCTTGCCCTCGCCCAACGGCCAGCCCTTGCCGATTCCGGCGTTGACGATCACGCGGTCGATGCCGCCGAGTTCCTCGGACAGCTCGCCGAACACCCGAGGCACGGCTTCATGGTCGTTGACGTCCAGCGCAGCGACCGCCACCTTGACGTAGGGATGCCGGTCGGCCAGTTCGGCCTTGAGCTCATCGAGCCGCTCGGTGCGACGGGCACACAGCGCCAGGTCCCGGCCCTTGGCCGCGAATTGCCGGGCCATGCCCGCGCCCAGTCCGGAGCTGGCACCGGTGATGAGGATCTTCTGACGGGTCATCGCTGCAGGATAACCGAGTTAGACAACTGTCAAAAACGCGGCCGCTACTTGAGCAGCCTGGACATTCGCCGGTCGGCCAGCACCTTGCCTCCGGTCTGACAGGTCGGGCAGTACTGGAACGACTTGTCGGCGAAGGACACCTCCCGCACGGTGTCCCCGCACACCGGGCACGGCAGTCCGGTGCGGGCGTGCACGCGCAGGCCAGAGCGCTTCTCCCCCTTGAGTGTCGCGGCCTGCTGCCCCACCGACCGCGTCACCGCATCCGTGAGGACCGAGATCATCGCGTCGTGCAGCGCGCCGAGTTGGGCGTCGGTCAGCTTGCCCGCGGTGGCGAACGGCGACAGCTTGGCCACGTGCAGGATCTCGTCGCTGTAGGCGTTGCCGATCCCGGCGATCACCTTCTGATCGGTGATCACCGTCTTGATCCGCCCGCTCTGCCCGGCCAGCACACCGGCCAACCCAGCCGAATCCAGTGACAGCGCATCAGGCCCGAGCGAGGCGATCTGCGGCACATCGAGCGGATCGGCGACCACCCACACCGCCAACCGCTTCTGGGTCCCGGCCTCGGTCAGGTCGAAACCCACCGAATCTCCCAGATGCACGCGTAGCGCGATCGGCCCCTTGCCCGGTTTGAGCGGCGTCGTCGCCAATTTGTCCGACCAGCGCAACCACCCCGCCCGGGACAGATGGGTGATCAGATGCCAGGGCCCGACTTCGAGTCCGAGGTACTTGCCCCAGCGGTTCGCCCCGGTCACGGTCTGGCCGTGCAACGCCGTCGTCGGCGGATCGAACGTCTTGAGCACCGACAACGCGGCCACATCGATCCGGGTGACCACCCGGCCGGTCGCATTGCGGCGCAGATGATCGGCCAGCGCCTCGACTTCGGGCAGTTCAGGCATGGCTCCAGTGTGTCAGCGAAACGCCGAGCATGCTGTAGACATGTCCGACCGGCCTGCTCCCACGGCGACCAACCCGTTGCGGAACATCTTCGTGATCAACAGCGTGCCGCGCCGGTGGCCGTTCGCGCTGCGCGCCGGAATCTGCATGGCCGTACCTGTTCTGGTGGGCTGGCTGGCCGGCGACACCACGGCCGGATTGATCGCCACCATCGGCGGATTCACCTCGCTTTACGGCAGCGGCCGCCCGTACCTGAATCGCGGCGCGTACCTCGGTGTGGTCGCAGTGTGCTTCGCCGTCGCCGTGGCCCTCGGCGACTGGGCGTCGTCGGCGCCGTGGCTGGGCGTGCTGACCGTGACGATGATCGCCGCGGTGGCCACCCTGGTCTGCCATGCCCTGAGCGTCGGGGCGCCCGGGGCTTACATGGTTGTGCTGGCCTGCGCAGCCGGCACCGGAACGCCGGCGACACTGCACCTCAGCCCGGGCCATCACGCCGCGCTGGTCCTCGCCGGCGGCGCGTTCGCCTGGCTGGTGCACATGTCCGGCGCGCTGGTCCGGCCCCGCGGTCCGGAGAAGGCGGCGGTGGCCGCGGCAGCCGCCGCCGTCGCGGCATACATCGAGACCCCCTGGGCCGACACGCGACACCGCGCGGCGCTCCTGCTGCACACCGCGTGGGTCAACCTGGTCACGTATCAGCCGGTACAACCCAAACCGGACCAGACGCTGTACCGGCTGCGGGTCGTCAACCGCCGGCTGCACGTGCTGTTCGCCGACGCCATGCGGGCCGCCGAAGCCGGTGAGCCGCTGGCGTATGACGGCGCGGCCCTGGCCCGTCACCTGGCCACCGTGCCCGGCGACGCGATCACCGATGAGCATGGCGCCGAAGGAGTTCCACTCGGCAGGCCCAGCATCGTGCAACTGCTGCGCCGGGCGCTGACGCCGGGCTCGGTGTCACTGCAACTGACGGTGCGGGTCGCAATCGCGGTCGCGATCTCGGGCGTGATCGCCGTGCTGATCTCGCAGGCACTCACGATGACCCACGCCTACTGGGCGATGGCCGCCGCCGTACTGATGCTGCACCAGGGATTCGACTGGCAACGCACCGTGGTCCGCGGCGTCGAACGGACGCTCGGCACCTGGCTCGGCCTCGGCGTTGCCGGCGCGATCCTGGCGCTGCACCCGCAGGGCCTGTGGCTGGCCCTGGTGATCGGGGCGCTGCAATTCGTCATCGAGATGTACGTGATGCGCAACTACACGCTGGCCGTCGTATTCATCACGCCCGCCGCACTCACCATCGCCTCCGGCGGCCAACCCGTCGACAACCTCGGTGAGCTGCTGCTCACCCGCGGCAGCGACACCCTGATCGGCTGCGCGGTGGCCCTGGCCGTCTACTGGGCGACCCAGCGTCTGCGCCACCCGACCGGCCTGCGCACCGCGATCTCCGCCACGCTCGACGCGGTCACCAACACCCTGCCCCACCTGGCCGCGGACGACGCCACCTCCCCAGCCGCCCGTACCGATCGTCGCGATCTGCAACTGCGGGCCATGGAGTTGCTGCCGGCCTACGACGGGAGCGTCGGTGGATCGGCCGCGCAACGCCTTGGCGCCGAACGCATGTGGCCGACGGTCGTGGCCACCGAACAACTGGCCTACCGAACCTTGGCGGCCTGCTGGGGCGCCGAGCACGACGGCGCGACCGAGGCCGGCGCCGAGGCGGCGGCAGACACCGCGGCGGCGCTGACCGAGCAGGCCACAGCCTTACGCGAAGCCTTAAGCGAGAGCCTTAAGCGAGAGCCTTGACGAAGGACAGTAGCCAGCTGACCAGCGACAGCACGATCGCGGCCCAGATGGCGGTCCACCAGAACTGGTCGATGTGCAGACCCCACCCCGTGGTGTTGTCGGTGATCCACGAGGTGATCCACAGCATCAGCGCATTGATCACGATGTGGATCAGTCCGAGCGTGAGGATGTAGAGCGGGATCGACAGGATCTGCACGATGGGCTTGACGAACGCGTTGACCAGACCGAAGATCACCGCGACGACGAAGATGATGCCGACCCTGGCAAGGGTCGAGTCGCCTCCGATGAAGTAGATCCCCGGCACGACGAGAGTGACCACCCAGAGCGCGAATCCGGTTATCGCGGCGCGCAGGAGAAATGAGCTCATGGCGGTCTAGTCTGCCGAGCGCAGCAGGTACGTGTCCATGATCCAGCCGTGGCGCGTTCGCGCTTCGGCACGCGCAGCAACGATTTCGTCGCCGATCTCCCCGACGGTTCCCGCATACAGCAACTCATCGGGTGTGCCCAGATACGCGCCCCACCAGATGCGGGTCTGCGGCGGGCACTGCTTGAACGAGCAGTCGGCATCGAGCATCACCACGGCGCTGCCGGTCAGGCCATGCTCGCGCAACTGGCGTCCGGTGGTGATCAGCACCGGTTCGCCGACCTCGTTGAGCGGAATGCGGTGCCGTGCGGTCAGCACCTGGATCGCGGTGATGCCCGGGATGACGTCGTACTCGAAATCCACGTACTCGGACACTTTGTCCAGGATCCGCAACGTGCTGTCGTACAGCGACGGATCCCCCCAGGCCAGAAAGGCCCCGGTGCCGTCGGGCCCGAGTTCGGATTCGATGGCCGCCGCCCAGATCCGGGCCCGCTCGGCATGCCAGTCCGCCACGACCCGGCGGTAGCCCGGTGCGTCGCCGGCCGCGGCGCGCGGCGGGTCGACCAGCTCGACGAAGCGGTAGCCGGGGTTGGTGATGAAACGGTCGCAGATCAGCTTGCGCACCGCGACCAGATCATCGGCCGCGCCCCGGCGCGGACCCTTGTCCATCGCGAAGAACACCTGGGTGTCGTTGAGCGCGGAAATGGCCTGTGCGGTGACGAAGTCCGGATCACCGGCCCCGATACCGATGACATGGATGCGACGCACCGTCGAAGGTTAACCGAACCGGAACCGGGTACCCCAAGTATCCGGTACCCGGGGTATTGACATCACGCATTGTCGGTACCTACCGTCGGGAAGAGGGGGACCACAAACGAAGGGAACGTCAACGGTGACAACTTCGGTCAGACCCGGCGGAGGCTCGGCCAACGCTGCGCGGCGGGACGCGTTCTCCGAACGCCTGCTCAAGGGTTCGGTTCGCAAGTCGTACGCGCCGGTGGTGGACATCGACTGGCAGGCGCCGATCGATCCGGACAAGTTCTTCCTGCCGCCGCGGATCGTGTCGCTGTACGGAACCCCATTGTGGGACAGCATGTCCCGCGCAGAGCAGATCGAGCTGTCACGCGAGGAGCTGGCCAACACGCTCTCTGCGGGCATCTGGTTCGAGAACATCCTCAACCAGGCGCTGCTGCGCAAGATGATGCACCAGGATCCCACCTCGAATTCCACACACTACGAACTCACCGAACTCGGCGACGAGACCCGGCACATGGTGATGTTCGGCAAGGCCATCGACAAGATCGGCGCGAAGCCGGTGCGGCCACGGCTGTACCAGCGGATGATCATCAACTCGCTGCCGTTCTTCTTCCGCGGCTCGGTGCTCTGGGTAGCGGCGCTGATCGGCGAGGAGATCTTCGACTCGCTGCAGCGGCAGATGATGGATGACCCCGAGTTGCAACCGATGGTGCAGCGCCTCATGCGCATTCACGTCACCGAGGAGGCCCGGCACATCCAGTTTGCGCGTGACGGTCTGCGTGGGCGCACTCCCTCGATGCACTGGTACCAGCGGGTATGGGTGGCCAACCTCAACGGGGTCGGCGGGTTCTTCTTCCGCTACCTGTTCACCAACAAGGTCCAGTACGCACGCGTGGGCCTGAACGCCCGCGCCGCCCGCCGGATGGCCCGGGCCAGCGCACACCGCCGTGAGGTGCAGATCTCGGGATTCGCCCCGCTGGCCGCCTTCCTCGAAGAGGTCGGGTTGATGGGGCGCATCGGGCGCCGGATGTGGCGACGCTCGGGTTTCCTGCCGGCGAAGGCCCCGCGTGGCCTCACCGGACCGGCCGGACCGGACACCGGTTCCGAAGAGGGCGTCACCGAAGAGGTGTTCGACGGACTGGCCATTCTGGACACCGGTGACGGCGATCGCCGGGTGAACGTTCGCCTGGCCGGCCATCTGGATCCGATCGACGGCCGCTACCACTGGCAGGGAACGATTCTCGACGCCCCGAGCACCGTCGCTCCCGGGCCGGTGCGGCTCACCATCGGCACCCGAACGGTCGATGCCCGCATCACCGAACGCACCTCGCAGGGCACGCACTCAATTTCCGGCGTGGGTGAACCGCCCTTCGAGCTGGACGGCGCCGACGAGGCCGAAGTCAGCGCCGCCGGGTAAGCGCCGAGCTACCGAGCAACCCGACGGCGAACACCGCACCACAGATCCCAGAGATCAGCAGTGGCAGCTGGCCGGGCTGACCTGGAACCACGGTCCAGAGCAGCCCGGCCCACACCCCGGCGCCCAGCACGGCAAAACCGCTGAGCCCCTGGAAAACTCCCTGTGCGCTGCCCTGGAGGTCAGCGCCGACCAGGGAGGAAACCCAGGCCTTGCTGACCCCGTCGGTGCAGCCGGTGAACAAGCCGTAAGCCCCGATCAGCAGCCAGGCGAGCAGCGGATCGGTGGTCAGTCCCAGCCCGGCATAGCCGATCGCGAAGAACACCAGACCGATGCCGAACACCGGTAGCCGGCCGATCCGGTCGGCCAGCAGCCCGGCCGGGAAGCTGGCAAGCGCGTACACCGCGTTGTAGGTGACATAGGCCAGGATCACCTCGACGACAGAGAAACCGATCTCGTTGAGCCGCAACAACAGCAGTGCGTCGGGAAAATTCACCAGGCCGAACGCCACCAGCACGGCCGTCACCCGCCAGTACCGCCCGGGCAGGTCCCGCACGCGGGCGAACACCGGCTGACGCGGCGGGCGCGGCTCGGTACGTTTCCTTCTCCCCTTTTCGGAGACCAGGAACACCAGCGCGACGCTGAGCACCGCGGGCACCACCGCGACCCACAGCAGTGGCGCGATCTGATGGTCGAGCAGTTCATAGCCGGCCAAACCCAGTAGCGGACCGACGACGGCGCCCATGGTGTCCATGGCCCGGTGGAACCCGAACACCCGGCCGCGGGCAGCGTCGTCGACATCGACGACCAGCAGGGCATCCCGTGGCGCACCGCGGATCCCCTTGCCGAGCCGGTCCACCACGCGGCCCGCGAGTACACCGGACCACGCACTCGCCGCTGCGACCATGACCTTGCCCAGGGCCGCCATCCCGTAACCGGTGGCGATCAAGGGGCGCTTCGAATAGCGGTCACCGAGCGGTCCCGCGGCCAGCTTGGTCATCGCGGCCGCGCCTTCGGCGGCGCCCTCCACCGCACCGACCACCGCGGGTGGGGCACCCAGCACGGCCGTCAAATAGATCGGCAGCAGCGGATAGAGAAGCTCGCTTGCAGCGTCCTGCAGAAAGGACACCGCCGACAGCACCCGGACGTTGCGGGTCAGCCAGGCAGCCACCCGGTCATCATGCCTGGCCGATCCGCCCCACAAAACTAGAACACGTTCTAGTGTGTACGGCATGCGGTTCACCTATGCCGAAGCCATGACCGATCCCACCTACTACATCCCGCTGGCCCAGGCGGCCGAGGCGGCCGGCTATCACGCCATGACCATTGCCGACAGCGTCGCCTACCCCTTCGAATCCGATTCGAAATACCCGTACACCCCCGACGGCAACCGGGAGTTCCTGGACGGCAAGCCGTTCATCGAGGCCTTCGTGATGGCCTCGGCCCTGTGCGCGGTCACCACCACGCTCAAGTTCAACTTCTTCGTCCTCAAGCTGCCGATCCGCCCACCGGCCCTGGTGGCCAAGCAGGTCGGTTCCCTGAACGCGCTGTTCGACAACCGGCTGGGCCTCGGGGTCGGCACCAGCCCGTGGCCCGAGGATTACGAGCTGATGGGGGTGCCGTTCGCGCGTCGCGGCAAGCGCATGGACGAGTGCCTCGACATCATCCGCGGACTGACCAGCGGCGACTACTTCGAGTACCACGGCGAGTTCTACGACATCCCCAAGACGAAGATGACCCCGGCACCGTCGAAGCCGGTGTCCATCCTCGTGGGCGGGCACGCCGAGGCGGCCCTGCGCCGTGCGGCCCGCAACGACGGCTGGATGCACGGCGGCGGCACCGACGACCTCGATGTCCTCCTCAAACGACTCAACGAGATCCGTGCCGAGGAAGGTCAGACCGGACCATTTGAGGTCCACGTGATCTCGGCTGACGCATACACGCCCGACGGCATCAAACGACTCGAGGACAAGGGCGTCACCGATGTGATCGTGGGCTTCCGCCTGCCCTACATCAACGGCGACGACCCCGAGCCGCTCGACCGCAAGATCCGCCACCTGGAGAAGTTCGCCGAGAACGTCATCGCCAAGGTCTAGGGCGTTTTCTTCGCGCCGTTATCTACGTCTGGGTCGCGTCCGGCGCCGTCCGACGACCCAGGCGTGGAAAACGGGGGCCATCGAACCCGCGGTTTGAGGGAACACTCACCGCGCCGTTAGCGTTGCACCCGCCGTTCTCGCCAACGCTGTCCGAGAGCTCAGTCCGGCCACCCCGGAACAACTCAGAAGACTCGGAAAGCCTGCGAATGACGACCTCCCTCGAACGCGCGCGCTCCATCGTCGCTCCCGACCCCACGGTGCGCATGCTCGCAGTGTTCGCCCTGGCCCTCGGCGGCTTCGGGATCGGCACCACCGAATTCGTCGCGATGGGCCTGCTGCCCGATATCGCGACGGGGTTCGGCATCACCGAGCCCACCGCGGGCCACGTCATCTCCGCCTACGCGTTGGGCGTGGTCGTCGGCGCGCCCGTCATCGCCGCGCTCACCGCGCGGTGGCCGCGCAAGGCGCTGCTGCTCACCCTGATGACCGTCTTCACCCTCGGCAACGTGGCCAGCATGCTGGCGCCGACGTACGCGACCTTGGTCACCGCCCGGTTCGTCACCGGTCTGCCGCACGGCGCCTTCTTCGGGATCGCCGCGCTGGCCGCGGCGCATCTGATGGGTCCGCAGAACCGGGCCAAGGCCGTGGCCTACGTGCTGTGCGGGCTGACCGTCGCGACGGTGCTTGGTGTGCCCTTGGCCTCCTGGCTCGGCCAGGCCCTTGGCTGGCGCAGCGCGTTCGGTCTGGTGGTCGGCGTCGGCCTGGTCACGCTGGCCGCTCAGTGGGCTTGGCTGCCCGAGCAACTCCGGGCCATGCACGTCACCAGTCCGCTGACCGAACTCGGAGCGCTACGCCGACCGCAGGTGTGGCTCGCGGTGCTCGTCGGCATGATCGGCTTCGGCGGCATGTTCGCGGTCTACACCTACATCAGCACCACGATGACCGACGTCACCGGACTGCCACGGTCGCTGGTTCCCGTGGCGCTCATGGTGTTCGGCCTCGGCATGGTGGTCGGGAACCTGATCGGCGGCCGGCTGGCCGACATCTCGGTGGTCCGTGCCCTGTACCTGGCACTGGGCTCACTGGCGGTACTGCTGGCCGCGTTCTCGCTGGGGTCGCACAGCCCGTGGACCGCGTTGCCGCTGTTGTTCGGGGTCGGGGTGGCCGGCTCGGCCGTCGGCCCCGCCCTGCAGACCCGGCTGATGGACGTCGCCCACGATGCGCAGACACTGGCCGCCGCGCTCAACCATTCCGCGCTCAACATCGGCAATGCCACGGGCGCCTGGGTGGGCGGTCTGGTGATCGCGGCCGGCTTCGGTTACACCGCCCCCGCGGCCGCAGGCGCGGCGCTGGCCGTCGGTGGCCTGCTGGTGTTCACCGCATCAGTCGCGCTGCAGCGTCGGAGCGCTACTCCTCGATGATGTGAACCGCGGCTTCTTCGGCAGAGGCCGCGCCGCCGTCGATGCCGACATCCGTCCCGAGCAACTCTGCCTCGTCGTCCTCGCCGAAGCCGGCATCAGGGGCCACCAGCCGGCCGCACCGGCGACCCCCGACCTCGTCGTCACCGGCCTGCTCGTCGGGGACCTCGGAGTCGTCGAGCTGCATCGCGGGATCAGGTTCTTCCTCGGCGAGCAGCTCATCGAGGGTCTCGTGGTCCCGCGGTTCCCGCCAACGGTCCGGCGGCGAGTAACCCTCGTCGAGCAGATCGTCGACACCCCGGTCGATCAGGGTGTCCTCCTGAGTCAACTGGTCGTCGTCATCGACGCTGTACCCGTCACTACTCATCCTTCAACGATGGCACAGGTCGGGCCCACCTGAGCAGTTCTTCGCAGTCGGAGATCCGTCACAGCGACCGGCTGATGATCTCCTTCATGATTTCGCTTGTGCCGCCATAAATCTTGTTGACCCGCGCCGCCGCATACGCCCGCCCGATCGGGTACTCCATCATGTAGCCGTAACCACCGAAGAACTGCACGCAACGGTCGACCACGGCCACGCCCTTGTCCGCGGCGATCAGCTTGGCCATCGACGCGGTCGCCGGGTCGTTGCGCCCGTCGATATAGGACTGCACGCAATAGTCGACCGTGGTCTTGATCGACAGAACCTCGGCCTTGAGTTCGGCGAGAGCGAACCTGTTGTGCTGGAAACCGATCAGCGGCTTACCGAAGGCCTCACGATCCTTGGTGTAGCGGATCGCCTCCAACACCGCGGCTTCGGCCATCCCGGAGCACACCGACGCGATGGCCAGCCGTTCGCGGGCCAGTTGCTCCATCAGCTGATAGAAGCCCAGCCCTTCCTGTTCGCCGAGAAGATTCCGCACCGGCACCCGCATGTCGGCGAAGAACAGCTCACGGGTGTCCTGGCCGTGCTGGCCCACCTTCTCCAGCACGCGTCCACGTTCGAAGCCCGGTAGGTCGTCACCGGTTTCCGCCACGATCAGGGAGATGCCCGCCGCCCCCTGCGACGGGTCGGTCTTGGCGACGATCACCAGCAGGTCACAGTGAGTTCCATTGGAAATGAACGTCTTCGATCCGTTGATGACGTAGTCGTCGCCGTCACGCACGGCTGTCGTCCGCACTGCCTGCAAATCCGATCCGGTGCCGGGCTCGGTCATCGCGATCGCCAGCACAGCCTCGCCGCTGATGATCTTCGGCATCCAGCGCTGCTTCTGCTCGGCATCGGCGTAGGTGTCGATGTAGTGCGCGACGATCGGGGAATGCACCACCCATCCCGATGCCGAATCATGGGCGAGAGCGAGTTCCTCGGCGACGACCGCTGAGAATCCGAAGTCCCCGCCGGCACCGCCGTATTCCTCCGGCAGGTCCAGACCCAGCAACCCGGCGTCGCCGAGCTTGTTCCAGAATTCGCGGTCGACCTGGTGGTTTCGGGCCCAGCGTTCCTGGTTGGGCGTGGCTTCCCTACGGAAGAACTCGGCGGCATGCCGACGCAGCTCACGGTGCTGGTCGGTCTCCCAGGAGGCCCGGTAGTCCGGGAAGAGTTCAGACATCGTCGTTACCTCACCTTGGTCGCAGTCACCGGCTACGATACAGATGTATTGGAGACAAGTCAGATGTACCGGAGGAGTACGGCATGGTCAACCCGCGGGTCACCAACGAAGACCTGACGGCGAAGGCCCGCATCCGCAACACCGCACTGGACCTGTATTCGAAGTACGGACAGGACCGAATTTCACTGCGCGCCATCGCTTCCGAAGCAGGCTCCACCCTGGGCCTGGTGCAGCACCACTACAAGACCAAAGCCGGGTTGCGCGATGCCGTCGACCAGTTGGTGGTGGATTACTTCGCCACGGCACTGTCCGAGGTTCCCGACACCGGCGGGCCGGCCGATCTCACCGCCGCCCGCGATGCGGCCGTGCGCAAGATGCTGGAAGCCAACCCACCGGTGGTCAATTACGTGCGCCGCGCACTACTGGACCCGTCGGGCGAGAATCTGCATCTGCTCGACGTCCTCGTGGACCTGACGGCACGGGAGGTCAACGCACTGCGGAAGTCGGGGCGCGCATCAACCAGACGTCGCGAGTCGACGCAGATCGTGGCCGTCCTGGTGCGCCAGATGGGCGAGATGCTGCTCGCCCCCCTGGTGGATGCGGTGTGGGATCGCATGGACAACTCGGACGCCGGGCACAAGCCGCGACTCCGGGTCACCGTCGAGGAGAGCTGAGCCGAAACCGGTCGGGCATCCCGCCCCGATCCTGAGAAATTCCGAATATCCAGCTGAGAATTCTGGAATTTTCGAACCCGATTCCCAATTAAACGTATTAGGCAGCAACCGGTAGTAGTGGGACTTCCGGTGCGGCCTACGACGGAGGGTTGGGAAATGAAGTCATATACCATCGCCACATTAGCCGCGGGTGCGCTGGCCGCGGGAGCATTCCTCGGGGGCGTCGCCGCCGCCGCCCCGACCGCACAGTCGGCCGAACAGACCGTGAAAAGCCTTCAGACCAGCGGATATCACGTCATCGTCAACCGCACCGGCGCGGCACCGCTGGCCAACTGCACCGTGCTCGGCGTGCGCCAGGGCCAGACCATCGCCACCAACGACTCAAGGGGCGGAAGTTCCATCAATACCACCGTCATTTCAAAGACGGCATACGTCGACGTCGCCTGCTGAGCCGGGAATAAAACCGGGCATACATTTGTTTGAGACGCCAAACCGGAATTAACCGGTCTGTGGAATTCCGGACCCCGCAATCGGCCGCACAATGTTGTGCGGCCGATTGTTTTGGGCCAGGTCTGCGCGACCGCCGGACTTGATGCTCCTATCTCTGGTAAGAGTCAAGCGGCGTTGTTGAGCTGGGCGTTGAGCCATTGGCGGTAG
>NZ_JBZTYL010000012.1:0-129542 GCF_058536225.1 Mycolicibacterium arcueilense
CTGGGCACACCGTCACACCACCCGGGACACCGAGGCCGCTTGACAACTTGCGGTCCTGGGATGTCTAGCGCCGGGCTTATGTGGAGCTCGGCAGTCGCCAGACGTTAGTGTGTTTCGTCGGCTTCAGCGAACAAGCCGATAGAAAAGTTGAGCAAATTCATGACCGCAGCACCAGAAGCATCGGCGCTCGAAGCCCGAGTCGGCCACTACTACGAGGCCGACGGCCTCTATTTGGTCGGCCGCGAGAAGGTACGCGAGTACGCCCGTGCCGTGCAGGACTATCACCCCGCACACTGGGACGTCGACGCCGCGGCGAAGCTGGGGTACTCCGGGCTGGTCGCGCCGCTGACCTTCACCTCGACCCCGGCCATGGCCTGCAACCGGCGCATGTTCGAGTCGATCGTCGTCGGTTATGACACCTACCTGCAGACCGAAGAGGTCTTCGAGCAGCACCGCCCGATCGTGGCTGGGGACGAACTGCATGTCGACGTCGAGTTGACGTCCGTCCGCAGGATCGCGGGCCGCGACATGATCACCGTCACCAACACCTTCACCGACACCGCCGGCGAGCGGGTCCACACCCTGCACACCACCGTCGTCGGCGTCACCGCCGACGACATCAATCCGGCGACGATGACCGCCGTCCAGAACGCGATGATGCACGACGTCGACTTCTCCGGAATCGGCGGATCCGATGACTACCAGAAGACCGTGCGCCCCGAAGGTGACGTGCGGATCTCCGACGGCGGCCTCACCCGCACGCCCGGAACACTGTCCTTCGACGACCTCAAGGTCGGCGACGAACTCGGGGTGCACCACACCCGGCTGTCCCGCGGCGACCTGGTGAACTATGCCGGCGTGGCCGGCGATGCCAACCCGATTCACTGGGACGAGGACATCGCCAAGCTGGCCGGACTGCCCGACGTGATCGCCCACGGCATGCTCACCATGGGGCTGGGTGCCGGTTTCGTCTCCGCATGGTCGGGCGACCCCGGTGCGGTCACCCGCTACGCCGTGCGGTTGTCCCAGCCGGCGATCGTGTCGGCCAAGGAGGGTTGCGATATCGAGTTCAGCGGAAAGATCAAGTCCCTGGACCCCGAGACCCGCACCGGCGTCGTCCTGGTCGCGGCGAAGTCCGAGGGCAAGAAGATCTTCGGCCTGGCGACGCTGAACATCCGCTTCAGCTGACCCGCCGACGCCGAAAGTCCGCGCTTCCGGCTTCAGGTCGCCACCTCCGCCGGTTCGCGCTGGATGGGCTTGGGCCATGGCGAACGCGGCGGGCGGGGGCGCACCCGCTGCGGCCACCAGAACCACCGCCCGAGCAGGGTGGCGATGGAAGGTGTCATCAATGCCCGGATCACGAATGTGTCGAAGAGCAGGCCGAGGCCGATAGTCGTGCCGACCTGGCCGATGACGATCAGCTTGCTCACCGCCATCGACGCCATGGTGAACGCAAACACCAGTCCTGCGGCGGTGACCACCGGGCCACTGCCACCCATGGCGCGGATGGTGCCGGTCTTCAACCCGGCGTGGATCTCCTCTTTCATTCTCGACACCAGCAACAGGTTGTAATCCGCGCCGACGGCCACCAGCACGATGACCGACATCGGTAGCACCATCCAGTGCAGCGGTATCCCGACAATGTGCTGCCATATCACCACCGACAGCCCGAAGGCGGTGGCCAAGCTGACCACCACCGTGCCGACAATGACCGCCGCGGCCACCAGGGCCCGGGTGAGGATCATCATGATGATGAGGATCAACATCAGCGCAGCGGTTGCCGCGATCAACAGGTCGTAGTCGGCCCCCTGCTGCATGTCCTTGAACATCGCCGCGGTACCGCCGAGATACACAGAGGATCCCTCCCACGGTGTTCCCCTGATGGCCGCGGCCGCAGCGTTCTTGAGCAGCTCGGAACGGGCCGTGCCTTCGGGTGTCAGCGGGTCGCCCTGATGAATGATGGTGAACCGCACGGCCTTTCCATCCGGCGACATCATCAGCTTCATGCCGCGCTGAAAGTCGTCGGTTTCGAAGGCTTCCGGGGGAATGTAGAACGAATCATCGTTCTGGGCTTTGTCGAACGCCTCTCCCATCGCGGTGCTGTCCTTCTGCTGCGCCATGGTCTGGTCCTGCTGCGTCTTCTGAACCTGATACTGGTTGAGCATCATCTGCTTCTGGTTCTTCATCGACTGGATCATCGACGGCATCAATGCGACCAACTGCGGCATCAGGGCGTCCAGGCGCTCCAGGTCGGGTACTAGATCCTGAATGTCGTCAGACAATGTGTTGATTCCGTCGAGAGTGTCGAATATCGACCGCAGCGACCAACAGATGGGGATGTCGAAACAGTGCGGTTCCCAGTAGAAGTAGTTTCGGATCGGCCGGAAGAAGTCATCAAAGTCGGCAATGTGGTCGCGAACCTCATTGGTATCCGTCGACGTCTTCTTCGTCTTCTGCACCATGCTGTGGGTGACCGCAGCCATCTGCTGGGTGATGGACTGCATCTTCTGCATGGTGTCGATGGAGGTCTGCATCTCGCCGGCCTGGGCCAGGATGTTGTCGATGACGCCCTGTTGGTAGTCGTTGCCCATGATCTGGCCGGTGCCGCTCTGGCTGAGTGAGTACGGAATCGTCGAGTGCTCAATGGGTTTGCCATCGGGGCGGGTGATGGTCTGTATCTGAGCGATACCCGGTACCTGTGCCAGCGCCTTGGCGATCTTGTTGATCACCAGGAAGTCCGCCGGATTCCGCAGATCGTGGTCGGTCTCGATCATCATCACGTCCGGATTCATCCTGGCCTCGGAGAAGTGTCTGGTCGCGGCCGCGTAACCGACATTCGCCGACACATCAGGGGGCAGATATCTCCGATCGTTGTAAATGGTGTGGTAACCGGGCAGCGCTAGCAGCCCGAGCAGGCACGCCGACACCGCGAACACCAGCAGTGGGCCAGGCCAGCGCACGGCCGCAGTGCCGACCCGGCGCCATCCTCTGGCCTTCGACTTCCCGCGCGGCTCCAGGAACCGGCCCCAGCGACTGGCTATCGAGATCAGCGCGGTTCCGAACGTCAGGGCTGTCGCCACAACGAACGCCATACCGACGGCCAAGGGGTAGCCCATCGTCTGGAAGTAGGGCAACCGGGTGAAGTGCAGGCAGAAGGTGGCACCCGCGATGGTCAGGCCGGAGGCCAGCACAACGTGGGCAGTACCTTCAAACATGGTGTAGTACGCCGATTCTCGATCCTCGCCGGCCCGCCGCGCCTCGTGATATCGACCGACCAGGAAGATCCCGTAGTCGGTTACCGCAGCGATGGCCAGGGTCACCACCATGTTGGTCGCGAATGTTGTCAGGCCAAAGACGTTGTAGTAGCCCAGGAATGCGACCAGACCACTGGCACCCGTCAGTCCGGCGATGAGCAGTACGCACAGGAGGAGCGTGGTGGTCACGGAGCGGTAGATCACCAACAGCATGACGACGATGACCCCGAAGGTGACCATCTCGATCATCCGCATGCTCTGGTCGCCGATCCGGTTCTGATCCGAACTCGTCGCCGCCGCACCCGTCACGTACGCCTTGATCCCCGGCGGTGCCGGGCTCTCCTCGGCGATCTGACGAACGGCGTCCACCGATTCATTGGCCAATGCCTCGCCTTGATCGCCCGCGAGGTAGACCTGGACATACGCGGCCTTGCCGTCGACGCTCTGGGCTCCCGCTGCCGTGAAAGAGTCACCCCACAGGTCCTGCACGTGCTCTACGTGTTTGGTATCGGCGCGTAGGTCACGGATCATCTTGTCGTAGTAGGCGTGTGCGTCCGCACCCAACTTTTCCTGCCCCTCGAGCACGATCATCACAGAGCTGCTGCTGCGGTACTCCTCGAATTTCGTGCCGATACGTTTGATGGCGATCATCGACGGTGCATCGTTGGGACTCATCGACACCGACCGCATCTTGCCCACTTCCTCAAGTTGGGGCACGACGGTGTTGAGTATTGCGATCAAGGCGATCCAGATCACGATGATCGGGAGAGCGAAAATCCGGATGAGCCGCGGGATGACCGGGCGCGACTGGTGAGCAGGGCTCGGGACGGGAGCGGTCGGGGCGTCGTCCACGGGCGCGCTCATGCTGCCTTCACCAGGCAGAAGGTTTGTGCGTTCACTCCGGTAGCCGTCCTCTCGTCCTTGACGACGTCATCGACGGTGATCCGGCAACCGATGCTGTCGCCGTCGGTCTGGGCCAGGATGTTCGGTGACGACGAGGGAGCCGTGGTCGTCAACGTCAAACTCCAGGGCAGCCCCACGGTTCCGGTGCGCTGCGGAATCCCGTCGAGATCCTTGTAGTTGATCACCGCCGTACTGCCCGAGCCGTAAACCTCATACGTGACTACCTTGGGATTGAACTTCTCCGCGGTGTCAGCGCCGATGGGCGTCACCAGCACCGGATGCGCGCCGAAGATGGTCCGCAGGTGCGACACCGTGAGAACGCCAACGGACAGGGCAACCACGATGGCGATCGGTAGCCAGACCTTCCGGAATATCTTTGTCAGCATCGCTGCCTCCCGAAGTTGACCAATGCAACCTTCGGCCACCAGTTGACCTGACCCATTTCCCAAGGCCATCGAACACGTGACCTCGGTACACGTGTCGGAAACCTATTGGCAGCTGTCATCGTCCGGCCTTTCGAAGTTTTCGAATGGCCACAGGATTTGGTGGTCGTGGTCAGCTTAAGGAGCAAAGCTCGGCTGCCGGACGAAAATGCGACGAAATGCGTGGTTGAGGACTCAGCCCCTACCGCAGGCGCGACACCAGGACGGAAGTTCCAGGGCCTGACAGTCCGTCGATCGCGACGGTACGTCCGCACACCGCCAGCATCAGCGCGACGCCGGGGCCGGCAATGACCCGGCCCTCACCCCACGTGCGTCCGGTGTCCTCGTCGTGTAGCGCGAGGCCACGTAGGCGTCGGTGCGGGAAGAACCCGAATTGTGTTCGGCTGGTGAGGAAATCGAGAACCCGTGCGACGTGCTGAGGGTCGGGCTGATGCGGAAGCCCCAGCGGGATGCGCATATCGGCACCGTGCACCAACATATCGGTCAGGCCCGACAACGGGCCGGTGATGGGCGGGCTGAGCCGAAAGTCGGCGCCACGGCGCAGCATCTCGGCGATCTCGACAGCTGATGCCTGCGCGCGCCGGCGGGCCAGTGCGTCGATGCCGCGGTCGATGCTGCCATTGCGGACACCGCTGGCCAGGAACCCCCAGAACCCGTCGGTGAAATCGCTGATCAGATGGGCCGCAACCGTCTTGACATCCCAGCCCGCGCACAGACTCGGCGTCGCCAACTGGTCGGCGTCGAGTCCCTCGACCAGGGTGGCGATCGAGCGGCGCTCGTCGGCCACCGCCGCGAACACCCGCTCTCGCTCGTCTCGGCTCAACCGCATGGCCGCAGTCCGTCATTCACGGGTTGGTCGCCTGTGGATTCACCTCGGCAAGTAGGCCACGCCGCGCCGACGGAAACGCGATGGCCCGCACCTTGCCGATGACATCGGCGACCGACACGGTCCCCGCGGAGGGATCGCCCGTGCACATCAGGCCACTGGCGATATCGGGCACGGCACTACGACAGTACGTGCGAGAGTCGGCCGAATGGGTGCGGTTGTCTCCCATCACCCACAGTCGGCCATCGGGGACATCGACCGGACCGAACTCGTTACCCAGGCATGGAAATGCCTTCGGGTCTGCCTCCATCGTGGCCGGATCCAGGTAAGGCTCCGTGAGCAGTTTGCCGTTCACCGTCAAGCCCACGTCCGCACGGCACTCGACCGTCTGCCCACCGACTGCGATGACCGGCTTGACCAAGTCGTTCTCACCTGTGGCACCAGGTATGTACCACGCCGTCGGAGCCGTGAACACGATGACGTCGCCAGGCTGTGGTGTCCCGAACCGATAGCTGAGTTTGTCGACGACGACATGGTCGTTCTCACACACGCTGCAGCCTTTCAGTGTTGGTTCCATTGCCTCCGAAGGGATCTCGTACGTCGGAGCGAAGGTCATCACCATGGCGACGCCGAGGGCGCCCATCACGACCACCAGAACTGCGGCCACGACCGCCAGTTTGGTCCACACACCACGCTTTCTCGCTCGCTCAGGCTGCTGCTCCACTGCGGTTCAGCCCGGGACGCCGGCCTTGAAGGTGGCCAACGCTTCGGTGCTCAACCGGGCGAGTTCCTCGGCCTCGGCCGGATCGAGGGCAGTTTCGAAGATCTCGACCATCCGCCGGTTGGTCGCCTGCTCGATCTCGGCGTACCGGTCCTTCTTGTCTTCACCATCGGCGAATGGTTCGGGCCACCCGAACATCGCGGTGTACTGCGGCCCCTTGTTGAGCATGTGTGCTTCCACCGGAGCGATACCCGAGATCGTCAGCGCGTTGAAGTGCACGCCCGCGCGCAGTTCACGGAGCACGAACATCACCTGCAGTGCCCGCGCCGGGGCATCGTCGGCCAACGGCATCGCGCGCCACCCTGCGAACAGGGGCAGGCCTGCGATCGGCGTCGCGGCGATGAGCTTCTCCCCCAGTTCGGAGATGCGATCCAGCCCCTGGGCGGCAGCCAGGTATTTGCGGCCGAACTCCGCAGCCTGCTGCCAATACTGTTGTGCCGCACCGTCGGCACCGCGCACCGCGACGCCCTCATCCCACATCGCGGAAAGCCCGGTCGGCTCGAACACCGCGAAAACAGCGCTGACGGTGGCACCGGACGCGTCACCCAGGACCCCGCCGCGGCCCGCGACATACCCCGCCAACGGGTTCTCGTAGCCCGCGGCGATACTGGCCGCGAAGTTCTCCGGATGCAGCATGAAGATCGCGACCGCCTGCTCCATCGCCGTTCCGGTAGCGGCGGCAGCGTTCAGCATGTCGGTGTTGGTCATGACAGTGATTCCTCCTGGTGCATCATCTGGCGAGATCCCACTGCCCGTAATCGGCTGCGAGAACGTCATTCACGTCGACATGGATACCGTCGATCACGAAACCCGGGTCGGAGGCGGTCACGACCTCCCGCTGGAACAGCACCGCAGCCGGCTCGCGCTCACCCCGCGACCATGCCTTCGTCTGCCAGGCCCACCGGTAGCCGGGAGTGCTGGAGGCGCCGACCACACCGTCGGCGATCGCCCATCCACATTGCCTGCGACCGCCGTAGATTCCGGTTCGCGCCACCCCCAGCACGGAGTTGATTCCCCGAAACCATTGGACTGCCAAACGTTTCCACGTTGCCGCGTCGATGTCCTCGTCGACGCTGAAGAAGATCGGTGCCGACGCCGGACCGCCGGCCGCGGTATGAAGCCCCAGTGCTGTCTGCGCGTCGGCCACGCCCCCGTCGTACCCACGGGTGAAGTCCGAGGGCGTCGGCCACCCGGGCTTGCCGAACTGGTAGCAGCTGACGATCTGCAGGCCGGCCGCCCGGAGGCGATCGGCGTAGTCACGGGTGACGGGCTTGAAATCGAACGTGGCGCCCGGCCGCAACTCGGACACATAGACCAACGCGCCGCCGAATCCCGCGGACTTCAGCTGTTCGGGCTGGACCAGCCGGTCGGCGAAATCGACGAGCTGCAGACCGTCGGCGGAGGCCGTCGGTGTGCCGGCTGACGCAGCCAACGCACCCGGGACAGCCAGGGCAGGAGCCAGCACTGCGGCATATCTGAGGACTTCGCGTCGTGAAGCGGATGGCGTCACGCAACGAAGCGTATCCCCTGTTGCATCGGCTGAGTGTTGCGACGTTGGGGCCAGAACTGCTCCGTAACCGCGGGCCGATGAACCACAATGTGTTCACTCAGTTGGCGGCCGAGCGAACAGACGATCGACTGGCAGGACCACCCGTGCGACGTGACGTGATCGATTTCGACGTAATGCTGGGTCACCCATGTCCGGATATCTGGGAGATCCTGCAATCACCCGACCGGTATCCGCGATTCTTTCGCGGACTCGGGTCGTGCGAGCAGATCTCTGACCACGCGCAACAGTTCGAGCTCCGGTTCTCCACCCCCCGCGGCACGGTCGTTGTTCACGAGATGCACCTGATCATTCGCCGCTCCGGCAGGGAGATGCTCCTCAACGCCACCCAGATGCCCGACAGTTGCGTGTCGATTCGGCTGACCCCAGGAGCGAACGACACCCGGATCGCAGTGACCGCCTTCTCTATCGGCCAGCTCCACCCGGACCTCGCCAAGATCGACGACAGCGTCGTCGAGAGCTGGGTCCGGGACGGCCTGCAGCGAATTGCCGACTTTCTGGCCGGTAAGCAATCATCGCTACTGGTCAACATGGGCGACATGCGCTCCCTGCAGCTCAGCGTCGCCAAGACCATGGTCGTCAGTGGCGTCGTCCGGGCATCCCGGCCCGATCGCGGACTGCGGCAGCTCAACTCCCTGTCCAAGTGGGGATTCACCCTGGCCGGCGGCCTCACCTCCGCCGCCGCCCGATCACCCCGCAACACCGCGTTGATCGACGACCTCGGGCAATCGACCTACGCGGAAGTGGCCGAGCGCACCACCTCCATCGCCTCGGGTCTCACCACCGTCGGCTTCACCGCGAACAGCAAGCTCGCGATCCTGGCGCGCAATCACTCCGCGATGGTGGAGTGCATGGTGGCGGCCAGCAAGCTGGGCGCCGACCTGGTGTTGCTCAACACCGGCCTGGCCGCGCACCCGATCGAAGAGATCATCCGCCGCCATGCCGTCGACGCGCTGTTCGTCGACGAGGAGTTCGAACCGCAGGTGCGCTATCTCCCCGCCGAGATACCCCGCATCGCCACGCGCGCCGCATCCGCTGCACCGCAGCGCCGTTCGATCGACGACTTGATCTCGGCCGGTACCAACAACGGGCCGCTGGCCCCTCCGAAGCAGCCGGGCAAGCTGGTCGTTCTCACCTCCGGTACGACGGGCACACCGAAGGGCGCGCGCCGGCCCACGCCGCAGGGCTTCGGCACGATCGCCGCGATGCTGTCACGGATGCCCCTGCGTCGCGACGAAGTGATGCTGGTGTCCGCGCCCCTGTTTCATGCCTGGGGTCTGGCCGCGCTACAGCTGAGCGCCGCGCTACGTGCGACGGTGGTGCTGATGGAACGGTTCGACGCCGAGGAGTGTCTGAAAACCATTGCGCAGCACCGATGCACGGTGCTGATTGCCGTTCCCGTCATGCTCCAGCGGATTCTTGAATTGCCGGTCTCCGTGATCAATCGATACGACACGTCGTCGCTGAGGGTGGTGGCCAGCAGTGGGTCACCGATCCCCGGAGCCTCCGTCATCAAGTTCATGGATACCTTCGGCGACATCCTGTACAACTTCTACGGCTCGACCGAAGTGTCCTGGGCGACGATCGCCGACCCGACCGACCTGCGCGCCGCCCCGACAACCGCCGGTCGGCCACCGCTCGGTACCCGCATCGCCATCCTCGATCAGGCGGGCGACCCCGTGCCCGTCGGCGCCGTCGGTCGCATCTTCGTCGGCAACGACATGCTGTTCGACGGCTACACCAACGCAGCGTCACCTGCCATCAAAGACCAACTGATGGACACCGGCGATGTCGGATACCTCGACGCCAGCGGGCGCCTCTTCGTCGCCGGACGCGACGACGAGATGATCATCTCCGGCGGCGAGAACGTGTTTCCGCGGCCCGTCGAAGAAGCACTCGCACTGTTGCCGCAGGTCTCCGAAGTCGCGGTGATCGGCGTTCCCGATCCGGTGTTCGGCCAACGCCTCGCCGCGTTCGTCGTCGTTGCCGACGGCGCCTCGCTCGACCAGGAAATGGTCAAGAACTACATCCGAAACCGCCTGAGCCGCTTCTCGATTCCGCGCGACGTCACCTTCCTTGACAAGTTGCCGCGGACGACCACGGGCAAGATCATCAAACGCAGTCTGCTCGAGGGATAGCTCCGGCCGGAAGGCGCGGTCTCGCGGTCAGTGGCGCGGCGTCGTGGTGATGTGCACGTGGTCGTAGTGGCCGTAGCCCGATGACTGCGGACCGCTCGGTGTGTAGTAGGTGCCACGCCAGATCACGTCCTGCAACCCGAATCGGGCTGCATTGCTCATCGCGAACGCGAGAATCTCGTCTCCGAGCGCGATGCCCTCGGGGCTTCCGGGGTTGGGAATCATGATGTCGATCGCCAGACCGCTGGGATGCCACGGCTTCGAGTCCGGCCGGACCCCGTCGATGTCGGCGATCTGGGGAAACCGTGCGCTGACGGCCCGGGCGGCCAGGACGGTGTTGGGCTGTAACCCGACCTCGGAGGCGACACCGACCGGCAACCCCTCCGGGATATCTGCGGGGGCACCCGCGTTGTCGACGATTGCTTGCTGGTGCGGTGCCAGCGCTCCGTACTGCGCCTCCGCGGCGGCGATCTGACGCTGCAGTTCACTCCATTTGGCCTGAAGGTCTGCGCGCACGGCGGAGGCTTGCTCGACGGCGGCGCGGGCGTCAGCAGCCGAGGTCTCTGAAGCCTGGGCAGCGGCGGCCGCGCGCTCCTGCGTCGACTTGAAAGCCTTCATGTCATCGGCCGCCTTCGCGGCCACGACCCGTTGCAACGACAGCTTGTCGATCAGTTGCCGCGGCGAACCCGCGGTCAGCACCGCCGCCATCTGACCGTCGCCGCCACTCATGTAGGTCATTGCCGCCACCCGGTTGACCGCGGCCTGATAGGGCTCAAGCTGGACGTTCGCGGCCGCAAGGGCCTCCAGATCCGCGCGGTGGCGGTCTTCGGCCGCAGTCTGGGCAGCCAGCTTGGCGTCGACATCGCGTTGAGCGGCGGTGACGGCCTCGCGACCCTTCACCGCCTGTCGGGACAACTCGTGGAGCTTCGACAGGGCATCAGCCCCGGGCTCAGCCTTCACATCGCCCATCGACGTCGCCACCACCAGGGCGGCCACGGCTGAACCGCACAGCACTCGCCGCAGTGAATGGCGCACCCAGGTCATACGGATTTGTCACGATCTTTCGCTGCGAGGACCGTCGTGGCCCGGCTTGGACGTCTCGGACAGGCTACGAACTGGCATGGGAGATGTCGAGTGGTGGGACTGCTCACGCCACCCGAAATCTGCGCGGGGCTACTTGGCAGCGAGCTTGACGATGGTGTCTCTCGCAGCGGTCTCGCGGAGGTTCGTGTTCATGACGTAGACGTTGCCGTCGCCGTCGACAGTGACGGCGGATGGGCTTTTGAGCCCGCTGAACGGGAGTTGGACCCAGTCACCCCCGCCGGCCGGCATCCGGGACACTGTTCCTGCCTTCCGGTCCGTGGCATACAGATTGCCTGCGGCGTCCACCGCCAGGCCGGCGACGGTGTCCGGCGCCTCGGCTACCGGCTCGGCCTTCTTCGCGTCCTTCGCGATCTTCACGATCTTGCCGTCTTCGGCTGAGTACAGGTTGTCGTCGGCGTCGATCACCAAGTGCCCCAACCCGTTGGGGATCTCGACGGGAAGCTCGGTCGGGGCGCTCGCGCCAGGAGTGAGCTTCAACAGCTTGTCGCGCTGGTTGTCGGCGAGGTAAACCGAGCCGTCGTGGCCCACCGCCATCTGGCCATACTTTGTGAGCTTGTCGAAAGGCAGGGGCTCTGAGGTGGTGGATCCGGGTGGGATCGTCTCGACAGCGCCATCGAGAGTGACGAAGGACAACCGGCCGTCCGGCGCAACCCCGAACGTCGACACAGGCGGATTGCCGCTGCGCTTCATAGGCGTCGGCTGGGCAGCCCCCGGGGTCAAGGTCGCGAACCCGCCGGTACCACCCAGATAGAGAACGTTCTTCCCATCGACGCCCATCTCCCGGTAGTCAAACCCACTGAACGGAAGCGTGGTCTGCTCACCCGACTGCACCGGGACGTCCTTGATCAGCGCGGTCGGCGCCGACCCCGGCGAACACGCCACCAGGACACTGCCCACGACAGCAGCGGCCATGCCGAAGACGAACCCTGTTCTCGGACCCATTTTCATCTGTCCCCTCCCGACAGCTTGGATCCTAGGCTTGCTCATTCCTGGCCCTGAGTTCCTCTTCGCGCGCGTTTCGGTGACCCGCGCCAGGATGGGTGCGCCGGTGAGGCTGGTCGCCGCCTCCCCGATCATCGGGGTGGCCGATTAAGCTGGGAGGACCGGCGGGCGCAGAGTCCATCCCAGCTGCCCTGGCTAATCATCATTTGGAGGGCTTATGCGGAGGCGGCTGTCGAAGCCTGCGATGACGTGCATGACGATCGTCGGCGTGGCGCTGCTCGTCAATGGTTCTGCGGCACCAGCTTGGTGCATGCCCGCTGCACAGGACGTCGCCCAGGCGCCGGTCATCGCCCCGCAGGTCCCGCTGAGTCCGTTGGATGAGCTCGATGCCCAGCCCCTGTCGCCGTGGGACGGACTCGACGCCCGCACCCGCCAGGCCACCGCCGACGCAGCCAAGTCCGGGGCCGACATCGAGGTCGTCGTGATGGACCGCGACACCGGTCAAATCGTCTCCAATGGCGCCAGCCAACCCTTCCCGATCGCCTCGGTGGTGAAGCTGTTCATCGCCGACGACCTGCTGCTGCAGGAATCCAAGGGCGAGACGAAACTGTCCGCCGCGGACCGCAAGTCGCTCGACATCATGCTCCGCTCCTCCGATGACGGCGCGGCCCAGACCTTCTGGGACCGCAGCGGCGGAAACGCGATCATCTCGCGCATCGTGGCGCGATACGGGTTGTCGGGCACCACCGCGCCCTACAACGGACACTGGGACGTCACGCAGAGCACTGCAAGTGACCTGGTCCGCTATTACGACATGCTGCTGGACGGCACTGGCGGGCTGCCTCCCGAACAGACCAGCGTGATCATCACCAACCTCGCCCAATCCACGCCCACGGGCACCGACGGATACCCGCAACGCTTCGGCATCCCCGAGGGGCTCTTCGCCGAGGCGGTCGCCGTCAAGCAGGGCTGGTTCTGTTGCTGGAGCGGCGCCAACCAGTTGCACGTCTCCACCGGAGCGATCGGCCTCGACGCCCGCTATGTGATGGCGATCAGCTCCCTGGAACCGGGCGACGCCGCGGCCGCTCGCAACACCATCACTCAGGCCGTCAAGACGATGTTCCCCGGCGGGCACATCTAAGCGGCCCCGTCTCACGAGCCGCCTCATTTTCGAGCCGGTAACCGGTGCTGATTGCGAATCAGCAGACTCCACACGGGCTGACCCGACCACGCTCGCAGACTGCATGTAGCCGAACGCGTGAACATGCAGCCAACCTAACGAATTCCCCAGGTTCGGGCGCTGCTGTTGCGGCCCCAAGGTGGTGCTGCTTGCCGCTGTACCTCAGGCACGAGCTACCCAACCGCGGAACGTGAAGGCCGCGTAGAAGAGAGAGAGACGTCGTCAAATCCGGCCTGGCGCAAGATGGCCTCGTCCTGCGCGGGGGTCAGGATTGGCACCTGCTCTTCGACGGCGCGCCGGCCTTCCTCGGCATCGTCGCGAGCCACGCCACTGGCGACGCAGAACTCGATGTGTCGCCTCATCCATTTGTCGCGGCCGACCTGCGGAACACTGTAATGGGCAACGACTACTGGCGCCCCGGGCCGCAGCCGCCGATGAATCTCGGTCATGGTGCGCAGGCGCTCGTTGTGGTCGAGGAAGTGCATCGTCAGAATGCTGATCGCCCCGTCGTAAAGCGTGTCGGGGGGAATGTCGTCGATGACGCCCTCTATGAGGTGCACCCGATCGAGGTTCTCGCCGACCGTACGTCCAGCCAGAGCGAGCATTTCACCTGACGGGTCGACGCCGTCGATTGTCCACTTAGGGTGGGCTTCGGCGAGCATTGCCGATTCCTTCCCGCCGCCCGCGCCCACCACCAAAATCCGGGCGACGTTTGGTGCATTCTCGCCTAGGAGCACCGATGCCATCTGATGCAGCGCATCGTATCCGGGAACTCGCCGCGGCGGCTCCTCTGCGTACCGCGCAACGCGTTCAGCAACTGAGAACGGGTCGGTAGAGGCTTCAGATGTCATTCACTCAGACTCGCGATGGCACAGCACCCTGCCAAGTAAATTTGCCATTCAGGCAAAGCACCCGTCACTGACGTCGCTCGCGGCCATGATGTGGTCTTGGCCCTGAACGCATGCCCAATCTGCCCCGCGTCTCATTTCCGGTCTCACACCGCGCGTCTCAAGATGCTCGATGCGAAGTGCGCGATGTGCAACGGGACAATCCCGTCCCACTCTGATTCAGGTCGCCGAAACCGCGAGCCGATTCGGCGATAGCCGCGGGTCTCACGAACTTGGCGGATCCGCCATCGCCCCGCCATCAGTCGTGAGATTCCGCCACGTTCCGTGAAAACCTACAACTGTTGTCGACCTAGCGCGCCATATTCGTGAACCGTGAGAAGTGCAGCTGGTGCGCCACAGTGATATTCGCGGTCGGACCGTTACGGTGTTTGCCCAGGATGATGTCGGCTTCACCACCGCGCGGGTCTTCCCGGTCGATCGCGTCGGGACGGTGCAGAAGCAGGACCATATCCGCATCTTGTTCGAGCGAATTATGTAGGCTAACTAAATTAGCGACGAAATTGTGTGTGCCGCTGACGGTTCCGTCATAGACATCCTGCTCACCGATGGTGACAATCTCTACGATGGAATCCCAATGCACATCGCTTGTCGCAAGGTCGTGCAACTCGTGGTCATTCAACAGAGCTGCGACTCGATGCAGACGCTGACGGCCAACACCATGCTTCCAGAGTGTCGACCCACAGAACTTTGTCTCCATAGCCGCTGCGAACTCACGATGGCCCATCCCGTTACGCGCAAGGGTTCGCTGAACTCTCTCCCAGACCTCCTTGGGAACGGTGTCCGACGACGCCTTCCCCTGGATCTTCTCCAGATTCGTCAGCACCTCTCTTGCCGCGAAGAACTTGTCTCCGTGGGCATCCACACCCTGCAAGAAGCGAATCTGGTTCTCGGCGCCCGGTACATACAGATGCCAGATATCCCGATATCCGGACTTTCGAGCCTTGTAGATCCGGCCGAAAATGCCTAGGCGAAGCAGCAATAGCGCTACGTCGTCGACGAGTTGCCGGCTTGTCGATGCGTAGTACACGCGGCCCTGTCCGAACTTCGAATCCCACCGCACGGACCCGTCCGTTGCCCAGAGATGGCGCAAGAACAGCGCGATCTGGTCATTCGGCAGCGCGAAGATCTCTTGCGGCACGAACTTCTCGTAGCTGCGCTTGCCGAACAGTCCATGCTTGTCCAGCCATGCGGCGATCGGATTACGCTTGCCGTGGGTCAACCGGTATGGCGCGGGCAGCCGCAGGGTCGTTACACGTGCTGCCGGATAGTCGTCGCGTACCGCGGTCACTCCGAAGTGCTTGGCCGCCTTGGTGACTGCAAGTAGATTCTGTTCATCGATGCTGGCGTAGCGAATCGGCTGACGCTTCACACACGAACCATCACCGATCATGTGCGCCAGAAGAACAATCTCGGACTCGTCCATTCGGACGGTGCCAACTGGCTCGGGCACCCACCTCGGCGCTGCAACCCGGTCACCAACCTTCAGCTCCCCCAACGGAACCCATCCATCGAGCGTATGGAAGGGGTGGTTGGCGGTCGCTTCTACCTCACGCCCGGACGCCAGACGAACCTTGAAGACTTCTTTGTGACCGCTGTAGAACACGTTGGTCATCGGGCGCGCCACCATGCGCTTGTGTTCGTCGAGCGACCAGACCAACGGACGCTCACCCCTCGCCATCAGCTCACCGAACGTCACCTCCGCGCCGTTGTCGGCGCGCAGGATTCGGGTGTTCGCCGTCATGCAACCCGACTCACGAAGGTCAGAGACCTGCGGACGCTTATCGGTACGCTGCTCGGGACCACGGTTCAGCTGGCTGATCGCGATCACCGGCACTTCGAGTTCCTTGGCCATAAGTTTGAGGCTTCGAGAGAAGTCCGACACTTCCTGCTGGCGTGACTCGTACTTCTTGCCCGAGCTCATCAGCTGCATGTAGTCGACGACGACGAGCTTCAGATCCGCCTTCTGTGCGAGCCGCCGCCCCTTGGCCCGGATCTCCATCATGGTCAGGTTCGGCGAGTCGTCGATGTAGAGCGGCGCCTCACTGATCTCGCTCATCCGGCGGGCCAGCTTGGTCCAGTCGTCATCGCTCATCCGGCCCGAACGCATATCGGCCAGTTTGATCTTCGCCTCGGCCGAGAGCAGTCGCATCACGATCTCGGACTTGCTCATTTCCAGCGAGAAGATGACGCTGGCCATCCGGTGCTTGATCGAGCACGACCGCATGAAATCCAGGCCAAGGGTGGAGTTGTGCGTCGGCACCATGGCGGGGCCCGCCAGGTACAGATGTGCGGCGTTGTCGACCTCGACGCACCGCACCGGCACGCTGGGCAGCCGGCGCACCGCCGCCACCTGACAGACCGGCGTCAGCACTGCAGCTCCCCCACCCGAGGTGGGTGCAGCAATGGTGTGCAGACCCGGGCGCAGCCGAGTGGTGGTGCGAATGCCGTCGCCCGTCGGCCATTGATGCTGGGCATCCGCGACAATCACTGTGCCGTCGGAGAATTCAACCTCGAAGCACGGCCGGCCCAGCATGACCTCAGTGGCCGCGACCACACGCGTGGGCTCACCGTCAGCGCCGATGAGATAGTCGCCCACGGCGATGTCACCCATCGTGGCCCACCCGTTAGGCGTCGGAAGCGGGGTATCGAGCGCGAGTGCCTTCCCGACACCAGGTCGGGCCGCAATGATGACCATCTGCCCGGGGTGCAGGCCGTTGGTGATCTCGTCGAATTCGGTGAACCCGGTCGGCACGCCACGCGAGATTCCGCCCTGCGAGGCGATCGCGTCGATCTCGTCCATCGTGGGCTGCAGCAGATCTTCGAGCGCGACGAAGTCTTCCGAGGCGCGTCGCTCGGTGACGTCGTAGATCTCGGCCTGTGCCCGGTCGACCACATCGGTGACGTCGGCGCCGTCGGCTCCGGCGTAGCCGTACTGGACCACCCGGGTACCGGCCTCCACCAACCGGCGCAGCAGGGCCTTCTCGGCCACGATGCCGGCATAGAAACCGGCATTGGCCGCAGTGGGCACGGTGGAGATCAGCGTGTGCAGATATGGCGCCCCGCCGATGCGGCGCAGCAGGCTACGCCGATCCAGCTCGGCCGCCACGGTGACCGCGTCGGCGGGCTCCCCTCGGCCGTAGAGGTCCAGGATCGCGTCGTAGACGTTCTGGTGTGCCGGCCGGTAGAAGTCACCGGGACGCAAGCGCTCGAGGACGTCCGCGATCGCGTCCTTGCTCAACAGCATGCCGCCCAGGACCGCCTGCTCGGCCGCCATGTCCTGCGGCGGCTGCCGGCCGAAGTCCTCCCCAGGCGGAGGGCCATCCATCTCCGAATCTGGATGCCCCAGGTCGTCCACCACCGCCACGGACTCCCCACCCCCTTCCGAGACCTGCCTCACGACAAGCTCGAACGTTTATTCGAATCGGTACTGCAACTGTAAAACAGGGCTCCGACAAGCTCGTGACGGCGCTGCGACGCATCACGGTAGACGGTTGCTGGCACCCCCGAAAGCCACCCCTGTTGATGAACCTGTGGATGGTGTGGGGATAGGTCTCGGTCGCGGTGTTGAGCCTCTGGGGAGAACCTGTGGATCATTCCCGAGCGATCTTTTATTTTCCCAGGTCAGAGTGCCATAGGGGTTGTCAGTGTTTGTGTATGGGAAGTTCTTCGGCGTGTCGTGCCGGGTTGCCGTCCCGGGCGTGTTGTGTTGCGCCCCGGGACCCGGCGGGTTAACACCGAGTTAGCTTCGCTGTCCAGAGTTTCCCGCAACGAGTTCGCCAGACATACAGCAAACGCCCGGGTGGAAACCTCTGCAGGTCCCCACCCGGGCGATTGAGTGCCGGCGGAATTACTCCGCTACGGATTATTCCGCTACGACGTTCAGCGACACCTTGGCTTCCACCCCGGTGTGCAGCCGGACGGTAACCGGATGCGTGCCGACCGACTTGATATGCGCCTTGGGCAGCTGCACGGTGCGCTTGTCCAGGTTCGGGCCGCCGGCCTTCTTGATCACGGCCACGACATCAGCGGCAGTGACCGAACCGAACAGCTTGCCGGTATCGGCAGCGGCGTGAACCGGCAGCGACACCTCGCCCAGACCCTCGAGCGCGGTCTTGAGCTCGTTGGCATGCTCGACGCCGCGGATCGACTTGGCCTCGCGGGCCCGGCGGATCTCGTCGGCCTGGCGCTCGGCGCCGCGGGAGGCCACGATGCCCAGCCCACGGGGCAGCAGGTAGTTACGGCCGTAGCCGTCCTTGACCTCGACGACATCGCCTGCGACGCCCAGGTGCTCCACCTCAGCGGTGAGAATCAGCTTCATTGTTCTGCCCCCTACCGCGTCGACGAGCCGAACGGCAGCAGAGCCACCTCGCGGGCATTCTTCACCGCGACGGCAACGTCACGCTGGTGCTGGACGCAGTTGCCGGTCACCCGGCGGGCACGGATCTTGCCGCGCTCGCTGATGTAGGTGCGCAGCAGCGCGGTGTCCTTGTAATCGATGATCTGCCCCTTGCCCTTCTTGGAGCAGAACACGCACTTGCGGGTCTTGACCGGCTTTTCCGGTGCCGGCCGCCGCTTGGTATTCGACTTGGCCATTGGTTATCTCTTCCTTGCAAAAATTTCGTTGTTGATCAGAACGGCGGCTCGTCGTCAGCTCCACTGAAGGAACCGGACGCCGGCGCACTGCCCCACGGATCGTCTTTGGGCTCGGCCTGGCGCGAACCTCCGCCGCCACCACCACCGAAGCCACCACCACCGCCGCCGCTACGGCTGGCCTTGTTGACCTTGGCCGTGGCGTAGCGCAGGGACGGACCGATCTCATCGACCTCGACCTCGACAACGGTGCGCTTCTCACCCTCGCGGGTTTCGAAGGAACGCTGCTTGAGCCGGCCGGTGACGATCACCCGCGAACCCCGGGTGAGGCTCTCGGCCACGTTCTCGGCCGCCTCACGCCAGATGTTGCACCGCAGGAACAGCGCCTCGCCGTCCTTCCACTCGTTGCTCTGCCGATCGAACATCCTCGGCGTCGAGGCGACGGTGAAGTTGGCGACTGCTGCGCCAGACGGAGTGAAACGCAGTTCCGGGTCAGCGGTCAGGTTTCCGACAACTGTGATGGTGGTGTCACCAGCCACGAGATCCTCCTGGGATAGGCATGTCCGTTTGCGCGAAGCCTACGTAGCCCCGCCGACGACTGACAGCCTTTAGTGCTTGTCGGTCCGCATCACCTTGGTCCGCAGCACGGACTCGTTCAGGTTGAGCTGACGGTCGAGCTCGGACACGGTGGCCGGTTCAGCCTTGACGTCGACAACGGCGTAGATGCCCTCGGCGTGCTTGGCAATCTCGTAGGCCAGCCGGCGGCGTCCCCAGATGTCGACCTTGTCGACAGAACCGCCATCCTTGCGGATGACGTTCAGGAACGTCTCCAACGACGGAGCTACGGTGCGCTCGTCAAGTGTGGGGTCGAGAATGACCATGATTTCGTATGGACGCATTAGAACCTCATCACCTCCTCTGGTCGTGTACGGCCACGGCGAATTCCGTGGCAGGAGGGTCGCCTGCGTCGGCAACCGGGTTAGGCTACCGGAAATAGCCCTGATCTGCGAAATCCGTATGACCGGGACCATATCGACGTCAGGATCGAGGGGATCTGTGACCTTTCCCAATTCGCCCTTCGGTCAGGGGTTCCCTGACCAGTCGGGTTTTCCGCAGCCGAGTTACACACAACAACCTCCGCCACCGCTACTGGGCCAACAACCCGGCTATCCCGGACAGCAGCCCCATGCACAGGCATCCGGGGAACCCAGCGGGGTCACAGGGATCATCGCCGCCGTCCTGGCGGGATTGGGCGCGCTCGAGGGCGCGGCCGAAGGCAGCCTCCTGATTCTCAACTGGATCTTGTCGACCGGTCTCCGCAACTTCAGCACCAAAACCCATGTGCTCGAGATCGTCGCAACGGTGGTCACCGGCACCTCCGCACTCGTGCTCCTGGCCGGCTCGATAATGCTGTTTCAACGCAAGTTGATCGGCCGTATGCTCGTCGTGATCGGGTGCTCCTTGGCTATTCTCGGCCGGGTGGGCAGCTTCGCTGCGGCTGCCTCGTTCCAGAACGACTACCCCGGCGCCCCCGGCAGCCCACTCGTACTGGTGTCACTGATCTTCCCGATCGCGACCATCGTGCTGACCTTGGTTCCGTCGACCACGGCGTGGATCCGAGCGAAGCAGAATCCGGTTGCGCCCCAGCCCTACCCACAGAATCCGGCTGCGCCCCAGACCTACCCGCAGTACCCGGGCTGGAGTTGACGCCAAAGCCGCTCTGTCCGCCCCCATCCGGAATAGGGTGAGCCCGTCAAACTTCGAGGATCGGGGGCAGCCGTGACCTATCCCAATGGGCCTTACGGTCCGGGGTCTCCCGATCAGTCCGGTTATCCCCAGCAGCCTGGGTATCAACAACAGCCCGCCTTTGCACCTCAGCCCGGCTATTTCCCGCCCGGCTACCCGCAACAGCCCTATGGCCTGCCACCCGCGCCACCCGCGTCCCCCAGCGGGGTGACCGGCATCATCGCGGGGGTTCTGGCCGGGCTCGGCGGCCTGGCGAACTTCTTCGGCGGCCTGGCGATGGCCTTCGGACTTTCCGTGTTGATCAACGGATCGTCCGAAGTAGCCGGTTCCGCCTGGGGCGGGTGGACACCGCTGATCGCCATGACGACGCTGAACATCGTCGCCGGGCTGCTGCTTCTGATCGGAACGGTGACATTGTTGCTACGCAAGATGATTGGCCGCTGGCTCGTGGCCGCGGGATGCGCGGTGTCCATCCTGAGCACGCTGATCAACCTCACGTGGACACCGTCGGCCATCGCCGACTACGAGTACGACCGCGGCGTCGGTGCTGATCTCGTGGGTGTCATCTTCCCGATCGTGACGCTCGTGCTGGTCCTGCTACCGCCGACCGGGGCCTGGATCCGGGCCCAGCAGAATCCGCCGGCTCCCCAGCCCTACCCGCCGTACCCGGGCTGACCGCTCAGGTACCGACCTGCCAACCACTCACGATCGGAGCAGCAGTGACCTCTCCCTCAGAATCCGAGGGTCAACAACCCGAGAACCCGCTCGACGAATCCCAACCGGTGGAACCAACGGCCGCGCCGAGGGTTTCGGCGCACGGGATCACGGCGATCATCACGGCTGTCCTCGCCGGGATCGGCGCCCTGCTGACCCTCGGCAACGGCATCGCCGGGCTGTCCGGCCTCGCCGCACTGGCCGGTGACGCGGGCTTGCGAACTCTGGCCCTCAGAACCCCTGGGGCACTGACGATGACGGTCCTCGCCACCCTGCTGAGCGTCGCCTGCGGACTCTTGCTCCTAGCCGGCACGGTGGCGCTGCTGCGACGCAAGATGACCGGCCGTCGGCTCATCGTCATCGGCTGCGCACTGATCATCCTCGGCAGCCTGATCAGCCTCGGACTCAGTCTGGCCACGACAGCCCGCTACGGCTCCTACGCCATCAGCGGACTGGCAATCTTGAGTCTGGTGCTCCCGGTCGCCACGCTCGTGGTGGCGCTGCTCCCGTCGACCGCGGCGTGGATCCGGGCGAAACAGGAACTGGTCGCAGCTACCTAGCGTCTCCTACCGCCGGTACCACTTTGCTCTCGGCCGGCCGGATACAGTGGGCCCGTCAACTTTCGAGACTCCGGGGGGACCTGTGACCTTTCCCAGTGGACCCCACGATCAGGGGTTTCCGGAACAGCCGAGCTATTCACAACAGCCGAGTTTCGGGATCCAACCGCCGATCTACTCGCACCAACCCGTCTTCGGACAACAACCCGGCTATCCGCAACCGGGGTGGCCACAGCAACCCGGCTACCCCGGCGGGAATCAACCGACGTCGCCCCGCCGCCCGAGCCGAGCCACGGCAATCATCGCCGGAGTCCTGGCGCTGCTACTCGGACTGTTCGGCCTCGCCCTCACCGTGATACCCACATCCGAACTGGTGACCGGCAACGGTGACGACATGGCGCTCGTATGGCTGCTTTTCGGCCTCGCCTTGAGTCTGACCCTCTGTGCCGGGGCGATCCTGCTGTTTCGACGCATGATGATCGGGCGCTGGCTCCTCGTCGGCGGCTGCGCTTCGAGCACCGCTGCTGTCCTGGTGGCCGTCGGCGCCTTTGTTGTCCACGACCGACAAACCCCCAACCCCGATGTCGGACCGGTCCTTGCCGGCGTGATCCTGGCTGCGATCCCCACCGTGGCTCTGGTAATGGCCCTCGCGCCCTCGACAGCGCGGTGGATCCGAGCGAAGTCGAGTCCTGTTGCAGCCCAGAACTATCCACCGTACGAGCACTGAGAACATGGTCCGCAGTCGGTCAATCTCGAAAGATCAGGGGGAACTGTGACCTTTCCCAGCGGACCATCAGGTCCTGGATTTCCGGAGCAGCCGGATTTCTCACAACAGCCCAGTTTCGGGATCCAACCGCCGATCTACTCGCACCAACCCGGATTCGGTCAACAACCTCCCGGATGGCCACAGCAACCCGGCTACCCCGGCGGGAATCAACCGACGCCGCCCCGCGGCCCGAGCCGAGCCACGGCGATGATCGCCGGCGTCCTGGCGTTATTGGGCGGACTGGTCGGGATCATCCTCGGATCGGCCGCGATCGTCGCGATCTTCATCTCAGGGCAAGAGGAGCGCGACGCCCGGATGTACTCGTTACCGTTGATCGGCTTCGGGTTCGGGCTGTTGCTCGTCGTCGGGGCGATCTTTCTGTTTCGACGCAGGACGTACGGCCGCCGGTTGATCGTCATCGGATGCGCCCTGGTCATCCTGTTTGCAATCACCGCCCTCGCCGACATCGTCTTCGGCATCTCAGACCGGCCCCGTCGTGATTTCGATTCAGTCGACACCTTCCTCATCGCGGGCCTCTTCTTTCCGATCTTGACAGTCGTCCTGACGCTGGTTCCTTCGACCGCGCGATGGATCGAAGCAAAACCCAGTCCGGTTGCAGCCCAGTACTATCCGCCCTACCACCACTGAGCGGAGCGCAGGCCGTCGTAAGACGACGGTCAAATCTTCAAGAAACAGGGGGATCGATGACCTTTCCCAGTGGGCCCAACGATCAGGGTTTTCCGGAACAGCCGGCCTTTTCACAACAGCCCGGCTTCGGAGTCCAGCCGCCGATCTACTCGCACCAGCCCGGCTCGGGACAACCCCAGCCGCAACAACCGGGGCCGACCGCCCCGACCAGCCGGGTCACCGGGACCTGCGCCGCCATCCTGGCGGGCGTCGCCGCAGTGGTGGCCCTCGTTCTCCTCCTGGTGGGGATAGTCGGGACGCTCGTGGATCTGAGCAGACCCACGTGGAACCTCGGCGAGGCGCTGATAACGATCGCCATCGCATCTCTGGTGCTCGGCGGGTACGGACTGCTCATGCTCACCGGCGCGAGAAAGCTCTACAAGGCCAAGAGGACCGGCCGCCGGATGGTGATCGTGGGCGCCCAGCTGGCCACCCCGGCCCCCGTCATCGGCATGGCCGCGACCTACACCGACGCTACCCGCGATGGCCACCCTGCCGGCTTCCTGCTCTGGACCCTGGTTCTCATTTATGTGCTCGCCACGTTCGTACTGGCCACGCTGCCGTCGACCGGTGCCTGGATCCGCGCGAACGAGCCTCCATCTGTACCTACGGAAGCCCCGCCTCAGGTGTTTCCACCATCCCAGGGTTATCCGATGCAATACCCGGGGTATCCGCCGTATCACGGCTGACGCCGCCCGTCGTCACCAACGCGGGTTCCCGCTTCGGTTCGATACGCACCCGGTCAGCCGACGGTCGCAGCCAGTCCGGCAGCCAGCGCGGCGGGTTGTCGGGCGCCTTGTCGAACACCCCACCGGTGGGGTCGTCGATGCGGCCGCCGTGCCGGACGAGGTCGAGGTCGGGGCGATAGATCTGACGAACGACCAACGCGCACAACATGATCACCGCGAGATCACGCAGCAACACCGTGGTGGTGAACCACTGCTCGGGGAGGCCCTTGTTGGCCTCGCCGTACAGATAGAGCATGCGCGGTACCCACACCAGGGCATCGATGGTCATCCACGCCAACAGGATCCGACGGTGCGGCAGAGCGAGCACCGCCAGCGGCACCAGCCACAGCGAGAACTGCGGGCTCCACACCTTGTTGGTCAGCAGGAAGGTGGCGACCACCAGGAACGCCAGTTGCGCCAACCGTGGCCGCTGCGGCGCCGTCAGCGCGATGTAGCCGATCGCAATGCAGCACGCCGCGAACAACACTGCGGTGACGGTGTTCAACACCGTCGGCGGCTGCCAGAAACCCAGGTCCGGATCGAAGCCCTGCCAGTCGCTGAACGACTTCACCACGTTGTACAGCGAATCCATGTCGTCACCACGACGGGTATTGAGCCGGAAGAACTCTGACCACCCGCGCGGGAACATCACCATGATCGGCAGGTTGATGACCAGCCAGGTCACCACCGCTGTCAACGCCGCTTTGCCGACCTCGCGCAGACGCCCGGTGCGCAACCCGAGCAGCACGAGTGGAACGAACAACAGCAACGGATACAGCTTGGCCGCCACACCGATTCCGATCAGCGCCCCGGCCCACACCGGTTTTCGGCGGGCCCATGCCAGCATCGCGCCTGCCGCGGAGGCGGTGGCGAGGGCATCGAAATTGGTGAACACCTGGAAGATCACGATCGGTGAGCCGGCCACCAGCGCGGCATCCCACACCCGCCGGCCGGCCAGTCGTGAGGTGGCCCAGATCGTCGCCAACCAGGCCAGCGCCAAACCGAACGCGGCAATGTTGAAGAACATCACCACTTCGGCGATGAGCGGGACCGACACCAGCTTCGTCAGCGCGGTATAGGTCTTGGCCAGTGACATCGACGCGTACTGGTACAGCCCCGTCAGCACCGGGTATTCCATGTAGCGGATCGCCGGGCTGCCGTCGTACTGCATGCGCGGCTTGCCGGTGGCGTCGTTCTCGACCCAACTGGACTTGTAGGGAAACTTGCCCTGGTTCAACAACTCTGCGGTGTAGAGCGGAACCGTGTCGGAATAGCACAGCTCGTAATAGGCCCGGTTGTTCTCCCAGTTGGCCACCCGCTGCCCGGCCGTCCCGCTTCCGGTCGTCTGCAGGCACGCGGCCTTGGACGTATATCCCAATGCCAGGAACACCACGGCGATGATGAACATCACCCGCAGTGGGGTCATGAAGCGTGACCGGCCGATCAACGCATGTCGGCCGACGGGTCCGCCCACCGTCTGCGACAGCGCCTCGGCCATCGGGTCATTGCGGCTGGGGAGGTCGCGGTCGTCGGCGCTCCGCCGGTCTTCTGCCGGCGGGGCCGGCGAATCGAACTCTGCCGGCGGGGCCGGCGAATCCAGTCCAGCCGGCGCGGCCGGGGCTACCCGGTCCGTCACGGAGGCGGCGGTGGCACCGGCTCGCCCGGCACGCCAGGCACAACGGGAGCTCCCGGCGGCGGACCGATCGGCACGGTCGTCGGAGGCCCGATCGGGATCGTAATGCCCGGGGCCACTTCGATGGTCGGCTGAATCACGGTCTCCGAAGGCATCACGATCGGTGGACCACCCGGAGTACCCGGTGCAGGCGGGGGCGGCGGGGCCTGCGGCACACCCGCATAGCCGCCGATCTCGGTCGGCTTCGGGAACTTCTCGTTGTCGGTGCCCTTCAACGCGCCGTCCATCGTGGATTTCCAGATGTCCGACGGCAGACCGGATCCATAGACCGGCCCACCCGACGGAGTCTTCAACGGCTTCACACCGTCAGAGGTACCCACCCACACCGCAGTCGAAAGCGACGGCGTGTAGCCCACCATCCAGGCGTCACGGTTGTCACCGGTGTCGCCGAGCTGGTTGGTGCCCGTCTTGGCGGCCGAGGCCCGCCCGCCGGCCAGGTTGTGCCCGCGCGACCAGCCCGCGATCGGCTGCATCGCCGACGAGACGTTGTCGGCCACCGCCTTGTCGATCCGCTGTTCACCGTTGTCCTGGCTGGACGCGTCGAACAGCACCTGTCCCGACGAGTTCACGACCTTCTGGACGAAGTGCGGCTTGTGGTAGACGCCGGAGTTCGCGAGCGTCGCGTACGCCGAGGCCATGTCGATCACCCGGGACTGGTACTGGCCCAGCACCACGCCGTTGTTGGGCGGACCGCCCTTGCCGTCCTCCGACAGCGTGTGCTCGACGCCGGGGAAGCTCTCGGCCACGCCGGCATCGTGGGCCGCCTTGGCGACGTCCTCGGGACCGTGCTCCAGCTTCAGCATCAGCCGGTAGTAGCTGGTGTTCAGCGACCGCTTGAGCGCCTCGGCGATCGAGCAGGTGCCACACCCTTCACCTTCGACGTTGCTGATCTTGATGCCGTTGACCTCGACCGGGCCGCTGTCGACCTGATAGCCCAGGCCGATGCCCTGCTGCAGGGCGGCGACGAGCGCGAACACCTTGAACGACGAACCCGTCGGCAGACCTGCCTGGGCGAAGTCGAAGCCATTGGCATCCGAACCGCCGTAATAGGCCTTGACCGCGCCGTCATGTGGATCGATGGACACCACCGCGGTCCGCATGTCGGAGTCTTGCCCGTCCATGTACTTGGACACCGCGTTCTCGGCGGCCTGCTGGGCCTGCGGGTCGATCGTGGTGGTGACCTGCAGACCTTCGGTGTTCAGCGCCTGCTCACTGATATCGAACAGATCCAGCAGTTCCTTGGTGACCTGCCGCTCGATCAGTCCGTTGGGACCGGTGGTCTGGTTGGCCTGACGGGCCTGATCCGGCGGAACGGTCGGCGGAAACACCTGGCCGGCGCGTTCCTGGGCCGACAACGCGCCCATGTCCACCATGCCGTCGAGCACCCAGTTCCACCGCTCGGCAGCGCCCTCCGGATCCACCGCGGGGTCCAGCGTCGAGGGGCGCTGGATCAGCGCGGCCATCAGGGCACCTTCGGCGACGGTGAGCTGCTCGACCGGCTTGTCGAAGTACGCCTTGGCCGCCGCCGCGATCCCGTACGAGCCGCGGCCGAAATAGATCATGTTCAGATACGCCTGCATCACAGCGTCTTTGGACCATTCGCTGGCCATCTTGGTCGAGATGACCAGCTCCTTGGCCTTACGGATCAGACCGCCGATGCCGGAGCGCTCGTCACCGACGAGCGCGTTCTTGACGTACTGCTGGGTGATGGTCGACCCGCCCTGCAGATCACCGCCGACCAGGTTGTTCTTGATCGCACGCAACAGCGCGGTGAACGAGAAGCCCGGATTGGTGTAAAAGTCGCGGTCCTCGGCGGCCATCACCGCATTGCGGACGTGCTCCGGGATCTTGTCGATGCCGACGTCGACACGGTTGCCTTCGGGCGGCACGATCTTGGCGATCTCGCTGCCGTCGCTGGCCAGGATCGTCGACACCTGGTTGGTGCGGATGTCACCGGGCTGCGGGACGTCGACGATCATGTACGCCATCCCGAAGGTCACCAGCGGAAGCAGGATCATCGCCACCACCGCGGCTATCGACAGCCGTCGGACCAGCTTCCAGTTGATGTGGAACTGCCGGGTCGCCTTGGGGCCCGACCCCGACGGACCCGAAGGCCCGGTCCCGCGGCCGCCTCCCGGCGGGGGAGGCGGAGATTTGGGTGGCGGCGGTTTCGGCGGCGGAGTGCCGTCCATCGCCGCCCTGACGACGTCGAGTGGGGCAGGCCCACCGTCGCGCACCGGCGGCAGCACCGTGGTGAGCCGATCGTCGGGCGGCACCGCCGGACGACCGGGACGGCCCGTGGGACCGTTCGGCCGTCCCGTGGACGCATTCTCACGAGCCGGCGGGCGGTTCTCCCGCACCGGAGGCTTCTCCCGGGCCGGCGGCCGGTTTTCTCGCGCGCCAAGGCGGTCAGCCGCACTACGGATGTCGTTGGCTGACCGGCTATGGCGCCCTTCGTTATTCACTGGCCGTACGCGCCGACTTGCGCGTGCCTCGAGTGCCACGTGCCTTCGGCGGCCGAGGCGCGCCCAGGACATATGACTTGACCAAATGATTCCAACTGCAGGTGCGGCATACCTCAACCACATGGACTGCGAACTCGTCGTAACGAGTTGCCAACATCACCAGCTCCTCCGCGGTGCGCGCTGAGCCCGAAACCGGGCCCAGATGATCACCGAAAACCCACGACACCAGCGTGAGCTGCTCTTTACGGCAGATCGGACACATCACCGAACTTTGCTTGCCGTGAAACTTTGCCGCGCGCAGCAGGTACGGATTGGCATCACAGACCTCCGAGACGCCGGTGCGCCCCGAATAGACCTCAGCCAGCAGGGACCGCCGCCGAAGCGCGTAATCCACCACCTGTCTCTGCAATCGCACGATGACCAGAGTACGTCGACCCCCTGGACACCGAGGCGCGACCGCGTCACACCTCCTACGATCATCTTCCGTGGCAACTCGGCAGACCTCGACCACCCGGGCCAAGGACAGCGATCGCAACGACACCTGCAAGGTGCTCGACAGCGCGCTCGGCGAAGGCCAGTTGTCCATGGAAGAACACCGTCAGCGGGTATCCGCGGCCACCAACGCCACGACCCTGGGAGACCTGGCCCGTCTGGTCGACGATCTACAGAACTCCAATGCACCGGTGAAGATGCCGACGCTGACCGAGGCCCGCCTGCCCCGCATTCGCAAACGCGCCGGTTCCGGGTGGGGGTTGCGGGTGGCCTCGGCCGGCGTCCTGGTCGTGCTCGGTATCGGCATCGGCTGGGGTCTGTACGGAAACACCCCGTCACCGTTGAGTTTCAACCCCGACCCGGGGGCGGTGCCCGACGGCATCGACCCCGTCGTGCTGACCCCGCCGACACAGCTGCAATCGCTCAACGGAGTCAAAGGACTCTTCGAGCAGATGCGCCAGAAGTTCGGCAACACCACGGGCTTCGAACTGCACATCGATCCGGACTCGGCCATGCTGTACCGACCTGATCCGCAGGACAGCCGCAGGAAGGTCTATTACCGGTACACCGGCGGTTGGGGCGACCCGAGCCCGGATCCGCGCACTACCGACAAAGATCGCCTCGTCGACCTCGGGGCATTCGATTACGAGCGGGTTCTCGGGATCATGCGGGGCGCCCCCGACACGCTCAACACCAAACGTGCCGACGTGAAGAGCACGTGGCTGCGCATCACGCCGTCCGAAGACCCCTCGACACCCGAGGCCATCAACATCGCGGTCATCGTCAACAGCGATTTCGGCGGCGGAACCATCAACCTGTACCCCGACGGCACCGTCAAGGGGATGTACCGCAGCAACGGGTGAGATCGGTCAGCGCTGGGCGATCAGCCAAGTCTGGGAAAAATCACCGTCCCGCAGATCTCGGTCCCTGGTCAAGAAGTAGACGGTGAAATCGCCGCCCAGCCAGTCATCGAAGCCACGGCTCGGACGCACGCTGAGTTTCTCGGTGATCCGTGCATCGGCTGTGAGTTGGAGCAACAAGCACCAGTCGGAACCCGGTTCGACGCCGCGGTGTCGGGTCGCGTCAAAGCGCGGGTCCCACTGGACCGGCTCAGGTATACCCCCGATCTGCACACCCGTCGGGGCAAGTTCGTCGTCATACCGGACCTCGTTCCACGCTTGGTGCAGTGCACTGAACGGCCGGTGTTCGTCGAAGTAGGACTCCTCGATCACCGGATAGCTCATCGCCCGCACCGGAATCAGCAACCGCGGCGCCCAAACCGTCACTCCCACAGGCGGTTCCGGCTCGACCTCGGCTCCCGGAGGCGTGTAGACCGCCTTCCAACCTCCGGCCTGGTAGGGCTCTCCCCACGGCGGCAGCTCCGCGTCGTCGGCATAGAAGAACGTCAGGGTGCCGTCGACCGGAAGCCCCGTCACATCGGCATAGGGAGCCAGCAGCCAGAGCTCGAGCACCGCCATACACACCAGGTGCCGCTCATCTCCAGCCACGTCGTCGACCCACGACGGCCAGGGCATTCCTCGCGGAAGGACTGGCTCGCCACCGATCCTCGACCCGATAACAGGACCCGGCACCGCGCCACCCAACTCGAAGTGCAGCGCCGGCTGTCCGGAGTCCAGGTAGGCCGGCCCGAGCTCGGAACCAAGATGCGTGTCGACCAGATCGGCGAAGTGTTCGGCTAGATAGTCGGGAACGATCACGGTGAAAACCTATGTCCCCGCGCGCACCAGCAGACGCACCAATCTGAGTGACTACTTGGCACCAAATATATCGGCGCGATACAGTTTGGCGAGGTGTTGATCCGTCGTAGCGATCAATTCCATCTGATCTGTCGAAAGGGGTGTTTTCGATGCTGGAGCTCGCAGTCCTGGGCCTTCTGCTCGAATCACCCATGCACGGCTACGAGCTGCGCAAGCGATTGACGGGTCTGTTGGGGGCGTTCAGGGCGTTCTCGTATGGGTCGCTCTACCCGGCATTACGGCGCATGCAGGCTGACGGCCTGATCGTCGAGGACGCCGCACCCTTGGGACCGACCAAGGTGCGTCGCGCTCGGCGGGTTTATCAGCTGACCGATGCCGGCAAGCAGCGATTCACCGAGTTGGTCGCCGACACGGGGCCACAGAACTTCTCCGACGACGGGTTCGGTGTCCACCTGGCCTTCTTCAACCGCACCCCGGCCGAAGCCAGGATGCGGATCCTTGAGGGCCGGCGTCGTCAGGTCGAGGAACGTCGGGAAGGTCTTCGCGAAGCCGTGGCGCGGGCCAGCAGTTCATTCGACCGCTACACCCGTCAGCTGCACCAGCTGGGCCTCGAGTCCAGCGAACGAGAAGTCAAATGGCTCAACGAGTTGATCGCGGCCGAACGTACGGCACAGGGGCGCTCGGAAAACATATGAGCACAGACCCGCACAAGGCCCCAGGCCGAGCACACAGAACGAGTAAGGAGATCGTCCATGTCTGAGCACGCAGGAGAAATCCGGGTCGCCATCGTCGGCGTCGGTAACTGCGCATCATCCCTGGTCCAGGGCGTGCAGTACTACCACAACGCCGATGAGAACGCGTCCGTGCCGGGCCTGATGCACGTGAAGTTCGGCCCGTACCACGTGCGTGACGTCAAGTTCGTGGCCGCGTTCGACGTGGACGCCAAGAAGGTCGGCTTCGACCTGTCCGAGGCCATCTTCGCCTCGGAGAACAACACCATCAAGATCGCCGACGTGCCGCCCACCAACGTGACGGTGCAGCGCGGCCCGACCCTCGACGGCATCGGCAAGTACTACGCCGACACCATCGAGGTCTCCGACTTCGAGCCCGTCGACGTGGTCAAGGCGCTCAAGGACGCCAAGGTCGACGTCCTGGTCTCCTACCTTCCGGTGGGCTCCGAAGAGGCCGACAAGTTCTACGCCCAGTGCGCCATCGACGCCGGCGTGGCCTTCGTCAACGCGCTGCCGGTGTTCATCGCCTCCGACCCGGTTTGGGCCAAGAAGTTCGAGGACGCCGGTGTCCCGATCGTCGGCGACGACATCAAGAGCCAGGTCGGCGCGACCATCACCCACCGCGTCATGGCCAAGCTGTTCGAGGACCGCGGTGTCACCCTGGACCGCACCTACCAGCTCAACGTCGGCGGCAACATGGACTTCCTGAACATGCTGGAGCGCTCGCGGCTGGAGTCCAAGAAGGTCTCCAAGACCCAGGCCGTCACCTCCAACCTGACCGGCTCGCTGGCCGGCAAGGTCGAGGACAAGAACGTCCACATCGGCCCGTCCGACCATGTCGCGTGGCTCGACGACCGCAAGTGGGCCTACGTGCGCCTGGAAGGCCGCGCCTTCGGTGACGTGCCGCTGAACCTGGAGTACAAGCTCGAGGTGTGGGACTCGCCGAACTCGGCCGGTGTGATCATCGACGCGGTGCGTGCCGCCAAGATAGCCAAGGACCGCGGCATCGGCGGCCCCATCGAGGCAGCCTCGGCCTACCTGATGAAGAGCCCGCCCAAGCAGATCGCCGACGACGTCGCGCGCATCGAGCTGGAGACCTTCATCGAGGGCTGATCCACTTCGTTTTCACTCTGCGCTCAGGGCGTGTGCTTCTCGCACATCTACGCCCTGGGCGCAGAGTCGTTTTGGAAGTAAGGTCGGCGGCGTGGTGAGCGACGACGCATTGACCGACCTCGACGAGTTCGGCCTCCTGCACGAGAACGCTGAACAGATCGGCGCAACCGCGATACCACCGGTCGAACGCATCGAGCAGGGGCCGATCAGCGCGCTGAAGTTCGGCACCGCAGCCCCGCGAATCGTGTTCCTGCACGGCGGCGGCCAGAACGCCCACACCTGGGACACCGTGATTCTCGGACTCGGCGAGCCCGCGCTGGCCGTGGATCTGCCCGGCCACGGCCGCTCGGCCTGGCGCGAGGACGGCGATTACGGCCCGAAACTCAATGCGGCCAGCCTGATTCCGGTTCTCGAAGATCATGCGCCCAATCCACGCCTGGTCGTCGGAATGTCGCTGGGCGGATTGACCGCGCTACGGATCGCGGCCACCGAGCCCCGGCTGGTACCCGAACTCGCACTCGTCGACGTCACGCCGTCAGCGCCAGAGCGGCACAACGAAATGACCAAGGCACAGATGGGCACCGTGGCCCTGGTGCAGGAACACCGCACCTTCCCGACGTTCCAGGCCATGCTCGACCTGACCGTCGCCGCGGCCCCCAACCGGGATCGGAATTCCTTGCGGCGCGGCGTCTTCCACAACTCCAAACAGCTCGAGGACGGCACCTGGACGTGGCGCTACGACACGTTTAGAAGCGACGACGGCTACTCAAGCTTCAGCGGCCTGTGGGACGACGTCCCGTCGATCACCATGCCCACCACGCTGATCCGCGGCGCCAACTCGTTCTTCGTCAACGACGACGACGCCGAGCAGTTCGCAAATAGCGCACCAGGTTTCCAGCGCACCCACGTGGTCGCCGACTCGGGCCACTCGGTGCAGGGCGATCAGCCGGCCAGGCTGGTCGAAATCCTGCGCGGCCTGCTGGGCTGATCCGGCGCCCCGTGCCTCACATCAGGCAGCGCTGTGCGGGGTTCAAAGAGCAGTCCTCGTGGGTACGCTCACCAATGTGAGCCATCCCATCCGCATCGGCGTGCAACTGCAGCCGCAGCACTCCCCCACCTACAGCCACATCCGCGACGCGGTGCGCCGCTGTGAGGACATCGGCGTCGACATCGCCTTCAACTGGGATCACTTCTTCCCGCTCTACGGGGACCCCGAAGGCGCGCACTACGAATGCTGGACGATGCTCGGCGCCTGGGCCGAGCAGACCTCACGCATCGAGATCGGCGCACTGGTCAGCTGCAACTCCTACCGCAATCCGGAGCTGTTGGCAGACATGGCCCGCACCGTCGACCACATCTCCGGCGGCCGGCTCATCCTCGGCATCGGAAGTGGTTGGAAACAAAAGGATTACGACGAGTACGGGTATGAGTTCGGCACCGCAGGCAGTCGCCTGGACGATCTGGCCGTAGCCCTGCCGCGCATCGAGGCCCGACTGGCCAAACTCAACCCGGCGCCCGTCCGCGAGATCCCGATCCTGATCGGCGGTCAGGGGGAACGCAAGACCCTGCGTCTGGTGGCCGAGCACGCCGACATCTGGCACGCATTCGTCGACCGCAATACCTACCCGGGCAAGGCGGAGGTTCTCGCCGAACACTGCGGCATCACCGGCCGCGACCCGGCGACCGTGCAGCGCTCGGCAGGGGTGCAGGAGACCGGCGGAATCGACGCGATGCTCGCCGAGGCCGACGCACTGGCCGATCTGGGGGTCAGCATCCTGACCGTGGGGGTCAACGGTCCGGACTACGACCTGACGGGCGCCGAGGCCCTGTGCCGCTGGCGCGACGACCGAGCTCGCAAAGTTTAGCGACTGAGCTGAACCGACTCAGGTCTCCGAACTGGCGGGCACGTGAGAAACTGGCGAAACATAATCGCCATAGGGGGAGATAAACCAGGGTGCCGAAGAATTACGGGGTCAAGGAGAAGGACCAGGTTGTCACGCACATCATCAATTTGGTGATGACGGGCAAGCTGCGCTCCGGCGACCGCATCGACCGCAACGAGATCGTCCGTGACCTCGGGCTCAGCCGCGTTCCGATCCAGGAAGCAGTGGTTCAGCTCGAGCACGACGGAATTCTCTCGACGCGATATCACCGCGGCGCATTCGTCTCCCGCTTCGACGAGGCCACTGTGGCCGAGCACCACGAGTTGTACGGAATTCTCAACGGCATCGCCTCCGCCCGCTGCGCCACCAACCCGACTCCGCGCATCGTCGCGCATCTCGATGACACGTTGCGCATGATGCGTTCAGCAAAGGACACCAAGAGCTTCCAGGAAGCCTGTTGGGTGTTCCGCGACTCGATCAACGACGAGTACGCCGGGCCGCGCCTGCACGCCACCATCCGTGCCGGTAAGAGCTTCGCGCCCGCGGAGTTCTGGATCAGCTACCCGAAGGCGAAGGCCGATTTTCTCGAAGGCTATGAGGAGGAGATGGCGGCGATCCAGGCCCGCGATCCCGAGCGAGCCCGCAAGGCCTGCACCGACCGCGCCGACCGGATGGCCCAGATCATGATCGGCGAGCTGACCCGGCGCGGAGTGTTCGGCGACTTGCGGTCCCCTTGAGCGGAATCACTCATCACGGGGCGCCCGCCCACTAGGTTGCATCAGATGGACGCCAGACGATCGGCCGCGCTGCTGACCACGGTCCTGATGCTGTTCGGGCTGGTGTGCGCAGCGCCGGCCGGGGCAGACGTCGACCAGTGCGCCCCACCCGGTGTCGACAGCGCGAGCGCACTGCCCACCAACCTTGCCGCCGCGGCCACCGGACCCGGCGCCGACAAGTACACGACCGCCACCGTCATACCCCTGGACACGGTCCGGCCCGAGAACCTCGGACTGGGCACGCCCGGCGTCCTGACCGTCGGCACGCTGTCGGACGCGCCGCCCAGCATCTGCATCAACTCGGCCGGACAGTTCACCGGTTTCGACAACGAGTTGCTGCGCGCCATCGCAGGCAAGCTCGGCCTTCGGGTCAACTTCGTCGGCACCGACTTCTCCGGCCTGCTGGCCCAGACCGCCTCCCGCCGCTTCGACGTCGCGTCCAGCTCGATCACCACGACCGACGCCCGGCGACGGACCGTCGGCTTCACCAACGGCTACGACTTCGGCTACTTCTCGCTCGTGGTGCCCTCCGGCTCACCGATCAAGGGGTTCGGCCAGCTCGCCGCCGGGCAGCGCATCGGCGTCGTGCAGGGCACCGTGCAGGAGGCCTACGTCATCGACACGTTGCACCTGCAGCCGGTGAAGTTCCCCGATTACAACACCGTCTACGCCAGCCTCAAGACCCGCCAGATCGACGCCTGGGTGGCACCCTCACAACAGGCCTCAGGCACCGTGCAGCCCGGCGACCCGGCACAGATCATCGAAAACACCTTCAGCCTGGACAATTTCGTGGCGTGGGCGGTCGCCAAGGAGAACCAGCCGCTGATCGACGCGCTGAACTCCGGACTCGACGCCGTCATCGCCGACGGGACTTGGGCCCAGCTGTACTCCGACTGGGTGCCACGGGCTCTGCCGCCCGGCTGGAAACCGGGCTCCAAAGCCGCCCCCGAACCCAAGCTGCCCGATTTCGCCGCGATCGCCGCCGCCAACGAGAAACCCGCCGCCGGGGGTCCGGTGGCGCCCAAATCGACACTCGCGCAACTCGCGGACTCGTTCCTGGACTGGGACCTCTACAAGCAGGCGATCCCCGACCTGCTGCGCACCGGCCTACCCAACACGCTCATCCTGACCGTGTGCGCCAGCATCATCGGACTCGTCCTCGGCATGGTTCTGGCGGTGGCAGGCATCTCGCGGTCGCGATGGCTGCGCTGGCCCGCCCGGGTGTACACGGACATCTTCCGCGGCCTGCCCGAAGTGGTGATCATCCTGCTGATCGGGTTGGGCATCGGGCCCGTGGTCGGATCGCTCACCGGCAACAGCCCTTACCCGCTGGGCATCGCCGCGCTCGGGCTCATGGCAGCGGCGTACGTCGGAGAGATCTTCCGCTCGGGCATCCAGAGCGTCGAGCCCGGACAGCTGGAAGCCTCACGCGCGCTGGGCTTCAGCTACTCCTCGTCGATGCGACTGGTGGTCGTTCCACAGGGCATCCGGCGGGTGCTGCCTGCGCTGATGAACCAGTTCATCTCGCTCCTGAAGGCCTCGTCGCTGGTGTACTTTCTCGGCCTGGTCGCCAGCCAGCGTGAACTGTTCCAGGTGGGCCGAGATCTCAACGCGCAGACCGGCAATCTGTCACCGCTGGTCGCGGCCGGGCTCTTCTACCTGCTGCTGACCATCCCGCTGACCCATCTGGTGAACTTCGTCGACAACCGCCTGCGCAAAGGCCGTCCCCCGGCCGAGGAAGATCCCCTCTCCCCGGCGACCACCCAGGAGATGATCTGATGTCGGCACCACAGCCGGTCGCGCTGGCCGCCAACGACATTCACCTGTCGTTCGGACCGAACGCGGTGCTACGCGGGGTGGACCTGGACGTGCCCGCCGGCACGACGACAGCCATCATCGGCCCGTCCGGGTCCGGAAAATCGACGCTGCTGCGCACCCTCAACCGGCTGTACGAACCCGACCGCGGGGACATCCTGCTCGACGGACGCTCGGTGCTGACCGACAATCCCGACCAACTGCGCCAACGCATCGGCATGGTGTTCCAGCAGTTCAACCTGTTCCCGCACAAGACCGTTCTCGACAACGTCACGCTGGGTCCGCGAAAGCTCAAGCGGCTCAGCCCCGAACATGCCCGTACCGTTGGGCTGGAGCAGCTGGACCGGGTTGGCCTGCGGCACAAGGCCGATGTACGTCCGGCAACCCTGTCGGGCGGCCAACAGCAGCGTGTCGCCATCGCACGTGCGCTCGCCATGACCCCGCAGGTCATGTTCTTCGACGAGGCCACCTCGGCGCTGGACCCAGAGCTGGTCAAGGGGATTCTGGAGTTGATCGCCGACCTGGCCGCCGAAGGTATGACCATCCTGGCGGTCACCCACGAGATGGGCTTCGCCCGTTCCACCGCTGACTCGGTGGTGTTCATGGATCACGGAAAGGTGGTCGAGTCGGGCACCCCCGACCAGATCTTCGAAGCGGCCGAGACAGATCGGCTGCGCCGCTTCCTGTCCCAGGTGCTGTGAGATCGCCGTGAAACCCCTGGCTCAAACGGAACAAGCTGACAACCTGGCAGCGTCAGACAGGTTAGACTAGCGAATTATGGGAGAGCCCGAACCGCAGGTCACTGAGCTGGCCGGAGAGTTGCAACGCGTACTCTCCAAGGTTTTCTCGGTGCTGCGCCGCGGCGACACCAACAAGGGCACCGCCGGGGAGCTCACGCTGGCCCAGCTCTCGATCCTGCTCACCCTGCTCGACCAGGGCCCGATCCGGATGACCGAGCTGGCTGCCCGTGAGCGCGTGCGCACCCCCACCACCACCGTGGCGATCCGCCGGCTCGAGAAGCTCGGGCTGGTCAAGCGCTCCCGGGACCCCTCCGACCTGCGGGCCGTCCTCGTCGAGGTCACCCCGCGCGGCCTCGTGCAGCACCGCGAATCGCTGGCCGCCCGGCGAGCTGATCTGGCCGCCCGGTTGGCCAACCTGAGCTCCGACGATCTCGCGACGCTGGCCACCGCACTGGCCCCGCTGGAGCGGCTGGCCGGCCAGAACGATCAGGCCACCGCCGCCCACGCCAAGTCCGAGTAGCCGGGCTACCCCAACCAGTCCAGCACCGCGGCCGCGGTCCACGACTGCTGCATGCTGCCCAGCGCTTCCCCGGTGAACGGCTCGTAGTACTCGGCGAACGTGCCGTCGCTGGCCTGACGCAACCCTTCCCTGCGCAGTGTCGTGGCCCGCTCGGCCCAGCCGCGCCGCGCGAAACACCACGAGAACAGCCACGTCATCACCGGCCACACCGGACCACGCCAATACTCGCGCGACCGGAAATCCCGCGACACCGGCGACGTCGACGGGATGAGCGCGTACTTCAGATCCGGATGCCCGCAGAACCTCGGGCCTTCCAGCAGCCGCAGCAGGGCGCGTTCCCGCTCGTGCGGCAGCCCGCCGCACAGCAGCGGGGCGAACTGCGCGACGGTCTCGGTGGCCACCCACCTCTTTGCCCGGACGTCGTAATCCCTTGCCGCACCGCTTCGTTCGTCGGCGGTCTCGACGACGCCGACCCGGAAGCGCTCGGCCCACGAGTAGAGATCGCGGACATCGGCGTTCGGGCGTTTGTAGTCCTCCCCGATCTCGGCGAGCACCTGGCAGGCGACCGAGAAGATCGCCGAGACGAACACGTCCTCGACCGCGAAGCTCATCACCTTCGGAAGCAGATCATCGTCGTAGCGAACGGATTTCATCTCCTCGAGCAGCCACAGGTACCTGTCGTACTCGAGGTCGCTCGGCCGCTGGGTGGCGTCGGTGATGATCGCGTTGTCCTCGCGCTGATACTCCGGCACGGCGCCGGGAACCACGTTGGCGTAGGCGCTGTCCCAGCGCGGTGAGTTGTCCATGCCGGACTCCCACCCGTGGTACAGCGTGATGCGGCCGTGGCCGTCCTGATCCCGCGACTCGGCCAGCCAGCGGTGCCACCGCACCAGATCGGCCCACCGTCGATCGAGGAAGGTCTCCGCGACCGCCCGGGTGGACCGGCCCCGGCTGCGGGCGTGGTCGAGGATGCGCTGCACCGCGATCGCATGCACGGGCGGCTGCGTGATCCCCGAGGTGTGCCGGACCCGCGGCGCATTGGCGGCCAGCGCCGAGGTCGCCCACCGGGCCGGACCCGGAAAGTAGCCGTCGACGCCGTTGGCGAACACGATGTGGGGAATCATCCCGTTGCGCCACTGCGCCGAGAGCAGCGTGTCGAGTTCGACCACGGCACGCTCCACACTCAGCGGCGCCAGCCCGATCGCCACGAACGCCGCATCCCAGCTCCACATGTGCGGATACAGCAACGGTGCGGCAGTGGTCATCACACCCAGGTCGTTGCCGCGCAGCAGGTAGGCGGCGCGCGCGGCGAGTTGGGTGGGAGCGAAGCTCGGATCCGGTGGCATCCCTACCATGATGCGACGCCGCGCCCCGGTCTGCAGGTCGGCCCCGTGGCATTCGGCATCACAGTAACGTTGCAGTCGTGCCGACTGCATTGATCACCGGAGCCTCTGGCGGCATCGGCTCGGCCATCGCCGCCGCCCTTGCTCCCACCCACACACTGCTGCTGGCCGGTCGCCCGTCACGCCGCCTCGACGCGCTCGCCGAACAGCTCGGCGCGCCGACCTGGCCGCTGGATCTGACCGACGCGGACTCGATCGAATCGGCCACCGAGGTACTCGCCGAACTCGATGTACTGGTCCACAACGCCGGCGTCCTCTACCCCGGCCGGGTTTCCGAGTCGATCGCCGAGCAGTGGCGGGCGTCGTTCGAAGTGAACGTCACCGGTGCGGTGGCCCTCACGCTGGCCCTGCTGCCGGCCCTGCGCGCCGCCCGCGGGCATGTGGTCTTCATCAATTCCGGTGCCGGGCAGAAGGTTTCGACCGGTATGGCCTCGTACTCGGCCAGCAAGTTCGCGCTGCGGGCATTCGCCGACTCACTGCGCGCCGATGAACCGTCACTGCGGGTCACCTCGATCTTCCCCGGGCGCACCGACACCGAGATGCAGCGCGATCTGGTGGCCTACGAGACTGCAGTAAGCGACGGCGTCGGTGAATACGACGCCACGAAGTTCCTCAAACCCGAGACCGTGGCAGGGCTGGTGGCGACCGCCGTCACCACCCCGCCCGACGGCCACGTCCACGAAATCGTGGTCCGCCCCGGGTGATTTCGGTGCGTCCAGTAACGGTCAGCGTTACCAGACGCACCGAAATCGCACTAGACGACGAGGTTGACCAGCCGGCCCGGGACCACGATCACCTTCTTGGGGGTGGCACCATCCAGGAACGCCTGCACCTTCTCGTCGGCCAGCGCCGCCGACTGGATGGCCGCGGCTTCGGCATCGGCCGCAACCGTGATCTTGCCGCGGACCTTGCCGTTGACCTGAACCGGGAACTCGATGGTGTCGTCCACCAGGTACTGCGGATCGGCCACCGGGAACGGACCGTGCGCCAGTGAGGTGTCGTGGCCCAACCGCTTCCACAACTCCTCGGCCAGGTGCGGCGCCAGCGGGGCCACCATGAGCACCAGCGGCTCGATCGCGGCGCGAGCCGACACGCCCTCCTTGGTGAGGTGGTTGGTGTACTCGATCAGCTTGGCCGCGGCGGTGTTGTTGCGCAGTGCCGCATAGTCTTCGGTCACACCGGCGATGGTGCGGTGCAGGACCTTGAGCGTGTCGGTGTCGAGTGCCTCGTGCTCGTTGACGTCGGTCGCACCGGTTTCTTCGGAGACCACCACACGCCACACCCGTTGCAGGAAGCGGTGCGCGCCGACGACGTCCTTGGTGGCCCACGGCCGCGACGCCTCCAGCGGGCCCATCGACATCTCGTAGACCCGAAGCGTGTCCGCGCCATACTCGTCGCAGATCTCGTCGGGTGAGACGGAGTTCTTCAGGCTCTTGCCGATCTTGCCGAACTCCTGGTTGACCTGTATTTCACCATCGGGGCCCGGCCAGAAGAACTTCCCTTCCCGCTCAACGACTTCGGCCGCAGGCACATAGCTACCCCTGGCATCGGTGTAGGCGAAGGCTTGGATGTAACCCTGGTTGACCAGGCGGCGGTAGGGCTCCTTCGAACTGACGAAGCCGAGGTCGAACAGCACCTTGTGCCAGAACCGCGAGTACAGCAGGTGCAGCACCGCATGCTCGACGCCGCCGACGTACAGGTCCACACCGCCCGGATCGTTCGGTCCGTGCTCGGCCGGACGCGGGCCCATCCAGTAGGCCTCGTTCTCCTTGGCGCACAGCTCTTCCGAGTTCTGCGGGTCGGTGTAGCGCAGCTCGTACCAGGAGCTGCCCGCCCACTGCGGCATCACGTTGGTGTCGCGGGTGTAGGTCTGCAGCCCGTCGCCGAGATCCAGCTCGACGTGTACCCACTCGGTGGCCTTGCCCAGCGGCGGCGACGGTTCACTGTCGGCGTCGTCGGGGTCGAACGAGACCGGGGCATAGTCCGGGATGTCCGGAAGTTCGACCGGCAGAGCCGATTCCGGCAGCGGGTGGGCGCGGCCGTCGGCGTCGTACACGATGGGGAACGGCTCACCCCAGTACCGCTGCCTGGCGAACAGCCAGTCCCGCAGCTTGTACTCGATGCGGGCCCGGCCACGACCGTCGGCCTCCAGGTGCTCGATGACAACCTTCTTGGCCTCGGCCACCGACAGCCCGTTGAGATAGTCGGAGTTGACCATGGTTCCGTCGCCGTTGTAGGCCGCCTCGGTGATGTCACCGCCGGAGACCACCTCGACGATGGGCAGGCCGAACTCGGTCGCGAAGTCCCAGTCACGCTGATCACCGCCGGGCACCGCCATGATGGCGCCGGTTCCGTATCCGGCCAGCACGTAGTCCGCGATGAACACCGGAACCTGTTGCCCGTTGACCGGATTGGTGGCGTACGCACCCAGGAACACACCGGTCTTGGTCTTGTTCTCCTGGCGCTCCAGATCCGACTTGGCCGCGATCCCGGCGCGGTAGGCGGCGACGGCCTCCGTCGGGGTCGCCGCACCGAAGGTCCACCGAGAGTCGGTGCTCTCGGGCCAGGCGCTGGCGGTCAGCGCATCCACCAGATCGTGCTCGGGAGCCAGCACCAGGTAGGTCGCGCCGAACAGGGTGTCCGGGCGGGTCGTGAAGACCTCGACATCGCCGGCCGCGGTGCCGAACTCCACCGATGCCCCCGTGGAGCGGCCGATCCAGTTGCGCTGCATGGCCTTGACCTTGTCCGGCCATTCCAGCAGCTCCAGATCATCGAGCAGCCGGTCCGAATAGGCGGTGATGCGCATCATCCACTGCCGCAAGCGCTTCCGGAACACCGGGAAATTACCGCGATCGCTACGCCCGTCGGCCGTGACTTCCTCGTTGGCCAGCACCGTGCCCAGACCCGGGCACCAGTTCACCATCGAATCGGCGTGGTACACCAGCCGGTAATCGTCCACCACATCGGCGCGCTCGGCTGCCGACAACTCCGCCCAGACCCGGCCATCGTCCAGAGCACGTGTCCCGGACTCGAATTCGGCGACCAGCTCGGTGATGGGTCGGGCCTTCTGTGCCGCCGTGTCGAACCAGGCGTTGTAGATCTGCAGGAAGATCCACTGCGTCCACTTGTAGAAGTCGACGTCGGTGGTGGCGAAGCTGCGGCGCGAATCGTGGCCCAGACCCAGCCGGCCCAGCTGGCGGCGGAAGTTGACGATGTTGGCCTCGGTACGGGTGCGTGGGTGCGTCCCGGTCTGCACGGCGTACTGCTCGGCAGGCAGACCGAACGCGTCGAAGCCCAGTGCGTGCAGCACGTTGTGCCCGGTCATCCGGTAGTACCGGGCGTAGACGTCGGTGGCGATGTAACCCAACGGGTGCCCGACGTGCAGGCCGTCACCGGATGGATACGGGAACATGTCCTGGACGAACATCTTGTCGGCTGGCACCGGCGAGCCGTCCGCCGGTGCCAGCGAGCCCACCGGATTGGCCACGTTGAACGTGCCAAGCTCGGCCCAGGTCTGCTGCCAGGACTGCTCGATCTGACCCGCCAGCTCCGCGGTGTAACGGTGCTGCGGGGTGTCCTCTGACTGCCCTGACTGGGCGGCGGCGGCAGGTTCGATCACGCCGTTCAGGGTATAAGGCCACGGTTTGAGCAGCTCACCGCCCGTCTTCCGATGACGCAGGCCACAGGTTGGTATCGGTTACGTCGCGGCTCTGTCAGGGGTTGATTCCAGGTCGGTTGAGTTGCTGGTGGTGGGCGGTCATCCCTGGATAGTCTCGGCGCTCAGTGGAGAGGTCCCCAGGTGGGGCACGGTTTGCGGGAGGAATCAAGCAATGATCGAGTTGACCCGCCGGTGGCGGGTACTGGCAGCGGGCACGGCCATCGGCGTGGCCGGGGTTGTCGGTTTCACCGGTCAGACCGCCTCTGCCGAACCCCTCCTTCCGGTTCCCAGCGTTCCCGGCCCGGTGACGGTGACCCAGACCGTCACGGTCGCCCCTGCCGCAGCGCCCGCCGCCCCGGCGGCCCCCGCCGCCGCGGTCCCCGCTGCCGCAGCAACCCCCGGCGTCCCGGGTGCGGCAGCCAACGCCGCGCCCGCGGTCGCGGCACCTGTCCCACCGGCGCAGACCATCACCCCGGCCTCCTCCGGCACCCTTGCCGAATTCTTCAAGAGCAAGGGCGTGAAGATGGAGCCTCAGGTCAGCCACGACTTCAAGGCGCTCAGCATCGTCCTGCCGCTGCCGTCGGGGTGGACCAAAGTGCCCGACCCCAACGTCCCCGACGCCTTCGCGGTGATCGCCGACCGCGCCAGCACCGACCTCTACACCCCCAACGCGCAGGTCGTGGTCTACAAGCTCGTCGGCAATTTCGATCCGGTCGAAGCGGCCAGCCACGGCTTCGTCGACACCCAGCAGCTGCAGAACTGGCGCCCCACCGACATGGCCATGGGTGACTTCAACGGCTTCCCGTCGGCATTTATCGAAGGTAGCTACCTGTCCGGCAGCCAGGTGCTCAACACGTCACGCAGGCACATCCTGGCCACCGCGGGCCCCGACCATTACCTGGTGTCGTTGTCGGTGAACTCCTCGGCCGCCAACCAGGGTGTTTCCGCGGCTGCCGACGCCGCCGACGCGATCGTTTCCGGGTTCAAGGTCAGCGCGCCGGCCCCGGCGGCTCCCGCTCCGCCAGCTACTCCCGCCCCGGCCGCCCCGGCGCCACAGCCGGGTTTGCCCCAGCTCCTGGGCCTGCAGGGCTGAGGCACCGGAACCCGCCCCGACCTCGCAATACCGACCGGCGCCTCGTATTGTGTGGCGCATGCTGATCGCCGCGCTGCTGTGTTTGAGCGCCGCCGTCATCGTCGGTGTGCTCGGGCTGTGGTTGTTGACCAGACCCCGTACCGGTGATCCGGTGCGCTCGGTCCTGAGGGCTGTGGCCCCGACGCAACTGGCCGCCGCGGTCATGCTCGCCGCCGGGGGTGCCGCCGCCCTGGCTGCCGCGCCCCACACCGGCCTGATGGTCGTCATGGTGTGCATCATCGGGGCCGTCGCCACGGTCGCCGCCGGCTGCTGGCAGAGCGCCAAGGCCGTCGCGGCGGCGGAGGCGGGCGCCGGCTCGGGCGCGGACTGCGCCGGCTCGTGCGCCAGCTGCACCCTGTCCTGCAAGTAGTCCCGAGACTAGTTGCGGCTCACGTCGATCGGATGCGTGGCTAATAACGACATCGGCAACGGCTGACGGCGCAACACCCGGCCCCACAGATCGACCCGCGGCTCGATCAGAACATCCGACGGCAGCGCCGAGAGCACGATCCAATCGTCACGCTCGATCTCGCCGTCGAGTTGGCCGATGGTCCAGCCGGAGTATCCGGCGAAGATCCGCACACCCTCGATCACCGGCGCCAGCGTGTCCGGGTCGGCGTCCAGGTCGACCATCACCACACGGCCCTGCACGTGCCGCAGTCCCGGAACGCCGTCGGCCTGCATGCCGACCCGCAGCGTCGCCAGGCACAACGCCGAGTCCCGCTTGACCGGGCCGCCGATGAACATCGTCTTGGGTTTGTGGGTGAGCTTCGCCCACTGCGGCAGCACGTTGTAGACCGCCGTCTCACTGGGGCGGTTCAACACCACACCGAGGGTCCCGCCGGCGTTGTGCTCGACGATGTAGATGACGCTGCGCCGGAAGGTCGGCTCGAGCAGATCGGTATTGGCCAGCAGGAGCGTGCCCGGACGTACCCGGTGCGCCGCAGGCGCGATGAAATCCTCCGGGTCTTCTGACTGCGCCACGGTTACATCATGGCACCGCGATAGCCAAGACGTGGCGAACAAGCCCGGGCGCGGTCGGATTTCGGCGCAGCTTTGTACTGTTGATCGGGTGGTTCATGCTCACGCGCTCCGTGCCCTCTGGCGCGCGCTCCGTGGCATGAACGAATTCCGCCGCCTGCTGGAGTTGCGTGCGGTCAGTCAGTTCGCCGATGGCCTGTTCCAGGCCGGCCTGGCCGGCGGACTTCTGTTCAATCCCGACCGGGAGGCCGAGCCGTGGGCCATCGCCGGTGCGTTCGCCGTCCTGTATCTCCCGTACTCGGTGCTCGGTCCGTTCGCCGGGGCACTGCTGGACCGCTGGGACCGGCGGATGGTGATGATCGGTGCCAACCTGGGCCGACTGCTGCTGGTGCTCCTGGTGGGTGGGCTGCTGGCGTTCGGTGTCGGGGATCTGCCGATCCTGTGCGGGGCGTTGATCATCAACGGGTTCACCCGGTTCGTGTCGTCAGGTCTGTCGGCGTCGCTGCCCGATGTGGTGCCCGCCGACCGGGTCGTCACGATGAACTCGGTGGCCACCGCGATCGGAGCGCTCGCCGCCTTCCTCGGCGCCCTCTTCATGTTGGTGCCGCGTACGGTGGTCGGCGCCGACGACGTGGGCGCCTCGGCGGTCATGTTCATCGTGGCGCTCCCGGTGGCGCTCGCGTTGTGGCTGTCGGTGCGCTTCGGCCCGCACGTGTTGGGGCCGCACGAAAGCAAGCGCACCATCCACGGCTCGGTGGCCTACGCGGTGTCCACCGGCTGGGTGCATGGCCTGCGCACGGTGCTGACCGTGCGTCCGGTCGCGGGCACCCTGGCCGGGCTGGCCGCGCATCGGATGGCCTTCGGGATCAATTCCCTGCTGGTGCTGGTGATCGTGCGGCACACCGACAACCCCGATATGACCGGGCTGGGCCTGGGTAGCGCGTTTCTGTTCCTGGCGGCCGGCGGTATCGGCCAGTTCCTGGCCACCGTGGCCGCCCCCGTGGTGATCGGCCGGTTCGGGCGCTATGCGACCGCCAATGGCGCGCTCTGCTTCGCCGCGGCCATCCAGCTCTTGGCGCTCGGCCTGCACATCCCGGTGATGCTGACTTGTGGTCTGCTGCTCGGCGCGGCCGGGCAGCTGGTGAAGTTGTGCGCGGATTCGGCGATCCAGATCGACGTCGACGACGCGCTGCGCGGGCACGTGTTCACGGTGCAGGATGCGTTGTTCTGGATGTCGTTCGTCGCGGCGATCGCGGCCGCTGCCGCGGTGATCCCCCCCGGCGGGCACTCGCCTGCCCTGGTGGCCGCCGGAGCTGTGGCCTATCTGGTCGGGCTCGGTCTGCATGCCGCGGTGGCATCCCCGAAGCGGGCGTCATCCCCCGGTCTAGGCTGACCGCCATGGTGAGCGCCGGGCCGATCGTGGCCGACTTGTCTGCCGAGAGCGATGTACTCGACGCCCTGGTGGCCGATCTGCCGCCCGAGCGCTGGGCCACCGCCACGCCGTCCGAAGGCTGGACCATTGCCCATCAGATCGCCCACCTGTTGTGGACCGACCGGGTGTCGGTCATCGCGATCACCGACCAGGCCGGCTTCGATGCCATCTTGGCCGAAGCGATGCAGGACCCGACGGGGTTCGTCGACGCCGGCGCCGAGGAACTCGCGCTGACTCCGCCCCAGCAGCTGCTCGCGGACTGGCGTGCGACCCGAGCCCGGCTGCACACCGAACTCGTGAACGTGGAAGAGGGTCGCAAGCTGCCCTGGTTCGGTCCGCCGATGAGCGCCACCTCGATGGCCACCGCCCGGATGATGGAGACCTGGGCGCACGGTCTCGACGTCGCCGACGCGCTCGGGGCGCACCGGCCCGCCACCGCCCGCCTGCGCTCGATCGCCCATATCGGGGTGCGCACAAGGGATTTCGCGTTCACGGTCCACGGGCTGACCCCGCCCGCCGAGCCGTTCCGGGTCGAGCTGACCGCGCCCGACGGCTCGCTGTGGGAGTGGGGACCGGCCGACGCACAGCAGCGCGTGACGGGATCTGCCGAAGACTTCTGCATGCTGGTCACCCAGCGCCGAGCGCCGGCCGAACTCGACGTGACCGCCGTCGGCGACGACGCCGCCAAGTGGTTGACGATCGCGCAGGCCTTCGCTGGGCCTCCGGGCGCCGGGCGCGGCTGAAGCTCGTCGTCAGCAATCGACTCTGCGCTCGGGGCGTGAAAGTGCGAGTGGCCCAAGCCCTCACCGCAGAGTCGGCGCTCAGGACACCGAATCGGCGCGGCCGTCGCCGTCGGTGTCCGCCAACTTCAGGTCCCAGCGCCCGTCCCCGTCGGTGTCGACGTATGCCAGGTTCCCGGCCAACGCCCGATCGGCCAGGCCGTCCCCGTCGACGTCGATCAACCGGTCGTCCATAGCGCCGTCGCCATCGAAATCGACCACCGGCCCACCCGTCTGTTCGACCCCGTCCAAACCGAACCAGCGCACCTGCCCGGACCGGTCCACCCTCACCGCCCAGATACCCGAACCGTCGTCGGAGAAATGGGTCTCGGCCTGTCCGTCGTCATCGGTGTCGAGCACCATCCGCTCGGCGATGCCGTCCCCGTCGAAATCGGCCATCACGTCGTCGATCCGGCCGTCCCCGTCGAAATCGAGCCCGATGCCGTCGGGGCTCCCGTCCCCGTCCACATCCATATCCGGCGCACCGGTGAAGATGGTCGCGGTTCCGTCGGGCTCACCCAGGCAGTAGTCCATGTCTGATCAGACGCATGATCAGCTCCTGGCGTTCCACCATTTCAACAATTCGTCGATGGCCTGCTCACGCGACAGCGGTCCATGGTCGAGCCGGAGCTCCTTGAGGTACTTCCAGGCCTCGCCGACCTGCGGGCCAGCGGGGATGCCGAGGATCTCCATGATCTCGTTGCCGTCGAGATCCGGCCGGACCCGCTGCAGATCTTCTTTTGCCGCCAGCTCGTCGATCCGGTTCTCCAGATCGTCGTAGTTGGCCTGCAACCGCGCCGCCCGACGCTTGTTCCTGGTGGTGCAGTCCGCGCGGACCAGTTTGTGCAGCCGGCTCAGCAGCGGGCCGGCATCGGTGACGTAACGCCGCACCGCCGAATCGGTCCACTTCCCGGTCCCCTTGTCGTCGGCGTAGCCGTGGAACCGCAGATGCAGGTAAACGAGCTGCGACACGTCGTCGACCATCTGCTTGGAGTACTTGAGCGCGCGCATCCGCTTGCGGGTCATCTTGGCGCCGACCACCTCGTGGTGGTGAAAACTCACGCCGCCGTCGGATTCGTGCTTGCGGGTCGCGGGCTTGCCGATGTCGTGAAGCAGTGCAGCCCAACGTAATACGAGATCCGGACCCTGATCCTCGAGATCCACCGCCTGCCGCAGCACCGTCAGCGAATGCCAGTACACATCCTTGTGCTGATGGTGTTCGTCGATGGCCATCCGCATCTTGCCGACCTCGGGCAAAACAACCTCGCCCAGCCCGGTCTGCACCATCAGATCGACGCCGGCCACCGGGTCGGCACCGAGCAGCAGCTTGTCCAGTTCGGCGGCGACCCGCTCGACGGTGATGCGTTCCAACTGCGGAGCCATCTCCAGCAGCGCCTCGAGCACCCGCGGCGCCACCCCGAACCCGAGCTGCGACACGAACCGGGCCGCACGCAGCATCCGCAGCGGATCATCCCCGAACGACACCTCCGGCGCCGACGGGGTGTCGAGGACCTTGGCCTGAATGGCCGCCAGACCGCCCAGGGGATCATGGAATTCGGCCGGACCGTCGGCCGTGATGCGCACCGCCATGGCGTTCACGGTGAAGTCGCGGCGCACCAGGTCGTCATCCAGGTTGTCGCCGAATTCGACCGTCGGGTTCCTTGACACCTGGTCATAGCTGTCAGCCCGGAACGTGGTGATCTCGAGCCGGTGCTCCACCCCGCCCACCCGCTTGCCCACGCCGACCGTGCCGAACTCGATCCCGGTCTCCCACAGCGCGTCGGCCCACGGACGCAGGACCTTCAGCATCTGCTCGGGGCGGGCGTCAGTGGTGAAATCGAGATCACTGTGACCGGTCAACCGGCCCAGCAGCGCATCGCGCACACTGCCGCCGACCAGATACAGCTCGTGGCCCGCCTCGGCGAACACCGCACCGAGCGCGCGCAGCACCTCGGCGCGGTGGTTCAGCGCGACCAGCGCGCCGGCCAGCAATTCGGCATCAGTAACAACAGCGTCGGACACGTTCGATGAGCCTAATGCTCGCGGTGTGGTCACAACCGGCGAGTGCGGCAGGAGGCCAACCCCATGGCAGCTACTATCGCTTGGGTGTCGGACGGCGAACAGGCCAAACCACGACGGCGCCGCAGCCGGCGTCGTGGCCGTCGTCGTGCACAAAGGGCGGCGGGGCCACCGGCCGGTGATCAGGGCAACGATGCCGAACGCCACACCGACGGCCCGGGCGAAGCTCCCGTCAGCACCGCAAATTCCGCCCCGACCCCGCGTGACCAGTCCAAGCAACGCAAGTCGCGTCCTCGTCGACCACCGGAACGGCTGCGCACCGTCCACGAGACGTCGGCAGGCGGCCTGGTCATCGACGGAATCGACGGACCAAAGGACACCCAGGTGGCGGCGTTGATCGGCCGGGTCGACCGGCGCGGCCGGATGCTGTGGTCCCTGCCCAAGGGGCACATCGAGCTCGGCGAGACGGCCGAACAGACCGCGATCCGCGAGGTCGCCGAAGAGACCGGTATCCGCGGCGACGTGCTGGCCGCGCTCGGCAGCATCGACTACTGGTTCGTCACCGAGGGCCGCCGGGTGCACAAGACCGTGCACCACTACCTCCTGCGCTTCCAGGGCGGCGAACTGTCCGACGACGACGTCGAGGTGACGGAGGTCGCCTGGGTCCCGCTGCGGGATCTGGCGTCCCGGCTGGCCTACGCCGACGAGCGCAAGCTCGCCGAGGTGGCCGGAGAGCTGATCGACAAGCTGCACACCGACGGGCCGGGCGCCCTGCCGCCACTGCCCCGCAGCGCGCCCCGGCGGCGTCCCCAGACCCACTCGCACGCCCGCACCCACCGCCGCGACGACTCTGCCCAACCCCAACCCCAGCCCCGCCGGCGCACGAACGGATGCGGACAGGGGCCGTGACCGCCGCCCCGGCGGTGCGCCGAGGGTTCTCCCTCCTGGCGCACACAGTGGTGCTTGTGGCGGTGGTGTTGTTGTTCTCGGTGTGGTCCACCGCCGCGCTGCCGGTGCTGCTGCCGCGCGCGAGCGCCAGTGAACCGGGAGCGATGCCGTTTCTCCAGATCCGCATCGACCGCGTCACCCCCAACGTCGTCACCACCACGAGTGAATCGGTGCTGACGGTGACCGGGGCCGTGCTGAACGTCGGAGACCGGCCGGTGCGCGATGTGGACATCCGGATGGAGCACGCGCGCGCGGTGACCTCATCGAGCCAGCTGCGCACCGACCTCACCGGAGATGTCGACCGGTTCGAGCCGGTAGCCGACTTCGTCACCGTGGCACCCGAGATGGATCGCGGCCAGTCGGTGGGCTTCACCCTCTCCTATCCCTTGCGCTCCGAAGGCCCCGGGTCACTGCACATCAGCGAACCCGGCGTCTACCCCGTCCTGATCAACGTCAACGGGACACCGGATTACGGTGCCCCGGCCAAACTCGACGACGCCCGCTTCCTGTTGCCGGTCCTCGGGGTGCCGCCCGACCAGGCCGCCGACAACGCACCCGAATCGATGTCGGCCGCCGACACCCTCAACTCGGTGGTGCCGCCCGACACCTCCCACCCGGTGCGAATGACCATGCTCTGGCCGCTGGCCGACCGGCCACGACTGGCCCCCGGAGCCCCCGGCGGCACCACGCCGGTGCGGTTGGTCGACGACAGCCTCGCCGCGTCCCTGGCCCCCGGCGGGCGCCTCGACACCCTGCTGTCGGCAGCCGACTTCGCGACCGGGCCGACCGTCGACTCCGGTGGCCAGCTGCGCGCCACCTTGTGCCTTGCCGTCGACCCGGACCTGCTCGTCACGGTCAACGCGATGACTGGCGGCTACGTCGTCAACGACGGTCCCGACGCCGGGGCAGCCACCCCGACGCGACCCGGCGCCGGCCAGGAAGCCGCCGTCAACTGGCTGAACCGATTGCGCGGGCTGGCCGGGCGGCTCTGCGTGGCACCGACCAACTACGCGCAGGCCGATCTGACCGCACTGCAACGGGTCGGCGATCCGGGTTTGAGCGCGATCGCGACCAACGGCGCCGGCGACATCGTCGATCAGATCCTGGGTGTCACCTCGGTCCGGGGTGCCAGCATCCTGGGTGACGGTCCGCTCACCCGCCCCGCGCTGGACCTGCTGGCAGCCCAGGGTCAGACGGTCGCCATCTCGGCCACCCAGATCGCCGCCCAGGATTCGGCGACCGGCGCCCCCGAGACCGCCGACGTGACCCCGCAGCGGTACCGGCCGGAGGTCGTCGCGGCCGGATTCGACCCGGCGGTCGGTGCCGCCCTGGCCGGTGCGGGTACCGATCCGGTGGCGCCGTCCTACCTGGATCCGTCGCTGGAGATCCCGGTTCGTCACGACTCGCAGACCGCGCGGCGCCAGGACGCGCTGGGCGCGCTGCTGTGGCGGGGCCTCACCCCCACCGAGGAGCCCCGGACCCAGATCCTGATGCCGCCGCTCGTGTGGTCGCTCGACGCCGACGATGCGCAGGCCATCCTGACCTCGGTGGCCACCACGATCCACGCCGGGCTGGCCGTACCGCGCCCTCTGCCCATGGTGATCGCCGAGGGCAACGCCGCGCCGCCCGAACCCGTGCAACCCCCGCCGCCGGATTCCCTCGGCAACCCGCGCAGCGCCATCGACGAGAACATCAGCAGCGGCATCGCGGCGGCGGTCAGCCGGCTGTGGGGACTGACCGCGGCGCTGACCACCGATGAGCGCACCGGGCTGACCGGCATGCAGTACACCGCGCCGCTGCGGGAGGACATGCTGCGGGCGCTGAGCCAGTCGGTGCCGCCGGAGGCCCGCGAAGGGTTGGCCGAGCAGCGGTTGCAGACCGTCGGCCGCAGTGTGAACGACATGTTCGGCGCGGTCACGATCGTCAACCCCGGCGGGGCCTACACACTGGCCACCGAGCGCAGTCCGCTGCCCCTGGCCCTGCGCAACGACCTGCCGGTTCCGGTCAGGGTCCGGCTGCACGTCGACGCACCGCCCGGGATGACCGTGACCGACATGGGCGAGATCGAACTGCCGCCCGGCTATCTGCCGCTGCGGGTGCCGATCGAGGTGCACTTCACCCAGCGGGTCGCCGTCGACGTCAGCCTGCAGACCACCGAGGGACTGACACTCGGTGAGCCAGTCCGGTTGTCGGTGCACTCCAATGCCTACGGCAAGGTCCTGTTCTTCATCACCCTGTCGGCCGGGGCCGTGCTGGTGGCGCTCGCCGGACGCCGGTTGTGGCACCGCTTCCGCGGCCAACCCGACCGTGCCGACCTCATCCCGCCGGGCGAGCATCCCGACCCGCTCGACGTCGCGATGGCGTTCAACAACGACGCCGGCGCTGACGAGGCTGACAAGACGCCTGCCACCCCGCCGTCCCCGCCGGCGCCTGCGACGAGTCCGGACCGACCCCGATGACCTCGCCCGACCAACCAGCGGCCCGCCCACCGGGTCCGCCGAGGATTCCGCATGCCACCGGCCCGATCCGGCCCGCCGGGCGTGCCGAGCTTTCCGATGCCGCGGTCGTCTCGCGCTCGTGGGGGATGGCCTTCGCGACACTGATCTCGCGCATCACCGGGTTCTTCCGGTTCGTGCTCCTCATGGCCATGCTCGGCGGAGCGTTGACCAGTTCGTTCTCCGTGGCCAACCAGCTGCCCAACATGGTGGCCGCACTGGTGCTGGAGGCCACCTTCACGGCGATCTTCGTGCCGGTCCTGGCCCGTGCCGAACGCGACGACGCCGATGGCGGCACCGCGTTCGTGCGGCGGCTGGTGACCCTGGCCACGACGCTGCTGCTGGTCACCACAGTGCTCTCGGTGCTGTGCGCGCCACTGCTGGTGCGACTGATGCTGGGCAGTGATCCGAAGGTCAACAATCCGCTGACCACCGCGTTCGCGTACCTGTTGTTGCCGCAGGTGCTGTTCTACGGGCTCTCGTCTGTCTTCATGGCAATCCTCAACACCCGCAACGTCTTCGGTCCGCCGGCCTGGGCCCCCGTCGTCAACAACGTGGTGGCGATCGTGACGCTGGGCGTGTTCGTCCTGGTGCCCGGTGAATTCTCGATCGATCCGCCCCACATGGGCACGGCCAAGCTGCTGGTCCTGGGAATCGGCACCACCCTGGGCGTGGTTGCGCAGGCTGCCGTGCTGCTCGTGGCGATCCGCGCCGAGCGAGTCAGCCTGCGGCCACTGTGGGGCATCGACGACCGGCTCAAGAAATTCGGCACCATGGCCGCCGCCATGGTGCTGTACGTGCTGATCAGCCAGATCGGCCTGATCGTCGGCAATCAGATCGCCAGCGGGGCGGCCGACACCGGGCCCGCGATCTACAACTACACCTGGCTTGTGTTGATGCTGCCGTTCGGGATGATCGGCGTCACGGTGCTCACCGTGGTGATGCCGCGCCTGAGCCGCAACGCGGCCGCCGACAACATTCCGGCCGTGCTCGACGACTACTCCCTGGCCACCCGGCTCACCATGGTGACGCTCATCCCGGTGGTAGCGATGATGACCGTCGGCGGGCCCGCCATCGGCAGCGCACTGTTCGCGTACGGCAACTTCAGCGCCTCCGACGCCGGCTACCTCGGCATGGCGATCACCCTGTCGGCCTTCACGCTCATCCCTTACGCGCTGGTGCTGCTGCAGCTGCGGGTGTTCTACGCGCGCGAGAAGCCCTGGACGCCGATCGCCATCATCATCGTGATCACCGCCGTCAAGATCATCGGCTCGATCATCGCCCCGCACCTGACCGACGACCCCAACATGGTGGCCGGCTACCTGGGGCTGGCCAACGGCTTGGGCTTCGTCGCCGGGGCCGTCATGGGTTACGTGCTCCTGAAGTCCAACCTGCGTCCGCGCGGCGGCCGGTTACTGCGCGACACGGTGATCCGCACCATTCTGGTCACCATCGCGGCGTCGTTGGTGGCAAGCCTGGTGGCCCATACCGCCGACCGGCTGCTGGGCCTGGACTCACTGACCGAGCACGCGGGCGCCGCGGGTTCGCTGCTGCGACTGCTCGCCCTCGGCGTGATCATGGTCCCGATCATCGCCGGGGTGATGATCGCCGCCCGGGTTCCGGAGGCGCAGTCGGCGCTGGCAATGGTCCGCCGCCGGCTCGGGCGAGGGCGTCCCGCCCCGGTACCGGGGGCCGGACAGGTAGCCATGCAAACAATTGCGCCGCCCGTCGGGCCTCAACCTGCAGCGCCCGTCACGTACCCTGATCAGAGGAATTCTTCTCCCACTGGGTGGCCGTCAAGCCCGGCAGCCGCCGGAGGCGGGACTCCGGCACACGTTGCCGGAGCGGGGATGTGGAAAGGATCACCGGTGACCGACGAATCTGCGGACGACGCGGCACTGGACGCCACCTCGAGTTCCGGGATGACAACGGATACGACGAAGTTGCCGCGTCCGGCCGCCGACGAGTTCCAACCGGATGTGGCGCCTGCCGGTTCGGCAACCATCCCGTCGGACGAAGGCACCGGTTCCGGCGAACCCGCCGCGAGCCGGTCGAACGGGGCGACGCGTCCGCTCACCGACTACGGCGGTGACCCGACCCGTGAGCCGATCTCGTTCGCACCGCCGCACGATGCCGCGTTGGAATCGGCGGACGACGATGTGCACCTCATCCCCGGGGCGACCATCGCGGACGGCCGCTACCGGCTCCTGGTCCCCCACGGTGGTCCGCCGCACCTGCAGTTCTGGCAGGCCCTCGACACGGCGCTGGACCGTCAGGTGGCGCTGACCTTCGTCGACCCGGACGCCACCATGCCCGACGCGCAGGTGCAGGAGATCCTCTCTCGCACCCTCAAACTCAGCCGCCTCGACGTTCCCGGTATCGCCCGGGTGCTCGACGTGGCGCACAGCGGATCGGGCGGCCTGATCGTCTCGGAGTGGATTCGCGGCGGCTCGCTGGCCGAGGTCGCCGATACCTCGCCGTCCCCGATCGGCGGGGCTCGCGCCATCCAGTCGCTGGCCGCCGCCGCCGAGGCGGCCCACCGCGCCGGAGTGGCACTGTCGATCGACCATCCCAGCCGGGTGCGAGTGAGCATCGAAGGTGATGTGGCGCTGGCGTTCCCGGCCACCATGCCCGACGCCACGCCTGACGACGACATCCGCGGCATCGGCGCGGCGCTCTACGCGCTGCTGATCAACCGCTGGCCGCTGCCGGAATCCGGATCGCGCAGCGGGCTGGAGCCCGCCGCCCTGGACCCGGCCGGACAGCCGGTCGAACCGCGCGCCGTCGACCGCGATATTCCGTTCCAGATCTCGGCAGCGGCCGCCCGTGCCGTCCAGCCCGGTGGCGGGATCCGAAGCGCTCCAACCCTTTTGAACCTGCTACAACAGGCCACCGCCATCGCCGATCGGACCGAGCTGATGGCGGGTTCGGTCGAGGAGACGCCCGCCCCGGCAGCTCCCGTCCGCGCGCACGAGACCCCCGAAGAACACGAAGCCGCCGAGGCCCGGCGCCGCAAGGGCGTCATCATCGGGGTCAGCGTGGGTGCTGCCATCATCCTGGTGGCACTGCTGGTGCTGGCTTCCGTCCTCAACAGCATCTTCGGCGACGTCGGTGGCGGCCTCAACCGCGACGAGCTCGGCCTGAACGCCCCGTCGGAGAACAGCGAACAAACCCAGGACAATTCGTCGGCCGCCACCGGCAGCACGGTGAAACCCGTTCGGGCAACTGTGTTCTCACCCGAAGGTGAAGCCGATTCGCCGGCAACGGCCGGGCAGGCCATCGACGGCAACACCAGCACGGCCTGGTCCACCGACACGTATTCGGACCCGGCCCCGTTCCCCGGCTTCAAGAACGGCGTCGGCCTGATGCTGCAACTGCCGCAGCCCACCACGATCGGCGCGGTCACCCTCAACGTGACCAGCACCGGCACCTCGGTGCAGATCCGGTCGTCGCAGTCGGCCAACCCGTCATCCCTGTCCGACACCACCGAGCTGACGCCCACGACCCCGCTGAAGCCCGGCTCCAACACCATTTCGGTGAACAAGGCGTCGTCCACCTCCTACGTGCTGGTGTGGATCTCGACGCTGGGCACCGTGGACGGCAAGAGCCGCACCGACATCTCCGAGATCACCCTCAAAGCGGCCTCCTGAGACGTCATCCACAACAGCGATGGCTTCTTGACCTGGCGTAACGCCGTTCCGGGCAAACAAGTGTCCGGGCGGCTCCCGGACAGCGTTTAAGTTCAGCGTGTGGGAAGGTTCGGGGGGACCAGGAAGCCGGCGACGACGCAGCTGCGGGGGCATGACACCGCCACGCGTACTGATGCCGAACTGCTGGCCGCCCACGTCGCCGGGGATCGCTACGCGTTCGAGGAACTCGTTCACCGGCACCACGGTCAGCTGCGCCGGTTGGCGTTTCTGACCAGCCATCACCACGAAGACGCCGACGACGCCGTGCAGGATGCGTTGTTGTCGGCCCATCGCACGGCCGCGTCGTTCCGCCACGATTCGGCGGTCAGCAGCTGGCTGTACCGGATCGTGGTGAATGCCTGCCTGGACCGGGTCCGCCGGTCACGCCACCAGCCCACCTCGTCCGAACAGGAGCTCGACCACCTGCTGCACCTGCGCGACCCGGCCGGCGACCCAGCGCCCCGGGTTGCCACCGCGATCGTGGTGGAGCGGGCACTCATGCAGCTTCCGCTCGAGCAGCGCGCCGCCGTGGTGGCCGTCGACATGCAGGGCTATTCGGTGGCCGAGACCGCACTGCTCCTCGGGGTGGCGGAGGGCACCGTGAAGAGCCGGTGCTCGCGCGCCAGGAACAAGCTCGCAGGCCTGCTCCAGTACTTTGAAGGCGATGAACGGCAGCACACCCCCAGTGCCGTCGGACGGCCCGATTCCTGCTGAGCTGCTCGCCGATCTGCAGGCCGGGTTGCTCGACGATGACACGGCCGCACAGCTTCGCCGACGGGTACGCACCGACCCGATCGCCGGACCGGATGCCAGGAACACCCTGGCGGCCCTCGATCGGGTGCGTCGCGATCTGGCCCAGCTCGGCCAGGACCCCTCCACTGCTCCCCCGGTGCCTGCCGAGGTGAGTGACCGGCTTTCCGAAGTGTTGCGGGCCGAGCCTGCCCCGGCGGCGCCCGGCCGACGCTGGAAGGCGATCGCCGCCGTCACCGGGGCGAGCGCCGCCGTGGCCGCCGCAGTGGTGGGCGGGGTGGTGCTGATGCGCCCGGCGGGCCAGGCGCCGTCGACACTGACCAGCTTCGGCCGGATCACCGTGACACCGCCGCGTGGAGCGATCGGTCTTTCCGAAACCCAGATCCAAGGGCTGCTGTCGGTCCCGCCCGATCTGGGTCCGCTGACCGACCCGCAACGACGCAACGCGTGCCTGTCCGCACTGGGCTACCCCGCCGGCGTCGAGGTTGTCGGCGCTCGCCCGATGGACGTGGCGGGTCGCCACGGAGTGCTGTTGTTGATGCCACCGAATGCCCCCACCGACCCGGACTCCGTCGTCGGGGTCGTGGTCCCCGCGGACTGCGACGCCACTCATGCCGGATCGTTGGCAGACACCGTGGTCAAACACCCGGTGAAACGTCCGTAATGTGTCCTGCGAGCCAGGTGGGAACACATCCGGCCTAGGCTGACGTTGCAACCCGTGCCGAGTACGGCAGAAAGGCCTACATGTCCTCCTCAGCGACGGTCCACGACGTCATCATCATCGGTTCCGGCCCCGCCGGATATACCGCAGCCATCTACGCTGCCCGCGCCCAGCTCAAGCCGCTGGTGTTCGAGGGAACGCAGTTCGGCGGCGCGCTGATGACCACCACCGAGGTGGAGAACTACCCCGGGTTCCGTGAGGGCATCACCGGCCCCGAACTCATGGACGAGATGCGTGAGCAGGCCCTGCGCTTCGGTGCGGATCTCCGCATGGAGGACGTCGACGCCGTCGACCTCACCGGTCCCGTGAAGACGGTCACCGTCGGCGACGAGACCCACCAGGCGCGCTCGGTCATCCTGGCCATGGGTGCCGCCGCGCGCCACCTCGGCGTGCCCGGTGAGGAAGCACTGACCGGCATGGGTGTGAGCACCTGCGCCACCTGCGACGGCTTCTTCTTCCGCGACGAGGACATCATCGTGGTCGGCGGCGGCGATTCGGCGATGGAAGAAGCGACGTTCCTCACCCGGTTCGCGCGTTCGGTCACCCTGATCCACCGCCGCAACGAGTTCCGCGCCTCCAGGATCATGCTGGAACGCGCCCGGGCCAACGAAAAGATCACGTTCCTGACCAACACCGAGATCACCCAGATCGAGGGCGATCCGAAGGTCACCGGCGTGCGCCTGCGCGACATCGTCACCGGCGAGGAGTCCAAGCTCCAGGTCACCGGCGTGTTCGTGGCGATCGGTCACGACCCGCGCTCGGAACTCGTGCGCGGCCAGATCGATCTCGACGACGAGGGTTACGTGAAGGTCGCCGGCCGCACCACCGCGACCACGCTCGACGGGGTGTTCGCCGCGGGCGATCTCGTCGACCACACGTACCGCCAGGCCATCACCGCCGCGGGCAGCGGCTGTTCGGCTGCCATCGACACCGAGCGCTGGCTCGCCGACAACGACTGACCCTCAACAGATTTCGACCCGACAGGAGAGCTCCATGAGTGCGGACAGCGCAACAGTAACGGTCACCGACGATTCGTTCTCCAACGACGTCCTGACCAGCAGCACACCGGTATTGGTTGATTTCTGGGCCACCTGGTGCGGCCCGTGCAAGATGGTGGCCCCGGTGCTCGAGGAGATCGCGAGCGAGAAGGCCGGCGAGTTGCGGGTCGCCAAGATCGACGTGGACGCCAACCCGGCCACCGCGCGTGACTTCCAGGTGGTGTCGATCCCGACGCTGATCCTGTTCAAGGACGGCGCACCGGTCAAGCGCATCGTCGGCGCCAAGGGCAAGGCCGCGCTGCTGCGGGAACTTGCCGACGCACTCTGAGTTCACTCACACCCCACACACCCCGGATACGCCTGGCGTTTTCCGGATTGTGGCCGAAATCTGAGACAATGCTGGCTAGCTAGCCTGGCAGATCGCCGGAAACCAGCATGGAGGGGCCGAATGTCGAGTCTGCGTCGCGGTGATCGTGGCGGAGCAGTCACCGAGATCCGGGCAGCCTTGGCCGCGTTAGGTCTGATCGACAACCCTGACGCCGACCTGAGCACCGGCAGACATGTTGCGCTCGACGCATTCGATGACGAGCTCGACAGCGCCGTCCGGGCATTTCAGCAGCACCGGGGCCTGTTGGTGGACGGCATCGTCGGGGAGGCCACCTATCGCGCCCTGCGTGAGGCCTCCTACCGGCTCGGTGCCCGCACCCTGACCCACCAGTTCGGTGCGCCCATGTACGGCGACGACGTGGCCACCCTGCAGGCCCGCCTGCAGGACCTCGGCTTCTATACCGGCATGGTCGACGGGCATTTCGGCCTGCAGACCCACAACGCGTTGTCGTCCTACCAGCGTGAGTACGGGCTGTACCCCGACGGTATCTGTGGCCCGGAAACGTTGCGCTCGTTGTACTTCCTGGGTTCGCGGGTGACCGGTGGTTCTCCGCACGCGATCCGCGAAGAAGAGCTGGTACGGCGCTCAGGTCCGCAGCTCTCCGGTAAACACGTCATCATCGACCCGGGCCGCGGCGGATCCGATCACGGGATGATCATGAACGGGCCCGACGGCCCGATCAGCGAAGCAGACATCCTGTGGGACTTGGCAAGTCGGCTGGAGGGCCGGATGACGGCGATCGGCATGGAGACATTCATCTCACGGCCGGCCAACCGCAGCCCGCTGGACGCCGAACGTGCCGCGACCGCCAACCGCGTCGGTGCGGATCTGATGATCAGCCTGCGTTGTGAGAGTCAGCGCTCCCCCTCCGCAAACGGTGTGGCCTCGTTCCACTTCGGGAATTCTCATGGGTCGGTGTCGACCATCGGTCGTAACCTCGCCGACTTCATACAGCGGGAAGTGGTGGCCCGCACCGGATTACGTGACTGCCGGTCCCACGGCCGCACCTGGGATCTGCTCCGGCTGACCCGGATGCCCACCGTCGAGGTGGACATCGGCTACATCACCAATCCCCATGATCGCGGTCTGCTGCTGTCCACCCAAACCCGCGACGCGATCGCCGAGGGCATCCTCGCGGCGGTCAAGCGACTGTATCTGCTGGGCAAGAACGACCGGCCGACAGGGACATTCACCTTTGCCGAGTTGTTGGCGCATGAGCTTTCGGTGGAACAGGCGAGCCGCGGCGCGTGAGCGCCAGTTCAGCTTGAGCGCGTGAGCGCCAATTGACTTGAGCGCGTGAGCGCCAATTCAGCCCTGCAACTGACCACCGGGCCATGCGATGGTCGTTTCGTCATGTGACATCACATATCTGGTGAAATCTGCGTGGTCAGATCGACCACTCGGTTGTCCGAGGCCCGACAGTCGCCGGCGAGCCGGATACGTCTCGTCATCGCGCGGATTGGGTCGAGACCTCTCGACGTCAGGGCCACGGCGTGCTTACCTGACGAGATGGCCCGGCATTACCGTTACACCGACAGCCGCGAAGTGGCCGTCGACCCCCTCGTCGCCTGGCAAGTGCTGACCGATCACGACCGGATGGCGGAGTGGATGCCTGCACGCAAGGTCATCCTCGAGGCGGCCGGCAGTCCTGATCGGGACGGAGTGGGCGCGATCCGCGCCATTCATTCGTTCGGAACGGTTATCCGCGAACGCATTACGACGTTCGACGTCCCGACGACCCTGCGATATGAACTGCTCTCCGGGCTACCGTTCCGTGGTTACACCGGTCAGATCACCGTCGAGCCCCACGACGGTGGAAGCCGGATCTCCACGGAGATCAGCTTCTCCACCGTTATTCCTGGCAGCCAGCTCCTCGTCGCCATCGCGATCCGTGTTGCCAGTGCTCGAGCTGCCCGCGCCGCCGACCGCCGAGCTAGCTGAGGCCGGCGGCATGGTCTGCAGTTGGCGGTCTACGCCAGACTGTCCTGTCGGACAACACTTTTCGCCCCGATGCCGGCTCCGGACATCCCGGCGCCGATCGGCAGCTCGATCCGCGCGTTCTCCAAGAGGCGCTCGAGGGCGGCCTCTACTTCAGCCTTCCAACCGAGTCCCTTGTCGAGTTCCAAGCGCAGCCGGGGGAAGTACGGGTGCGGCGCTACGACGGTGAAGCCGACGTCTTCGAGGAAGTCCGAAGTCAGCATGCAGTCGTCGACGGAACAGTCACCCAGCACTGCAACTACCGGAGACAACTCATCGGGAAGCTTGCCGCCGTCGGCCAATTCGGTCATGGCCGAGGTGTAACCGAACGCCTCGAGGGCCCGAACACCGCGTCGCACCAGATCATTGACCACCGCAGCCAGCAGACTCTGCGACAACAGCCCGCGGTCTTCGGCACACTCCACGCCGATCGCCGTCAACAGAATCGCATCAGCGCTGACGGGAGCGGTCGGAAAAAGCCGGGCCCGCGGAACGGCGCCGGGAGGCGCATAGAACGCGAAGCCCAGACACGGATCGTCCACGACAGCCGGAGCCGACCAGTCCTCCCCCGCCGGCACCACCAAGTCTGCGGCATCGGCGGGTATTACCAAATCGAACGCGGTAGCGGAACCGGCATCTGACCCAGCACCTGGATCCTGGTCCGGTCCGTCCGCGCGAGCTGTCACGGCCAGTTGGCCGCACGACCCCCACTCGAGCATGACCATCGAAAGCCACGCTTCTTTCTCGAATTCGGGATCGGTCAGGTGGTCGTCACCGACGGTCGACGGATCGACTTCCCAGAACACACAGCGCCGCGCATGCTTGGGCAGCTGCTCGAAGCCCTCGAGCCGAAGCGGCGTTATTCGTGCGGTCACTGAGGTCCCTGGCTTTCACACTGTGTGCGTGGCTGCCCCTCAAGGATAGGAGAGTCCGCCGGAGTCGGACCACTGCGCCCTGAAAATCTCATCGAGTTCCGCCTCCGAAGTGAAATCCTATGCCGCACAGAAGCTTTGCGCCATGTGGCGCTCGCGACTGCAGGCTCTGATCACTGATGTGTCACAGTGACGGAACAACCTGGTGTCGTAGGTCGTGGGTTCTCAGTGGTCTTCGGCGCTCATAATTTCGACAATGCGCTGGAGATCATCCACCGATCCGAACTCGACCACAATCTTGCCTTTTCGTTTGCCAAGGCTCACGGTGACCCGGGTATCGAACGCTGACGAGAGCCGTTCAGCAACGTCTTGCAGGCCCGGCATCTGGATCGGCTTGCGTCGCGGCGCCGGTGGCGTGGTGTTGCCGTCGCGGTTGGCCAGCGTCACGGCCTCCTCGGTGGCGCGCACCGACATGCCCTCGGCGATGATGCGCGCGGCCAGTTCTTCCTGCTTCTCCGCTCCCCCTTCCAGGGCGAGCAGTGCACGTGCGTGCCCCGCGGACAGCACTCCGGCCGCGACGCGGCGCTGCACGGCGATCGGCAGGCGCAACAGACGGATCATGTTGGAGATCAGTGGCCGCGAGCGGCCGATGCGCGCGGCGAGTTCATCGTGGGTGACTTCGAATTCGTCGAGCAGCTGTTGGTAGGCGGCGGCCTCTTCCAGCGGGTTGAGCTGTACCCGGTGGATGTTCTCCAGCAGTGCGTCACGCAGCATGCTGTCGTCACCGGTCTCGCGGACGATCGCCGGGATGGCTTCCAGGCCGGCTTCCTGGGCGGCCCGCCAACGCCGCTCCCCCATCACCAACTGGTAGCGGGATTCACCGTTCTCCTCGACAGCGCGGACGACGATCGGCTGCATCAATCCGAATTCACGGATCGAGTGCACCAGCTCGCTCAGCGCCTCCTCGTCGAACACCTGGCGGGGCTGACGGGGATTGGGCTGGATCAGGCTGGGATCGATCTCCCGATAGGTGGCGCCCACATCGCTGGCGAGGACCGGGTCGGAACCATCGGGTGCAGCGGACGTCGGAGCCGTCGTCCCCGCGTCTCCCGAGCCGGACGACGGGCCGAGCAGAACGTCGGCCGCCGTTGCGCCGATCTTGGGGCTCAGGACGTCGGTACCGTCCTCAGCGGGACCGGTCGGAATGAGGGCTGCCAGTCCCCTGCCCAAACCACTCCGCTTCCGTGCCGGCTGATTCATGGTCGTCTCCTGCTCATCTCTGCCGTCCGCTGTCTGTCTACTGGCTGGTGGTCACTGGCGTGGTGCTAGCGCCTACTGGGCGCGAGGCGGTGCCCCGCGCTCGGCGATCTCGCGGCTCGCGTCGAGGTAGCTCAACGCACCACGGGAACCCGGATCGTAATCGAGAATCGTCATCCCGTAGCCCGGGGCTTCCGACACCTTCACGCTCCGCGGGATGACCGTGCGCAACACCTTGTCGCCGAAGTGCTCGCGCACATCCTCGGCCACCTGATCCGCCAGCTTGGTCCGCCCGTCGTACATCGTCAGTATCACGGTGGACACCGACAGCTCCGGGTTGAGATGCGCCTTCACCATCTCGATGTTGCGCAGCAGCTGTCCCACACCCTCCAGCGCGTAGTACTCGCACTGGATCGGGATGAGCACCTCGGGGGCCGCCACCAAAGCGTTGATCGTCAGAAGTCCGAGAGACGGTGGGCAGTCGATGAACACGTAGTCGAAGTTGTGGTTGGCGAGTGCGGCGAGCGCCGACCGCAGCCGCCCCTCACGAGCCACCATGCTGACCAACTCGATCTCTGCGCCGGCCAGGTCGATCGTCGCGGGAATGCAGAACAACCGGTCGCTGTGCGGGCTCTGCTGCAGGGCCTCCTCCACCGGAATGTCTCCGATGAGGACCTCATACGACGACGGGGTTCCGGGGCGGTGTTCGATGCCCAGCGCGGTGCTGGCATTGCCCTGGGGATCGAGGTCGATCACCAACGTGCGCAACCCCTGCAGTGCGAGCGCGGCCGCGACATTCACCGCAGTCGTCGTCTTACCGACGCCCCCCTTCTGATTCGCGATGGTGAACACCCGCTGACGCGATGGCCGGGGAAGCTGTCCATGCGAGGTGTGGAGCACGCGGGTCGCCTGCTCCGCCTCTGCCGCTATCGGGGTGTCCATGCTGGCGTCCGTGGACCACGCGGCGCCGCCACTGTTGTTCCATGTTTCACGTGAAACCGTTTCACGTGAAACGGCGGGCGTAGCACCCGCGCCAGCGGTTGCTTGCCGATCAGAACCCATCCTCATCTCCTGCCCGATCTCCCCCGCGACCCGGAGGCTCTGCCCGTTGACCGGTTGCCCGGTGTCACCGCCACGCGTCGCACGGCGACGACGGTTACGGGCGGGTTCAAATAGTTCACGCCACATTTCACCACCCTGGCATCGACTGCACCCAGGGAAGCCATCACACGCCGGTGCTCTTCGATCTCAGCCTCGGCGCGCTCGCCTTTGAGGGCGAGCATCCTTCCGTCGACACGAAGGAGCGGCATGCTCCACCGCGTCAACTTGTCCAGTGAGGCGACCGCACGTGAAGTCACCACGTCCAACTCGCCCACCGATTTGCGAACGTCTGAGTCTTCGGCCCGACCGCGGACCACCGCAATGTCGAGTCCCAATTCGTCGACCGCCTCACGGAGGAACTCGCTGCGACGCAGCAGCGGTTCGATCAACGTGACATGAACGTCGGGGCGCGCCAGGGCCAACGGGATACCCGGGAGGCCGGCGCCGCTGCCGATGTCGGCGACGCGCTCATCGGGAGCCAGTAGCTCTCCGAGAGCCGAGCTGTTGAGAATGTGTCGATCCCAGAGCCGGTCCACTTCCCGCGGACCGATCAGACCCCACTCGACACCGGCACCGGCAAGAATCGCCGCGTACCGTTCGGCGGTCTCCAGACGCTCTCCGAAGACCTCCGCCGCGGCGTCCGGTGCCGCGGGGACCGGTCCATGTTTCACGTGAAACATCCTCCGCACTCCCTACGGCACCGTCGCCGCAAAACGAACTACACCTTTGTAACTAAAACTCAGCCAAGCAGAACGACGACGCGTCGCGACGGCTCCACGCCCTCGCTCTCGCTGCGGACGCCATCGACCGCGGCCACTGCATCGTGAACGATCTTCCGCTCGAACGGGGTCATGGGAGCCAGTTCCTCACGCTCACCCGACTCCAGCACGCGCCGGGCCACCTTGTCACCCAACGCCGCGAGCTCATCGCGGCGACGACGACGCCACCGCGCGATGTCCAGCATCAGCCGGCTGCGCTCGCCGGTCTTCTGGTGCACGGCCAATCGGGTCAGTTCCTGGAGCGCGTCGAGCACCTCGCCCTTGCGCCCCACCAGCTTGCTCAGATCACCGCCGCCGTCGATGCTCACCACCGCCCGGTCACCTTCGACATCGAGGTCGATATCGCCGTCGAAGTCCAGCAGGTCGAGCAACTCCTCGAGGTAGTCGCCGGCGATCTCGCCTTCGGCGACCAATCGCTCCTCCAGGTCGTCCTCGCTCTTGGGCGCGGACTGGGTGTCCTCCTCCAGCTCCGCGCCGGGCTCGGTCGTCTGTGCGTCCGTCATATCCGTCTTCTCCCTACTTGTAGCCAGTGTGAGAACTGGTCACCGTTTCCGCTTCTTGGGGCGTGCACCGGGCTTGGGCGTGCGGTTCACGCTCGGGGCTGCCGATTCACCTGCCGTGTCCTTCTGGTCTTTCGTCTGCGCCGGATCCGACTCCGGCTCGGCGTCTTCCGTAGCGGACGCCGCACTCGCGGTCTCGGCCTTACGTGCACGGTTCGGTTTCGCGCCGGGCGCCGGGGCATTGGCCGAACGACGTTCGATCGCCTCGGCCTTCTTCGCCTCTTCTTCCTTCTCGATCATTCCGAAGACGTAATGCTGCTGACCGTAGGTCCAGATGTTGTTGGACAGCCAGTAGATGATCACGGCCAGCGGCAGGAACGGCCCACCGACGACCACGCCGAGTGGGAACACGTAGAGCGCGAGCTTGTTCATCATCGCGGTCTGCGGGTTGGCGGCGGCCTCCACACTCTGGCGGGCGACCGAGGCGCGGCTGTTGAAGTGCGTGGCGATGCCGGCCAGGATCATGATCGGAACGCCGACCAGAACCACGGACAACCGGTTGAATTCCGTGAACGCCTCGAGACCGTGCTGCTGAACCATCGTCGCGCCCAGCGGGGCACCGAACAGGTTCGCGTCGAGGAAGTGACTCACGTCGGTCGCACTGAACACATAGTTCGCGAGGCTGCGGTTCTCCTCCACCGACAACCCCAACCGGCCGATACCGGTCTGGGTCCGGTTGAAGGACATCAACACGTGATACAGACCGAGGAACACGGGCACCTGCGCCAGCATCGGCAGGCAGCCGAGGATCGGGTTGAAGCCGTGCTCGCGCTGGAGCTTCTGCATCTCCAGCGCCATCCGCTGGCGGTCCTTGCCGTACTTCTTCTGCAGCGCCTTGATCTGTGGCTGCAACTCCTGCATCTGCCGCGTGGTGCGGATCTGCTTGACGAAGGGCTTGTAGAGGATCGCGCGCAGGGTGAAGACCAGGAACATCACCGACAGCGCCCAGGCGAAGAAATTCTCGGGGCCCAGCAGGAAGGCGAATGCCTTGTACCAAACCCACATGATCGCCGACACCGGGTAATAGATGATGTCCAGGCTGAACCAATTAAACACGCGACTTGCTCTCCCCTCGCTTCGCTGGGGTATCCCAGACAAGGTTTTCGGCGGCGGCGATCTCGCCAGAAACGGTCTCATCAGAATTGACGGACTCGTGATCGTGGGGGCACCGGTCCGGGATGGGGTCCCATCCCCCCGGGTGCCACGGTCCGCATTTGAGCAGTCGGATCAACGTCAGCCATGCACCACGGAACAAGCCGTATTCGGTGAGGGCGTCGACCGCGTACTGACTGCAGGTCGGCATGAATCGGCACGACGGCAGTCGAAGCGGAGAGATGGTGTGACGGTAGAGCTGAATCAAGAAGATCGCACCGCGGGCTGCACCGGCACCCGCCTTGCGGATCATGGTGACGTCCTGCGCCGTGCCTCCAGGCGCTCGACAGCGCGCTGCAACTGTTGCTCCAACCGCGGCGACGGCGCTTCACTACTGCCGGCGCGCGCCCGGATCACCACAAGGTCCGTGGCATCCAGTTTCGGGATGACGGAACGGGCGGCATGACGCAGCCGCCGGGATACCCGGTGACGCTCCACGGCATTCCCGACGGCTTTGGACACGATCAGACCGACCCGCGGGCCGGTTGCGTCCGTTCCCTCGTGTAGTGCGTGCACGACAACATCAGGTTGCACTGCACGCACACCACGACTGACGGTGGCACTGAACTCCGCGGACCGCCTCATCCGGTATCGAGCCGGAAGCACCGCGCTAGATCCTGCCTGAGAGCCGCAGTATCACGCAGTGAGTGCGCGACGGCCCTTGCCACGACGGTTGGCGACGATGGCGCGGCCGGCGCGCGTGCGCATCCGCAGCCGGAACCCATGCACGCGCGCACGGCGGCGGTTGTTGGGCTGGAAGGTCCGCTTGCCCTTGGCCACGTCAATCTCTCCTTGTTCCATTTGGCACCCGCATCCGCCGGCACCGAAGTGCCGCCGAAAACGGTTGCCGTTGCAAGCTCTGTTTAAGCTCGTCCGTCGTGCTTTACTAACCGGCGCGTTCTCCGGAAACCTCCCGGGCGCAGCCGTATCGCCACGTGCGGGCGACTGCTCGAGGGTACTGATGAGATTTCCCTCGGTCAAACCTGCGCCGACCCGCCTACATGCTGCGTATCGGATGTTGCAGAACTGTTGGCACATCGAGAGAAAACTGTTAGCTTCTGGCAATGCCGTTCCGAGCCTGGATCGGCCCCGGAAAATGAAACGAGAGCTCGCGGCGCGGCACACCCTCGCGGCATGCGACGTATCCGGCTACGACGCTCTCACAACAGACAACAGAGCGACGACGACTGTCCTTTCTCCACAAGCTGTGGATAAATATGTGGACAGTTCGTCATCGTTCTTTTTGGTCGTCACCGGGTCGACCTCGAAGCACCTCTAAGGGGGAACAGTCGTTGCCAGCTGACCCCGACCCACCGTTCGTCGCAGTCTGGAACAGCGTCGTCGCCGAACTCAACGGCGACCGGGATGCAAATTCCGATCCGGCTCTCCCCCCGCTGACTCCTCAGCAAAGAGCCTGGCTCAAGCTGGTGAAACCCCTCGTCATCGCCGAGGGGTTTGCTCTGCTGTCAGTTCCCACCCCGTTCGTCCAGAACGAGATCGAACGGCACCTTCGCGAGCCGATCATCAACGCGCTCAGCCGCAAGCTGGGTCAGCGGGTCGAGCTGGGTGTGCGCATCGCCACCCCGCCGGAGGAATCCGAGGACTCCCCCGCCGCGTCCGATTCCGGGTCCGCCACCGACGACCTGACCGACTCTGCCGCTTCAGCCTCGGCCGCCGACGTCGACGAGATCGACGACGACCGCGCCGCCAAGGTCAGCGCCGAGGAAAGTTGGCCGGGGTACTTCAGCAGTCCGCAGCGCGACTCCACGGTCAGCGACGACAACGCGGTCAATCTGAACCGGCGCTACACCTTCGACACCTTCGTCATCGGTGCTTCCAACCGCTTCGCCCACGCTGCCACCCTGGCCATCGCCGAGGCACCGGCCCGGGCCTACAACCCACTGTTCATCTGGGGTGAATCCGGCCTCGGCAAGACGCATCTCCTGCACGCCGCCGGAAACTATGCGCAACGTCTCTTCCCAGGCATGCGCGTGAAGTACGTCTCCACCGAGGAATTCACGAACGACTTCATCAACTCATTGCGCGACGATCGCAAGGCCTCGTTCAAGCGGAGTTACCGCGACATCGACATCCTGCTCGTCGACGACATCCAGTTCATCGAGGGCAAGGAAGGTATCCAGGAAGAGTTCTTCCATACCTTCAACACCCTGCACAACGCCAACAAGCAGATCGTGATCTCCTCCGACCGCCCGCCCAAGCAGCTGGCCACCCTCGAGGACCGGCTGCGGACCCGCTTCGAGTGGGGCCTGATCACCGATGTGCAGCCACCCGAGCTCGAGACGCGCATCGCGATCCTTCGTAAGAAGGCGCAGATGGATCGTCTCGACGTGCCCGATGACGTGCTCGAGCTCATCGCCAGCAGTATCGAACGGAACATCCGCGAGCTCGAGGGCGCGCTCATCCGCGTCACCGCCTTCGCCTCGCTCAACAAGACCCGTATCGACAAGGCACTGGCCGAAGTCGTGTTGCGCGATCTAATCGCCGACGCCACGACCATGCAGATCAGTACCGCGGCGATCATGGCCGCCACCGCCGAGTACTTCGAGACCACGGTCGAGGAGCTGCGCGGGCCCGGCAAGACTCGGGCACTGGCGCAGTCCCGCCAAATCGCCATGTACCTGTGCCGTGAGCTCACGGATCTGTCCCTGCCGAAGATCGGCCAGGCCTTCGGGCGCGATCACACCACGGTCATGTACGCAGAGAAGAAGATCCGCGGCGAGATGGCCGAGCGACGTGAGGTTTTCGATCACGTCAAGGAGCTCACCACCCGGATTCGTCAGCGCGCCAAGCGCTGAATCCCGCGCGCCAACCCTCCCTGACCTCTCGAGACGACCTCGACAGGGCGCTCGGTCATGCCGCCGAACTGCCTCCCGAACTCCCCTCGGCGTCTCACATCGTGGTCTCTTCAGACCTCGCCGGCGAAAAATCTTGTAACAACTTTCGCCTCAGAACTCGCCTCTTGTCACAGCCGACCGCTGTGGATACCGCTGTGGACAACCTGCGGGCAAACCACGGGATGAATGACAAAATCATCCACACGATGTCATTTGTCCACACTCGGCAGCCGGTCCGTCCACCGGTCTCCACAGCCGACTCACATTCCGACACACCTGAGGTACTGGGCAAACACCCGTTCATCCCCAGTTTTCACAGTCCCTAATACTGTTACTCAAATATCTTCTAAGAGTTCTTTCTAGAAGAAGGGGGTTGGGGACACCGGACGAAACCTCGGCTTCGTCCGAGCTCGAGAAGCACATGCAAGCCCCCATGTCACCCCGGTGGATTAGCTTTCAAGTTGATGCGGAAAGCTCTACGGTGGTTCAACGACAGCGGTTCCAGCTTTGTCATTCAGCGCGATGCTGCGTGGCGGTGTTCTGGGAAGACGCTGGTAGAGCTCGTTATGGGGATCATCGAAGGGGCGCATAGCACGTGGCGACGACGACGGCTGGGCTGACCGACTTGAAGTTCCGCGTGGTGCGTGAGGACTTCGCGGACGCGGTGGCCTGGGTGGCCCGCAATCTGCCGACCCGGCCCACCATCCCGGTTCTGGCCGGGGTCCTGCTGACCGGCACCGACGACGGTCTGACCATCTCCGGCTTCGACTACGAAGTTTCCGCCGAGGTGCGTGTCAGTGCCGAAATCGCTTCTCCTGGAAGCGTTTTGGTATCCGGACGGTTGCTGTCCGACATCACCAAGGCGTTGCCGGCCAAGCCGGTGGAACTCAGTGTCGAGGGCACCCGGGTGGCACTGACCTGTGGCAGCGCCCGGTTCTCGCTGCCGACCCTGGCAGTCGAGGACTACCCCGCGCTGCCGACGCTGCCCGAGGAGACGGGCGTGGTGTCGTCCGACTTGTTCGCCGAGGCCATCGGTCAGGTGGCCGTCGCCGCCGGCCGTGACGACACGCTGCCGATGCTGACCGGCATCCGCGTCGAGATCTCCGGTGAATCAGTGGTTTTGGCGGCTACCGACCGCTTCCGGCTGGCCGTGCGTGAGCTGACCTGGGAAACCAGTGCCACCGACGTCGAGGCGGCGGTCCTGGTACCGGCGAAGACTCTGGCCGAGGCGGCCAAGGCCGGCACCGACGGCAACCAGGTGCACCTGTCGCTGGGTTCCGGAGAATCGGTCGGCAAGGACGGCCTGCTCGGTATCCGCAGTAACGGCAAGCGCAGCACCACCCGACTGCTGGACGCGGAGTTCCCGAAGTTCCGTCAGCTGCTGCCGAATGAGCACACCGCGGTGGCGACCATCGGCGTGGCCGAACTCACCGAGGCCATCAAGCGCGTGGCGCTCGTGGCCGACCGGGGAGCCCAGATCCGCATGGAGTTCGGCGATGACGTGCTGCGGCTCTCGGCCGGCGCCGACGATGTGGGTCGCGCCGAGGAAGACCTGCCGGTCGAGTTCGCCGGCGACCCGCTGACCATCGCGTTCAACCCGACCTACCTCACCGACGGGCTGAGCTCGCTGCGTTCGGACCGGGTGACGTTCGGATTCACCACGCCGAGTCGCCCTGCCGTGTTGCGGCCCACGAGCGAGGATGGTGGTACCGGTGGTGGTTCGGGCCCGTTCCCGGCCGCCAAGACCGATTACGTCTATCTGTTGATGCCGGTTCGCCTTCCTGGCTGACCGGCGTGGTCGAGAAAGGGCGCACATGCAACTGGGGTTGGTCGGCCTGGGCAAGATGGGCTTCAACATGCGCGAGCGCCTGCGCACCGGTGGCCACGAGGTCGTCGGCTACGACCCGCGTCCCGAGGTCAGCGACGTGGCGAGCCTGGCCGACCTGGCGAGCGCCCTCGAGGCGCCGCGGGTGGTCTGGGTGATGGTCCCGTCGGGCACGGTGACGCACCAGACGATTGTCGCGCTGGCGGATGTGCTGGGTGCCGGCGACCTGGTGATCGACGGGGGGAACTCGCGTTACACCGAGGATGGACCGCACGCAAAGTTGTTGGGCGACAAGGGAATCAACTTCGTCGATGCCGGGGTATCGGGCGGCGTCTGGGGTCTGAAGGAAGGGTACGGGCTGATGGTCGGTGGCAGTGACACCGACGTGGCTCGAGCCATGCCGATCTTCGACACGCTGCGTCCCCCGGGTGATGTGGCCGACGGTTTCGTCCACGCCGGTCCCGTGGGTGCCGGCCACTACGCCAAGATGGTGCACAACGGCATCGAGTACGGCCTGATGCACGCCTACGCCGAGGGTTACGAGCTGCTGTCGGCCGAGAACCTGATCGTCGATCCCCAAGCGGTGATCCAGGCCTGGACGAATGGCACGGTGGTGCGGTCGTGGCTGCAGCAACTGCTGGCGAAAGCGCTCAAGGAAGACCCGGGCTTCGCGGCAATCAGCGGATACACCGAGGATTCCGGGGAAGGTCGCTGGACTGTGGAAGAGGCCATCAGCCATCGGGTTCCGATGCCGGTCATCGCCGCGTCGTTGTTCGCCCGGTTCGCCTCGAGGCAAGAGGACTCCCCCACCATGAAGGCAGTGTCGGCGCTGCGCAACCAGTTCGGTGGCCATGCTGTGCACCGGATCAGTGAGTCCGGTTAGGCGATTCCGATGTATGTCCGTCACCTGGGGCTGACCGACTACCGGTCCTGGGCACAGATCGAGCTCGAGCTGGAGCCCGGCCGGACCGTATTCGTCGGACCGAACGGCTTCGGTAAGACGAATCTCGTTGAGGCACTGTGGTATTGCGCAACTTTGGGTTCGCACCGGGTGGCTTCTGATGCTCCGTTGATCCGGGCCGGGGAGCAACGAGCGATCGTCTCGAGCATCGTCGTCAACGAAGGCCGGGAACTCGCGGTCGACCTCGAGATCACCAATGGCCGGGCCAACAAGGCACGGTTGAACCGGTCGCCGGTGCGTTCCCCGCGCGAAATCCTCGGGGTCTTGCGGGCCGTGCTGTTCAGCCCGGAAGACCTTGCACTGGTCCGTGGTGATCCAGGTGACCGGCGGCGCTATCTCGACGAGTTGGCGACCACCCGCCGACCGACCGTCGCAGGTATCCGTGCCGACTATGACAAGGTGGTCCGGCAACGCACCGCACTGTTGAAAACCGCTGCAGGAGCCCGCTATCGGGGTGACCGCAGCGTACTGGACACCCTCGATGTGTGGGACGGGCACCTCGCCGCCCATGGTGCGGCGTTGACCGCCGCACGCATCGCGCTGGTCGAGCAGCTGCACCCGGAGGTGCAGAAGGCCTATCAATTGTTGGCACCCTCGAGCCGGCCCGCGACAATCCGGTACCGCTCCGGGGTGGAGGCCATCGCGAATGCTCCCGGCCTCGAGTCCGTCGAGTTCTACGAGGCCGCGCTGTTGGACGCACTGAACCGCCGACGCGATGCGGAGTTGGACCGCGGAGTCTGTCTGGTCGGCCCACACCGTGACGATCTCGAGCTGTGGCTGGGCGACCAACCCGCCAAAGGCTTTGCCAGCCATGGTGAATCGTGGTCGATGGCGTTGGCTCTGCGGCTGGGCGCCTATGAGCTGTTGCGTTCCGACGGGGTGGATCCGGTGCTGCTGCTCGACGACGTCTTCGCCGAACTGGACACCTCGAGGAGGCAGGCACTGGCGGCGGTGGCCGGCGAGGCCGAACAAGTTCTGGTCACCGCGGCCGTGGGTGAGGACATCCCGCCGGACTGGGCGGTCAACCGCGTCGAGATCAGGATGACCGAAGGGGACCAGGGGCGGATATCGGTGGTGCAGTCATGACGGACGATCCCGCAGAATCCGACCAGCCGGCCATCCCCTCCCCCGCCGTCTCTCCCGAGGACCTCAGCCGCATGCGCGGCATGGATCTGGTGCGGCGGACTCTCGAGGAGGCCCGCGGGGCAGCCCGCAGTCAGGGTAAGGATGTCGGCCGGGGCCGCAGAACCCCGGTCCGGCGCACCGCAGGAAATACCGGTCGGCGTCGCAGCTGGTCCGGTCCCGGCCCTGATGTCCGTGATCCGCAACTGCTCGGGTCCGCGACCCAGGATCTGGCGAAGGTCCGAGGCTGGGGCTCGAGGGTGGCCGAGGGTTCGGTATTCGGTCGGTGGCGGACCGTCGTCGGCGACCAGATCGCCGACCATGCCAATCCGACTGCCCTGAATGAGGGTGTGTTGACCGTGTCGGCGGAGTCGACTGCGTGGGCCACCCAGCTGCGGATGGTGCAGGCCCAGCTGCTGGCCAAGATCGCGGCCGCCGTCGGGGACGGGGTGGTGACCTCCTTGAAGATCGTGGGTCCGGTCGGTCCGTCGTGGCGGAAAGGTCGGTATCACGTGCCAGGCCGAGGTCCCCGCGATACCTACGGCTAGCCCGGGGCGGTATTGCGCTGAGAGCGTCGAGACGGCCGAAAGCGATCTTCTGAAGCGTCCGAAGGCACCGAGACCCGAGAAATTCAGCGCACGGCGCAGTTAGGTAGGTGAAAACGCCGCTACAGAGTCGGCCCTGTACGTCTGGACCGGTAGACTGTGGCGAGATCTGCAGGGCGGCGACGCAACCGCTTCCCGCGAACCCCAAGGAGACGCGTCCGACGTGGCTGCCCAGAAGAAGAATGCTCCAACCGAGTACGGCGCCGATTCGATCAAGGTGCTCGAAGGACTGGAGGCCGTTCGTAAACGTCCGGGCATGTATATCGGTTCCACCGGTGAGCGGGGTCTGCACCACCTGGTGTGGGAGGTCGTCGACAACGCGGTAGACGAAGCCATGGCCGGGTTCGCCAGCAAGGTCGACGTGCGGATCCTCGAGGACGGCGGCGTCCAGGTCACCGACGACGGCCGAGGCATTCCGGTAGCCATGCACGCGACCGGCATCCCGACTGTTGACGTCGTGATGACCGTCCTGCACGCCGGCGGCAAGTTCGAGGAAGGTGCCTACCAGGTATCCGGCGGTCTGCACGGCGTGGGTGTGTCCGTGGTCAACGCCCTGTCGACCCGGCTCGAGGCCGACATCTACAAGGACGGTTACGAGTGGTTCCAGACCTACGACAACTCGGTGCCGGGAACCCTCAAGCAGGGTGACAAGACAACGAAGACCGGCACCACCATCCGGTTCTGGGCTGACCCGAATGTTTTCGAGACCACCGTGTACGACTTCGAGACCATTGCCCGGCGTCTGCAGGAGATGGCTTTCCTCAACAAGGGCCTGACGATCGAGCTGACCGATGAGCGGGTGTCTCGGGAGGAGGTCGTCGACGAAGTGGTCGCCGACACCGCCGCCGCCCCGAAATCCGCGGAGGAGACGGCGGCCGAGGCCGCCGCTCCCCACAAGGTGAAGCACCGGACCTTCCACTACCCGGGCGGTCTGGTCGACTTCGTCAAGCACATCAACCGCACCAAGACCGCGATCCAGCCGAGCGTGATCGATTTCGACGGCAAGGGCCCCGGTCATGAGGTCGAGATCGCGATGCAGTGGAATGCCGGTTACTCCGAGTCGGTCCACACGTTCGCCAACACCATCAACACCCACGAAGGCGGTACCCACGAAGAGGGTTTCCGCTCGGCACTGACCACGGTGGTGAACAAGTACGCCAAGGACAAGAAGCTCCTCAAGGACAAGGATCCGAACCTCACCGGCGACGACATCCGTGAAGGCCTGGCCGCGGTGATCTCGGTGAAGGTGGCCCAGCCGCAGTTCGAGGGCCAGACCAAGACCAAGCTCGGTAACACCGAGGTGAAGTCGTTCGTTCAGAAGATCTGCAACGAGCAGCTGACCCACTGGTTCGAGGCGAATCCCGCCGAGGCGAAAACTGTGGTGAACAAGGCAGTTTCATCGGCCCAGGCGCGTATCGCGGCCCGCAAGGCGCGTGAGCTCGTTCGGCGCAAGAGCGCCACCGATATCGGCGGCCTGCCCGGCAAGCTCGCCGACTGCCGCTCTACCGATCCGACGAAGTCCGAACTGTATGTGGTGGAGGGTGATTCGGCCGGCGGCTCGGCCAAGAGTGGCCGCGACTCGATGTTCCAGGCGATCCTGCCGCTACGCGGCAAGATCATCAACGTCGAAAAGGCTCGTATCGACCGGGTTTTGAAGAACACCGAAGTCCAGGCCATCATCACCGCCCTGGGTACCGGCATCCATGACGAGTTCGACATCAGCAAGCTGCGTTATCACAAGATCGTGTTGATGGCCGACGCCGATGTCGACGGCCAGCACATCTCCACCCTGCTTCTGACGCTGCTGTTCCGCTTCATGAAACCGCTGGTCGAACACGGCCACATCTTCCTGGCCCAGCCGCCGCTGTACAAACTCAAGTGGCAGCGTCAGGAACCGGAGTTCGCCTACTCCGACCGCGAGCGCGACGGCCTGCTCGAGGCGGGTAAGGCGGCCGGCAAGCGGATCAATGTCGACGACGGTATCCAGCGTTACAAGGGTCTGGGCGAGATGGACGCCAAGGAACTGTGGGAGACCACCATGGATCCGTCAGTGCGGGTATTACGTCAGGTGACGCTCGACGATGCGGCCGCGGCCGACGAACTGTTCTCCATTCTGATGGGTGAGGACGTCGAAGCCCGCCGCAGTTTCATCACGCGCAACGCCAAAGACGTTCGGTTCCTGGACGTTTAGGCGGGAACGACGATGCACACAGCATTCATCCGGGTCAAGGTTGCCCCCGAGGCGGCCGAGCGCGCTGCGACGGCGATGCAGAATCTCGTCGATCCCACACTGGCCGAGCCGGGCTGCATCACCTACGAGTTCTATCGAGATCTCGAGGACCCGTCGCTGTTCCTGTGTTTCGAACATTGGGATTCGAGGGAGTCGATGGATGCCCACGGAACCACCGCGCACGTCGCGACCTTCCTGACGGAGCTGGGGCCGAGCATCGAAAAGTGGGAGTACAACCACACGGCGGCGTTGTGACCCCGAAGACGCACCTACCCTGCGCGCCACCGTAATTCACGCCGCATGGCCTTTGACCGCAACAAGCCGAGCCGACGAGCGAGGAACACATGACCGACACCACGTTGCCACCCGGCGACGGAGCCTCAGACCGTATCGAACCGGTCGACATTCAGCACGAGATGCAGCGCAGCTACATCGACTACGCCATGAGCGTGATCGTCGGCCGCGCCCTGCCGGAGGTGCGTGACGGCCTCAAGCCCGTGCACCGCCGCGTGCTGTACGCGATGTACGACTCCGGCTTCCGCCCGGACCGCAGCCACGCCAAGTCGGCGCGTTCGGTCGCCGAGACGATGGGTAACTACCACCCGCACGGTGACTCCTCGATCTACGACACCCTGGTCCGGATGGCCCAGCCCTGGTCGTTGCGCTACCCGCTGGTCGACGGCCAGGGAAACTTCGGCTCACCGGGTAACGATCCCGCGGCGGCCATGCGTTACACGGAGGCCCGGCTGACGCCGCTGGCCATGGAGATGTTGCGGGAAATCGACGAGGAAACAGTCGAGTTCATCCCCAACTACGACGGCCGGGTGCAGGAACCCACCGTGCTGCCGAGCCGGTTCCCCAACCTGCTGGCCAATGGTTCGGGTGGTATCGCCGTCGGTATGGCCACCAACATCCCGCCGCACAACCTGCGCGAGTTGGCCGAGGCGGTGTACTGGTGCCTGGAGAACCACGAGGCCGATGAAGAGGCCACGCTGGCCGCGGTCTGCGAGCGGGTCAAGGGCCCCGATTTCCCCACCCACGGCCTGATCGTCGGATCACAGGGCATCCACGACGCCTACACCACCGGTCGCGGTTCCATCCGGATGCGCGGCGTGGTCGAGATCGAAGAGGACAGCCGGGGCCGTACCGGCATCGTCATCACCGAACTGCCGTACCAGGTCAACCACGACAATTTCATCACCTCGATCGCCGAGCAGGTGCGCGACGGCAAGCTGGCCGGCATCTCCAACATCGAGGACCAGTCCAGCGACCGCGTCGGTCTGCGAATTGTGGTGGAGCTCAAGCGCGATGCCGTCGCCAAGGTCGTGCTGAACAACCTCTACAAGCACACCCAGCTGCAGACCAGCTTCGGCGCCAACATGCTGTCGATCGTCGACGGGGTGCCGCGCACGCTGCGGCTCGACCAGATGATCCGCCATTACGTCGCACACCAACTCGATGTCATCGTGCGGCGCACCCGCTACCGGTTGCGCAAGGCCAATGAGCGGGCCCACATCCTGCGCGGCTTGGTGAAGGCGCTCGACGCACTCGACGAGGTGATCGCCTTGATCCGGGCGTCGCAGACGGTCGAGATCGCCCGGGCCGGCCTGATCGAGCTGCTCGATATCGACGAAATCCAGGCCCAGGCCATCCTGGACATGCAGCTGCGCCGGCTGGCCGCCCTCGAGCGGCAGAAGATCGTCGACGATCTGGCCAAGATCGAAGCCGAGATCGCCGATCTCGAGGACATTCTGGCCAAACCGGAACGACAGCGCGCGATCGTCCGTGACGAGCTCGCCGAGATCGCGGAGAAGCACGGCGATGACCGTCGGACCCGCATCATGCCGGCCGACGGTGAGGTCAGCGACGAGGACCTGATCGCCCGCGAGGACGTGGTCGTCACGATCACCGAGACCGGGTATGCCAAGCGGACCAAGACCGACCTGTACCGCTCTCAGAAGCGCGGCGGCAAGGGTGTGCAGGGTGCGGGGCTCAAGGCCGACGACATCGTCAACCACTTCTTCGTCTGCTCCACCCACGACTGGATCCTGTTCTTCACCACGCAGGGCCGGGTGTACCGGGCCAAGGCTTACGAGCTGCCCGAGACCTCGCGCACCGCGCGTGGCCAGCACGTGGCGAACCTGCTGGCCTTCCAGCCGGAGGAGCGCATCGCCCAGGTCATCCAGATCAAGAGCTACGAAGATGCGCCGTACCTGGTGCTGGCCACCCGCAACGGTCTGGTGAAGAAGTCGAGGCTGGTCGACTTCGATTCGAACCGCTCCGGCGGCATCGTGGCGGTCAACCTGCGCGAAGGTGACGAACTGGTCGGCGCGGTGCTGTGCTCGGCCGACGACGACCTGCTGCTGGTGAGCGCCAACGGCCAGTCGATCCGGTTCTCTGCAACCGACGAGGCGCTGCGTCCGATGGGTCGCGCGACCTCCGGCGTGCAGGGTATGCGGTTCAACGAGGATGACCGGTTGCTGTCCCTCAATGTGGTCCAACCGGACACGTACCTGCTGGTCGCGACCGCTGGCGGCTACGCCAAGCGCACCGCGATCGACGAGTACACGGTTCAGGGCCGAGGCGGCAAGGGCATCCTGACGATCCAGTACGACCGCAAACGTGGCAGTCTGGTCGGAGCGCTGATCGTCGATGACGAGACGGAGCTGTACGCCATCACCTCCGGTGGCGGCGTCATCCGGACCGCCGCACGTCAGGTTCGCAAAGCTGGGCGTCAGACCAAGGGCGTTCGCTTGATGAACCTGGGCGAGGGCGACACACTGATTGCGATTGCGCGCAACGCCGAGGAGGACTCGGAAGCGGATGAGGCCGAGTCCGACGAAGAGTGACGCTGTCGCCGAGGCCCAACCCGGACCTCGGCCTGAGCTAAGGAGCTGTTAGGTGAGTTCACCGAACGAGCCGGGGTACCCGCGAACGGGCGACCGGTCCGGCAGCTCCAACGGCTCGGGTACCGGGGCCGCAGGGGCCGAGGCCACCCCGGCCGCCGGCAAGACGGCCGGGACGCAGGCCCGGCCCGCCGGCGGTCAGATCACCGAGACCGGGGAGGCACCGCCGTGGCAGCGGGGCACCGCCGCCCGCACCACCCCGCCGCCGGCAACCGAGCCGCGGGAGGAAAGCGCCCGTACTCCGGGCTCCCACTCCCCCGGCGTGGAAGCCCGGCTGCAGCGCTTCGTCGCCGGCACGGAGGCCAAGGACACCGAGCAGCAGGCCCGGCCTGCCCGTCCGGCGCCTCCTGCCCCGTCGGCGACCCGCACCGAGCAGGTGCGGCCCGAGGCCTATGCGAGCGAGATCCCCGACCTTTCCGGGCCCTCGCCGCGTACCCCGCAACGTAAGACCACCACTGAGGCGCCTGCCGCCCGCAGCTCGAGCAACAGCCCGACCACCCGGATCCAGGTCGCCAACCGCGGCTCGCATCAGGGGCCGGTCCGGGCCAGCATGCAGATCCGCCGGGTGGACCCGTGGACTGTGCTCAAGGTCTCACTGGTGTTGTCGGTGGTGCTGTTCTTCGTGTGGATGATCGCGGTGGCATTCCTGTACCTGGTGCTCGGCGCCATGGGTGTGTGGAGCAAGCTCAACAGCAATGTCGGCGACCTCCTCACCAGCGCCAGCGGTGCCTCAGGAGGCGAATTGGTCTCCAGCGGAACGATCTTCGGCGGGGCGGCGCTGGTCGGCCTGGTGAACATCGTGGTGCTGTGCGCGATGGCGACCATCGGTGCCTTCATCTACAACCTGACCACCGATCTGGTCGGCGGGGTCGAGGTCACGCTGGCCGACAGGGATTGATTTGGGACTCTGCGCTCCGGTGCGGTAATCTCTGCGCTCGGTCGATCCCAATTTTCGGGCCTATAGCTCAGGCGGTTAGAGCGCTTCGCTGATAACGAAGAGGTCGGAGGTTCGAGTCCTCCTAGGCCCACGACACCCGGTGTAGCCGGTGATCACCGAGAGGTTGTGCCATGCGGTTCATGCTTCTGGCCGGCATCGCAGCCGCGGCGGTGATCGTATGGCGATCACGACACGGTGAAGAAGTTTGGCATGACTTGGCAGATGCGCCACCTCGGCCAAATGAGGGGCCTTAGCTCAGTTGGTAGAGCGCTGCCTTTGCAAGGCAGATGTCAGGAGTTCGAATCTCCTAGGCTCCACAATCAAGTTCGATCAAAGCGGTTCCGGTGACAGCCATCCGGGGCCGCTTTTTTCGTTCATGACCACATTCTGACAACACATTCAGGCAATCCCCCCGGTCAGCATGTTGTTTATGGCGACTCCAACCGCCTCCACATCGGATGGGTACAGGTGGCCGTACCGGTCCAAGGTGAGCCCCGCGCGGACTCGTGTCCCAGCATGTTCTGCAAGGCCTTGATGTTCACGCCGGCCTGGATCGCCAGACTGGCCGCGGTGTGCCCCAGCTCGTGCAGCTTGAAGTCGTAGGCCGTCACCTGATTCCCTGCTGCGTTCTGCTCCGTAGGGGGGAACAGCTCGGCTGCCGCGACGGCATCTGACCACCAGCGGCGCCGCACGTTCATGCCCCGCATATAGCCGCGGAGCCCGCCTCGCAGACGGCAAGGAACTCACCATCGACACACCACCCACCGTCGCCGCGCTCCACGCCGATGCTGTCACCAAGATCGACCCGGCCACCCTCGACGCTGACCAGATCCGAACCGCCGGACAGGTCTCAGTCCGCAGAGCCGCCGAGAACGCCGCCCTCGATGAACTCACACGAGCCGGCCCGCACCCCTACCGGATAACCCCACCCCCGTCATCCAAAGACCGACATGCCTTGGCAATTCTGATCCTGCGTGCGTTTTCTGGTGTTTTGCCGCACGGGGTATTCGTTGGTAGATAAGGGATTTGGAATATGACGAGACGTAAAACACCGCCCGGTTTGGGTCCTGCTGGTACCCAATTGGCGTGAAAACGACCCGGAATTACACGCTTCGGGCTGATGAGCTGCGTGTTTTGGAGGCTGCGGCGGCGGAGTTGGATCTGATCGAGACTGTCCGTATGGAGATGGTTGGCACCCCGTTGACGGTGCGTGGTTCGCAGGGTCAGCCGGTGATTAATCCGTTGATTCCGGAGTTGCGGCAGCACGCGCTACGTTCACCTCGTTGGTTGAGCAGCTTGCGCTTCCGGACGTTGACGATGCCGAGCCCGGTACGACGTCGGGGAGTGGTGATCGGTGGGCTACGCGGACGACGAAGGCTCGTCACGCCGTGAACGTCAGATGGACGAGAGGGGGGGTGTTAGGTGGTCGAGTCGACTTTCGACCGTGCCGGCCGGAACCGGCGCGGGGAGGCCCCACTGCCCCCTCGGCAGCTCGCCGGATGGCATAGGTCCTGCCTGTGTGTGCAAAACACGAAACTCTTGGGCAAGCGCCTTTCTGCACAACGCATGCGCAGACGGAACTGTCCGAGATAGGAGCCAGTGATGGCAGTAAGACGACACGACCGCGCCTCAAAACCGCCAGGTAGCGCTGCTGGGGCTAGCCGAGATGATTACGATGACGGCATGGGAGAAATGTGGTTTGGCGATCTCCCGTCGTTTGATCACCCTCCCGCTGTGGAAGTGGCGGTCGGAATCGAGTTCTTGCAGCTCCCAGGACTGGGTGCAGTCAAACTTGTCGGCCTGCACGAACTGTGGAGGGCTGAGTTCCCCAAGATTCAGGAGCAACCAGCTCTTCCTCCGACCGCCGCGATGGAAATGCAGGGTCGATTCCACTTCCAGATTGGCGGCGGACTGCCACCGCTGCGGGTATGGATGTTGAATGACGACGAGGACGAGCTGCTACAGGTTCAAAACGACCGTCTCTTCCTAAACTGGCGTAAATCGTCCGATAGTGATCGGACGTATCCGCGGTACGAGCACCTCCGCGAGGTATATCAGCAGGTACTGTCTCGCTTTCAAGATCACATCGAGAGAAATGGCGACGTAGGAACGTTTCAGCCCCATACGGCCGTTGTTACATATGTGAATCGATTTGCGCTCGATGGTGGCGAATCGCTTAAGGATGCGTTCGCGCCCTTAAACCCGGCTTGGGACGCGTTCCCAGACTGTGGCACTGAGGTCCGGCAAGTCATCCCGCTGTGGGCCGAGGACGCCCAGGTCGGGCAGATCAACACGCTCGCAGCAATTGACGCCTCTGAGCAAGAATACGGCTACCTTGAGGTGGTCACCCGAATAGACTTGGGTACCCCTAACCTAGATACTTTCGGAGCGTTGGATTTCGCGCACGAGGCCGGGGTGAGGAGTTTTGAAGCTTTGACTACGCCGAAGATGCATGAGAGATGGGGGAAGGGATGACTGCAACGTTGTCTCGGCACGATGTTCCCCGTCTGCGGGACATCGGCGGTGACGTGCAAACCCGCCGATGGGTTGCACGGGGCTGGCGTCCCGAGGAGGGGGACTCGAGTCGCTCCCACCTGCTGACGCACGCGCAGGTTCGGATTGCCGAACTGACTAGCGCGGGGGCCCCCGGTCGTGACCAGGGCTGGACGCCGATTCCAACTAGCATTGCGGCGGCGACGATGTCCCTCCTGGATTTTCTGATTCAGACTGATGATCTGGCTACACCACAGATCGCACCGACGCCTGAAGGCGGTCTTAACGTCGAGTGGCTGGTGGCGGGTGACTCACTGAGTCTGACCGTGGATGGTGAAGGTGTGTCGCTCATCGCTGAGTTCGACAACGGCGAGTACGCATTCCCGCCGCTCTGCTGGGATATCCAGCACGACAGTGCCGAGGCGTTGAGCAGGGTCCTCGTAAGCGCATCACGCTTTCTGGAGAAGATCAGCACCGGGATTCAGCACCGCCTGCTTACGAGGTGAAGGCGGACGACCCATCGTCGATTGACGGTGCTGAGACCCTTTATTGGCGTGCGCCGAAGCTCCCTCTCGAAAACTGGACCATCTTCGATGAGGGCCGGCAGGGGCATCGGGTCCGCGCTGGTGCGTTCGTCTGGAATGAAGATGGGGTGTCCTGCTACCGCCACAAGGTCCTGGAGTCTGTGGAACTTGACTGGCGGTGTATCAAGAAAGTGCCTGAGAACGGGATCATCTCGGTGGATGCCGTCGACGTGCGCGAGAGTGATCTGGGCGTGGCTCCCGACCCTGACCCTGAGTACATCCCGAGGAACGAGCTGGAGCGCCACGATAAGGCGCATGCCCTGATGGTCCATGAAGAGGGACTCAAGCCTCGCAAGAGGGGGGACAGGTGCAGTCGTCTGGCGAGGAAAGCGAAGATCGTCCATTGGGGGGACGGACAGCAGCCGCAGTAGCAAGAGCCGCCAGGATTGTGGGGGCGGTGGCCAAATCTGACCACAGTTACAGATAACTACGGTTTAGCCACCGTTATTCATCGCAGCAGGTTAGCAGCGCTGTAATGCCCTGAACAGCAGCAGGATTCGCCTTTGCAAGGCAGATGTCAGGAGTTCGAATCTCCTAGGCTCCACAATCAAGTTCGATCAAAGCGGTTCCGGTGACAGCCATCCGGGGCCGCTTTTCTGGTCTCCGACCACAGACCGGCCATAACCTGCGTGCTTGAATGTGGCTGGGAGTTTTCGGGCAGTCGGGGGGCAAGTGGTGGTCCGCAGGTTGGCGAGCATGTTGCTCGCGCTGGTGCTCGCAGGTGGGCTGATGTGGGCGTCCGTCATCGCCGGACCCGTCCTGTCTGTGGCTCGCGCCGACGCCCTTCATCAGGTGTGCCCCGATCCCGCTGCCCAACTCGATTCGTGGCTGCAGCGGGCGAACGATCACAACAGCCGGACCGGCTCCGTCAATGCATACGACCACGCCGCTGTCGAGGTGTTCAACGCGGAGAAGGCACAGCTCGAGGCCGATCGCAGCGCGCTGATGCCGCGTATCGACGCGTGCGATGCCGCAGTCGAGGTACTCACGCCCAAGGACCCGTCAGGCCTGCAGCTGGCCACGGCCTCGGCCGCCCAGCGGCTCGCGGTCGACAACGCCAGGAAAGGGATCCCCGCGGGCTATCAGCCGCAGTCCGTCCGCAAGGGAGACCGGGAAACCGTCCCCAAGGGCGCGCCCGAGCGGCCACTGTACGAAGCGCTGCGCGGAGACAACCCGAGGAGCGTGCCGAAAGACGTCCGCCTCGCCGGTGTAGCCGCGCCGCCGGCAGGAGCCCCCGACCCGGTCTACCCGGGGCAGAAGATCGGAGAGACACCGGCCGGCGACGCGAAAGTCACGCCCGACCACATCGTTCCGCTGGCGGAGCTGATCAAGCTTCCGGGTTTCCTGAAGTTGACTTCAGATCAGATGTTTCTGCTGTCGCAGGCACCGCTGAACTACCGGTGGATGTCGTGGACCGCGAACACCGCCGAGAATTCGGGCAGCGCCGCACGCATGCTGCCCGAGCCCGACCGGAACTGGGCGGGAAAACAGATGCAGCTACAGAACGAGACCCGAAATCAGCTGCGGGACATCATCAACAACCTCGTCACGGCCAACGGAGAGTGAGTCGGGTGGAGATCGACTCCGATCAGGTGGCCGCCGAATTGACCTCGAAGGGCAAAGCGGAGTTGATCATGCCGCAGCGGTACCGACGGATCGACTCAACCCGGTTGGATGTGTGATGACAGGACCGACGTCACCGTTTGGTGGTGACCCGAACCATCCAGGCGCGCCGGACTGGGGGACGCCGCAACAGCCCTATCCGCCAACGGATTACGGGCAGCCACCGAGCTATCCCCCATCGGGATACCCGGTGCTGGGCAACGTTCCGCCGGTCTACGGGTTTCCGCAGTCGGGATTTCCGCAACCCTGGCAGGGAAATCAGCAGCAGCCCGATGAGAGTCGGGGAAAGTCGAAGTTGTTGATCGCGTTGGCGATCGCCGTGCCGGTGCTACTGATCGCGTGTGGTGTCGGCGGTTGGATGTGGTTCTCGTCGAGTCGGGAAAAGGGGGCGATCAAGGACGTCGCTTCCCAATTCGCGGACGCGATAGATACCCAGGATCAGGACAAGATGCTGGCGACGCTCTGTCAGGAAGAGCATGACCTGGTCACCGACGGTGACGGCTTCGATCCTGCGGACTCTGGCCCGGGGGCGAAGGACAACGGCCAGCCGTTCGAAGTCACCGATGTCACGGTGAAAGACGATGTGGCGCAGGTCCAATTCCTGCGACCGAACTCCGACCACTCCGGTTCGCTGTACCTACGCAAGGAATCGGGTGTGTGGAAGGTGTGCGACCCGGCCGAGGCGCAATTCAACGAATAGCCGGGCGCTGCGGCGTCAGGGCTTCGGATTGACCTCGACGCTGGGCGGCAGCGCAGAGGGCTCGGGTCGGGTAGACCGCCGCACGATCGAGAACGTCACGGCCCCACCGGCGAGGACTGCCGCGGCGACCCCGGCGAGTACCAACCGGCGGCGACGTCGTTTGGGCTCGGGCGCTGCCGCTGCCTCTTGAAGTACCTCGGGCAGCGCGGCCACCGCTCCCGCGGCGGCGGCGAGTTGACGGCGCAGCTTGCCCGAGTCGTAGCGCTTACGCAGCCCGGCGGCGACGGCGGACACGGTGTTCGCGCTCAGACCCACCACGCCGCGGGTGACATCGACCGGACCGACAGTGCTGTATTTCAAGCCGCGGGCTAGGCGCTGACGGGGGGCCAACCGGGTATCGACGTTCGCGGTCATCTGGCACCTTTCTGGGCACTGGCGGGACACTGGCGACGGACCGGGGTGGGCCATCTGTCGGCTGAGATCCAGACTGCCATCTCTGCGGGAGTCTGGGGCGCTTGGTGGGGTATCTGACCCTCGCCGCGAACCGGGATGGCAGACTGAGTAGCCGTGACGAGCCCCATTCAGACCGCGACGGCGACACTGCACACCAACCGCGGCGACATCAAGATCGCACTGTTCGGAAACCACGCTCCCAAGACCGTGGCCAACTTCGTCGGCTTGGCGCAGGGCACCAAGGACTACACCACCGAGAACGCCTCGGGCGGTACCTCCGGTCCGTTCTACGACGGCGTCATCTTCCACCGGGTGATCGACGGCTTCATGATCCAGGGCGGCGACCCGACCGGCACCGGCCGTGGCGACGCCGGCTACAAGTTCGCCGACGAGTTCCACCCTGAGCTCCAGTTCGACAAGCCCTACCTGCTGGCCATGGCCAACGCCGGCCCGGGCACCAACGGCTCACAGTTCTTCATCACGGTCGGCAAGACGCCGCACCTGAACCGGCGCCACACCATCTTCGGTGAGGTCGTCGACCCCGAGTCGCAGAAGGTGGTCGACGCGATCGCCTCCACCCCGACCGATCGCTCCGACCGCCCGACCGATCCGGTCGTCGTGGAATCGATCACCGTGTCATAACGGGTCCTCCCCCGCACATACCAATGCGCGACGCCCCCGGGTCTCGGGGGCGTCGCGTGTTGTGTGGGGTGCTTCCTTTACCGGGCCTACCCGGTCGAGAAACCGGCCTGGGTGAGCGTGTCGAGGACGTCGAGGGGGTCTGTTCCCAGATCCCACCGCGTGAGGACTTCCAGCCGGTCATCGATCGTGTCGATCTCGAGCAGGCGGACCTTGCGAGCGATGCGGCGGAACTCGGTGATGCGGATCTTCCGGATCTCATCGCGGCGATATGTCCGGGTCCGCAGCCAACTGGCGACGATGAGACTGTCTTGGTTGATTGCCAGTTTCGGCCGGGCCCGCCACGACAATGTTGCGAACGTGAGCAATCCCACCCCAGCTATGCCGGCAAGAACACGTCCAGGCGGGTCTGTGATCACGGTCACAGCTGCGATAGCCATCGCTAGTCCGGCTATGGCGCAACCTGCGACTCCAGCGGCCGGTGGGCTCCAATGAGTTTGCTGCACGGGTTCTTCACACCCTCTTACCGCGACTAATGGAGTTATCCACAGGTGCTATCCCCAATGGGGATGAATCACAACGATGTGATTGAGCATCGCCGGCGTTGCTGAGCTGGAAACGCTGAAAACGTAAGATGAATTCATTATCGTCCGCTCTCCGATCAGCGCCAGCGCATCGTGAGCAACAGCCCGGTGATCATGAAGGCAAAGGCGACCGCGTAGTTCCACGGACCCATATCGGCCATCCACTGAAGGAAGGACGGGGTGTCCACCGGGTTGGTCGCGGCGAGCTGGAAAACCAGCAGCCACAACAGGCCGAACAGCATGAGACCGATGAACAGCGCGACGAACCACACACTCGACGGTCCGGCTTTCACCTTGACCGGAGTCCGGCTCACCTGCTTGATGGTGAAATCGTTCTTCTTACGGACTTTGGACTTGGGCATGGGTACCTTCGCGGACAGTCGGCGTCACACGGTGCGACGATGAGGCAGGATGCCTCACGAGCCTAACGTAGCTGCACGTCCAGGAGAGACTGCGATGGACCAACCGGATCGTTCACCCTGGCGCTTCGGCGTCCCGGTGGTCTGCCTGGCCGCCGGCTTGCTGCTGGCCGCCACCCACGGGGTCTCCGGCGGTGACGAGATTCGCCGCAGCGACGCTCCCCGACTCGTCGACCTGGTCCGCGAAGCCCAACAGTCCGTCGACCGGCTGACGGCCCAGCGCGATTCGCTGGCCACCGAGATCGACAGCCATCACGGTGGATCACCCGGCTCGCACGCGGCGCTCGAGGCCATCACCCGACGTTCGGCCCAGTTGGCCGTCGACGCAGGCACTGTGCCCATGCGTGGGCCGGGCCTGGTGGTCACGCTCAACGATGCCCAACGCGACGCCCAGGGCCGATTCCCGCGCGACGCTTCCCCGGATGACCTAGTGGTGCATCAACAGGACATCCAGGCCGTCCTGAACGCACTCTGGAGTGCGGGTGCCGAGGGCATCCAGATGCAGGACCAACGCATCATCGCCACCTCGGCGCCCCGCTGCGTCGGCAACACCCTGCTGCTCAACGGCCGTACCTACAGCCCGCCCTACGTGATCACCGCGATCGGCGACGCCCCGGCCATGCAGGCCGCCCTCGCGGCCGCCCCACTGGTCACCCTGTACAAGCAGTACGTGGTGCGCTTCGGTTTGGGCTATGTCGAGGAGCCTCGGGCCGAGGTAGAGCTGACCGGGCACACCGAGCCGGTGCGGATGCGCTACGCGAAACCCGCGGGCCCTGTCGGTTACTGAGCCGGTAACCTGGGCCGATGCAGGTTCTGGTCGTCGACAACTATGACAGCTTCGTGTTCAACCTGGTCCAGTATCTGGGTCAGCTCGGGGTCGACGCGCAGGTCTGGCGCAATGACGATCAGCGGCTGGCCACCGACGCCGACCTCGCCAAGGTGGCGGCCGACTTCGACGGCGTCCTGCTCAGCCCCGGCCCCGGCACCCCCGAGCGGGCCGGCGCCACGATCCCGCTGGTACACGCGTGCGCCGCGGCAGGTACTCCCCTACTCGGTGTCTGCCTGGGTCATCAGGCCATCGGGGTTGCCTTCGGCGGCACCGTCGACCGCGCACCCGAACTGCTGCACGGCAAGACCAGCGTGGTGCACCACTCCGATGCGGGGGTGCTCAAGGGCCTTCCCGACCCGTTCACCGCGACCCGCTATCACTCGTTGACGATCCTGCCCGAGACCGTGCCGGATGTGCTCGAGGTGATCGGGCAGACCGACAGCGGAGTGATCATGGCGGTGCGGCACACCGAACTCCCCATCCACGGCGTGCAGTTCCACCCGGAGTCGATCCTGACCCAGGGCGGACACCGCATGCTGGCCAACTGGCTCGGCGTCTGCGGTGCCGCCCCGGAGGAACGTCTGGTGGCCGCGCTCGAGGCCGAGGTGGCCAGCGCCGTAGCGGCGGCTACGACGCGAAGCTCAGCGTGATGTTCGCCCCGCGATTCACCCCGGTCCCGGCCGGCGGACTCTGGGTGACCACGGCGTTGGTGCGCTGACCGCTGTCGCGTACGTCCGGCCCCTTGTCCAGGTTGCCGGTCCAACCCAGCGCGCTCAGACGCTGGTAGGCGTCATCCCAGAACTGTCCGACCAGGTTGGGCATGACGAACTGGTTGCCCTTGGATACGTGGATCTGGATCGGGGTGTCCTTGGGAACCGACGTACCGGAGGTGGGCTCGGTATCCACCACCTGCCCCGAGGGCGCGGTGTTGTCGATGTCGATGACCACCGTGTTGGTGAACCCCGACGCGGTCAGAATCTGCTTGCACACGTCGGCGCTCTGACCCTTGCAGTCGGGAACCGCGGTGTCTTCCGGGCCCGAACCCACCACGAGCGTGATCTCGTAGATGATGCCCGCGGTCTGGTTGGCCGGCGGGTTCGTCGCCAGCACGCGGCCCTTCTGCTCAGGAGTCGACGGGCTCGCCGACTCCTTGACCTTCTCGAAGCCGGCGTCCTTGAGCTTCTGCCGGGCCTGGCTCGGGGAGAGACCGGCGACGTCGGGGACCACCCGCTGCTCGGGCCCGCGAGAGACGTTGACGGTGATCTCATCGCCGGCGGCCGCCATGCTGTTGGCCGACGGGTCGGTGCCGATCACGTACTCCGGCGGAACCTTGTTGTCTTCCTTGCCCTCGGTGCGCGTCTTGAAGCCGCGGTTCTGCAGCGTGGCAATGGCATCCGCCGAACGCTGGCCACTCACGTCGGGCACCTGCACGTCGCGTGGCTTGCCGTCGAACATGTTGATCGCGACCGTCACCACGACGGTCAGCACCGCCAGTACCGCGACGGCGATCAGCCAACGGGCCAGCGAGGCGTTGCGGTCGGCGGGACGAGGCACCACCAGGTTCTGGGTGGGTGCACCGCCGCCCTGGGTGAGCATCGGCCCGGAGTTCATCATCGACGTCCGCTCGGACTCGGTGAGCACCTTGGGTGCCTCGGGGGCCTCGCCGCTGTGTACGCGGATCAGATCCGTGCGCATGTCGGCCGCGGTCTGATAGCGATTGTCCGGATTCTTCGCCAGGGCTTTGAGCACGACGGCGTCGAGTTCGGGAGAGATGCCCGTGTGCCGGCTCGACGGCGGGACCGGATCCTCCCGGACATGCTGATAGGCCACCGCCACCGGGGAGTCACCGATGAAAGGTGGTTCGCCCGTGAGGATTTCGTAGAGCACGCAGCCCAGTGAGTACACGTCGGAACGAGCGTCGACGGTTTCCCCGCGGGCCTGCTCGGGCGACAGGTACTGCGCGGTGCCGATCACCGCAGCCGTCTGCGTGACGCTGTTGCCGGTATCGGCCAGGGCCCGCGCGATACCGAAGTCCATCACCTTCACAGCATTGGCCTTGCTGATCATGATGTTGGCCGGCTTGACGTCGCGGTGCACGATGCCGTGCTGGTGGCTGAAGTTCAGCGCCTGGCAGGCGTCGGCGATGATCTCGATCGCGCGCTTCGGCGGGATCGGACCCTCGGTGTGCACGATGTCGCGCAGCGTGACACCGTCGACGTACTCCATGACGATGTAGGGCAGCGGCCCATTGGGCGTCTCGGCCTCGCCCGTGTCGTACACCGCCACGATGGCGGGATGGTTCAGCGCGGCCGCGTTCTGCGCTTCCCGGCGGAAACGTAGGTAGAAGCTGGGATCGCGGGCCAGATCGGCGCGCAGGACCTTGACCGCGACATCGCGGTGCAACCGCGTATCGCGTGCGATGTGAACTTCGGACATGCCGCCGAAGCCGAGGATTTCACCGAGTTCATATCGGTCAGAGAGATGCTGAGGCGTCGTCATTGCAGTATCTGTTCTGGTGCTTTCGGGACAACCTGAACGGCGGCTCCCCTGGGCACGATCGCGTGGAATGCCAGGTCCGGCAACGCTGCCGGCGTTTGGTAGGGCGTCGTCTGGGTCACCGTGTCGGTGACGGTGGGCGGGGGTTGATCCTTGCGGTCCTGAGCATTGAGGACGATCAGGATGGCAATCACGATTGCCAGCGCGCCGAGTACCCCGGCGGCCCACAGCAGGGCACGTTGACCCGACGAGAACGTACGTCGCGGGGCGGGCGCGGGCCGGTGTGCGGCCGTGGTCGGCCTGGCTCGCGTAGCGGTCACCGGGGTGCGGCCGCTGAGGTCCGCTGCGGCGCGAGCCTGCGCGGCCGACGGAACCGCCGCCGGGGCGGCCCGACCGAGCGTCGGAGCCTGGTTGGGACGCGGGGGACGACGACCGGAGCGCACCGCGGCGACCGCGTCGGCGAAGGGTCCACCCGACTTGTAACGCATCCCCGGGTTCTTCACCAGGGTGATCTCGATCAGCTCGCGCACGTTGGGCGGCAGATCGGCGGGCAGCGGCGGTGGGGTCTCCTTGATGTGCTTCATCGCGACCGTCAGCGCACCGTCGCCGGTGAACGGCCGCTTGCCGGAAACAGATTCGTAGCCGACGACTCCCAGCGAGTACACGTCGCTGGCCGCGGTGGCGTCATGGCCAAGGGCCTGTTCGGGCGCGATGTACTGGGCGGTGCCCATCACCATGCCGGTCTGGGTGACCGGGGCGGCGTCGACCGCCTTGGCGATACCGAAGTCGGTCAGCTTCACCTGACCGGTCGGGGTGATCAGGATGTTGCCGGGCTTGACGTCGCGGTGCACCAGGCCCGCGGTGTGGGCCACCTGCAGGGCGCGGCCCGTCTGCTCGAGCATGTCCAGGGCGTGGCGCAGCGACAACCGGCCGGTGCGCTTGATCACCGAGTTCAACGGCTCGCCGTTGATCAGCTCCATCACCAGGTACGCCGTGCGGCCCTCGCCGTCGAGCTCGGTCTCGCCGTAGTCGTACACGCTGGCGATGCCGGGGTGGTTGAGCATGGCCACCGTGCGAGCCTCGGCCCGGAAGCGCTCGACGAACTCGGCATCGGTCGAAAACTCGGCCTTGAGTACCTTGACCGCGACGCGCCGGCCCAACCGGGAGTCGACAGCCTCCCAGACCTGACCCATGCCGCCCGTGGCGATCAGCCGCTGCAGCCGGTAACGCCCGGACAGCGTGACTCCAACGCGCGGGCTCATGGCTCGCCTCCTACGAGTCGCCTTCGCGGACTCATGAACCCTCCCGCAGTGCCGCCGAAATGGTGGCACGTCCGATCGGGGCGGCGAGTGCGCCGCCGGTGGCCGACAACCGGTCCCCGCCGTCCTCGATCAACACCGAGACCGCGACCTTGGGGTCGCTGGCCGGTGCGAATGCGATGTACCAGGCATGCGGCGGAGTGTTACGGGGGTCGGTCCCGTGCTCTGCCGTACCGGTCTTAGAAGCGATCTGCACGCCGGCGATGGCTCCCTTCTGCTGAGTCACCTGCTCGGCGGCGACCATCAAGTCCGTAAGTGTAGCTGCGACCTGGGGTGACACCGCCCGGCGCTCCTGGGCGGGGGCGGTGGTGGCGATCGTGGCCAGGTCGGGTCCTTTTAAGCTATCCACAAGATACGGGCGCATCGCGATCCCGTCATTGGCAATGGTGGCGGCCACCTGCGCATTCTGCAGGGGTGTCAAAGCGACATCCCGTTGCCCGATGCTGGACATACCCAGTGCCGCCGCGTCCGAAATCGGGCCGGTGGTCGATTCGGCCACCTGTAGCGGGATGGTGGGCGGCGCTTCGTCGAGTCCGAACGCCTGGGCGGTGGACTTGAGTTTGTCGGCACCCGTATTGAGGCCCAGCTGAACGAAAGCGGTGTTGCACGATCTGGCGAACGCCTCGCGCAGCGTCGCGGTGGGACCGGGGCCGCATGAGGACCCGGCGAAGTTCTCCAGCGTCGCGGTGCTGTCGGGCAGCGGGATCCGCGGCGCCGCGGTCAGCTGGGTGTCCGGGGTGGCGCCGGACTGAAGGGCCGCGGCGGTGGTGATCACCTTGAACGTCGAGCCCGGCGGGTAGGTCTCCGAGATGGCGCGGTTGAGAAGTGGGGACTGCTCGTTGTCGCGCAACTGCTGCCAGGCCTGGCTCTGGGCGCCCAGATCGTGTGTGGCGAGCTGGTTGGGGTCGTACGAGGGAGACGACGCCATGGCAAGGATCTTGCCCGTCGAGGGCTCCAGGGCCACCACAGAGCCCTTGCAGGGGCCGTCGTTGCAGCCGTGCTGCAGCGCATCCCAGGCGGCCTGCTGCACCTGCGGGTTGATGGTGGTGTCGACGTTGCCACCGCGTGGGTCGCGGCCGGTGAAGAAATCGGCAAGCCGGCGGCCGAAGAGGCGCTCGTCGGAGCCGTTCAGGATGGTGTCTTCGGCCCGCTCCAGCCCGGTACTGGAATAGCCCAGCGAGTAGAACCCGGTGATCGGGGCGTACACCTCGGGGTTGGGGTAGACCCGCAGGAAGCGGAACCGGCCGTCAGTGGCCTTCGAATAGGCCAGCAGCTGGCCGCCTGCGGTGATCTGGCCCCGCTGGCGCGAATACTCGTCGAGCAGTACCCGCTGGTTGCGCGGGTCCGCGCGTAGCCCGTCGGCGGTGAAGACCTGGGTGATCGTGGCGTTCGCCAACAGCAGCACGATCAGCACCATGATCGTGACTGCCACCCGGCGCAGGGAGGTGTTCATACCTTCTCGATCACCTCGGTGCTGGCCGCTGCGATCGGGGTGGGGTTGGGCGCCGGTGTGGTGGTGATCGGCCGGCGCGCGGAGTGCGAGATGCGCACCAGGATGGCCAGCAGGATGTAGTTGGCCAGCAGCGATGATCCCCCGTAGGACATCCACGGGGTGGTCAGCCCGGTCAGGGGAATCAGCTTGGTGACACCTCCGACGACGATGAACAGCTGGATGGCCAGGGTGGCGGACAGGCCGGCGGCGAGCAGCTTGCCGAAGCTGTCACGCACCGCGATCGCGGTGCGCATGCCGCGGATGATGAAGATCGTGTAGAGCATGAGAACGCCTGCGAGCCCGACCAATCCGAGCTCCTCGCCGATCGCGGCGATGATGAAGTCGGTGGCTGCGGCGGGCACCGTGCCGGGTTGTCCGTTGCCCAGACCGGTGCCGAAGATGCCGCCGGTGGCGAAGCTGAACAGGGACTGCACCATCTGATAGCCGGCGCCATCGGGATCGGCGAACGGGTCGAGCCAGGTCTCGACCCGCACTCGGACATGGCCGAAAACCTGGTATGCCACAACGCTTCCCGCGGCGAAGAGGGTCAGCCCGATCACCACCCAGCTGAGCCGCTCGGTAGCCACGTAGACGAGTACGAGGAACGAGGCATACAGCAGAAGGGAAGTGCCCAAGTCTTTTTCGAAGACCATCACGCCCACCGAGGCAGCCCAGGCCAGCAGCAGGGGAGCCAGGTCACGGGGGCGCGGCAGATCGAGTCCGAAGAAGTGTTTCCCCGCACTGGTGAACAGATCGCGCTTGGCCACCAGCACCGCGGCGAAAAAGATCAGCAGCAGGATCTTGGAGAATTCGGCGGGCTGAATCGAGAAGCCGGGGAACTGGATCCAGATCTTCGCGCCGTACTGCTCGGAGTATCTCGTCGGCAGCAATGCCGGAATCACAAGCAGCACAAGGCCGGTCAGCGCACAGATGTACCCGTACCGGGCCAGCATGCGGTGGTCGGTCAGCAACGCCACCACGACGGAGAAGCCGATCACGCCGATCAGCAGCCACGTCATCTGCTGGCTGGCGGTGCCACCGAGCCCATCCGTTGCGGTTTCACCCTTGGCGAGATCCAGCCGGTGGATCATCACCAGGCCCAGCCCGTTGAGCAGCGCCACGACCGGCAGCAGCAGCGGGTCGGCATACGGCGCGAACCGCCGGATGGCCAGGTGGGCGACGCCCATCAGGGCGATGAAGGTGACGACGTAGCCCACCAGGTCCCAGCTCAGACCCTGCTCCTGGTTGGCCTCGACGATCAGCAGCGCGATGGTGGTGATGAAGGCCGCGAACCCCAGAAGCAGAAGTTCCGCGTTGCGCCGATTGGGTAGCGGCGGCATGACGGTAACCGGCGACTGGGGTTGAGTCGTCATGACACGGCTCGGCAGTTCTTCCCCGGTTCTTGTGATGGGGGCGGCAATGCGGTGACGGTCGGGGACGGTGTCGGTAGCACCGGGGCCGGCACAACGGCGGTCCCTGGCGCCGAGGATTCAGGCGCAGGTGTCTCGGGTGCCGGCGTCTCGGCGCCAGGTGCCGGAGTCGGTGTCGGCGCGGCACCCGGAGTGGGTGACGGCGACGGACTGGGCGGCGGGGCGGGCTTCGACGTCGTCGGCGCGGTGCGCGGTGTACACACCGGCAGGACGGAGCCGTGGGCCAGGTCGTTGATCTGCTTGATGGCCTCGTCTTGCGTGCCGCCGGGCAGGCCGGCCGACACCGAGGTGCGCTCGGACTGACGCAGGTCGTCGACCGCCATCAACCGGCAGTCGAGCCGGCTCCGGTCCTCGTCAACGCCGATCAGCGACAGTTCGTTGCGGGCGTTCAAGCAGCCCAGGCGGTACGGCTCCTGCAGGGAGATGCCCAGAAACGAGCCCTGCACCCCGCGCATGATCGACACCGTGCCGTCGTGTTCGGCGACGTAGTAGTTATTGCGGATGATCTGCCGTCCGACGGCCAGCCCGCAGATGAGCACCAGCACCAGCAGTACGGCCGCGATCAGGATCCGGCGCCGTGACCGTGGCTTGCGGTCCGGCTCGGCCGGCTGGGGGACCACGCGCTTGGGCTCGTTGCGGCGCGGGTTGAACGCAGAAGCCCGTCCGGCAGCCGTGTCGGGCGGCGCGCTCTGGTCGTCGTCCCCGGACACCGCGCCGGCCAGAATCGGCTGGGTCTGCCCGTAGTCGTAGTCGACGACGTCGGCGACCACCACCGTCACGTTGTCCGGTCCGCCGCCGCGCAGCGCCAACTCGATCAACCGGTCGGCGCTCTCGGCGACGTCCTCGATCTGGAGGGCCTCGTGGATGGTCTCGTGGCTGACCGGATCAGACAGACCGTCCGAGCAGAGCAGGTAGCGATCGCCTGCCTTGGCCTCGCGCATGATCAGGGTCGGCTCGACCTCGTGGCCGGTCAGTGCCCGCATGATCAGCGAGCGCTGCGGATGGCTGTGGGCCTCCTCGGCGGTGATCCGGCCTTCGTCGACCAGGGTCTGGACGAAGGTGTCGTCCTTGGTGATCTGGGTGAGCTCGCCATCGCGGAGCAGGTATCCCCGGGAATCGCCGATGTGGAGCAGCCCGAGCCGGTTCCCCGCGAACAGGATCGCGGTGAGTGTCGTGCCCATACCCTCGAGTTCAGGGTCGGCCTCGACGTGTGCCGCGATCGCGGCATTGCCCTGGGCGACGGCCGTGTTGAGCTTGCCCAGCAGGTCGCCGCCGGGTTCGTCGTCGTCGAGGTGGGCGAGTGCCGCGATGACCAGTTGTGAGGCCACTTCACCTGCGGCGTGGCCGCCCATGCCGTCGGCCAGTGCCAGCAACCGCGCCCCGGCGTACACCGAGTCTTCGTTGTTGGCGCGAACCAGCCCGCGATCACTGCGCGCGGCATATCGGAGTACGAGGGTCATGTTGTTTCTCGTGCTCCTCGCATGCGCAGTATCCGATCTGCTCCTCGCGTGCGCGGCGTCACGGACGCAACTCGATTACCGTCTTACCGATTCGGACCGGCGTCCCGATCGAAACCCTTACCGCTGTTGTCACCTTCGCCCTGTCAAGGTATGTGCCGTTGGTCGATCCTAGGTCCTCGACGTACCACTCCGAACCTCGTGGCGAGAGCCGGGCGTGGCGCGTCGAAGCGTAATCATCGGTGAGCACCAGAGTGGAGTCGTCGGCACGGCCGATCAGCACCGGCTGGGCACCCAACGTGATGCGGGTACCGGCCAGTGCTCCCTCGGTGACCACCAATTGCCGCGCGATGTGGCGTCGGTCCCGACTCGGCAGCAGAGAGCCGCGGAGAGCCAACCCCCGGCGCACCATCACAGCGCCCGTGGGCGCATAGATATCGGTCCGCAGGATGCGCAGCACCGACCAGATGAACAGCCACAGCAGCAGGAGGAATCCGACACGCGTCAGTTGCAGCACTAACCCCTGCATCTGACGTCCTCTCCGTATCCGCCCCACTGGTATCGCTCAGCTACCGTCGGCAACGTCACGATACTTGGACGGCGTTCGCCGTGAGGGCGAAGCGGGGTGCTTGCCACTCAGGTGTGTCCGGTCTCAGACGCTCAGTGCACGCGCACGATGATCTCGGAATGGCCCAGCCGGATCACGTCACCGTCGGCCAACTGCCACTCCTGCACCGGTGCGTTGTTCACCGTGGTGCCGTTGGTGGAGTTGAGGTCTGACAGCAACGCGACCTGGCCGTCCCACCGGATCTCGAGATGCCGGCGTGACACCCCGGTGTCGGGCAGACGGAACTGTGCGTCCTGACCGCGGCCGATCACGTTGGCACCTTCACGGAGCTGGTAGGTGCGGCCACTGCCGTCGTCGAGTTGCAGGGTGACTGCAGCGCCGCCTGCGGCATAGTCACCGCCGCCGTAGCCGCCCGGCTGGGCACCGTAACCGGGCTGGCCACCCTGCGGTGCGCCGTAGTCGCCGCCGCCGAAGCCGCCCTGCTCGCCATAACCTGCGGCGTCGCCGTAGCCCGGCTCCGCGTAGCCGCCGCCCTGCTGAGGCTCGGCGTAGCCGCGGCCGTAATCCTGCGGCTGGCCGTAGTCCTGACGTCCGTAAGACTGTCCGCCGCCGCCGCCGTAGCCGCCCTGCTCGGGGTAACCGCCACCTTGCTCCGGGTAGCCGCCGCCCTGCCGGGGGTCCTGACGTCCGTAGTCGTAGTCACCGCCGCCGCCGTAACCGGGCTGGCCACCCTGCGGGGCCTGCGGGGGCTGGCCGTAGCCACCGCCCGGCTGGCCGCCGTAGCCGCGGTCATAACCACCGCCCGGCTGGCCACCTTGCTGGCCGCCGTAGCCGGCGGGCGGGCGCTGCTGCTCGTAGGACTGCGGAGGGTAGCCACCCTGGTCCGGGTAGCCGCCTTGATCGGGGTAACCACCCTGGTCGGGGTAGCCGCCCTGGTCGGGGTAGCCGCCTTGATCGGGGTAGCCGCCCTGGTCGGGGTAGCCACCGCGGTCGCCGCCGTAGCCGCCGCGCTGCGGAGGGTAACCACCCTGATCCTGCGGGGGGTAGCCGCCTTGATCCGGCGGGTACTGCCCACCACGGGGGTCATCCTGCGGGTGGCCGTAACGGTCGTCGTAATAATCGTCGCCGGGCCGCCCTTGTCCCTGGCCGCCGCGGTAATTCGGGTTATCGGTCATAGGTGGTTCTCCTGATTCTGCGGTGAACGCATGGTCGCCTTGGGCTCGCGCGGATTCGCCAGCGGTCGAATCGGGGTTAACCGCGCCATGTGCGCGGAACTGTCCGGTGTGCAAGTTCGGTGATTGCTCGAATCTAACGACCACATCACCATACGTTTGCCACCCCTGATCACGAATGAATCCCCCCAGATGTTTGGCGAACGCGGTCGAGGTCAGGTCAGTATCGGCGCTTACTTTCTGATAGTCAGTGCCACTGAGCGTAATTACGTAGTCGTTCGGTGCCAAAACTTGTCCACCGGCCACCGTACGGGCTCGGGACTCGGCTTCCCGGCACAACGCCGTCTCTACTTCCTGGGGCACAATCGAGCCGCCGAAGACCCGGGCGAACGCATCGCCGACGGTTGACTCGAGTTTGCGTTCGATGCGGTCGACCAGACCCATGTCACCGCCCGCCTTTTCTCGTTGTCGTACGTCGCCTCGGCACGGCCACCCGTGCTCCCGCGTGTCGCTCTGGCCACACTGCTCACAAGCATGGTATCGGCCTGGTGCCGTAATGCGGGACCAACAGAACTCTGAGAATTCGATCGATGCAGGTCAGTGACCTGATCTAGATGAGGTTAAGGGTTTTCTGACAGTTTGACGGCCGCCTGATCGGCCCGCTGATCGGCTGGTTTGGGAACGGCGCGCTCGCAGTGTTACGCTGCCTCGGTCATTCGGGCGAGTGGCGGAATGGCAGACGCGCTGGCTTCAGGTGCCAGTGTCCTTCGGGACGTGGGGGTTCAAGTCCCCCTTCGCCCACAGAGAGCGGTTCTACGAACTGCAACTCAAAGGCCGCGAACCCAACTGGGTTCGCGGCCTTTGTGTTTGGTGGGGTAGACCCAGTGCGTTCGGCGCGTGCGGGCCGCCGCCGAAGGCCGGGCATCGTCGCGCGAGGTTCGAACTTCAGACTTCCCGGCGTCTGCCGCTGGTGCTGTCCGTTCCTTCTATCGACGCGCAGGGCGATGGCTTCGTCCCCGCCGCATATCTCGTGGCCGGTGGCCGGCACCCAGTCGTCGCGGCGCCTCTAGCTCCGAGCCGCTCCACGCACGGTCCAGGACAAAAGTGGAGCCGCCCTGAGTCTCAGGAACGGACCCGTTGCGCGCTAATCGATTTCTGTACCTCTAACCGGAGGCCAGTTCTCCCTTGATGTCTTCCGACAGCGAGTTTGTCTGGTTGCTGCGATGGTCGAAATTGTCGCGGCATTCGCCCAACACGTCGATCATCTGTGAGCAACGGGTGGCTGGTCGGGCTCGGGCGGCGGTATCACCCACACACTCACATCGACCGCGTCGCGCTTGAATGTGGTGGCGTGGGAATGAAAGTCGGGATCGATCTGCCAACCGTATTGTCGCAATCTATTCAGCACCGAGTCCGATGAAACGTCACGCGACCGGTCGGCTCCGGGCATCCACAACTTGAGCCTGCTGTGGCCCTGGAACGGTGGTTTGCCGGAGTCATTGCACGAGTCGTAGCCGAACCTCGCGTCAGCCACCTCGGCGCCGAGATCCACAATCACCTGACCGGACACATCGATAACCTGGCGGCGCGCCTCCTCGGGGGATATCGGATTACGCACGGCGCCAGAGCACCCCACCAGGCACAGCAGCCCCGCCAGCGTTTCGGCGATTCGAATCCATACGCGTGTCAATGGTCGTTGCCCCGCTCCCAGACCTGAGACAAACTGACTCACTTCAACGTGAGCGCGCGCAGCATTACGCAGCGAGTCCGGATTGGCACGCATCGCCCACCCATGAACAAAAGCCTAAATCCGCAGGCAACGCTTCGATCACACTTCTTTGCGGGACGGCAACGAGGTTCCAGATCGGATCGGCAGATTGGTGTCCTCAGCTGGTGTTCCGCAGGGTTAGGGTGGTCCGGGCTGTCGAGAGCACCAAAGAACTGGAGGGGTCCTTTGCGCTGTCCGATATGCGGCGGCGCAGCGGCCGACCGGATCACGGTGCGTAACCGGCGCAATCGCGCGGGTGGCCGGCCAATCCGTGTGGTGGCCAACGGGAGACCCGCTGCATCCGTTCGACAAAGACCCGTACGCCCGGATCTTGGGGACCAGAGGGCAGTTCTGGCGATGCGTCCGCGTCATGCGGACCGAGCGATACCTTCCCGTGGGGAATTCAGCCGGGAACCAGGAGAAGGCACCGAAGCTCCCGCCGCCGAAGCCCTTTCGCGAACACCGGGCCGGCGACGCGGGCAGGTGGCTCGAGCTCGTTCACAACAAGATATGGAGCACAAATGAATCCTGGTGGAAACGACCCGTTCCAGGGCAGTGGCGGCTGGCCTGGCAATGAGCCGGCCCCGTCGCAGTCACCCTGGCTTCCGGCGGGCCCTCCGCAGGGGCCTCCGCAGGGATCGCCGTATCCGCCGCCTCCGATGCCCGGCGGGCAATGGCAGGCCGGTCAACCCGGTCCGTGGAACGCACCGCCGATGATGAACCCGCCGTACGGCCAGCCGCCCAACAACAACAAGGGGCCGTGGATCATCGGGGGCGCGATTGCCGGCGTGGTCGTCTTGGTGCTGGCGATCGTCCTGGTCGCAGTCAAGCTCGGTGGCAGCGATGAGACGAGTGATGGTCCGGTCGCGACCGGTACCACCAGTGCACCTCCGTCGGGGTCTACCCAGACGACGTCGAAGAGTCCGGCCACCACCTCGGCAACGGCGGCACTGCCCGGCGCCGACGGCACCGTGGAGGCGTCGGAGTTGGAGGGTGTGCTGCTGTCGGCCAGTGAGATCGAGAAGCGACTTTATATTTCGGGACTGACGCCCGGGCCGGTCGAGACGTCACTGTCCACCGACCCCGTCACACCGCCGAACTGCGCGGGTGTATGGGCTCCGGGTGCGCAATCGACATATGGCGATTCCGGCTACACGGGAGTGGCGATCCAGACTGTGCAGGGCGGGACGGGATTCCATATGGTCCAGGCCGCGGTGTTGTTCCCTGACGAGGCGGCGGCAAAGGCGGCGTTCCAGAAGCAGGCCTCCGACTGGAAGGAGTGCCGATACAAGACAATCAACGCCACCTACGACGGGCTGGGCACCGACACGGTGAAAACCTCCGGCAACGGTGAGGATAAGGACAAAGAGTTCCTGAATATGTCGATCTTCACCGACATCAGCGGGGCCGCCGATGCGATCACCTGCAGTCGCGGAGTGTCCCGGAGGGCCAATGTGGTCGTCGACGTCCGGGCATGCAGCAGTGACATCGTGACGGCCGGCTTTTCAATCGCCGGTGATATCGGCAAGAAGATCAACGGCGAACGCTGACCGGTGCCGCGTAAGTAGGTGCGCATCCGCACCTACTTACGCGCCAGAAGCTCCAGTAGATAGTCGCCATATCCGGATTTGGGCAGCTCTTTGGCGCGTGCGGCCAGTTGGGCATCGTCGATGTAGCCCTCCCGCCACGCGATCTCTTCTGGCACACCGATCTTCAGTCCTTGGCGGCGTTCGATGGTGCGGACGTAGTCACTGGCGTCCAACAACGAGTCGAAGGTGCCGGTGTCCAGCCACGCGGTGCCGCGGGCCAGTACCTCGACGGAGAGTCGGCCCTGGCTCAGGTAGGTCTGGTTGATGCCGGTGATCTCGTATTCGCCGCGGGCCGACTTGCGCAGCGACCGGGCAATCTCGATGACGTCGTTGTCGTAGAAGTACAGCCCGGGCACCGCGTACTGGGATTTGGGGACGACGGGCTTCTCCTCCAGCGACAGCGCTGCCCCGTTGGAGTCGAACTCGACGACGCCATAGGCCGTCGGGTTCGCCACCCAGTACGCGAATATCGCTCCGCCGCTGACATTTTGGAACCGGCGCAGGCTCGTGCCCAGGCCCGGTCCATAGAAGACGTTGTCGCCCAACACAAGTGCCACGGAATCGGTGCCGATGTGCTCGGCTCCGATGATGAATGCCTGAGCCAGGCCCTCGGGCTGCTGTTGGACTGCGTACGTCAGGTTCACCCCGAAGGCCGAGCCGTCCCCAAGAAGCCGTTGGAACGCCGGGGCATCGACCGGTGTGGTGATCACCAGGATGTCGCGGATGCCGGCCATGATCAGAGTGGACAGCGGGTAGTAGACGAGCGGCTTGTCGTACACCGGCAGCAATTGCTTGCTGACGCCCATGGTGATCGGATGAAGTCGTGTGCCGGAACCGCCGGCCAGGATGATTCCGCGCACGTGTGCCTACACCCCGACGGGGTTTACCTGCTCATCATGGCTCAACACGCCCGTCACCATAGCGTGCCTTTCAGCGTGGGTTCGACGAATTGAGCTGCCTCAGCGCAGTACATACGACGTCATCGACAACGACCCGTAGGTGTAGCCGGTGACCAGGGTGTCCAGTGATCTCCCGGAATCTGGTGCGGCACCGGCCAGCCCGGCGAAGTACAGTATCGGGATGAAGTGGTCCGGGGTGGGAACGGCGGCTGCGTAGTCCGGATGTGCCGCGAGATCGAGGACGTCGGCGGGGGAGTGGGTGAGTTGTTCTCGGGCGTCGTCGTCGAATCTCTTGGCCCAGGCAAACCCGTCTTCGGGTTGGGTGGGGTCCATGCCGGCGAGGTTGTGCACGATGTTTCCGCTGCCCACGATGAGCACACCGCGCTCACGCAGTGGCGCCAGCGTGGCGCCGAGTTGCAGGTGGTACTCGGCCGGCTCGTTGGCGTTGATGGCCAGTTGCACAACAGGTATGGACGCGTCGGGGAAGGCGTGTACCAGTACTGACCAGGTGCCGTGGTCGATGCCCCAGCTGTCCACGTCGGCACCCACCCACGTCGGCTTCACCACCTCGCCGACCTCCTCGGCCAGCTCTGGCAACCCCGGCGCCGGATACTGCACCTCGAACAGCTCACGCGGGAATCCGTAGAAGTCGTGGATGGTCCGTGGGCTCGGCATCGCGGTGACCGCGGTGGCGTTGATGTACCAGTGCGCGCTGATCACCAGGATCGCCCGCGGCCGCGGCACGGTCTGACCGAAACTGCGCCAGGCAGTGGTGAAGCGGTTGGACTCGAGCGCGTTCATCGGGCTGCCGTGGCCGATGAACGCCGCGGGCATCAGGCCGGTGTCGCCGACAACGCGGCGTGCAGGCAGCGGGTCGGCGTCCGACGAGCCGGCAGGAGACATGTTCCGAACTTATGCCGTGTGTGCAGTGATGTCGCATCGGCCCGGCCCACCATGTGGCAGTGACCAGGCCGCTGCTGCGGTAGCGTTTCTGGGTGTGTCGGCCAGTGTGGGCCCGGCACCTCAGGAGTTCGCGCTGTTCGAGCTGCCGGAGCACGTGACGCGTAGCGCTCATGTCCGGCGGGGATTTGGTGTTCTGATGCCCGATCTGTATCCCGTCGACGATCCCGACGACGCGGATCCCCGGCTGGCGCCGTTGCTGGCCTGGCGTCAGCAACTGGTCGATTCCGGCGCGGTCGCAGCGCGCAGTTTTAAGGAAGCCCATCTGCGGCTCGTGCTCCGGTCGGGGCGCACCGATGTCGAGCAGATCCGCGAGATGTTGCCCGGTTCGGTGGCAGAACATGCCGAAGAGATGGCCCGGGTACTGGCCGAGTTGGAGACCCGGGCCCCCGACAAGCAGCAGCCGTCGACGGCCGGTGACGTGCACCCGATTGCCTTCCGCCACGGCGAGTCCCGCCCCGGCGTCGTCGAATTGAGTTGGCCGGATTATCAGGCCAACGGGGGAGTGGTGCTGTACCGGGTGGTCAGCGCCGAGGACCGGGCGCCCCGATCATCGGAGAACGCTGACCTCGTCGCCGCGACGCCGTTGTCGGCGGCCAGCGACGACCGGCCGTTGACCGGGCCCGTGCGCTACTACCAGGTCTGGGTCATCACCGGCACGTCCCGCGCGGACGCCCTGAGCACCCGGCCGGTGCTCTACGCCAGTGGGGTGTTCGTCGCACCGCCCGGTGATGTGTCCATCCGCGAGGACAGCGGCCTGGTGATCGGGAAGTGGACGTCACCGCCCGCGACGAGCGCCGTGCACGTGCACCGCATCCCGCTCGAGGAGGCTGACGCACCCGCGATCGACGAGTCCCGCTACCGGATCCTGGCCGACGGCGAGCACCGGACCGGTTTCGTCGACTCCGGGGCGGCCCGAGGTATGCGTTACCGCTACCGGGTGCGGTGCGCGGTGGACGTCGACGGGGGCGTGCAGCTGTCGGAAGCCGTCGACGCCGACGTGGAGGTGTCTGCGGTGCTCGCCGCGGTCACCGACATCTCGGTGGACACCGCCTTCGACGGTGAGTCGTTCGACGTGTCCTGGGCGGCTCCCGGAGCAGAGGTCGCGATCTATCTCAGCCAGACCGGTCCGAGCGCGGGGAGTGTGTCCACCGAACTTCCCGAGAACGCCCTCGAGCAGGTGGGGCTGGCGCCGGACCTACGCCTGCGGCAGCCGGCGGCCAACCAGGCACAACCAGACGGCAGCACCCGCACCCTGATGACCGGGGTGCCGTGGCCCCAGGGGTGGAGCCGGGCCTATGTCACGCCGGTGACGATCCTGGCCGGGCGGGCGGTCCTCGGCCGCACGGTATCGGCGGTACACACCGGAACCATCCGCGAAGTCGAACTCGTCGAGTACTGCAACAAGCAGGTGCTGACATTCGAATGGCCGGCCGGCGCGGCCGGTGTGGTGGTGACTCTCGCGCCCAAGGGTCACGACCCTCGGTCCGGCCTGACCGGCAGATCCTTCGAGATCTCCCTGGAGGACTACGAGAAGTACGGTGGCATGCACCTGACCGGTGCGCTCCCGGTGGGCGGATGTTCACTGCACCTCGCGCCGGTGGCGTTCTCCGGCGGCCGAAGGGTGACCGGGCCGGTGGCCAGCATCGAGTACGCGGGCATGTTGAGGTTGCAGTACGCGGTGCGGATCGGTCGCGATCCCGGCGGGTTCCCCACGACGGCCACCGTCGCCGTGCGGTCGGAGTACGAAGTGCCGGGCTCGCCGGCGTTCGTTCTGGTCAACAATCCGCAGCGGATGCCGTTGAGTGTGCATGACGGTCAGCCCGTCGACGTCGCTCCGCTGGATGCGCAGGGCCAGCTGGCGGATCATCCGTCCAAGTACCTGCGCTGGACGGCGGCGACGGCGTCAGGAGCCGGCGAACTGTGGGCCGCCAACGTCAGTGGTCTGCACGGCTGGATCCGGCTTTTCCTCAATATCACCGACCCACTCCAGTTGCGCACCGTCGCACTGTTGGACCCGCCGTCGCCGACCTTGCAGCTCACCGCGACGGTGTTATGACGTCGCGCTACGGCCAGCTCGCCTACACGTCGTTCGATGCCGTCGGGACCGTCGGCGGCTGGCAGGTCAAGGAAACGACCGGTGGGCTCACGCCCGCCGAGACCCAGGCATTGATGGCCGGTGTCCACACGGTCTTCCGGCCGGTGGACCAGACGCCCGATTTCCCGACCCCCGAGCAGCTCGAGCTGGGCCCGCGCCGGCTGGCGTACCGCGATGTCCCCGGCGGCGCGGGGTACTGGCATACCTTCCCGGCGGGCTCGGACAGTACGGGCCGGCCGGGCAACGTGTTCGCCCACGTGCTGTTGGACCGCGCGCCCGACACCCACCCGCGCTGCCGGGCCATCGAACGGTGGCGGTCACCGCACTGGCTGCAGCCTTACGGCGCCGCCGCGGTGGCCCGTGCCGAACTCCCGGCGACCCTGCCGGAGCTGGGCAGCTCGGTGACCAAGGACAGCGTGGTGGCGTTCGCGCTGGACACCACCACCTGGCGGCTGGCCACGCTGTTCGCGCTCCTCGATGCGGTGGCCGCGGCGCTCGCGGGCGGGCCGCCGGTGGTGCTCGGTGTGCAGTCCCCGGATGCGGCGGCACAGTGGATCGGTCTGGTGAGTTTCCTGATGTCGCCGGGCACCGCGGCGAGGCTGAGCTTCTCCACCTTCGACCGTGCCGAGCAGGTCGCGCCGCACAACGGCCAGGTGCTGAGCGCGGTGCCGTTCGATGACCTTTCCGCGGTCGAACCCGGCATGGTGGTGATCAGCGAATCCGAGACCGTGTCGCTCGGTGAGCTCGGCGGAGATCCGCACCGCACCGCGGGCGGGCACCGGATCGAGGTGACCCGGTGGTCGGTGATGGCGCAGGTGGTGCTGCTCGATGTGGCGTCGGCCCGCGGTGCCCTCGATGACATCGACACGTATTCCAGCCAGGTGCGCGATGACGGGCTGCATCCGGCCTGGCCGATCGCGATGGCGGTGGCCGGGAACCCGGAGTTCGCCGACGCGCAGGCCGAGGCCCATGAGGTGATCGCCGCGCATTCCCCGGCGGGTGCACTGGTCGGCTCCGCCGCGGCCTACATCATCGCCGACGTGCTCGCCGCTGTGGTGGGCGTCACCACCGCCGACGCCTGGCGGGCGCGGCACGAACTGCCGGAGGGTGCCGGAGCGACGTACGCCGATGCCACCTACTTCGCCCGGGCCATCGTCGACGACGCCTGGATGGCGCAGGACGGACCAATCCCGTTGGGGCCGAGAACGTTTCACGGGAAACCAACACCTTCGTCGTTGCGGGCGGCCATCGGACCGGCGCTGGACCGCGGCAGGCAGCACGGCGCCGACCGGTTGCTACGGGTCGTCGATCTGCTGTTGCGGGCCGGGGTTGTAGATGACCGACTCCAGGTCGCCCTGACCGACGGTGTGCTGCCCGGTCTGGCCGATCCGCGGGTGCGCGGGGTGATCGGCGGCGCCGAGCGGCTGGCGTTGGGCACCTGGTTGCTGCGCGACGGCGACGCCGAGGGCAGCGTCATCGGCGACGACGTGCTGGACTGGCTGGCCGAGGCCGGCCCGGTGCCCGAGCCGGCTGAACTCTCCGCTGCCCAGTCCTGGGATTCGGTGTGGATCCGCGCCGCCCTGCGCGGGCTCCGGTCGCGTCGGAGCGGAGCGCGGCATCCGGGTGATGCCGGCGCGCAGTTGTGGTGGCTGCGGACCACCGATCCGGACAGCTTTGAGGCCACCGTGGCGGCCTCGGTCTGGAATCCGCGGGATCTCCTGCTCGCGGTCGGTACCGACAAGCTGCCGGGCCGGGCCGCGGTGCGCACACTTCTCGGTGCCGCGGACTCGGCGGCACTGCAACAGCTGGCCGGCAAGGTGATCGACGACAACGACGACGGCGACGGCGTGGTGGTGGCCTGCGCAGCGGTCCGCCACATCGAGCCGCGGAACTGGTTGCAGCAGCGGTACCTGCATACCCACCAGAGCGCGTACTCGCCGCTGTGGGATCAGGTGCTGGCCGAGGTGGAACCGCAGACCGTCCACCCGGATTTCTCGGTGCGGCTGCTGGCGTTCGCGCTGTTGGGTGTGCTCGCCGGCCAGCCCTATCCGCAGGCCTGTAACGCTTTGGCCGCTGAAAGCGGTTGCGGCGCACAGGCAGTGGCCCGGGTACTACCGTTGGTCGACGGCGGCCAGTTGGCGCCGGTGACGGTGGTGGCGCTCAGTCTGTTGCGCAACGCGGCAGCGGAGTCCGCCGCCTATGCCCCTGACCCGGTCGAGCAGCTCGCGGGCGTGTTGGCCGGAAAGGTGGCTGCCACGATGGGCGGCGCCGACGCGGAATCCGTGGTGGTGTTGATGGCGCAGTTGTCGGGTGATTCCTCTGAGGGGACGATGCGCGGGTACCGGAAGATGGTGGACAGGCTGATGACGCGGCGGGGTGCGAATCCGTCGCTGGCGGAACGACTGAGGGGGAGCCGGGGCTGACATGAGCAAGTGCCCGCGTTGCTTCACCCAGCTGAGTCCCAACAACCATCTGTGGACCCTGCCGGCCCAGGCCGGCGGCACCCGGTACCGCGACGATGTCGCCTCGACCTACGTGGGCGCGCCCGCCGATTGTGGGCCGCTGTACACCTGGACCCGATCTCCCGGGTACAACGGTCCGCCGCCTCCGGTGTCCGAGGCGAACCGGGCGTTGCAGGGGCCCGCTGTGGAGATCTGCCCGGTCTGCCATTTCACCCTCCCCGAGGGTTTCCGGGAGGGCCACGCCATCTGCATCGCGCTGGCCGGTGCGCGGGCGACGGGCAAGAGCCTTTACATCGCCGTGCTGATCAAGCAGCTGGAATTGCTCTGCGAGCGGTTCGGTGTGGTGTTGGAACCGGTCACCCGGGCCACTGCCCAGAACTACGCCACCAACTACGAAGGCCCGCTGTATGTGCAGCGGGGCCTGCTCCCTCCCACCCCGACGGTGCACACCCAAGCTCCGAATCAGCGTGAACCCCTGGTGTTTTCGATCGGGATCTGGCACGGTGTGCGCCGGTTCCTGGTACTGCGCGACGTGGCGGGCGAGGACCTGGAGAACGGTGACCTGCGCGCGCCGCCCTTCCAGTTCTTCGGCCACGCCGACGCGGTGTTCTTCATGTTCGACCCGCTGCGGGTCAAGGCCATCCGTGACCAACTGCAGGATCTCCTGCCGCCGCAGCCGTTCAGCGGCGGGGAGCCGCGCTCGGTCCTGGGCAATCTGCTGGTGGCAGTCAATCCCGGTCAGCCCAAGCTGGCGGTGATCCTGTCCAAGTTCGACGTGCTGCGGGCCCTGCGTGACGTGCAGGGTTCGGAATGGGCGTTGGTCATGTCCAACGGGGGAGCGGCTTTCCTGCGGGACACCTCCGACGGCAAGCAGTACGACGATGTCGACGGCCAACTGCTCGATCAGGAGGTGCGCAGCCTGCTGGCCCGTCTGCACGGCGGCTCGATCGTGTCAGCCGTGGAGAACCCGTCGGCCGGAGCGCGGCTGGCCACCCGGTACTTCGCGGTGTCGGCGCTCGGGCATCCGCCAACCGGAAATCGGCTGCACGCCAGGGGTATTGCCCCATTCCGGTGTGTGGACCCGGTGCGGTGGGTGACCTCACAGTTCGGCGTGCTGTAGGCGGCCGGTCGGGTTACCGACCGCGTTCGCGGGGGCCGGTGGGGCCGTGGCTATGGTGGGCTGACCGATCAGAGAGGTGACAGGTGGGCAAGAACGAGCGCACGAAGATCGTCATGAGTGACGATGAGATCGCCGAATTCATCGAGCGCAGCCGAACCGCGACGATGGCCACCGTGCTGCCCAGCGGCCGACCGCACCTGGTCGCCATGTGGTACGCGGTGCTCGACGGTGAGATCTGGTTCGAGACGAAAGCCAAGTCGCAGAAGGCGGTCAACCTGCGTCGGGATCCCACGATCACGACGATGATCGAGGACGGCGACACCTACAACACGCTGCGTGGGGTGTCGATAGACGGCACCGCGGAGATCGTCGACGATCCGGAAACCATTCTGCGCGTGGGTATCAGCGTGTGGGAGCGCTACACCGGTCCCTACACCGAGGAGATGCGCCCGTTCGTCGACCAGATGATGAACAACCGCATCGCGGTGCGGGTCGTTCCCAGCCGGCTGCGCAGCTGGGACCACCGCAAGCTCGGGCTGCCCGAGATGCCGGTGGGGGGCAGCACGGCCCAGTATCTGAACGCCTAGCTCGAGGGGCGCGGCCGGGGCTTGAGCCGTCCGTTCGGCAGGGGCGGCGCGGGTAACCGCGCGATGTTGCCGACATAGCCCCGGACGTCGCCGAAGCGGGCATCGTTGGCCTGCCACAGTTCGCGGTAGGTCGCGATGTCGTCGTGGCTGCGGCCGACGAAGTTCCACCACATCACCAGTTCCTCGGTGAACGGCGGTCCGCCGAGCAGAACCGCGCGGGCCGGGCCGCTGTCACGGTTGGTCAGGTGAAGCTGTGTACGCCCCGGGGCCTGGTATCCCAGATCGGCGACTGCCAGCGTGGTCCCGCACACCTCGATCGCGCCTTGGTCCAGGAGCACGCCGTGTTCGAAGGCCGGATCGACGTCGAGCGTCAACTCGGCGCCCGGGTCGAGGTCGATCTGGGCGCCCAGCAGCGGCGTGAAGGTGTGCACCGGTGACTGCGATTGCTCGAGTTCGCCGAGGAACACCCGGATGGTGGCGCCGCCGACGGTCTGCGGCGGAGGCGTGTAGTGCGCGAAGTCGCGGCCGGTGTCGCGGGCGGCATCGGGCAGCGCCACCCACAGCTGGACGCCGTGCAGGATCGTCGTTTCCGGCGTCGAGACCTCCGAGTGGCAGATCCCGGCACCGGCCGTCATCAGGTTGAGTTCACCCGGGCGGACCATGGCGTGGACCCCGGCGCTGTCGCGGTGCTCGATCAGGCCCTCGAAAAGCCAACTCACGGTTTGCAACCCGGTATGGGGATGGGGCGCTACGTCCATGCCTCGGCCCGCGGCTCGTACGTCGTGCGGCCCGTAATGGTCGGCGAAACACCAGGCGCCGATCATCGACCGGTCACGTTGCGGCAGCGTGCGCCGGACCAGCAGTGCGCGCGGCCCGCCCAGCGGCACCTCCCGCGGATGCAGCACCCCGGTGAACTCCGAGTTGGTGCACGTGACTTCGGCGGGCGCCGTGTCGGTGTTGCTCATGAACCTCACGGTAACCGCGTCCGGCGGCCTCGGTGCGCGGTTAGCATGACCGGCATGACCGGGGGATTGACTGCCGAAGATGTTCGCAGCACCGAATTTTCGAAGCCGCCGCTGGGTAAGCGGGGCTACGACAAGAAGTCGGTTGACGACTTTCTGGCGTTGGTGGCCCGCAGGCTCGACGGCCGCGGGCACCTGGGTGCCGATGATGTCCGCAACATCGTGTTCCCGAAGCCGCCGATGTTTCAGCGCGGCTACGACGAGGACGAGGTGGACAGTCTGCTCGACGCGGTGGTCGTCACGCTCGAGCGGTAACGGGAGAGAGAAGTTGGGGGACGGTGCCGTCACTGCGCCTCGCGGCGCGTGGTCGCTCGAAGCGACGTTTCTGGTGTGGGGCCCGGGGCAATGCCCGGCACCGTCTGCGGGTGTAACGACACACCCCGGGCCCCTATTCCTCCCCCAGTGGAAACTCGCCCTCGCCCTGCCGTCCCCTCGAATCGGCAGCGAGAAGGCCAGAAAAAAGATCTGGTGAAGACCGTGTTGCCGAGCGGGATCAGGCGGCTTCGTGGAAAACCAGGCCGAGCTTGCGCACCGGGTAGCCGTTGCGCTCTGCCAGCGATCGCAGCTGCTTGAGCGCGAAGCTGCGGCCACGGCCAGCCTCGGGAACCATGATGCCGGCCCAAAGTCCTTCCGCGCGGGGCAGTTCGCAGGCCTCGCGTGCGCACAGCCAGCGCCGCGGGCATTCCCGGCAGATGACCTTCGCCTGATCGTCGGGGGTGGAGGTCCACCGCTCCGGGTCACTGGTGCACACGCCGAGCGGGATGCCGTTGGCCATGAGTGCGTTCATGCTGCTGCTCCTGTTTAGGACTTTTGTTGCGGTGTGTACCGCGTTGAGGGGAACGCTATAGCAAGAACCGTAGCGATGCAACAGTTTTGTTCAAACCGCAGCGGTGCAACGCTACGGAAACTTGCATTGGTAACGATGGTGAACCACCAGCGGAAAGTCGATATAGATCTAAAAGTGCACGTCAGAACCTCGACAGGTACCTCTGTGTACCCGTAGCAGGGCTGCGGTTTGTCCTGCCGCGAAGCCGTAGCGTCGGGGTTGTTTGCTACGAATGCGAAAAACCCAATGCGTAGCGGTGCTGCAGTCTGGGGTTAGGATTGAGGGGTCCCGGCAACCGCTTCAGCACTTGGCTGAGGCTGAGCACATTGGCGAGGAAACAGCCCCGTATGACCGACGCTGAGTACGATCTCGCCACGGGCGAGTTCGATGTCGGACTCATCCGCGCTGGTGCTGCAGCCGCTGCCAGGCGCCGCGAACTGGACATCAGCCAGCGCAGCCTCGCCGCCGACGGAATCATCAACGCCGGAGCGCTCATCGCGTTCGAGAAGGGCCGCAGCTGGCCCCGCGAGCGCACCCGGCTCAAGCTCGAAGAGGTCTTGCGCTGGCCGCCGGGCACCATCGCCCGGCTCCGACAGGGTGGGCCGGTACCCGATCCGGCGATGCCCGCTCCGGCACACATCGAGCCGCCGACAGTTGTCACCGCGCTACCCGCGGCCGTGCCGTTGACGACCACACCGCCGGCCAGTGACGAGGTACCGCTGATCGCCCAGGCGGTCCTCACCGCGGTGAACACCCTCGAGTCGACGATCGCCACGTTGCCCGCCGTCGGGGACCCGGAGTTCACCCCGCGGGTCACGTCAGTACTCGCCGACCTGCGTCAGCTCGAGGCGGTCGCTGCCCGCGCGGCGCGGCTCAGCATGGTGACCCCGGCGCTGATCAAAGCACTCAGTGCGGTGCGGCGCCAGATTGACGAGCTGACCACCCTGGCCGCCACCGCGCCCGGCGCCACGCTCGGGCAGCGCCTGTATGCCGCCCGTCGGCAGTCGAATCTCACGATCAGTGAGACCGCAACGGCCGCCGGCGTTTCCGAAGACATCGTGGCGCGCGCCGAGGCCGAGTATCCGGTCGATGCCCCCGCAGTCCACGCTCTGGAGGCGCTGATCGGCGCGATGCGCTGAGCAGGCCCGGCTAGCGGTCCCGCCGCTCGTCGTGGGTCGGGAAGTGCTCGGCGAGCGCCGCGGCGATCTCCAGGAACCGGCGACGGGTCGGCATCGACATCTCCCGCGGATCGACAACACCACCGGGACGTAGATGCCCGTCGAACGGCACTTCGATCACCCGCTGCCCCTGACCCGAGAACTGTCCGGCCAGGATCGTCCGCGTGCGCTTGTCGGCGTGGCCGTCGGAGTCGTTGAGCACCACGACGGTGCGCTGCAGCAGGTCCGTCATCTCATGGGCGGCCAGCCAGTCCAGCGTCTGTCCGGCAGTCGCCGCGCCGTCGACCCACGGGGAGGACACCACGATCAAGCCGTCGAGATCGCGCAGCACCTCCTGGGTCACCGGTGAGTCCATCGTCGAGCTGCAGTCCACCACCGAGATCGAGAAATGCTTGTCGAGCCGGGTGGTCGCCTCGCGGTAGATGGCGGCGTCGAGCACGCGGCGGCGGGCCGGGGTGCCCTCGCCCGCCAGGACGAACAACCCCGCCGCGTTGGTGCCGACCCGGCTGCGGACGTCGGCGAACGAGTCCAGGTGTTTGTCGTTGGCCAGCTCCCAGTACGAGCTCTGGGCCTGGGGATCGACGCGGCTGCCGAGCTTGCCGAACGAGGTGTCGGCGTCGATGGCCACGACGCGATCGTCTTGGCGCAACTGGGCGAAGATCGATCCGACGCTCGCCGAGACGGTGGTCTTGCCGACCCCGCCCTTGCCCATCACCCCGACCTTGTAGTGGCCGCGCAGGAGCCCCTTGATCTTGGTCTCCAGCTCGGCGACCCGGAGATCTTCGGGCGACGGGCCGGGATTGATCAGCCCGAACGTGGCCCGATAGACGAACAAGCGCCAACCGCTGCCCGGTGGCTGACGCTTCGGCGGAACCAGGTCGTTGACCCGGATGCGGTCCGCGTAGGAGCCGGTCGGCAGGGGCGGCACACCGGGCGCGGGCGCACCCGGATCCGGTGCGAATCCGCCTTCGGCGGGCCAGGGTTGACCGGGCGGTGGTCCGTACGGCGGATGCGGCGGACCCCCGGGGCCGGGAGGACGCTGCGACGGAAGCTGCCAGCCGGGCGGACCCTGCTCCCAGGCATCCGGCCGGGGCGGGGCCTGATGGGTGTCGTGCGGCGGTTGCGGCGGTGCGGGTGGTGGCGGCGGAGGAGGAGGTGCCTGTTGTTGCGGCGGGGTCGGGGGCGCGGGAGGAGCCTCCCGGAACGTGTTGCGGGCGCGCTCGGCGTCGCGGTCGACGGGTACGACTTGCGACGTGCCGGAATCATCGGAGCCGGCGGGAGCCTTCGACGGCACGAAATCCACCGGGGGCCGCCCGGGTATCGAGGGCGGCGGCTCTGGTGGCTTGCGGCGGGTCGGCCTGGTGTCGGGTTCGAAGTGTGATTCCTCCGGACCCGTCCAGCCGAGCTCTCTACGCAAGGTGTCGTCGGGGTCGGGCACGCCTGAATCTCCTCCGGAACTCACACAAGGGAACTTTGACCGTGCTCAAGTATCGACCACAACCCGTCCGGCTTGCAGGATCCGTCCGTATTCCGGTTGAACTGACGGCGCAGCAAATTTGGATGGCAAATCCCGAAGCCGGTCGCGGCGAGGCCGGGTGCTACCTCCGGCGGCACCCCGAAAGGCTCTTGCGGCGGCACCCGTGAGAGGCCGCCCCGTCGTGCGGCGTAACCCCTCGGATGCTTCTACGAAAACGACCGTTCAACTGCAATAGGTGGTGGTCGGAGGGGGTTCGAGGGCCGTCGTCCCGGGGCTGTCGCGAGCCCGAAATTGGTGCACCGACCGGGTCGAATGCGCTGGTAATCTCTGTTCCGGCGAAGGGGACACGGGGTATGGGACTGTTGGGGGATATTGCCGATCTCGGCAAAGGCGTGCTCGAAAACAATCTGAAGTGGACCGAGCGTGCCGCGAAGGTCGGAGAGTTCATCGTCCGCAACACCGTCGGCTCCGAACTCGAGCAGGTATCCACGTTCGGCGGCCAGATGGTCGACCTCAGCCAGAAGACCGCCAACTTCTTCGCGTCGCAGATCGGCGGCCGGCTGATCCGAGCCGCCCGGTCGCCGGTCCTGGCCGCCGGCCAGCAGACCATCGAGTCGATGAAGCACAGCACCGGAGTCGGCGATCCGGAGGACGGACATCGTTTCGGTGAGGGGGCCGACCAGATGGGCGCGGTCGGGCAGGTGCTCGTGTCGGCCTTCCCCGACGACAGCTGGGACAGCAGCGGGGCCAGCGCCTACGCGGGCCGCAACACCGAACAGGTTGGCCGGGTCCAGACGATGTCCGGGTTGGACACCATGGTGGCCGGGGTGCTGTGTACCGAGGCCGGCCAGATCGCGGCCACCCGCGACAGCCTCGACGGACACTCCGACTGGCTGGGCGCGATGAGTCTGCTCACCACGAGTGCGGGAATCGTTCCGGGTTTCGGGACGGCGGCCCAGATGACGGCCGAGTTCGCGATGGTGGCCAAGGCAGTCGGCGACTCGAACGACGATCTCAGAACTCTGTGCGGCCAGATCGATGAGAACGCGGCCGTATTGCAGACCGCGGCTGCCCGGTACGAGACCTTGGCCGGCGGCACCACCGCAGCCGGCGCGGAGTTCGAGCCGCTGCCCGACGATTCTCAGGTGCCCACCGGGCCGCCGGACCCCGAGGCCGCGGATCCGGCCGTCCTGACTGCTAGCGACGATGTTCTGTCAGACAGTGAGGTCCCGTCGGGCGGCGGCGGAGACATCCCGTCGGGCGGCGGTAGTGCTGCTCCGTCGGGCGGTGGGGCAGGGATGCCGTCGGCTTCCTCGCCGTCGATGCCCACCGGCATGCCGGGTGCGGGCAGCCCGCCATCCGATGCGGCGGCAAGCGCGGCCGGCGCTCTCGGCGGGATCCTGGGCTCGCTGGTGAGCCCGCTCAGCGGAATACTCGCCGGGTTCACCCAGGCGGCGCAGGCTGCCACGCAGGCCGGGACCCAGGCGGCGCAGATGGCGAGTCAGGCGGCCGGGCAGGCAGGTGGCCCCGCTGCCGACGCCGCGCAGCTCGACCAGGCGTCGGGAAATACCGACGCCGACGAGCGGGACGGCCGGGACGACGATCGGGACGAGGACGACGAACCCGACGAGGACCGCAAGCAGGACGACGAGGACGGCGAGGAGCAGCTGGGTGAGGCCGAAAAGGGCGAGGCCGGTGGCCTGCCTGGCCCGGATTCTGCGGGTGGGCCGGCCGATCCGCCGGCCGCCGGCGCGAAGGATTCGCCCGCCAAGACACTGCCTCCCGACCTGGAAGCCACGGCCGCCGGCGGCGCTGCGGCGGGGCAGGCTCCGGTGCATGTCGGGGCGGATTTCGAGCAGGGCCAGCTGCATGTGGCAGCGGCGGCTACATTAGATCGCGGTGTACCCGGATCTGCGGCCGTGATCGACAGGTAAGAATTCGGGGACAGGGATCGAGGGGAATTTCATGGCGGGTGATTTGCGGGTTGCCACCGCTCATTTGCACGAGCTATCGGCCAAACAAGGTCAGGCTGCGACCAGCCTGACTGTGGCTACCGGTGTGGTCGAAGGGGTCGACACCGCGGTGCGTCTGACGCATGGCCCGATTTCGTCGGCGTCGGCTGCGGCCATTGCGCGCGCGGTCAACGCGCGTCGGACCGCGGGCACGGGTTTGGCCAGTGTGTCGCGAGACCTCGGGTCGAAACTATCCCGCGCAGCGGGCGGATACGACCGGACGGATTCGACGATGTCCGGTGCCCTCCATGGATCCATTCGGTAGAGGCGGAGCGACGGATGACAAATTCTTTTGGCGCTGACGCGAACACCGCGGCCATCGACGATGTCGTCGGGGTCGAGCTGACCATCGACGGGATCCTGGTGGTCGCCGACAAGCTGGGGCTGACCGATTTCCCGCCTTCGATGGGAATCCGGTTGAACATTCCGCAGCCCGATCTGCGCAAGACGGTGTGGGAGCAGGTGGCCCGTGACCTCACGGCCCAGGGCGTGCTGGACGTGTTCGGCACCCCGCATCCCGAGGTGGCCGCGATGCTCGACACGCTGAGCCGGCCCGAGCGCACCCTGGAGGGGCGCTGGTGGCGTCGCGACCTGGGCGGCAAGATGATCCGGTTCGTGGTGTGCCGCAAGGGTGGCCGGCACGTGGTCGCGGCCCGCGACAACGACATGCTGGTACTGCAGCGAGTGGCCGCACAGGTGGGTCTGGCCGGCATGGTGACCACTGTGCTCGGCGAAGGCCAACCGGCCAGCGTCGAGCCGTTGACCGGTGTCGCGGCGACGCTCGCCAATTGCCGAACCGCCGACGAGCTGACCGGCTACGGGATCCCGCCGACCTCGGCTCGGGTCTACGCCAACATCATCTCCGAGCCCGAGAGCTGGGTGGAGCTGGTGGTGTCCGAGCGCAATCCGGGCGGCACCACCTCCCAGGTCGACGTGGCCGCGGGTGTGCTGGACTCGAAGCAGGGACGCATCGTGTCCATTCCGCGCAGGGTCAACGGGGAGCTCTACGGCAGCTTCCTGACTGGGACCAAGGACAACCTGCAGCGGGCGTTGGACGGTTTGATCGAATTCCTGCCCTCGGGTTCGTGGTTCGACAAGTCTGATCCGGAAAGCTCCTACGCGTACTGAAAGAGGCCGCCACGGTGGGTGACTTTCCGCCACATTCTCCGGACGACGACGAAGGCGACTATGACGAGCTCGCGGCGCTGGATTTCTCGTACTCGGACGACGGTTCGAACGCAACGGCCCTCGATGCGCTCGGGACCTACGACGACGTCGTGCCGCACGACGATGCGGTATTGGGTGACGGTTTCGCGGACGTGTCCGGCGTGGACGACGAGACACTCACGGTGCCGCTGTTCACCGTCACCAATCCGCCCGAAACCGTCACGGTGACGGCATTCATGGATGGCCGGGTCCATCAGATCGAGTTGGCACCGAAAGTCACCAATCTGTCCGAACAGGATCTCGCCGAGGAGATCCTGGTGATCGCGGGCCTGGCTGCTCAACAGGCCAAGTCCGCCCAGTACTCGTTCATGCTCGCGGGAATGCGGGAGCATGGACACGACGACGCGGCGACCCGCGACTTTCTGACCCGTGACCTGGATCTACCTACGCCCGAGCAGGCCGATGATGCTCGGTCCCAGGTCTTTTCGAACCGCTATGGAGGCGACGATGGCTGACCACCTTGCTGGAATGTTCGGTAGCGCGGTGGGCATGCTGTCCGGCTCGCCGGCCCGATCGCTCGAGATATTCACCGAGATAACCAATTACGACGAAACCGCCTGTGACGCCTGGGTGGGTCGGATCCGCTGTGGTGACAGCGACCGGGTGACGCTGTTCCGGGCCTGGTATTCACGCTCGAACTTCGGGCAGCTGGCCGGTACCGCCGAGATCTCGATGAACGGTGTCGGCGCGCGGGTGCCGATCGGCGGCATCTACGGGAAGGACATCTCCTACCCGATCAACTCGCCGCTGGCGATCACCCTTGGTTTCGCCGTGCAGGAGGCTGCCGAGGGTAACTACGCCGACGCGATGGAGGCCTTGGAAGATGCCCCGGCCGGCGGGTCCGACCATCTGGTGGCCTGGGTCAAGGCGGTCATCTACGGTGCGGCCCAACGCTGGACCGATGTGATCGACCAGGTACGCGGCGCCGACCAGTGGCCAGACAAGTTCCTTGGCGCGGCCGCTGGTGTGGCGCATGGTGTCGCGGCGGCTAACCTTGGACTGTTCACCGAGGCCGACCGCAGGCTCACCGAGGCCAATGACACACCGGCCGGCCAGGCATGCGCACCGGCAATCGCCTGGTACCTGGCGATGGCGCGGCGTTACCAGGGCAACGAGGAATCAGCCCAGGTTCTCCTGGAATGGCTGCAGGCGAACTTCCCTGAGCCCAAAGTCACTGCAGCACTGCGTGATCCGGCCTACCGGCTGGAGACCACGACTGCTGAGAAGATCGCTGCCCGCACCGATCCGTGGGATCCGTCCAGCGTGGTGGCCGATACCTCGGGGAGGGACAAGCTGCTCGCCGAGGCGCAGGCCGAACTGGACAAGCAGATCGGTCTGAGCCGGGTCAAGGAGCAGATCGAGGCCTACCGGGCGGCGACGCAGATGGCCCGGATCCGGGCCGCGCGCGGCATGAAGGTGGCCCAGACCTCCAAGCACATGATCTTCGCGGGTCCGCCCGGTACGGGTAAGACGACGATCGCGCGCGTGGTCGCCAACATCCTGGCCGGCCTCGGGGTGATCGCCGAGCCGAAGCTGATCGAAACCTCGCGTAAGGATTTCGTCGCGGAGTACGAAGGCCAGTCGGCGGTCAAGACGGCCAAGACGATCGATCGCGCCCTGGGTGGTGTGCTGTTCATCGACGAGGCCTACACCCTGGTGCAGGAGCGCGACGGCCGCGCCGACCCGTTCGGTACCGAGGCGCTGGACACCCTGTTGGCCCGGATGGAGAACGACCGCGACCGCCTGGTGGTCATCATCGCCGGCTACAGCAACGACATCGACCGCCTGTTGGAGGCCAACGACGGTCTGCGGTCCCGGTTCGCCACCCGGATCGAGTTCGACTCGTACTCGCCCGACGACATCGTCGAGATCGCCAAAGTCATTGCCAAGTCGAATGATTCGTGGCTCGACGATGACGCCTGCAAGCGGGTCAACGAGGCGGCCTCGTTGTTGAGCCAGCGCACGCTCAACAACAAGCCGGCACTCGACATCGCAGGTAACGGTCGCTACGCACGGCAGTTGGTGGAGGCCGGTGAGCAGAACCGCGACATGCGGCTGTCCCGCTCGCTGGACTTCGAGGGCCTGGGTGTCGAACAGCTCAGTGAGGTCAACGGGGACGACATGTCAACGGCGATCGCGGCGGTGCACAGCCGCCTGAATGTCGGCGAATAAGCGATGGCAGGTTTCCGGCTCACCACCAAGGTCCAGGTCAGCGGCTGGCGTTTTCTGCTGCGCCGCGTCGAGCACGCGATCGTGCGCCGCGATACCCGGATGTTCGACGATCCGCTGCAGTTCTACAGCCGGGCGGTGTTCGCCGGTGTCGTCGTCTCGGTGCTGATTTGTCTCGGCGCGGGGCTGATGGCGTACTTCAAGCCGTTGGGCAAGCAGAGCAGTGACCAGTTGTTGGTGGACCGCACCACCAATCAGCTGTACGTGATGCTGCCCGGCAGCAATCTGCTTCGCCCGGTGTACAACCTGACCTCGGCGCGGTTGGCACTCGGTAATGCCGGTACCCCGTCCGCGGTGAAGTCCGAGGAGCTGAACCGGTTGCCCAAGGGACAGCCGATCGGTATTCCCGGTGCGCCGTACGCCACCCCGATCGGCGCACCTGCCTCGCGGTGGACGTTGTGCGACACCGTGGCCAAGCCCGATAGCTCGGCGCCCAAGGTGGAGTCCTCCGTCCTGATCAGGTCGCTGGCAACCGACACCGGGGTCGGCCCGATGCGCCCGAATCAGGGCATGCTGGTGTCCTTCCAGGGGGGGAACTGGCTGGTCACCGAGGACGGCAGGCACAGCATCGACCTGTCGGACCGGGCGATCAGCTCGGCCGTGGGCATCCCGGTGACCGCGAAGGCCACCCCGGTCTCCGAGGGGTTGTTCAACGCACTGGCCAACCGGGGCCCCTGGCAGCTTCCGGCGATCGGGGCCGCAGGCGCGCCGAATACCGTTGGCCTGCCGGAGAATCTGGTGATCGGCTCGGTCTTCCAGACGGCCACCGAATCAGACCCGCAGCACTATGTGGTGCTGCCGGACGGGGTGGCCCGGGTCAACCCCACCACCGCCGCGGCGTTGCGCGCCACGAATTCCTACGGGCTGTTGCAGCCGCCGTCGGTCGAGGCCAGTGTGGTCGCCAAGATCGCCGAGCAGGTCTACGGGTCGCCGTTGCCGGACAAGCCGCTCGAGGTGCTGCTGCGTCAGGACGCCCCGGTGCTGTGCTGGGCCTGGCAGCGGGAGCCGGGCGATCAGGCGCCCAAGACCACCGTGATCGCCGGCCGTCGGCTGCCGATCCCGTCGTCGGCGGTCGGCACCGGAATCGACCAGATCGGCGGTGACGCAACGGTGTACATCGAAGGCGGTCAGTTCGTGCGGCTGCAGTCGCCGGATCCCCGGGTGGGCGAGAGCCTGTATTACATCGATCCGCAAGGAGTGCGGTACGGCATCGCCAACGACGATGCGGCGAAGAATCTGGGCTTGTCCGGTGCGGTGAACGCACCGTGGCAGGTCGTCGGGCTGCTGGTGGAGGGCCCGGTGTTGTCGAAGGACGCGGCGTTGCTTGAGCACGACACGCTGCCTGCCGACCCCCATCCGCGCAAAGTGGAAAGCAAGCAAGGCTCATGACAACCAAGAAGTTCACCCCGACCGTCAAGCGGGGGCCACGGCTGACACCGGGCGAGATCAACGTCGCCGCACCGGATGACCTCGGTATCGAGATCCCGCCGTCGGGCATGCAGAAGGCCATGCCCTGGGTCATGGGCGGCTGCATGCTCGGCATGATCGCGATCATGATCTTCACCGGTGTGCGTCAGCTGTCGCCGTACATGCTGATGATGCCGTTGATGATGATCATGGGCACCGTCGGCATGATGGGTGCCGGCGGCTCCGGTGGCAAGAAGGTCCCCGAGATCAATGCCGACCGCAAGGAGTACCTGCGGTACCTGGCCGGCCTGCGCACCCGCGTGACGTCGTCGGCGTCGGCGCAGGTCTCGTTCTTCGGTTATCACGCACCGCATCCCGACGATCTGTTGTCGATCATCGGTACGCATCGCCAGTGGTCGCGTCAGGCCAACTCCGACTTCTATGCCGCAACGCGGATCGGCATAGGCGCCGAGATCGCGGTGGACCGGCTGCTCAAGCCGAACACCAGCGGTGAGCTGGCGGGTCCGCAGGGTGCGCCGCAGCCGCACCTGGAGCCGGTCAGCCACATGTGGGTGACCAAGTTCCTGCGCACCCACGGACTGATCCACGATTGCCCGAAACTTGTTCAGCTGCGGACATTTCCGACGATCGCTGTGGGCGGCGACATCGACGGCGCCTCGGCGATGCTGACCGCGATGATCTGTCATCTGGCGGTGTTCCATCCGCCGGACCTGTTGCAGATCCGGGTGCTCACGGACAATCCGGAAGACCCGAAGTGGTCGTGGCTCAAGTGGCTGCCGCACACCCAGCACCAGACCGACACCGATGCGGCCGGGCCCACCCGGCTGGTCTACACCCGCCCCGACGGCCTGAGCGATCTGACCGCGCGCGGTCCGCACAGCGCCGACGCCGCGCCCGGCGGCCCGTACGTCATCGTGGTGGACCTGACCGGCGGCAAGGCCGGTTTCCCCGTCGACGGCCGGGCCGGGGTCACCGTGCTCACGCTCGGCAATCACCGGGGTTCGGCGTACCGGTTGCGGGTCGACGCGGACGGGACGGCCGACGACAAGTTGCCGAACCAGAACTACCGCGAGGTCACCCGGGTCGTCGACCGGATGACTCCGGCGCAGGCGGGCCGGATCGCCCGCAAGCTGGCCGGCTGGTCGATCACCGGAACGATCATCGACAAGAACGTCCGGGTGCAGAAGAAGGTGTCCAAGGAATGGCACCACCTGGTGGGCGCCAAGTCGGTCGAAGAGGTGACCCCGGCGCGCTGGCGGATGTTCACCGACACCGACCGCGACCGGCTCAAGATCCCGTTCGGGCACGAGCTCAAGTCCGGCGAGGTGATGAAGCTGGACATCAAGGAGGGCGCCGAGTTCGGTGCCGGCCCGCACGGCATGCTCATCGGAACCACCGGCTCGGGTAAGTCGGAGTTCCTGCGCACCATGATCCTGTCGCTGGTGGCCACCCACCACCCCGACCAGATCAACCTGCTGCTCACCGACTTCAAGGGCGGTTCGACCTTCCTGGGTATGGAGAAGCTGCCGCACACCGCGGCCGTCGTCACCAACATGGAAGAGGAAGCCGAGCTGGTCGGCCGTATGGGCGAGGTGCTCACCGGTGAACTCGACCGGCGCCAGCAGATTCTGCGTCAGGCCGGTATGCAGGTGGGCGCCGCGGGTGCGTTGTCCGGCGTGGCCGAGTACGAGAAGCACCGCGAGCGTGGTGCGGACCTGCCACCGTTGCCGACGCTGTTCGTGGTGGTGGACGAGTTCGCCGAGCTCCTGCAGAACCACCCGGACTTCATCCAGCTGTTCGACCGCATCTGCCGCGTCGGCCGGTCGCTGCGCGTGCACCTGCTGCTGGCCACCCAGTCGCTGAACACCGGCGGCGTCCGGATCGACAAGCTCGAGCCGAACCTGACGTACCGAATTGCCTTGCGTACCACCAGTTCTGCCGAGTCCAAGGCGGTGATCGGTACGCCCGAGGCGCAGTACATCACCAACAAGGAGAGCGGTGTGGGCTTCCTGCGGGTGGGCATGGAGGATCCGGTGAAGTTCAGCACCCTCTACACCGGGGCCAACTACGTGCCCGAGGTCGAGGAGTCGGCCGACGGTGAGGCCAAACCGCGGTCGAAGCGACAGGCCCGGGTGCGGATTCACCAGTTCACGACGACACCGATCTTCGATACGGCGGCCAGTTCATGAGGGCCAGCGAGGAGCCGGAGGCGGATCGCGTATGAGTACAGATGCCGAACCGAGGGTGCTGCGCGAGGTCGTCCTCGGCCAGTTGGGCACCGGTGAGAGCCGCGCCTACAAGATGTGGCTGCCGCCGCTGACTGATCCGACCCCGGTCAACGAGCTGGTCGAGCGTGATTACCAGCGTCAGCCACTGCGCTTCGCGCTGGGGATCATGGATGAGCCGCGCCGGCATCGGCAGGACATCTGGGGTATCGACGTCTCGGCGGCCGGCGGCAACATCGCAATCGGTGGTGCCCCGCAGACCGGCAAGTCGACATTCCTGCAGACCTTGATGCTGTCGGCCGCGGCGACCCATACGCCGCGGCAGGTGCAGTTCTACTGCATCGACCTCGGTGGCGGTGGCTTGATGTACATGGAAGACCTGCCGCATGTGGGTGGCGTCGCCACCCGTGCCGAACCGGACCGGGTCAACCGGGTCGTGGCCGAGGTCAAAGCCGTGCTCAGGGCACGCGAGCAGGTGTTCAAGCAATACCGCGTGGGCTCGATTTCGTCCTACCGTGAGATGCGGGAGGATCCGAACAACCCCGCTGCCCAGGATCCGTTCGGCGACGTCTTCCTCGTGATCGACGGCTGGCCGGCGTTCGTGGCCGAGTTCCCCGATCTGGAAGCGGCGGTGCAGGACCTGGCCGGTCAGGGCCTGGCGTACGGCGTGCACGTCATCATCTCGACCCCGCGCTGGACCGAGCTCAAATCGAGGGTGCGTGACTATCTGGGCGTCAAGGTGGAGTTCCGCCTGGGTGACGTCAACGAGACCCAGATCGACCGGATCACCCGGGACATCCCGGCCAACCGACCGGGCCGTGCCGTCTCCCTCGAGAAGCACCACCTGATGATCGGGGTGCCCCGGCTGGACGGCGTGCACAGCGCCGCCAACATCGTCGATGCCATCTCGGCCGGCGTACAGGAAGTGGCCTCGCGCTACACCGACCAGGCGCCGCAGGTGCGGGTGCTCCCGGAGAAGATCTACCTCCATCAGCTCGACCCGAATCCGCCCGGACCCGACTCCGACTACCGGACCCGCTGGCAGGTGCCGTTGGGGCTGCGCGAGTCCGACCTCGCGGTCGCCTACAACCAGATGAACATGACGCCGCATTTGCTGATCTTCGGCGCTCCGAAGTCGGGGAAGACCACCATCGCACATGCGGTGGCCAAGGCGATCTGCAGTCGCAACAGTCCCGACCAGGTGCGGTTCATGCTGGCTGACTACCGATCGGGCCTGCTCGACGCGGTGCCCGAGTCGCATCTGCTGGCCGCCGGCGCGATCAACCGCAACAGCGCATCGCTGGAAGAGTCGATCAAGGCGCTGGCCACCAACTTGAAGAAGCGGCTGCCACCGGCGGATCTGACCACCGCACAGTTGCGGTCGCGGTCCTGGTGGAGCGGTCCGGACATCGTGCTGCTGGTCGACGACTGGCACATGATCACCGCCGCTGCGGGCATGGTGTCGCCGATGGCGCCGTTGAGTGCGTTGCTGCCGGCGGCGGCCGACATCGGCCTGCACATCATCGTGACGTGCCAGATGAGCCTGGCGCACCGGGCCACGATGGACAAGTTCGTGGGTGCTGCGTTCGGCGCCGGTTCGCCGACGTTGTTCCTGTCCGGCGAGAAGAACGATTTCCCGTCGCGGGAGATCATCGTCAAGAAAAGGCCGCCTGGCCAGGCATTTATGGTCGCGCCGGACGGCAAGGAGGTTATTCAGGCGTCCTATGTGGACCCGCCCGCGGAATAAGTGTTCTCACCACCTCGAAAGGGCAGTTAGTATTTATCCAACGCACTCAGCAACGCTGGCGGCGGCCCGCCAGCAAAGGGATCGGGGGACAGATTCCTTGGCGGCTTGGCAAACTTCATGCCAGGCCGGCCTTGAGTGCTTGTCCCTGGTTATTTGTAATCGAAACAGGGGAGTAAGCAAATGGAACCGTTGATGCACAACCCGGGTGCCGAAGGTGTTGCGGCACAGGTGATCGCAAACGCGGCCCGTGGTCTGGCCGGTGGCACCACCGCTACCGCCGCTGTCACCGCGCTGGTTCCGGCCGGTGCTGACGAGGTCTCGGCCTTGGCGGCGATGGCCTTCGCCAGCGAGGGTGTCGAGGCGCTTGCGGCGAACTCGTTCGCCCAGGAGGAGCTGACCCGCGCGGGTGCGGCCTACGCGGAGATCGCGGGCATCTACAACGCGGTCGACGCGGCTCAGGCCACCACGCTCTAGCAGCTCGTCGGCAAATTCGTCTTCAGATAGGGTCATCTGGTAATGGTTGCGGTTCCGCCCGTCCCACCGACCTGGTTTGCGCTGCCTCCAGAGGTGAACACCGCGCGGTTGATGGTCGGGGCCGGTCCGGCACCGATGCTGCAGGCCGCGACGGGTTGGGAAGGCCTGGCGATCCTGTTGGAGACCCAAGCCGACGAACTCGCAGGCGCGCTTGCCAACCTGACCTCGGTGTGGAGTGGCGCGGCGAGCGAGCGTGCGGTCTCCGCGACGATGCCGATGATTCTGTGGCTGCGGACGATGGCCATGCAGGCGCAGAAACGCGCCCTGCAGGCCGGCGCCCAGGCGAGTTCGTACACCCTGGCTCTGACGACGACGCCGCCGATACCTGAGATCGAGCAGAATCACGTCACCACTGCAACGCTCAACGCGACGAATTTCCTCGGTATCAACACCGTGCCGATCGCCGTGAATGAGATGGATTACTGGGTCAGGATGTGGAATCAGGCCGCCGATGCGATGGAGGCCTACCACGCCGCAACCACCGTCAACCTGCTGTTCGAGCCGATCATGCCGATGACGCCGATCGTGTTGCCCGGGGTCGGAGAGACGACCGCGGCGGCAGCGCTCGCCTCGACGGCACCGCGGGCCGCCGAGGGCATGATGCGCAACGCGATCATGGAGGGCGTCGCCGTGAAGGCGACGATCGAGTCGGTGGCGTTGACTGCGGGGCGCACCGGGGCGTGGGTCAACCACGCCGAGCAGCTGGGGGCCGGGACAGCGAACAAGGGTGAGAGCGCGGCGCAGCAGAAGCAGGATCCGTCCCAGAAGAACCCCATGCAGCAGGGCATGCAGATGGTCATGCAGATGGCGCAGCAGGGTGGTCAGCTTGCGGGGCAGATCCCGCAGATGGTCCAGAGCCAGATGCAGATGTTCACCCAGCCGCTGCAGCAGGTCACCCAGATGGTCAGTCAGTTCACCAGCATGGGCGGCAGCGACAAGGGTATGCAGGTCGGGCTGATGGGGGCGACGCCGTTCTCGAACCATCCGCTGACAGGCGGTACCGGCCCGAGCTCGGGCGCGGGCCTGGTGCGTGCGGCGTCGTTGCCTGGCGCTCTCGGATCTCCGCCGCGCACGGCGCTGTTGTCCAGCATGTTGGGCATCAGCGGCGAGGCCAAGCCTGCCGTGTCCGCGATGGCTGCGGGCGGCGCGGGTCCGGTGGCGCCGGTGGGTAGCGGTGCCGGCGGAGGTGGCGGGGCACCGGTGCACGCCGCCAAGAACAACGAAGAGAAGAGCGGCGGCACCAAGGACGGATTGATCGCGCCGACCTCGCTCACGTACGACCAAACCGAAGACGGGGACGACGACTGGTAGTCGTCCACCACACAGACTTTCCGGCCACCCGGCCGGAGGACTCGCCAAATTTTCTCTGGTGAGGACAAAGGAAAAATAAGGGGAATCCAACATGGCACAGATGAATACAGATGCCGCCGTCCTCGCCAAGGAGGCTGCTAACTTCGAGCGCATCTCCGGTGAGCTCAAGAGCGTCATGGCGCAGGTCGACTCGACCGGCGGCGCCCTGGCGGCTCAGATGCGGGGTGCCGCGGGCGACGCCGCTCAGAGCGCACTGCTGCGGTTCCAGGACGCTGCCAACAAGCAGATGCAGGAACTGAACGACATCTCGAACAACATCCACACCTCGGGCACGCAGTACACCAGCACCGACGACGACCAGGCCAGCACGCTGTCCTCGGCGATGAACATCTGACCTAACTGACCTCAAGAACGGAGACAAACACATGACTGAACAAGTTTGGAATTTCGCTGGTATCGAAGGCGGAGCCGGTGAGATCCACGGCGCCGTCAGCACCACCGCCGGTCTGCTGGACGAGGGCAAGGGCTCGCTGGCCTCGCTCGCCGCAGCATGGGGTGGCTCGGGTTCGGACGCCTACCAGGCCGTTCAGACCCGTTGGGACAGCACTGCCAACGAGCTGAACACGGCGCTGCAGAACCTCGCGCAGACCATCAGCGAGGCGGGCCAGACCATGGCCCAGACCGAGGCCGGCGTCTCGGGGATGTTTGCCTAGTATTACGCGGCAAACAAGCATGCTTTGGTGGGCGGGTGCTCGGACCATCTGACGATGGCCCGAACCCGCCCACCACTTGCGCTTGGGTGTAAAGATCTAACCATCTGTTTTTCACTATCTGAGGGGTCCCCATGTCGGCCGACTATGACCGGCTCTTTCACTCGTCGGAACCGGGTAAACCGGTCGACGACGCCACGGCCATCGTGGACAGAGATGCCATCCTGAAGGCCGCCGCGGCAGCGGCGCCACCGCCGGTCCCGGTTGGGGAAACCAGTACCACGGATGTGCCCGTGGCCCCCACGGCCTCCACCCAGACTCAGGCAGCGCCGCAGCCTCGGCACGCGGAGACGGCGCAGCCGATGCCTGCGCCCATGCCGCAGCCGCCGGCGAGCGCGCCGCAGTGGCCGCAGAACTCCATGCTGCGGGCTCCGCAGCAGCAACAGCAGTTCGGCCAGGGCGCCCGGCACGAGCAGGCCCGCGCCATGCCCGGCCCGGCGCCGCGCGTCGCGCCCGGCCCGGCACCGTCGCAGTTCGCCGATCTCGATCCCGAGGTCAGTGGCCAGTGGCGAGCGGGGCAGGCCATCCCGACTCCCGCCGCGCCCGGACCCACCTCGGCCGCCACGATGGGCAACCACCGCGCGATCGACGCGTTGTCGCACGTCGGAGTGAAGACCGGCGTGAAGATGCCGTCCCAGCGCGGATGGCGCCACTGGCTCTATCTCACGACGCGGATCAACCTCGGTCTGTCGCCGGATGAGATCTACGAACTTGACCTGCACAACCGGATTCGGCGCAATGCCCGTGACTCCTACCAGATCGGGGTGTTCGGTCTGAAGGGCGGCGTCGGCAAGACCGCGGTCACGGTCGCGCTGGGATCGGCCATGGCAAAGGTCCGTGGTGACCGCATCCTGGCGATCGACGCCGACCCCGACGGCGGCAACCTGGCCGACCGGGCCGGGCGTCAGTCCGCCGCGACGATCTCCGATCTGCTCGCCGACCAGGAACTGTCGCGCTACAACGACATTCGCGCCTACACGAGCATGAACGGCGCGAACCTCGAGGTGCTGTCGTCCGAGGACTACAGCGGCGCACAGCGTGAGTTCAACGACGACGACTGGAAAGGCGCCACCGCGGTGGTGTCGCGCTACTACAACCTCGTCCTCGCCGACTGCGGTGCCGGTCTGTTCCAGAAGGCGTCCCGCGGGGTGCTGTCCACCGTGTCGGGCATGGTCATCGTGGCCAGCGCCTCGATCGACGGGGCCCGGCAGGCCGCCATCACGATGGACTGGTTGCGCCAGAACGGATACCAGGATCTGCTCGGCCGGTCCTGTGTCGTCATCAACCACGTCACGCCGGGTAAGCCCAACGTGGATGTCGAGGATCTGGTGCAGCAGTTCGAACGCCACGTACCTCCGGGCAGGGTCGTCGTGCTGCCGTGGGACAAGCACATCGCCGCGGGCACCGAGATTCAGCTCGAGCTGCTCAGCGACACGTTCACAGCTTATCAGTAGTTAACTACACAATGTGGGCGCACAATGCGTGTTGAACTGCGTATTTATCGTC
>NZ_JBZTYL010000013.1:0-29754 GCF_058536225.1 Mycolicibacterium arcueilense
CTGGGCACACCGTCACACCACCCGGGACACCGAGGCCGCTTGACAACTTGCGGTCCTGGGATGTCTAGCGGCGGATAAATAACGCGCCAGGATGAGCCTCGGCAAACGGAAAGCCGATCATCGATGAGGCGTCCTTTGGCTGCGGTCAGGGTCAACCTGTACTGGCGTTTTGCCAGATTTCGGATGTTCTAATACAGTTCTCCGCTAATTACTACACCTCTGTAGTGCCAGGTAGAGTGACGCCAGTCACATTGTGGCAATAAGGGTGGTAGTTGCCATAAATGTGACGTGTCGGCGGCGGGCTGACTCTTGCGTCGCCCCGGCCGAATCGCGCATAGCAAATTCTTAGTCGCGTGCATTTGGTCGGATCGGCGCGTGGAAGCCCCAGAGTGACCGGTGCACGGTCCATCCCTGTCTTCTGGCGCCTGAATGGCGGTGGGACGGGGCGGGCGTGTCGGACACGGCTCCACAAATTTTCACAGCTGACAGAAGAGAGTACGACCATGCCGAAGTTCGGCGGACCAACCGAGACGTTCGGAAAACAGAACCACGTACGGAAAATCATCACCACCGCTCTGGTCGTTACCGGGCTCGGCGGCGCCACTCTGCTTTCTGCTCCGACGCACCGGCACGCCGTGGTCGCGGTTGAGCAACCGCCGGCGGTGGACCCGGTCACCAAGAACGCCGCAGCCGTCGTCCCCACCCCACCGGTGGTGGTGGTCACCAAAGACTCCAGCGCGCAGGAGATCGTCAAGGCCATCGTGAGCCAGGGTCACGCTGCCAGGCTGAGCGAAGATCAGATCAAGACCGTCATCGCCACTGCGAAGATCGAGTCCACGTTCCGCCCGAGCGTGTCCGGCGGTGTGCAGGCGTATGGCAGCTCAGGGGGCGCGGCTGATGAAGTCATCGGCCTGTTCCAGGAGAAAGCCAGTTTCGGCACCGTCGCCGAGCGTCAGGACCCCAACAAGGCGATCGCCCGGTTCATCGCCCGGTTCTCCGAAGCGTCCAAGAAGTACGCCATCAACGGTGACAGTGTGCTGGCGGCCACGCTGGCGCAGAACCCGCAGCTGTTCAAGTACCGCGGCGGCGGCGTGGGAACGCACTACTACAACACCATCAAGGCCGCGTTGAGTGCGGCGGCTGACTTGTACAGTCAGGCCGCCGGCCCCGCGCTGCAACCGGTCACCTGACCTTTCGGGCAAAACCCGTCAGACCGACTTGGTGATGCCGTAGTAAGCGATCACATCGTCGGTGTCGGTGGTGGAGCTGGTGAGGGTCGCGTACGAGCGCAGGAAGGACTGGCCCACGCAGCCGTCCACCTTGATGTGGACGTCCTTGAGGGTGACCCGTACCGGCGCTGCCTTGAACGACTTCTTGTTCACCGAGACGTTGGTGACGGTTCCGGGCTTGGGGTGGATCTCCACGGTGCCCGACATCGGCATGCTCACACCGGTCGGGATGATGCCGGCCAGCGTCGAGCCTGACGTGCTCAGACCGATCGAACCGACCAACCGGACCTGTCCCAGTTCGATACCGCAGCCGATCTGGTAGCCGGTGTCCAGCGTGCCGCCGGTCAGCGAGGTGGATCCGCCGCCGGTGACGGTGCCGGTGAACGTGCCGGCAACGAGGTATTCGCGCGACGACGCGGCGGTGGTCAGCGGTGCGATCGGCAGCTGGCTCTCGTCTTTGGCCGAGACCGTGAGCTTCCAGCCGTCCGGTGTGGTGACCACGCCCGGCTCGGCGGATGCGACCAGGCCGTTGCCCGGCGGTGGGCCGGCGTCGACAGCCGCGGGGTCCGGCGGCGGCGGTGGCGGGTCGGCCGCAGCGAAGGGCGCCAACGCGACCGGGGCCAACACGCAGACAGCGGCCAGCGTGGCGAAACGATTCAACATGTGTGTCAACGCGCCTCTCGTGGTTGAAATCCGGGATCGAGCTGCGACGTCGGATTCGGTAGGAGTGCCCGGTCACGCTATCCGCAGCGAGGAAAAGCTCATTGAGTTCTATTCGCGCAGAAGTTATCTAGGGGCTGTGCCGCTACGCCGTCGAACGGTGGCGTGAGGCTGCGATCGCCTGCGCCACTCAAGTGGTTGGGTTATAGTCCCGGCCGGACGAGGGTTCAGCTGTAACTTGACCCACACCGCAGGTACACGCGAGAGGAAACCCATGAGGACGAGCGCATACCGCCACGCGGCACTTGCCGGGCTGGCAGCAGTCGCGCTGATCACCGCGGGCTGCAGCAACGACAAGAGCGTCGACGCATCGATGTCGCCTCAGGTCGGATTGATCTCCACCTCCACGGTTCAAAACCCGGCGCAGACCGCACCGGTGAAGCTCATCGGTGAGAGAGACGTCGCGGTGACGCTTACCGGCCCGATCGCTGCCAAATACGCGTCGGCCACCGACAAACAGAAGGAACTCCTCGGCAAGCCGCTGACGGGTGACCGTAATGCGGGCACCCGGGACAGCGGCGTGGTGTTCCAGCAGTTCCAGGGCGGGGTGATCGTCGCCAAGAATGACGAGGCGGGCACGCCCGCCTACATCACCTCGGGCAAGATCCGGGAAGCCTGGAATGTCCCACGCGACCCGGCCGGCGTGCCGGCGGTCACCGGCGACAACGGCTCGGCAGGCCCGTTGGGTGTCCCCACCAGCGACGAGAACGCCGACGGCGATCTGCTGGTGTCGACGTTCGAGCACGGCAAGGTCGAGTACGACGCGAAGACCGGTGAAGTCAAGGTGACGGTCAACGACAAGGTCGTACCCTCCGGCCTGTAGAGATGTCGTCTGCCACGCCGGATCCGCTCGTGCAGGAGATGCTCGACGAATTCGCATTGCGCAAGCTGGTGCACGGGTACTGCCGGGCCGTCGATCGCGGGGACATCGTCACGCTCCGGAGCCTGTACCACCAGGACGCGGACGACGACCACGGCGCCTTCTCCTCGGGGTCCGTGGATGATTTCCTGCGCACGCTCGTTGACACCCGTCCGTATCTCCGGTCGATGCAACACCACATCACCACCGCGAACTTCGCGATCAGCGGCGACCGCGCGGAGGGGGAGATCTACAGCATCGCCACCCACACGTTCGTCTCGGGCGACGGCGAAACCGAGCTCATCATCGGTGGGCGGTATCTGGACAAGTATGAAAAGCGCGATGGTGCATGGAAATTCACCGCCCGGCAGATCGTTACCGATTGGGCGCATGTGCACAATCCGTCGACCGTCGACATGAGCCATCCGATGACGCGCGCCGCTCCCTCCGGTAGTCCGGGACCAGATGACCCGTCATACACGTTCTTTTCGCTGCTCGGGCAGAACGCGGAGTAACGCGACGACGAGATCAGTTGCGTTTCGTCTCATAGCGCAACAGGACAGTGCCGCCCGGGAAGGTGCGGTTCTCCAGCAGTCGCAGCGAGATCCATGACGGCAGTGTCGGGAAGAACGGTGTACCGCCGCCGACGGCGGTGGGCGCGATCACGATCCGGTACTCATCCACCAGTCCGGCCTGCACGATCGGTGCGGCCAACGTCGCGCCGGCCACCTCCATCTGTCCTTCGGTCTCGGCCTTCAATCTCGTCACGACCTCGACCGGGTCGCCGCGTTCCAGTCGGGAGTTCCAGTCGACGGACTCCAGAGTGCGCGAGAACACGACCTTGGGCATGTCACGCCAGACGTGGGCGAAGTCAACGATCAGAGGCGTGGCGTCCGGAGCTTTGTCGGCGGTCGGCCAGTATGCGGACATCAGTTCGTAGAGCCGCCGCCCGTAGATCGACAGGGCGGTCTCCCGCTCGAAGTCGTTCCAGTATTGGTGCAATTCCTCGCTCGGCTCGGACCAGTCGATGTTGCCCTGTGCGTCGGCGATGTAACCGTCCAGCGACACGTTGAAGCCATAGATGAGTCTGCCCATGCAGATCAGACTGCACCGGGGGACAGAACTCATCGCGACGAATCACGAGATCTGCTCGCATCTTGGGTGAACGGGCGAACGCAGGACCGAGCGGATTGCTCAGGGCGTGAGCGCAGCGGCCAGGTAGGGCGCAGTAGCGCTGTCCGAGCACTCCGCAATCTCAGCAGGCGTGCCCGTGGCGATGATCCGGCCACCGGCAGCGCCGGCGCCGGGACCCATGTCGACGACGTAGTCAGCCTGTGCGACTACGCGCATATCCAGTTCGGCGGCAACCACGGTGTTGCCCGCATCGACGAGCCGGTGCAGGTGTGCGAGCAGCCGGTCGGTGTCGGCGGGGTGGAGTCCTGCAGTGGGCTCGTCGAGCAGGTAGAGGGTGTCGCCCCGGTGCGCACGCTGCAGTTCACCGGCGAGCTTGACGCGTTGCGCCTCGCCCCCGGACAGTTCGGTGGCTGGATGTCCGAGTCGTAGATAGCCGAGCCCGACGTCGCAAAGTGCCTCGATAGCTCGAAGTATGTCCGCCTCGCCGTCGAAAAACCCTCGGGCCGACGAAACGCTGAGCTCGAGCACCTCGGCGATGTTGTGGTCGTGCCATCGGATTTCGAGAGTCTCTGCGTTGTACCGGGTTCCATGGCAGTTCGGGCACGGGCTGTAAACACTTGGGAGGAACAGCAGTTCGACCATCACCCACCCCTCGCCTTCGCAGGTTGGGCAGCGTCCGCCGGCGACGTTGAAGGAGAACCGCCCGGGCTTGTAGCCCCGGGCCTGGGCCTGCGGAGTCTCGGCGAACCTTCGCCGGATGTGGTCGAACACTCCTGTGTAGGTAGCGACATTGGATCGCGGCGTGCGGCCGATCGGTTTCTGGTCGATGCACACGACTCTGCGGATGCCGTGGGGGTCGCCGACCACCTTTCCCGAGGCGGGAGGAGTGGCCTCGGCGAGCAGGTCGTCGTCACCCACGTCGTCGAAGCGGACGGGGCGGCCCAGGTGATCGCCGACGATTTCGGCGAGTGCGTGTGCGACGAGGCTTGACTTACCCGATCCGGATACTCCCGTAACTGCGGTGAGACACCGTAAGGGGACCGACACGGAAACATCGTGCAGGTTGTTGCGCCGCACGTCGGCGAGTTCCAGCCAGTCGCTCCGATCCCGTGGGGTGCGCGGACCGGTCTGTGCGCCCTTACCGAACAAGTAACGACGCGTGACGGATTCAGTGACTTTGGCCAGACCGGCCGGCGGCCCGCTGTAGAGGATCTGACCGCCGTCCACTCCCGCACCCGGCCCGATATCGACCAGCCAGTCTGCGGCGGCGATGATATCGAGTGAGTGCTCGACCACGAAGACGCTGTTGCCGCTGCGTTTGAGCCCCTGCAAGATGTCGCGCAACGCGTCGCGGTCGCGAGGGTGCAGACCGGCCGATGGTTCGTCCAACACGTACACGACTCCGAACAGCTGAGACGACAGCTGTGTCGCCAGCCGGACGCGCTGCAGCTCTCCTCCCGAAAGCGTCGGGGTGCTGCGTGCGAGAGATAAATATCCGAGCCCCAAATTGATCAGCGGTTGCAGTCGCTCCTGCAGATCGTCCACCAATCGCTGTGCGGCGGCACGTTTCTCGGCTGACATGTTGGGTGTCTGCCGAACATCTGGCGCCGCGGCATGGGCGGACCCTCCAGCTTCCACCCGGGCCTTGACCGCCGACCTTCGTGTCTTCTTGTCGAGTACCTCACGGGACACCTCGGGCGCCCAGTCCGGGCCGAGCACCGTGCTGCAGAGTTCAGCGAGTTGGTCCAACGTGAGCCGTGACAGCGCGGCGATGTCGAGACCCTCGAAGGTCACCGAGAGCGCCTCAGGTTTCAACCGCTTTCCGTGGCACGCTGGGCATGGTCCACTTCCGACGAACTGCGAGACGCGCTTCTTGACGCCGGCGCTTTTGGTGGTGGCGAAAGTATCCAGAACGTACCGGCGAGCACCGATGAAGGTGCCCTGGTAGCTGGGTTCCCAGTCGTCCTTGATGGCACGGCGGGTTTGCGCCGGGGTGAGCCCGGCGTAGACCGGCACCGTCGGGCGGTCTTCGGTGAACAGGATCCAATCGCGGTCTTTGCGCGGCAGCTTTTCCCAGGGGACGTCGACGTCGTAACCGAGCGAGACCAGGATGTCCCGCAGGTTCTGGCCGTACCAGGCGGGTGGCCACGAGGCGATTGCGCGCTCACGGATCGTCAGTGTCGGGTCCGGCACCATCAGTGCTTCGGTCACCTCGTATACGCGGCCCATGCCATGACAGGTGGGACAGGCGCCCTGGGGCGTGTTGGGGGAGAAGTCTTCTGCGTAGAGCATCGGCTGCTTCGCCGGATAATTGCCCGCACGCGAGTACAGCATGCGGATCAGGCTGGACAGCGTCGTCACGCTGCCGACGGACGACCGTGTGCTGGTGGCACCTCGCTGCTGACGCAGCGCGACCGCGGGCGGCATCCCTTCAATCGAGTCGACATCCGGAACGCCCACCTGGTCGATCAGGCGACGGGCATACGGCGCAACGGATTCCAGGTACCGCCGCTGGGACTCGGCGAACAGTGTGCCGAAGGTCAGGGAGGATTTGCCCGAGCCGGACACACCGGTGAATGCTACGAGAGCATCGCGCGGGACATCCACATCGACGTCTCGCAGATTGTGCTCGCGCGCGCCACGGACCCGAACTCTGTCGAACGAGCTCATTTGCTCACGTCCTTCCTGTTCTGGCCACCTCCAATTCGCCTGTTTCCACCGACGCTACCTACATGCATGGCCACCCGCCGACGGTCGACCAGATCCGGCACCGACCAGTGCGAAGTCCGCACCCATCCCCGCGGGCGGTGTGTAGTCACCTCAGCCCAGGATGGCCCGCGCAGCACGCTCGGCGATCAGCATGACCGGCGCGTTGGTGTTCCCGGACGTGATGGTGGGCATCGCCGAAGCATCGACCACTCGAAGACCGGCGACGCGGTACACGCGGCAGTCGGTGTCGAGCACCGTGGCGGACGACCGCGGAAGTCCTTGTGCGTCAAAGGCTCCCATCGTGCACGTGCCCACTGGGTGGAAGATCGTGGTGCCGAGTTCGCCGGCCGCCGTCTGCAGGTCGTCGTCGCTCACCAGTTGCGGACCGGGCAGCAACTCTTCTGGGTGGTAGCGGGCCAGGGCAGGTGCCGCCATGATCTCCCGGGTCATCCGGAGGCCGCGCACGGCGATTTCACGATCGGCGTCGGTGGACAGGTAGTTGCAGGAGATCTTCGGGTAGGTCAGCGGATCTGCATCGGCAATGCGCACATGACCGCGCGAGCTTGGTCGCAGGTTGCAGACCGAGGGAGTGATGGCTCCGAAGGGGTGCAGGGGGTCACCGAACTTGGGCAAGGACAGGGGCTGTACATGCCACTCCAGATCCGGACTGGCCAGCGCCGGATCACTTTTGGCGAATGCCCCGAGGGTGGAGGGCGGCATGGTCATGGGTCCTGATCGCAGCGCCAGGTACTGAAGTCCCATGCCGCCGCGGGTGATCCAATTTCGGTACAGCGTATTGACGGTCTGGGCGCCCTGGATGCGGTAGACGGTTCGCAGCTGCAGGTGGTCCTGGAGGTTTTCACCCACTCCCGGCAGGTCGACTGCCACCGGCACGTGGTGCTGGGAGAGTAGCCCGGCCGGGCCGAGACCTGAGGCCTGCATGAGCTGCGGCGAGCCGATCGCGCCGGCGCTCAGGACTACCTCCCGACGGGCCTTGACGTTGATGATCTGGCCGTCCTTGAGCAACCGCAGGCCAGTCACGCGGTGCGCAGCCGTGGTCCACGCACCGTGACGCTGAGTCTCATCGACCTGGTCATCCATCAGCAGTTGCAGGGCCTGCGTCTGGGTGTAGACGGTGAGATTCGGTCGATGGGCGACAGGATGGAGGAAGGCGTCGGCCATCGACCAGCGCCGTCCGCGCCGTTGGTTGACGTGAAAGTACGCGCTGCCGGAGTTGTCGCCCCGGTTGAACTCGTCGATCGGGGCGATGCCGACCTGGGCAGCGGCGGCCTGCCAGGCGTCGAGGATCTTCCAGCGCACCCGCGGCCGCTCGACGGGGATCTCACCGCCGGTGCCGTGCCACTCGTCGGCTCCGCCGAAGTAGTCTTCCAACTTCTTGTAGATCGCCAGTGTCTCGCCAGGACTGTCCGGGCCGCCCCAGCGCCATCGGTCATCGCCGGTGGCCTGTGCCCACAGGTCGTAATCGCTGGCCTGTCCGCGCATGTGGATCATGGCGTTGATCGACGAACAGCCTCCGATCACTCGGCCCCGTGCGTAGTGAATGCTGCGGCCGGCCAGACCTGGATCGGCCTCGGTGGTGAAGCACCAGTCGGTGCGGGGGTTCGCGATTGTGTAGAGGTAGCCCACCGGCACCTTGATCCAGAACCAGTTGTCGTTGCCACCGGCCTCTATTAGGAGCACGCGGTGGTCGGGGTTGGCGCTGAGTCGATTGGCGAGCAGGCAGCCTGCGCTGCCTGCTCCCACGATGATGAAGTCGAATTCGGCGACTGGGCTCATCCCGCCATCGTTCCTAATCTCCGGAGGTGTCGGGCAAGAGTCAACAACTCAAGCTGCAGCGATTGCAGCACACATGATCGCGATCCATGCGAGGCCGAGTACCTGCAGCACGCGGTCTTTCAGAACGATATCTTCCGGCTCGCCGGCTATGCCGCCGTCGACGTCGACGGCATAGCGCAGGACTGCGATCGTGATCGGGACCATTGAGACGGCGAACCACGACGCGGAATGGCCGTCCCGCTCGAATGCCCAAAGTCCGTAGCACACAACGACAGCCGTGGCGGACATCGTCCACACGAACCGCAGGTATGTGCTGGTATAGCTCTCCAGCGACTTGCGTATCTTCGCGCCGGTCCGCTCAGCGAGCTGCAGTTCGGCATAGCGCTTGCCGGCCACCATGAACAGCGATGCGAACGCCATCACCAACAAGAACCACTGCGACAGCGGGATGCCGGTCGCCGCACCGCCGGCAATCGCTCTCATCAGGTAGGCCGAGGAGACGATGCAGATATCGAGCACGGCTTGATGTTTGAGGCCGAAGCAGTAGCCGAGCTGGATCGCCAGATATACGGCGATCACGAGTGCGAGGGATGGTGCAATCATCGCCGAGATCGCCAGCGTGCTCGCGGCGAGCGCGATCGCCAATCCATAAGCGAGGACAGGGGAGACCACTCCGGCAGCGATAGGCCGGAAGCGCTTGGTGGGATGCTGGCGGTCGGCATCCACATCGCGCGCGTCGTTGACGAGATAGATCGAGGAGGCGGCCAAGCTGAACGCCACAAACGCAATGCCTACCTTGAAGAAGAGATCTCGGTAGTCGTAGTGGACATCGCCGCCGAGAGTCGCCAACGGTGCTGCCACCACCAGGACGTTTTTGATCCATTGCCGAGGTCGCAGCGCTTTGACAATGCCGGCGGCCAGGTTGGGCGGCGGTCCGACCTGGGTCGATGCTTCATCGCTCACGAGTCGTGATTATTGTCCAGCGATTCCGTGCACGGCGTACCGGCGCGCCTGACAATCAGGCAAATGGTGACTTCACGCGGATCCGTCCTGAGCGTGATGCCCGGCGATGCCGGCGGGAGGTCGCCAGTGGCTGACCGTCCCCGCCATGACACCGAAGAGGGGACTGGGTGTAAGCCTCAAAGTCAGATTGCGGGCAGTTTCCGCACTGCGAAGGCGTGGCGCCGCGAAATACGATCCAGCCTTTGAGGCGGTGTACAGCGCCAGCATGCGTGACCGGCGTTTGGCCAGACCCACGGGGCCACAGCGGGCAAGGGTGATGGCGTCCTCCATCGCCAGCGCTGCACCTTGACCGAACGTGGGACGCATCGTGTGAGCGGCATCGCCGATCAACGCGACTTTGCCGCGCACGAGCTGGCGGGGCGGTCGGGCTTCGAAAATCTCCGGAGTGGCAATGTGGCGGGGGTCGCCGGCGTCGATGAGCGTTGGAAGTGGGGCCGGCCAATGACGGAAGGCGTGTAGTTGGGCTCCGTGGTCGCGGGTTCCGCCGTAGATGTAGGTACGGCCATCGGCGAGGGGCAAGATCCCAAAATCTGTGGTGCGCCCCCAGATTGGCCCGAATCCGGTGTCGAGTTCTCGGTCGACGATCCAGGCCCACCCGGTGATGCCGGTGGAGTGCGGCGGTGGCGCATCCGGCCACAGCGATTTTCTGGCATTGCCCCGTGTTCCGTCCGCGCCGATGACCAAATCGAAACAGCGTTCCCTCCCGCCAACGGCGACGACACCGTCCGTGCGCACGTCGACAACGGTGCTGGAGTAGTGGAGGCAATCCGGGGGAAGTCTTTGAGTCAGCCAGGTGAGCAGCTGACCACGCGGGACCGTCGCGTACTGGTCTCCACCGGTGAGCTGCGCAAGCGTTCGTCGGATTAGAACACTGCCATCCGAGGTCCGGACCGTGGCGGGTGTGCGTGACCACGGTTCCGTCACGACATGCGCCCGAACACCGAGAATCGACAAACACGTGAGCGCATTTTGGGCAAGCGAGATGGCGCCGCCGGCGAGGGACGGCCCGGAAGCTCTCTCGAAAACACTGACGTCGTGACCGGTTTGCCGAAATGCGATCGCCGCCGCCAGTCCTGCAAAACCACCACCGATGACCCCCACCCTCATCCCCTCAATCTACGACGCTCCGTAGTAGATGTCGAGGGGCTGTGATCACCCGTTGTCCCGCCAGGTGATCACCTGCTTCAGAGACGCCAGGTCGTATCCGTTGTCGGAGGTGAGTTCGGTCTGGAACAACGTGACGCCGGCTTCGCGGAAGGCATCGGCGCTGTCGGCGTCCTGCCACAGCGTCGAGCGTTCGATATCAGCGCCGTTGCGGCCGAACGTCGCTGCCAACTCATCGACGCGGTCGCTGGACCTGCGGAACGCGTCAAGGTCCTGGAATGCGTGCCAGATGTCGGCGTGCCTGGCTACGGCGGGCAGCGAGCGCTTGGGTCCCGTACCGCCGATGAGGATCGGTACCTTGCGCACGGGCGGTGGGATCAGTGCGGCGAGCCGGTTCTCGATGCGTATCAGGCTCTCGTCGAACAGATCGAAGCGGGAACCGAAGGTGCCGAAGTCGTAACCGTAAGTGGTGTAGTCCTTTTCGTACCATCCGGCGCCGAGGCCTAGGATGAGCCGGCCGCCGCTGATGTGGTCGACGGTGCGCGCCATGTCGGCGAGCAGGTCTGCATTGCGGTAGCCGACGCCGGTGACGAGGAGCCCGATCTCGGCGTGCGAGGTGATCTCACCCCACGATGCGAGCGCGGTCCAGCCTTCGAAGTTGGCGACGTCGGGCTGCTCGTCGAACAGGACGGGCTTGCCGTCGACGAGGGCCTTCATCGCCGGGCGGTGGAAGTGGTCGTAACCGAAGATCGCGTCGACGCCGAGGTCGTCGGCGGCCAGGACGGCTTCGCGCCACGTGCGGTAGTCGGGGGCACCGCCGGGCTGGATCTGCACGGCGACGCGAACGGGGCGGGTCATGTGGATGCTCCTGGGTCGGGGAAAGGCGACCCTTGAGCCAAGTTCACCAAGTGCGGGGTTTATTCCGGAGATCGGTAGGCAGCGGCGACTTCTGGCTACTTGCCGCTGTAGACGGGGAATACGCTGGAGTCGCCGTAGTCCTGAGCGTGCAGGTTTCGCAGTGCCTGCATGTCCGCATCCGATATGACGAAGTCGACCTGTGCGTTGGCGCGCATGTGATCGGGGTTGGCGGTCTTCGGCAGCGATACGGTGTCCAACTGCAGCGTGTAGCGGATGCACAGCTGCGGCACACTGACGCCGTACTTCTCGGCCATCCCCGCGACCTCGGAGTTGTTGAGGATCTCCCCGTGTGCGATCGGCGAATAGGCTTCGACGAGGATGTTCCTGTCCTTGCAGTAGGCCAAGAGGTCTGCCGGGGTGTTGCCCGCATGCACGAGCAGTTGGTTCACGTGGGGGACTACGGTGCCGCCCGACAGGATGTTGTCCAAGTCTGATTGCTGGAAGTTCGATACTCCGATCGCGCGGAGTTTGCCCGCGTTGTGGGCGTCCTCGAGGGCGCGCCACGCCTGGCGGTTGCCCTCGGCGTAGTCGCCGCCGCGGAAGTCGTTCCACGGCTGCGGGCTGTGGATGAGCATCAGGTCGACATACTCGAGCCCGAGCTTCTTCAGGGACCCGTCGATGGCGGCGACGGCCTCGTCGTAGACCTTGATCTCGGCGGCCAGCTTCGTAGACACGAACAGTTCCTCGCGCCCTGTGCCGCTGGTGCGGACGCCTTCACCGACGCCGCGTTCGTTGCCGTAGGCCTGGGCGGTGTCGATGTTGCGGTAACCGATCTCGACGGCGGCGCGGACTGCCTGCGCAGCCTTGTCGTCGTCGATGAACCAGGTGCCCAGCCCCAGCTTGGGGATCTCCACACCGTTGGACAGGGTGTAGGTCTCGTCAAGGATCGTCATGGCTCTCTTCTTTCGTGAGGGTTCGTGGTCTTGATCTCTGCGCTCAGTGGGTGGTGAAGCCGCCGTCGACGGGCAGGGCGACGCCGATGACGAAACTTGCGGCGGGACTGCACAGCCACAAAACCGCGGCGGCGATCTCGTCGGTGGTGCCCAGGCGGCCGGTCGGCTGGTCCTGCATGATCGCGGCCATCGCCTCGGCCTGGCCCTCGAGCATGTCGGCGACCATCGGGGTCTCGATCGCGCCGGGACAGATCGCGTTGATCCGGATACCGCGCGGGGCGTATCCGCCATGGCGCCTGCGCCCACGGAGCCGGCAGAGTCCGATACCGCCACGCCGTCGGAATGAGATCCGAATCATGCTGCGCCGCACCCCGACTCTACGAGGCTCGTGTTGTTGTTTTCTCGCTGTCCGGATGTTCATTGCCCCCGGCCGGGCCGGGCGGTACTCAGCAACGACGTCAGCATCGTGATCCGGCGGCGCTCGATTACATCGCTGTGCGATAACACGCCTTGGAATATGGCGGCACCGTCGAATGCGTTGAGCAGCAATGTCACCAAGGCGCCGAAGCCCTCCACATCGGAGGAATCCAGGTCGTCGGTCGGCACTGACTTCGCAGCGTCGAAAATCTTCTGCTGATACGCGTCGATTTCATCTCTGAGCAGGGCCCGCAGCTTCTCGTCGGTCCGGGCAGCGACCAACAGTTCGTAGATGACCCCGTTCGTGCGGTTATGGGTGATGTCGCGAAGAATCAGCAGAACTGCCTCCGGCCCTTGCCTTTCCGCAGGGATTTGCGCGATCCGGGTCGTGTACAACTCCAGTTGCCGTCGCCCAGCCTCCCGCAGGGTTGCCGCCATCAGATCCCTCATCGTCGGAAAATGGCGGAACAGGGCGCCGTCGGACACATGAGCGCGCTTGGTTATCAGGGCAGCTGAGGTGCGGGCGTAGCCGACCTCGATGATGGTTTCGATGCACGCGTCAAGCAACCCGGCGACCGTCGCCTCACTACGTTCGCGCTGAGTCCTTGGCATATGCGACTCTAACCGGCTGATTGCGAACGATTTGGTGCAATCCGATGACAACGCGCTTGATGGGTCGTTGCTCGCCGAAGCGCCGAGCGTGTCAGTTGCGCCGCGGCGTCACAGCGCGTCGTATACCGCGTCGATGAGCCGATAGGCACGGCGATCGCCGGCCAACCAGTCGCGGCGCAGATTGGGCACGAACGCGAAGGCGACCTTGTGTTCGAGATCGGCCAGTCCCACCGAGCCACCGGCACCGGGGTGACCGAACGCAGTCCGTTGTGCCGGTTCGGGCACCACGAAGTTCTGCGACGGCAGCATGTAGCCGAGCCCGAATGCACTTTCCAAGCACAGCACCCGGTCGTTGCCACGTACGCGTTCTGTGGTCGCTTCCCGAAGAGGGCCCGAGGCGATCAGGGTTCCGCTGATCAAGTCGCCGTAGAATTTGGACAGATCGCGAGCGGTGGTGACGAGCCCAGCCGCGGGCCAGCCCGCCGCCAGTACTTCTGGATCGTTATAGGATGCAACGGGATTCGATGATGCCCGGATAAACAGTGATTCTGGATCGGACATCGCGGTGACCATCTCGGCGACGGTGTCGTCCGGTATCGGCGGCGCGTTCTCGGCGCTCCAGACGCGCTGCTCGGGCGTCGGCGAACTGACCCGGGCGACGTCGCGCACCGCGGCACCGGATGCGCCGATGAACAGCCGATCGCCCAAGTGGCGCCGGGTGAAGTCGCCGACAGTCATATCGCTGTGGCGGCGCACGAATTCGCCGACCAGCCAGCCGAAAGACAAAGCGTGATAACCATGTTCGGTCCCGGGCTGCCAGAGCGGGTGTTGGCCCGCCAACAGGTCGGCCATGGCCGCGGGATTCGCGGCTTGAGCCACCGAAACCGGGCGCTCCAAGACGGGCAACCCGGCTCGGTGGGCCATCAGGTCGCTCAGTGTGGTCTCGTGCTTGTCGTGTTGTGCGAATTCCGGCCACCAGGAGCTCACCGGTTCGTCGACACCGCGGCCGCATTGCTGGGCGACCATGAGGGCGGCGGTCGCGGTCACACCCTTGGTGCAGGAAAAGGTCGGACAAGCGGTGTCGCGCGTCCACGGACGTCCGGTCCGCTTGTCGGCGATGCCTCCCCACAGGTCCACCACCGGGCGACCGTCGACGAATACCGCCACCGCGGCGCCGAGGTCGTCGCCGTCGGCCAGGGCTGCTTCAAAGACGGCCTTCACTTCCGCAAACGCGGGGTCGGCGTGCCCCGTCGCTGAACTGGACATGGACCGAATTAGAACACGTTCTAGTGTTCGACGAGTGCGGTTCCTCGACATCCCGCCTTATTCGACTCGGCCGTATTCCTTCCGCCACGCAGCAGTTCCTCGTTCCAGATGTGGCGGGGGAGAGCTGCCTGTCATCCCATGGATCGAGTGGGCGCGAAGCGGATCGTCACCAGCGGCACCGGCCGGTCGATCGTCGCCTGGAATTCGGCCAGCAGTTGGTTGTTTCGCCGCACCCACTCGGCGAACTCGTCGTACTCGGCACCCGCCAGGATCGTCGCCGTTCCCTGACGCGTCTCGGTCCCGATCTCGACAGTGACAGTCGGGTTCGTTCGGATGTTGTGGAACCAGTCCGGATCCCGATCTTCCCGGAACGAGCTGAGGTAGAGCCTGTCGCCGCGATAGTTGGGCGCCAGAGGCACTACTCGGAGCGCACCGCTACGGGCACCGGTCGTAGTCAACAGGATCAGCGGGTGCCCGGTGTAGTCACCGCCGACCTGGCCCGCGTTCGCCCGGAACTCGGCAATCACGTCGTCGTTCCAGTTCGATGGATGTTGGCCGGCTTCCTGGTTCCAAGGAGCGTCGGCGTCGTCATAGCTGATGTCTTCGTTCGTCATGATTGGACCCCTCTGCTGGTCGATCAGTTGTGGGGGTCAAGGACTTTGGGGAGCGCCTGAAGCAGTGTGTCGTGGATGTAGGTGAGTTCGGGAGTCGGCTCCCACGCCGCCGAATCGTCCGTGTTTCCGGACCAGTCGGTGTCGGCGGAGCTCTCGCCCCGGTTGTTGTCCGGGGCGGTCCCGCGTTGGTAGACCCACCACAGGTTGTGCCAGGGGTCGAGGAAACGGGAGAAGACTTCACCGAAGAACTCGGTTGGGCGGGTGATGATCTCGGCGCTGCCGGCGGCCGCACGCTCCAGCACGACCTCGACATTGTCGACATAGACTTGCAGGAGTGCCGGGGTGAACGGCCAGCCGGGCTTCCGTTCGGCGAACATCACAGTGCTGCCACCGATCTGAAGCTCGGCATGCAGGAGGAGCCCGTCGTCGTCGACGGTGCGGGCGTCGGGATGCGCGACGGCGTCGAAGACATCGGTCAGAAAACGGATCAGCCCCTCGGTGTCACGCGTGACGATGAAGGGGTTGATCGTTGAGAATCCGGCCGGTGCAGCGGGGACAGCAGTCATGGGTTTCCTTTCGTCCCCACTAGTTGATCGCGAGACCGCAGGCCAGTGCTTGAACCAGAACGACAACTCCCGATGCCGACACCGTCGCGGTGTCGTCGGCAGGCGGGTCAGTGCTGCCTACGCCTTTGGGCGGCAATGATCGCGGCCGGCGTCTGACCACGGATCAACCGCAGAGAGCGCGTCAGATGCGGCTGATCGGCGAATCCGGCCCCGGCCGCCGCTTCCGCAGGCGAGTGTCCGGTCTGCAACAGGAAGTAGCCGTGCTGCGCGCGGTGAAGTTGATCGATCTGTAGAGCGGTCAGCCCGACCGTGCGACGGTAGCGGCGTTGCCAAGTCCGTTCCGAGGCGCCGATCCGATCCCCGTTCAGTGCCTTGCGGACCTCCTCGTCGACCAGTAGCCCGCGGTTCTCAGCCAGGTGATCGACCCAGTCTTCAAGATCGGGCCAGGTTGGCACCGGCCATCGGTGATCCCCGAGGAGGACGTGGCCGCCCGATACGGGCAAGGTCACCGTCTCGCCGAGGATCGCCCGCTTGGGCACGCCTGGGATTGCGACATAGGCGGCGAGTTCAACCCCCCAGTACCGCTCACCCAAATGCCCGTCGACGACCCGATTGCGCAGGCTCGGACCATCCAGCTCCGCGGCCAACTCTCCGTCCCGACGACGGATGAACGACAAACCCCAATACTCGGATCCGATTACCGAATAGCGTTCGGGACTCTCCACGTTCGCGCGCCAGACTGTGCGTACCCACGGTGATCGGCCCGCCCGTTCCTCCCACACCTGAGGAAACATACTTGCCCGGCGTCCCTGCGTGTAGGGCCGCCCGCGGGCCCGTCAGGTGAGCGTCTCGCCGCTCTTTCGGTGGTGACGGGTAGGTGGACAGGGGAGCGCCGGCGAGGTCGACGTGGATGCGCTAGGCCTGGGACGCAGCGTCTACATCATCGCTCCCTCGCCCCGATCAGGGCTTCCGAGATCACGCCTGTCGCCTTCTTCAGTGCGGGAACGGCTCGGGCGATGAATTCCTCACTGACATGAGCCGAGGGCCCGGAGATGCCGATTGCCATCGGAGTCGGGGCACCGGGCACTGCCATCGCGACGGCGCGAACGCCGATCTCGAACTCCTCGTTGTCGATCGCGTAGCCGTCGATGCGCACGCGCTCGACGTTCGCGAACACGGCAGAAAGGGTGGACGCACTGTTCTCGGTCGGTGCGGGAAGTCCGGACTGCGTGACCAGTTTCAGAATCCGCGCATCGTCCAACTCGCCCAGAACGGCCTTGCCCACACCGGATGTGTGCAGACCGACGCGCTGGCCGACCTCACTGTTCGTCCGCGTCAGCTTCGACGGGAGAACCTGCTCGGTATAGATCACCATGTCACCGTCAAGCACCGCGAGACTCGCCGTCTCCGACAGTTCGTCGACCAGCGATTGCAGTACCGGGGCAGCGACCGCGCCCAATTGGCGGTTCGCAACTTCGCCAAGCCGAATCAATCGCGGCCCCAGGGCATAGCGCCGATTGGGTAGTTGGCGCACGTAGCCGATTCCGACCAGGGTGCGCAGGAAGCGGTGAATTGTCGGTGGCGGCAACGGCGACTCGGCCGACAACTCCGTCAGCGAGCACTCGCCTCCCGCACGCCCGATCAACTCCATCAACTCGAACGCGCGCTCTACCGACTGCACGCCGCCTGTCTTCTCCGCCATACGTTCCACTCCCGACCGACGACTGTCGTTCCATCCAACATGCGCAAGATCATTTCCGCAATATGGAAAAAGTGTTTCGATGAGGAAACGCACATCGTGCGCCGATTACACTCGCGTTAAACTCCACAATGTGGAATTCTGTCTATACAGGAACTTTCAGACAGGGGAGGCACATCTGTGACACGACGCCTCGACGATGCGGTGCTTGCCGACGTCGACCGCCGCCTCTCGGCCGCTGACACACAACTGGTGAACCGATACCCCGGCGACGACGGTCGTCGGCAGCCGGTCCACACCGTCTACATCCCGGGTAACCGGTACTCGGCGACGCTGCCCGCAGACTGGGGAGCCACCGCCCTCGCCGCAGGGAAGGACGCGGGCGGGCTCGACGCCGTGGCCGCACTCGTCGGCGCGAGCGGCGGAACCGACTGCGAACCCGAGACTCTCGCAGTCCTGGTCGAGAACAAGCTGGCCACCCAGCCGATCGAAGACCTCCGCATCGACTTCGAGGACGGCTACGGCACCTTCGACGACGCGACCGAGGACGCCGACGTCGCACAGGCGGTCGCCGCACTGCGGATCGCGCTCGACGCCGGCACCTCGACGCCGTTCGTCGGTACCCGCTTCAAGTGCTTCGAGGCAGGTACCCGTGCGCGGGGTCTACGCACGCTGGACATGTTTGTCAGCGGGCTCGTCGAATCCGGCGGCCTCCCGGACGGCCTGACCCTCACCCTGCCCAAGGTGACATCCGTCGACCAGGTCGAGGCGATGGTCGTGGTCGCGAGCGCACTCGAAGGTGCGAACGAACTGCCGGCCGGCCGCATCCGCTTCGAAGTACAGGTCGAAACGCCGCAGGCGATCCTCGGCGCCGATGGCCGCGCACCCGTTGCCCAGTTCATTCACGCCGGCCAGGGCCGTGTCAGCTCGCTGCACTACGGGACCTACGACTACTCGGCGTCCCTCGGTATCGCCGCCGCCTACCAGTCGATGGAGCATCCAGCGGCCGACCACGCCAAGAACGTCATGCAACTCGCCGTCGCAGGCACCGGCGTGCACATGTCCGACGGCTCGACCAACATCCTCCCGGTCGGCGACCCCGACAACGTCGCGGTGGCGTGGAAGCTGCACGCGCGCCTCGTCCGGCGCCACCTGGAGCGTGGTATCTACCAGGGCTGGGATATGCACCCCGCCCAACTCGTCACCCGATACCTGGCGACGTACGCGTTCTACCGCGGCGCCTTCGCGCCGGCCGCGACCCGCCTGCGCAACTACGTCCACCGACTCGACTCGACCGTCATGGACGAGCCGGCTACCGCCCGCGCGCTCGCCAACGTGATTCACCGTGGTAGCGCGTGTGGCGCCCTCACTGTCGATGAGATCGAGACAGCCACCGATCTGTCCATGTCCACCGTGCGCGACATCGCGCTCGGCCGCACAACCAGGAGCAACCAGTGACCCCCCCAAGGACCGAAGCGTCGTACTACACGCCCCGCGGCGGCCTGCCCCCGCAGACCGATCTGCTGACCGACCGCGCCATCGTCACCGAGGCCTACACGGTGATCCCGCGCGGCGTCCTCTCGGACATCGTCACCTCGGTGTTCCCGGAGTGGACCGATACGCGCGCATGGATCATCAACCGGCCGGTCGCCGGTGGTGCGACGACGTATTACCAGGCGATCGTCGAGGTCAAGCCGGGCGGCGGGGCGCAGCGACCGGAGCCGCAACCCGAGGTGCAGAGCTTCCTGTTCGTCACGTCCGGTGCGCTCACCGTCGACGCGGCAGGTCAGTCGCAGACACTCACCGAGGGCGGCTTTGCCTACCTCCCGGCGGGGACCGACTGGTCAGCCCACAACAACGGCGACGCTGACGCGACTTTCGTGTGGATCCGCAAGCGCTATGAGGCCATCGACGGCCACACGCCGTCGGTCAAGTTCGGCAACGAGCAGGACATCGAACCGTCAGCCATGCCAGGAACCGACGGCAAATGGCGCACCACACGCATGCTCGACCCGCAGGACCTCGCGTACGACATGCACGTCAACGTCGTCACATTCGAGCCCGGCGCAACCATTCCGTTCGCCGAGACCCACGTGATGGAACACGGCCTGCTGATGCTCGAGGGCAAGGCCGTCTATCACCTCAACGGGGACTGGGTCGAAGTGCAGGAAGGCGACTTCCTCTCGCTGCGCGCCTTCTGCCCGCAGGCCTGCTACGCGGGCGGGCCGTCCAACTTCCGTTACCTGCTGTACAAGGACGTCAACCGCCAGATCATGCTCTGAGGCGACGAGATCGGCTGGCCTACAACTGGAATGGCCAGCCGATGACCGTCTTCTTGCGGGGAGTCGCATAGGTCCGCACCTTCGACGTGGACAGACCCATCCGAACCAGCCCTTCGGCGATCGTGACCGCCGCGCGGACTCCGTCGACAATCGGGACGCCGGTCGCGGCCCGTACCTTCGCTTCGAGCTCGGCCATACCACCACAGCCGAGACAGATCACCTCAGCGTGATCGTTCTCGACAGCCTCTCGAGACTGGCGGACGATCGCCTCGACCGCCCGCTCGGGATCTGATTCGAGTTCGAGCACACCGAGGCCCGACGCCCGCACCGAGGCGCATCGTGCGTCGAGTCCCGCGAGCTTGAGACGGTCCTCGATCAGCGGGACGGTGCGGTCGAGCGTGGTGACGACCGAGTACTTGTGGCCCAGATACATCGCCGTCGACGCGGCCGCCTCGGTGATGTCGACCACCGGGACGTCGAGCAACTCCTGCAGACCTTCCCGACCGTGCTCGCCGTAGCCGGCCTGAATCACCGCGTCGAACGGCTCGGGGTACGACGTGATCGCGTCCATGACCGCGATGGCCGCGAGATAGCTCTCGAAGTTCCCTTCACACGAGTCCGCGCCGAAACGCGGTGTGATACCCACGATCTCAGTGCCAGGCGATGCGACCCCGCGCGCCGACTCGGCGATCGCATCGGTCATCGAGGCCGTCGTGTTGACGTTGGCTACGAGGATTCTCATGGCGGTTCCTGTCTAGTGCGTGCTCGCCACGGCGATAGGCTCGCCGGAGATGTCGTGGAACGGTCCTCGGCGGTCTGCGACCGCCAGGTACACGATCGCGCCGAGCCCTGCGCCGATGAACCAGGAGAACTCCGAGACAACCCTGAACGCGGGAACGAAAGCGAGCAGGAGTGCCACGACCGCCGTGATGACGAGGGCGACCACGGCACGCACGTTGATGCCCTTCGCGTAGTGGTATTCACCCAGCGCATCGGTCGAGAACAGGGCGGGAACGTTGATCTTGGAACGACGCACCAGCCAGTAGTCGGCCATGATGATGCCGAACAGCGGTCCGAGGATGGCGCCGAGGCCACCGAGGAAGTAGTTGATGACGGCGGGGGAGTTGTACAGGTTCCAGGGCAGGATCACCAGGCCGATGACGGCCGAGATGAGTGCTGCGCGACGGAAGTTGAGGTGCTTCGGGAACAGGTTGTTGAGCGCATAGATCGGGGCGACGAAGTTCGCCATCAGATTCACGGCGATGGTCAGGATCAGCAGCGCGAGTCCCGCGAGCACCAGCAGTAGGGTGTTCGGCACTTCCTTGACGATGTCGGCGGGCGATTCGATGATGCGTCCGTCGATGCGGAACTGAGCGCCGGCCAGGGTGACGACGATGCTGCCGAACACCAGCATGTTCAGGGGGATGCCCCAGAAGTTGCCTTTCACGATGGCCCGCTTCGACGTCGCGTTACGGGTGAAGTCGCAGAAGTTGAGGACGAACGTGCCGTAGATGGCGACCCACAGGCTGGCGCCGCCGACGATCTTCAGCCACATGTCGACGCCGGTCAGCGAGTCGGGCGTGGTCCACGCGATGGTCCAGTCGGCGCTGCTGAGCATCCAGACCGCGAGTGCGACCATCGTGATCAGAATGACCGGACCGGCGACTGCCTCGTACTTGCGGATCATCTCCATGCCGTAGCTGACGATGACCACCTGGATCACCCACAAGCCCAGGAACGCGATCCAGCCGAGTGTCGACAACCCCAAGAAGCTGTTCGAGTCGAGGGTCGCAGCCGACGGTGCGAGCGCGACGATCAAGATGCGCAGCACCACCGACGCGAGGTAGGTCTGGATACCGAACCATGCGATCGCGACCGCCCCGCGGACGACGGCGGGGATCTGCGCGCCGCGGATGCCGAACGAGATGCGGCTCATCACCGGGAACGGCACGCCGGTCTTCTCTCCCATGAACCCGGACAGGCTGAGCAGAAGGAAGAGGAAGGCGCCGCCGAGTCCGAGCACCAGCAGGATCTGCCACCCGCCCAGGCCTAGCGCGAACAGGCCGATGGCGAATGAGTAGTTCCCCAGGCTGTGTACGTCGTTCGCCCACAACGTGAAGATGTTGTACGCGCCCCACCGTCGACCTTCGCGCTTGGTGGGCGCGAGATCGGCGTTGTACAAAAGCGGGCTCACGTCGGCGAACGGGGTCGCATCGGTACGACTGGAGTCGCCGATGAGCCCGGTGGACTCTGTGGTCATGGATACGCCTGTCACGGTCGGTGCGACGACGCTCAACGCCGGCGCATACATTCCATTATGTGGAAGTAATATTCCACGAATTTAGTAAGTAAGTCGCATCTGGGCACCCACTGTCAAGCTTTTGGCGCGATTGACTGTGTCAGCGCTCACACTTAGAGTTGCCCGAAGGGTGGAGTGTCATTTCCACGATGAGGAATTATGCTGCTAGCCATGGAGAGCTGCCGATGACCGCCAACGCGCCCGAGACGCCGAACCACCCGGAATTCGACCTGGTGGTCCGCGGCCGACGCACGCTGACGACGGCGGGAATCGTCGCCCGCGAGATCGGTATCCGCGACGGTCGCGTCGTCGCGATCGAGCCGTTGGGGAGTGGCCTCACCGGCGCGGAGATCGTCGAACTCACCGACGAGCAGGTCATGATCCCCGGCTTGGTCGACACGCACGTGCACGTCAACGAGCCGGGCCGCACCGAGTGGGAGGGGTTCGACTCCGCTACCCGCGCAGCCGCCGCCGGCGGTGTGACCACGCTGATCGACATGCCGCTCAACTCGATCCCGCCGACGGTCAACGTCGAAGCACTCAACGCCAAGCGTGCGGCGGCATCGGGCAAGACGCACATCGACGTCGGTTTCTGGGGCGGCGCGATTCCCGGCAACACCGACGATCTGCGGGGTCTGCACGACGAAGGCGTGTTCGGCTTCAAATGCTTCCTGCTGCACTCCGGCGTCGACGAGTTCCCGCATCTCGATGCGGACGAGATGGAGAAGGACATGGCCGTGCTGGCCGACTTCGACTCCATGATGATCGTGCACGCCGAGGACTCCCGCGCCATCGACCATGCCCCGACGGCCGAGGGGGACCGGTACGAACGCTTCCTGGCGTCGCGACCGCGCGGTGCCGAGAATGTCGCGATCGCCGAGGTCATCGAGCGTGCTCGATGGACCGGTGCCCGCGCGCATATTCTGCACCTGTCGTCGTCGGACGCATTGCCGATGCTCGCGACCGCGAAGCGCGACGGCGTCAAGATCTCTGTCGAGACGTGCCCGCACTATCTGACGCTTCTCGCCGAGGAGATCCCCAACGGTGCAACGGCATTCAAGTGCTGTCCGCCGATCCGTGAGGCGTCGAATCGCGAACTACTGTGGCAGGGCCTGCTCGACGGCACAATCGACTGCATCGTGTCTGACCACTCACCGTCGACGGTCGACCTCAAGGACGTCGAGAACGGCGACTTCGGCGTTGCGTGGGGCGGGGTCGCGTCGCTGCAGCTCGGCCTGTCGTTGATCTGGACCGAGGCCAAGCGTCGGGGGATAAAGCTCACGCAGGTGATCGAGTGGATGGCGGCCAAACCCGCCGCGCTCGCCGGACTGAACAACAAGGGCAAGATCGCGCTCGGCTACGACGCCGACTTCGCGATCTTCGAGCCTGAGTCTGCGCAGGTCGTCGACGTGCACAAGCTGCACCACAAGAACCCGATCAGCCCCTATGACGGGCGTGCACTCGCCGGTGTCGTGACGAGTACCTGGTTGCGCGGCAAGAAGATTGACTTCAAGACCGCACAGGGTCGGATGCTGCGCCGCGGCGGCGTGTAGCGCAACGCGGCTCTAGATTGGTGCGCGGAGGGTCTGTGCCGACGACCTAGCCTTGGGGCATGGGCGAGGGGATGGCCGTCGGATCATTGCGACGGGCTTACGAAGCGATGGTTTGCGCCGACGTCGGACCCTTCCTGCGGTCGCGTGGATTCGACGTGTCCGGTCCCAGCTTCGAGCGGAAACGGGGACCGCTCTATGACGTGATCAACTTCCAGGGCGACCGGCACAACGGGACCATGTCGTGGCATGGATTCTTCGTCAACGTGGGCATCGGATCGGCTGAGATCGATGCCGCGTGCCCCGGATACGAGCGAGCGGGGCATCCGCTCAAAGGTTCACTACTGCAACATCGTTGGGAACATTTGGTACCTGATTTACCATACGAGGTGCGGTTCGCGCATGGCACCGACATGCGGCAGTTCGCCGCAGCTCTCTGCGACGGTTTCGACTTGACTCTGGCTGAGATGGAACGGATAAGCACTACTGAGCAGTTAGTGCGATATGCAGTCGAGAACAACTTGCTCATCGAATACGACAAGACCTGCCGATACCTCGCCGCAATCGACGACATCGACACACTGACGGAATATGTCACGACGTTGCATAACTGCTTCGGGCATCAAAGCCGTTGGTCGATCTTCGACCGCAACATCAGCACGGCTGTTGGGCGCTGGGCGGAGGTACTGCGGGAGCGAGAAATTCTGGACCCGTAACCATGGCAACGCGGCCATATGGCCAACGTGTCGAACGGGTTTGCAATGACCTCCGCAGGTGTGTCTCACCGGTGATACGCTTGCTGCATGACCGAGGTAGTGACAGTTCGCGACCTACGCAACCACGGTGGGGAAGTGCTGCGCAGGGTGGAACGGGGTGAGCGGATCGTGGTGACGCGTGATGGCACGGCGGTGGCCGAGCTGAGCCCGCTACCGCGTCGTAGTGTCAGTCCGACTGAACTGATTCGCCGTCGCCGAAACCTGCCGCGCGTGGACGTGGAGACGTTGCGTTCAGATGTGGACAGCGTGATGGACACAGCGTTGTGACAGGGCCGGCCGACCAGTCACGAGGCATGCTCGACACGTCCACGGTGATTCTGCTCGGCCGCCTGGCGGATCCGGACGAGCTGCCAAACGAATCCGTGATCAGTGCGGTAACCCTCGCTGAGCTGTCCGTCGGGCCGCATGTGGCGCAGACGGATGCGGAACGTAGTGCGCGGCAGCAGCACCTGCAGCAGGCAGAGGCGGATTTCGAGGTCCTTCCGTTCGACGCCGAGAGTGCGCGGGCATTTGGGGGTGTCGCTGCAGCGTTGCGTACTTCGGGCCGCAAACCCGCCGCGCGGGCCTATGACGCGCTCATTGCGGCCAGCGCCGTCGCGCATGGTGTGCCGTTGTACACGTGCAACCCAACTGACTTTTCCGGGATACCTCAGCTGGACCTACGCACGGTTACTCACCCGGACCATTAGAGGGTGGGCGCCAACGCCAGCGACCAGCAGCTCGGGCTCAGGCGGTCACTGCAAGGGCTCGGGCGTGAAGGTGACGTCGACTCCGCCCACGGTCATCGTCACCTGACCTTCGATCACCATCACCTGCGCCGAGACTCGTCGATCGACAGTCTGGGCCAGTTGCTGGACCGGTGCGTGCGGTATCTGCACCACCGACAGATTCGCCAGCCCCGCCACTTTGGGGCCGACGGTGCGCCACCAGGTCGCCACGCCAGCGGCGAACGGGAACAGCAGCACCTGGTCGGCCTGACTGGCGGCCTTGCCCAACACGCGTTCGTCGGGCTGGCCGACGTTGATCCACTCCAAGATCCGGCCGGTGTAGTCGGCGAGACGCAAGTCCGGTACGCCAGGGGTGGACAGACCCGCCCCGAACGCCAACTCACCGTCGACGTCGCTGAGTCGGTGTGCGCGCAGCCCAAACGCCAACAACCGCACCACCATCCGCTCATCGGTCTCACTGGGATGGCGGGCCACCGTCAGCGTGTGATCGGCGTAGTAACCGTGATCGACATCGGAGACGCCAAGTTCGACTTTGAATACTGTTGCGGAAAGGGCCACGTCATAGTGTCCACCCAGATGGTGTATCCCGAGTAGTCGGGGCCGCTTGGAGTGGTCAGGCCGCCACACCAACGACTTCCCTGGCTTTGTGCGCGCGAAGTAGGCATGGACCTGGCCAGGGGATTCTCGCCAGAAGCCGGGAGGAAATGGTCGTGTTTTGTTCACCACATAGGATCAAGGCTCCGATCAGCCCGCCGTGATGTCCGCTTGCATCGGGTGACGAAGGGATAAGAGGCTCACATTGGTAGCTGTTTCGGTGCTGGTGCTTTCGGGTAAAGGCGGAACAGCGAAAACGCTATGGCAGATGATGCTGGCGGGGGAGGCCTCGCGGGCCGGGATCTCCACGTTGTTGGTCGACGCAGACCCAGAGCGAAACCTGTCTAACCACTTTGGAGTGTCGCAGCATTCGACCGGCTTGGGGTCAGTGCTTGAGGCTGCCGATATCAGTTTTTGGGGGAATCCCGACAAAGGCGCGAAGCGAATCGATGAGGAGATCATTGAAACTAGATGGCCCGGCATCGATTTGCTGCCTGCAGGTGCTTCCTTAGGCCGTGTTGCGGGTTTCGGCGTATCGGACACCGGATTGTTGCGGGCCATCTTTGATGAGGCCGGCATCTTCGGCCGTTATGACATTGTTTTGATCGACACCGGCGGCCGCACTGGCTCTCTGGAAGCCCTGGCAATGCATCTAGGTGATGTTGCGTACGCGCCGATCACTCCGACCCTTGATGCGGTACGCAAAGCCCGCGAGGCTCGTGACAGAGTTGAGCGCATCCAACGAACACATCCACTCAGGTGGTGTGGTGTGGTTTTATCCGGTTTCGACCGTAGAAACGGCATCGACCAGTCGATCAGGGAACGGGTACAGACGGAATTTGGCGACGAGGTCCGTGCTGAACTGCCACGGCGAGCCGTCATCAATGAGGCCTTTCAACTCGGAAACCGACTCGGTGATTACTCCGACCCAATCGCGATGAATCTCGCGAAAGTCTTCCGAGACTTCCTCGAACACGACCTGCTGGGGCGAAACACGAGAAACCGGTGACAGCGGGGAAATGTGTTGGGGAAGAACGTAATAACGAGTGTCGCATGCCGCGTATGACTGGTGGCCCTGCAGATGATCGCGATCCACGCCACGCCCTGCCCAGTACCTGCAGTTGAGAGTGCACAGGTCAGGCTGTTGGATCAGTCTTAGGCGAGTCCGATCTCATAGTTGCCTCTCCGCTGGAAACTGGTGCGCGGCAGGTTCTTCAGAAGCGCTTAGGCTGTGAGGGCGGACGCCGGCCACGAACCGCTGGGGAGGAAAGCTCGACATGACTGTTGGAGTACTCACTGTGCCCGCGTACTCCGAGGACCGGACTGATTGGGGTTGCGAGCACGCCCCCTCCGCCGGCTACAACGTGGCTGTCGATGTCCTACCTTGCGAATCCGGTGGCAGCACTCGGGGGGCGTTGGTTCAGACGGCCGTCGATCCCGTACCTCGTGGGTAATAGCGAAGTTTCAGTGATGGACTATCAGCCCGCGGCGGTGCGACGTGTTGCGTGGTGGATCGCTGACGGCGCCGTGTGGATCAGCATCAGCTTTTCAGTCATGGCGCACCTCTGCCAACGCTTTGCCTATGGCAACCGGCCGGTGCGCAACGAGTACGGACTTCTCGACATGACCTCCGGGCGAGAAGGATTCGCCATGCACGTCGGACAAGGCTTCGGGTACGTCGGACTCGGCTGGATCGTCGTGAGCGTCGTCTTGGCGATCATGTGCCGGGTTCGATACGGGATAGCCAAGGAGACAACCTTCTTCCTGGTGCTGCTGGCACTCGCGATCGTGGCCGTCGGATCGCTGCGTGCATTCTGAGGCTAGGGAAGGGGGATCATGGCTGCAGGGCGAATGAGGGGAATGATCCGGGACCTGGCTGTCCTGGCACTGTGCGCGCTGACAGCGGCGTGCACCGTGACCACCAACGGGACAGTAGAAGCGGCTCCGACACTGGGGCAGGCACCCCAACCGGTACCCACCCGAGCGCTGATCGGTCTACTGCTCGGCGCCAGCGAAATCAGCTCCATCGTGGGTGCCCGTATGAGCGTCGTTGAATCCAGTGGTTCGATGTACACAAACGAGCCGCTGGCTGATGGCTGCCTGGTCTGGGCCGGGGCGCAGAGATACAACTACCAAGGCAGCGGCTGGACCGCAGTACGCAGCCAGCGGCTCCTCGACCGCCACGACGATCCCGACCACATCGCCTACCAGTCGGTGGTGACGTTCCCTGACGGCTTGGCCGCCCACGCGTTCTACGAGAGCCAGGTGACCGAATGGGCCAAATGTGACGATCGGCGCGTCGACCTCCACGATGCTGGTGATCCCAACGCCCACTATTGGTCACTGAGCCAAGCCACCGACACTGACGGGATTCTCACGATCACTCGGGTGGAAGAGGAAAGCACCCGCGGCTGGTCCTGCCAGCGAGCGTTGACTGCCGAGAACAACGTGGTGGTCGATGTCAGTGCGTGTATGCACCACGTCGATGATCAAGGCATCCAGATCGCCCGGCAGATCACACGGAAAGTCGAACACCAATGACGCGGATTGTCGTCGCGGCGATCCGCGGAGTCGTGTTGATACCCACGCCGTGGGCCTCGTGACCGCCGACTATCCCAGCGTTGGCGACGTCACCCCGATGCGCATCCGCGGTGACGAGGCCTACGCCACCTCACCACTGATGCTGGCGCTGCTCATCGGAGTTGGCAAGTGGAGTGTGGCAGGGGAGAGGTGCGGGCTGCGGGCCAGCTCGCTAGCGGCGGCCGGACTGAATCTGGTACCGTTCCCTGCTTGCTGACTGCCCTCGGCGTATCAAGGAGCAGGGTCGTCGATGGCAATTTACCGGGAGTTGCCGACGCCGGTGTTCGCGCTCCGCGTTGGGTTCATGCGATGCTGCTGACAATCGCCATAATCAGCCCGCCCAGGGTCAGCACCCCAACCATCACTGAGGCGGCGATGGCCCGGCGTCGTCGGTGTCGACGGGCGCCGTCGATCGCCACCGCGATGCAGGCGAGGATCAGCGCTGAATAGGCCGCCAGCGCCACCGTCGCCGTCAGCGCAGCCGTTGCGGCGGTGCTGGCCAGAGTCACGTTGTACATGCCGTGAGCCTACGGCGCGAACGTAAGCACTCATACTCGACGACGAGCTCGTTCTATAGTTGCTCAGACTTGCTGCGACAGCATCTCCTTCACGGCTGGAAACGGTTGGGCGGCAGTCCAAATGGGGAACGTGGCTGCTGCTCGGAGCGGGACGTTCTTCACGGGTAGACCGCCATATTCGATCCGGCCATCCGATGACTTATCAGAAGCAGTAGGCGCTCATCTACTGGTAACCCGCCATATTCGATTCCGTCGTATTCGTCGGCGACCTCGGCGGCCTGGCCCACGTCCGGTTGTGACGGACTGCCAGCTGTCGGGCAAGGCGGTATCTCCCACGCGTTTCGAACCAATCAACCTGAGGAGGCCATGATCATCGCCATCTCGTTTGCCGGTGTGCGCTTGGGGACTGCCCCGGGTTCAGTTGACTCGCGGGGTGTGAATTTCAGGCCGCGGTTGCGACTGGTGTGTGGAGCAGTTCGAACTCTATCGGGGTGAGCCTGCCGAGTGCTCGTTGCCGGCGCCGCCGGTGGTAGGTCCGCTCGATCCAAGTCACGATCGCCAGGCGCAGTTCGGCTCGGGTAGACCAGCGTTGCCGGTCGAGCACGTTGCGTTGGAGAAGGGCGAAGAACGACTCCATGGCGGCGTTGTCGCCGCACGCGCCGACGCGACCCATCGAGCCGTGTAACCCGTTGTGCGACAGGGCCTGGACAAACTTTCGCGACCGAAATTGACTACCCCTGTCGGAGTGGACAATCGTCGCGACCGGTGAGCGCAACGCCACCGCGTGATCCAGTGCGGAGCAATGATCAATACCTGTGGATGAGGCCCGAGGAGGCGGCCTGAAAGTGGGCGCACCTTCCCGAGGAT
>NZ_JBZTYL010000014.1:0-3930 GCF_058536225.1 Mycolicibacterium arcueilense
GCAGACTGCGCGTGCGGCCGGCGTGGGGTCCCGGTAGTAATGGCGCAAAAAACAACGAGGTTCGCGTAGCGCCTGGTCGGCGGTGATTTCTCGGTTCGGGCTGCGGGCCGGGGTGGTTGGTGCTTGGCTTGGCTGCCGATGAGGTTGGTCGGCGTTTTGGAGGCTGGGGTTCGTGGCGACGCGGGTATTCGCGGACGAGGAGTTGCAGCGCCTGCGGGAGTTCCCGGAGATCAGTCGTGAGGAGTTGTTCCGGTACTTCACGCTGACCCCGGCGGATCTGGCGTTCGTTGCTCCGCAGGGCAGGGGCCCTGCGGTCCGTCTGGGCCTGGCGGTGGCGTTGTGCACCTTGCCGTGGCTGGGGTTCGTGCCGGACAAGGTGTCGTCGGCGCCGCCGGTGGCGGTGGCCCGGTTGGCGGATCAGCTGAATGTCGATGCGGTGCAGCTTCGTTCGTATGGCAAGCGGGCGCAGACGCGGACCGAGCATGTGCGGCTGGTGGCCCAGTATCTGGGGTGGCGGCCTGCCGGGTCGATGGAGTTGAAGGAGCTGGATGAGTTCCTTCTGGCGCGGGCGATGGAGCACGATTCGCCGACGCTGTTGTTCCGGCTGGCGTGTGAGTACCTGATCTCGGCGCGGGTGATCCGGCCGGGCCCGGACACGGTGGTCCGCCGGGTCGCGCATGCTCGCACGCAGGCGCAGCGGGAGACCTATGACCGGTTGGCGCGCGAGTTCACGCCGCAGCGGTGTAAGGAACTGGATGCGTTGCTGGTCGCCGACCCGTCTATCGGGATGTCGCGGTTGCGGTGGTTGTCGACCGGCCCGGTGGAGGCGTCGGCGACCGCGGTGAAGGCCGAGGTCGAGAAGCTGGTGTTCCTGCGCAACCTGGGCGCGGATGAGCTGGATATGTCGGTGCTGCCGGCGGAGCGGCGGCGGTTCCTGGCGACTGTGGGCCGACGCTTGACGGGCCAAGCCTTGGAACGCCGGGATCCGCAACGCCGCTACCCGATCCTGCTCACGGTGTTGGCTCAGTCGGCCACCGATGTGCTCGACGAGGTGGTGCAGCTGTTCGATCAGGCGATCTCGGCCAGGTTGAGCAAAGCCGAACGCCGGATGCGCGACGAGCTCGCCGAGCGCGGTAAGGCCGGAGAGGATCGGCAGGGGTTGCTCGACGACTTGCTGGCCATCATCACCGACACGCAGATCCCTGACGAGGAGATCGGCGGCCTGATCCGGGGCGATCGGATCGGATGGGAGCGGTTGCGGGCCGCGGTCGCGCAGGCCAAACCTCGGCTGCCGCGCGATCACGGGCACCTGGCCGCTCTGGACAGCTCGTACTCCTATCTGCGGCAGTTCACCCCGCAGGTGCTGTCGACAGTCCGGTTCGCCGGCGGCACCGCGGCGATCGAGCTGCTGATCGGGGTGCACATGCTGCGGGAGCTGAATGCGACCGGTACCCGCAAGGTGCCCGACGACGCGCCGACGGGGTTCGTGCCGACGAAGTGGCGCGGCTACCTCGACGAGGCCCGCAAAGCCGGCAACACCACCGCCTATCGGCACTACTGGGAGCTGTGCGTGCTGCTGGGGCTGCGGGACGGGTTGCGCAGCGGCGACGTGTTCGTGCCGGGGTCGCGCCGCTACGCCGACCCGGCCGCTTACCTGCTGACCCCGCAGGCGTGGGAGCCGCAGCGTGACGAGTTCTGCCGCCTGGTCGGCAAGTCCGCTGATCCGGCCCGCGCCCTGGCGACCGCCACCGACGAGCTGCACGACGCTATGAGCGAGTTGGAGAAGGTGCTCGCCGACGGCCACGGCCCGGTCCGTCTCGATGAGGCCGGTGACCTGGTGGTCTCGCCGCTGTCGGCAGAAGACGTTCCGGCCGAAGCGGTGGCGTTGAAGCAGGAGTTGACGGAGATGCTGCCGTTCGCGCCGATCGTGTCGCTGTTGATCGAGCTGGACAAACGCACCGGCTACCTGGACTGCTTCACCCACGCCGGCGGTAAGCAGTCCCGCACCCCGGAGTTGAAGCGCAACCTCATCGCGGTGCTGCTGGCCTACTCCACCAACCTGGGTCTCACCCGTATGGCGGAGGCCTCCGGCATCTCCTACGACATCCTGGCCTGGACTTCGGAGTGGTATGTGCGGGAGGAGACGCTGCGGGCGGCGAACCTGACGATCATCGACTACCACCAACGCCTGCCGCTGACCCCGATCTTCGGGGCCGGCACCCTGTCCTCCAGTGATGGGCAGCGGTTCCCGACCCGTGGCAAATCGGTCACTGCCAGAGCGTTGAGCCGCTATTTCGCGAACGAAGGACTGAGCACGTATACCCATGTCACCGATCAGCACGCCACCTACGGCACGAAGGTCATCGTCGCGACGAGACGTGAAGCTCACTACGTGCTGGACGAAATCCTCGGCAATGCAACGGATCTGCCGATCACCGAGCATGCGACCGACACGCACGGCGTCACCCTGGTGAACTTCGGGCTGTTCGACCTGCTCGGGTTGCAGCTCTCGCCCCGCATCCGGGACCTGGGCCGGATCACCCTGTACCGGGCGGCGCCGCGAGCCCAGGTCGAGTCCGCGTTCCCGCACGCGGGCCCGCTTTTGACCCGGCGGTGCAATCTCGATCTGATCGCCGAGCACTACGACGACCTGCTCCGGCTGGCCGGGTCGCTGAAGTTCGGGCACGCCACCGCGTCGCTGCTGGTCGGCAAGCTGTCGGCGTCGGGCCGGCAGAACGCCCTCGCGGCGGCGCTCAAGGAGTACGGGGCGCTGCGGCGCACGATCTACGCCGCCCGGTATCTGTCCGACCCGGGCTATCGACGCAAGATCTCCCGCCAGCTCAACAAGGGCGAATCCCTGCACGCGCTCCGCCGCGACCTGCTCTACGCGCATGAAGGAACCGTGCGCGCGAGGCACCTGGAGGGACAGACCGAACAGGCATGGTGCCTCACGTTGGCGACCAACGCCGTCATCGCCTGGACCACGGAGTATTACGGTCTGGCGACCGAACAGATGCGGCGGGCCGGGCGGCGCATCGATGACGAGGTGCTGGCGCACATTTCTCCGGCGCACAGCGAGAACATCAACTTCTTCGGCGCCATCGAGGTCGACATCGACGCCGAACTGGCCCAGCTCGGCCCCACCGGGTACCGGCCGCTGCGGGTCCGCGACACCCTCTTCTGACCGCCGGCTACCACCTTCCGGGAGAGGGTGCTGGGGCGTAGCTGGGCACATCGGTGGCCTGGGTTGGGTCAGCGACAGCGTGGTGGTTCGGTGGCGGTGAGGACGCGGTCGCTGATCGGGCGCAGCTGGGCGTAGGCGTCGGCGACGGGCAGCACGAGCCCGGTGGGGTGCCGGCTCTGCCAGTCGGCGGCCGCCACGGCGGTGGCGAAGTAGCGGCCGGGGTTGCAGGTGGTGGCGCGGACCCGGGTCGGGTCGAGTTCGTCGGGGCCGGGTACAGAGATGACCGCGGTGGCCGGGTCGAGGCCGCTGACCCCGGAGGCCGGGTCAACGGACAGTCGGATGGTGGTTCCGGTTGCGGCGCAGGTGGATTCGACGGTGGCGGGGCGACCGATGATGGCGGGGAACAGCAGGGTGTCGGCGGCGCACCAGGTGTAGAGCTGGTGGCCGTCGACGGTGAACCGGTGCGGGGTGGGATTGAGGGTCAGGCCCCAGCCGAGGATGCGGTGCCGGTCGTCGTATTCGATGTCCGCGGCGGCGGGCGCGTTCTCGACGTCGGCGACGCTGGCGCCGGCGGCGGTAGCGAGCTGTTCGATGGTGATCGGTTCACCGGCCGCGAGCAGCCGCATCGCGGTGCCCATCAGGTTCGTTCCCGTATTGGCGGTGGAGTCGAACAGTGTGTCGACGATGGTGGTGGCGAACGGGTTGGTCGTCATCGCTGGTGTCCCCTCGGAGCGTGTAGTCACGGG
>NZ_JBZTYL010000015.1:0-1325 GCF_058536225.1 Mycolicibacterium arcueilense
AATTCTGATCAAGACCAGCGTTGGCGCGCTGGCGGGAAGGCACGCCCGTGCTCACGGTAGTAGACAACAACGACGACTCCAACGAGACCCGCAATGCGGCCGGTGCGGGCCGGTCGTTGCTCGACCAGATCGTCCGCGACGGTGCCCGGCAGATGCTGGCCGCGGCGTTGCAGGCCGAGGTCGCCGACTATGTAGCCCGGTATGCCGGTGAGGTCGACGAACACGGCCACCGACTGGTGGTCCGCAACGGATACCACGCCGAACGTGAGGTCGTGACCTCGGCGGGTGCGGTGGCGGTGAAGGCGCCCCGCGTGAACGACAAGCGGATCGACCCCGATACCGGCGAGCGCAAGCGGTTCTCCTCGGCGATCCTGCCCGCCTGGGCTCGCAAGTCCGAGCAGGTATCGGAGGTGCTGCCGCTGCTGTACCTGCACGGCCTGTCAACCAGTGACTTCGGGCCGGCGCTCGAACAGTTCCTCGGCACCGGCGCCGGACTGTCCGCATCCTCGATCACCCGGCTCACGGCCCAGTGGCAGGACGAGGCGAAGGCCTTCGGCACCAGGGACCTCTCGCAGGTCGACTACGTGTACCTGTGGGTCGACGGCATCCACCTGAAAGTCCGGCTCGAGCAGGAAAAGCTCTGCCTGTTGGTGATGCTCGGGGTGCGGGCCGACGGCCGCAAGGAACTCGTCGCCCTGGCCGACGGCTACCGAGAGTCCACCGAGTCCTGGGCGGACCTGCTGCGGGATTGCCGCCGCCGCGGGATGCGCGCGCCGGCGCTCGCGGTCGGGGACGGAGCTTTGGGATTCTGGCGGGCACTGCGGGAGGTGTTCCCCGCCACCCGCGAACAACGCTGCTGGTTCCACAAACAAGCCAACGTTCTTGCTGCACTCCCGAAATCGGCGCATCCGGGTGCGTTGGCGGCGATGAAGGAGATCATCGGGGCCGAGGACATCGACAAGGCGCAGTTGGCGATCGCAGCGTTCGAACGTGACTACAGCGCGAAGTACCCGAAAGCGGTGAAGAAAATCGTCGATGACGCCGACGTGCTGCTCGAGTACTTCCGGTATCCCGCCGAGCACTGGGTGCATCTACGCACCACGAACCCGATCGAATCGACCTTCGCGACGGTTCGGCTTCGGACCAGGGTGACCAAGGGCCCGGGATCACGGGCGGCGGGCATGGCGATGGCCTACAAGCTGATCGAAGCAGCGCAGTCGCGGTGGCGGGCGGTCAACGCACCACACCTGGTGGCGTTGGTGCGGGCCGGCGCAGTGTTCCACCAGGGCAAGCTCCTCGAACGTCCGGTCGACATCACCCCGGAA
>NZ_JBZTYL010000016.1:0-225115 GCF_058536225.1 Mycolicibacterium arcueilense
CCCGTCGCGATGCCCGCGGCAAGCTCAAGGCCGCCCAAAAGGCCTTGGACAAGGTCCAGGCAGACATCGCAGCCGGCCATCATCCTGTCCTGCGCGGCAAAGCCGCTCAGGCACGTGATCGTCGGGCCAGACGGGCACACGCCCGCGGCAGCATGGCAGACCCGGTCAACACCACCGACCCCGATTCCCGGTTGATGCTCGAAGGTTCCGGCGGCGGCTCGGTGCAGGCCTACAACGCCCAGTTCGCCGTCACCGATGACCACTACGTCTTGGGCGTGCACACCAGCCAACACGCCAACGACACCCACTGCTACCTGCCGGCCATCACCGAAGCCACCACACAGGCCGCCACGCTGGGCAAGCAGATCGGTCTGGTGCTCATGGACTCGGGCTACTTCACCGACGACAACCTCACCGCCGCTGGTCCTGACCGGCTCATCGCCCCCGGAAAGAACCGTGACCTGCACATCGAGGCACGCAACGATCCCACCGACGGGCCACCACCGGCAGAGCTGGCACCCAAAGACGCCATGCGTCACCGGCTACGCAACCCCGTCAACGCGCAACGCTACAAACGCCGCGGCGCCACCGTTGAACCCGTCTTCGCACACCTCAAAGACCAGATCAAACTGCGCCGATTCTCCCGCCGAGGACTACCGGCAGTCACCGCCGAACTGCACCTCGCCGCCACCGTCATCAACCTGCTACGCCTCCACAACACACAACCAGCCACCTAGAGCACCACCAGACACGACAAATCCCCTGCCACATCCAACGACATGCCAGGGGAATCATCAGCCGCACAGAAAATGCAACAGCCACATGCTGGCAGTAATCCTCGGCGTAAGTACTTCCAGGGTTTGGAATGGCTGTGCCTGAGCCCGGTTCCCGGCCGCCGCCCAGGATGGCATCCACGTGTTCCAGAGATCTTGGGTTGTAATCAAGTTCGATGCCGTCGACGTTGAATGCGGCGTCGACGGCGCGCTGTGCCAGTTCGGCCGCGTGTTCGGCGGTGTCCGGTCGCCATCGGTCAGTCGCTACTCAGTCCGCCCGCAGCGCATCGAGCATCCCCGGCCGCAGCTGATCTGCGATCTGGTCCCATGGCACCGTCACGACCACGTAGTCACCCATTACATGGGCCACCGACACGTAGACCTCGAGCCCGGCCGGCGTGGGCAGCCAATTATCGGCGATGTCATCGCCCGACACCGAGCCCGCATTGAGCCGCCCGCTGGTGTCCAGCTGCGGCAGCAGCGTCCGCAGCCGGGCCTGCGCTGCAGCGCGATCCTGGTACAGATCGTCGACGGTGACCGGCGTCGCGGTGTGGGTCGCGATCACCACGGTGCCCAAACTGTGATTGGGGTGTGCGGCGCCCTTGCCGTACCAGAGCAGCACCATGCGTCCGGCGACGACGCCGGAGCCGATTCTGGTCACGCCACTGCCGAACCCGCCGGGGAGTTCGCCGTCGTCCACGCTCATGTCGGCGGACTGTGCGGGCATCCCGGCCCGCGAGGCTTGCATGGCAGCGTTGAAGCGCGCGGTGACGGCCGGGTCGCCGCCGGACAGCTGCGGGATGGTCACCGACTTGTCCGGTTGCGAGCCTGGCTCGGTGATCGACGTGATCGTGTAGCCGTGCGCATCGGTGGCCAGTGGTGGGGCCGAGGTGGCGGCGGACGGCTCGTGCGTCGAGCTCGATGGCGTCGTACTGGCCGGTGCCGCAGTGGTTGTCGCACTTGTGGGTACGGCTGGTGGCGCCGGTGCGGTGGTCGGCCCGCAACCGGTGAGGGTGACAGCGGCTACTGCGGCAGCCCCGATCAGTCTTGCCGGCAACATGAAGGTGAATCCTATCGCTCGCAACGGAAAATCATGGTGCGCCACAGCCGGTGGCCCGCAAACCATCAGAACGCGAGTTGCAGCGTGACGAGCGACAGAAGCGCCAGCGGTGCAGAGGCCATGAGTACCAACACTATTGGGACGACCATGCGACCCGCGACAACTGCCACCCATGCGCACCCTGCGGCCACGACGCCACCCACTGCGGCGATGCGGTTACCCAACACGTCGGTCCCCGGTGGTGCGACGCCATTCTCGAATTTGGATGCCATGTCCGTGTCGGAGAGCACCGCGAACACCAGTAGATACGCGACAACCATCGCCGCGATACCGATGAACGACAGCGACCCGCGGTGACTCGGTTCGTGATTCATGACGCCATCGTGGGTCACGGAGTGGACAACCAGATCGGTAGAACTACGCGATCAACTCGTTGAAGCTCAACCGAATACCGGTAAGCCGTTCGGCCCGATCTGTGGCGGCGGCATGAAACAGGGCGGGATGCCCGGCGCGTACGGCGGCACGCAGGGTTGCGGAAAGCACGGTTGCCCATTCCAGTAGGACGGTTGGTTCGGCGGGCACACCGTCATCGGATCGGCCGTGGCGCTCGAGGCGCACGACAGTGCTGTCGCGGCAGCGATCACCGTTGCCGCGAGGGCCGTGTGAAGCATTGCCGAGAACGCGGAAGGCAACTTGTACAACGTCGTTGACGTCATACCCCAAGACCATAGCGGTTAACTGCTCGAGGGGATCTGGTCCGTGGGTTCGCCGTACAGCAATGCGCGCCGACACTAGGCTCGCTCAAATGTGCACGCGAGTCATGTGGCCCGATGCGGGCGATGCGGTTCTGGTCGGCAGGAACATGGACTTCCACAAGGACTTGATGACCAATTTGTGGAAGCAACCCCGGGGCGTCAAACGGGATGACGCGGTATCGGGCAAGCTCACCTGGACCTCGAAGTACGGCAGTGTGATCGCCTCGGCCTTCGACATCACGTCCGTCGACGGCATGAACGAGGCCGGTCTGGCCGGGCACATCCTGTGGTTGGCCGAGTCGACCTACGGTGAGCCGGACGATTCGCGGACCCAACTCGGTCAGGCCATCTGGCTGCAGTATTTCCTGGACAACTTCGCCACCGTCGCCGAGGCGACCGCATGGATCGCGCAGACCGATGTCCAGGTGGTGCAGATGGACGATCCGACCGGGGGTGTCCGCCCGGGTCTGCACCTGGCACTCGACGATGCGTCCGGCGACTCGGCGATCATCGAGTACGTCGACGGCAAGGCCCGGGTGTACCACTCGAAGGACTACACGGTCATGACGAATTCGCCGACCTTCGATCAGCAGTTGGAGTTGGTGAAGTCGTTCACCGGTCTGGGTGGCGATCAGCCGATCCCGGGCTCCACCCTGGCCAGCGATCGGTTCGCCCGGGCCAGCTACTACGCCGGCCGGTTGCCCGAGCCGTCCAGTCAGGTGGAGGCCATTGCGAGCATGTTCTCGGTGATACGCAACGCCGCGCAGCCGTTCCGCATCCCGGACCCGGGCAAGCCCGATGCCTCCCAGACCATTTGGCAGGTGGTCCTCGACCTCACCAACAAGCGGTATGTCTACGAGTCCACTACCCGCCCGAACATCGTGTGGGTGGATCTGGCGGATCTCGACTTCTCCGAGGGCAGTCCGCAGCTCAAACTCGACCTGATCGGTGAGCTCGCCGTCCAAGGCGGCATCGCCGGCAACGTGGCCCACAAGTTCGAGGACAAGGGCGCCATGACCTTCCTGTCCCTCGGGTTGCTCCGTGGTTTGGAGAAGGGCGCGGCCGGGGCGAAGTGAGCCGACGCCCGATCCGCTGCGCCCGTTCATTCACCAAAAAATAACCTACGGTCCCGTAACCTACGCTACCGTAGGTTACGAATGGCGCGTTGACGCCGCTGTGTCGCCAACACCTTGGGAGGACTGGAATGGACGCCCAGAGCGGAGTGCTCCACGAACTGGAACCGGTTGTCGCGAGCAACCTCGACCGCCATCTGTCGATGGCGCGGGAATGGTTTCCGCACGACTACGTCCCGTGGAGTCGGGGGCGCGACTTCGCCTTCCTGGACGGGGAAGACTGGCAACCCGAGGATTCGCCGCTGGATCACGTCGCCAAAGTGGCCATGACGGTGAACCTGCTGACCGAGGACAACCTGCCGTCCTACCACCGTGAGATCGCCACGCGCTTCTCCCGGGACGGCGCGTGGGGCACCTGGGTCGGGCAGTGGACTGCCGAAGAGGGGCGCCACAGCATCGCGCTGCGCGACTACCTCGTCGTCACGCGCGGCGTGGATCCCGTTGCCCTGGAACGTCTTCGCATGGCTCATACGGTGGCGGGTTACGACTCTGGTGACAAGACGCCGCTTGCGGCGATGGCCTACGTGTCGTTCCAGGAGCTCGCGACGCGGGTGTCGCACCGCAACACCGGCCGGGCGTCCGGTTGCCTCATTGCCGATCAGTTGCTCGCCCGGATCGCCGCCGACGAGAACCTGCACATGGTCTTCTACCGCAATCTCATGGCGGCAGCGCTGGACATCGCGCCCGACGCTTCGATGATCGCCATCCGCGACGAGGTGGTGAACTTCGCGATGCCGGGCCTCGGGATGGCGGACTTCGCGCAGAATGCGATCACCATCGCCAAGGCCGGCATCTACGATCTGCGCGTCCATCACGACGACGTGGTGCAGCCGGTGTTGCGCTTCTGGCGGATTTTCGACCGAACCGATTTCGGGCCAGAAGGTGAGAAGGCCCGCGAGGAGCTAGCCCAGTTCCTCGATGCGGTTGACGAGCGTGCCCGGTTCTACGAGGAGAAACGCGAGCGCCAGCGCGTCGGCGCAGCTTCCTAGCAACCTGAAGACCGCCGCCGCGCCCCGCGGAACGTGTCGTACATCACACCCTCGGAGAGATTCACCCCGCCGTGATCTTGGGTATCGAGGAGTAGTTGGTGCGAAAAGTTGTCGCGGGTCGGAACGAGTGGGGTCGAAAAATGAATCGGATTGGTCGTTGGTTGGCGGCAGTGGCATCGTCGGTGTTCGTGGCGGGTGGGTGCATCGCCGCTGCCGGTCAGGCTTCTGCGGATTCATGTGCGGACGTGCAGGTGGTATTCGCGCGGGGCACGTTCGAGCCGCCGGGTGTGGGTGGTGTCGGGGACGCGTTCGTCAACGCGCTGCAGGCCAGGACCGGCGGGAAGTCCGTCGACGTCTACGCGGTGAATTACCCTGCCTCACTTGACTTTGCGACTGCGGCCGACGGTGTCGCCGACGCGAGCAACAAGGTCAGGGCCACGGTGGCGGCCTGCCCGGACACCAAGATCGTGCTGGGCGGTTTCTCGCAGGGTGCTGCGGTGGCCGCCTACCTCACCGAGGATGCGGTGCCGCAGGGGTTCGTGTTGCCGCCGAGCATCAGTGGCCCGCTGCCCGCCGACGTGGCCGACCATGTCGCCGCGGTGACGTTGTTCGGCAAGCCGTCGAGCGGCTTCCTGCAGATGATCTACACCGGTGCGCCGCCCATCACGGTCGGGTCCCGCTACACCGCCAAGACCGATGACCTGTGCATCCCGGAGGATCCGGTGTGCTCGCCCGGCGGTAGTGACAACAACGCCCACAACCTGTACGCCGTGAACGGGTTGACGGATCAGGCTGCCGACTACGTGGCCGGCAAGCTGGGGGTCAAGCCGGCGGACCGCAGTGTCGACCAGTCCGCCGGGCGGTAGGAGCTCTCAAGCTGACGCACGCTACTGTTCGGGCACGTTCTCGGATAGGGGAGAGTCAGTGACGGAACAAGAGCAGCAGTTGACGTTTGGGCAGAAGGCCAAGCTGTACCTTCAGGCCGCCGGCGCGTTCGCGCGCAATCCCAAGGCTCTGGTCGCTCTTGTCAAGTACAAGATGGCAGAGCGGAAGTCAGCCAAAGAAGCAGGCTGACAATGCTTTACGGTCAGGCCGCGCCCAGTTCGCGTGCGGCCTGACCCAGCATTTCCACGCCGGTGGCGATCTGATCCTCGGTGAGGTTGGCATACCCGAGGATCAGCCCGGGCGGTGCGGTCACAGGGTCGGCGTAACAGGGCCCCAGTGGCTCCAGTCGGATGCGTGACTCGGCGGCACGGCGGGTCAGCTCCTCGAGCGGGAATCCTTCCGGAAACCGCACGGTCAGGTGGACGCCTGCGGCCGCGCCGAGAACCTCGGCCCGGGGTAGGTGCCGCGACAACGCTGCCAGCAGCGCGTCGCGTCGGGCCGGGTAGCGCCGGCGCATCTGCCGTAGGTGGCGGTCGTAGCCCCCGGAGGTCAGGAATTGGGCGAACGCGATCTGATCCATCACCGAGCTGCCGGTGTCGGCAAGGCTTTTGGCGGTTCTGACCCGCTCGATCAGGTGGGTCGGCAACACCATCCAGCCGATGCGCAGTCCGGGGGCCAAGGTCTTACTGGTCGAGCCGAGGTACACCACCCGGTCCGGCGCGACTCCCTGCAGAGCCCCCACCGGCGCCCGGTCGTAGCGGTACTCGGCGTCGTAGTCGTCTTCGATGATCAACCGTCCGGGCTGGGCCCATTCGAGTAGTGCGGTGCGCCGGACGGTGGAGAGCACCACCCCGGTCGGCGATTGGTGGGCCGGGGTGGTCAGCACCGTGGTGGCATTGCAGGCAGCCAGTGCGCCGACGTCGATACCGTTGACGTCCACCGGGATCGGGACCGGTTCGACGCCGTTGTGGCGCAGGATCATCCGGTGCAACCAGAATCCCGGATTCTCCGCCGCGATCGGCCCGTCCAGGCACCGGGAGAGTAGTGCGACGGCTTGCGTTGCGCCCGAGCACAACACGATGCGGCGTGGGTCGGCGACCACGCCGCGGGTGCGGCGCAGGTAGTCGGCCACTGCGCTCCGGGCGGCCGGCAGTCCGTGGGGTGCCACGTAGCCGAATGCGCTGGATTCGATCTCGGCCAGGCCCTGGCGCATGGCCCGTAGCCAGGCCTGACGTGGGAAGCTGGTGAGATCCGGTGAGCCTGGCGCGAAGTCGATGTCGAAGCGCGGGCGGGCGCGGTCGGGACCGAAGCTGCCGGAGGGGGCGGCGTCGACGGCTGCGACCCGGGTGCTGCCGCCCTGGCTGCTGTGCAGGAATCCCTCTGCCGTCAGTTGCTCGTAGGCCTCGACCACGAGCCGTCTCGATACTCCGAGGTCGGCGGACAGCACGCGGGTGGACGGCATCCGCGACGCCGGGGCCAACCGACCGGAACGGATGGCCTCGCGCAGTCCGTCGGCGAGTTGACGATGCAACGGCGCCTTGCTGCCCCGGTCGAGTTCGACGAGCAGTTCCGGACCGGAACTGGTACCCGAATCTGCCATGAAATTGGAGCCTACTCGGAGTCCACTGCAGCGTTAGCGTGGTGACATGGCCAATGCCGCGCCGCCAGTGCCGCAGACCCGGCGCTACCCCGAAGTGGTCCTCGCCGTGTTCGGCGTCTACTCGGTGATCCTCAGTCTGTTCATGCTGTTCGCGCCGGGCACATTCTTCGACACCCTCGGCGCGTTCGGCACGCGCAACGATCACTACATCCTCGACAACGCCTCGTTCGAACTGCCGCTCGGGCTGATGATGCTGGCGGCGCTGAAGTGGCCGCGTTGGCGCGTGCCCGCGCTGGCCTTCGCCACCGCGCACTGGGCCCTGCATTCGCTGAGTCACCTGATCGACACCAACCACGCCGCAGGCAACTGGGTGGGTTGGCTGGAAGCTGCGGGGCTGGTGCTGACCACGGTGCTACTGGCAATTGCCTTACGTATCAGCATGTCCGACGAGAAGGCAGGGGAACCATAGATGCGTGTCCTGGTGGCGGGTGCAACCAGTGTCCCGGGAATCCCGTTGCTGCGGGAGCTCAACGCGCGCGGTCACGAGGTGATCGGAGTGACCCGCTCGTCGGGCAAGACCGCCCAGATCTCCGCCGAGGGTGCCAAACCGGTGGTGGCCGACGTTCTCGACGCCGGCCAGATCGATGCGGTGCTGGCCGAATTCGCACCCGAGGCGGTGGTGAGCCTGCTGACCACGCTGCCGAAGTGGGGACCGAAACGGCCCAAGGACTTCGGCCCCGCCACCGAACTCTGGAGCCGCGGAGCACCGAACCTGGTGGCCGCGGCCCAACGTGCGGGCGTGCGTCGCGTCGTCGCGGAATCGGTCGTCTTCGCCTACGGCTATGGCACGGACGGGCCGCCCCTGATCGACGAGAGCGATCCCTATCCGGGGCCGCCACCGCCGCACGGTGCCGAGTTCCTGGAGGCGCTGCGGGGCATGGAACGCAGCGTGCTCAGTTCGGGCGAGCGCAGCGGAACCGAGGGAATCGTGTTGCGCTACGGCGTCTTCTACGGGCCGGGGGTCATTCACGACGAACTGTTCCACCGCCTCGCGAAGTGGTGGGCCCTGCCGGCACTGACCGGCCCGGGAGTCCTGTCCTGGGTACACATCGACGACGTCGCCCGCGCCACTGCCGACGCGCTCGACAAGGGTCGGGGCGGGCAGATCTACAACATCGTCGACGACCGTCCGCAGTCGTTCGGCGATTACGTCCGGGAGCTGAGCGGCAAGCTGCACCGGCCGCGGCCGGTGCCGATCTCGCACCGTCTGGTCGGACTGCTGGCCTCGTACCCCGCCACCGCGTTCGGTCAGGCGTGGCTGCCGCTGTCCAACGCGAAGGCCAAAGCCGAACTCGGCTGGACGCCTATTCCCCGGTGAACTGCGGCGGGCGCTTCTGGAACATCGCGGTGACCGCCTCGGCCAGATCCTTCGACGGCAGGAACGCCGAATTCCACGCGGCCACGTACCGCAGGCTTTCGGCCACCCTGGCGGTGCGCTGCTGATCCAGCACGTCCTTGACCCCGGCGACGGTCAGCGGCGGGTTGGCGGCGATCTCAGTGGCAGTCGCGTGCGCGGCCGCCAACGAGGCGTCGGCGTCGTCGTACACGTCGTTGACGAGACCGATCTTCTCGGCGCGCGCCGCGTCAATGTCCTTACCCGTCAGAACCAGCTCGCGCAGGTGCCCGTCGGACAGGATCAGCGGCAAGCGCGCCAGGCTGCCCACGTCGGCGACGATGGCCAGCTTGGTCTCGCGCACCGAGAACTTGGCGTCGGTGCTGGCGTAGCGGATGTCTACCGCGCTGATCAGGTCGACGCCGCCGCCGATGCACCAGCCGTGGATCGACGCGATGGTGGGGGTGCGGCAGTCGGCGACCGCCGTGATGGCGCCCTGCATCTTGCGCAGTGTGGTGTGGAAATCGGCCCGGGCCTTCGCACCGGCGTCCAGCCCCGGCATCGTCGCGCCCATGGCCGGCAGGTCCAGGCCGTAGCTGAAGTTCTTGCCCGAGCCGGTCAGCACGATCGCGCGCACGTCCGGGTCGGCGTCGAGAGTGCCGAACACGTCGGGCATCTCCGCCCAGAACGCCGGACCCATCGCGTTGCCCTTGCCGGGACCCAGCAGCGTCACCTGGGCGACGTAGTCCTTGATCTCGACGGAAACGGACTCGTACGTGTCAGACATGGGGTGGACACTACCGAGTATGGATGAACTCGATAGCGCCGAGGCCACCCTCGACGTGCTGCAACGCGTGCTGAGCGGCATCACTGCGGACGATCTGTCCCGTCAGACGCCCTGTCGCGAGTTCGACGTGGCGGGGCTGACGGACCACCTGCTGAACTCCATCACCGTGATCGGCTCGGCGGCCGATGCGCAGCTTCCCGAACGCAGGCCAGACACCTCGGTCGAGGAGCAGGTGCTCAGCGCGGCGCGGCCGGCCGTGGCGGCGTGGCGTCGACGCGGGGTGGACGGCACCGTGCCGTTCGGTCCGGGGGAGGCCCCGGCGCGGATGATGGCCCGGATTCTGTCCCTGGAATTCCTGGTGCACGCCTGGGATTACGCCGCGGCCACCGGGCAGTCGGTCGACGTGTCGGATGATCAACCGCAGCGTGTCCTGGAGTGGGCGCGGGGAATCATCACGCCCGATGGGCGGGTGCGTGCCGGCTTCGACGATCCGGTGGAGATCGGCGAGGGTGCGCCGGTGCTGGACCAGTTGCTGGCCTTCACCGGCCGCCGGCCGCAGGGTTAGACGCGCTGCAGGTAGAAGTACAGGTAGCGGCCGTCGACCACGGCGGCCTTGCCGTTCATGATGCCGACGACGGTGTTGTCGTCGACGACCTTGAAGTGGTCGTGCACGGGACGGCCGTCGTAGACCATGGTCGCGGTCACCTCGCCGCGGAACTCCTCCAGCCACAGGCTGGCCTCGCCGTTCATCGCCTCCGTGTTGGAGAACTTGTTGCCGTCGGCGTCCAGGCACACGAGCGGCTGGGCCTCGGCGGCCGAGTGGAACGTCTTGCCGAACCAGTTGAGCCGGTTCATGAATCCGTTGGCCTTGTGGCCGGTCTGGAACTCGCCGCCCTTCCACTCGCCGAGCATGAAGTCGATGCTCGCGGGCCGCAGCAGCGCCCAGAACGCGTCGAGTTCGGCGTCGGGGATCTGACCCTCGCGGCTGACGAATCCGTCGAACGTGCCGCGTACACCGTTCACTTCGTCTCTCCTGTCCGAGTCCCGGCGTCACCCGCGATCCAGCGCGTGGCGAATTCCAGGAAGGCGTCGTTCTCGTGCGGGGCCCCGATGGTGACCCGCACGCCGTCCTCACCGTACGGGCGCACGATGAGCCGGTTGTCGGCGGCCCTGGCCACGAAGTCCAGAGTGCGTTCGGCCAGAGGTAACCAGACGAAGTTGGCCTGCGACGGCGGGAGCGTGAATCCGGCGTCACGCAGGGCCGCGCTGACGCGGATGCGCTCGGCGACGACAGCGTCGGTGCGGGCCAGGAGTTCGTCGGCGGCCTCGATGCTGGCGATGGCCGCGGCCTGGGACACGCTGGTCGCGCTGAAGGGCACGTAGACCTTGCCCAGGGCGGTCACGATCTCCGGATCGGCGACGGCGTACCCGACCCGCAGGCCGGCCAGCCCGTAGGCCTTCGAGAAGGTGCGCAGAACAACGACATTGCGGTGCGAGCGGACCAGTCCGAGGCTGTCGGGCAGCAACCCGTCGCGGATGTACTCCACGTAGGCCTCGTCGAGCACGATCAGGACGTCGTCGGGGACCGCCGCCACGAACCGGGCCAGCGCCTCGGGTTCGACGACGGTGGAAGTCGGGTTGTTCGGGTTGCAGACGAAGATCAGCCGAGTGCGATCCGTTACCGCCGCGAGCATGGCGTCGAGATCGTGAGTCTCGTCACGCAACGGCACCGGAACGCCCGTCGCGCCTGCGGTGCGGATCTGCAGCGGATAGATCTCGAAACTGCGCCATCCGTACACGACTTCGTCGCCGGGAGCAGATGTGATTTGTATCAACTGCTGGCACAGGCTCACCGAACCGCAGCCGACGGCGATGTTCTCGGGCGCGAAGCCGACGTGCTTGGCCAGGTGTTCGCGCAGGTCAAGGTACCCGTTGTCGGGGTAGCGGTTGATGTTCTCGGTGGCTTTCAGGATCGCCTCGCGCACGCTGGGAAGCGGCGGATGCACGGTTTCGTTGCTCGCGATCTTGATTGCGCCCGGAACTGTTTTGCCTGGTGCGTACGCCGGGAGGTCGGCCATTTCGGGGCGCAGACGGATGCTCACTTGGCCAGAATAGGGGAGGCTGTGTACTGTGTGCCCTCGGCGGTTTCGGGCATTTGGACGTAGTCCGGTACCCTCACAGAAGTTCAAAGGAGGCGTGCCAGAGCGGCCGAATGGGACTCACTGCTAATGAGTTGTCCCCCTTACAGGGGACCGGAGGTTCAAATCCTCTCGCCTCCGCCACGGTTGACTTGTCAACCGCACAACTGAATAACGCTAGGCGCCCGTAGCTCAACGGATAGAGCATCTGACTACGGATCAGAAGGTTAGGGGTTCGAATCCCTTCGGGCGCACACTGGAAAAAATCGAGGCGCGGTCTGCGGACCGCGCCTCGATTTTTTTGCGCCGAGATCGACACCAGGGCTGCGATTTCGGCGAAGCAACGACCCTGGCGTCGATCTCGACGCGTCGGCGTCGGGCACCCGACGCCCGCGGCGACTTAGTCGGAAGCGACGGCGGTGGCGATGTCGACGGCCATCTCGCGCAGTACGTCGTCGGTGACGAACTGACGCGCGCTCTGCCGGTCCAGCCTCAGCACGGAGACCAGTAGTTCGATGTGGCCGGCCACCTGGACCCGGGCGAGTTCGGGCGGCAGATGCAGCCCGTGCAACTCGGCGAGGAACCCGCGCAGCACGGTGACGCGATCGTTCATCCACGGTGACCGGCCGGCCACCGTGGATGTCGAGGTTTTCAGCTGCCCGATGTAGCGGCGCTTCCGCGGCTGCTCGAACGCGCCGTGGTGGGTCTGGCGCGCGGATTCCGCGGGACGCGTGCGTGCGCGCACCCGGATGTCACCGTGTGGTGAAGCGCATCCGGTGAATGCCGCCGTGCGCATGACCTTGGCGGTTGCCATGGCGTGTCTGTGACCCATCGTTCCCGTACCTGCCGACAAATGTTGTTTGCCAGTTAACTTTACGGGAACGTCTCAGGTTCAGCTCAGGTTCGGGCCTGGGGCCTCAGTTCCAGAGCACCGCGATCGCCGACGCGAGCAGGGGCAATACGCCCGCGGCGATGAAGAGTCCCATGACCGGTTGGCCGCCCGCGCGACGCTGCCGCGCCGTGCCGATGCCCAAAACCGCCCCGAGCGCCACCAGGATGACCAGCTTGGTGCCGAGCTTGGGGTAGTTCAACTCGACGTCGGGCCAGGGCGCGGCCAGGGCCAGGCCGGTGATGAGCGACAGCGTCATGCCGTAGGTCATCACCGGGGTGATCAGGAAGCGTCGGGCTGCGGCCTCGGCGATCCAGGCGCCGACCATGACCGCGAAACCGATGAGATGCGCATAAACAACTACGTTGCGTAGTAGATCCATGGTCGGAGTGTAAGCGGTGTCAGATCCCGGGCTCACCGGCATCGGTCACGTAGGCTCGGCTGGCATGCGGCTGCTGCTGATCGCCGATACCCATGTCCCCAAGCGCGCCAAGGATCTGCCGGCTCAGGTGTGGGAGGAGGTAGATCAGGCGGATGTCGTTGTCCACGCCGGTGATTGGGTCGATCCCGCACTGCTCGACGTGCTCAGTTCACGCGCGGCCCACCTCATCGGCTGCTGGGGTAACAACGACGGGGCCGAGTTGCGTAGGCGACTGCCCGAGCGTGCCGACGTGACGCTGGACGGTCTGCGTTTCACCGTCGTGCACGAGACCGGTGCGGCCACGGGTCGGGAGGCCCGGATGGCCCGCGACTATCCCGGCACCGATGTCCTGGTGTTCGGGCACAGTCACATCCCCTGGGATACCACCGCGAAAACCGGTCTGCGCCTGTTGAATCCGGGGTCGCCGACGGACCGGCGTCGCCAGCCGTACTGCACGTACATGACGGCCCGTATCGCCGCCGGCGTGTTGTCCGACGTCAACCTGCACACGGTCGATCGGTCCTGAACCGGCTAGCTTGCTTCGCCCTCGCAGATCAGCTCGATGTGCTTGGTAGCCCAATTGCCCAGCGGCTCAAGGGAGTCGAGTAGTTCTTGACCGGCCGGTGTCATGGAGTACTCCACCCGCGGCGGCACCTCGTGGTAGCTCTCCCGGTGCACCACGCCATGCCGCTGAAGCTCCTTGAGATGCTGGGTCAGCATTTTCTGGGAGACCCCGGGCAGGCTGCGGTGCAGTGCGTTGAAGCGCTTGGGCCCGGCCTGGAGCTCCCACAGGATGAGCGGCTTCCACTTCCCGTCCACCACGGCGAACGCCGCATCGAGGCCACAGGTGAACCTGCCGAGCTGAGCCATCGGATATTCTCCCTGGTCAGAGTCAATAGTTTCAGAAAGGTAAGTATCGCACTTTTTAGTGGGTACTTGTCGGTTGGTCAGTGTCTCTCCAACGATGGTGGCATGACAACCACACACCACACGGTCAGTTTCCTCGGCCTGGGCGCGATGGGCTCACAGCTGGCCCGCAGCGCCATGAAAGCGGGCCACCCGACCATCGTCTGGAATCGCACCGCCGCGCGGACGGCCGCGCTCGTCGACGAGGGCGCCACGGCAGCACCCACTCCGGAGCGGGCTCTCGACGCGGACCTGATCGTGGTGTGCCTGTTCGACCAGGCTTCGGTGCACGAGGTTCTCGACCCGGTGGCGCACGGGCTGGCGGGGCGCCGCCTGGTGAACCTGACCACGACGTCACCGGAAGGGTCACGCGAGCTGGCCCGGTGGGCCGCCGGCCACGGGGCCGAGTATCTCGACGGCGGCATCATGGCGACGCCGGAGATGATCGCGACGCCGCAGTCGGCGATCCTCTACAGCGGTTCGGCGGCGTTGTTCGCGGACTATCGCGAGTTCTTCGAACTGTGGGGCAGCACTGAGTACTTCGGTGACGACGCCGGGCTGGCGTCGCTGTACGACCTGGCGCTGCTCTCGTCGATGTACGTAATGTTCGCGGGCTTCTTCCACGGGGCCGCGATGGTGGGGGCCGCGGGCGTGCCCGCCAAGGAGTTCGCCGCCCGCGCTGCCGCCTGGCTGCCGGCGCTCATGCCCACGCTGGCTGAATACGCGACCGTCATCGACGGCGGCGACTACGCGGTGCCGGGCCAGCAGAGCCTGCTCTTCTCCGATCTCAGCGACATCGTCAACGCCAGCCGGGACCAGGGCATCAGCACCGAGGTCGTCGACGTGGTGCAGCGGCTGATCCACCGGCAGATCGATGCCGGCCACGGCAGTGACGGCTTCGCCCGCATCGTCGAGAGCATCAGGAACGGGGCGGCTGCATGACCACCGTGAGCGTGCTCGGTCTCGGACCGATGGGACAGGCGCTCGCCGGCGCCTTGGTTGCGGCGAATCTCCGCACCACCGTGTGGAATCGGACTCCCGCCAAGGCCGACGCCCTGCGGGCCCGTGGTGCGGTATGGGCCGACACCCCCGCGAAGGCCGTGGCGGCCAGTGACCTGATCCTGGTCAACGTCGTCGATCAGGCGGCCGCGGACGCGGTCCTGGACGCCGCCGGAGACGCGATCGCGGGCCGGGTCGTCATCGGCCTGTCCTCCGACATTCCGGATTCGGCGCACCGCACGGCACAACTGGTCGCCGCGCGTGGCGGACGGTATCTGGACGGGGCCATCATGACTCCGACCGACACCATCGGAACCCCGAGCGCCAGCATTCTTTTCGCGGGGCCACGTGATCTGTTCGACGCCCACCGTTCGGTGTTCGACGTGCTCGCCACGGTCAGTTGGGTGGGTGCCGACGTGGGCCGCGCCGCGGCCTTCGACATGGCGCTGCTGGACGTCTTCTGGACCTCGGTCAGCGGGTTCGTCCATGCCCTGGCGATGGCCGGCGTCCACGGCATCGCCCCCACCGAACTGCTGCCGCACGCGAACAACATCGCCGCCATCCTGCCGCCGGTCTTCGGTGAGATCGCCGAACGCACCGAATCCGACCGGCACACCGATCCCAGTGCGTCGGTGTCCTCGGCGGCGGCCTCCGTGCGGCATCTGATCGCGGCGTCGGAGGCGGCGGGTCTGGATGCCGGTGCCCTGGAGGCATTCCGGGGCTACGTGGACGCCGCAGTCGACGCCGGGCACGGCGCTGATGAGATCAGCCGGATCAGTCCGAGCCGCGATACCGTGCCGACACCTTGAGGTGGCAGGCTCGTCCGCATGGAGCAGAAGCCGCCGGCCGCTGTCATCGAGGCCGCCTATCGCGCACACCTGACGAGCCTGCCGTTCGAGGACACCCGGGATTTCGAGGACGCTGACCGGGGTTTCATCGCCGCGCTCGAACCCTGTGTGGTGAAGGCCGCCGACGGAAGGGTGGTGTGGGACAACGACGCCTATGACTTCCTGACCGGGGATGCGCCCGCATCGGTGCATCCCAGCCTGTGGCGCCAGTCGCAACTGTGCGCCAAGCAGGGCCTCTACGAGGTGGTCGAGGGCATCTATCAGGTGCGCGGTCTGGACCTGTCGAACATCACCTTCATCGAGGGCGATACCGGCGTCATCGTCATCGATCCGCTGATCTCCACCGAGACTGCGGCCGCCGCGCTGGAGCTGTACCGGGCGCACCGGGGAAACCGTGCGGTCAGCGCCGTTATTTATACCCACAGCCACGCCGACCATTTCGGCGGCGTGCTGGGCGTGACCAACCAGGCCGACGTCGACGCGGGCAAGGTCGTCATCATCGCGCCGGAGCACTTCACCGAGCACGCCGTGCAGGAGAACGTGTATGCCGGCACCGCGATGGCGCGCCGCGCCGGCTACATGTATGGCGCAGCGCTGGACCGTAGCCCGCAGGGCCAGGTCGGCTGCGGGCTGGGGCAGGTCGGCTCGACCGGCGAGGTGGCGCTGATCGTGCCGACCCTCGACATCCGCGAAACCGGGGAGACCCACACCATCGACGGTGTCGAGATCGAGTTCCAGATGGCACCCGGCACCGAGGCGCCCGCCGAGATGCACTTCTACTTCCCGCAACACCGGGCACTGTGCATGGCCGAGAACGCCACCCACAATCTGCACAACCTGCTGACGCTGCGGGGTGCGCTGGTGCGTGACCCGCACGGTTGGGCGGGCTACCTCACGGAGGCCATCGACACCTTCTCCGACCGCGCCGACGTGGTGTTCGCCTCGCATCACTGGCCTACCTGGGGCCGTGAGCGGATTGTCGAATTCCTTTCGCTGCAGCGGGATCTGTACGCCTACCTGCATGACCAGACGTTGCGGCAGCTCAACCAGGGTTACACCGGGATCGAGATCGCGGAGCGGTTCCAGCTGCCGCCGGCGCTGGAGAAGGCCTGGCATGCCCACGGCTACTACGGTTCGGTGAGCCACAACGTCAAGGCGATCTACCAGCGCTACATGGGTTGGTTCGACGGCAACCCGGCCCGGTTGTGGCCGCACCCGCCCGAGGCGGCCGGCCCCCGCTACGTCGAGGCCATGGGTGGTGCGGACCGGGTGGTCGAGCTGGCCGGGAAGGCTTTCGGCGACGGTGATTTCCGTTGGGCGGCAACACTGCTCGACCATGTGATCTTCACTGACGAGAACCATGCGCGAGCCCGCGAACTCTACGCCGACGTGCTCGAGCAGCTCGCCTACGGCGCGGAGAACGCCACGTGGCGCAACTTCTTCCTGAGCGGCGTCACCGAACTGCGGGAGGGAAAGTTCGGAACACCGACTTCCTCGGCATCGCCGTCGCTGCTCGGACAGCTCACGCCCGAGCAGATCTTCGACACTTTCGCGATCAACGTGAACGGCCCGCGGGCCTGGGATCTCGACCTGGCCATCGACGTGACCTTCCTCGATGCCGCGGCCAACTACCGGCTCACCCTGCGCAACGGAGTGCTGGTCTACCGCGAGGCCGATGCGGACGAGGCAAGTGCGCACGCCACCGTGAAGCTCGCGAACAAGCTGCGGCTGCTGGCCTTCGCCGCGGGCGATACGGCCTCACCCGGCCTGGAGGTCACCGGTGACGCAGAGGCCCTGCCGTCGCTGCTGGCGGTGCTGGACCGGCCCGATCCGAACTTCGACATCGTCACGCCGTGAGGTGAACGGGACTTTACATATATAGACATGAGGTAAAAACTTCGAACTTGTATTGACAAGTTGACGTGATGCGGACCACAGTATCCGCATGGGAAATCACAGCTACGACGTCGTGGTGGTCGGCGCAGGCATCGTCGGCCTCGCGCACGCCTATCACGCGCATCAGCGGGGACTGAGCGTCGCCGTTGTCGATCACGCCGACGGTGTCGTCGGTGCGTCGGTCCAGAACTTCGGCCACGCCTGCATCACCGCGCAGTCCGGCGTCGCGCGGGACTACGCCCGCAACGGCCGTCAGCACTGGCTTGACCTGTCCCGCAAGGCGGGGTTCTGGTCGTCCGAGTCGGGCACGTTCTGCGTCGCCCGCCACGACGACGAGCTCGCGGTGATGGATGAGTTCGCCACCACCCGCGGGGGCGGCGAGGTGCGGCTGCTGAGCCGCGAGCAGATCCTCGAGCGGATCCCGGTGGTACCGGCCGGCGTCACCGGTGGCATGTACCTGCCGAATGATCTGCAGGTCGACCCGCGGACCGCCGCCCCGTCGATCGCCCGCTGGCTCGAATCCGAGGGCGTCGACTTCCATTGGCGCACCGCGGCTTCCGGGTTCGAGCCGGGAGTGGTGCACACCTCGCGCGGGCCGCTGTGCGCCGGTACGACGTTCGTCACCGTCAACTACGACGTCGACCGGTTGTTCCCCGCGCTGGCCGAACGTGACGGCCTGCTGCGGTGCAGGCTGCACATGCTGCGGGCCCGCCTGCCGCTGGCCTTCGCGCTGCCCGCGCCGCTGTTCACCGGCTGGTCGCTGCTGCGGTACTCCGGATTCGAGGGGCTCCCGAGTACCGACGCTGTGGCTGATCGGCTGCGGACCGAGCATCCCGACTACGTCGCGATCGACCTGCACCAGATGTACACCCCGCAGCCCGACGGCTCACTGCTGATCGGCGACACCCACTACCGGGACATCTCGGCTCCGCCGTTCCAGTCCGAGGAGGGCTTCGCCGTCCTTCTCGACGAGGCCCGGAAACTGTTCGGCGTCAATGACATCGAGGTGACCGAGCGTTGGCAGGGCGTCTACACCTCCGCGCCCGGACAGGAGTTCCTGATCGAGCAGCCCATCGAGGGCACCCATGTCGTCACCGTGACCACCGGTATCGGCATGACCACCAGCATGGGCCTCGCCCACGCCAGCGTCGGCAACACGCTGGACCGACTCGCCGCCACCGTCTGAACGATCCAAACCGAAGGGATAAACCAATGGGTACCAAAGCAAGTGATCCGATCAGCCTCGTCGTCTTCGACATGGCCGGAACCACCGTCGAGGACAGCGGGCTGGTTCAGCAGTCGTTCCTGGCCGCCGACCGCCACGCGGCCCTGTCGAAGACCGACGCCGACCGTGAGGAGATGCTGCGCTACGTCACCGACACCATGGGCCAGTCGAAGATCGTGGTGTTCCGACACCTGGCGAAGGGCAACGAGGAGCAGGCGCAGGCGGCGAACAAGGAGTTCGAGCGCTGCTACGCGCAGCTGGTCTCCGAGGGCAACTGCAGCCCCATCCCTGGCGCAGAAGGTGTCATTACATCTTTGCGTTCCAGCGGCATCAAGACCGCGCTGACCACCGGATTCGCCCGGGAGACCCAGTCGGCCATCATCGATGCGCTGGGCTGGCAGGACCTCGCCGACGTGGTGCTGTGTCCGTCGGACAGTGTGCGCGGCCGGCCCTTCCCGGACATGCCGCTCACCGCGCTGATGCAGACCCGAACCGATTCGGTGCGTTCGATGATCGTCCTGGGGGACACGTCGTCGGACGTCATCAGCGGGCTGCGCGCCGGCGCGCGGGCCTCGATCGGCGTGCTGACCGGGGCCCACAACCGGGCTCAGCTGTCCGAGGCCGGAGCCACCCACATTCTCGACAGCGTCGCCGATCTCCCCGCTCTGGTGGCAGCCCTCCGGTAGCCCGCCAACCACCACCGCCCCCGCGGCGGTCGGTCGCAGGCCGCGCCTCCCGACCGCCGCACCCCCTCTGCACCGTTCTCGCAAGAGAAACCTGCCTTTGACGTTCGGCCACACTCGCTCGGCAATCTGCCCCGGCCCGTCAGCACACCGCCTGCCTGCAGCACGCCCACCAGAGGTGCAATCTCATGACCCAGACCGCGATTCCCGCCCCTACCACGATCGTTCCGCGCTACAAGCGCTGGCGGTTCCAGATCTTCGCCGTCACCTGGATCGCCTATGCCGGTTTCTATTTCACCCGCCAGGCCTTCTCTGTGGCCAAGCTGGGCATCCTCGAAGACCCGATCTTGTCCACCACCCTGACCAAGAGCACCCTGGCCAACCTCGATGCCGCCTACCTCGCGGCGTACGCGGCGGGGCAGTTCGTCTGGGGCCAGGTGTCCGACCGTTTCGGCCCCCGGGTGGTGATTCTCGGTGGTCTGGCGATATCGGCGATCGCCACCGTGTTCATGGGGCTGCTGCCCGCGCTGGTGTTCCTGCTGCCGCTGATGATCGTGCAGGGCCTGGCCCAGTCCACCGGCTGGTCCCCGACGCTGAGCAACATGGCCCAGTTCTTCTCGATCGGCGAACGGGGTCGCGTCCTCGGATTGTGGAGCACCAACTACGCATTCGGCGGCCTGGTGGCCGCACCGATTCTGGGCTGGGCCGCCTACGACGTGTTCGGCACGTGGCGGGCAGCGTTCTTCACCGGGGCGGCCATCGTGGTCGGGGTGTTCGTGCTGGTGCTGCTCTTCCAGCGCAACCGGCCGCAAGACGTCGGGTTGCCGCCGATCGAGGAGTACCGCGCTGCGCAGGACGCGAGGGAAGGTGTCGAACTCGATGAGTCGCCCGAAGCCGAGGCGGTCGCCGAACCCACCCCGTCGTGGCGGGAATCGCTGAAGGTGGTGCTGAGTGACAGCATGGTGAGAACCCTTGGCGCGTCGTATTTCCTGCTCAAGCCGGCCCGCTACGCGATCCTGCTGTGGGGCCCGGTGATCGTCGCGGAACGACTGGCCGACGGCGACAAGTTCCAGGCCGTGACCATCCCGGTGGCGTTCGGTGTGGCGGGGGTGATCGCCCCGATCCTGCTCGGCCGCATCTCCGACCGCGTGTTCAGTGCGCGACGCGTGCCGGCCTGCGTGATCAGTCTCGGAATCCTGGTGGCGGTGCTCGCGCTGTTCGGTCCGCTGACCGCGACGGGCAGTGCCTGGATCATGGTGGTGGTGCTCGGCCTGATCGGCCTGAGTGTGTACGGCGCCGACGCGATGATCTCCTGTGTCGCCGCGGTGGACTTCGGCACCTCGAAGCACGCCGGGACTGCGGCCGGGTTGATCAACTGTTGCGGTTCGGTTGGCGCGATCCTCGGCGGACTGCTGCCCGGCTACCTGAGCACGTCGACGTTGTTCTACGGATTCGCCGGCGCCGCACTGCTGTCCATGCTGTTGCTCCTCCCGCACTGGAACCGGATGCCTGCCGCTGACTGATCCCGCGAGCAGTCGTGAAATCCCCCTTTTTCACCCGGAAAAGGGGGATTTCACGTCTGCTCGGCGGAGGAGAATTTGGTGCGCGCGTTGACGATGCTGAACGTGACCACGTCGGGCCGGTAGCGGTCGTCGGCGCACTCGAACACCACGCCGTGCTGATCCCGCGAGACCCGGCGCTCGCGCAGCAGTGGGCTGCCCGGCGCGATACCGAGATTCGCGGCATCGTCCGGTCCGGCCGCCACCGCGTCGAGGACATGTTCCATCGAGTCGAAGTACACGTCGCGGCTGGCCAGGTAGTCGGTCATCGAGCCGGAGTCGGTATCGAACTCGAACAGCAGCGAACCCACCGATTCGATGAACGTGCTGCGCTCGATCATCGCCGGTTCACCGTCGAGCAGGCGCACGCGCAACACCTCGACCACGAAGTCATCGGCGGTCAAACCCAATGCCTCGATGGCGGTTTCAGAGGCGCGACGGCGCGCCACCTCGATCGTGCGGTTGCCGGCGACGCGCCCGGCACGCTCGGCCCACTGGGTAAACGGGGTGAACGTGTCCAGCGTCTGGGTGGCGTCATGACTGCGGACCACCGCCGGCTTGCCGCGGGAGACCCGGATCAGGCCCTCGTTCTTCAACGTCGCCAGAGCCTGGCGCACCGGGCCGCGCGACACGTCGAACTCCGCGCACAGCGCGCTCTCGGTGGGAAGTGGTGCTCCGATGGCGTAGTCGCGACGCCTGATGCGCTGACGTAGCTCGGAGGCGACGTGCTCGTGGCGCGAAACGGGCCCCGCCATCTGCATCACCTTCCGGTCAGGGTGTCATGACAAGTTTGCTACCCGCGCTACATTACCGCGCCCGGCTCAGGGCAGGCCGCCGTCCACCCGCAGGATCGAGCCGGTGGTGAAGCTGGACGCATCCGACATCAGAAACAGTGCAGCCCCGACGATCTCGGGAGGGTTGCCGGCCCGTTGCAGGGCGAGGTGGGCGAACGGCTCGCCGGCCATGTCCCAGGCCTTGCTGACATCGGTGAGGAACGGCCCGGCCATCAGGGTGTTGACCCGCACGGTCGGCCCGAACGCCTTGGCCAGCCCTTCGGTCAAGGCATTGAGCCCGGCCTTGGCTGCGGCGTAGGGGAGCATGTACTGGTCGGGCCGTAGCGATCCGGATGAGCTGACGTTGATGATCGCGCCGCCGCCGTCGGCAACCATGCGCTCACCGAGCAGGGCCGAAAGCCGGAACGGCCCTTTGAGATTCAGGTTGAACACCGAGTCGAAGAGTTTCTCGCTCACCGAGCCCAGCGACTCGTACAGCGGTGACATGCCGGCGTTGTTGACCAACACGTCGACCTTGCCGAACCGCTCGTACACCGCGTCCACCAGACCGTCGAGCTGATCCCACCGGCCCACGTGCACCTGATAGGGCAGAGCGGCACGACCGGTGGCGGCGGCGATCTCCTCGGCCGCGGCCACGCAGGAGTCGAGGTTGCGGCTGGCGATCACCACGTCGGCGCCGCACCGCGCGGCTCCCATCGCGATCTCGCGGCCCAGTCCGCGGCTGCCGCCGGTGACCAGGACGACCCGGTCGGTGAGGTCGAACAACCCGTCGGCATATCCCATGTGATGACCCTCTCCGGCCGGCTTACACCGCGGCCCTATGGTGACACGGTGCAACTGCTTCTCGTCCGACATGCTTTACCGCTGCGCAGCGAGCCCGGTCAAGGGTCCGATCCCGACCTGTCCGAAGAAGGTCTCGCCCAGGCACAGCGGCTGCCCGCCGCCCTGGCCCGCTTCCCCGTCAGCCGGCTCGTCAGCAGCCCGCAGCGGCGCGCGATCCAGACCGCGGGACCGGTCGCCAAGGAGCTGGGCCTGCAGGTCGAGGTCGACGAGCGGCTCGCCGAGTACGACCGCGACATGTCGCACTACGTGCCGATCGAGGAGATCGCCAAGGAGAACCCCGAAGAACTGGCGCGGTTGGTGAACGGTCACCTGCCCAGCAGCGTGGACGAGAACGCGTTCATGGCCAGAATCGCCGCCGCCGTCGAGGACCTGGTGGAGGTCGGTGACCATGACGGCACCGTCGCGGTGTTCAGCCACGGTGGGGTGATCAACGTGCTGCTACACCAGATCCTGCAGACCCAGCGACTGCTGTCCTTCCACGTCGACTACGCCTCGGTCACCCGGCTGCTGTCATCGCGCTCGGGCAAGCTGGCCGTCGCCTCGGTCAACGGGACCGAACACGTATGGGACCTGCTGCCTCGAAATGTCCGGTGGTAAACAGTGACGGTGACAAATCTGGAGGGTCTCGACCTCACCGCCCTGGACCGGCATCTGCGCTCGGAGGGCATCGCCCGCAGCGGTGAGCTCCGCGCCGAGCTGATCGCCGGTGGCCGTTCCAACCTGACGTTCCGGGTGTGCGACGACGAGTCCGCCTGGGTGCTGCGCCGACCGCCGCTGCACGGTCTGACCCCGTCCGCGCATGACATGGCCCGCGAGTACAAGGTGGTGGCGGGGCTGGCGGGCACCGCGGTCCCGGTCGCCCGGGCAGTGACGATGAGCAACGACGACTCCGTGTTGGGTGCACCGTTCCAGATGGTCGAGAACGTGGACGGCCGGGTGGTCCGCAGCGCATCCGAGCTTGCCGAACTGGGCGACGAGACCGTGATCAGCGACAGCGTCGACGCCCTGATCCGGGTACTGGCCGACCTGCACGCGGTGGACCCCGAGGCCGTCGGCCTCGGCGATTTCGGCAAGCCCGCGGGCTACCTGGAACGTCAGGTACGCCGCTGGGGTTCGCAGTGGGACCTGGTCCGGCTGCCCGACGACCCCCGCGACGACGACGTCAAGCGCCTGCATCAGGCCCTGGCGGATTCGGTTCCGGCCCAGAGCCGCAACTCGATCGTGCACGGTGACTATCGCATCGACAACACGATCCTGGACGCACAGGATCCGACGAAGGTCCTCGCGGTGCTCGACTGGGAGCTCTCCACGCTGGGCGACCCGCTGAGCGACGCCGCGCTGATGTGCGTGTACCGCGACCCGATGTTCAACCTGATCCTGAGCATGGAAGCGGCGTGGAGCTCACCGCAGATGCCGTCGGCCGACGAGTTGGCCAACCGTTACTCGGTGCAGTCCGGCCAGGACCTGGCGCACTGGGACTTCTACATGGCGCTTGCGTACTTCAAGGCAGCGATCATCGCCGCGGGGATCGACTTCCGTGCGCGCCAAGGCTCCGAGGCGCCCGGCGGTTCGAGTGTCGGCGAGGCGGTGGCCCCGGCGATCGCCTCGGGCCTACGCGCCATCGGCTGACGCGTCAGCTGCGCTGGGCGGCCTTGAAGTTCTTCTTGGCCGTGCGGCGCAACTGGAAGATTCGCGCCGATCCGGCGGCGACGGTCAGCAATCCGCCGGCCACCGCGGCGCCCAGAATGGCCACGCCTGTCGGCAACGACCAGTGCCAGGCCAGGAACGTCATCGGGACCGGCTCGGTGTTCTGCGCGATGAAGATCAGCAGCACGATGAGCACCAGGAAACCCAGGATCAATGCTGACCACAGCGCCCCGGCGCGGGTCAGTTTGGGCTCGGCGGCCTTACCTGACTTGGCGGGGGGCTTGCCGGCATCGGGGACCTTGCCTGGGTCAGGAGTCGGTGTCACCGGCACATTCGGCGTCGGCTCAGGCAGATCGGGCGATGCAGACGGATCGCTGGTCATACTGACATCTTTGCCCGTCGCGGCGTCAAAGCAAACACCCTGAGGTAAAGCGCGGCGGCATGTCGGGTGTGCCGTTAGGGTCTGGAGAAAGGCTGAACCGCCGAAAGGACGCGGATGCACCGCAAAACCCTGGCGACTCTGGCGATACTGCTTGCCTTCTTGATGTCTGGTTGTGGCAGTGCCAATCCGTTGGGCGGCGGGCCGATCTCGGGTGACCTGAAGTCGATCACCGTCGGGTCGGCCGACTTCCCGGAGTCCAAGATCATCGCCGAGATCTATGCCCAGGCTCTGGAGGCCAATGACTTTCAGATCCGCCGGCAGTTCGGTATCGGTAGCCGTGAGACGTATGTGCCTGCGGTGCAGGACCACTCGATCGATCTGATCCCCGAGTACACCGGGAATCTCCTGCAGTACTTCGACGCGGAGGCCACTGCCACCACGCCGGACGAAGTGCTGATCGCGCTGTTCAAGGCCTTGCCGGGAGACCTGTCGATCCTGTATCCCTCACCGGCTGAGGACAAGGACACCCTCGCGGTCACCGCCGAGACCGCCCAGCGCTGGAACCTCAAGACCGTCGCCGATCTCGCTGCACATTCGGCCGAGGTGAAAGTCGGTGCACCATCGGAGTTTCAGACCCGTCAGACCGGGCTGGTCGGCCTGAAGTCCCGGTATGGGCTGGACATCGCGCCCGTCAATTTCGTCGCGATCAGTGATGGTGGTGGTCCGGCCACCGTTCAAGCCCTCAACAGCGGTGCCGTCACGGCCGCCAACATCTTCAGCACCTCACCGGCGATCGAGCAGCACCACCTGGTGCCTCTGGGAGACCCCGAGAACGTCTTCCTGGCCGCCAATGTCGTTCCGCTGGTGGCCTCGCAGAAGATGTCGAATGAGCTCAAGACCGTGCTCGACGCGGTGTCGGCCAAGCTCACCACCGAGGCCCTGATCGAGCTGAACACCGCAGTCGAGGGCAATGCCGGCGTCGACCCGGACGAGGCGGCCGGAAAGTGGATCAGGGACAACGGATTCGATCGGCGGGTGACGCGATGAGCGCCTGCGCGAAGAGCAGAGGGACGCGGTGATCTCCTTTACCAACGTCACCAAGCAGTACCCGGACGGCACCGTCGCCGTCGACAACCTCAATCTCGAAGTGCCGCAAGGCACGCTGACGGTGTTCGTCGGCCCGTCGGGCTGCGGTAAGACCACCTCGATGCGGATGATCAACCGGATGATCGACCCCACCTCGGGCAGCATCACCGTCAACGGGGACGACATCAGCACGGTCGATCCGGTCAAGCTGCGCCTCGGCATCGGCTACGTCATCCAGAGCGCCGGCCTGATGCCGCATCTGCGGGTGGTCGACAACGTCGCGACCGTGCCCGTGTTGCGAGGCGAATCCCGGCGCAAGGCGCGCAAGGCCGCGATCGGCGTGATGGAACGGGTGGGGCTCGACCCGAAACTCGCCGATCGATATCCGGCGCAACTGTCGGGCGGGCAGCAGCAGCGGGTCGGGGTGGCCCGCGCGTTGGCCGCCGATCCGCCGATTCTGTTGATGGACGAGCCGTTCAGTGCGGTCGACCCGGTGGTCCGTGAGGATCTGCAGGCCGAAATCCTGCGATTGCAAAGCGAATTGCGCAAGACGATCGTGTTCGTCACGCACGACATCGACGAGGCGGTCAAGCTCGGGGACAAGGTGGCGGTGTTCGGCCGCGGCGGGGCGCTACTGCAATACGCCGATCCCGCCTTCGTCCTGTCGAACCCGGCCAACGAACTCGTATCGGCCTTCGTCGGTGCCGACCGCGGTTACCGCGGGCTGCAGTTCTTCCACACCAGTGGGTTGCCACTGCACCAGATCGAACACGTCGACGAGGACGATATCGACGCGCTCGACCTGAGCCCAGGCCAGTGGCGGCTGGTCATCAAATCAGGCAAGCCGTTCGCGTGGATCAACGCTGACGGTGTCGAGGTGCATCGCAAGGGCAATGAGCTCTACGACAGCACCATAGGCGGCGGGTCGTTCTTTCCGCCCGACGGCACCCTGCGGCAGGCGCTGGACTCCGCGCTGTCGTCGCCGAGCGGTCTCGGTGTGGCGGTCGACGAGGACGGCAGGCTCGTCGGGGGTGTGCGTGCCGACGACGTGCTCGACGCGCTCAAGGAGCAGCGCCGCGTCCCGGAGTTGGGGTAGCCGTGCGGTATCTGCTGAACCATCTCGACGACCTGTGGGTGTTGACCATCGTGCACCTGCGGTTGTCGCTGGTGCCGATCGTGCTCGGGCTGCTGATCGCCGTGCCGTTGGGTGCGGCGGTGCAACGCACCACGGCGCTGCGGAGGCTGACCACCCTGACCGCGAGCATCATCTTCACCATTCCGTCGCTGGCGTTGTTCGTGGTGCTGCCGCTGGTCATCCCGACCCGCATCCTGGACGAGGCCAATGTCATTGTGGCGCTGACGCTTTACACCACGGCCCTGTTGGTGCGGGCGGTGCCGGAGGCGCTCGATGCGGTGGACGAGCAGGTGCGTGACGCGGCAACGGCGATCGGTTACCGGCCGTGGGTGCGGATGCTCAAGGTGGAACTTCCGCTGGCCATCCCGGTGCTCATCGCCGGACTGCGGGTGGTGGCCGTCACCAACATCTCGATGGTGTCGGTGGGTTCGGTGATCGGCATCGGCGGCCTCGGCACGTGGTTCACCGAGGGCTATCAGTCCAACAAGAGTGACCAGATCATCGCCGGGATCATCGCGATCTTCGTGCTGGCCGTCGTCATCGACACCCTGATCATGTTGGCCGGCAAGGCGATCACGCCGTGGAATCGCACGCCTCGAACCTCGCGGGCCACGCGCGTCAAGGCGGCCGCATGAACTTCCTCCAGCAGGCACTCGACTTCATCTTCACCGCTGCCAACTGGGCCGGGCCGGCCGGTCTGAGCGCGCGCATCGTCGAACACCTGCAGTACACCGTCGTCGCGGTGGCGGCCTCGGCGCTCATCGCGATCCCGGTCGGACTGGTCATCGGGCACACCGGGCGCGGCACCTTCCTGGTCGTCACCGGGGTCAACGCGCTGCGCGCCCTGCCCACGCTCGGCGTGCTGCTGCTCGGGGTGTTGTTGTGGGGGCTCGGGTTGGTGCCACCGACGGTTGCCCTGATGCTGCTGGGCATCCCTCCGTTGCTGGCCGGCACCTACGCCGGCATCGCGAACGTCGATCCCGCCGTGGTGGACGCCGCCAGGTCGATGGGCATGACGGAGCGACGGGTGCTGTTCGGGGTCGAGGTGCCCAACGCGCTGCCGTTGATCGTGGGCGGTCTGCGAACCGCGACACTGCAGATCGTGGCGACCGCGACGGTGGCGGCCTATGCGAGTCTCGGCGGGTTGGGCCGGTATCTGATCGACGGCATCAAGGTGCGGCAGTTTCACATCGCGCTGGTGGGTGCGCTCATGGTGACGGCGTTGGCCCTGATTCTCGATGCCGCGCTGGCGTTCGCGGTGTGGCTCTCGGTGCCCGGTAGTGGCCGTTTGGGAGGTCGGCGACGGATTCCGCAGCCGTTGCTCGGCGACGAGGTGGCCCTCGAGTCACGTCCGGCTGGGAGTTCCGGACTCGGCTACGAAGGCCGCGCGTCGTCGCATACGGTAGACGGGTGAGCGACGAGAAGGATCGTGCCTGGCCAGCAGTGTTGACCTGGCGGGCGCACGACGAACCCCGGATGGAATCCGCTCGGGTTCAGCTGTCGGGCAACAGGATCAAGGCCTACGGCCGGATCGTGGCGGCTTCCACCGAATCCCACCCGGCCTTCTCGGCCTCATACGACCTGGTCACCGACGAGACCGGCGCCACCAAGCGGTTGTCTCTCACCGTCACGCTGGCCGAGCGGGAACGCCAGCTCTCCATCGCCCGCGATGAGGAGAACATGTGGCTGGTGCAGGATCACACCCAGACCAAGCGCTCGGACTTCGGCGGTGCGCTCGACGTGGACCTCGTGTTCAGCCCGTTCTTCAACGCGCTGCCGATCCGGCGGACGGGTCTGCACCAACGCGCCGAGTCGGTGACGTTGCCGGTGGTCTACGTGCGGCTGCCGGACCTGTCCGTGGAGACCGCGAACATCAGTTACAGCAGCCCGGGACCCGGAGCCGCGGTGAAACTGCACTCGCCCGTCGCCGACACCACCATCACGGTGGATCCCGACGGCTTCATCCTTGATTACCCAGGACTGGCAGAGCGGATCTGATCACCCCGCCGGCCCGTCCGGCGGCAGCCAGCTCGGCCCGCCAGTTGTCGGTCCCGACCACCGTGGTGATGATCTCGGGGCGGCTGAAGCTGTCGTAACGCATCCGCGCGGCATGCCCGGTCTCGACCAGATCGGCCACCGAACCCGTGGCCGCCAGGGTCTCCTTGGCGCGGGTCAGCAGTTCGATGCCGTGTTCCAGCGCGGGCAGCAGCTGGTCGGCGTTGGCCTCACACATGGCCCGCACCAGGTCCGGTGCCGTGGCCGCCACCCGGGTGCCGTCGCGGAACGATCCGGCGGCCAGGGCGAAGGCCAGCGGCACCTCGCCGGCGATCACGGCCAGGGTTTCGGCGAACAGGTGCGGGAGGTGCGAGATCGTGGCGGCAGCCGCGTCGTGCTCGTCGGAGCGGGCCGGTACCACGACGGCATGGCAGTCCAGCGCCAGTTGGGCCACCTGGGACCAGATGCGGGCGTCGACGTGGTCGTCCACGCTGACCACCCACGCGGCGCCGGTGAACAGGGCGGCGTCCCCGGCCGACCAGCCGGAGTGCGCGGTTCCGGCCATCGGATGCCCGCCGACGAAGTTCTGCAGGAGGCCGGCTCGCTCCACCTCGGCGAGCACCGCGCCCTTGACACTGGTCACGTCGGTCAACGGGCACTGGGGTGCAGTGCTGCGGATGCGGTCGAGCATCTGCGGCAGGGCCGGCATTGGCACCGCCACCACGATCAGCGCGTTGCAGTCGGCGGCCCGGCGCAGCGCCTCGTCGAGGTCCGCCGTGGCGTCGAACCCGTCGAACTTGGCGGCCGCGACGGACTCCAGGGACCGGTTGTAGCCGAAGACCTCGCGGCCGGCCCCGGCGGCGGCACGCATCAGCGAGCCACCGATCAGACCGAGGCCCAACACGCACACGGGTGTGTTCGTCACGCATCAAGGTTGGCATACCGACCCGGCCGGGGCCGAGGGTGATCCCTGTCAAAATTGCTGGTCGGCGACTACCGTAGGCGGGCATGGAGGCGCAGCGTGCACCGGCAGACCTGCCCGATGGTTTCGGGGTGGCCGTTGTCCGGGAGGACGGCAAGTGGCGGTGCGCCCCAATGCGGTCGTCGTCGTTGAAGAGTTTGACCGCGGCCGAGACCGAGCTTCGCGAGCTGCGCAGCGCCGGGGCGGTCTTCGGGCTGCTCGATGTGGACGACGAATTTTTCGTGATCGTGCGGCCGGCGCCGGCGGGTACCCGGTTGCTGCTGTCGGATGCCACCGCGGCACTGGACTACGACATCGCCGCCGAGGCGCTGGAGAATTTGGACGCTGACCTGGAAGAAGAGGATCTCGAAGACGCGGATCCCTTCGAAGAGGGCGACCTCGCGGTGCTGTCCGATATCGGTCTGCACGAGGACGTGCTCGGGGTGATCCTGTCGGAGACCGACCTGTACGCCGACGAACAGATCGGGCGGATCGCCCGCGAGATGGGCTTCGCCGACGAACTGTCGGCGGTGCTCGACCGGCTCGGTCGGTGAGTGCCTCAGACGAATCCCTGATCCGTGCGGCGCTGGGGGCTGCCCGGACGGCCGGTCCGCGCGACGTGCCGATCGGTGCGGTGGTGTTCGCCGCCGACGGCAGCGAGTTGGCGCGCGCGGCGAACGTCCGTGAGGCCACCGGCGACCCGGCCGGGCATGCCGAGATCGTGGCGATGCGCGAGGCCGCCCGGGTGCTCGGCGACGGGTGGCGGCTGGAAGGTGCGACGCTGGCCGTGACGGTCGAGCCGTGCACGATGTGTGCGGGCGCGTTGGTGCTGGCCCGGGTGGCGCGGGTGGTGTTCGGCGCGTGGGAACCCAAGACCGGGGCGGTCGGCTCGCTGTGGGATGTGGTCCGCGATCGCCGGCTCAACCACCGTCCCGAGGTGGTCGGCGGGGTGCTGGCCGACGAGTGCGCGGCCCTGCTGGAGGAGTTCTTCGCGGCCCAGCGGTAAGCGATTAGGGCTTGCGGCACTCGCCCGGTAAGCTGCCACACGGTGGCGTGTCCGAGCGGCCTAAGGAGCACGCCTCGAAAGCGTGTGACGGGTAACCCCCGTCCGAGGGTTCAAATCCCTCCGCCACCGCCATAAATCCCGCACCTGTTCTCACAGGTAGCGGGATTTTTTTATGTCGACCGAGCAGCCAACCGCGTGGCGGTGACAGTCCCGCTGCCGGAATCCGAACCGACAGCGCGGGGATAGCGCGCCGCAAGTTCCGCGAAACTGTTGAACGACGTTGACCATCCCAGGGTTTCGATCCATTGCCGGGCGTCGTCACCGAGGCCCCGGTCGACATTGGACATGCCGCGATACAGGTCCGCGGCGCCGTCGACCGACTTCAGTGTGGTGTTGAAGCTCTGGCTACCCATGGTCGGGAATCCGTACTGACTGCCGGGCGCGGACAGCCGCGTGATCGACTCGACCCCGGCGCGAGCTGCGGCCCTCGGCAGTGTCATCAGTGCATGGTCGACCCAATGTGTCGGGATGGCGGGATCAAACCCGTTGGCCACCAGGGATTCCGCCCAGTCGCCGTCGGACAGGTCCGCCTCGATGACGTGACGTTCGCAGGTCGCGACGGCGTCGCGCAGGATCGGTTCCTTGAAGGCGAAGAGTTCGGGCAGGTCGACCTCGAACAGGCGCACGGGTCCGGGCCAGGTCAGCCGGAACGCGTGGGTGTCCAGCCCGGCGCCGATCAGCACGATCTGGGTGCGCCCGGCCGCCGCGGCTTCGGTTAGTGCGTCGTCGACGAGGCGGACACCGATTGTGCGGGATTCGTACATCACGTCGGCCAACCGCAGCACTGTTGCCCAGGTTTCGGCGGCGCCTGCGGGCGCGCCCGGGGCGAGATATGCCCTCTGTGCTGCCGCGACGAACCGGGCGGCGTACGGATCGGCGTAGAGGCAGTCATCCCGTTCGAATTCTCGGGCCCGGATCACCGCGACCCCGACGGCCGTGAGTGGCGGGCCGGTCAGTGTTGTGGGCAGCTGTGAACCGTGCATGGATTCCCCCCTCGATGCGAAGTATTCATTACTTGACGGCCGGTAAGTAATGGATGCGGCCACGCTAAGCTCATCCCTTACCGGGCGTCAAGTAATGGGAGGGTCTGGATGGCAGGTCGACGGACCGACACCCGAGACAAGATCCGCGCAGTGGCCCTTGAGCTGTTCTCGGCCCACGGCTACGACCACACTTCGATCCGTCAGATCGCCGAAAGTCTCGGGATCACGAAAGCTGCTGTCTACTACCACTTCCCAGCCAAAGAAGACATCGTTGTCAGCCTCGCCGATGATCTGCGCAACGGCATCGACGATATCCTGAGCTGGGTTGCTGATCAGCCGGACGGGCGGGACACCGGACTCGAGGTCCTGCGACGGTACGGCACGGTGCTGCACGGCACCGGCCGGGCCATGACGCGGTTCATGCACGAGAACTACGCGGCGTTCAATCGGCTCGGGGTCGGCGCCGACCTGCGCTACCAGTTCCGCACCGTCTCCGACGCCATGACTGCTCCCGACCACGATCCGGTCGCGGTGTATCACGCCCGCCAGGCGCTATTGACCATCTCCTGGAGCGTGGCAATGATGGGTGACCTGCCGCTCACCGATGAGCAGTGCAACGACACGGCCATCGCCATCGCCTCGGAGATCTACCGGCGCAGCCCTTAGCCCCGGAGCGGCGAAAGCCGAAGCACCGGGATGGTGCGGATCCCGTCGGTGCGTCGCTCGTAGGTGTTCCAGCCCTTGTTCAGCCGGTCGGCGGCCAGGGCGTAGAGCCGGTCGCGGTCGGTGCCGGCGACCTCACGTGCGACGAAGCGCCCGCCGTTCGGCCCGATGTGCAGCTCGCAGTCCGGGTGCGCGAGCAGGTTGTGATACCAGCTCGGGTGACGGTCACGCCCGTAGTTGGACGCGATCAGCACCACGTCGTCGCCGTCGGTGAAGTAGGCCAGCGGGGTCTCGTACTGCTTGCCGCTGCGTGCGCCGGTCGAGGTCAGCATGAGCACCGGTATGCCCACGCTGATGCGGACCCGTCCGCCGGTCGCCTTCATCACCGGACCTTCCAGCGGCGCGATCCGTCGCCGCCAGAATTTCGCGGCTCGCTCGGTGGTGAACAACTTGCCCCCGACCGCCCAGGACAGCTCGCGTTTCCACAACGGCCGCGCTTTCAGATCGACGCGGGGGATGCCGTTGAGGAAACCGGTCACGGCACAGCGCCTATATCCGCGCCCACGGTGCGAAGGCGTTGCGCTGCCCGCGTAGTGGCGGCTCGAGTTCGGGGTAGTGCCGCAGCAACACCGAGGTCATGTCGTTGTGGTCGATCCAGTCGATGCCCTCGGGGGTGTAGACGCGCGGTGTGAAGTCCACGGTGTAGAACCGGTCGCTCTTGAGGCGACGGGTGGCCATCAACACGAAGATCCGGAATGCGGTGTCGCTGAAGCCGAATCCCTCGGGCAGTTTCTCGCCGAACATGCCGACGGTGGTGTCCACCTTCTCGATGTCGCCGCCGTAGATCTCGGCCATCACGGCGGCGGTGGCAGCGTCGCCGCCGCTGATCTGGTCGAAACTGGTCACCGGGTTCAGTCGTAACGCACGGCGGAAGTCGTTGTAGCGCGGGACTCCTCGCTCCCGGGAGCGCAGGATGTCGGTGGCGATCATGTCGAGCGTGTGCTCGTCGGTGCGCTGGAAGTTCCGCATGAAGTTCGGGCTGTTGTGCAGGGTGACCGCGCCGGGATGGGCGGCACCCAGGGAGTACAGGCACTCGGCCACACCCATGCTCTTGAGGACACCGCGGGAGTTCGCGCCGCCGTGGATCTCACCGAAGGTAAGTGTGCGCGGCTCGACTCCGGTTGTGAGGCTGAGGAATTCGTAGTCGTCGGGCACCAGGGGGTGCATCCGGTAGACGGTGACGAAGTCCTCGGTGATCGAATACGGGGCGGTGTGGTGGTCGGTGGTCGAGCCGGGGATTCCGCTGACCACATCGCTGGACCCGATCCGGCCGAACAACTCCTTGACCCGCTCACCGGCCAGGCCGAACCAGTTGGCCCGCATCCCGATCTGCAGGGTCGGATGCCCGAGTATCGCCGGGGTCCATTCGATGGTGTGGATCTTGGCGATCAGCGCGGCGTTGATCAGCCGTGCCTTGTTGAACAGTTGGTCGTCGTCCCAGCTCGGGTATGCCGCCTTGAGCCGGTCGCAGATGGCGTTGTGCTCACGCATGAATATCGTGCCCATCAGCTCCATGCCCAGCCACCAGCCGTCCGCGCCACCGGAAGTGCCGATGAGGGCCGGGTCGATGTCGATGAACCCGTCGGCGTCGATGCGCACCTTGCCACCCTTGCCGCTGCGGATGGCCTTCTGGAAATCCTGGTTGCTGCCGTAAATCTGGGAGGCATCCCACCAGTGGGTTTCGGTGTTGACAAAGGTCGAACCGCCCGGCGCGGCCGTGGGGTCGACGGCCGTGGCGGGGACCTTGATGGTGGCCTCGGGCCATTCGGTGTCACCGTCGGGGCGGGGAATCTCGAGCATCCGATTGGGGTCGGTGCCGTGGCTGAACCAGTCGCGGGTCTCGAACTGCAGCCACGCCGCAGCGAGCACGTTGAGTGTGGTGGCCGGCCGGAATTCGCGGCGCTGCAACAGTTTGGTGCTGATCAGCCGGGGATTGGGGTCCATCAGCTCAGGCATCGTTTCGGCATGGCCCTCGGCCGGCGGGACGTTGCGCCCGAATCGGGTGTTGGCCATGCCCATCGAGGGCGCCGAGAGGTCGTTGTAGGAACCGTTGGCCGTCCGGACGGTCAGGTAGTCGGTCGGTTCCACGGTCGGCGCCTCCGGTGGCCGGCCCTGATAGGTGTCGTACAAGTTGTGTTCCCGCAACGCGTCGCGGATCCCGACCAGCACCGAGATGCCCAGTATCGGCGGAAGTTTGTCCCAGCCGATCCGCCGGTCGACCACCTCAGTGGTCTTGAGGAACAACCTCGTGAGAAGCGATGGCATGACGGGATCCTTTCCACGCGATGACGGCGAGAGCGGTGTTGATGGCGGAGATGACAGTGGCCGTCACGCCGTGGCGGCGCGGCAGATCGCCGCGCGCTGTGGTGACGGCGGCCGACAGGGTGTCGGTGGCGTGGATCAGGATCGCGAGGTTCTCGGCCCGACGAAGTTCGCTGCCCCGCAGGACGAGTAGATCCAGCCCGATCAGCACGGTCCGGATGCCGAACATCCGGAACGGATAGCCGGCCGAACGATCGCGTGCGGTGTCGACGCCGAGGCGGGTGAGAAGTCTTTCGGGCGCCACAAGGGCGGTCGCGCCATTGAGGATCCGGATCACCGCCAGCGCGGTGCGTGCTGCTGTCGGGCTCAGCATGTCTAGATCTTGGGCGTTCGCCGCGGCCGGTGCATGAGTAGTCGGCTACTTGTTTCGCCTGTTTCGCCGGGTCTTCGTCAGAGCCCGCCGCAACGGCGTTGAATGTGTCCATGGATCTGATGTCGCCGACCGATTCGATGTTCCTGATCGCTGAGACGCGGGAGCACCCGTTTCATGTCGGTGGCCTCGCACTCTACGAACCTCCGGCGGGCGCGGGCATCGACTTCGTGCGCGAACTGCACGAGGAGATGGTGGCCCAGACCGACATTCAGCCGGTGTTCCGCAAACACCCGGCCACCATCCTCGGCGGCATCGCGAACGTCGGCTGGACCTACGACAACGACGTCGACATGGACTACCACCTGCGCCGGTCGGCGCTGCCGACCCCGGGCCGCGTTCGGGATCTGCTGGAGTTGACCTCCCGTCTGCACGGCGGCCTGCTCGACCGGCACCGTCCGCTGTGGGAGGCGCACCTGATCGAGGGGCTCGCCGACGGCCGGTTCGCGGTGTACACGAAGATGCACCATTCGTTGATCGACGGGGTGTCGGCACTGAAGCTCCTGATGCGCACCCTGTCGGAGGATCCCGATGACACCGAGGTGCGGGTGCCGTGGTCGCTGCCGCGCCGCAAGCGGGAACACCAGAGTTCGTCGGTGCTGCGGACCGTCACCGATACCGTCGGCTCGGTCGCCGGGCTGGCGCCGTCGACGGTCAAGCTGGCCCGGTCGGCGCTGCTCGAACAGCAGCTCACCCTGCCTTTCGCGGCTCCCAAGACCATGTTCAACGTCAAGATCGGCGGAGCCCGCCGGGTGGCGGCGCAGTCCTGGCCGCTGGAGCGGTTCCAGCGGATCTCGCGGGCGGCCGGGTTCACAGTCAACGATGTGGTGCTCGCGGTGTGCGCCGGAGCGCTGCGCGCCTACCTGTTGGAGCAGGACGCACTGCCGGACCAACCGTTGATCGCGATGGTGCCGGTGAGCCTGCGTGCCGAACACGAGGCCGACGCGGGCGGCAATATGGTCGGCACGGTCCTCTGCAATCTGGGTACCGATGTGGACGACCCCGCCGAGCGGCTGAATGTCATCGGGGATTCGATGCGGGGCAACAAGAAGGTGTTCTCCGAACTGCCGCGGGTCCAGGCGCTGGCGCTGTCGGCGATGATGATCGCCCCGCTCGGCCTGGCTGCGGTTCCCGGGTTCGTCAGGGCCACGGCACCGCCGTTCAACCTGGTCATCTCCAACGTGCCCGGGCCGCGACATCCGTTGTACTGGAAGGGTGCTCGGCTCGACGGCAACTATCCACTGTCGATCGCGCTGGACGGTCAGGCGATGAACATCACCTTGGCCAACAATGCCGACAACCTGGATTTCGGTCTGGTCGGTTGCCGCCGCAGTGTGCCGCACCTGCAGCGGATGCTCAGCCATCTGGAGGACTCGCTCAAGGCGCTGGAGGTTGCGTCGGGCGCCTGACCCAAAGGCATTGTTCAGCCGGCGGACCGCAGGAAGTCTCCCGAGATCTTGACCGCGGGCGTCGAGGAGTCGCCGCCCACCACCAGGGTCGCGAACGCGATGTCGCCGGCGATCCCGGCGAACCACCCGTGTGAGTGTGTGTTGTCGCCGAATTCCGCCGTACCGGTCTTGCCGCCGAGATCCGGGATATCGCTCAACTGGCTGGCGGTGCCCTCGGTGACGGTCTTGCGCATCATGTCCCGCAGCGCCGCGGTGACGCCGGCAGGCAGCGTTTCGGAGGGGGTATCGACGGTCACCTTCTCACCGTCGACCAGGCTGGGCAGGACCGTCGAGCCGTGCGCCAGGCTGGCCTCGGCGACGGCGAGACCGAACGGGCTGACGGTTACGGTGCCCTGGCCGATACCGTTCTCCACCCGCTGGGCGGCCGTGTCGGCGTTGGGAACCCGGCCGGTGACCGTGGTGAGCCCCGGAATGGTGAAGTCCACCCCGATACCGAACGCGCGCGCCGTCTTGGTGAGCGCATCGGCGGGCAGCTTGTCCGACAGTGCCGCCATGCTGGTGTTGCACGAATGGGAGAACGCCGACGCCAAAGGCACTATCCCCAGGTCGAAGTCGTCGTCGTTGGGGATGGTGCGGTTCTCGATCGTCAACTGACCCGGGCAGGCTACCGGGCTGTCCGGGGTGGCCAGGTTGGCTTCCAGCGCGGCTGCGGTGGTGATGGTCTTGAACGTCGACCCCGGTGGGTAGAGCCCGGAAAAGGCAATGGCGCCTTGGGGATCCGCGGCCGTGTTCTGTGCGGCAGCCAGAATCCCACCCGTCTTGCCCGACAGCGCGACCAGCACCGCGGGACGCGTCTCCTGGTCGACGGACTGTTGGGCGAGCAGTTGCAGCCGGAGGTCCATGGTGGTGCGCATCGGGTCGGTCGGTGCGGGCGGTTGCGCGGTGAGGCGCTGCGCGGGTGCGCCGTCCCCGTCGACCAGATAGACCGACCATCCGGCGGCTTTGGTGATCCGGTCGTGCCACAGCTCGGTGAGCCCGCCGATGGCCGGCGAAGACAGTTGGCGGTCAGCAGTCAGCAACTCACCCTGCTCGGCCACCGCGACTCCCGGAATCTGGGCCAGTTGGTCGCGTACCTGGGCGAGGTCGTCTTCGCGCAGTTTCATCACCGTCACGCGATCGTCGGTGTTCGACGTGAACTGCGCGCCGATGGATTCCGCGGTCGTGGTGGGGTCGAAGCGGTTCAACAGCGCGGCGAGCGGCGCGGCGGAATCGACGTGGGCGCGGTCCAGCGAGACGACGCCCACGGTCTGCCAGGTCATCAACGGCTGGCCGGTCCGGTCGAGCACCGGGGTCTGCAGGTCACTGTCGGTGCTGTACTGAAAGCGCAAGCCGTCCCGCAGATCTCGGTGCAACAGCGTCGGGGCCCAGGTGATCAGCCAGTCGTCACCGGCCTTGGCGGCGGTGCCGGCGGTGTCGTAGCCGAAGTCGTGGCCTTCACCCCAGGACCAGTGATACTTCAGGGTGGCGCCGGTCTGCTCATCGGGTTCGGCACTGACCTTGACCGAGGCGGCATCGCCCATGCCGTTGAACATCGAGGTGATTGCCGGCTCGGCAGCTGCGGGGTCGTTGGTCTGCGCGGCCGCGCCGTGGGCGTCCTTGCGTTGCAGGGCATCGGCGAAGGCGGCGAATCGGTCAGCCGGGTCCGGGGACGACGAGCATCCCACGACGGGAAGAAACAGGCCGATCAAGAGGAACCAGACGAAGGCGGGGCGGTGCCGTCGAGTCATGTTCCCAGCATGACATCCCGGGCTCTAGGCAGCCTTGTCCGTGTCGGACGCCCGTTGCGGCTTGGCCCGGTGCTTGGGCTCGGACTTGGGCTTGGGCTTGAATGAGTCCCTGACGTTCTTCGCCACATCCGACATCGTGTTTCGCACCTCGTCGCGTCGCTGTGCGGGTGCCCGCTTGATCGGCTTCTTCGGGGTCTCGGTGTCGGCATTCGTCTCGACGGCCTTGGGAGCTTCCTTTGCCGCGACACGGACGGTGGGAGCCGGAGCCGTCGAAGGTGATGTCGTCGAGGGCAATGTAGTAGAAGGCGATCCGCCCTTGAAGTTGTCCGCACCCTGCTGCAGCGCAGCGGGCAGCTGATTCAGGGTCTCGGCAATCGGTTTCGGCGGCGTGATCAACGAGAACCGGGTCGGCGTGGCGGGATCGGAGTAGTCGCGATCTGTGTAGCCCATGTCGACGGCGAGCTTGAGGGTGGGCTCGATCGCGCCGAGCACCGGCTCGGTGAATGCCGTGGTGTTCAGCGCCGTCGACACGTCGCGGATCGGCTGCAGCAAGGGCAGGTGCTCGGTCTTGACCAGGATGTAGGTGTCTGTCCCGCCACCCGGCGTCCTGACGGTCTTCACGATGACGGCGTCGGGATCGTTGAGGTCGGTGGCATCCGGCGTCGGGTCGCCGTGCAGGTAGAAGAACCCGGCCGCCGCATTGGCCAGTGCCAGTGGGTTGGCGTAGGCCGGGAAGTCACCGACGGGGTCGTACTCGATGGTGATGAAGGTTTCGTCATACGGCGACTGTTCGGCTGCGCCGGTGCTGGTGAATCCGAGGAGCCCGAGCGGTCCCATATTCGGGAAGCGGGCATAGATTCCGCCGTTGGGAACCGTGGGCGCCGCGATGTACACGAACTTCAACGTGCCGGTGTCAGGGTTGTTTTGGGCATCGAGTTCGCGCTTGTACTTCTCGGCGACGATGGTCCCCTCGGAGTAACTGACGATGTAGACGGTCCCGTCGGGACCGGCCGCGGCGCGCGCTTCGTCGACCGTGTCGATCAGCGGCTGGCGCCCCTCGGCAACGCTCTGATCGATCGGCAACGAGGCCGGGTAGTTGACGCCGTAGAACTGGCCCGGGTCGGTACCGACGAACTCACCGCCGTACGGCACGTAGTTGCGCTGGAACTTGTTCGGGATCCGGTCGCTGTTCGGGTTCTTCGCCCCGCCGACACCGACCACCGCATTGCCTCCCGGCAGGGTGGCCGCCAGCGCATCGGCGACATGTCCGAAGGTGAGCACCGCGGCCAGGCCTGCGGTGGCACCGGCCACCACGGCAGCCGATGAACGCGCGCGCTTACGGTGATCGGCCACGGTGCTCCTCAGATCGTCCGAAGTGAAAACGACTGAGAACAGAGCGTGGGCCCGGATCAGTCCGGGCCCACACTATGCCAGATGTTTGCTAAAAGTGAGTGGATTGCTACGGGCAGGAGACTTCCAGCTCGAAAGGCTTGGTCACCGGGTTCATTCCGTCCACACCCGTGGCCTCACCCTTGATCGTGTACTTGTTGCCATCCTTGGTGGCTTCGGCGCTCCCGCCGGGCACTCCGGGCGTGTAGCCGAGGCTGACGCCGTCGATATTGCCGAGTGCCACGGCGGTCACCGACGGTTGGTCGCCCTCGCCGAGCGTGGCGCTGACGCCGGACATGCCCTGCCCGACGGTCAGGGTGACATTGCCTGCGACCGTGGCGCACACGACGGTGCCCTCGATCTGGTGGTCCTTGCCGTCGATGCTTACCCTGGCGGTGCCCGCACCGGTGGTCGCCTTGGCGTCGCCTGCCTCGACCGAAGCCGTTGCCGACGCCGAGGCGGTGGCCTTCGTGTCGCTGGAGGTGTCTTTCTTGTCGCTCGACGAACAGCCGGACAGGCCGGCGATGACGATCGCGGCGCCGCCGACGGCAACCAGGAACTCACGCTTCACCACTGCTCTCCTCACGGTTGTGCAGCCCGTCTTCATTGGCGGACTGTCAGGCAGAAGTATTGGGGTTGATGCAGGTCATGGGCATGCGATTGGAAGAATCGTTCCCCGCGGGCGCGAGGCGGTCGTAAGTTCAGCGTCATGCAGACGTTGCGTACTCCAGACGACCGGTTCGCTAACCTTCCCGAGTTTGCTTATGTCCCAGCCTATTCCGAGATCGATGACACCGAGGGCGGCCGATTGCGGGTGGCGTGGGTGCAGGCCGGTCCGCCGGAGGCCGACCCGGTGTTGTTGTTGCACGGGGAACCATCCTGGGCGTTTCTCTACCGGCGCATGATCCCGATCCTGGCCGCGGCGGGCCATCGCGTCGTTTGTCCTGACCTGGTCGGCTTCGGCCGATCGGACAAACCCACGCGCATCGAGGATCACACCTATGCCCGGCACGTCGAGTGGATGCGGGCCCTGGTCTGCGATGTCTTGGACTTGCGGCGGGTGACCCTGGTCGGTCAGGACTGGGGTGGCCTGATCGGGTTGCGGCTGGCGGCCGAGAATCCCGACCGGTTCGCCAACATCGTCGTCGCCAACACGGGGCTGCCCAGCGGCGACATCCCAATGCCGGAGATCTGGTGGCAGTTCCGCAAGGCCATCCAGAATCTGCCGACCATCGATGTCGGCAGATTCGTGGAGGCCGGGTGCCGCCGCCCGGTCAGCGACGAGGTCCGGGCGGCGTACGACGCGCCGTTCCCCGACGACACCTTTTGCGCGGGTCCGCGCGCAATGCCCGGTCTTGTTCCCACCGCACCCGACGACCCGGCCGCGGCCCCCAACCGGTCAGCTTGGAAAGCGTTGACGGCCGGCGAAACCCCGATGCTGGTGGCGTTCAGCGACGGCGACCCGATCACCGGAGCCATGGCGCCCATCTTCCAGCGGGACATGCGGGGCGCCCAGGGTATCGATCATCCGACGATCGCGAACGCGGGTCATTTCCTGCAGGAGGACGCCGGTGAGGAACTTGCCGAGGCGATCGTGACCTTCCTCAGGGGCAGGTGACCGCGATGTCGAACGGCATGTCCACCGGTTCGCCCGGCTGGTTGGGGTCGATACCCATGCCGGTGCCGGTGATCGTGTAGGCCTTGCCGTCGCGGGCGGCCACGACCGGTGCGCCCGAAAGGCCGGACAGGTAGGTCAGCGAAGCCCCCTCGCCGTTGACGTCGCCGATGTTCACCGACTGCACCACGGGTGCCTCTCCGTCGGTCAGCGCCACGGAGGCCGGCATCTTGCCCTTGACGCCGATCGTGGTCAGCCCGTCCTTGGTCTCACAGCTGACGCTGGTCACGGGACCGGCGTCGTTGGGACCGAAGGTCACCCGGCCCTGGCCGGACTTCCCAGATGAACCCGATTCCTGCGACGAGCATCCGGCGACTGCAGCCAGACACACAGCAAATCCGGTGGCAATGACAATGGGGCGGCGCATGACCAAATTCACGTCCGCAGTATGGCCGCGTCCGCCCCTGTGACGGAAATCGGACGCGCATCCGGTTGAATACCAGGTGTGGACCAGCCGTATTTCGCCGTGGAGGCCGAGTTGCCCGGCCGACTCGGTCGGGTCGGGACCATCCATACGCCGCACGGCGATATCCAGACTCCGGCGTTCATCGCGGTCGGGACCGCGGCCACCGTGAAATCGGTGCTGCCAGAGACCATGAAACAGCTTGGTGCCCAAGCGATCCTGGCCAACGCCTACCACCTCTACCTGCAACCGGGCCCGGATGTGGTGGCCGAGGCCGGCGGGCTCGGGGCGTTCATGAACTGGCCCGGACCGACCTTCACCGACAGCGGCGGCTTCCAGGTGATGTCGCTGGGTGTCGGGTTCAAGAAGGTCCTGGCGATGGACACCGAGCGGCTGCAGGCCGACGACATCATCGCCAAGGGCAAAGAACGGTTGGCTCACGTCGACGACGACGGGGTCACGTTCCGCTCGCATCTGGACGGGTCGAAACACCGGTTCACCCCGGAAATCTCGATCGGCATCCAGAACAAGCTCGGCGCCGACATCATCTTCGCGTTCGACGAGCTCACCACGCTCGTCAACACCCGCGCCTACCAGGAAAGCTCGGTGCAGCGCACCCATGAGTGGGCGGTGCGGTGCCTGGCCGAGCATCACCGGCTGCAGGCTTTGTCTCCGGAGCGGCCGCGGCAGGCGTTGTTCGGGGTGGTGCAGGGCGCGCAGTACGAGGATCTGCGCCGGCAGGCCGCGAGCGGGCTGGCCTCGATCGGGCAGGAGGCCGGGGCCGCCGAGGGACTGAGTTTCGACGGCTACGGCATCGGTGGCGCGCTGGAGAAGCAGAATCTGGCCACCATCGTCGGCTGGGTCAGCAGTGAACTGCCTGCGGACAAGCCCCGGCATCTGCTCGGTATCAGTGAGCCCGATGACCTGTTCGACGCCGTGGCCGCCGGCGCGGACACCTTCGACTGTGTGTCGCCGTCGCGGGTGGCTCGCAATGCGGCGGTCTACTCGGCGACCGGCCGCTTCAACATCACCGGGGCGCGGTACAAGCGGGATTTCACCCCGATCGATGCCGAATGCGATTGCTACACCTGCGCCAACTACTCCCGCGCCTACATCCGGCACCTGTTCAAGGCCAAGGAGATGTTGTCGGCGACGCTGTGCACGATCCACAACGAGCGGTTCGTGATCCGGCTGGTCGATCAGATCCGGGCATCGATCCTGGCCGGCGAATTCGATGAGCTCCGGGCGCATGTGTTGGGGCGGTACTACGGGGTGCCCGTCAACTGACCTGCCCTCACTTTGTCACGCTGGCGTGGCATTCGGCGACGGCAGCCACTCTAGCGTGACGGTCGGTGGCGCTGAGGACCATGGCGACAACGATTGCCGCGGCAGTTACAGCTGCGGTCGCAGGCCATCCCATCCACCCGACCGCGGCCGCGCCGAAGGCGGTACCGAGGCTGCCGCCCACGAAGTACACCACCATGTAGGCGCTGTTGAAGCGCGCGGGTGCGGCGGCGTCGATCGCCAAAACCGTGCTCTGATTGGCAACTTGGGCCGCGAAGAGTCCGGCGTCGAACACGGCCAGACCGACGAGCGTGGCCGCCGTGTTCGCCAGGCACACAGCGAGGGTGATCGCACCGAGGGCCGCGACGACCAGGCCGACCAGCATCACTCGACGCGGGCCCACGCGATCGGTCCACGTGCCGGCGATGCGCGTCGCGGCGATGCCCAGGAGGCCGGCAAGGGCGTACAGGCCGATCCGTTCCGCTGAATACGAGTAGGGCGGTTGTGCCAGCGCAACGGCGAGGCCGGCCCATACCGCGCAGAAGGCGAAGAACCAGAGCGCACCGCGCACCGCGGCGATGCGCAGCTTCGGGAACCGAACGTACAGGCCGGGCAGGGCGCGAAGCGTCGCCATGATGCCGCTCGTGGTGGAACCGGCGGTGGCAGGCAGCATCCGTACGGCGACAAGTGCGGCGATGGCCGATGCGACGGCGAACACGAGCAGGGCGCCGCGCCATCCCGATACGTCGGCCAGCCAGCCGCCGGCGATGCGGCCTCCGATGATCCCGGCCGAAATGCCCGCCGTGACTATGCCCAGCGCGGTGGCCCGGCGCCCCGCCGGGACGAAGCGCGCGGTGATCGAACTCAACTGCGCACCGACCGTGGAACAGGCACCGATCAGCGTGATGGTGAGCGCCAGCAACCACATCGTGCCGGCCGCGGCGTTGGCCGCCAAGGCTGCGGCCAAGGCGCCGAACTGTGCGCCGAGGACGTATCTCGGTGGAAACCGATCGACGAGCGGTACCAGCAGCGCGAGCCCCAACAGATAGCCGACCGGGCCGCACGCCAGCGCGACGCCGACGTGGGCGACCGAGATGTCAAGGCTGTCGGCGACATCGGAGACCGCCGGTTGGAGCGGATAGATCGCGGCAGTGCCGAGGGCGGCGGCAATCGCCATGAACCACACGGTGTTTCGGGTCATTTGGGGCTGCGATGTCATGCCGGTGACGCTATGGGCGCCCAGGTCAGCGTGCTGGCGGAAATCGGACCATGCGGTGTGGGAGAGTGGCGCCATGCCGGAAGAGCTCACCGCCGAACAGGCCGCCACGCGTCTGGCGACCGCCGACACGCTCGGGATCCCGCTGGGGCCCGGCCAGCCGCCGGCGTTCCTCCGTGCACTCGGAGAGCGCACGGATTGGACGGACCTACGTGTCTACGGCGCACTGCTCGGAGTCGGGACCGAACTGTTCAACCGCTCCGGTGTCCGTTACCTGTCCGGCTTCTTCGGTCCGTTCGAGCGGATGTTGCGGGATATGGGCGCCGACGTGGAATTCGCGCCCGCGGATTTCCGCCGGTTCGCTCCGCTGCTCGAGCGTCAGGCGCCGCGCGTGATGACGACCGTGGCGGCAGCGCCCGACGAGGATGGCTGGTGCTCCCTGTCGCTACATGCCGGTGCCACGGTGGGCGAATTACGCCGCGCCGGCGCCGATCCGCAGCGGTTGCTCGTCGTCGAGGCGTCTGACGCCTACCCGCGGACATTCGGGCTCGAAGGGTATCGACATGCGCTGCACGTCGACGAGATCGACGTCCTCGTGCACTCGACCGATGCACCGCTCGCGCTTCCCTCGGCGTCACCCTCCGACGTCGACAGAGCGATCGCGAGGCACGCGGTCGCCTACATCCCGTCCGGTGCGACGCTGCAGACGGGCATCGGCTCGATTCCCAGCCAGATCGCCGCTCTGCTCGCCGAAGGCGACGGGGGCGATTACGGGCTGCACAGCGAGATGTTCACCGATGGGTGCATGCAGTTGCACCGGGCCGGCAAGGTCACCAACGTGGGCAAAGGACTGTACGACGGGGTGAGCGTGACGACCTTCGCGTTCGGCTCGACCGAGCTCTATGCGTGGCTGGACGCCAACTCCGATGTCGCGTTCCTCCCCGTCGAGATCGTCAATGCGCCGGAGGTGATCGGCGCCAACAACGACATGGTCACGATCAACGGCGCGCTCGGAGTCGACGTCCAAGGCCAGGTCGTCGCCGACACCATTGCCGGCGACCAGTTCAGCGGGGTCGGCGGCGCCGAGGATTTCGTGGCCGGTGCGGGGCTTGAGCTGTCGGACCGCTCGTTGATCTGCCTGCCCTCGACGTTCGAGAAGGACGGAGTGCTCCAGTCGCGGATCGTGCCGTGGTTCGGTCCCGGCGCTGTGATCACGACGCCACGGCATCAGGTCGACGTGATCGTCACCGAGTACGGGGCAGCCGAATTGGAGGGCCGGACGGTTCGTGAGCGCGGCGAGGCGTTGGCGGCTATCGCACACCCGCAGTTCCGCGACGCGATGCTGGCGGCTGCGCAGCGCGCGGCCCAGGGACGCTCGCCCGTCGGGTAGCGCCCACGCGCCGCAGCGTCTAACTTACATTTTGTAAGTTGATCGGCGGAGGGGCTGCGACGTGAGTGGACGCTACGTGGTGATCGGCGGTGGACTGGCCGGACTGGCCGCCGCGGTGTGGCTGAGCGAAGCCGGAAAGAACGTCACCCTGTTGGAACGTCGAGGTCAACTCGGCGGTCGCACCCACGCCATGCGCGCCGAAAGCGCCGACGACACACCTGACAACGGCCAGCACGTGGTCGCCAGTGGATATGAGCACCTGTGGCGCTATCTCACCAGTGTGGGTACCAGGCAGTTCATCGAGTTTCCGAAAAGCTCGACGCTGCGCTGGCCCGACGGGCGCAAGGTCACCATGCAGACCACCGGCGTCGGTGCGATACGCACCCTGCTCGGGGTCCATCCCGACGCGAGCTGGGGCGACCGGCTGCGTGCGGCCCGTGCGACCGTGCGGTTGGGTTGGCAGGCCCTGCATCAGCCTGCCGACCTGGCCGACCTCACCACGGAGCAATGGTTCGAGCGGGTCGGCATGCCGGCTCCGGCGCGGGAAGCCCTGTGGGACTGGTTGGCCCTGGGTATTGCGGCCGAGCCGGTTGACCGCGAGTCCGCCAAGGTGTTCGCCAACGTGATGGCCACCGGTTTCCGGCTCGGGGTCAAACACCGCACCCCGGTCACCATCGGCTACCCCACGGTGGATCTCGACACGCTCTACATCGCCGGGGCGTTGAGGGTCTTCGAGGAGCGTGGGGTCGACGTGCGGTACCGCTCGGTGGCCCGAAAGATCGTGATCGACGAGGGCAGGGTCACCGGCGTCACGCTGTCCGACGGCACGGAGATCCCCGCTGACGCCGTCGTCTGCGCAGTGCCCAACTCGAACATCGGCGGACTACTCGACGATCTGCCCGAGCATCCCGAGATCTATGCCGCGGCAGACAAACTCGGCTACACCCCGATCGTCAGCACCAACCTGTATCTGGACCGGCCGTTGGGTACCGAATCGGCGTTCGAGGGGTTGATCGGCGGAACCGGGGTGATCGACGAGGTATTCGACCGCCAGATCATGCACGGCCGCAACACCGAACGGGCCTGGCTGTACTGCCTGACCACCAGTGGCGCCTACGAGCAGATCCACAAGAGCAACGACGAGATCGTCGACGAGCAGCTGGCGCTGCTGCGCCGGTACTACCCGGCGGCGCGGGAGGCGAACGTGGTTCAGGCTCAGGTGGTCAAGATGCCCAAGGCGACCTTTTCACAGGTGGTGGGAACCGACGCGCTTCGCCCGTCGCAACGGACCTCGGTTCCCTCGTTGGTGCTCGCCGGCGACTGGACCGCCACCGACTGGTCGGCGACCATGGAGAGCGCTGTGCAGAGCGCCGCGAAGGCCGTGGACCTGTTGCTGGAACTCCGGCAATGACGCGACGCCGGCTCAGCGGCGCCGAGCGCAGGGCGCAGCTGCTCGACGCGGCCCGTGACATCGTGGCCGAGGACGGCTACCCCGCATTGACCATCGAGCAGGTTGCGAGCCGGACAGGCGTCACCAGAACGGTTGTCTACCAGCAGTTCACCGATCTGGCGGGTCTGACCACCGCGCTGCTGGACCGTGAGTCGGCGGTCGCGTTCGCGGGAATGGGCTCCGTAGACCGACCCGACCTCGATCCGGAGCAGTTGGGCAGGGGCATTCTGGCCTACCTGCATGCGGCACCCGCGAGTTGGCGCATCATCCTGCGACCACCCGACGGCGCTCCTCCGGCGCTGCGAGAGCGCATCGAACTGGGTCGCGCCTACGCCAGGAAGGTCGCGGTCCGTCCGCTTTCGCTCGCGGCAGGGGTGGATATCGACCCGGATGCCACCACGGTGCGAATTCTGTTGTCGGCCATCGAGGAACTCGCCCGGATACACCTCGACGATCCGGTCGGTCATCCCGACGACGAGGTGCTGGACCACCTGCGGTCCCTCTCCGCGTGGGCGGTGGCCACCACGCGAAAGGCTACAGCGGGTTGAGGATCCGCTGCAGGAACTGGCGGGTGCGCTCTTCCTTGGGGTCGCCGATCACCGCGGCAGGCGGGCCCTGTTCGAGGATCACGCCGCGGTCGGTGAACAGCACCTGATCGGAAACCTGCCGGGCGAACTGGATTTCGTGCGTGACGATCACCAGCGTCCACCCTTCGACGGCCAGGTCCCGGATCACCGCGAGCACCTCGCCGACCAGCTCGGGGTCCAGTGCCGAGGTCGGTTCGTCGAACAGCACCACTTTGGGTTTCAACGCGAGCGCCCGGGCGATGCCGACGCGCTGCTGCTGGCCGCCCGAGAGCTGATACGGGTACTTGTCGCGCTGGTCGGCCAGCCCCACCTGGCCCAGCAGCTCGGTCGCCTCGGCCAGCACCTCCTGACGCGGGCGCTTCTGCACGATCAGCGGGCCCTCGGTGACGTTCTGAAGGACGGTCTTGTGCGGAAACAGGTTGTGGGACTGGAACACAAAGCCGCTCTGCGCCCGGTAGCGGCGTAGCTGGTCCTTGGGTACCGGCTTGGAGAAGTCGAGTTCGGTGTCGCCGACCCGGATCACCCCGGAGTCCGCGACATCGAGGGCGTTCAGCGTGCGCAACAGCGTGGTCTTACCGGAACCCGACGGACCGATGACGGTGGTCGCAGTGCCGCGCGGCACGGTGAACGACACACCCTTGAGCACCTGGAAGTCGCCGAACGCCTTGTGCACGTCGGTGGCGACGATTCGGTCTTCGCCTTCTGTGGTCATCGCGCAACGTGCCTTTCCAGTCGGCGTTCCAGGCGACTCTGGCCGAACGACAGCACCAGGCAGATCACCCAGTAGTAGATCGCGGCCGTGCCGTAGAGAGCGAAGAACTCGAACGTGGGCGCCGCGATGATCTGGGCCTGCCGCAGCAGTTCGGTGACCAGAATCGTCGACGCCAGCGAGGTGTCTTTGACCAGGGAGATCAACGTGTTCGACAACGGCGGGACCGCGACCCGGGTGGCCTGGGGCAGGACGATGCGCCGCAGCGTGCCGGTGTAGTTCAGCCCGATCGTCTCGGCGGCTTCCCACTGCCCCTTCGGGATGCTCTGGATCGCCGAGCGGATGATCTCGGCCGCATAGCCGCCGACGTTGAGGCTGAACGCGATCACTGCGGCAGGGAACGGGTCGATCTTCACCCCGAACTCAGGAAGGGCGAAGAACACGATGAACAACTGCACCAGCAGTGGGGTGCCGCGGATGATCGAAATGTAGAACCGGGCGATGTTGCTCAGCACCACATTCGGCGACAGCCGGGCCAGCGCCACCGCCAGCGCGATGACGAGCCCGATGGCGAAGCTGATGATCGTCAGCGGAATGGTCATCGTCAGAGCCGCTTTGGCCAGCGGCCACAAGTTGTCGGCGATCAACTGCCAGGTGGAGCGGGGCGCAGGCGCGCCGCCTTCGGGCGCCCCGGACGCGTTGGCCTTGAGGTACTTCTGCGAGATGGTGGCCAGCGTGCCGTCGGCCCGCAACTCGTCGAGTGCGGTGTTGAGTTCGGGCAGCAGGCCGCTGTCCTTGCGTGCGGCGAAGCCCTGTTCGCTCTTCTCGCCGACGGTGCCCGCGATCTTCACCGACGTGTCGTTGGTCTCGGCCAGATACGCGTAGACGGCGATGCTGTCGTTGACCACGACGTCGACGCGGCCCTGGTTGAGGAGCTTGATGGCCTGGGTGAACCCTTCGACCGCTTCCACGCGCGCCCCGGCCTTGCGGGCGATCTCCGACCAGTTGCTGGTGGCGTTCTCGGCGGCGACCTTGCCCTTCAGATCCGCCAGCGACTTGATCGAGTTGTCGTCGGCGCGGGTGACGATGACGCCCTCGCCGATCGAGTAAGGCTGGGACAGGTCGTATTTGGCCTGACGTTCCGGCGTGATCGTCACCTCGTTGGCCACCACGTCGAACCGGTTGGCCTCCAGTGCGGCGAAGATCGAATCCCACGGCGTTTCGACGAATTCCACTCTGACGCCGAGTTTGTCGCCGACCGCGCGAGCGACGTCGACGTCGTAGCCGACGAGTTGTCCGGTGCCGGTGTCGTGGTAGCTGAAGGGGGAGTACACGCCTTCGGTGCCCACGCGCAGCACGCCGGACGATTTCAGCGGTTCATCGGTCTTGCCGGCTTTCCCGCCGCAGGCGGCCAGCATCACCGCGACGATCAGCAGGAGGCCCAGCAGCGGAATTCGTCGGGAGCGCACGGCCGGACGCTAACAGGGGCACGCCCTATTCGGCAGGCTTCTGCTCAGCCCGGCTGATATATCCACGGATGCCGCGGCAGAGCGGTCGGGTCGAACCGGTCGAGCATGCCGTCGACGTCGAGCGGCGGCCACCCCAGCGACGCACTGATCTGCTCCAGTGCCCGCTCGACGCCGATCTCGGCCAGGGTGACCGCTCCGTCGCGTTTTGCCAGCCGGGCACCGTCCTCGTTGAGCACCAGCGGGACATGGGCGTAGACCGGCTCCGGGTACCCGAGCAGCCGCGCCAGATAGGCCTGCCGTGGAGACGAACTCAACAGGTCGTCGCCGCGCACCACCTGGTCGACGCCGCCTGCGGCATCGTCGACCACGACGGCGAGGTTGTAGGCGGGCACCCCGTCACCGCGGCGCACCACGAAGTCGTCGATGATTCCGGTGTAGCTGCCGTGCAGCAGGTCGGTGACGGTGCCGACGAAGGTGTCCGTGCGCAGGCGCAGCGCAGGTGGGCGTCCGGTCTCGGCGCGACGTTCGGCGCGTTCGGCGTCGCTGAGGTCTCGGCAGGTGCCCGGATACGCCCCTTCGGGGGCGTGCGGGGCTCGCGGCGCCTGGGCGATATCCCTTCGGCTGCAATAGCATTCGTACAGCAGCCCACGGTCGAACAGGCCCCCGATCACCGCGTCGTAGCGTTCCTCGTGGGCCGTCTGCCACTGCACCGGTTCGTCCCAGGTCAGTCCGATCGCGGCCAGGTCGGCCACCTGGCTTTGTCCGATCTCGGGAAAAGTGCGGTCGTCGAGATCCTCGACGCGCAGCAGGAACCGCCGCCCGGTGGACCGGGCGAACAACCAGGCCAGCACCGCGGTGCGCAGGTTGCCGATGTGCAGGTCGGCCGACGGGCTCGGCGCGAACCGCCCGGCGGGGGTTGGGCTCACGCCCGCAATCTAGCTAATCGCGGTCCCAGGGCGCTGTCTCGCCCATCTTCTCGTAGTACTTCGCGAGGTGGCTTTTCACTCGGCCGATGTCGTCCTTCGGGAGGTCGACGCCGCCGCGGGCGCCGTCCATGATCCCGCCGGCAGCCATCACGCCGCGAGGTACGACCTCCAGCTTGCCACCGACGACGTCGGCGATCAGCAACTTGTAGCCGGTGAAGTTGTCCTTCGCCTCCTTGTCGTACCAGACGTGCGCGTCGCGGTATTTCTCGTTGGGTTCGTCCTCTGCACCGGCCCACTTGCGGACCCGTTTGTCGGCGGCATCGCCGTCCCACTCCCGGTCCCGGTCGGCCAGCGGCAGATCCTGAAATGCGGTTACAGACATGCTGTTGGCATGCCCGGCTGCGGGCGGCGGTAAACGCTAGCGTTGGCCTCGTGCGCGAGCGACACATCACCGGCGGCACCATCCAGGTTGAACGCGAGGACGGACTGGTCCGCGCACGCGGCGTGCGCTACGGCACCGCGAAGCGGTTCGCCGTGTCCGAACCGCCCGCGGCCTGGTCGGGGGTTCGCGACGCGACGCAACCGGGTCCGGCCTGCCCGCAGCGGCCGTCGCGTCTGGGCTGGGTGACCGGCGACGCACTCGCGGGCTTGTCGATGAACGAGAACTGTCTCGTGCTGACCGTCACGGCTCCGGCCGATGCGCACCGGTTACCCGTCATGGTGTGGTTTCACGGCGGTGCGTACGTCGCAGGCAGCGGTGAGTCTGCCAAGTACGACCCCGGTGCCTTGGTCCGTGCGGGCAACGTGGTGGTGGTCAACGTGAGCTACCGGCTCGGCATCTTCGGCTACCTGTCGCCGCCCGGGGCCGGCGCGGACAACCTCGGACTGCGCGACCAGATCCTGGCGCTGCGCTGGGTGCAGGACAACATCGCGGCGTTCGGCGGGGACGCTGCCAATGTCACCGCGTTCGGTCAGTCCGCGGGTGCGCATTCGGTCATGTCGCTGATGCTGTGCGAGGAGGCGGCCGGGTTGTTCCACCGCGCGATCCTGCAGAGCGCCCCGCTGGAGCTGGACGAGGGGCGCGACGACATGGCTCATGCCATGGGCGCGGCGATGGCCGGCTCGCTCGCCGGAGCCGACCCGGCCGAGGCCAGCGTGGAAAAGCTGCTTGCCGCAGAAGCTGCCGCCGTTGCCGCCGCACAGGGCTTCGGTCTGCTGGGCGGTCTGGCGTTCGCGCCGCGGCTCGGCCGGGGCCCGCTGCCGGCACCCGCAGACGTGCCCGGGGCCATCGCCGCTGCCGCGCGCCGCATCGAGCTGCTGATCGGCTACACCAAGGACGACGCCGCGCCGTTCGTCGCGATGGATCCGCGGGTGGCCAGACTCAACCGGGTGCCTGCCCTCGGCCGGCTCGCCGTCCGGGCCGGTTCGAAGGCGGTCACGAAGCAGGCGTTCTCGGGCCCCGCCGAGCGTTTGGCGCAGGCCTGGCGATCCCACGGCGGCCGGGTCGGTACTTATCGTTTCGACTGGATACCGGCCGGCGCGCCGCTGGGCGCCTGCCACTGCATGGAGTTGCCGTTCCTGTTCGGCTCACCGCGGTCCTGGGCGGATGCCCCCATGCTCGGCCCGCAGCGTGCGATCGACAACCAGCTTTCCGCCGAAATGCGCACTCGCTGGACGCAATTCGCGCACCGTGGAGTCGAATCGCTGCCCACACCGGCACTGCGGTTCGGCTAGTTCAGCAGCCGGCCCGGGAGGCACCTTGCCGGGGAGGCCGGGCCTGGCCTGCCTTGATAAAGTTTCGGCAAAATTCGGACTCGGTGGTGTGATGGCGATTATGGGCGCAGTCCCGTCTCTACGTGGACGCGTCAGCGAATGCGCGGCCCTTCGAACCCTGGTCTCGGGTGGCCGTTCGGGCGGCAGCGCGGTGCTGGTGGTGCGCGGCGAGGCGGGAGTCGGGAAGACCGCCCTGCTGGACTACGTCGTCGAACACGCGCCGGGGTTCCGGGTGACCCAGGTGGCCGGGGTCGAATCCGACATGGAACTTGCCTTCGCCGGATTGCACCACCTGTGTGCACCGCTGCTGGATCATCTCGACAAGCTCCCCGAGCCGCAGCGCGACGCGCTCTCGGTGGCTTTCGGTCGTGGCGTCGGCCCGGTGCCTGACCGTTTTCTGGTCGGTCTGGCGGTGCTCAGTCTGTTGGCTGCCGCGGCTGACCGGAAGCCGCTGCTGTGTGTGATCGACGATGCTCAGTGGCTCGATCAGGTGTCGGTACAGACCCTGGGTTTCGTTGCGCGGCGATTGTTGGCGGAGCCGGTCGTCATGGTGTTCGCCGTCCGGGACAGTCACACCGGCGCCGCCGTGGACATCCTGCCCGACCTGCCCGAGCTGCGGCTCGAAGGGCTTTCGGACAGTGATGCCAGGGACCTGCTGGACTCGGTGGTTCTGGGGCGGCTCGATGAGCGGGTCCGTGACCGGCTCATCGCCGAAAGCCGCGGTAATCCGCTGGCGCTGTTGGAAGTGCCGCGAAATGTCTCGGCCGCGGAGCGCGCCGGCGGCTTTTGGATCGTGGGCACGCGGCCATCCGTCGGGCAGGTGGAGGAGGGCTTCGTCCGCCGAATCCAATCGCTGCCTGCGGACACTCGTCGGTTGGCACTGCTCGCGGCGGCGGATCCGGTCGGTGATCCGGTGGTGTTCTCCCGTGCCGCGGGGTACTTGGGGATCGGCATGGATGCGCTGGCGCCGGCCGAGGCTGCCGGGGTGATCGAGTTCGGCCCCCGCATGCGGTTTCACCACCCGTTGGTCCGGTCGGCGGCCTATCGGGCGGCGGACGTGGCCGACCGCCGGGAAGTGCACCGCGCCTTGTCTGTTGCCACTGATCCCGAGCTCGATCCCGACCGCCGGGCCTGGCATGCGGCAAACGCCGCGGCCGGTCCCGACGACGCAGTGGCAGCCGAACTGGAAGCCTCGGCCTGGCGGGCGCAGAGCCGGGGCGGGATCGCCGCCGCGGCGACTTTCCTCGAGCGGGCGGCGATCCTGTCGGCCGATCCGGCCCTGCGCAGCTCCCGGGCGATCGCGGCCGCCGAGGCCAAACGTGAGGCGGCTGCCCCTGAATCCGCCTATGAGCTGCTGTCCCTGGCTGAACTGAATCCGCTGACCGAGCTCCAGCGGGCACAGGTGGGCAGGCTGCGGGCGCAGATGGAGTTCACCCGCAGCCGGGGTGGACTGCCGGGTGCGCCACCGGTCCGGCATGCGGCCGGATTGCTGCTCGACGCCGCCAAGCGGTTGGAGAATCTCGACGACGAGTTGGCGCGCGAGACCTACATGGAGGCGCTGGCCGCCGCGATGTTTGCTTCGCGCAGTCAACCGGAGGCCCTCGTCGTGGCCGCCGAAGCAGCGCGCGCCGCGGTCGAAAAGGTCGAGGCACCGTCTGGGCCCATCGATCTACTCCTCATCGGCATGGCGAACCTGATCACCGATGGACTGCCCGCGGCGGTCGAGCCTCTGCGCACCGCGCTGGAGCTGTGGAGTGAGCACACCCGGCGCCACGACGGCCGGGCGTTTCGTTGGTTGGCATTGGCCTTCCCGATCGTGCACGAATCCGCTGCCCATGAGATCTGGGACGACGAGCTGGTCGACCGGCTGGCCACCGACATGATCGGCTACGCCCGCGCCACCGGCGCGTTGGCCATCCTTCCGCCGGCGATCGCCTACCACGCCGGTGTCCAGACACATAAAGGTGAATTCGTCACAGCTGCAAGGCTTATGGAGGAGGCCGACTCCATCTCGGAGGCGATCGGTCACCGTCCGATGAAGTACCACAAGGTGGAATTGGCGGCCTGGCGCGGCGATCTCACCGAGGCCGGCGACCTCATCGAGGCTGGTATGGCCGAGGGGACCGCCAAGGGCGAGGGCCGACTGCTCGGGGCGGCGGGCTACGCCGCCGCAGTGCTCTACAACGGCTTGGGTCGCTACGAGGAGGCCCTGACAGCTGCCAAACAGACGTGCGAATTCCACGACGTCGGGTTCTACTGCTGGACCCTGATCGAACTGGTCGAGGCCGCCATGCGGGTCGGCGAGCGGGATGTCGCCGAGGACGCAGTGCGGCGGTTGGAAAGATGTACGGAGTCCAGCGGAACCGATTGGGGGCTGGGCGTATTGGCCGCGGCCCGGGCTGTCGTCGCCGACGACACCGAGGCCGACGTGCTGTTCAAAGAGTCCGTCGAGCGGCTCAGTCGCACTCGGATCGGGGTGCAGCTGGCGCGGACCCATCTCCGCTACGGGGAATGGCTACGTCGCCAGAAGCAACGCACCAGTGCCCGTGAGCATCTCAACACCGCCTACGAGATGTTCACCAAGATGGGCGCCACCGGGTTCGCCGAGCGGGCCCGGCGTGAGCTGACCGCCACCGGTGAGAAGGTGCGCAAACAGCCGATGGCCTCGGGCGACGTGCTGACCGCCCAGGAGGCGCAGATCGCCGGTTTGGCCCGTGACGGGCTGACCAATCAGGAGATCGGCGCACAGTTGTTCATCAGCACCCACACCGTCGAATGGCACCTGCGCAAGGTCTTCGTCAAGCTCGGTGTCCGGTCACGCCGGCAGCTGCGCACCGTGTCGTGGAGTAGCTGAACCACACTCGCTCCAAGACCACGGGTTTTCAAGGGTCCCAAGGGTCCTTCCAACAACGAAGCTCACCAAATGGCGACAATTTTGTTGCAGACCACGATCACCGAGAATCCCGACGACTGGGATGTCAGTCGATTCTCGATGCTGGCGGCTGAGCTGCGCGCGGACGGCCACGAGGTGCTGGCCCGTAACCGCACCGAACATGCCGGGCAGGACCCGGTGCTCAGCCATCTCGACGAGCTCGGGTTCGATCAACTGTGGTTGATGGCCGTCGACGTCGGCAACGGTCTGACACCCGAAGAATGCGCGGCGATCGGCCGGTTCCGCGGACTCGGAGGCGGGGTGCTCACCGCCCGTGATCATCAGAACCTGGGCAGCTGCCTGAAGGGACTGGGCTCGTTGGGGCAGGTCAACGAGTTCCACGACGCCAGCTTGGACCCGCTGACGCGGTGCGACGACCAGGACAATCCCGACATCTCTTGGCCCAACTATCACTCGGGCGCCAACGGCGACTACCAGCCGGTGCTCGCCGGGGAGCCGGTGCACCAGCTGCTACGCACGTCCCGGACCGTCACCGGTCGCATCGAGTGGTTCCCGGCGCACCCCCATGAGGGTGCGGTCTCGGCCGGCGTGCCGTTCGCGACGGTGGTGGCTCAGGGCCGCAGCACCGCGACCGGCCGACAGTTCAATCTCGCGGTGGCACTCGACGGTGAGCGCACGCCGGAGGGCAGACCGATGGGGCGGGCCGTTGCCGAGTCGACCTTCCACCACTTCGCCGACTACAACTGGGATCTGGCGCATGGGGCGCCTTCGTTCGTCACCGACCGGCCCGGCCGGCAGATCGGGGCCGACCCGTCCCGTCTGGGCGTGTTCAAGGATTACGTGCGTAATCTCGCCACCTGGCTGCAGCCGGCGGACCATTACTAGCTGGAGAGCAGGCCCGGGACGATGTCGTTGAGCCCGAAGGTGACCGGCTGTTCCAGTTGGGCGTAGGTGCACGAGCGTGGGTCCCGGTCGGGCCGCCAGCGGTTGAACTGGGCGGTGTGCCGGAAGCGCCTACCCTCCATGTGGTCATAACGGACCTCGACGACGCGTTCGGGCCGCAACGGCACGAAGGACAGGTCCTTGCCGGCGTTCCAACGTGAGCCGCCGCCGTACCTAAGCGCGAGGTCCGGGTCGGCGGCCACCTGGGCGGCCCAGTTCCATGGATGGTTCTCGAAACTGGTGACCAGGGGCTGCAATTCGGTGAACAGGGCCCGGCGTCGCGCCATCGGGAAGGCGCCGATGACGCCGACGGATGCCAGCTCGCCGTCATCGGTGTAGAGCCCCAGCAGCAGCGACCCGATCGCATCCGGCCCCGACTTGTGGAGCCGATAGCCGGCGACCACGCAGTCGGCGGTCCGCTGGTGCTTGATCTTCACCATGACCCGTTTGTCGGGCTGATAGGTGAGCGTCAGGGGTTTGGCGATCAGTCCGTCGAGCCCGGCCCCCTCGAATTCGCCGAACCAGCGCCGCGCGGTCGCCATGTCGGTGGTGGCCGGGGTGACATGAAAGACGGGGCCGGAACCCAGCGCGCCGACCAGAGCGGCGCGGCGTTCACTGAACGGTCGGCCGGTGAGGTCGTCGTCTCCGAGGGCAAGCAGGTCGAAGGCGATGAAGCTGGCCGGGGTCTGTTCGGCCAACAGACGCACCCGGGAAGCCGCGGGGTGCAGACGCAGTTGGAGTGCCTCGAAGTCCAGGCCTTTGTCGGTCGGCAGGACGATCTCGCCGTCGACGACGCACCGCGGCGGCAGCTCGGCTTTCGCGGCCTCGACCAGTTCGGGGAAGTAGCGGGTCATCGGCCGCTCGTTACGGCTGCCCAACTCGACCTCGTCGCCGTCGCGGAACACCAACGCCCGGAAGCCGTCCCACTTCGGTTCGTAGGACGCGTCCGGTGGGATCGCCGTTGCGGGCTTGGCCAGCATCGGTGAGACGGGCGGCATCACGGGTAGCAGCATGGATCCGGACCTGGTGTGGATTGGGTGGATTGTGGCTACTCAGTATGCGCGACACAGTCCGGCCGAGCCGCGAGACAAGAGCGGGAGTACTGGGTTTCAGGCGGCCTCATCGGGTATGCGTCAAGCAGAGCACGGCTGGTCCCACCCGCCGCCGGTGTCCGCGCGATGAGTTCGCCGCGGCGCGGCGGTCTAGATCCGTGACGCCCCGATGAACCAGGATGGAGCCCGTGGACCTACCCGTAGTGCCGCCGATCGAACCGATGCTCGCCAAAGCCCAGGCGAAGGTGCCCGACGAGGCCGGGGCGTGGTCATACGAGCCGAAATGGGACGGCTTCCGCGCACTGGCCTTCCGGGACGGCGACGAGGTGGTGTTGCAGTCGCGCAGCGGAAAGGAACTCGGGCGCTACTTCCCCGAACTACTCGACGCGCTGCGTGACGAACTCGCCGACCGTTGTGTCCTCGATGGTGAGGTGGTGGTGCCCCGCGAGATCGACGGCCGGGTCCGCCTGGACTGGGAGTCGTTGTCGCAGCGCATCCACCCCGCCGAATCGAGGGTGCGGATGCTCGCCGAACAGACCCCGGCACACTTCATCGGATTCGATGCGCTGGCCACCGGTGACCGGTCGCTGCTCGCCGAGCCGTTCCGGGTGCGCCGGGAGGCGCTGATCGAGGGCGTCGAGTCCAAGAAGTGGTGCCATGTCACGCGGACCACCACGGATCCCGAACTCGGCGCGCAGTGGTTGCAGACCTTCGAGGGAGCCGGGCTCGACGGGGTGATCGCCAAGAAGCTCGACGGCCCCTACCTGCCGGGCAAGCGGGAGATGGTGAAGGTCAAGCATCACCGCGACGCCGACTGCGTGGCCATCGGTTACCGCATCCACAAGAGCGGGGAGGGCGTCGGCTCGATCCTGCTGGGCCTCTACCGATCTGATGGCGAGCTGCAGATGGTCGGTGGCGCAGCCTCGTTCAGCGTCAAGGACCGGATCAAGCTGCTGGCCGACCTGGAGCCGCTGCGGGAGGGTGACGAAGTCCGCGAGGGTGACCCCAGCCGCTGGAACTCGGCCGCCGACAAGCGCTGGATCCCGGTGCGCCCGGAGCGCGTCTGCGAGGTGGCGTATGACCAGATGGAGGGCAACACCGAGAACGGTCGCCGCTTCCGGCATGCGGTGAAATTCATGCGCTGGCGCCCGGACCGGGAACCGTCGAGTTGCACATTCGACCAGCTCGATGTGCCGCTGAACTACGACCTGAACGACGTCCTCGAGGGAGATAGTTGAGATGGCAACCCCCGCAACCGAACTCGATGTCGACGGAATCAAGGTCCGGTTCACCAACCCGGACAAGGTGTACTACCCGAAGCTCGGCAAGGACGGCACCAAGGGCAAGCTGATGGAGTACTACCTGTCCGTCGCCGACCGTATGGTCACGCTGCTCAGAGACCGGCCCACGCATCTGCAGCGGTTCCCCGACGGCATCGAGGGGGAGGAGATCTACCAGAAGCGGGTGCCGCAGAAGCATCCCGAATACCTGGAGACCTGCGTCGTCACCTTCCCCTCCGGACGCACCGCCGACGCCCTCAAGGTGACCCATCCGGCGTCGATCGCGTGGGCCGCGCAGATGGGCACGATCACGTTGCACCCGTGGCAGGTTCGCTGCCCGGACACCGAGCATCCCGACGAGTTGCGCATCGACCTCGACCCGCAACCGGGCACCGGATTCGCCGAGGCCGCCGCGGTGGCCTGCGATGTGCTCAAGCCGCTGCTCGACGAGCTGGGCCTGGTCGGCTATCCCAAAACCTCGGGCGGTCGCGGCGTGCACATCTTCCTGCGGATCAAGACCGACTGGGATTTCATCGCGGTGCGCCGCGCCGGAATCGCGTTGGCCCGTGAGGTGGAACGGCGGGCCCCCGATGCGGTGACCACGTCGTGGTGGAAGGAAGAGCGTGGCGAGCGGCTGTTCATCGACTACAACCAGAATGCCCGCGACCGCACGTTTGCCTCGCCGTATTCGGCCCGCAAGACCCCGATCGCGACGGTCTCGACCCCGTTGTCCTGGGACGAACTGCGCACCGCCAACCCCGACGACTACACGATCGCCACCGTGCCGGATTTCCTTGCCGGACGCGAGGATCCCTGGGCGGACATCGACAAGAAGAAGCAGTCGCTACAGCCCCTGTTGGACCTGGTAGCCGCCGACGAGGAACGCGGTCTCGGTGACCTGCCGTACCCGCCGAGCTATCCCAAGATGCCCGGTGAGCCGCCGCGGGTGCAGCCGAGCAAGAAAGTCGCCGAGAACTGGGACGAGGACGGCAATCCGAAGTAACGAGTTCACCGGACTGTCCGGGCGTGAACCGGGGCGTAGCGCTCGCCGGTGATGCGCCCCGGTGCGAAGATTTCGGCCAGCAGTGCCACCTCGTCTGCACTGATCGCAACATCGGTGGCGGCGATGTTCTCCCGAACGAACGGGATTCGCTTGGTGCCGGGGATCGGCACCACATCGAGCGGCTGCGCCAGCAACCATGCCAACGCGAGCTGTCCTGGGCTGCAACCCTTCTCTGCTGCCAACGCCTGAAGTTGCTCGACGGGCTCGAGGTTGACGGCGAGATTCTCGGCAGAGAACCTCGGGTTGGTGGCGCGGAAGTCGTCCGCGGCGAAGGTGCTGCCGGATTTCAGGGAACCGGTGAGCGCCGAGCGGCCCAGCGGGCTGTAGGGAACCAGGGTGATGCCCAACTCCCGGCACGTCGATGTGATGCCGTCCTCGACGCGTCGCTCCCACAGCGAGTACTCGGATTGCAGTGCAGAGATCGGGTGGGTGGCGTGGGCGCGGCGGATCTGGTCGGGCCCGACTTCACTGAGCCCGATGGCACGGACTTTGCCCGCCGCGACGAGTTCGGCCATCGCTCCGACGGTTTCCTCGATCGGCACGTCCGGATCGAGGCGATGGCAGTAGTACAGGTCGATGACGTCGGTGCGCAAGCGTCGCAGGCTGGCCTCACATGCAGTCCGCACATACTCCGGCCGGCCGTCGATCGCGATCCCGTCCTCGGTGTCGTTGATCTTCGCCGCAAACTTGGTCGCCAGTACGATCTCGTCCCGGTGCCCGGCGATCGCTTCGCCGATCAGTTGTTCGTTGTGGCCGAAGCCGCGGATCGGCACACCGAAAGTGATGTCGGAAGCGCCATAGACGTCGGAGGTGTCGAGGAAGTCGACCCCGAGTTCGAGTGCAGCGCGAATGGTCGCCATTGACTTGTTGTCGTCGGCGGGCCCGTAGAACTGTGACATTCCCATGCAGCCCAAGCCGATTGGGTGCACCGTCAAATCGGAGTGTCCGAGGGTGACGGTCGCCGCCCCGAAGGCCGGGCTGTGATTCGTTGTCGTCATTTGACGGCTCCCAGCGGGTCGACCTGAGCGGTGGTGACGTCATCGGCTGCGGTGGACAGGCTGAGGGCCTCCCACTTCTCGTCGTCGGCGAGCAGGTCGCGTCCGGCAGCGGTGGCGTAGCGGTAGGCATCGGGTCCGACGAGCAATCGCTCTGGAGGATCAGGCATCTCGGCGATGGTGAGCACCAGTTCGGCCACCTTGGCCGGATCGCTGGCGCCGAGGTTCTCCGGAGTGCTCTGGGCGATCGACGTACCGACGGTGTCGGCGTATTCGGCGCGGACCTCGGCGACCCGCATCGACGACCCGGCCCAATCGGTGCGCATGCCACCGGGTTCCAGGACGGTGACCGTGATTCCGAGTGGTGCGACTTCCTGTGCGAGCACACCGGAGAAGCCGGTGACTGCCCACTTGGCCGACTGGTAGGCGCCCAAGCCGGCCCGCACGAGTCGCCCGCCGACCGAAGAGATCTGCACGATGTGGCCGGCGCGCTGGGCACGCATGACGGGTAGTGCGGCTTGCGTGAGCCTTACGACGCCGAAGAAGTTGGCGTCGATCTGGGCACGAAAGTCGTCGAAGTCGGAGTCTTCGATCGCGGCCATGTTCGCGTAGCCGGCGTTGTTGACCAACACGTCGAGTCCGCCGAACCGCTCGACCGCGGTGGCTACGGCGGCGCGCACTTGTTCGTCGTCGGTCACATCGAGTTGGACGACGGCGAGACGGTCCGGCTCCTGAGCGGCCAGATCGGACAGGGCGGTGGTGGAGCGGACGCCGGCGACGACGCGGTGCCCCGCGCCCAACGCGGCCTCGACGATCGAGCGGCCCAGCCCGCGGGATGCGCCGGATACCAGGAACACAGATGGCTTTGCCGATAACTCGATGTCCATGACTCTCCTATGTCTACGACTGTATACATCTGACAGGTATACATACGTAGACTTGGCGCCGGTTATTCCCTAGCGTTCTGGGCATGGCTTCATCCCGACCACGCAATGCGGCCGCCACCCGCGAGGCGATCCTGCAATCGGCGATCCGGCACTTTGCGCTGTCCGGGTACGACGGGGTCGGCGTTCGTGAGATCGCGCGAGACGCCGGGGTCACCGCGATGCTGGTGAACCGCTACTTCGGTTCCAAGGAGCAGCTGTTCGCCGAGGCCGTCGAAACCTCTTTCGCGCCACCGACGATCGTCGCGGAGGAGCCGGACGCCCTCGCGCGCGATGCTGCGATCGCGCTGACCGAACGCTCCGACCCGGATGCCGACCCGCTGGAGCCGTTCCTGATCATGCTCCGCTCGGTCTCGAACCCGGTAGCGGTGAACATCGTGCGCGACGCGATCGCACGCCACGTCGGCCAACGGTTGGCCCGCCAGCTCTCCGGGCCCGACCGTCAGCTCCGCGCCGACGCCATGCTGTCGGTGATGAGCGGGGTCCTCTTGATGCGGCGGGTGATCAGGAGCCCGGGCCTGACCGATGCCAGCGCCGGCCAACTGACGGACCTGTTCGAGCGCGTGTTCTCCGCGATCATCGAGCCAGCATGAGATCCAGGAATCTCTCGTAGCGGTCGGCGGTGGTCAGGGCGTCGGCCGAGTCCATCAGATGCAGCACGCCGATACCCGTTGCGAACGTGGCCTGTCCGCGCAGCGCCGCGTCCTCGGGGCTGAACCCGTAGTCGAGATAGGCCTTGGTCACGGCGACCAGCACGCGGTGGTCGGCCGCCCGCACGTTGGCGGCGGCGACGTCGTCGGAGCGGGCCCACTCCCGCATCGCGCGTTCCAGTGTCCAGTGCTGCGGGCTGAGCAGCTGCCTCATCATCCCCGACAATCGCTCGCGAGGCGGCAGGTGTTCGAGTTCGGCCAGTGACCGGCGATCCTGCTCCAGGAACGCATTCCACGACGCGACCAGGGCCGCTCGGTAGCCCTTCATGTCGGTGAAGTGCCAGTAGAAGCTGCCCCGGGTCGCGCCGATCTGCTCGCAGAGTCGCTCGATCTTCAGTGCCCGCATCCCGTCGGAGGCCAGCAGGGCATACCCGGCCTGCACCCAGTCATCGGCGGTCAGGCTGCCTGGCGTGCCTTTGCGTTCGGCCATCCGAACAGACTAGGACGCACGCGGCTTATCCCACGGCCGGCAGGTGCATCCCGAACGGCACTGCACTGATCAGGGTGACCGGCAGGGCCTCGCCGCTGGGTACCGGGTAGTGGCGCTGCTCGCCGGGACGCGCGCCGACGATCGCCTCGCCCAACGGTGAGTTCACCGAATAGACCTCTAGGTCGCCGTATTCCGCGCCGCGGACGCCCAGCAGGAAGGTCTCGATCTCGCCGGTCTCGTCGTAGCGCACGGTCAACACCATGCCCGGCTCGGCCACCCCGTCGTCCGGCGGATCCTCACCGACGACGGCGTTGAGCAGCAGGTCGTGGATCTGCTGGATACGGGCCTGACGGGCCCGCTGGATGGCCACTTCGTTCTCGTCAGAATCGGAGGCCGCTTCGTTGGCGATCAGATCGCGCAGCGTCGACAGCTCGACCTGCATGCGCTCATACGCCTGTGGCGATAACCAAATACGTTGGCTGACAGTCATTGTGATTTCCTTCCGATGATGCGGAGTTGCCGCCAGGGGCGGGATGCTCGCCGCCCCTGACGGCTTGTGGGCCCGTCAGGGCAAAGTCGTGGATCGTCAGCGCAGGGGATCGAATTCCCGCAGCGCCTCGGGTTGCTTTCCGGTGGTCATGTATTCGGCGAGCAGTCGGCCGGTGACCGGACCGTGGGCCAGTCCCCACATGCCGTGACCGCCGGCCACGTAGATGCCTTGTGCCACTTCGCCTATCAGCGGGCGACCATCCGAGCTGACGGGGCGCGGGCCCACCCACACATCGGTGCGGGCCTCCCAGTCCACACCGTCGAGCAGCGGGGCCGCCGACGCGATGATGGCGTCGACCCGCGGCGGTTGCACCGGATCGTCGGGGGAGCGGAACTCCATGGTTCCGGCCACCCGCAGCTTGCCCTGATACGGCGTACAGGCGACGCGGGCGTCGGGCAGGTAGATGGGCCCGAGAATCGGGCGGTCCACCGGCACGGTGAACGAGTAACCGCGACCGGCCTGCACAGGAGTACGGACCCAGGGTTTCGCCAGCTTCGACATCCACGCGCCGGTGGCGATCACGGCGGTCTCGGCGCTCAGCGATCGGTCGGCCAGGTCGACGTTCACTCCGGCACCCATGGCGCGCACGTCGGTGACCTCGCCGATGACCAGTTCGGCGCCCCTGGCGATGACGGCATCACCGAGTGCCTGGACGAACCGGCCCGGGTCCACGAAGCGTTGGCCCTCCACGCTGATGCCCGCGGTGATCGCCGGCGACGCCAGCGGGACATGGTCGCGCAGCGTGTCACCGGACAGGCCGGTGACCGTGACGGTCTGCCCGACGGCGGCCATCCGGCGTAGTTCGGTCATCAGGTGCTCGGCCTGACGGGCGGTTTCGAACAGTGCGGTGATCGGCCCGTCGGTGGTGGGTACCGCCACGCCGTTGGCGGTCAGCACGTCGTAGGCCTCGAGGCACTCCTCGTTGAGCGGCACGTTGGCCTTGGCCACCCGGGTCCAGGTCGACAGGCGGCAGCTCATGGCGAACCGGGCCAGGAAGGCCAGCAGGCGAGGGCCCGATGTCAGCGGGATGTGCAGCGGAGCGGCCGGGTCGAAAAGCGACCGCAGGCCATAACGCAGCACCCCCGGATCGTTGAGCGGGATCGTCAGCGCCGGCGAGACCCAGCCGGCGTTGCCCCACGACGCACCTGCGGCGACCCCGGTGCGGTCGACCACGGTGACCTTGACCCCGTGCTCCTGAAGAAACCATGCGGTGGACAGGCCGACGATGCCTGCACCCACGACAACCGCTGACCGCGGTGCACCGTCAATGCGCTCGACCCCATACATGCTCCCATGGTGAGGCCGCTCACGCGCTCAGTGTTTGCGCCATGTCGACAAACAGAAGCGGTGCGATTGTCGAGTTACGACAACTCTTCGGCTGCCGCCAGCTCGATCATCATCGCCAGTCGCTTGCGGGCATCGGCCAGGTCCAGCTGAGTCAGTTCGATCATCTTGCGCAGCCGGTAGCGCACGGTGTTCTCGTGCACACCGAGCGCTCGCCCGGCCCCGGCCAGATCACCCTGGGCTTCCAGCCAGGCTCGCAGCGTGGCCGCGTACTGCGTGCCGTTGGCCTGATCGTGGGCCCGTAGCTCGGCGACGGGTCCGCGCTGAGGGGCGCGGCCGGCGCGCGCGGCGATCCGCAGCCGCTGCAGCAGGATCTCGTCCCAGGCCTCGTCGTAGACCGGCACCCTGTCGTCGAGGCCGGCGTCGTCCCCTTGCACCTCGTGCCGGACTTCGTGCAGGGCCAGGCACTCGTCGGCCTCACTGCGGGCCAGCGCCAGCTCGGCGGCGGTGGCAGGGCCGCTGATGCCGGCCAGCACGGTCACCGGTTGAGGCAACGCGGCGCGCAGCCCCGTCACCCAACGGCCCGCGGCGTCGGCCTCGGCGCCGGGCAACACGGTGTAGACGGTGTTGCCGGCCAGGGCACTGCGCCCGGGACGCGACCAGCCGAAGCCCGCGGTCGCTCGCTCGAACGCCAGCAGTAGCGCGGCATGCCGCTCGTCCCCGGTGCGGGCACGCAATGCGATCACCCGCAGCGGCGTCTGCGGCAACCCGAGCCGGCTCGCCGCCGTGGTGGCGTCGGCGGCACCTTCGAGCAGACGGATCACCAGCTCCGACTCCACCTGGCGTTCCAGATCGGCGCTGGCCCGGGAGCGCAACAGATGCAGGGCGACCATGCGGGCGCCGTCGGCCAGCGCGGCGCGGCGCGCGTCGGGTAGGGGAGCGGCACACGTCACCCAGATCGAACCGAGCAGTTCGCGACCGGCCCGGGCCGCCACCACCATCCGCCCGGTCAGACCGAGCTCGGCATCGCCGTCGACGAACATCGGGTCGTCGGACTCGGCCAGATGCCGGAACACCCCACGGGCCTCGAAGAGGGTGCGCAGCCGTTCCGGCGCCCCACGGCTCAGGATCGTCTCGGCGCGCGCCGGGTCGGCGTGCTGCTGCAGCCGCGAGTACGCCAGCACCGCACTGCGCCGGTCCTCGATGGTGACCGCGCCACCCACGGCGTCGGCGAGGCTGTCGGCCAGGGCGAACAGATCGGTTGGGCCGCGACCGGATTCGGTCTCCCGGCCTTCCAGTACGACCCCGTAGACCACGGCCGCGAGCTCGCTCCAGGAGACCTCGGGCTCGACCGTCATCACCGCGATGCGGTCGTCGGCCGTCAGTTCGTCGTCGTCGGCCGGGTCGTGCGGGCCGCGGACCAGGACCACCACGGCGCGCGCGGCCTTCGCCCACTGCACCGCCTCGGCCACCGAACCGGCTCCGACAGCCAGCAGGACATCGCCGATGACGGCGCCCGGCTCGTGCATCACCACGCTGCGCAGCTCGGTCGAGCGTGGCGCCGGAGCGGATCCAGGTGTCGGGGCGCGCAGTCGCACCCCGTAGCCGCCCAGGACGTTGATCAGGCGGTCCAGCGTGACCACGGATTACGGCCCGGCGGCCAGGGTGGCCTTGCCGGTGTGCTGCTGGCCGCCCTGGTCCAGCCAGGTCAGGCCGACCACGTCGCCCGGGTAGTGCCGATCGAGGACCAGCGTCAGGGCGCGGGCCGAATCCAGCGGGGTGTTGTCGATGGTGGTGAGCACGTCGCCCGGGATCAGGCCGGCCGCGTCGGCCGGACCGCCCGCGATGACGTCCTGGACGATCACGCCGCCGCTCTGGCGCTGCGCGGTGCGGACACCGACGCCGAGCAGGGTCGGCGGCCCGATGTGCACCGAGGCCGACGGGGTGCGGGCGCGGATCTGCCCGGCAATCGCCATCGCATCGTTGATCGGGATCGCGAACCCCTTGCCGCCGGGACCCATGCGGAAGTTCACCGAGGCGGCGGTCGTCATACCCACGACCTGCCCGGCGTCGTTGACCACGGGACCGCCGGAGTCACCGGCACGCACCGGCGCGGCGAACTCGAACAGGCCGTTGATCTCATCGCTCGTGCCGGTCAGCTCGTCTTCGGCCTGGACGGTGCGGTTGAACGCGCTGATGGTGCCGACCTCGCGGGTCAGGGGTGCGCCGCTGCCCCCGGCATTGCCGAGTGCGACGACGGGGCGCCCCGGTGCCAGCGCGGCCGAATCGCCGATCGGCGCCGGCGGCAGGCCTGCCGCACCGTGCAGTTGCAGCACTGCGATGTCGTTCTGCCGGTCGTAGCCGACCAGGTCGGCCGGGTACCGCTGGCCGCCGACCGTGGCGCTGATCGAGTTGGCTCCCTGGACGACGTGGTAGTTGGTCAGGACCTCACCGTTCGGCGACAACACGATGCCGGTGCCGATGCCGTAGGCCTGTTGGTAATCCACGACGGTGTCGATGCGGGCTACCGACGGTTCGATCTGGGAGGCCACCGTCTCGGGGTCACCGGGTGCGGCGGCGGCAGGTGCAATCGGGGCGATAACGGCCGTCGCGGCGGTCACTGCCACCGCGACGATCGTTCTGAACGGATGTGAGCTCACTTTGCTCATATACCCATCTTGGCTGGATAAGTAGCCGATGTCGACGCGATTGGTGTGCGTCAGTCCTCGGTGGCGACTTCGCCGCGCGAGCGCCAGCCCCGTCGCTTGGTACCGCTCTTGCTGGACGGCCGCCGGTTACGCAGGGAGTTGCCTTCGATCGGCTCGGCTTCCTCTGCCGTCGACTGAGGCTCCTCGTCGGCGTCCTCTGTCTCGTTGGCGTCCTCTGTCGAAGGTGAACTCTCCTTCGTCAGATCCACCTTTGGCGCGTCGACCTCGTCAGCTTCGACCGCTTCGGTCTCGTCGACCTCTTCTGCCTCGTCCGTCTCCTCGGCGTCCGACTCAGCAGCGTCCTCGGTCTCGGCTGCGGCCTTCTTGCGTCCGCGGCGCTCGGACTTTTCCCGGGTCTTGAGCGGCTTCGGCGGCGGTGGCGGGAGTTCGGCGACGAAGGCCAGGTAGAAGGCGAAGATGCCGAGCAGTGCGATCGCGGCGGCCGCGCCGTAGATCCCGAACAGCCACGGCCCGAAGTTGTCCAGGGACAGCCAGATCTCGGAGACGGCGGTGCCGACGATCAGCACCGCGGCCAGCACGTGCAGGGCGATCGAAGCGGCCCGCAACCGCAGCGCCAACTCGGGGGTGGACAGCTCGGGACGCTTGGTCCGCTGCAGCGTGAACACCACCGGCAGGGCGGCCAGACCGATCAGCACTCCGGTGACGATGCGCAGGATCAGCCCGAGCGTGGGCGAGGTATCGCCGACGAGCTCATGCCATCGGGGAAGAACGAAAAAGAAGTAGAGGCCGGCGGCCACGATCGAAAACGACACGTGCCAGATCACCGCGACGGTGCGGCCCATACTCCTCCTCGGGTACTGAAATTGGGCCGGGGTGCGAGCTGCTGATCAGGGTTGATTCAGCAGGTCGCACCCCGGACCCGAGCGCGGAGGATAGGGGATTTGAACCCCTGAGGGCTGTTAACCCAACCCGCGTTCCAGGCGAGCGCCATAGGCCACTAGGCGAATCCTCCGTCGGCAATCGTAGCGGACGCTCGAACCGGTCCCGAAACGCCGGGGACAAGGACGGGTATTACACTCGCCTTGGACCCCGCGCGGCGTCCATCCTGTGAACTCCCCCAGGGCCGGAAGGCAGCAAGGGTCAACGGGCTCTGGCGGGTGCGCGGGGTCCCCTTATGTCCAGCTCATTCCGCTTCTGTGAAAGGCGCGCGGTGTCGTTCCAGTCTCTTGGCCGCGACGATCTGCTCGCGCAGCATGAAGTCCAACAGCGAAACTACGCAGAGCTACAGGCGAAGAAGCTGAGTCTGGACCTGACGCGCGGTAAGCCGGCCCCCGAGCAGTTGGACCTGTCCAACGCGCTGCTGTCGCTGCCCGGCCCGGAGAAGGATTCCTTCCGCGACCGCACGGGCACCGATACCCGCAACTACGGCGGACTGCACGGGCTGCCCGAACTGCGCGAGATCTTCGGTGAGCTGCTCGGAATCCCGGTGCAGAACCTGATCGCGGGCAACAACGCGAGCCTGGAGATGATGCACGACGTCATCGTGTTCTCGCTGCTGCACGGCGGGGTGGATTCGGTGCGGCCCTGGATCCAAGAGCCCGTCGTGAAGTTCCTGTGTCCCTCGCCCGGTTATGACCGCCACTTCGCGATCACCGAGTCCTTCGGGATCGAGATGATCCCGGTGCCGATGCGCGAGGACGGTCCCGACGTCGACCTCATCGAGGAACTCGTCGCTGCCGACCCGGCGATCAAGGGCATGTGGTGCGTCCCCGTGTACGGCAACCCGACCGGGGTCACTTACTCCTGGGAAGTTGTCCGTCGTCTCGTCCAAATGCAAACGGCGGCAAACGATTTCCGGCTGATGTGGGACAACGCCTACGCGGTTCACACCCTCACCGGCGAGTTCATCCGTCAGGTCGACGTGCTGGGCCTGGCCGAAGCGGCCGGTAACCCGAACCGTCCGCTGGTGTTCGCCTCGACCTCCAAGATCACCTTCGCCGGGGCCGGGGTGAGCTTCCTGGGCGGCTCGCTGGGCAACATCGCCTGGTACCTGCAGCACGCCGGCAAGAAGTCGATCGGGCCGGACAAGATCAACCAGTTGCGTCACCGGATCTTCTTCGGCGACGCCGACGGCGTGAAGTTGCAGATGCAGCGTCACCGCGAGCTGATCGCACCCAAGTTCGCCCTCGTCGCCGAGATCCTCGAGGACCGGTTGGGTGAGTCGAAGATCGCATCGTGGACCGATCCCAAGGGTGGCTACTTTGTCAGCCTCGATGTGTGGCCCGGCACCGCCAAGCGCACCGTCGCCCTGGCCAAGGATGCCGGCATCGCGGTGACCGAGGCAGGTGCGTCGTTCCCGTACCGCAAGGACCCCGAGGACAAGAACATCCGCATCGCCCCGACGTTCCCGTCGTTGTCCGATGTGCGTGAGGCGATCGACGGCCTGGCCACCTGCGCGCTGCTCGCGGCCACCGAGTCGCTGCTCGGCTAGAAACCGCGCAGACTATCCAGATTTCATCAGACAGAAGGTCTGGGCGTTGGCGCCGTCACTGGTCCGCTCATCCTGGATCTTGTCGTCGACGGTGATCCGGCAGCCGATCGAGTCGCCGTCGCTCTGAGCCGTGATATTGAGGTAGACCGACGGGTCCGTGGAGTCCAGCGTCAGCGTCCACGGCAGGGCCGCGTCGTCGATGCGCTGCGGTGTGGCGTCGAGATCGAGATAGTTGATGTCGGCCGAGGAACCGTTGCCCCAGACCTCGTAGGTGACCCGCTTGCGGATGCCCGTCCCGGGGTGATTGGGGTTGGTCCTGGTGGACGCGTCGCTCGTGGCGGTGTCGGAGCCAGCGCCGGTGAAGACGACCACGGCGCCCGTGAAGATCGCGATGGCGATCACAATCGAGGCCAGCGTCCATATCCAGCCGATGATGATGGCGGCCACTGCCAGGCCTGCGCCGCCCTCATGACTACGGCGGATCTGGCTGCGGGCGACGTAGCCGAGGACGAGCCCGACAGGCGCGATGAGCAGCGAGAAGATCAGCGCGACGATCGCTGTGCGGTTGGTGGGCGACGGGGCTGGTGGATACCCGGGCGGCGGTGCCGCTGAATACACGGGCGGCGGCGTCGGATGGCCGTATGGCTCCTGCCCGTAGGGCGGCTGCGGATAGCTCCCTCAATCCCCCAAGTCATCGATGACGGGCGACAGCGTAACCGGGCTTGGCGACTGGTCGGAGGCAGTCGGTAGCCTTCTCCCGTGGCTCTCTACCGCAAATACCGGCCGGCAAGCTTCGCGGAAGTCGTTGGCCAGGAACATGTCACCGAGCCGCTATCGACCGCGCTGACCGCCAACCGGATCAACCACGCATATCTGTTCTCTGGACCGCGCGGCTGCGGCAAGACATCCTCGGCGCGCATCCTCGCCCGCTCGCTCAACTGTGAGCAGGGGCCGACACCCACACCGTGCGGGGTGTGCGATTCGTGCGTCGCGCTGGCCCCGAACGGTCCGGGCAACGTCGACGTCGTCGAACTCGACGCGGCCAGCCACGGCGGTGTGGACGACACCCGCGAACTGCGGGACCGCGCGTTCTACGCGCCGGCCCAGTCGCGGTACCGCATCTTCATCGTCGACGAGGCCCACATGGTCACCACTGCCGGCTTCAATGCCCTGCTCAAGATCGTCGAGGAGCCGCCCGAGCACCTGATCTTCGTGTTCGCCACCACCGAACCGGAGAAGGTGCTGCCGACCATCCGGTCGCGTACGCACCACTACCCGTTCCGGCTGCTGGCCCCGCGCACCATGCGGCCGCTGCTCGAGCGCATCTGCGCCGAGGAGAACGTCCACGTCGACGACGCGGTGTACCCGCTGGTCATCCGGGCCGGCGGCGGTTCACCTCGTGACACGCTCTCGGTGCTCGATCAGCTGCTGGCCGGCTCCGAGCAGGGCGCCAACGGCAACCACATCACCTATCAACGGGCGCTGGCCCTGCTGGGCGCCACCGACATGGCGCTCATCGACGACGCGGTCGAGGCGCTGGCCGCCGGCGATGCGGCGGCGCTGTTCGGTGCGGTCGAGGCCGTGATCGACGCCGGTCATGATCCGCGGCGGTTCGCCACCGATCTGCTGGAGCGCTTCCGCGATCTGATCGTGCTGCAGGCCGTGCCCGACGCAGTCACCCGCGGTGTCGTGGATGCCCCGGCCGACGTGCTGGAACGCATGCGGGAGCAGGCCGACCGGGTGGGCGCGGCAACATTGGCCCGGTATGCCGAGGTGGTGCACGCCGGTCTCGGTGAGATGCGCGGTGCCACCGCGCCGCGGCTGCTGCTGGAAGTCGTGTGCGCCCGCCTGCTGCTGCCCTCGGCGCACGACACCGAATCCGCGCTGCTGCAGCGCATCGAACGTATCGAGACCCGGCTGGACATGTCGCTGCCGGCCGGCGAGGCATCGTCATCGGGTGCCCGGCCTGCAGCGTCGGCTCGGCCCGCTGCTGCCGTCGAGGACTCTGCACCCGCCGCCGAACCCACCAAGACCTTCACCCGCCGCAGCCAAGCGGCACCGGCCCCGGCGCTTGAACCCGCCCCGGCTCCGGCGCCGCCTAGTCCGGCACCGCCCGCTCCCGAGCCCGAGCGTGGACCAGTGCCGGTGTCCGCTCCCGAACCTGTTCTCGCACCGCCACCGCCGCCCCCTGCGGCTGAACCCACACCCCAGCCCGAACCCGCACCCCAGCCCGAGCCGGAGCCACCGCTTCCGCCGGAGCCGGACTTCGAGCCCGAGCCCCCTCCGGAGCCCGAACCCGAGCCACAGCCGGTGCAGGCATCGGTGACTCCCGGGGGTGAACCCAACGCGGCTGCGGTGCGCTCGATGTGGACGACGGTCCGGGAGAAGGTGCGCGAGCGCAGTCGGACCACCGAGGTCATGCTCTCGGGCGCCATCGTGCGGGCCGTCGAGGACAAAACCCTTGTGCTGTCCCATGACTCGCCACCGCTGGCCAAGCGGCTGACCGAATCGCGAAATGCCGACGTGATCCGGGAGGCGTTGAAGGACGCGCTCGGTGTGGACTGGCAGATCCGCTGTGAGGTCGGCACGGCAGAGGCGGCCCCGCCGCCCGCGCCGAAGGCCAGTAAGCCCCCGCCACGGGTCCCCACCCGGCCGGGCCGCGTCATTCCCGAACCTGAGCCGGAGCCTGCCCCGGAACCGCCGTCCTCCCCGGAGCAGGAAGAGGCGGAGATGCTCGCCGAGGCTTCGCAGAGCGAGGCCGGGCCTCGTCGTGATCCCGAAGAGGTTGCGCTGGAACTGCTTCAGAACGAACTGGGTGCGCGAAAGATCGAGAGCTAGGCAGGAGCCGTGGCGCTAGGCCGTCCACCACGGCCGCAGTGGCAGGCCTCCGTCATTCCCGTGCTCGTCGAGCTTGACGGCCAGAACCTGGTGCAGCTGAACCACATTCGTCTCGAAACCGAGCCGGGATCCGGCCATGTACAGGCCCCAGACCTTCGCGGTGGGGAGCCCGACCTCGGCGACCGCCTCATCCCAGTGCTCGACGAGGTTGGCGCACCAATCGCGCAGCGTCATCGCGTAGTGGTTGCGTAGGTTCTCCTCGTGCATGACCTCAAGGCCGACGTCCTGCACCTCGGCGATGATCCGCCCGGAACCGGTCAGCTCTCCGTCCGGGAACACGTAGCGGTCGATGAACCCACCGGCAGCCGAGCCGGATCGATTGTCGTGACGGGTGATGCAGTGGTTCAGCAGCAGCGCGCCGGGGCGCATCTTCGACTTCAGGAAACCGAAGTACGCCGGGTAGTTGTGCACGCCGATGTGCTCGGTCAGGCCGATCGAGGACACGGCGTCGAATCCGGTCTCGACGATGTCGCGGTAATCGCCGTGGCGCACCTCGGCCAGGTCCGAGAGGCCCTCCTTGTCGATGGCCTCCTGGGCCCAGTAGGCCTGTTCTTTCGAAAGAGTCACGCCGAGCGCATTGACGCCGTGGCGCGCGGCATAACGCACCATGCCGCCCCAGCCGCAGCCGACATCGAGCAACCGATCGCCGGGTTGCAGCCGCAGCTTCTCGAAAACCAGCCGATACTTGTTGTCCTGCGCGGTTTCCAGGCTCGCATCGGCATCCGGGTAGCAGGCGCAGGTGTAGGTCATCGACGGCCCGAGCACCCATTCGTAGAAGGTGTTCGACACGTCGTAGTGATGGTGGATCGCGTCGGCATCGCGGGTCTTGCTGTGCCGCAACCCCTCCATCATCCGGCGCCAGCGGGGCAGTGCCTCCTGTGGCGGCGGGGCGATGGGCTTGAGGTGTTCGATGCCGATGGACCGGACGATGTTGGCAAGCACTCGAGCCGGCGGGCGCTTGAACGCCATCTTCTCGGCCAGCGCGCACAGCAGCAGGTACGGATCACCGGGATGCACGCCGTGCGGCTCGAGGTCGCCGGAGACATAGGCGCGGGCCAGGCCGAGATCGCCAGGGGCGGTGGCCAGATAGGTGGTGCCGCGCGGGGTTTTGAGATCCAGGCCGAGCGTGGCGCTTTCCGGACCTGCGGAACTGCCGTCGTAGGCAGTGAATTTCAGCGGCAGCGACCCCGAGGCGAAGATCTCCAGGATCTCGGCCAGGCTGAGCTTGTGGTCGGTACTGTGCGTCGAGTGGTCCTTGAAGGTGGTCATCGCTGTTCTCCGTTCATCGGCGCAAGACGGCTTTCGAATACAGGTCAAACAGGCGCGTATCGGGGTCGTAGGACTTCTTGACGGTCTTGTAGGTCTCGCCGCCGTAGAGCTCGTCGAAATCCTCACGCTGATAGTAGGAATCCGAATACAGGGACTTGTGCCCGTCGAGCTCGCTGACCTTGGTCTCGATCAGCTTGTTGGTGTGGCCTTCGACCCGGCCGACCGGAACCGAGGACCAGAACCCGACATTGACGTAGGTGTGGTGAGCGCGCAGCGGGTACAGGGGCCAGCCTCCGGACAAGCCTGAGCCCTTGTGACGATTCTCTCTCAACCGCAGCGGGCACAGCCAGATCGGCTCGATCGGGACGTTCTGCAGGAACCAGTCGAGGAATGCTGCGCAACGCTCTATCGGCACCTCGACGTCTTGAACCACCCTCTCCCGCGGTGGGCGGCCATGGTGCTTTTCGATCCGGTCGGCGATGTTGAACCGCTGGTCGTAGCCGACCAGCTTCCAGTAGAAGCTGCTGCGGCGCAGCTTTCGTGGCCAGAACCGCCGGATCGTCGGGTTCTGTGCGCCGAAAGCGCGTGAACACCAGAACCAGTCGGTGTCCCACCGCCAGAGATAGTCGTGGATGGTCAGCCGGTCGTGCTTTTCGCCTTGTGCGTGCTGGATCGAGCGGTAGTAGATGTCCTGGCCGGTGTAGTCGCTGACCGGCCCCGGTGTCGTCGTCTTGAATCCGACGCACAGGTAGCTCTCGTCGGCACTGAACACGACGCCGTCGAGGTAATCGACGGGTTCGCCATCGAGACCACCGGTCTCGATGATCCGATCCATCGCGGCGACGAGTTCCGTCAGTGAGTGGAAGCGCAGGTGGCGCAGTGCGACGAACGGTGTGACGGGCTCGAGTTCGATCTTCAGCCGGGTCGAATAGCCCAGCGTGCCATAGGAATTGGGGAAGGTGCGAAACAGGTCGGAATGCTGGTCCGGTGATGCGGTGACGATTTCGCCTGCCCCGGTGAGGATGTCCATCTCCAGGACCGATTCGTGCGGCAGGCCGTTGCGGAACGACGTCGACTCGATACCGAGACCGGTGACCGCACCGCCCAGGGTGATGGTCTTGAGTTGCGGCACCACCAGGGGGGCCAGGCCGTGTGGCAGCGTCGCGGCCACCAGATCCTCATAGGTGCACATGCCCGCGACGTCGGCGGTGCGGGCTTCGGCGTCGACCGCAATCACATTGGTCAGACCCGAGACGTCCAAACCTTTGGCATCGCTGCGATCTCGCGCGCGGAACAGGTTCGACGTGGGCTTGGCAAGCCGGACCGTCGAATTGGGCGATATGGCGCGGTAACTGTCCAATAGGCGCTGCACGCCCATGGCATGGACAGCTTGTGCGTCAGTCGTAACAACAGACACACATATACGCTAGTCGGAGGTTGCCGACGATGCGACCGCAGACACGAGTTAAAGGAGTTTCAGTCATGGGACAGGTCAGTGCGGTCAGCACGGTTCTGATCAACGCCGAGCCGGCCGCTGTGTTCGCCGCGATCGCGGACTACCAGACCGTGCGCCCCAAGATCCTTTCCTCGCATTACCGCGATTACCAGGTGCTTGAGGGCGGTCAGGGCGCAGGAACCGTGGCCAGCTGGAAGCTGCAGGCCACCGAGTCGCGGGTACGTGACATCAAGGCCTCGGTGGACGTCGCCGGCCACACGGTGATCGAGAAGGACGCCAACTCCAGCCTGGTGACCAACTGGACCGTCGCCCCCGCGGGCACCGGATCGTCGGTCAATCTCAAGACCAGCTGGACCGGCGCCGGCGGGGTCAAGGGCTTCTTCGAGAAGACGTTCGCACCGCTCGGCCTGCGCAAGATCCAGGACGAGGTGCTGGCCAACCTGAAGAAGGAAGTCGAAAGCTAGCGCGCCGGGGCCGGGGCGGCGACCGCCTGGGTGCCCAGATAGGCCGCGACGCCCCGGGCGATGGCCTCGGCGTACTTCTGCTGACCGTCGGGCGTCTTCATCAGGGCGGAGTCGACCGGGTTCTTCATGTTGCCGCACTCGACGAGGATCGACGGGAACTGCGCCAGATTCAGCCCGGCGATGTCCGAGCGGGCATCCAGGCCACCCGAACCGATGTAGGTGGCCGGCGGGATGCCCGAGGCCGACAGCTGATCGCGCATGGTCTTGGCGAACTGCACCGACGGTCCGGCCTGCACGTTGTTCAGCGGCGGCGACGAGTAGAGCACGTGGAAGCCGCGACCGTTGGCCGGGCCGCCGTCGGCGTGGATGGAGACGATGGCGTTGGGGCGCAGCGCGTTGGCCATCGATGCGCGTTCGTCGACGCATGGGCCCAGTGCGTTGTCGTTGCCGCGCGACATCGCGGTGCGCACGCCCATCTGGCTGAGGATGGCGCGGACCCGCAGGGTGGTGTCCCAGGTGAAGGTGTGCTCGGGGAATCCGTCCGCGGTGGACGTACCGCTGGCCTGGCAGTCCTTGGTGCCGCCGCGGCCGGTCGGCACCTGGCGACTGATCGATGCGTCGTTGGCGCCGTTGTGGCCGGGATCGAGGAAGACGATCATGCCGGCGATGTTCGAGGGGGCTGCGGTGGCGTGGGGAGCGTCGACGACCGCCGATGCGGTCGCAGCGATGATGACGCTGCTGACCATGGCGGTGCCGACACGCACGCAGGCTGGGACTCGCACGGGCGCCACGCTAGCCCGCCCGCCGACTAGGCTGAAAGCTCAAATCGCCGCCGACAGGCGAGAGCAACCAAGTCGAGACCAAGACGCAATCAACACGGCAAGGGGACCCAGTCATGCAACCCGGAGGCACACCCGACATGTCGGCCCTGCTTGCGCAGGCGCAGCAGGTACAGCAGCAGCTCATGGAGGCGCAGGAGGCGCTGGCCAATTCCGAGGTGCACGGCCAGGCCGGCGGCGGCTTGGTGCAGGTCACGGTCAAGGGCAGCGGTGAGGTCGTCGCGGTGGCCATCGACCCCAAGGTGATCGATCCCGCCGACCCCGAGACCCTGCAGGACCTCATCGTCGGTGCTCTCGCCGATGCCTCCAACCAGGTGAACACCCTGGCCCAGAGCCGGTTGGGCCCGCTGGCCGGCGGTTTGGGCGGGCTCGGACTTCCGGGGCTGTAAGTGTTCGAAGGCCCGGTTCAGGATCTGATCGACGAGCTCGGCAAGCTGCCGGGGATCGGGCCCAAGAGCGCGCAGCGGATCGCTTTCCACCTGCTGAGCGTCGAGCCGCCGGACATCGACCGGCTGACTGCGGTTCTGGGCCGCATCCGTGACGGCGTCACGTTCTGTGCGGTGTGCGGCAACGTCTCAGACGAGGAACGCTGCCGTATCTGTAAGGACCCCCGCCGCGACGCCTCACTGGTGTGCGTCGTCGAGGAACCCAAGGACGTGCAGGCTGTCGAGCGCACCCGCGAATTCCGCGGCCGTTATCACGTGCTGGGCGGCGCGCTTGATCCGTTGTCGGGCGTCGGACCGGACCAGTTGCGCATCCGGGAGCTGCTCAACCGGATCGGTGAACGCGTCGACGGTGTCGACGTGGCCGAGGTGATCATCGCCACCGACCCCAACACCGAGGGCGAGGCCACTGCGACCTATCTGGTCCGGATGCTGCGTGACATCCCCGGGCTGACCGTCACCCGTATCGCCTCGGGCCTGCCGATGGGCGGTGACCTGGAGTTCGCCGACGAGCTTACGCTGGGCCGCGCCCTGGCGGGCCGCCGCGCGATGGCCTGATTCCCCCCAGCCTTTCCGCCGAAACGGCATTCCAGCAGGTCCTTACTCGCACTTCTCCTGCTGGAATGTCGTTTCGGCGGGTCTGTCGTACCCCAAGGCAAGCATCAGCCCATGGGGGAGATACTCATCGGCACCGAGGCGATTGCCGGCGGCGTCGTCACACGTCATGAACTGCAGCGCTGGTACCGGCCGATATTTCGCAACGTCCATGCCCCGAAGGGGCAGTCGTTGTCCTTACGAGACCGCACGACTGCGGCCTGGCTATGGACACGGCGTGACGGCATCGTGACCGGGGTCGCAGCCTCCGCGCTGCATGGGGCCGAGTGGGTGGACGATGAGGTCGAGATCGAGCTCATCTGGGACTACATCCGGTCGCCGCGCGGCATCATCGTCCGGCACGAGCGCATCGCCGATGACGAGATCAGCTGTGTTGCAGGCATACCGGTGACGACACCCGCGCGCACGGCGTTCGACCTCGGCCGTTTCCTGCCCCGAAAGAAGGCGCTGGAGCGTTTGGACGCACTCATGCACGCCTGCCCGTTCTCCACCGAGGACGTGCTGATGCTGGCCCATCGTTACCGAGGCGCACGCGGGGTGGCCAAGCTCAAGGCTGTGCTCCCGTTGGTCGACGGTGGCGCCGCGTCACCTCCGGAGACCCGGCTGCGTCTGCTCTACATCGACGCCGGGCTCCCGCGGCCGACAACTCAGATCACCATCATTGACGAGTGGGGCAGGGTGGTCCGCACTGCCGACATGGGCTGGGAAGAGTTCAAGGTCGTCTCGGAGTACGACGGAGGACAGCACCAGACCGACCGTGCCCAGTACGTCAAGGATCTGAAGGTGTTGCCGAAGCTTCGCCAACTTGGCTGGGACGTCATGCAAGTGATCAAGGAGGACCGGGAGCACGAGGTCGTCCAGCGCGCATTTCGTGCGTTGAAGGCCCGCGGCTGGGACGGCGCGCTCCGTGCACCACGTCGCGAAACCGCATTCCAGCAGAAGAAGTGCGCGTAGCGGCCTGCTGGAATGCGGTTTCGGCGAGTATCGGTAGCGTCGGAGCCATGCCCGACCTACTCCAGATGGCGGAATCGCTGTACCGGCTGCGGATTCCCGGCGGCCAGGCCCACCTGCTCAACAGCTACCTGTGGACCGAACCGGACGGCGTGACGTTGATCGACACCGGGTGGTCGGACAGTGCCGAGCTGATCGCCGACGCGCTCGCCGAACTGGGGCGGCGCCGGATCCACGTCAAGCGCATCGTGCTCACGCACTTTCACGAGGACCATTGCGGGGCAGCCGCCGAGATCGCCGGCTGGTCCGATGTGGAGGTTATCGCCGGCTCGGGCGACGCTGACTTCGTGCGCGGCACTCCGGGCCCGGTGCCGGTGTTGACCGCGGGGGAGCGCACGCTTCGCCCCGATATCGACGAACCGCCGAACGGGCCGCCGTGCGCAGTGGACCGGGTGGTCGGCGACGGTGACGTTCTCGACTTCGCCGGCGGCGCCCGGGTGATCGGGGTGCCCGGCCATACTCCGGGCAGCATCGCGCTGTACCTGCCCGCCGCCGATACCGTGCTCACCGGTGATGCGATCGCCGAGTTCGACGGACAGCTGATCCTCGGCGTCTTCAACACCGACCGGGCGGCCGCCTCCCGCGCGGTGGAGATTCTCGCGGCCACCGGCGCACAGCGGGCCGGATTCGGCCATGGGGAGCCGATTCTCACCGACGCCGCGGCACGGATCGGCGCGGCGGTCGACGTTTTCGCTTAGCTGCGCCGAAACGGCATTCCAGCAGCAGAAGTGCGAGTAGCGGCCTGCTGGAATGCGGTTTCGGCGAAAGCTGGGGGCGACCCCTACACCCGGCGCGGCGCAGCCAGGCGCTCGTGGCGCAGCAGATCCACCTCGGGCAGCTCCAGGGGTGGCAGTTCACCGACCACCTGTGAGAGCAGATGGTCGGCCAGTTCCGGATTGCGGGCCAGGCACGGCCCGTGCAGGTAGGTGGCGACGACGCTGCCCTGCACCGCACCGTCGTAGCCGTCGCCCAGGCGGTTGCCCGCACCTTTGGTGACCGCGGCCAGCGGCCGGGCATCGGCTCCCAGAACCGTTCCGCCACGGTGGTTTTCGAAACCCGTCAACGGCTGCGACAGCCCATCCAGCAGTGGTTTCGAGGCGACCTCGCCGATGGTGCGGGTTTCCTGCGGTGAGGTGGTGACGTCGAGCAGCCCGACACCTTCCACCCGTTCACCGGCCGAGGTCTCATACCAGTGGCCGAGCACCTGGATGGCCGCGCAGATCGCCAGCACCGGCGCACCCCGCGAAACCGCCTGCTGCAGACCGGGATACCGGATCAGATGCTTGGTGGCCAGCCGCTGTGCATAGTCTTCGGCGCCGCCGAGGGTGTACAGGTCCAGAGAGTCGGGCACCGGATCGTCGAGCGTGATCTCCACGATCTCGGCGTCGATGCCCCGCAGCCGCAACCGTTGCCGCAGTACCACCGCATTGCCGCTGTCGCCGTAGGTGCCCATCACGTCGGGCAGCACGAGCCCGATCTGCACAGCACTCATGAGATCCGCCGATTCAGTTGCAGGAACGCGGTGTAGTTGGCGATCACCTCGACGTGTCCGGGTGGGCAGGAGTCGATCGCGGCGACGGTGTCATGCACCAGGGAGTGTTCGACGCCGGCGTATCCGAGTCGGACTGCCAGGTCGGTGCCGCGCTCACCGGCGGCCACTACGACAGTGTCCTCAAAGTGTTCGAAGCGAACATCCCACAACCAGGACAGGTCCTCGCCGTCGGGCACCTGTCCGTTGACGGAGATGACGACGCCGGCCGCCTGCTTGTCCACCATCGACAGCGCCTCCTGCCACCCGGCCGGGTTCTTGGCCAGCAGGATCCGGGCGGTGTGTGAGCCGATCTGCACGGTGCGGTACCGGCCGGCGACCTCGTCGACGCCGGAGACCGCAGCGACCGCGGCGGCCGGGTCAGCGCCGAGTGCGACGGCGGCCGCGACGGCCTGGGTGGCGTTGCCGCGGTTGACTGCGCCGGGCAGGGCCAGCATCATCGGCAGCACGAGACCGTCGGGCCCGTAGATGTGCGTGTCGTCGAACCACCACTGCGGGCTCGGCCTCTTGAAGTCGGTGCCCGTCGAGCGCCAGTCCCGCCCGTCGCGCACGATGATCTCGCCGGAGCGCGGGCAGCTCACCGAGTCGCCCGACCAACTGCCGCCGGCGGCCACCCACACGACGTTGGGGCTGTCGTAGGCAGCCGAGGTCATCAGCACGTCGTCGCAGTTGGCCACGATCACCGCGTCGCGGTGTCGTGCCAGACCGCCGCGCAGGGTCCGTTCGATGTGGTTGATCTCACCGACCCGGTCGAGCTGATCTCGGGACAGATTGAGCAGGACGATCACCGACGGGTCCACGGCATCGGACACGTGCGGGACGTGCATCTCGTCAACTTCCAGGGCGGCCAGCTCGGCCTCGCGCGCCGAGGCCAGCGCCGCCACCAGGCCGGCATCCATGTTGGCGCCCTCGGAATTACTGGCCACGGGGCCGAGCGTCGCCAGGGCGGCCGCGGTCATCCGGGTGGTGGTCGATTTGCCGTTCGTGCCGGTCACGACGACGCTGCGGCGGCCCTGGCCCAGCTGGCCCAGGATCGAACGGTCCAGTGTCATGGCGACCAGTCCGCCGATCATCGCGCCTGCACCGCGGCCGGTGACCCGCGACGCCCAGCGTGCGGTTGCTCCGGCGGCCAGAGCGGCGCGCCCACGGATGGTCAGCATTCCGGCGATTTTAGGGGCACGACACGCTGCCGCGCCGCCCGACTCTGTCGGGCCTGCGTGCCATCCTGGCGAATATGAGCAGCGCGTGGGGCAGGCCGGCGGAGGAGCCGGGAGCGGGCTGGGCGGTCGTAGACGTGGAGACGACCGGGTTCCGGCCCGGGCAGGCACGCATCGTCAGCGTCGCCGCGCTCGCGGTCGGGGACGACGGAAATGTCGAGCGCAGCGTCGCGTCCCTGCTGAATCCGGGGGTGGATCCCGGGCCCACCCATGTGCACGGGTTGACGTCCGAGATGCTGGAAGGCCAGCCCACCTTCGGTGATGTCGTCGACGAGCTCAGTGATGTCCTGCGGGGACGCACGCTGGTCGCCCACAACGTGGGCTTCGACTACAGCTTCCTGACCGCCGAGGCCGAGCTGGTCGGGGCTGAGCTGCCGGTCGACAGCGTGATGTGCACGGTCGAGCTGGCGCGTCGGCTGGCGCTGGGTACCGAGAATCTGCGGCTGGAGACGTTGGCGGCGCACTGGGGCGTGAGCCAGATGCGGCCGCACGACGCGCTCGACGACGCGTTGGTGCTGGCGCAGATCCTCAAACCGACGCTCGCCCGGGCGCGCGACCGCAAGGTCTGGCTGCCGCTGCGGGAGGTGAGTCGGCGCCGCTGGCCCAACGGCCACGTCACCCACGAAGAATTGCGCCCGTTGAAGGTGCTGGCCTCACGGCTGCCGTGCGAGTACGCCAACCCGGGTGTCTTCGTGCCGGGGCGGCCGCTGGTGCAGGGCATGCGGGTGGCGCTGTCGGCGGAAGTGGTGCGCACCCATGAGGAGCTCGTCGAGCGCATCCTGCACGCCGGGCTGTCCTACACCGATCTGGTGGATCAGCAGACCTCACTGGTGATCTGCAACGAGACCGCACCCAGCCAGGGCAAGGGTTACCAGGCTGTCGAGCTGGGGGTGCCGCTACTCGACGACGAGTCGTTCATGGGACTGCTGACCCATGTCGTCGGTGGCGCCGATATCGAGGAGTTCTGCGACACCCCCGCAGAGAGCGATCAGTACACGCTCTTCTGACTCAGCTCAGTGCCTTGGCCTTCAGCCCGTCGAACTCTGCCTGGGTGATCGTGCCGGCGTCCAGCAGAGCCTTGGCGTCGGCGATCTCCTGCGCCGGGGACCGGCCTGCTGCCTGCTTGATGTAGTCGTCGGTCTCCTGCTTGGCCGCCAGCGCTGCGGCCTGGGCGCGTTCGGACATGCCCTTGCCGCGGGCGATCAGGTACACGAGCGCCGTGAGCCACGGGAACACGATCAGGAAGACCACCCATACGGCTTTCACCCAGCCGGAGGTCTTGTGATCACGCCAGAACAGGTCCGTGAGGATCTGGAACAGGACCAGCAGGTACGCGATCCAGGCGAAGATGATCAGGAAATGCCAGAGGAAATCCCACGTTGAGCCCCAGTCCATGGAGCGCTCCTTGCCATTGACGTCAGGCGTAGTGATCTACGCCAGCGTCAGCTAAGCACGCGCGGCTCTGTTGACGGCAGATACGACCGCGCGAAGTGATGCAGTTGTGATCGAAGTCGCGATACCGACGCCCCAGACGGTCCTACCGCCGATCGACGCCTCGACATAGGCTGCGGCCTGGGCCTCTTCGCCGGACGACATGGCGTGCTCGGAGTAGTCCAGCACGTTGATGTCGTAGCCGATGGCCCCCAGGGCGTCGACGAATGCCGCCAGCGGGCCGTTGCCCGCGCCGACGATCTCGCGTTCGACGCCGTCGATCTTGACGATCGCGGTGATGGTGTCGGTACCACCGTCCACCTCGGAGGCCACCACCTTCTGGCGAATGCGCTCCAACGGGGTGATCGGGGCCAGGTACTCCTCGGAGAACGCGTCCCAGATCGCCTTGGGTGAGACCTCGCCGCCCTCGCCGTCGGTGATCTGCTGGATGGCCTTCGAGAACTCCATCTGCAGCCGCCGCGGCAGGGCCAGGCCGTGGTCGGCCTTCATGATGTAGGCGACGCCACCCTTGCCGGACTGCGAGTTCACCCGGATCACGGCCTCGTAGGTGCGGCCGACGTCCTTGGGGTCGATCGGCAGGTAGGGAACTTGCCACAGGAGATCATCAACATCGACGTCAGCCTCGTCGGCATCGAACTTCATCTGGTCCAGGCCCTTGTTGATGGCGTCCTGGTGGCTGCCGGAGAACGCGGTGTAGACCAGGTCGCCGCCGTAGGGGTGGCGCTCGTGGACGGGCAGCTGGTTGCAGTACTCGACGGTGCGCCGGATCTCGTCGATGTTGGAGAAGTCGATCTGCGGGTCGACCCCGCGGCTGAACATGTTCAGCCCCAGCGTCACCAGGCAGACATTGCCCGTGCGCTCGCCGTTGCCGAACAGGCAGCCCTCGATCCGGTCGGCGCCGGCCTGGTAGCCCAATTCGGCTGCGGCAACACCGGTTCCGCGATCGTTGTGCGGGTGCAGGCTCAGGATGATCGAGTCGCGCGGGGTCAGGTGCCGGCTCATCCACTCGATCGAGTCGGCATAGACGTTCGGGGTGGCCATCTCGACGGTGGCCGGCAGGTTGACGATCAGCGGCCACTCGGGCGTGGGCTTGACGATGTCGGCGACCGCGTTGCACACCTCGACGGCGTACTCCAGCTCGGTGCCCGTGTAGGACTCGGGGGAGTACTCGAAGCGCCAGCGGGTCTGCGGGTACTTCTTGGCCTCCTCGACGCACATGTGGGCGCCGTCGGTGGCGATCGTCTTGACGGCCTCGCGGTCGGCCCGGAACACCACGCGGCGCTGCAGGATGGACGTCGAGTTGTAGAAGTGCACGATCGCCTGCGGAGCGCCCGCGCAAGCCTCGAACGTCCGCTCGATCAGCTCGGGCCGGCACTGGGTCAGCACCTGGATCGTCACATCGTCCGGGATGGCGCCGTCCTCGATGATCTCGCGAACGAAGTCGTAGTCGGTCTGGCTGGCCGAGGGGAATCCGACCTCGATCTCCTTGTAGCCCATCCGGACCAGCAGGTCGAACATGCGGCGCTTGCGCGCGGGGCTCATGGGATCGATCAGGGCCTGGTTACCGTCGCGCAGGTCGACCGCGCACCACTGAGGTGCGGTGTCGATGACGCGGTCCGGCCAGGTGCGGTCGAACGGGACGCCCTGGCCGAACGCCGGGCTGCCGCCGGGAACCTCGTCGGCGAAGCTGCGATAGCGGCTGACCGGCATGGATGAACCGCGCTGGGTGTTCCAGACGGGCTGACCGGAGTTGCCGGGGCCGGACGGTGTGGTGATGGTGCGGGCGGACGTGTAGGCGTCTGGGCTGGTCATGATGTTTGCTCCGGGAGATCAGGGGGACTCGACCGGCGGATCGCAAAACACCCGCGACGGGAAGCCGGTCTGGTCAAACCCCGTCGCGGCGTCCGAGAAGGAGCACCCGCTGCACGTCGTTCACTGTACGCCCGGGGGCCTGGTTGGCCAAAATGCCGCTAGCTGCCGGTCCGCGGCGTCAGCGCGCACCGCCGGAACGGCCGTTGCCGATCTTCACCGTGGGTTTGGCGGTGCCGGTGCTGCGCCGGGACCCGCTCGACGCGCTCGTATTGGCGGAGCCCTTGCTCGTCACCGATGATCCCGACCGGGGTGTCGATGAACCGGTGTCGCGGTCATCGTCTCGACGCGTGGTCTTGTCCGGCGCGGCGGTTTCCGTCGAGCCGACAGCCGATGCAGCGGTGCCGTCGACCCCACGAACGGCGACGCTCGGCGAACGCGGTGCGGTGAGCGGCGGGAGATTCGCCGGAGCCACGCCGGTGGCGTAGGCCGCCGCCCAGCCCAGCACGTTGGCGACGTAGGGCATCGAGTGGTTGTAGCGCAGCACCGCGCTGGTCAACTGCGTCTGGTTGCGCAGGTCCGCACCGTCGCTGCAGAGGTAGCGGGCCGCGGCCAGGGTGGCATCGAAGAGATTGTGCGGATCGGCCTGACCATCGCCGTCGCCATCGGCGCCGTGCAGCAGCCACGTGCTCGGCAGGAACTGCATGGGCCCCAGCGCGCGGGCGTAGCGAGTGCCGCCGCCAAAGCTGCCGGCGACGATGATCTCGTTGCCCGGCAGTGAGCCGTCGAGGGCGGGGCCATAGATGGGATGGACGGGGTCACCGCGTTCGTCGGCCGCGCCGCCGAACGCATGCGTGGACTCGACGTATCCGATCCCGGCCAGCAGGTTCCAGGTCACACCGCAGTCGGGTTGGCTTTGCGCCATCATGGCGTCCGCGTTCTGGTAGGCCGCCAGTGCGATCGCCGGGATGTGCACCCCGCCCGGTGCCTGAACCTCCGGGGGTGGCGGTGACCCCGTCGTGGCCGGCGCCGCGGGAGCTGGACGCGCCGACGGCACCGCCGTCCAGGGTTGGCCGGCGAGGTCGGGCAACGGTAGGACCGCGGCCACCGGCCGTACTCGGTTCTCCTGTACCAGGCCGACCAGGCTGGGCGCGACGGCGATCGCGCTGGTCAATGCCATCCGAACGATCACGGCGAGGCAGGTGGATGCGTCGCGGACCGCTTGACGGGCACGGTGGCGCATGGAACCACAGTGACACCCGCGCGGCTGCCTGCCAACTCCGACACGTTCCCCCGATCGGGGGAACCCGTCTTCACCAGGTTGATCGCCTGATTGCCGGACAGACCTGGGGCCGCCCGGATCGCATTCTTGTCTCAGAGGCCGAACAGGCCGCAGAAGAAAACGAAACACTCACTGAGACAGAAGGATTCACGATCATGACGAAGGTCACCAAGGCTCTGGCACTGCCCATCCTGTCCGCTGGCGTCTTCGGCGCCGTCGCGCTCGGCCTGGCCGGTACTGCCGCTGCGCAGACACCGCAGGGCTCGGGCAACCTGTACAGCCCGGACACCTACGCCACCCCGGCCCCCGGCATGAAGCCCGGCTGGCACAACCACCACGGCCCGCAGCGGATCACCAGCATCTACGAGTGAGCAGGGGATGACTCACACCTGCGAATCGGGGAAGGCGATCACCGACAGGAACCGGATCGGCAGTTCGATCAGGTCAACCGGTCCGTGAGCGCCTTCCCCGTCGATCTGCAGGGAGTCGCCCGGCTGCAGCCGGTAGACCGAGCGGCTGTGGCTGTAGTCCATGACGCCTTCGAGCATGTAGATGAACTCGGTACCGGGATGCTGGAACAGCGGGTAGGTCTGGCTCTTCTCGGTCAGCGTGACGTGCAGGCATTCCAGCCGCTTGTGCTCCCCGCGCAGCGAGCTGAGCAGTTGATATTCGTGACCCTGTTTGGTGCCGTTGCGCACGATCTCGGGCCCCGTGCCCGCTTTGACGAAGGCCGCCGGACGTTCGACGTCGGCCCCGCGGAACAGGCTGGTCACCGGAACGTCAAGGCCCTTGGCCAACAGTGCGAGGGTGGACAGGCTGCAGGAGGTCTGCGCGTTCTCGATCTTGGACAGCATCGCCTTGGAGATGCCCACCCGGGCGGCCATGTCGGCGACGGTGAGCCCGTGCTGCTGACGGAGTTGGCGCACATTGCGCCCGATCGCCGCCTCGAACTCGAGCTCTTCGACCGGTGCGTGGGGATCGCGTTCGCGGGCCGTGCCGGCATTACGGAGCAGGTCGCTCACTGCACTCCCGTCTAACGCATCTCCCCGGCACCGACGTACGGATACCGGCTCTTGAGCAAATTGTCCTCCGCGAACCGGGCGAGCCGGAAATCCGACTCTGGTATCCGCGGGTCGCGGCTGTGTCCCTCGGTCACCAGGTCGGCGATCAGGTTGCCGACCGCCGGCGCGATCTTGAAGCCGTGCCCGCTGAATCCGGCCGCCACCAGCAGGCCGTCGATTCCGGTCGCGGAGATGACCGGGTTCCAGTCGGGGGTGACGTCGTAGCAGCCGGCGTAGCTGCCGCTGATCGCCGCGTCGGGGAATCCCGGAAATCGCGTGCCGACCTTGTCGACGGTCAGGTCGACGAATCCGTCGGTGGCCCGGTTCAGGTAGTCGTCCGGGTCGGCGGGCTCCAAATCGGCCAGATCGGAATTTCCGAACAGCAGCTCGCCGTTGGGTTCGGGCCGGATGTATTGCAGTGAGACCAGGTCGGAGAACACCGGTACGGGGCCCGTATCCACCCCGGGTTTGATCGTCACGATCTGTTCCCGGTGCACCCGGATGGGCACGTCGACGCCGTAGGGCGCCAGGAAGGGCCGGGCCCAGACCCCGGTGGCGACGACGACGGTGCCTGCCGAGAGTCGGGTGCCGTCGGCCAGTTCGACTCCGGTGACCCGGCCACCGTCGAGCATCAGCGCGGTCACGTTGGCGGCCTGTCGGATTCGTACCCCGGCGGCCCTGGCCGAGACCGCGAACGCCTGCGCGGTCTGGTAGGCGTCGCCGTATCCGCCGCGAGCCTCCCAACCGAAGGCCGCGAACGGTTCCAGATCGGCCCACGGCCACAGCTCGGCCACCTCGGCGGCGTCGATCTCCTCGGTCTGCACCCCGACCTCGCGTTGGGCGGCCAGACTCTTACGAAGGTTGCCGACGTTGGGTTCGCCGACGCCGACGACGTAGCCGGTCTGCCGGAACCCGATGTCGGTGCCGAAGATCTGCTCGGCGTTCTCGAAGACCTCGAGACCTACGGTCGCCATCGCGGCCAGCGAGCTGACCCCGTAGTGGCAGCGCACGATCCCGCTGGATTTCCCGGTCATCCCCGAGCCGACGGTATTGCGCTCCAGCACAGTCACATCGGTGACGCCGCGCTGACTCAACGCCCAGGCTGCCGCGGCCCCTTCCAGTCCGCCACCGACGATGACGACATCTGCGGTGGCGGTCACAGGCCCGGAATCCAGTTCGTGCCGGCCAGCGGAACCCGCGCTATCGCGGCGGCTTCGATGGTCACAGCTACCAGGTCCTCGGGCTCCAGATGGCACACGTGGGCCTTGCCGCACGCCCGGGCGATGGTCTGCGCCTCCATGGTCAGCACGCGCAGGTAGTTGGCCAGCCGGCGGCCGCCCTCGACCGGGTCGAACCGGGCCGCCAGCTCCGGGTCCTGGGTGGTGATTCCGGCCGGATCGCGTCCGTCCTGGAAATCGTCGTAGAAACCGGCCGCGCTACCGAGCTTCTCGTACTCGGCGGCGTAGCGAGGGTGGTTGTCGCCCAGCGCGATCAACGCGGCAGTGCCGATCGCGACGGCATCGGCGCCGAGCGCCAGTGCCTTCGCGACGTCGGCGCCCGAGCGGATCCCGCCGCTCACGATCAGTTGAACTTTCCGGTGAACGCCGAGCTCCTGGAGAGCCTGCACCGCCTGCGGTACCGCAGCCAGGGTCGGGATGCCGACGTGCTCGATGAACACCTCCTGGGTGGCGGCCGTGCCGCCCTGCATTCCGTCGACCACCACCACGTCGGCGCCGGCATGCACGGCGAGCTTCACGTCGTAATAGGTGCGAGTGGCCCCGACCTTGACGTAGATGGGCTTCTCCCAGTCGGTGATCTCCCGCAGTTCGTTGATCTTGATGGTCAGATCGTCGGGCCCGGTCCAGTCCGGGTGCCGGCACGCGCTGCGCTGGTCGATGCCTTCGGGCAGTGTGCGCATCTGGGCCACTCGCGGGGAGATCTTCTGGCCCAACAGCATTCCACCGCCGCCCGGTTTGGCGCCTTGACCGAGCACCACCTCGATGGCGTCGGCCTTGCGCAGATCGTCGGGATTCATCCCGTAGCGCGACGGCAGGTACTGGTACACCAGGTGCTTGCTCTGCCCGCGCTCCTCCGGTGTCATGCCGCCGTCACCCGTGGTGGTCGAGGTGCCTGCCTCGCTGGCCCCGCGGCCCAGGGCCTCCTTGGCCGGACCGGACAGCGCGCCGAAGCTCATGCCAGCGATGGTGACCGGGATGTTCAGGTGCAGTGGATGTTTGGCGTGCCGGTCACCGAGCACCACGTCGGTGCCGCAGCGTTCCCGGTAGCCCTCCAGCGGGTAGCGCGACATGGATGCACCCAGGAACAGCAGGTCGTCGAAGTGGGGCAGGCGGCGTTTGGCGCCCCAGCCGCGGATGTCGTAGATCCCGGTCTCGGCGGCCCGCTGGATGTCGGCGATGGTGGATCGATCGAAGGTGGCGGATTCGCGCATCAGTACTCACTCGCATTGTCGACGTGGAAATGGTAGAGGTTCCGGGCGGACCCGTAGCGGGTGTAAGCGGCGGTGTCGTCGTCGCCGAAGCCACTGGCGGCCAACAACTCCGCGAGTTCGGCATGGTGCTCGGGCCGCATCGGCTTGGCGATGCAGTCCGCGCCCAGTGAAGCCACCGCGCCCCGCACGTAGATGCGGGCCTCGTAGATCGAGTCGCCCAGCGCCTCCCCGGCGTCGCCGCGCACCACCAGACGTCCGGCCTGGGCCATGAACGCGCTCATGTGGCCGATGCTGCCGCCCACGACGATGTCCACACCCTTCATCGAGATGCCGCAGCGGGCGGCTGCGTCTCCCTCGATGACCAGCAGCCCGCCGTGTGCTGTGGCACCCGCGGACTGAGAGGCGTTCCCGGTGACGCGCACCGTGCCGCTCATCATGTTCTCGGCAACGCCGGTCCCGGCGTTGCCGTTGATCGTGACCTCGGCGAGCTGGTTCATCCCAGCGGCGTAGTAGCCGACGTGGCCCTCGACGGTCACCCGCAACGGCGCGTTGAGGCCGACGGCGACGTTGTGGGCACCGTCGGGATGCGCGATGACGTGGTCACCGTCGACGCCCGGCTGGTGCAATGCGGCATTGACCTCACGCAACGGCGTTGTGCGCAAATCGAACCGCGACAGATTCCCCGGTCGCTGCGCTCCTGCCCGCCGTATCAACGTGTCCATGCGTAGACCACCTCCGGTTCCGGTTCCCAAATACGTGCCTGCTCGACGCCGGGCAGCCCGGCCAGGGCCCGGTACTCGCTGGCCATCGCCACCCAGTCGGCGGTTTCGGCGATCACGGCCGGCTTGCACGCGATGGCGTCGCGCACCACCGCGAACGAGTCGTGATCGGAGACCAGCAGGGTGTAGAAGCCATCAAAGGTGGCGCAGAGCTCCTTGAGTGCGGTGGCCACGTCGCGGCCCGCGGCCAGTTGTTCGGCCACGAACCGGGCGCCCACCTCGGTGTCGTTCTCGCTGTCGAACCTCACACCGGCCCGGCGCAGGTCGCGGCGAATGGTGGCGTGATTGGCGAAAGATCCGTTGTGCACCAGGCACTGTCCTGGGCCGACGGTGTAGGGATGGCAGCCCGACGGCGTCACCGCGGACTCGGTGGCCATCCTGGTGTGCCCGACACCCTGCCAGCCCTGGGCCTTGGCCAGACCCCAGGCCTCGGTGAGCGAGCGGGGATGGCCGACCCCTTTGAGGACCGCCAGATCGGCGCCGAACCCGGAGATCAGTGCCGTCGGGTAGGCCGCCCGCACCAGGTCCAGCAGCTCCTCGGACTCCATGTCCGCCGACAGCAGGTACGTCGAATCCACCTGCACCACATCGACATCCGGACCCAGATCGGGCCGCTCCGCGACATCGGTCACCGAGACACAGCCCTGCCCGTACGGTGACCACTCCGGGTCCCCGTAGACCGCGATCCCCGCCGAGTCGGCACCGCGGTCGGACATCTCGCCGAGCATGGCGGCGAGCAGTTCCCCCAGCCGCGGATACAGCTCCGGTGTGCGTAGGTGTAGCCCCACGATCCCGCACATGTGTTGTCTCCCTTCTAGAACGCCGTCAGGTATTGGTCGATCTCCCACGGCGTGACGGTGCCGTGGTAGGCGAAGAACTCCTCGCGTTTGACGTCGGCGAAGTAGGAGGCGACGCCGTCGCCCGCGACGTCGAGCACCCCGGTGACGATCGGATCGGTCTCCAGCGATTCGACCGCGTGCAGCAGTGTGGGCGGCAGTGCCGCCGGTCCCTGGGCTCCCACGGCTCCCGGGTCGAGGCTGCGTTTGACGCCGTCGAGCCCGGCGCCCAGTGCCGCGGCGATCGCGAGATACGGGTTGGCCGACCCGTCGCCGCCGCGCAACTCGATGCGCTGACTGTCGGGCACTCGGATGTAGTGGGTGCGATCGTTGCCGCCGTAGCTGGGTTTGCGCGGGGCCCACGAGGCGCCCGATGCGGTCGAGGTCGCGCCGGTCCGCTTGTAGGAGTTGACCGTCGGGGCGACGACGGACTGCAGCGCGCAGGCGTGGTCGAGGATGCCACCGATGAACGCGTACGCCGTCTCGGACAGGCCCAGGCCCCGCTCGTCGGCGTCGGCAGGGAAGACCGGGGTACCGCCGCTGGTCAGCGACAGGTGCAGATGCAGACCACTGCCGGTGCGGTCGCTGAAGGGCTTGGGCATGAAGGTGGCCACCATGTCGCGTTCGCCGGCGATCATCGACAGCAGGTAGCGCAGCGTGATCACCCGGTCGGCGGTGGTCAGCGCATCGGAGAACTCGAAGTTCTGCTCAAACTGCCCGTTGCCGTCCTCGTGGTCGTTGGCGTAGTTGGACCAGCCGAGGGTGTTCATCGCCGTCGAGATCGCGGTGAGGTGCTCGTACATGCGGGTGACGCCACGCGCGTCGTAACAGGGCTGGGCGGCGGTGTCGGCGGCGTCGGCGGTGGCCAGGACGCCATCGGCGTTGCGCCGCAGAAGGAAATACTCGACCTCGGCGCCCACCCAGGGTTCAAATCCGGCGTCGGCGGCGCGCTGGATCAGGCCCTTGAGGATCACCCGCGGTGCATACGGCCACGGTGCGCCCCCGACGTGAGGGTCGCAGTGCACGAGGGCCAGGCCCTCCTTGATGAACGGGATCGGGGTGAACGAGGCCGGGTCGGGGATGGCGACGAGGTCCGGGTCCTTCGGTTCCTGGCCCATCGCGCCGACGGCATAGCCGGCGAAGCCCACACCCTCGGTGGCCAGGAGCTCGACTGATTCAACGGGAACCAGTTTGGCGCAAGGCTTTCCGCGCAGGTCCACGAACAGCGCGAGGATGAACTTGGTGCCGGATTGTTCGGCGAGGGTGGCGAGATCGGAGGGCATAGCACCAGCACTTTCGTCTCTTGTTAAGAATCAAAGTATCACTGTAGGAAACTTCGGCAAGTCGAGGAAACCCCGGTCACCGGCTGCCGCGGATGCGGGTCCTCGGCAGCCGGGCCGGGGATCATCTTTTCTGTCAGGCGAATTCGAGCTCGTAGGCCGAATCCCGGTGGAATGTGGTGTCGATACCCTTCTCCTCTTCCTCGGAGGAGATGCGGATTCCGATGGTCTTCTTCAGGACGAACGCGATGGCGAAGGCAACCGCGAACGAGTAGGCCATCACCGCACCGGCCGCGACCGCCTGCTTCCACAGCTGGTCGAATCCGCCGCCGTAGAACAGGCCGTTGGTGGCATTGGGCATGCCCTCGCTGGCGAAGAAGCCGATCAGCAGGGTGCCGACCACGCCGCCGACCAGGTGTACGCCGACCACGTCGAGCGAGTCGTCGTAGCCAAGCTTCTCCTTGAAGCCGACGGCGTAGACGCAGATCGCCCCGGCGATGGCGCCGACGAAGATCGCGCCGATCGGGGTGACCGCACCGCAGGCCGGGGTGATGGCCACCAGGCCGGTGATCGCGCCCGAGGCGGCGCCCACGCCGGTGACGTGGCCGTCCTTGAGTTTCTCGACGCCGATCCAGGCCAGGGTGGCCGCGCAGGTGGCGACGAAGGTGGTGACCATCACGATGGCAGCGGAATTGCCTGCGGCCAGGGCGGATCCGCCGTTGAAGGCATACCAGCCGGCCCATAGCATGCCCGCGCCGAGCAGGGTCAGGGGGACGTTGTGCGGCTTGCGCAACTGGCCGAACATGGCCGACTTGCCGAGCACGATGGCCACGGCGAGGGCGGCCGCGCCGGCGTTGATGTGCACGGCGGTGCCACCGGCGAAGTCGATGGCGTGCAGCTTGTTGGCGATCCAGCCGCCGACCGAGTTCTCGGTGACGACACCGTCGAAGGCGAAAACCCAGTGTGCGACCGGGAAGTACACCAGGACCGCCCAGGCCGCGGCGAAGATCATCCAGGCGCCGAACTTCATCCGGTCGGCGACCGCACCCGAGATCAGCGCCACGGTGATGGCCGCGAACAGCGCCTGGAAGATGGAGAACAAGCTGACCGGAAGCCCCGCGACCGTGGTCATCGGCTCCATGAGGTCCTTCATGCCGGCGAATTCGGTGAAGCTGCCGACGAATCCGCCGTAGGACGTCCCGAAGACCATCGAGAATCCGAACAGCACCCACAGCACGCCCACGAGGGCGACTGCGCCGAACGTCATCATCATCATGTTGGTCGAGCTCTTGACCGAGACCATGCCGCCGTAGAACAAGGCAAGGCCGGGGATCATCAGCGTGAGGCCGATGATGCAACACAGCATGAACGCCGTGGTTCCTGTATCCATCAACATCTCCTGGGGGTGGCGGCCCGGGCGGGCCGATCACTGGGAGTTGACGACGTTTCTGTTACGTGGACCCACCTGTTGTGTTGCGACGACGTAAAGCTGAGTGCCGGACGCCCGTGAGGACCTCGTTACGGAACGTTCATCGACAGAAATGCCAGGGAAATCCGTATACCCGACGGTATACAGCCATGGATACAGCGCTCGCCGAACAGCATTCGGCGCTTGGTGAGGAGTACGAGAACCAGCCCGTCCCGCTGACCGCCCGCAAGTCACTGTTCGCGGTGTCCGCGGTGTGGGTCGGCTTCCCGATGATCATGACCTCGGCCGTCTTCGCGGGCATCGTGGTCTACAACCTCGGCTTCGTCATGGGCTTGGTCGCCATCGTGGTCGGTGACCTGATCCTGATGGGCTATGTCGGCACACTGAGCTACCTAGCCGGCCGCTCCGGCAAGAACTTCGCGCTCACCGCGGCCGACACCTTCGGGACCCGGGGTTTCCGCATTGTCTCGGCCTTCCTCTCGGCATTGGTGATCGGCTGGTTCGCCTTCCAGACGGGCATGGTCGGATCCACGCTCAACCTCTCGATGGGCTGGAGCGCGCCGTGGATCACCCTGCTGGCCGGGGTGCTGTTCGTGGCGTTGACCTTCGTCGGGATCCGTGCGATCTCCTGGATCGGGGTGGTGGCCTCGGTGTTGTTCATCCCGCTCGGCGTGGTGGCGGTGATCCTGGCCGCCGGTAGCGCCGGCGGGATCGGATCGGCGCTGGATTACCGCGGCGGCGCCGGCGTGAGCGCCTTCGGCTTCGGCGTCGCGGTGACCATGGTGTTCGCCTGCTTCGCCGACTCGGGGACCATGACCGCTGACTTCACCCGGTGGGCCCGCAACGGCAGAGAGGGCGCATTGGCGGCATTCTCCGCGTTTCCGGTCGCCTACCTCATCGCTCAGCTGGCCGGCGCGTTCGTGGTCGCACTGGGCGCCGCCGCCGCACCCGGCACGGCGGGCGGTGACTTCCTGCATGTCCTGGTCGGCGCCGGGGGAGTCCTGGTGCCGTTGGCGATCGTCTTCGTCTTCGTCAACCTCGGCAGCGTGTGTGCGCACTGCCTCTACAACGGTGCGGTCGGGTTCGGCAACATCACCGGAAAGACCATGCGTCAGTTGACGATCGTGCTGGGTGTGGTGGGAACCGTCGCCGCCGTCGCAGGCATCTGGTCGTACTTCGCGACGTGGCTGAACATTCTCGGGGTGCTGGTACCCCCGATCGGCATCGTGTTGATCCTCGACCAGTTGGTGTTCGCCCGCCGCCGGGCCACCGCGGCTATTGCCTGGAAACCGTTCGCGGCGTGGGGAATCGGAGCCGGAGGCGCGCTGCTGACGCACTTCTACGCCCCGCAACTTTCCGACGCGGTGGTGGCGATGGTGGTCGGCGGGTTGGCCTTCACTGCGTTGGCGTACCTGCCGGTCCGCGCTGTGCAACCGGCGCTGGTGGGAGAAACCGCATGATCACCATCGAGGCCAACCCCTACGTCTGGCCGTATGACGGTGACATACCCACCGGTCGGACGGCATTGATCAACATCGACTGGCAGGTCGACTTCTGCGGTGAGGGCGGCTACGTCGACAGCATGGGCTACGACCTGTCGCTGGTGCGGGCGCCGCTGGGCCCCGCGCAGGAGGTGCTCGCAGCGGCCCGCGCGGCCGGGCTCCTGGTCATCCACACCCGCGAAGGGCACCGCCCCGACCTCTCGGACCTGCCCGCCAACAAGCGGTGGCGGTCGGCGCAGATCGGTGCCGAGATCGGATCGACCGGACCGTGCGGCCGGATCCTCACCCGGGGCGAGCCGGGCTGGCAATTGGTGCCCGAGATGGCCGATCTGCCAGGCGAACCCGTCATCGACAAGCCCGGCAAGGGCAGCTTCTACGCGACCGATCTGGACCTGGTGCTGCGCACCCGCGGCATCACGCACCTCATCTTCACGGGCATCACGACCGACGTGTGCGTGCACACCACCATGCGGGACGCCAACGACCGCGGATACGAGTGCCTGGTCGTCTCGGATGCCACCGGGGCCACCGACTACGCCAATCACGTTGCGGCACTGAACATGATCACCATGCAGGGCGGGGTGTTCGGGGCGCATGCCGCCAGCGTCGACGTGGTGGCCGCGCTCAAGGAACTGCAATGACGTCGGCACCGATCACCGAACCGGTCTCCCTGCGTGACCGCGTCTACCTTGACCTGGGCAAGAAGCTCATGGTCGGCGAGATCGACCATCGCACGAGGCTGGTCGAGTCGCAGCTCTGCGAGACGCTCAACGTCAGCCGGACTCCACTACGGGAGGCGCTGGTCCGGTTGCATGCAGACGGGATGCTCGAACGCAGGCCCGACGGCTACTACCCGGTGGCGTTGGACATCCCGGGCGTCCGCGACCTCTACGAGCTGCGCATCACCATCGAACTGCGCGGCATCACCAGGATCCTGGAAACCGACGAGCTGCGGTACGACAAAGACCGGCTCGCGGCGCTGCGCGCCGAGTGGCTGGGGCTGAAGGCCAGCCCGCCCCCACCGGACGGCGACATGGTGCTGCGCGACGAGTCTTTCCACGTCGAACTGTGCGCGGCATCCGGGAACAAGGCGATGGTCGCCACGCTCGACAATGTCAACCGGCGGATCCGGTTGATCCGGATGTATGACTTCGTCACCGAAGAACGGGTGATCGCCACCATCGATGAGCATCTCCAGATCGTCGACCTGCTCCTCGACGATCAGCTCGACGCTGGCCGCACTGCCTTGCATGAGCACGTCGGCGCGAGTTTCGAGGTCGTAGAGCGGCGTGCCCTGCGGGCGTTGAGTGCCCGGGCGCTCGGCCAGTCGGTCACCTCGCTGGAGGCGCTGTGGAAGTAGCGGGCCTAGCTACGGCCCTCACAGTCGTTCGGAGCGGGTGCCGATGTGAATCGGTCGTTGATCCATGACAGCGTCGCTGTGGAATCGAGCTGGGGCTGTGGATCCTTGCGGATCGTGATGGTGTCGCCTAGCTTGCATGCCGCGTTGAGTGCGCGGTCAGTCCAGACGGCCGGAGTCGCCGGTTCGGTCCCGCTGTACGCGACCAGCATCGGAGCCCGTGTCGGCCCCTGTGGCAGGTTGACCTTTTGAAGGAATCCACGCAGGGTGTCCATCGCTTCTGCGGAGGCCGGTCGCAGATCATCGGGGGGAACCTGGGCAGCGACCTGCGCGGCTGTGGGCGCGGATTGACAGCCAAGCAGGTTGTCCCACAGCTGTTCGGCGGCGCCGCGCCGGAAGTCGTCAAGGTTGATCGCATCGGGATATGCGGCTTCCAGTCCGGCCAGGAACCGGGCGAGGACAACCTTCTGCTCGTTGTTCAAGGTGCCGTTCTCGGCGGCGTCGGCGAGACCGTCGAGGTCCGTCATGGGCGACATGCTCACGGAGCCCGCGAGTTCGAGCTCGTATGAGTAGTTGTCGGCGAGCTCATTGGCCGCCCACGCGGCCTGACCGCCTTCGGCGATTCCCATCGTCAGCCATGCACCCGATGTTTGCGGTACCACGATCCGCGCGGCCTGAGCTCCGTCAACCAAGTTGTAGGCGGCCGTCGTCGAGTCCAGATACGGGTGATACTGCGGTTCCATGTCTTCACCGGTGGAGGGATGACCAAGCCCCTGGAAGTCCGGAACTGCCACGACGTAACCGGCTTTCAACAACGCCACAACAGTCGGGATAAGCCCGACCAGGGTAGGGGAACCGGACGGTGCGCAGTCAGGGGCAGTCCCGGTGGCTCCGGGTGCCAGTGCGACGATCGGGAACCCGTCTTCGGGCGCGTCCCCTTTGGGCTTGAAAACGGTAGTGGTGAGCGTTGATTGGGTGTCATCGATCCCAGATCGGGAGATATGGGTGACGAGATCGATCGATGCGGCGGCATCTCGCAGCGGTTCTGCAGCGTTCGTCACAGGAACGGAACCGAGGTTATGGGGCGCCTCTTCCTCGGACTGTTCGGCCTTGTCCGGTGTTCCGCAACCGGCGAACACGAGCGTGGCGGCCGAGAGCGCGACCAGTGCTTTGTAGCCTTTGCGCATCAACAGATCTCTCTCCTCGTCCTATGCCGACATGACAACATTCAGCGATGTCGACCAGTGCATTCCTACTTGCCGGCGGTCCCGGGCAACTGTCGATCTCGCACATCTGGGGTGCCGAGTGCGCTTGCCAGCCACGGCAGAGCTGCGTCGAATGCTGCGCCGGCAGATTGGAAGTCATGTGCGCCCTTGTAACCGACCACGGAACATTCGATGTTGTAGCCGCTGAGCAGGGCACAGAGTTTGGTCGCGTTGGGGGCGTGTTCCTCCGAGTAGGTGTCCCAGTCGGCAATCGAGTCCTCGGAAGGCGGCGTGGTGCTGGCGTCGCGGTGGACGGTCGGTGTGTCGTCGGCGACACCGAGCCATGCCGACAAGTCGTCGTACGGACCGTGGCGGGTGATGATCGTCTTGGGGTCGAACGATTCCCAGGCATTTTCGTCGCCTCCGAACAGTCGCGCGACGGTCTGGTCCTTCGTGCCCGCATTGGGGCCCAAGGTGCCGTCGAGCCAGACGAACGCACTGAACATGTCGGGGTTACGCACTGCGGTGAGCAGGGAGCAGGTAGCGCCCGTGGACCAGCCCACCAGCCCCCAGTTCTCGGGCTTCGAGCTGACCCCGAACCGGGAGATCATGTATGGCACCACGTCTTTGGTGAGATGTGCGGCGGCGTTGCCGCGGACGCCGTCGACGCATTCGGTGTCGTTGTTGAATTTCCCTGATATGTCCGGGAATACGACGATAGGGGCATTGCCGTGGTGCAGTGCTGCGAAGTCGTCCAGTGTTTGAAGCGCTTCCGTGGACTGGAGCCAGTCGTTGGGATGGTTGAACTCTCCGCCCATCATGATCACCGCCGGCAGTTGCGGCGGCGGGTTGCTGGAGAACCAGGCCGGCGGGAGGTACACGACCTCGGTCCGGTGCGCGAAGCCTGAAGCGTCGGCCGGGATGGTCACCCGCACGACGGTGCCTCGGGTGGGTACCTCACCTTTCTGCTGCAACGCGGCGAGTTCGGATTCGTCGATCCATTGTTCTGGCTCAGTCTGCGTTACCCGCAGCCACGCCGCGCGGACCGTGGGAAAGTATCCGGTCGCCGTGTTGAGCGCGGAGAACCCGCACACGACGACCAGCACGACCGACAGAATTGCCACCAGGCGTCGCCACCACTCAGACCCGCGCCATCCTGCGATCAAGACTGTTGCAGTGAACCCGAGCATGGCAGTCCAGAAGACCGTTCCGAACGCGATGGCGTCGGCTGACCAACCCTGATCGCGGACGATCAGTCGTCCGGCCGCCGCCAGGCCCACCCCAGCGAGTACCGCGACGAGCAGCCATCGTCGCAGCCATTCTCGGGACCGTCCACGTCCGATCGCGACCACGATCGCCGCCAGTGCGAGAATCTGCAGGGCTATCGGAATCAGACCGCTGGTCAGAGACAGGTTCATGGGATAAGGCCCTCGCAATCATCTAGGGCGGGTGTCGGTATGAATCGATCGTTGGTCCGTGTCAGCGTCGCGATGGAATGCAGCTGGGGCCTCCTGTTCTGCACGGCACGTCCTCTCATGCTGTTCCGGCTGAAGCACCTATTTGCGGGATCTGCGCCGCCACAGGAGAACTCCACCGATGGCCGCGGCCACCGCGAGCACGATGGCACCCGCAATCTGGAGTCCGTGGCCACCGCCTGACTGCGCGAGCCCAGACTCGTTGTCGTCACTGCGGATCGACACATTGACGGGCGTTCCCGCTGCGCCGGCCGCCAGTACATCCCCGGTCAGCTGTGCCCAATTGATGTCTGGCCTTTCGAGATAGTCGATCAGCGGATCGACCAGAGACCACGAATCGGTGGTCGTGACCAGTGCGACGGTGCGGTTGCGTGGGTTGTCGGCGAAGACCTGGACTGATCCGAGGCCCTTGGTCATGTCGGCGCGCAACTGCGTCGGCAGATCGACGGTGAGGGCCGAGCCGGCACCGTTGAGCGGCGGGTTCAGCGTCGTGTGTTTGAGCGTGTCTGCGTTCGCCACGATGAGCGCGGAATCGGACGCCTCGGCCGCGGCTTTGACGTCCACGACCTGCGGTAGCAACTGAGCCTTCGTCTGGCGTGCGATGTCAGTGATGAGGCGAGTGGTGTAACCGAGCTGGTTTGGACTGGTTCCGTCAAGCGCGACGTAGAACTTTGGGCTGAACTCCGAAGGCAGAGCGCTGAATCCGCCAGGCGCCGATCCGCCGCGCTTCACGGTCAGGGTCGACTGGGGGTCGACCTGAAAAGTGAGTGGCGCGATCATGGGCCCGCACAGCTGACGCGGAGTGTAGGTCAGGGCGAAATCAAGACTGACTCGTTGTGTGAGCGCCTGCTTCGGTAAGTCGAAGGTTGCGTCGAGTCGGCCGGTCTGGTCGAGGGCCTGGGTGTGTACGACGACGCCGTTCGCACGGACCATCACCGTTCCCGCATCGTCTTTCGCCACCGGTGTGTAATCGGCAAGTAGGTGAACTTGGGCGTTCTGGATGCGACCGGCCCCCAACGCAGCTCGATCGGTGCTGACAGACATATCTCCGGATCGCAGCACCTCCGCCCGGCCTTTCATCCCGAGCTGGTCAAACGTAAGGGTGTCGCCACTGGGAGTGGGGCCGATGCCGGCCTGGTACACCCTGGCAGTGTCCACCTGCGCCAACGACTGCAGGTCATTGACGATCAGCGAGGTCTGTGCGGTCAGTTCGTCGCCGCGACCAGAGAGTCGGAGATACGCACCGGCAGCCCCGGCGTTGGCTACGTTGAGGCCGGCGGGACCACGTTCGACGACGACCGCACGGGTCAACGGTCCGGTTGGCGGTGGCGTAGTTCCTCGCGGTTGACTCATCACAGCGATTCCGAGAGGTTGGGGCGCGTACTGCTTGACCAAGGCTGATGCCAACGTGAGCACGGCCTGCTGCTCGGATGCATCCGCGTCGTTGGGAGCGTAGATGACAACCCGTTGAAGGACCGGGGGAAAGAACGTGCCAACGGTCGCCGGTGATGGCTCCGTTCCGGTGAAATCCACATCCAGATCACTGATTTGAAGCTGTTGCATTGGCCCGCAGATCTGACCGGTGCTGTCGGCCTGTCGTGCCGTGAACGACAATCCGATCGCCGAGCCCCGTACGCGGGCAGCCGAAATGTCAACGGTGAAGGGCGTGACCGCCTGACTGGCGGCTACCGGCGGTAAGTTCACTGCTCCTAGAAAGCCGCCGCTTGGGTCAGAGACTTCCAAGAATCCAGGGCCGAGATTGACCGGGGCGTGAATAACGCCGTGCAGCCTGACCGGGTTCAGTCCGGCGGGCACGGGCACCGTGAAATCTTGGTTGCTGTTGGCGGCGCTGAGATTGATCGTGCGGGGTAATCCGAGAGACGGCCACGCCAGATTGAGGGTGTTGGACTCGGGATCTGCAGAGGCGGGTGCGGCAAGTGCGCTCGCAGCGAGGAATAGCGCTAACAGCAAGCGAATATTGGTTAATGCGAACATAAATCGATGCCCACGGGAGCGGTTCGCTGGCCGCGGGTAATCCGAATCGGGTGAGGACGCCGTGCTGACCGGATTCACGAATTTCCCACCTTCGGTATCACAGTTTGCGGACACCCACACTGGCGTCGGACTATACCGGCGTTGGTGGGGGCGAGTGGGCCGGTTGCAATCACATTGCAACCATTAATGAGTGAGCGCGGCGGCTCAAACCGTTGTCCCGCCAGTACCTGAGCGCCATAATCACGGGGAACACGTGAGGATGGTGACGACTCGGTGGCCGTGGTGCTAGCAAACGCGCATCCGTCTGAATCGCGGGTCAGAGTCAACGACCTGCTCACGAACATGTCAGGTTTCCCGGTTCTGACCCACACCACGTGGAGCAACTATGAATAAGCGTCTGCCTGCGTCCACCGAAATGAAGCCCGGCGCTTTTGGGGCCGCGGATGTGTCCCCCTCGATGGCACACGCGCGAGCCCGTAGATGGCGATCCGCCTACCGCCGGCGTGTTTTGGTCGCCGATGCCGTGGTCCTCGCAGTGGTCGTTGTCTTCGCGGAATGGATCGGAACTTCGCTGGCGCACCGTCATTTCGCCAGCTTCACCACCGCCACGGCGTTTTCGATCGGGATCTACATCGGCTGGCTGATCGCGCTCGGATATGTGCATTCGCGCGATCTCACGTTGGTGGGGCAGCAGGCCGAGGAATACCGACTCGTCGGAGTGGCGACCGGTTGGACGTTCGCGCTTGCTGCGGCGGCCGAGGTTTTCCTGGACATGCCGATCTCGCGGATCCAGTTCGGAGTGACGTTCGGCCTGGGGTTGATCGGTCTGTTCGTGGTCAGGCACCTGTTGCGCGCCGACGTGCGTCGACGTAGGAAGCGGGGAAGCTACCTCTCCCGGGTTGTTGCGCTCGGCGATGTCAATGCGGCGCGTACGTTGTCCGAGTATTTCCAGCGCTCGCCGAGCGCGGGATACCAGGTTGTCGGCGTCTGCATCCCGGATGCCGGCGACTTGATCGGGCAGAACGTCGAGTTGCCCACCGGTCCCGTTCCCGTTCTCGGTTTCAACAACGACGCCGAGGTCGAGGCTGCCGTGGCGTCAGCAGGCGCTGACGCCCTGGCCGCGGTCTATGCCGGGAACTTCGGGCCTGAGAAGGTCAAATTCCTCGCTTGGCGAATGCAGGCGATCAACACTGAACTCATTGTGGTTCCAGGCTTGACTGAGGTGGCGACGCACCGGCTCCAGCTGCGCCCGCTGGAGAATTTGCCGCTGTTCGTCATCGAAGCGCCCACACACGACCGGGTGTCGATGATCTCCAAGCGGATACTGGACCTCGTGCTGGGCACCATCGGCACGATCATTGCCTTGCCGGTCATCGCGCTTGCGGGTCTGGCCATCAAACTCGACGACTGGGGCCCGGTCTTCTACCGGCAAGAAAGGGTCGGCCTCGACCAGAAAACATTCCGGATCTTCAAGTTGAGGACGATGCATGTAGGCACCGACAAGTTGCCGCAAACCAATGAGCAGCATGCGGAGAGCATGTTCAACAAGCGATCATCGTCGTCCAGCGTCACGAAGGTCGGCAAATTTCTACGGGCCACGAGCCTCGACGAGTTGCCTCAGTTGTTCAACGTGCTGGGCGGCTCGATGAGCATTGTCGGGCCGCGCCCACTGGTGCCGGGCGAAGCCGGGACGGATGTCGCATTCCTGGAACACCGAGAGCACGTGAAGCCCGGAATGACGGGTCTGTGGCAGGTATCCGGACGTTCTGATCTGGAGGATAAGGACCGGGTTCGGCTCGATCGGTCCTATGCCGGCAACTGGTCCGTGATCGGCGACCTGGTGATCATCTGGCGTACAGTTGGCGCCGTTCTGAAGAGGAAAGGCGCCTATTGACGCATTTGCTACTCGGTGACTTGGCGAACAAAAGTGGAAGGGCGGTGAATACCAGTTTTGCCCGCGAACACAACGGCCTCACAGACTGCTCTGGCTGCCATTAAGAGGGTCGAAGCGCGCAATTGGATCACGCAGTTGCTGGCTGGAGCGGTGATCGGTGCTTGTGTCTGCGCAGGACTTGGCAGCGTTCTGTTCAGCATGATGGCCGCGGACACCACTGCGACCGCGCTGGTGCGCATTGTCGAGCCGCCGGATCTGGTGGCGATCGCGGGTGGAGCAAGCCAAACGACGCCACAGACGCAGGACAACACGGGTCGATATGTTGCCGGTGAGGTGGCCTATCTGTCGGGTGACGGGTTCGGCCAGGCGGTGGCTGCCCGACTGGGCAAGAACAAGCCGCCGAAACTGAAGGTGGTGCAGGACGGCCAGTCGTCGGTAGTGGCGATCAGCGATACCGAGAAGTCGCGCAGCGACGCCATCCGCGCGGTACAGATGACGATCGATGTGTACGGACAGCAGCTTGCCGAACGCACCGACCGACAGATGCAGGTGATTCTGCCGGCCCTCGGCCAGTGGCAACAGACTGCGGACGGCCCCGGTGCAGCGGCGATTCAAGCGTTGCGTGACAGAGTCCGCCTGCAAGCCACCCAGTCGAGCAAGCTGCCGGTGCTGCAGCCTCCGACGCCCGATTACGTCAGTTCTCATCGTGCGACCATCGGTGCGGCACTGGGGTTTTTCCTGGGCGGCGCACTCGTACCGTTGATCATGATGGCGCGGCGCAAACGGTCTGGGCTCGTTTCGCTTTCATCGGACGCCCCGGAGCTCAGCGAGGCCGTCGACCGCATCCTCGTCCCGGTGGTAGATCTCCGACAACCACCGCGTCCGGCGTGGGGGGACGATCAGATCGCGCTCGGCCGCAAGCTATACGCGCAACTGGGTGCGCCCGATGCTGGCCGGACGATTGTTGTAGTCGGAGCCTCGCCCTCCTCGGGCGCATCGACGGTCGCGGCACTGCTCGAGTTGGCCGCCTCAGAGCACGGCCCTGTGCAGGTGACGAACGAACCGATCGCCAAACCCGACTCGTCCACCACCGTGATTGTCAAGGCCGGCACCGTTGGTTCCTCGGGTTCGATTCCGGAGGCGATCGCGTCGGCCACCGATCTTGTGCTCGTGTGTCGGCCGGGTACTGATACCTCCGAACAGGTTCACATCGCCTGTTCGGCGACGGCCTCGAGCGCCGCGACGCGCAACGCGGTCTTCACGTCGCTTCCGTGGTGGAGATTCGGTCGGCACTCCGACGAGAAGCCAGAACCGCATGTGAACGGCGCGGACGTGTCTTCACCGGATGGCAAGACGATGACCAGGGACGTCATTGTCTGAAAGTCGGGCGTTACATGCGGTGGTGCAGGTCATCGCCGGCCTGGGGCTGAACATCTTCCCCGCGATATTCATCGCCGTGTACGCCCGGATCGCACCGATCGAGGTGCAGGGCTTTCTCGCCGTCGCGTTGACGGTCGGCGTATATGTGGCCCAGTTGATCAACGCGTTCATCATCGAAGGACGCCTCGCCACTCCGGGCGCGGAACACAACTTCTGCCTGCCGGTGTGGATCGCGTTGTTGAGTGTGGGGGCAGGCGCTTTGCTCATCTTCGGCCCGGCGGTCTCGTCGCCGGTCGTATTGATGGCGAGTGCAACCGGGCTGATGACCGGCATGCTGGTGGGCCGATCTATCGGGATGGTCAGCGGCAGGTGGCGGCGGGAAGCGGTGGCCTCCACGATCCTGATCGTCTCCGGCGTGGTCGCGCTCGTGCTGGCCGTCCAACACAGCGGCCACAGCGTTCGGGTTCTGGCAGCGGGTGCCGTCGCCGCGATATTGATGCGGTACCTGCCGCGGACGCCGTTTGGGCGTTCGGGCCTGCCGCCTGACATCGGTAAGGCGAGTTGGGTCACGGCGGAAACTGCGGTGGTCGGCGCCGTGATGCCGGCGATGACGTCGGTCGTGCTGTACGCGATGGGGCCGGCTGCTTCGGTGGCATTTCGCGTCATCTCGACGGTGTCCGGTGCACTTGAGCCGATCATCTCTTACGGCAGGTATCGGTTGCTCGCTCGGGCTCATAAGCGCGAGGCAGCCATTGTCGGTGTGATATTCCTGCTCGGCCTGGCGGCAGTCCTTATCGCTGCGTTCGGTGGATTCGGACAGCTCGTGTTCGGGCCGGCTTGGAGCAACGTCGGTGTGGTCGCCCTGTTGCTCGCGTGCCTCTGGAAGGGCTTGATGCTGCTCTCCACGGTGCCGTTCGCGGCCCTGCGCGCAGCGGGGGAGACCAGGGCAGTTTTCTGGGGACGTGTGGTGAGCACACTGGTCTACCTCGCGCTCGGTTTGGGATTCTTGTTCATCTGGCACTCGACGATCGCGATATTCCTCTCGTTCGTCATCGCCGAGATCTTCACCGGGATCCTGTACCGGACCGTGGCGCGTAGATACGTCCCTGACTTCGAGGGAGTTGTCGACGTGGTGGCCCGCCGACTGCGGAGCGGCCGACAGTCCACAAGTGGCGGCAGCGGTGCTGCTTAGCGAGTCGGGATCGGTTTCGCCGACTCCGAGCCGGCGTCGGAAGGCACCGATGCCGCCCTGGTTCACCCCGGGCCTGTTCATATTGGTTCCGGTCACGATGTCTTTCGTCGCGTGGATGGCCCTGGCCGCGTGGCGCAACCGCGCATTTCGGAGCGGGCCGTTCGAAAAGCTCGCAGGATGGCCGGACCCTTCCCCAGTCGAACCGAAAGGCGTTGTTCTACTGGTGGTCTGGTACGCGACCATTGTCGCGGTGGCGACCATCGGGTGGCGGATCGGATCCGCGGGTCGCCCGCCGGCTCCGAAGGTGATGGCGATGACGTCCACCTCGCAATTCGAAAAGCGCTATTTCCTCTTGGTATTGGCGATCTCCGTGGTCGGTGTCGGTTACACCTATGTCCAGATCGCCAGCGCGACGTCGATCCTTGGCGCTCTGGGCTCTCAGCAGGCAAATGCGTTCAGCCAGTCGATATCCCAGTCTGCCGGCATCGGAACACTCCGCTATGCCCCGATTCTCGCGGCGCCACTAGGTGTCTACCTGTGGAGGAAGAAGATCGTCGGGTGGCCTCTGATGGTGGCCGGGGTCCTTCTGCTGTTCTTGGACGCGGTGATCTCCAGTCGGCTGTCCTTGCTGATGGCAGCCGTCGTCTATCTCGTCATTTGGGCGAAGACGGCGGTACCGTCCCGGAGTCCCGGTGCGCGGCGGCGCCGATGGATGGCAATTATTGCGATTCTGGTGGTGGGATTCTCACTCTTGGCTGTGCTCAACTACTTCCGCAACGCCAATTACTATCGCGACGTCGGCGTTACGAGCCCCATCGCGATGAACTTCTTCCAGATGGGCGCGTATCTCTCGGTGCCCGCCCAGGTGCAGCTGGGCGCGTCGGGCGCCATCATGCAGGGATCCTGGGAGAAGGACGGCGATCCGGTCGATTCGATCAACGCGATCGAACCAACGTTCCTGCAGTTCAACAAAGTGACCAAGGACAACAGCTGGAAAGGTGCCGAGGTATACGGCTACTCCGCATCGTTCGGATCCAGCTTCTTCACCAATTCCGTGTTCGCCGATATTTACTCCGACTTCGGAGCGTGGGGTTGGTACTACACATTTCTGCTTTACGGGTTGTGCGGGCTCCTGCTGGCCAAGGTCGTCCGGTACAACACCGTGATCGCCGCTTCAGGTGGCGTTCTTGCGTATTGCTTCTCCGAGGTGTGGCGTATCCAGATTGTGAGCTATGGCTTCGTCATCTTCCTTCTGTTGTCGACGGTGGCATGTGCTGTGCTGGCGGCTCGATGGCCGTTCGGGAAGAAATCGACGGCCGATCTTGCCGGTGCGCGGTGAGCATTTCACGACGCTCTGCGCTTTCGGCAATTGTCTTGGCGGGATTGGCGGGGTGTACGCGCTCAACAAAGGAGCCTTCGATCAATGTGCGTGACTATGGCGCCACGGGAGACGGCGAGACCGACGATTCAGCTGCGATCCAGGCCGCGGTCAAGGCGTTGCGGGCGGGCGACACCCTGTACTTCCCGAATGGAAAGTACCGATTCGCCGAGCAGTACCCCAGCGGCGGGGCTGCGATCGCCATCACCGGAATCTCCGATGTGGCCATCGAGTTCGACGGCAACGCTGAGCTTGTCATGGACAACATCAACGAGGCCGAGGCCACTGGTACCAGCCACGGAGTCCTGATTCGCGGTCCGGCTTCGCGTATCGCCCTGCGCAAGGTGAAGATTCGATGGGCATCTCGGCCGCCGCGCTCGTTGGGTGACGGGATCAGGATCGTCGGCTATCCGACGGGATTGAGCAGTATGCTCCACGGGTGGATCGGTTCGCCCGCACCGGTCAGCAACGTGGTCCTCTCCGATTGTGAGGTCCGGTCCAGCCCGCAGGCAGGTGTCATCTTCGTCGGTGTTTCCGATATCGATGTCACGAATCTGCAAGCACATGAGACGGCGGCCGACGGATTGCATTTCAACGCATGCCGACGCGCCAGTGTCAGCCGCCATACCGCGACCGGCAACGGGGACGATGGTCTTGCCTTGGTTACCGAATATTCCGATCGACCCACGTTCGATGGGGATGCGCAGACCTTCGCTTTTCCTGACCTTACCGATTGGTCGAACTCGGATTTCGAAATAACCGATGTCAGGGTTTCCGGCGGTCGGGCCAACGGCGTTCGACTTTCAGGCGCGAACCGGGTGCTCCTGCGTAGGGTCGACGTAACGGATAAGCGATCAGGCGCCGGTGTGATGGTCGACTCGACGGCGCAGATCACGTCCGAAAGCGAGTGGCTGCACGTGGCATCTCGCGGCGTGCGGCTCGAAGACATCACGGTCGCTGATTGTGAGTTGGGTATACACCTGCTGGGCCGCCCAGACCCCAAAGGGGACAACCGTTTCACCGACTTCGACGTGGCAGTGATCGACGTGAGCATACACAACTGCACCAACTGGGCCGTACGTGTGGAATCACTGACCACACGACCTGTCACGGGCTTCGAGCTCTCCGGATGTGATGTCACTGCCACATCGATATCTGAGGGAAATGGAGGCGTAGGTTTCGGCAACACCCACGATCTGAACATCGACAAGGTTTTCGTCACTCACGCCCAACTCGCCGTCGTGTTCCTGGCAGAGAACTCGCACCGTTTGAATGGCGGCGCGGTGAAGCTCTCGATCACTCAGACGAACGAGGCGGACGACGACTCGATACCTTGTGCGTACTTCGACAACAGCGATGGCACGATCAACACGATGGACGTCAGTTGGCCACAAGCCCCCGAGACCTGGGTTCCGGTCCAGTTCACCGCCGAGACTTTCAAGGCGCACTCACTGGCCATTCGGACACTGTCGGTAACGCCGGATTCGATCGTCAACCGTACGGGTGTGGGCTGACTCGGTCGCCCCGATGCATCACCCCAATACTTCGTCCAAAACTGTTTGCATCTTCGCGCGGAAGTTGGCTTCTGAGAACCCTTCCGCCCACCGCCGGATGCTGGACCCGTCGTATGCTGATGGGTCGAAAGCCTTTATGGCCGAGACGAATCCATCAATGATTTCCGGGTCACTACCCAGCGGAACCAGCGCACCCGTCGACCCGGGGACCACGCTGTCGAGCGCGCCCCCCGCCCCGAGTGCGATGACGGGGGTGCCCGTCGCCATCGACTCCACCGGAACGATCCCGAAGTCCTCGATTCCGGGCATGAGCAATGCGCGCGCTCGCCGGTGCAAGCTGAGCAACTCGTCGTGAGGTACCCGGCCGAGAAAAGTCACGTTCGGTCCAGCCAGGTCCTGGCACTGTTTCATCGAGCGCCCGTCGCCGGCGACCATCAGTCGCACGCCGGCCTTGGTTGCCGCGGCAATGGCAAGATCCGGTCGCTTGTAGGGCACGAGCCTGCCTGCGAGAAGGAAGAAATCCTCCCGTTCGACCGATGGATCCGGGGTGAACCCGTCAGTGTCGACCGGCGGGTGCACGACAGTAGATTCCCGGTTCCACCACTCGCTGATCCGCTGAGCGACGGCCGTCGAGTTGGCGACGATACGGCGCAACTTGGGGGCAGCCGTGCTCTCGCCCTTTTTCGCTATCCGGCCCAGCACGGCGAGTGCTGCGGCGCCCGCCGGCCCGCCGGCTTCCTGGGCACGCATCGACGGTTCCCATGCCCATCGAGCCGGGCTGTGTACGTAGGCGATCACGGGAGCATCTGTGGCGAACACCGCCTGGGTGGCAAAGGCGTGATGGCTCACCACCACGACGTCGAAGTCGTGAAGATCCATGTGCCGGAACGCTGCTGGTATCAGCGGTGCCAGCGGCGCGTAGGAACGCTGTCCGAGGAGGCGATAACCATAGTTCAGCCACGTCGCGTGCGGAGGGTGCGTGATGCCGTCCGGGATGCTGCCCGGTTTGGTGATCGCCGCAAAAACCTCTGCGTCAGGCCATTGCAGGGCTAATTGTTCGACCACGTTCTCCGAACCGGCGATCTCGGTGAAGCGTTCGTGGACTATGGCGATCCTGCTGTCCGACATCACCTGTCGCCTCCGATCTCGTGCGCAATCGTATGAAGCAGCGGACCTTCCAGCTGGGTGGCTAGATCGCGTAGCACCGGGCCGTATTCGGGATGAGCCAGGGCGAAAGCGAACTGCGCGACCAGGTAATCGGACGGATTGCCGGTGTCGCACCAGTGGCCCTGGATGACCTGGCCGTAGACGGCATGGTCTTTGGCGTAGGCATTGATCGAGTCGGTCAGGTAGATCTCGCCGGTCTGGGTTCCCTCATGCCAGCGTCGGGTTTGTTCAGCCAGTTCGTCGACGACGCCTGGGGTGATGACATAGCCGCCGATCGCGGCGTAGTTGGACGGGGCCTCGTTCGGCTGGGGTTTCTCTACGATTCCACTTATCCGGAGTAGTCCGCCATCCCGATCTTCCTTGATGACCGGCACTCCGTACCGGCGTGAATCCTCCGGTGCCATCGGCATCAGGGCCAGCACCGGGGCCGATGTCTGCTCGTAGGCGTGGATCAGCTGCTGGGCACGGGGCACTTCGGCCACGAACACGTCGTCTGGCCAGAGCACCAGGACTGGCTCGCCGCCGAAGGATCGAGAGGCGTTGAGCACCGGAGTGCCGTTGCCGTACGGACCGTGCTGATGGAGGTAGGTGATGTGTCCCTGCGCGGACAGCTCCCCGACTTCCTCGACGGCATCGGCATACGCGTCCTTGCCGTCCGCGCGCAGCTGGTCGACGAGCGTGGTGTTGGGACGAAAGTGCTCCTCTATCAAGTTCTTTCCACCAGAAACCACGATCGTGATGTCGGTGATGCCGGAGTTGACGAGCTCACGCACGGTGTGCTCGATGACGGGCTTGTCGCCGACCGGCAACATCTCCTTGGGAATGGCCTTGGTCAGCGGCAGCAGGCGCGAACCGATACCGGCCGCCGGAATGACGGCTTTGCGGATGGTCTCTGGTGCCATGGGTGCCTTTCCGTCAGGTGCGGCCAGCAGGTCCTACACCGTACGCATGCGTTCGATGATTGAGCTCGGCTTCACCGAGAGCTTCCGGATTGCGACCGGTTGTGCATTTGCCGTGATGTGAACCGGTGTCCAGGTCTCGGGGGCCTGTGGCCAATTGACATGCATAGCGTTGATCGCACCTTCACAGTTGTCGAATAGTGCGCTCGGCGTCGAGTCGTCGGGTACCCCGTCGGCCTGCGTAACCGATAAATTCAGCGCGGCGATCGAGAGGTTTCTTGTGTCGGAGGCGCTGAAGGCGACGACGGGCTGAGAATGCGTTACCCCGATCTTGCCGAAGTTCAGATCCTGAGTGTTGCCCAGGCCGATGCCACCGTTTCCGCCCGTCGTCGAGGTGGCGTCGACAGTGCAGTTGTCGACCCGGAGCCCACTGATAGGCAGGGATGTCAGTGACTCCGCCCGGACGGCCCAGTTGCTGCAGCTACGAATGCTCACGTCGGATACGGAGATGTCGAAATCGGTGAACTTGCGGTCGCCGTCAGCGCCGGGTCGTGCCAGCAGTTGAATGCCCATTTCACAGTCGGCAACACTGATGTGCTCCAGTCGCAGGCCGCGCGACGCCAGATACTGCCAATCCGCGCCCGAGTCGATTTCCGCGGTCGAATCGACGACAACTCCTGCCCCGGTTTGTTTTCCAGCCACGGTCAGGCCGCGGAGGTTCACATTATTGGCGCCTGCGAATCGGACGCCGTTGGCCCGCCCGCCGGAAACAGTGACATTTCTAATCGTGAAATCGGTGTTGGACCAGGCGGTCAGTTCGGGGAACGCGAACGTCTGTGCCGCGCTGTCGTAGCGGGGGCGATCGGAATAGTAGGTGACCAACGCCAGGCCGTCGTCGCCGTTGTCGGTGACTGAATACTCGTCGACCCTGGCGCGCCGACACGCGTTGAAATGCAGCCCATCGGCTGCGGTGTCGTGCACGAGCAGGTTGGTCACCTCGATATCGGAAACGCCCATGAGGATGACACCGGCCTGCGGGCTGGAGTCAACCTCACAGTCGGCGATCCGGACGTCGCTGACCGGTGCCGGGGGACCACTCCAGCCCGCAGGTGGATCGTCGGAAATCCCCGCGGGATAGCCGACGATACGGATGCCATCACCCAGGGATCGCGGGGCCTTTGTTGCCCACCGAACTTTCACGTTGTCCAGGGTGATATGCGACGCCGGCCCTTGTATCAGGATTGCGTGGCCCGCTCCGACGCCGTCATCGAGGTTGTCCATGAGAAGGTCAGCGCCGGCGTCGAATTTGATGTCCACATGCGAGATTCCGACGATGGTCAGTGCCGCCCCGCCCTCCGGGTTCGGCGCGGCGAATCGGTAGCTTCCCTTCGGAAAATGCAACGTAGCGCCTGACCGCAACGCCAGGACAGCGGCTTGGATCGCGGCCGAATCATCGGTGTTGCCGTCACCTTTGGCCCCGAAATCACGCACGTTGACGACGGGTCGTACGGCGGAAGACTTCGGTGCCAAACCCGCCATCGCCGCGAGCGCCGGCACTACTGACAGAACCGACCGCCGGGGAATACTCACCGCCCTGCCCCGAGAAGCTCCGCGACTATCGTTTCCGCCGCGGTTGTGGTTTGGATCCGAGACTGCCTGCTGTTCACGTGAGCCCACCCCCGCTCAACCAAACCTGACCTGGCGGTGTCGTCGCGACAATATGTGCGGAGAAGCGCGGCCAATGCTCGATAGTCGTACGGGTCGAAGTACTCAGCGCCATCGCCACAAGTTTCCCGCAACGACGGGATACTCGATGCCAGAACGGCCGTGTGGGATGCCATTGCCTCGAGCGGCGGTAGCCCGGCACCCTCGTACAGCGACGGCATTACCAGTAGATCTGCTCCGGCGACCATCGCCCGCAGCGTCTCGAAGTCCAATCGCCCGATCATCTGAACCCGGTCCGCAAGCTCGGTCGCGTAGCCCGCGAGGCGGTCATCGAAGTTTCGGACCGACTCGCCTGCTCCCGCTATCACCAGCTTTTGCGGGATCTCCGAGGCGATCTCTCGAAACGCCTCGAACAAGATAGGAAGGTTCTTGTGCCATTTGGTATTGCCGACGAAGAGGACGTACCTGTCCTCGACAGGGGTCAATGTGGCATCCGCAGGGGTGAGCCAGGCCTCTCCCACCGGAATCGGCGTCACCACGGTTTGCGCCTTGGGCGACACAGCGGCCAGCGCATCGGCCGTTGCCCGTGACGGTGTGAAGATCTTGCTGCACCGTCGCGCATCCATGGTGATCATCATGCGTGCATATGCACGGTAGGCGAAGCCCTTGCCCGAGACGCTCTGCGGCTGCAGGTGCAAGATGTCGTGAATCGTGACAAATAGTTTCGTTCGTTTGTTGCGTGGGCCGAGAATGGCAAACGGAAAAGGATAGTGCGGCAACCACAATGCCCTCGGCTGAAGTCCCTGCAAGGCGTGACGCCAGACCTGCTGCTCACTTGGCGAGTACATCCCCGCGTTCGACGGTTGTGCGAACACCACTTTCGTGCTGGCGGCCAGTGGCGGCTCTTTGCCCTCGTCGACGAGGACGCCTAACGAAAGTCCTTGCTGGTTCAGCGTCTTCTCTACGGTCGGCAACTCGGTCCGGATATAGGTACCGATACCGCTCTGATTGATATGCCGAGCATCGAGCAACAGGTCGACGTGCTCTGCCATGGCTCCAACGGTAGCGGCAATCTTGTTCGAATTTGTCAGACGAGCGGAATTCCCCAGTGCCCACCAAATGCAATCTGTTCCAATGGCAACCGTTGCCGGGGCCGACCGTCGCGCTCGGCAATTTCCTCACCCATTTCGGAGTAGTCCCCGAGCGTGCCCACGGCGACGACGGCCAGCGGCCGCACTCCTTCGGGGATACCGAATGCCGCCTGCGCGCCGTCGACGTCGAAGCCGGCCATCGGATGGGCGATCAGTCCGCGGGACACCGCCTCGACGGTGAGCTGTGCGATCGCCGCTCCGGCGTCGACGCAGGCATACCGTGCGGTCCTCTCGTCTTCTCCTTCATCTGCGCACACCAGGATCAGCGCCGAGGCGGCATGGGCATAGCTGTTGCCGCGTTTGAGCAGGCCGGCCAGTGTGGTGAATGTCTCGTCGGCTCTGACCCCGACCACGAACCGCACGGGCTCACGGTGGCCCCAGCTGGCGGCCCAGCGTGCGGCCTCCAGCAGCGCGGTGAGCTGGTCAGCGGCGATGGCGGCGTCGGGGTCGAAGGCCCGGGGGCTCCAGCGGGCGGCGAGATCGGGGTGGATCGGCACGCTGGTGCTGGCCAGGCGGCCGTTCGGCGTGGCAGACACGTCAGCCAAGCTACCGGCGGGGAAAACCGCGTGCGTGTCTCCCTTATCCTGTGTGGGACTCAATCCAGCGTTCTGAAGGGTTAGATAGTGGCGCTCGTCGTACAGAAGTACGGCGGATCCTCGGTATCGGATGCCGATCGGATCCGTCGCGTGGCCGAGCGGATCGTCGAGACGAAGAAGGCCGGCAACGACGTCGTCGTCGTGGTCTCCGCGATGGGCGACACCACCGACGACCTGCTTGACCTGGCCCGTCAGGTATCCCCGGCCCCGCCGGCGCGTGAGATGGACATGCTGCTGACCGCTGGTGAGCGCATTTCCAACGCCCTGGTCGCGATGGCCATCGAGTCGCTCGGTGCACAGGCCCGCTCGTTCACCGGGTCACAGGCCGGCATCGTCACCACCGGCACCCACGGCAACGCCAAGATCATCGACGTCACCCCCGGCCGCCTGCGCGATGCGCTGGACGAGGGCGTCATCGTGCTGGTCGCCGGGTTCCAGGGCGTCAGCCAGGACAGCAAGGACGTCACCACCATGGGCCGTGGCGGCTCGGACACCACCGCCGTCGCCTTGGCCGCCGCACTCAAGGCCGACGTCTGCGAGATCTACACCGACGTCGACGGCATCTTCACCGCCGACCCGCGCATCGTGCCCAACGCGCGCCACCTCGACACCGTCTCCTTCGAGGAGATGCTCGAGATGGCCGCATGCGGCGCCAAGGTGCTGATGTTGCGCTGCGTCGAATACGCCCGCCGCTACAACGTGCCGATTCACGTGCGTTCGTCGTACACGGACAAGCCCGGCACCATCGTCAAAGGATCGATCGAGGACATCCCCATGGAAGACGCACTGCTGACCGGAGTAGCCCACGACCGCGGGGAGGCCAAGGTCACCGTCGTCGGTGTCCCGGACGTACCCGGCTATGCCGCCAGGGTGTTCCGCGCGGTCGCCGACGCCGACGTGAACATCGACATGGTGCTGCAGAACATCTCGAAGGTCGAAGACGGCAAGACCGACATCACCTTCACCTGCCCCATGGACAACGGCCCGACGGCCGTGGAGAAGCTGACCGGACTGAAGGACGAGATCGGGTTCAGCCAGGTGCTGTACGACGATCACATCGGCAAGGTTTCGCTGGTCGGTGCGGGCATGCGCAGCCACCCGGGCGTCACCGCGAAGTTCTGTGAGTCACTGGCCGAGGCGGGCGTCAACATCGACCTGATTTCCACGTCGGAGATCCGGATCTCGGTCCTGGTCAAGGACACCGAGTTGGACACCGCCGTCCGCGCGCTGCACGAGGCCTTCGACCTCGGCAGCGAGGAAGAGGCCGTGGTTCACGGCGGGACAGGGCGCTGAGATGGTCAACATTGGTGTAGTGGGAGCGACCGGTCAGGTCGGCCAGGTCATGCGCACGCTGCTGGAAGAACGCAACTTCCCGGCCAGCTCGGTCCGGTTCTTCGCCTCGGCCCGTTCCGAGGGCAAGAAGCTGACGTTCCGCGGCGAGGAGATCGAGGTCGAGAACAGCGAGACGGCCGACCCGTCGGGTCTGGACATCGCGCTGTTCTCCGCCGGTGCGACGATGTCGCGCGTGCAGGCTCCGCGGTTCGCCGCGGCCGGCGCCGTCGTCGTCGACAACTCCTCGGCCTGGCGCAAGGACCCCGACGTCCCGCTGGTGGTCTCCGAGGTCAACTTCGCAAGAGACGTCGGAGTCCGCGCTCGGTCTCTTCCTAAGGGCATCATCGCCAACCCGAACTGCACCACCATGGCCGCCATGCCGGTGCTCAAGCCGCTGCACGAGGAGGCCGGGCTGACCCGGTTGATCGTGTCGAGCTACCAGGCGGTGTCGGGCAGCGGCCTGGCCGGTGTCGAGGAACTCGCATCGCAGACCCGTGCGGTCATCGACGGCGCGGAGCAGCTGGTTCATGACGGCTCGGCGCTGACGTATCCGGAGCCCGTGAAATACGTTGCCCCCATTGCGTTCAACGTTATTCCGCTCGCCGGCGCACTCGTTGATGACGACTCGGGTGAGACCGACGAAGACCAGAAGCTGCGCAACGAGAGTCGCAAGATCCTCGGTATCCCAGACCTTTTGGTCAGCGGCACGTGCGTGCGCGTTCCGGTGTTCACCGGGCACTCGCTGTCGATCAATGCCGAGTTCGCCCAGCCGCTTTCAGTGGAGCACGCCAGGTCGCTGCTTGCCGCCGCGCCGGGCGTGAAGCTGGTCGATGTGCCGACCCCGCTGGCTGCCGCCGGCGCCGACGAGTCCCTCGTCGGCCGGATCCGGCAGGACCCGGGTGTGCCCGACGGGCGTGGACTTGCCCTGTTCGTGTCCGGCGACAACCTGCGAAAAGGTGCGGCGCTGAACACGATTCAAATCGCCGAACTGCTGGCCGCCGAGCTTTGATCCGCGGGTGAGCCCAGCCCGCAGGTTCGCCGCTGTCGCGATACTTGCTGCGGCGGTTTGGCAAGCGCCTACCGCCCATGCGAACCCCGCCTTCGGCGATCCGGTGGTGCCCCCGTTGGCCCCCGGTCAGGTGCTACGCATCGGTCCGAGCGCCGGAACCGGTACTCCCACCCGTGATTACGGCATCGGTGCCACCGATCTGTGTGAGTTCATGGAGTTCCCCAGTCGGGTGCTGCAGGTCTGTGGTGACAGCTTCGCGGGACAGGCCGTCGGCTTCGGCGGTTGGCACTCACCGGTGGCGCTGCATGTGGATGCCGATTCGATCGAGGATGCCGGCGGCGTCCGCTACCGCGGTGTGACCGGGGTGGACAAGCCGTTGCTGGCCGACGCCGCGCCGCCCGGGTCGTCGCAGTTGCCTGCCGGCGTGATCTCGATCAACCGCGAGAACTACATGCTGGTGACCACCACCAAGGAACTGCGGCCGCAGAGTTCCCGGTTGGTGAAAGCCGATGCGGCCCAGCCTAATTGGCCAACGGTCCCGGGGTCGGTGCGGGAGGCCAAGTATCAGGGCGGCGCCCAGTCACAGATCACCGGCTATTACGACCCGGTCCCGGCGCCGGATTCGCCCAGCGGTTGGGTGTACATCCTGGCCAACAACTTCGACCGCAGCAGCCCGGCGTTCCTGTACCGGGCCAACCCGAAGAACTTCACCGACCGGGCCGGCTGGCAGGGGTGGTCGTCGTCGGGTGGTTGGGGTAAGCCGCCGACGGCGTTGTTCTCCGACCGAGTGGGGGAGATGAGCATCCGGCAGATCGACGGCAAGCCCGTGCTGTCCTACTTCAACGCCACCAACGGAAACATGGAGGTGCGGGTCGCCTACGACCCGACCGGTTTGGGTAGTGCACCGGTGACGACGGTCGTGTTCGCCAGTGCCTGGCCGGACCCGGTCGACTCGTTGCCCCCGCCGGAGGTCAACCAGCTGGCCCAGCCCTATGGCGGCTACATCTCACCGGGATCCACGCTGGATCAGGTCAGGGTCTTCATCAGCCAGTGGAACACCATGGCGCGCGGTGGCACCCCGTACCGGGTCATCCAGTACGCGGTGAACCCATTCAAGCCGTGGGAGCAGTAGCGCTCGCCTTCGCTTCGCGCACGCCCTCCCGTGCGCCTTCGCGCCGATTTCTACCGCAGGGCTGTGGTCCGCGTGTGCGAGCACCCTCTGGGTCAAAAACGGCGAAGTGGACTCAGCCCGCGTCCCGGGCCTTCACAGCTGATTCATAGCCAATTCTTGATCTGCACCTCAGCAGTGCTCGCATGCTCGTGTCATGACTGAAACACCCCCCGATCCTGAACCTGCGACCGAGCCGGTGGTCGCACCGGCGGCTCAGCCGGCAGTAGTGACACCCCCGCCCGCCGAGAACAAGCCGAGCCGGCTCATGCAGGCGCTCGCGTGGGTCGGCATCGCCGCCGGCAGCGTTTTCATCGTCGCCGTGGTCTTCGGCACCGGCTTCTTCCTCGGCGCGCATTCCGATGGCGGCGGCCATCACCATCGCGGCGGCCATGACCGTGGCGGCATGATGATGTTCCACCACGGCGGACCCGGTGGTGGCGGCCCGGGCCAGATGGGGCCACGGCACGGCATGATGCCGCCGTGGGGTCCCGGTGGGCCCGGCGGATTCGGCCCGGGCGGCCCCGGATGGGGGCCTGGCGGACCCGGCGGTCCGGGCGGCGGCTCTGAGCGTCCTGAGACCCCGCCGACACCGGCACCGCCCGCGCGACCATAATCACAGCCCACTCTTTTGGACTGACTCCAAAGAGCGCGCATACTGGAGCCGTGACCACGGTGCATGAACACGACCCCAAGGCCCTGTTGCGGGCTGCCGGGCTGCGCGTGACCGCACCGCGGGTCGCGGTTCTCCAGGCGCTGGCCGACCACCCTCATTCGACTGCAGACGATGTGGCCGGCCTGGCTCGCGAGAACCTCGGTTCGGTGTCGACCCAAGCGGTCTACGACGTCCTTCGCGCCTGCGTCAACGCGGGTCTGGTCCGTCGGATCGAACCTGCAGGTTCCTCGGCGCGTTACGAGACCCGCGCCGGCGACAACCACCATCACCTGGTCTGCCGGGTGTGTGGCGTGGTCGCCGACGTCGATTGCGCAGTGGGCGAGACCCCCTGCCTGGAGCCCTCTGACCTCGCCGGTTTCGCCGTCGACGAGGCCGAGGTCGTGTTCTGGGGAATCTGCGCCGACTGCCAGAAGAGCGCCGTCACCGCATAAGACCACTCTGCAGCCCACGGACGCCCCGGCCACTACCCCTTGGTGGCCGGGGCGCCTGGCTTTTCAGCCAAGCATCGGGTGAGACCCCCGGAATCGTGAGATTCTCGCTAACCATGACCCGCAATCGGACGCTGGTGGCCGCACTGCTCGCAGTGCCGGTGCTGGCTGCCGGATGCAGCGGCGGCGCGGATCCCGGGAGAGGCGCGGCCATGGTCTTCGCGGTCGGCGATTGCGTGAGCGTCCCGGCCGCCACACCCGCTGCCCCTGAGGTGACCCGGGCCGGCCGAGTTTCCTGCGACACCGACCCCAGTTACACCGTCGGGGCCATCGCCGACCGCACCGGGGCCTGCCCGAGCGCCGAGTACCAGCACCTGCCCGCCGCGCTCGCCGATCCGTCGACCGCACGCCTGTGCCTGGTCCCCAATCTCGTCGCCAACCACTGCTACGAACTCGGCATGCCCGCGGGCATGGTGGAGCTGGCCGATTGCACCGCGCGCACCGAGCGCGGCCCAGGGGTGATGGTCCAGGTGACACAGCGCCTCGACGTTCGGGACGGGTCGGCCTGCCCAGCCGAAACAGGGCACTACGCCTGGCCTTATCCGTCGCCGGCGCGAACCTATTGCACGCGGACGGTTCACTAACTGGCATGATCGAGGCCATGCGTGCCCTGACTGTCGGTTTCGGGCTGGCCAGTCTCGCGCTGGCATTGGCTGCACCTGCGGGTGCGCGCCCCTCGGATCCTGGTGTCGTGTCCTATGCCGTCATGCCCAAAGGTTCGGTGGGCAACATCATCGGTGCCCCGATGACGTGGGAATCCGAGTTCACTGTCCCGTTCCAGGGCTTCTCGGTGGAGAACCCGGTGTGCAACAACTGGGCCGATGTCGGGCTGCCCGAGGTGTTCAACGACCCGGACCTCGCTTCGTTCAACGGCGCGACCACCCAGACGGCGGCCGGCGACGACAGCCATTTCGTCAAACAGGCCATCGGGGTGTTCGCGACGCCGGAGGCCGCCGACCGTGCCTTCCACCGCGTGGTGGACCGCACCAACGGGTGTTCGGGCCAGACCACCGCGATGCACCTGGACAACTTCGTCACCCAGGTGTGGACGTTCACCGGCGGCCCGGCGAGCGCTACCGACGCAGATTGGGTGAAACAGGAGGCCGGAACCGACCGTCGCTGTTTCAACACCACCCGCAAACGGGAAAACGTGCTGCTACAAGCCAAGGTGTGCCAGTCCGGCAACGCAGGTCCCGCGGTCAATGTGCTGGCCGGAGCCATGCAGAACACGCTGGGGCAGTAGAAGATGTCGGTCCTATCTGGATGATGGAACAGAACCGAGCCGTTTGATCCGGTGAGGACCGGGAGGGGTGGTTGCGTTGGCAGTACCCGTCACGACCGATGCGGCCCGTCTAGCTCCCGTCGAGTTCACCAGCGCCGAACACGCCGCGGCGTTCATCGAAGCCCGCTGTCTGGATGACGGGCCGGTCGGGAAGGTAGGCCTCGAGATCGAGGCACACTGTTTCGACCTCCAGGATCCACTGCGACGCCCCGGCTGGGATGAAATCTCAGAGGTGATCGCGTCGGTGCCCGCGTTGCCCGGCGACAGCCGGATCACCGTCGAACCCGGGGGCGCCGTGGAGCTGTCCGGCCCCCCGACCGACGGACCGTCGGCCGCGACCGCCGCCCTACTCGCCGATCGGGCCGTGCTGCGGGCGGAGTTCGAACGCCGCGGTCTGGGTCTGGTGCTGTTGGGTGCCGACCCGGTGCGGCCCACTCAACGAGTCAACCCGGGTCCGCGCTATCAGGCCATGGAGACGTTCTTCGCGGCCAGCGGGTCGGCCGAGCCGGGGGCGGCGATGATGACGTCGACCGCGTCGGTTCAGGTCAACCTCGATGCCGGGCCGCGGGACGGTTGGGCGCAGCGGGTGCGGCTGGCGCATGCCCTCGGTCCCACGATGATTGCCATCACCGCGAATTCGCCGATGCTGCGTGGGGAGTTCACCGGCTGGAAGTCCTCGCGGCAGCGCGTGTGGAGTCAGCTGGACTCCGCCCGCTGTGGCCCGGTCCTGGGCGCCGACGGGGACGATCCGGCCAGTGACTGGGCGCGTTACGCGCTGCGGGCGCCGGTGATGCTGGTCAACACCCCGGATGCCGTCCCCGTGACCAACTGGGTCCCGTTCGCCGACTGGGCCGACGGACGCGCGGTGCTCGGCGGCCGCCGTCCCACCGAAGCCGACCTCGAATACCACCTGACGACGCTGTTCCCGCCGGTCCGGCCGCGGCGCTGGTTGGAGATCCGCTATCTCGACAGCGTGCCGGATGCGTTATGGCCCGCGGTGGTGTTCATGCTGACCACTCTTCTCGACGAACCCGAGGCGGCCGCGATCGCCACCGAGGCGACGGCCCCGGTTGCCACCGCATGGGACCGGGCCGCCCGGATCGGGCTCACCGATCAACGGCTGCAGGACGCGGCGATCGCGTGCGTGTCGGCGGCGGCGGAGCGGGCGCCGTCAGACCTCGCGGAATCGATGGAGCGATTGGCGCGTTCGGTCCAGGAGGGACGCTGCCCGGCCGACGATTTCGCCGACCAGGTCGTGGGCCATGGAATCGCTTCTGCGATGAGCCAACTGGTGAAGGGCGAGCTTTGACGACACGCGAGGCGCTGGCGCAGCAGCTCACCCGGGCGCGGGAACGTACCCTGCGCCTGGTCGACTTCGACGACGCTGAACTGCACCGCCAGTACAGCCCGTTGATGAGCCCGCTCGTCTGGGACCTCGCCCACATCGGTCAGCAGGAGGAGCTGTGGCTGCTACGGGCTGGCAACTCGGACCGTCCGGGCATCCTGGATCCCGAGGTCGACCGGCTGTATGACGCCTTCGTGCACTCGCGGGCCAGTCGCGTCGACCTTCCGTTGTTACCGCCGGCGGATGCGCGAACCTATTGCGCGACGGTGCGATCCAAGGCGCTCGATGCACTCGACTCCCTCGACACCGATGACCCCGCGTTCAACTTCGGTCTGGTGATCAGCCACGAGAACCAGCACGACGAGACCATGTTGCAGGCATTGAACATGCGGACCGGGCTACCACTGCTCGACACCGGCAGCGCGTTGCCCGCCGGTCGCCCTGGTGTGGCCGGCACCTCGGTGCTGATCCCGGGCGGCTCGTTCGTGCTCGGCGTCGACGAACTGTCCGAACCGCATTCGTTGGACAATGAACGTCCGGCGCACTCTGTCGACGTGGCCTCCTTTCGGATCGGCCGGGTGCCGGTCACCAATGCCGAATGGCGCGAGTTCATCGACGACGGCGGATATCAGCAGTCCCGTTGGTGGTCGGAACGCGGATGGGCGCATCGTCAGGAAGCGGGTTTGGTGGCGCCCGCGTTCTGGGGTCCCGACGGAACCCGCACCAGGTTCGGCCACATCGAGACCATTCCGGCCGACGAACCGGTCCAGCACGTCACCTTCTTCGAAGCCGAGGCCTATACCGCGTGGGCCGGGGCCCGGCTGCCCACCGAGATCGAGTGGGAAAAGGCCTGCGCCTGGGATCCGGAGGCCGGAATCCGGCGCCGATTCCCCTGGGGTACTTCGGAACCCACCGAGGCGCTGGCCAACCTCGGCGGTGAGGCGCGCCGGCCCGCACCCGTGGGGGCTTATCCCACCGGAGCGTCGGCTTATGGCGTCGAGCAGATGCTGGGCGATGTCTGGGAGTGGACCACATCCCCGCTGCGGCCGTGGCCCGGCTTCACCCCGATGGTCTACGACCGCTACACCGAACCCTTCTTCGACGGCGACTACCGGATCCTGCGCGGCGGCTCGTGGGCGGTGTCCGCCGACATCCTGCGCCCGAGCTTCCGTAACTGGGACCATCCGATCCGGCGGCAGATCTTCTCCGGTGTGCGTCTGGCCTGGGACGTCTGATGTGCCGGCACATCGGGTGGCTTGGCGCACCGCGGTCGGTGGCCTCGCTGATGCTGGATCCACCGCAGGGCCTGCTCGTGCAGTCGTACGCGCCCCGTCGCCAGAAGAACGGCTTGATGAACGCCGATGGTTGGGGCGCGGGGTTTTTCGACTCCGGTGTGGCCCGACGGTGGCGCAGCGACAAGCCGCTGTGGGGCGACGCGTCGTTCGCCTCGGTCGCGCCGGCGTTGATCAGTGGATGCGTGGTCGCGGCCGTGCGTTCGGCGACCATCGGCATGCCGATCGAGCCCTCGGCCTCGGCGCCGTTCACCGACGGGCAGTGGCTGCTGTCGCACAACGGGGTGGTGGACCGCGCGGTTCTGCCGTTGACCGGGAAAGCCGAATCCACTGTGGACAGCGCGGTGCTGGCGGCGCTGATCTTCGCGCGTGGTCTGGACGCGCTGGGGCAGACCATCGTCGAAGTCGGCACGCTGGATCCGAATGCCCGGCTGAACATCCTGGCTGCCAACGGTTCTCGTATGATCGCCACCACCTGGGGCGACACCTTGTCGATGCTGGCAACGCCGGACGGCGTCGTGCTCGCCAGTGAACCCTACGACGACGATCCCGGCTGGTCCGACATCCCGGACCGGCACCTCGTCACCGTGGCCGGCTCTGACGTCGAGCTCACCCCACTGAAAGGTTCGGTATGACGCTCACCCTGTCCAACTATCTAGCGGCCGATTCCGCCGCCACCGCGCTCCGTCGCGATGTGCGCGAGGGGTTGTCCCAGTCGCCGAAGATGCTGCCACCCAAGTGGTTCTACGATTCGGTGGGCAGCGACCTGTTCGACCAGATCACTCGGCTGCCCGAGTACTACCCGACCCGAACCGAGGCGCAGATCCTCACGCACCGCTCGCCGGAGATCGTTGCGGCTGCCGGTGCCGACACTCTCGTCGAGTTGGGCAGCGGCACCTCGGAGAAGACCAGAATGCTGCTCGACGCGATGCGCGACGGCGGCCAGTTGCGCCGGTTCATCCCGTTCGACGTCGACGCCAGTGTGCTTCGTTCTGCCGGAGATGCCATCGGCCAGGAGTATCCGGGCATCGAAATTGACGCGGTATGTGGAGATTTCGAGGAGCACCTGGGCAAGATCCCGGCAGTCGGACGCCGTTTGGTGGCCTTCCTCGGGTCGACGATCGGTAACCTCACCCCAGGTCCGCGGGCGGATTTCCTGGCGTCACTGGCCGACACCCTGCAGCCCGGCGACAGCGTGCTGTTGGGTACCGACCTGGTCAAGGACACCGAGCGGCTCGTCAGCGCCTACGACGACAGTGCCGGTGTGACCGCCGCTTTCAACCGCAATGTGCTGTCGGTGGTGAACCGTGAACTGGACGCCGATTTCGATCTCGACGCCTTCGAGCACGTAGCGAAGTGGAATCCCGACGAGGAGCGCATCGAGATGTGGCTGCGGGCGGATGAGCCGCAGCAAGTTCGTGTGGCGGCGCTGGATCTCGACGTCGCATTCGGTGCCGGCGAGGAGATGCTGACCGAGGTGTCCTGCAAGTTCCGGGCCGCCGGGGTAGCCGATGAGCTGGCGAAAGCCGGTTTGCAGCAGACCCATTGGTGGACCGATGAAGCCGGTGATTTCGGCCTGTCTCTGGCGGTGAAATGAGCCTCGCGCAGCAGTGGGCCGACGCCCGGCCGAAGGTCGCAGGCCTGCACTTCGACAGTGGCGCCTGCTCGCGGCAGAGTCTCGCGGTCATCGACGCGGTCACCGCGCATGCCCGTCATGAGGCCGAAGTCGGCGGGTACGTCGCGGCCGAGGCAGCCGCGCCGGTGCTCGCAGCAGGGCGGGCCGCGGTTGCGGCGTTGACCGGCCTCGACGCCGCCGACGTGGTGTACACGACGGGGTCCAATCATTCGTTGGATCTGCTGCTCGGCAGCTGGGCAGGAGAGCGCACCCTGGCCTGCCTGCCCGGGGAATTCGGGCCAAACCTCGCGGTCATGGCCGCCAACGGTTTTCAGGTGCGCGCGTTGCCTGTCGACGAGGACGGCCGGGTCGTGGTCGACGAGGTGACCCGCCGGTTCGCCTCTGATCCACCAGCTTTGGTGCACTTCACCGCGCTGGCCAGCCACCGCGGGCTGGCTCAGCCGCTGGCCGAGATGGTCGCGGTGTGCCGCCAGGCGGGGGTCCCGATCGTGGTGGATGCCGCGCAGGCGTTCGGGCACCTGGACTGCAACGTCAGCCCCGACGCCATCTACTCGTCGTCACGCAAATGGCTCGCTGGGCCCCGCGGCGTGGGCTTCCTGGCGGTGGCACCGGAACTCGTCGGGCGGCTGCAGCGGCGTTTCCCGCCCGCGTCGTGGGATGTGCCCGTGTCGGTGCTGCAGAGCTTCGAGCACGGTGAGCACAATGCCGCCACGCGCATCGGATACTCGGTTGCTCTGGGTGAACACCTCGCCGCTGGACCGGATCTCGTCCGCGGCCGGCTCGCCGAGGTGGGCCGCACCGCGCGGCAGATCCTCGCCGGGGTGCCCGGCTGGCGCGTCGTAGAAGGTGTCGATGAACCCACCGCGATCACCACGCTCGAACCCACCGATGGTGCCGATCCTACCGCGGTGCGGGCCTGGCTGATCGCCGAACTCGGGATCGTCACCACCGCATGTGAACTGGCGCGGGCACCGTTCGAGATGAGCAAGCCGGTGCTGCGGGTGTCACCGCATGTCGACACGACTGCCGAGGATCTGGAGCAGTTCGCCGGGGTATTGCGGGACGTGCCTGGGCGACGAAGCGGCCAGTAGTGCAGCTTCTCTTCTTTGTGATGACGTTTGCAGGGCTGTTGCTTCCCTACCTGGCGCCTCGCCACAATCGTCGGCTCGGACGGCGCATCTTCTGGTGCGGGTTTTTCATCGCCACAGCGTCAGCATTCTTCATTGGATATCCCCCCAACTGGAAGTTGGGGCTCATACTCTCTCTACTGTTCGGTGGCGTGATGGTGTTTCGGGCCTTCATGAGCACCCCGTACCTCAAGTTCCGCGGCACTATTTACGCCTACTCCGCGAATGACAGCCAACCCGATCCGCCAGTCGAGGGTAAACGTTCTGGTACATGACGGGTTGCCGCGCGGCTTAACCCTTGTGCGCGGTCAACAGGAACGCCGGGAACTTGATCCGGCCCTTCTCGTCGCGGTCATGTGGCGGCATTTCGAACGGAACATCCGCGGGCACCGCCATGGCTTTGGCATGGATGAAGGCCGGCCGGATGTCGTCGACCTCCCAGTACTTCGACACCGCGGCGCGCAGCTCGTCTTCGGACACCTCGTTGGGCTTGGTCTCCAACTCGGCGGGGAAGGCACCCTTGGCGAACACCAGCACGTAGTAGTGCGCACCCGGCGCCGAGGCCCGGTGGATGGAGCGCAGGTACCCGTCGCGTCCTTCGACGGGCAGGGAGTGGAACAGGGTCGAATCGATCACGGTGCTGAACCGGCCGTCGTACCCCGTGAACGAGGTGATGTCGGCCTGGGCGAAACTGGCCGTCGATAGCCCGCGCACCTGCGCGGCGTTGTTGGCCGCGGCGATCGCCGTCGGACTCAGGTCCAGCCCGACGACGGTGTAGCCGTCGGACGCCAGGGACAGTGACAACTCGGCATGCCCGCAGCCTGCGTCGAGCACGTCGCTCTCGAACTTCCCGGCCCGGTGCAGCGCTGCAAGCTCGGGTTGTGGCTCACCGATGTTCCACGGCGGCTGACCCTCGAAACCTGCTTCCCCCTTGTACGCGCCATCCCAGTCCAAGACCTGTTCAGAAGTCATTCCTCCAACGTACGCGTCTCAATCCCAGGTATGGACGGGCTCGTTGCTGTGCATCCGCTGCACATAGCGTCGTAGCATCTCGGCCAGCGCCTGGGGCCTGGTCATCCCCTGTGCCTGAAGGGCTTGGACCGTTGCGACCTGCCAGGTCGACCCGGTGCGGCCGGTCTTGGCACGGCCTTCGATGACGCCCAGATAGCGGTCGCACACCTCCGCGGCCACACCCCAGCGCCGCAGCCCGTCGTGCGCCATCGGCAGCAGCCTGCGCAGCACCAACTCATCGGGCGTCACCTCGCCCAGACCGGGCCAGTACAACCGGGCGTCGAGCCCGTGCTGGGCACCCTCGACGAAGTTGTGGTGGGCCGCGGCGAAGCTCATCTTGGTCCACAGCGGCCGGTCCTCCTCGGACAGTGTCCGCAGCAGGCCGTAGTAGAACGCCGCGTTGGCCAGCATGTCGACGACGCTCGGGCCGGCGGGCAGCACGCGGTTCTCGACCCGCAGATGGGGGACCCCGTCCACCACGTCGTAGACGGGGCGGTTCCACCGATAGATGGTCCCGTTGTGCAGCCGCAGCTCGGCCAGCTGAGGTGCCCGGCCTGCCGCGAGCTCGGCCACCGGGTCCTCGTCGGACAGCTCGGGCAGCAGGGACGGGAAGTACCGCACGTTCTCTTCGAACAGGTCGAAGATCGAGGTGATCCACCGTTCGCCGAACCAGACCCGGGGCCGGACGCCCTGGGCTTTGAGCTCGTCGGGCCGGGTGTCCGTGGACTGGGTGAACAGCTCGATGCGGGTCTCGGCCCACAGCTGATGGCCGAAGAAATAGGGCGAGTTGGCCCCCACTGCCAGCTGTGGCCCGGCCAGCACCTGGGCTGCATTCCAGTTGCGGGCGAAGTCGGCGGGGGACACCTGCAGGTGCAACTGCATGCTCGTGCACGCGGACTCCGGCGCGATCGACGCCGATTGCAGGCTGAGCCGTTCCGGTCCGGAGATGTCGATCGGCATGTCCTCGCCCCGGGCGGTGAAGATCGAGTCGTTGAGCGCCTGATACCGCGTGGACTCGCTCATCCACGGGCCCGACAGATGCTCGGGCATCAGCGTCGGCAGGATGCCCACCATCACGATGTGCGCGCCGTCCTCGCTGGCCTTGGTCTCCGCGGCATTGAGGCTGAGCCGCACCTCTTCCTCCAGTTCGAGCGCGGCCCGGCCGGGCAGCGGACGTGGCGGAACGTTGAATTCGATGTTGTAGGCGCCCAATTCGGTCTGGTAGGCCGGATCGGCGATCGAGGCGAGCACCTCCTGGTTGGTCATCGCGGGCTGGTATTCGCTGTCGACGAGGTTGCACTCGATTTCCATGCCGGTCAGCGGACGCTCGAACTCGAAACTCGACTGGGCCAGCATGGTCTCGAAAACGTCCAGGCACAGCTGCACCTTGCGCCGGTACTCCTGCCGGTGCGCGCGGCTGAACTCGGTGTTCCTGACCTCTTCACCCACACCGCGATGCAACAACGCGAATGGCTGTGCGCGCAGCAGAATGGCCAAATGACGTCAGAGGTGGAGGACGATCAGGGCGGACTCGAGCAGGTCTCGCACGCGGATCGTGTCGCGTCACTCACCGGGGTGCGCGCGGTCGCCGCGCTGACGGTCATGGGAACCCACGCTGCGTACGGCACCGGCCTGCTCTCGCAGGGGTACGTGGGATTGATGAGCGCGCGCCTCGAGGTCGGGGTGGCGATCTTCTTCGTGCTCTCGGGGTTGCTGTTGTTCGGTCCGTGGGTACGGGCGGCCGCCGCCGACTCCGATGCGCCGAGCGTCCGCCGCTATGCGCGAAACCGGTTCCGCCGCATCATGCCCGCATACGTCGTCACCGTCCTGCTCGTCTACGGCATCTACGAGCTGCGGCCCGTGCAGCCGAATCCCGGCCACACCTGGGCCGGCCTGCTGCGCAATCTGACGCTGACCCAGATCTACAGCGACAACTACTTCACGGAGTATCTGCATCAGGGGTTGAGCCAGATGTGGAGCTTGGCGGTCGAGGTCGCGTTCTACGCGGTGCTGCCGCTACTGGCCTACCTGCTGCTGGTCATGTTGTGTCGCAGGCGGTTTCGGCCGGTGCTGCTGCTCGTCGGGTTGACCGGCCTGGCTGCGATCAGCCCGCTCTGGCTGGTCCTGCTGCACAACACCGACTGGCTGCCGGTGGGCGGAGGGGCCTGGCTGCCGCACTATCTGGTCTGGTTCGTCGGGGGGATGATGCTGGCGGTACTGGCGCGGATGGGCGTGCGCTGCTACGCGATGGCGACGTTGCCCCTCGCGCTGGCCTGCTACCTGGTGGTCTCGACCCCGATAGCGGGTACCACCACCGCGCTCACACTCGGCGTGAGTGAGGACGTGGCGAAGACGATGTTCTACGTGCTCATCGCGACGCTCGTGGTGGCTCCGTTGGCGTTGGGGGACAACGGACTGTACGCGCGGGTGATGGGCAGCCGACCGATGGTCGCTCTCGGCGAGATCTCCTACGAGATCTTCCTGCTGCACGTGGTCGCCATGGACCTGGTCATGGAGTTCGTACTGGGCTGGCACGTGTACACCGGTTCGGCGACCGTGCTGTTCCTCGTGACGTTGGTGGTCACGGTGCCCTTCGCCTGGCTGCTACATCGGTTGACCCGGCCGCGCTGATTCGTCGGCGCGGTACGGCACGTGCGTGGCGGGTGACTGGGCCGGACCCGCTCCGGCGCGCCCGGGCGGGGCGACGGACCCTTCGGGCTGAGCCGGCGCTGCGGCGGCGCTCCGGCCGTAATCCTGTTGCGTCGAAAGCAGATCGGCGTAATCGCCGTACTGGGCTGGTTGTTGCGTGGCCCGGGTGGCGGCCGGGGCTTGGGCATAGGACTGGGCATACGCCTGGCCATAGGCTTGTCCGTAGGCACTGCGCTGCGCCGAATCCGGTTGTGCCACAGCGCCCTGCTGGTAGTACTGCTGTACGGCCTGGTTGTAGTAGTCGAGGTAGGCCTCGTATCCGCCGGTGGCAGTGGTTGCGGCCGGCTGCGGTGCGAGCCACAGGGCCGCGGCGGCGGCCGCGACCTGTAGTCCGTTGAGTATCACGATCGTGGTCAGCACCCAGCCCGAGCCGGCGGTGACGACGCTGGACAGCGCGTCGAGAAAGCCCGCGGCGGCCAGGAGGGCGCTGAGCCAGGTGCGACCAGTCTGATTGGGCAGCAATCCGATAGCGGCGGTCAGGGCGGCCAGTACGGCGAACCGGACGTGCCAGTCGTTGCCGCCGCCGGCGTCCGCCGGTCCCAAGCTGACGCCGTAGTCGGCCAGGCCCAGCACCACCACCAGGATGGACAGGTTGCGGTGAAGCGGATTGACCACGATCACTCCTTCACATCAGTCGATGCTGTTCGCGGATGCTCTCAGATAACGCATCTCGTCGTCGGTGGCGACCATCGTGACGACCGCCGAGCCGGCCTGGGTGCTGACCTTGACGGTGTCGTGTTCCAGCGAGATCAGGTCGAGGACCACGTCGGCCTGATCGGATGGCCGGGTGTTCGGCGGGGCCACGACCATGGCGGTGACCCCGATCCGCACCGATTGCTCCGGTACACCGTCGAACATCTCGACGGTGTAGTTGCGCTCCGACCCGGCCTGAATGGCGCGCCGATTGAAGTCGGCCACCCACAGCAGGTCGTGGCGCCCGACCACCTCGACCATGTCGCGCCAGAAGGCCGGACGCCGGCTGTGCACCAGCACCCGGGCCCCCAACGCCAGTGAGCGCAGCACCACCTGCTGAGCCAGGTGCAGGGTCCCCACAATCTCCACCCGACGGATCTGCGGACCGAACAGCGGCAGCGCCACCGCCCGGCCCTCCTGGTCCGCGCCGATCACCTGGCCGCAGCCCGAGGCAGGCAGCGCGAGCTCACTGAGCGCGTCGGCGCGAAGGCCGGACGCCCAGTGCTCGATCTGCCGGGACCCGGGGACCGCCGGGATCGGCAGCGTGGCGGCCAGCGCCGAGAACTGCTGGCCGTGCAACGGGGTGAGGCCGCGCAACTGGGTGGGAACGCGCACGTCGCTGTCGAAGCGGACGAGTCCGCGCACCTGGACCAGGTCTTCCTCGCTGCCGTGATCGGCAGCCTCACGCAGCGACAGACACACGGTAGTGGAGTAGCTCGGAACCGTCCACAACAATCCGAGGCCGGCCGTGGTCAGCATGTTCGGCTGCACGGCAAAGCTGGACAGCCGGAACTGGCCTTCGCGGCAGTCCTCCCAGGTTTCCTCGACGGTGCCGAGGCTGACCCCGTCGCTGAGCTGATTGGTCGCCGCCGCGATGCCGCTCGCGGACAAGAACTGGGGCTGCAGGCCCGCCTCGGCCAGGCGGTTGGCGACGCGGCGGGTCGCGGTGGTGGCGGCACGCAGGATGCCGTCGCGGTCGCCGCCACGGCGCCGGACCGCCTCTGCGCATCGTGACGGGTTGAACCGCACGGCAATCCACACGGTGCGCTGCGCGATCGCGGGCAGCGGTCCCAGCACGGAGTCGTACACCGCGGCGACGTCGGTGTGGCCGGCCGAGCGGGCGCCCTGGCTGATGATGTCGATGGACTCCAGCGTGATATCGAACTGACGCAGACAGTCCAGCAGAGCCTGCACCGGGACCATCTCCCCGGAAACTGTGACCCCTGGCTCCAAAACCGTCAACGCCCTGGGGTTTTCGTCGATCTTGAGCAACGACAGCAAAGTTGTGCCGTTCCAACGGAATCCGATCTGTTGGCCGTCGGGAGTCGGCACGTCGAACGGTTCGGCAGGCAGTGACGCGGGCGCAGATTTACCGGTGCGTCGTCGTCGGTTGCGCCGAAAGCTCCCGCGCAACGCCAGCGCCCTGGGCGCTGTCGTGCCCCTGGCTATCGGGGCGACGAGGAGAAGGGCCACCACCAGACCCGCGACTGCACCCTGCCAACCGGGTCGGTCCAGCCCCAGCGCGACGACGATGCCGACGACGACGAGTATTTGCAGGGCGATCAGGTCGACCAGGGGGACGACCCGCTGCGGACCGGTATCACCGGCGGTGGTCAGCTTTGCTGCGAAAGCCAATGGACGCATCGCATTTCAAAAGGCCCCTCGGTTGTGATGTCGAGGTGGTGCGGACGTGCTATACCCTACGCATGCCAGCGCAAGTTACCACTCGCGCCCAAGTCAACGGCTACCGTTTCCTGCTCCGCAGGCTCGAGCACGCGCTCATCCGGGGCGATTCGCGGATGATCCACGACCCGATGCGGGGGCAGACCAGGGCTCTGATCGTGGGCGCGGTGATCGCTGTGCTGATCACCGGAGCGTCGGCCGTGATGGCGTTCTTCAAGCCCGCCCCCAATCTCGGGGATTCGCAGATCGTGCTGAGCAAGTCCAGCGGTGCGCCGTTCGTCCGGATCGGTGATCAGATCCATCCCGTGCTGAATCTGGCGTCGGCCCGCCTGATCGTCGGAAAGAGCGACAGTCCCAAGCAGGTCGACGACAAATTCCTCGATGCCGTGCCGCGCGGCCCCATGGTCGGCATCGTCGGTGCCCCCGCGGGCATCAGCGGCGGCGACGACCTGGCGATGTCGTCGTGGACCGTCTGCGACAACCTGCTGACACCGGCGGTCACCGAGACCACTGGTATGCCCAGCCTGCAGACCACCGTCCTGGCCAACGATCCGGTGCTCGACGGAGGTATCCGCCCGGTCGATCCCGCCGAGGCGATCCTCACCGCAACCGGCGGGACCACCTATCTTGTCTACCGCGGCGTGCGCGCTCCGATCGACCTGTCAGATCCGGTCCTGGTCAACGGACTTCACCTCCAGGGTGCCGCGACCCGACCGATGTCGTTGTCCCTGCTCAACACCTTCCCGCTGGTCGATCCGATCACGCCGGTGTTGATCCAGGGCTCGGGGGAGCCCGGCCCGCTCGGGTCGGACCATCCCGTCGGCGCCGTCGTCAAGTCCGTCGACTCCCGCGGCGAACAGCTCTACGTCGTGCTGCGCGAAGGTCTGCAGCCGATATCGCAGGCCACGGCTGACATCATCCGGTACGGCGCGTCCGGCGAGGTGGCCACCGGGCAGGCTGCCGAGATCGCCCCGGCGACACTGGCCGAGGTGCCGACGGTGCACCGGTTGCCGATCGACCATTACCCGCTGGTGTCGCCCCGGATCGTGTCGCCCAATCCCGACCGGGTGGCATGTATGGGCTGGCAGCGATCCAACACCGACGCGCGGGCCGAGGTGCGGCTGCTCGTCGGGCACCGGCTGCCCACCGCCGAGGGAGCGCAGACGGTACGCCTGGCCAGCGCCGATGGGACGGGGCCCGCCGTGGATTCGGTGTATCTGACGCCGGGGGCCGGGGAGTACGTGCAGGCCACGGGCAACGACCCGGACAGCCGCTCGACGGGGCAGCTGTTCTACGTCTCCGACACCGGAGTGCGTTACCACATCAAGGATCTGCCGACGGCCGAGGCGCTCGGGGTCAGCGGTGTCAAGGTTCCCGACGGCCCGGCCAATGCCCCGCAGTGGGCGCCGTGGCCGGTGATATCGCTGCTGCCGCCCGGGCCGGAACTGTCCCAGGAAGCGGCCCTCGTCGCGCATGACGGCATGGCCGCCGACCCGGACAGCACGAAGGTGTCGACCGGTAAGCCCTAGTCAGAGGCGCATCTCGCGGAAGAACGCGTAGACCCGGATGATCCAGAAGCACAACGGGAAAAGCGATCCGACCGCGATGTATTCGAGTATCTCGACCTGACGGCGCATCACCGGGGAGAACTCGCGCAACGGTGCGGCCAGGCCACACGCCAGGATGAGCACCATCAGCGCGAGCAGCACCACCGCCGCGCGGACCTGCCATTCCTCGACGTTCACCGCGGTCTTGAGAACCACGGCGACGGCAATCGTCAACCCGCTGCCGATGAGCGTTGCCGACTGCACCAGATCATGGTGGCCGCGGCCGCGCAGACACAGCACGGTAGCCACCATGAGGGCGAAAACTGTTCCCTGCCAATAGAAACCGTTACTGACATCCACCGCCAGGTAGCAGCCCACCACCGCGGCCAGCGCGGCGGCGACCAGAATCCCGGTGAGATGCTGGTTGGCCCGCCGGACCCGGCTGATCAGATCCTCCTCCGTGGGGATGATCTGCTTGCCGATCGCGTTGACGCCCTCGACAGTGGGACCGCCCTGGGTCTCGATGTCGTCGAGCGGTTCGCCTGCCGTCGGGACACGGGGAATGGGCAGTTTCGACAAGCCGATGGTGACCCGCGGGGCGAGATAGACGACGATAACGGCCACCGTCGCGAGCAAAGCGCCGACCGTGCGGATGGGCGGCTGCCACAGCAACATTGCGGCCGAACTGACGCCGCCGAAAGTGCCTGCCGCGATGATCGCGGTGTACACGGCGGATCCGGTTCCCGAGACCAGGAGCACCAGCAGGGCGCCGAAGGCGGTGAGGGCGAACGCCATCGGCAGGGATGTGGCGCCGGCACCGTCGGGGACCACGTACAGCGAACCGGCGAACACCAGCGGTGCCGACACCGCGGTGGTCCAGGCCGCGGCCGGGGTGGCCGCTGACCGGTGCGCCACCAGGCAGGCCAGCACCATCCCCAGCACACCAAGGGCCAGCGCCGCGGCGGGCACGGCGGGCTGGGTCACCCAATGCGGCAACACCGAAGCCAGTGTCACCGCGGCGGCCGCGGTGACGCCGAAGCCTGCCAATGCGGACGCGTTGCCGGCGACCCAGCCGCGTACGGTTCCCTGCTCGACGGTCTGGGTGTCGTCGACGTCGTCGAACAGCAGTGGGCTGACCGGCTGGCCTACCGCACAGATCATCAGCAGGTCACCGTCGTAGATGCCGGCCTCGCCGAGAGACAGGTGCGGGGCGATCGGTTCGCCGCCCAGCGGTGCCAACGTCCAATTCCCGTCGGCAGCGTCAAATTCGATGACCGAGTCACTCGCGGAGATCTGTTCATTCGCGATATCGATGACATCGGGAATGTACTGGGCGATGCTGACGTGGGCAGGCAGCCCGACATCGATGTTCAGTTCGCCGACCACCAAGGTCAAGCGACTGAGTTCGGGTTCAGCTTCGGCTTCGAGCTCTGACTCAAGTAGGGTCACAATCCAGTCGGCCTCCTGCGCAATGGGATTGCTGACCCGAACAATACCCAGCATCCGGCACCGCAGCTCCGGGAGGGCAGGTTGAGTACGCAGGGATTCGTGCGCCGACTTCGGGTGGCGCCACCGAGGATGCCCGGTGGCGAGGTCAGCCTGGCCCCACCTCCCGAGGTTCCGCGCGCCATCCCGGGCAACCTGGCGATGCGCCTGATGCCGTTCGTGATGCTGGTGGCGGTCATCGGCATGATCGCGTTGATGGTCACGGTCGGTGGCCGGGACATGGCCAGAAGCCCGATGTTCCTGCTCTTTCCGATGATGATGATCATGTCGATGGTCGGTATGTTCATGGGCGGCGGGAACCGAAATGGCAAAGCCGCAGCCGAGCTCAACGAGGAACGCAAGGACTACTTCAGTTATCTAGCGAATCTTCGCGAGGAGGCCGATACCACCGGGGCCGAACAACGCACGGCGCTGGAGTGGAGCCATCCCGATCCGCGGGCGTTGACCGATGTAGTGGGCACCCGTCGGATGTGGGAGCGGCGGCCCAGCGATGCGGATTACTGCCATATCCGGGTCGGTATCGGGACCCACCGGTTGGCGACCCGGCTGATGGCGCCCGAGACCGGACCGCCGGAGGACCTGGAGCCGGTGTCGACCGTGGCGCTGCGCCGGTTCGTCAAGACCCATTCCGTGGTGCACGCGCTGCCCACCGCGGTGTCGCTGCGGGCGTTTCCCACCATCACCTTCGAAGGTGAACGTGCGCTCGCGCGGCAACTGGTGCGCTCGATGGTGTTGGAACTGTGCGCCTTTCACGGACCCGACCATGTGCAGGTGGCGATCGTCACGGCCAACCCCGACGGGGAGAATTGGAGCTGGGTCAAATGGCTGCCGCACGCACAGCATGCGGTGACCCGCGACGGTATGGGTTCGATGCGGCTGCTGTTCCCCACGCTGGAGCTGATGGAGACCGCGCTGTCCTCTGAGCTGGCGGAACGTGGCCGGTTCACCCGCAATGCCCAGCCGACCCAGGGACTCAAGCAACTCGTCGTCGTACTAGACGACGGGTTCGTCACCGGCGACGAGCAGTTGATCACCGACGCCGGCCTGGACAGTGTGACGCTGTTGGACCTGAACGGCCTGCGACCAGGTGCCTCGGCGCGGCGCAGCCTGCAACTGGTGGTCGAGGGTGACGACGTGGCCGCCCGCACCGCAGTGGGGGTCGAACGGTTCGCCACCCCGGACACCATCACGATCGCCGAGGCCGAGACCACGGCTCGGCGGATCGGGCGCTACCGCCCGGCGAACGCCGCGCACATCGTCAGCCTGGAGGCCGATTCGCGGGCGGTCGACCCCGGCCTGATGGCGCTGCTGAAGATCCCCGACGCCGCCGCGATCGTGCCCGAACAGGTGTGGCGACAGCGGTCCCTGCGAGAACGGCTGCGGGTCCCGATCGGGATCACCCCGAACGGTCAGCCCATCGAACTCGACATCAAGGAAGCGGCCGAGGGCGGGATGGGCCCGCACGGGCTGTGTATCGGTGCCACCGGATCGGGAAAGTCCGAATTCCTGCGCACCCTGGTGCTTTCGATGATCACATCGCACTCTCCGGAGCAGCTCAACCTGGTGCTGGTCGACTTCAAGGGTGGGGCCACGTTCCTCGGTCTGGACGGGATCGCCCACATCGCGGCCATCATCACCAACCTCGAAGACGAACTGACGATGGTGGACCGCATGCGCGACGCGCTGGCCGGTGAGATGAACCGCCGCCAGGAACTGCTGCGCGCCGCAGGCAATTTCCCGAACGTCTCCGAGTATGAGCGGGCCCGGGCGGCGGGTGCGGACCTGGAACCACTGCCCGCCCTGTTCATCGTGGTCGACGAGTTCTCCGAGCTGTTGTCCCAGAAGCCGGATTTCGCCGAGCTGTTCGTGATGATCGGCCGGCTCGGCCGGTCTCTGCACATGCATCTGCTGCTGGCGTCGCAGCGGCTGGAGGAGGGCAAGCTGCGCGGCCTGGACTCGCACCTGTCCTACCGGCTCGGCCTCAAGACGTTCTCGGCAGGTGAGTCGCGCAGCGTGCTCGGCGTGCCCGACGCCTATCACCTGCCCAGCGTGCCCGGTTCGGCGTTCCTGAAATGCGATGCCTCCGAACCCATCCGGTTCAACGCGTGTTATGTCTCGGGGGAGTACGTCAAGCCGCGGGTGTCGGCGCGCACCGGTCGGGTGACCCAGCTGGGTGCGCTCGCGCCGAAGTTGTTCACCGCGACGCCGGTCAAGAAGGATCCGGTGCCCGAGCGGGTGCCGCTGCCGCACGACATGCCGGAGACCGAGCCGGAGCGGGCCAGCTCAGGTCCCACCAAGAAGACACTGCTCGATATGGTCGTCAGCCGGCTGCGTGGCCACGGCAGGCCCGCCCACGAGGTCTGGCTGCCGCCGCTCGACGACAGTCCCGCCGTGAACGAGCTTCTGCCGGACTCTGATTGGGCAGCTCCGGCAAATGTCAACGGCCGGTTGTGGATGCCGATGGGTGTGGTGGACAGGCCCTACGATCAGCGCCGGGACGTGCTGATGGTCGACTTGTCCGGCGCCCAGGGTAACGTTGCGGTGGTCGGTGGGCCGCAGTCGGGCAAGTCCACCACGCTGCGCACGCTGATGTTGGCCGCCGCCGCGACCCACACTCCCGAGCAGTTGCAGTTCTACTGCCTGGACTTCGGTGGCGGCACCCTGACGAGCCTGGCGAAGTTGCCGCATGTCGGCGGGGTGGCCGGCCGGATGGATGCCGACGCGATCCGGCGCACCGTCGCCGAGGTGGCCGGGGTGTTGCGGTCCCGCGAGCAACTGTTCCGCGAACTCGGCATCGAATCCATGCGGGATTTCCGTCAGCGCAAGGCCAAAGGCGAGGTGAGCCAGGACAAGTTCGGTGACGTGGTGCTGGTCATCGACGGCTGGGCGTCGATCAAGAGCGACTTCGAATCGCTCGACCAGGTGATCCAATCGCTGGCGATCCAGGGTCTGTCGTACGGCGTGCACCTGGCGATCACGGCGTCACGCTGGATGGAGATCCGGCCCGCGGTCAAGGACATGCTCGGTACCCGCGTCGAGCTCCGTCTCGGTGACCCGATCGACAGCGAGGTGGCGCGGCGGTCTGCGGAGCTGGTGCCGATCGGGCGGCCCGGACGCGGAATCAACTCCGAGCGACTGCACATCCTGATCGGGTTGCCCAGGCTCGATTCCAGTTCCGCAGTGGAGGATCTGCCCGCCGGCGTGTCCGGTGCCGTCGAGGCTGTCCGCGCGCACTACCAGGACCGCGAGGCGCCGAGGGTGCGGATGCTGCCACACGACGTGAACCGCGACGACGTCGTGCGGGTGGCCCGTGATGCCGGGCAACTGAGCAAGGCCCGCATTGCGATTGGCATCAACGAGGACGAACTGGCGCCAGTGGTCCTGGATTTCGATTCTCAGCCCCACCTGGTGGCGTTCGCCGACACCGAATGCGGCAAGACCGGTCTGCTGCGCAACATCGCGGCCGGGGTGATGGAGAACGCCAGCCCGGTGGAGGCCAAGATCATCCTGGTCGACTTCCGCCGCTCGATGCTGGGCGTCGTCCCCGACGAGTACCTGGGCGGCTATGCGACGGCCCCGCAGTCATGCACGGATCTGATGATGGCCCTGGCCGGTGCTCTCAAGGATCGGCTGCCGCCCAATGACATCACCCAGCAGCAGCTCAAGGATCGGTCCTGGTGGTCGGGGCCGGACCTGTTCGTGATGATCGACGACTACGACCTGATCCCCGGCGGGTCGCTGAGCCATCCGCTCGGCCCGCTTGTCGAGTATCTGCCGCAGGCCCGTGACATCGGCCTGCGGGTCGTGGTCACCCGGCGCAGCGGTGGTGCCGGGCGGGCGATGATGGATCCGATCGTCGGGCGCCTGAAAGACCTGTCCTGCAACGGTTTGGTGATGAGCGGCAGCAGAGACGAGGGGGGCCTGTTCGGCGGATACAAGGCCGGGCCGATGCCTCCGGGCCGCGGCATGCTGGTCTCGCGGACCACCCGTAGCGGCGTGGTTCAACTGTCCCGGATGCCCGACCTGTGACCGGGGTCGAGGAGCTCCGGGAGCTGCACGTGGTGTCCGCGGCGCCCGAGGCGATACGGGTGTCCGTGGTGGGCGGCCGCACCCAACTCGACGTCGCGCTGCCGGCCGATGTGCCGGTGGCGGCGTTCCTGCCGGAATTGGCCCGGTTGATCAAGTCCCGCGACGCCGAGCGCAGTGACGACCTGGCCGACCGCGACGAGCGACGGACGTTCTGGGTGCTCAGTCGCGCAGGTGGGGCCGGCGTGCTGGACCCCGATCGGACCCTGCGCGAGACCGGCGTGGAAAACGGTGAGCTGCTGCATCTCTCGGCTCGCCGGGCGTTGTCCCCGCCCACTCTGTACGACGACGTGGTGGATGCGGCGGCCCGGCTGAACCGGGCCTCGTACGCGGCGTGGAATGCCACCGCGGCGGGGACGATGGCCTTCGCCGGGTTGTGGCTGTGCTCGGCGGTATGGGTGGTGCTCCTGCTCGCCCCGGCGTTGTCGCCGCACCGGCCGGTGATCCTGGGTGCGACAGCGCTGACCAGCGTGGCGCTGGTCGCCGGTGGCGCACTCGCGCGCCGGATGCTGGGCCGGGCCGATATCGCCGCCGCGGTCGGTCCGTCGGTGGTCGCGGTCGGCGCCGCGGCGGGCTGGGTGGTGGCTGCACCGCACGGTGTCGCGGGGCTGGCGGGTGCCTGCGCAGTGTTGTTGGGGCTCACCGCGATCTGTCACCGCGTGATCGGTGCGGGTCACTGGTCATACGTGTCCGCCGCGGTCGTGCTGGGATTCGGCACCGTGGCGTTCGCGAGCCGCGCGTTGGGGGTGCCGGTCGCGATGGTGGCCACGGTCGTCGCCGTCATTGCGGTGTTCGGGTGTCTGGCGGTGCCTGCATTGACGGCGCGGCTCGACCAGTACCCGGTGGCATCGAGCGAGCCATCGCGCACCGATGACCCGTTCACGACGTCGACGGTACCGGTCCCTTCGGGTACCCCGATGCCCAGCGCGGAACAGGTGTGGGCCAGGGTGCATGCGGCGGTGCTGACCCGCTCGGGCCTGCAGGCCGGCGCGGCGGCGGTGGCGCTGATCGCTGCGACCGTGCTGATGCGGGTCGAGACGGGTTGGGCCGCCTTCGCTTTCGCGTTGATCTGTGCGTCGGTGTTGGCGTTGCACGTTCGTCGGGCGACCACCTGGCCGGAACGGGTGGCGGTCGGGGTACCGGCGCTGGGGCTCGTCCTGATCACCTGCGTGCAGGCCCAGTCCGGGGTGTGGCCGTTGCAGCTCACCGGGGTCGCCGTGCTTGCGGTGGTCGCGGTCGGCGGCGTCACGGTCCGATACGTTCGCCGGTTCCGGACCGTCTTCGGGTATCTGGAATACGTGGCCGTGGCGGCGGTGATACCGCTGGCGCTGTGGCCGCTCGGACTGTACGAACGGCTGGGCGGCTAGTGAGCGCCCGGCGGTACTCGGCGGTGGTGACCGTCGTTCTGACCGTGGCGCTGGCCGGCTTCGGGGCACCCCCGGCCGGTGCCGTGACTCCGCCCGTGGTCGAGCCCGGACCGCCACCGAGCGGGCCCGTCGCACCGGCGCAGCCCACCGAACTGAAGGCGATCTGCGGTATCCCCACCGGCGTGCTGCCGGGCACCGACTTCACCAAACAGACCAGCGCCGAGGCGATGCTCGAATACCGCAGGGCCTGGCGCTTTTCCCGCGGTGCCGGGCAGAAGGTGGCGGTGATCGACACCGGCGTCAACCGGCATCCCCGGCTGCCCGCACTCGAGCCCGGCGGTGACTACGTGTCGAGCAGTGACGGCCTGGTCGACTGCGACGCGCACGGCACCCTGGTCGCCGGGATCATCGCCGCCACGCCCGCCGACGGTGACAGCTTCGCCGGGGTCGCCCCCGACGCCTCGATCCTGTCGATCCGCCAGAACAGCGGTGCCTACAGCGTCGCGGGCACGAGCAGCAGCCAGAACGACGATCCCAACGCGACGTCGATCGGCTACGGCAACACGCACACCCTGGCGCTCGCGATCACCCGGGCGGTGGATCTCGGCGCCACGGTGATCAACCTGTCCGAGGTAGCCTGCGCGCCTGTTTCGGCCGGCCTGGACGACCGTGAACTCGGGCGCGCGGTGCGCTACGCCTACGAACGTAATGTCGTGGTGGTGGCCGCGGCGGGCAATTTCAACAGCCAGAGCATGTGCAATGCGCAGAACAACATGAACGATCCGAACCAACCGCTGCACAACGGCTGGAACAGCGTCAGCACCATCGCCAGCCCGGCCTGGTTCGCCGACTATGTCCTGACCGTCGGCGCGGTGACCACATCGGCCACCCCGGCCGACTTCAGCCTGCACGGGCCGTGGGTGGCCGTGGCCGCACCCGGTGAGCGGGTCACCTCGCTGGACCCGGGCGGGCCCGGGCTGAGCAACGCGCAGTTCGGCCAGCAGGGGCTGGCCCCGCTCAACGGCACGAGCTTCGCGGCGCCGTTCGTATCGGGTGTGGTGGCGTTGATCCGGTCGCGGTATCCGAGTCTGACCGCTGGTGAGGTGAAGGATCTGGTCGAACGCACTGCTCGCACCCCGGGGAATGGACCCAACCAGGCCACGGGTTATGGAGTCGTGGACCCTGTCGCGGCACTGACCTACCAGCTGTCACCTGCGGCCGACCGCCGCGATGTCACTGCCTCTTCACCGATCAGCGGGCCACCGCAACCTGATCCGGGTAATGTGCGGGCCCGCAGGATCGTCTTCACCGTCACCGCGGCGTGTCTTGCGTTGATGGTGGCGGCGGTAGCGGTGGCTGCTGCCCGGCGACGGACCAGGTGAGTTAGGGGAAAGATGCCGGACGAGAATCGGCCGATCGGCGAGCCCAGATCGCTCGACGACCTGGCACCTGGTGAATTGGACCAGGTGGAGGCCCGCGCTGCCGCGTTGCTGGAACAGATTGCGGCACAACGGTCGGCTCGGCAGATCCATACCGCCACATCGCCCGCCGACGACGTGACCGACGCCTTTTCGAAGCCGGCTCCGGCTCCCGAGCCGACACCGGAGCCCGAGCCCCCGCCCGCGGCACCGGCCCGCCGGCTCGCCCCGCCGCCGTGGCAGATGCACAGCCCTATCGGGTCAAGGGAGTTCGCGGAACGGTTCGACCTCGACGAGCCGCGCAGGCCTGAGCCGGAACCTGAACGTCCAGCTCCAGGTCCGGAGCCGGAGCCGCCGGCTCCTGAGCCGACTGAGCTGATTCCGATTCCGCCACTGAGGCCGGTTCCACCGCCGCCGCTACCACTTCCGCCGTTGCCGCCACCGGGCTTCATGCCGCCACCGCCGCCCATGCCGCCGCCGGGTCTGACCCAGCCGCCGCAGTACTCGCCGGTGCCTCCGTCGCTCGACGACGCCGGGATCCTGAACCGGTCCCGCAGCGCACCTCATTCCGGATGGCGCCGTGCGGTGCACCTGGCCAGTGCCGGACGGGTCAGTCCTGGTGAGTCGCGCAAAGAGCGGGAGCGCGAAGATCTGCTGGGCCAGATCCGCCAGCCCATCGCGGGTGACTTCCGGATCGCCGTGCTGTCGATCAAGGGTGGTGTGGGAAAGACCACCACCACGTTGGGATTGGGCTCGGCGCTGTCGATGATGCGCCACGACCGGGTGATCGCGGTGGATGCGAACCCGGACCGCGGAACGCTCGCCGAACGGGTGCGGGATGTGTCGAGCGAGTCCACGGTGCGCGACCTGCTGTCGGATCCCAACATCGAGCGCTACGCCGACGTACGCAGCCACACCCGGATGGCGGGCAGCCGATTGGAGGTGCTGGCCAGCGAGCAGGAACCCGCGGTTTCGGAAGTGTTCGGCGAGTCCGACTACCGCCGCACCGTCAGCATCCTGCGTCGCTACTACAACATCATCCTCACCGACTGCGGTACCGGGATAATGCATTCGGCGATGGCGGGTGTGCTTGATCTGGCGCATGCGATCGTGCTGGTCAGCTCGCCGGCCATCGACGCGGCCCGCAGTGCGTCGGCAACGCTGGATTGGCTGATGCAGCACGGACACTCGGCATTGGTCCGCGAAGCGCATGTGGTGCTGAGTGCCTCGCGACCCGGGTCGGCGAAGCTCAAACTGGACAAGGTCTACGAGCACTTCGAGGCCCGTTGCCGCTCGGTGCACATGATCCCGTTCGATCCGCACCTGGCCGAGGGCGCCGACGTCGACTTCGACCTGCTGGACCCGGCCACCCTCCAGGCCTATCTGGAACTCGCTGCCGCAGTGGCGGAAAAGTTTCCCCGGCTGCGAGGCGGACCCCAGTACCGGTGACCGCACCCGCCATACCCATGGTGGAGGCAAAGAACGCGCCGACCGGCCGAGGGCGTGAGAGCTATCGCCGGGAGATGCGGACTGTCGAGTAAATCTCTGTTATCTACGCGATGGTGGCAAATTACGGTGTGAGTGGCTTTGCGGCGATGGCAATTTCACAAACGTAATTGTCCGTGCACTCAAATATGGTCGGCCGTAATCGAATTCGGCAAAGAGCGTGGCAGTGCCTGGGTGAATCTGGAACACTTGTCGGAATGAGTAACGATGCCCTCCGGCATCAGATGACCGAGGTGCTCGCCCTGGTCTCGGAGCAGATGGCCGATATTGCTGCGGTGCAGCGCGAGCAGGCGCAGCTCACCGCGACTGCCGAGGAGGCCGATGGCTTGGTCCGGGTGACAGTTGACGCCCGGGGTCATGTCATCGAGACCGTCATCGACGAGTCGTACGTCGATGAGTACGAACTCGAAGAACTCGGTGGCCACGTCACCGCGGCCGCGCAGTCCGCGGCGCACGATGTGGCGCAGCGGGCGGCCGCCCTGATGATGCCGATCGAAGAACGGCGCCGGATGATGCCATCGCTGTCCGACATCGCCGACACCGCGCCTGATCTGCGAGACCTGACCAGATCGGTGTTCGGTAACGACGATGCGGCCGTCCAGGCGACCGACCCTGAGGCCGACGACCGGGACGAATCCGCATTTCCCACGGTGAGGAGCTGAATCGATGGCTGACGAGCTCGGTGTCGGACCTTCTGACCTGCGGGCGACCTCGAGGAACCTGAACGATGTCAGCGTCAGGATGAAGAACGTGTTGTCCAGCCTTCAATCGAATCTGGCAGCCGAAGGTGCCGCGTGGGGTGACGACAAGATGGGTGATGGCTACGCGAAAGGCAGTTCGGGGTATCTGGCGCAAAAGGATTGGGTCGACGGCTCGGTGGTGGTCAAGACCGATCTGCTCGACTACTACTCGGACGGTTTGAAGGGTTCCGCGGACTCCTTCGAACAAAACGACCAGCCGTAGTCGTCGACCGCACGGAGTGGTTAGCCGCATAGGCCCGTTGCCACACCAATTCGCTTATGGACATCCAGATCCCACCCGAACTCCAATGGGTGTCATACCTGGCGGGCGGTGAGTGGCCGCAAGGCAGCGAAACCCGAACCCGCCGGATCGGCGAGCATTACCAAGCCGCGGCCGAGGCACTGCAGGAACTCATCCCGGATCTGAACAGGGTCCGCGGAGAAACGATGTCGGTTCTGACGGGTGACACCGCCGACGCCGCCGATCGACAGTTCGCCATGCTGTTCGACGGCGACTACACAGTGGACAAACTCGCCCAAGGCATCTCGGGAATGGGCGAGGGCGCCACCAACTTCAGCTCCGAGATCGAATACAGCAAGCTCTCGATCATCGTCGGCTTGGCTCTCGCCGCCGCCGAGATCTCGTACAGCCTGGCCATGTCCAGCCCCACGCTCGGTGCTTCGACGGCGGCGATCCCCGTCATCGAGACGACGACCATGGCGTGGATCCGCGCGCTCGTGGCGTGGGCGATCCGGCGTCTCGGCGAGAAGATGGCCGAACTGCTGACCAAGACCATGATGAAGCGGCTCCTGCACGAAACCATCCAGGAAGCCTTCGAGGAGCTGGGGCAGGGACTGCTTCAAGAAGGCATCGTGCAGGGCATCCAGGCCCACAACGGACATGCCGACTATCGGTGGGACCGGTTCAAGCAGACTGCGGTCTCTTCGATGATCGGTGGTGGAGCGGGCGGGGCCACTGCCGTCCCGGTCATGCAGGGGCTGGGACATGTTTCTCGCAACCGGATAACGGCGGGGGTCAAGGGCGGCGTGACCATGTTCACCGCCGGGGTGTCGGGGAACGTGGCCGGAACACTCGCCGTCGGTGGTGAATTCGACACGGTGTCGATCATCGCCAGTTCGACCAGCACCAGCCTCGGCGGCATGAAGGGCCTGGGCAGAAATCATGGGTCTCACCAGACCGACTCGACGGATCCAGCCGGCCCGGCGCGGCCCGATTCACCCAATGTCGGCCTGCGGGGAGAGAACCCGGACGGCGAACTGGACACCCGCCTGCAGGACAGCGACGACGACGGAAAGACCGACACCGACCGAACTCCGCAGAACGATTCCTCCGGGCAATCTCCGGCGCCCGCCAAGTCGAGCCCGGGACGCGCCGGTGCCGGACAGACGAATAACACTACACCGCAATCAGATTCGAAGTCCGCGCCCCGAAACGGCGAACAGCACCGCGCAGCCGACAAGCCGACGAGCCAGGACTCCGATGAGACCGACACCGACACCAACACCGACACCGACGCCAAACATGAATCCGACGACCAGCCCGTCGGCCCGCCGGACGAGCAGCACTCGTCGAATACGCAGCACGACAACGACGATTCAGCGGACATTCCCGTCGATGAGCCCGCGCACACTGCCACGCTGAGCCCGGACCAGGATGTCGCCAATCCGGCGGCGAACGTCGCGACCACGGATGTGCCCCACGCGGCGATCGCTGCCGAGCCGGTAGCCGCCGATGTGGGGCAGGCCGACACCGGGCAGGCCGACGGAACCCAGCACACCCAGGGGGCGCAGGTCGCTCCCGAGGTCGCAGACGTCGCACAGGCACCTGCTGATCCGGCGCCGCAGACTTCCGGGCCGGACGTTCCCGAACAGCAGAGCCCGGCTGTCGCTGCTCCGGCCGCACCGTCTTCGCCGAGCGCGGCGGCGCCGGCCACGTCGTCGGCTCCGATCACCTCCACATCGACGACACCCGAACAAGCTGCCAAACCGGCCGCGGCGAAACCTGATTCAAAGCCGGCGGAAGCGAAGCCGGCACCTCCGACCGCCCAGCCCACCGGTCCGGAGACGCAGGCCGCGGGCGTGCCGGCCGCGCGGGTCCAGGACACCGCCCCGAACACGAAACAGGACACCGCGCAGGACAGCGGCGAGGATGTCGAGCCCGCGAACGCGGCGCCCCAAGTCACCGACACCGGCGGCCCGCCGCACGGCGACCAGAACTGTCTACTCGACGCCCGCGATGATCTGTCCCGGCACTTCCGCAAGCAGTACCAGGTCGACGGGGAGCCGACGTCCACCGGCATGCCCGCGCGGGCTCTGTACCAGGCGATCAGATCGCGAGCCGACTTCGCCACCTACCGCCAGATCGAGGCCAGGTTGCGGGGCATGAAACCTGGCTCGGCAGCGGTCATCACGTCGGCGTGGGCCGGAGACGGGCAGCGCCAGGGCGGGCATGCCTACGTGGCGGTCTTCGATGGCGAAGACGTATACCTGCTCCACCGCGGCGAGCGCAAGGGCTGGCCGCCCTCGTGGGGTCAGCACGAGGTGTCGACGACCGCGGTCGGTTACCTCGATTCAGCGGGCAACCCGGTGGACGAACTCGGGCTCCGCCCCGATGATCTCGACGCTGCGATCGCGGTGGGCGATGTGCAGGGCACCCCGGACCAGACCCCGGGTGAGCAGTGGCAAGGTGTCACCCGCCAGAGCGATCTCGCCGATCAGGCGCTGGCCAAGCGAGATGGCGAACTACGAAACCCGTTGGGGTTGATGGAATCTGCCGACGCTCGGGCCCGCGCGAATGCCGCCTGGTGGGCCGGGCTCTCGGGAGAAGAACAACGCGCCATGATCGACGTGCACCCTCAGTTGATCAGCAACGCTGAAGGCATCTCGCCCAAGGCGCGCCACGAAGCGAACACTGAGCTGCTCAAGAAGCAACGCGACCAACTGAAGTCCTGGCGTGACAGCGGTCATCGCCTCACCCGGGCGCAGAGCAAGATGCTGGCGCGGCTGGAACACATCCAGAGCTCGCTCGCCCAGGCGCAGACCCAGGCCCGGGAAGCGGGAATCGACGGTCCGCTGCTGCTGGCGTTCGACGCGTCGGAATTCGGTGGTCACGGACGCGCGGTCGTCAGCTTCGGCGCCGACCCGTATCACGCGGCCTCGGTGTCATGGCACGTGCCCGGGCAGGGGGTGACGATCGACCGGATCGGCGTCACCATGGGCGACGCGCTCAACCACCTGCAGGCCGTCCAACAGGGGAATCCGGCACAGACGGCGGCCGCGATCGCATGGCTCGGTTACGACACCCCCAGTGGCTGGAACCGTTGGCGCGCAGCTGGACACCAGCTCGCCCGCGAAGGCGGGGCGATCCTCTATAGCGATATCCGTGCGTTCAACGCCGCGCGTGACACCTTGGCCACGGACGGTGGCCACTTCAACGACAACCACATCTACGCGCAGGACTACGGCACGACCGCGGTCAGCTATGCCGGGCGAGATGGCCGGTTATCACACGATATTCGCGCCATCACCTTCACCGACTCGCCAGGGACGGGTCCGGTGCGCCATGCCGCCGAGTTCGGGCTCGATGCCGGCAACGTCCGCGTCGCATCGTCGGCGCGCGAGCTGCCCGCCGCCCTTCATGGGCGGGCGCCGATCGTCGAGGTGAACCTCGGTGCCGATCCCACCACTGAAGCCTTCGGAGCCTCCTCCGAGACAGAGGCTCCGGCCGAACCTCCCGAGCACACCACGGTCGAACCGACCACCAGTGCGAAGGCTGAAACTGCTCTGGCGCAACGTGACCCAGCGGTGGACATCGACGACGTGGCCAACCCGCTGGGCAAGGCTGACGATGCCGTGACCCGGGCCGAGGACAACGCCCGATGGTGGGCGGGCTTGTCCGAAGACCAACGTGATGCGTTGATCAAGACCTATCCCAGGCAGATCGGTAACTCCGAGGGAATTCCACCGAAGGCCCGCAACAAGGCGAACCGCCTTTCCATCGAGCGTGCCCGAAATTTTGTGCAGAGCAAGATCGATCGCGGCGAGCAGCCCACCAAGCGCGAATTCAAATTGCTGCGGCGCATGAACAACCTTCACAATGCGTTGGCGACGATGAAGAGTGAAGCGGCGGCGGCCGGGATAGATCCGCCGCTGGTACTGGCGTTCGATTCTCCGGTGTTCGGTGGCGACGGCCGAGCGGTCGTGAGCTTCGGTGCCGACCCGTACCTGGCGGACTCGGTGTCATGGCTGGTGCCTGGGTTCGCGACGACGATCGACAAGCTCGAAGGCAATATGCGCAACGCGCTGAACCATCTGCAGTCGACGCGTCAGGAAAATCCGGACCTGGCAGCGGCGTCCATCGCATGGATCGGCTACGACGCGCCCAATGATGCGGCCATCCCTCGCGTCGCCGCGCGTGGATTGGCGCGCAAGGGCGGGGAGATTCTCTACAGCGACATTCGGGCGTTCAACGCCGCGCGCAACACTATTGCCGACGACGGCAGCGAATTCCGCAACAACCACATCTTCGCGCACTCCTACGGCTCGACCACCGCGAGCTACGCCGGCAAGGGTAGGCGGCTGGCCGAGGACATCAGCACGGTGACGCTGCTCGGTTCACCGGGCACGGGTCCGATACGGCACGCCCGGGGATTCGGGATCGGCGCACAGAACGTTTTCGTCGCATCGTCGTCGCTGGATCCGGTTACCGGGCTGGGCGGGCGCACACCGGGGCAGAATGGCCGGTTCCTCGGCCGGGGCCTGGGTCACGACCCGGCGATGAAAGACTTTGGCGCGGTCCGGATTACTGCGCAGTTCCCCGATTCGATGAACGACCTGAGTGCGGTCGGGACGCACCGAAGCTACTACCAGTACATGCCGGGCGACGCCGATCCGCGGGTGCGCACCGAATCGCTGGCCAACTTCGGTCGGATCGCCGCAGGCCACGCCGAGAGGGTGCACCGGGAGAGCTACCGGCGGGTTGTCGATGGTCGTACCGTGGATCCGGCTGCCGGACGGCCGCTGCGGCTGGACAGCGATACGGACACCGAACCGGCAAAGGAACTGCGCCGCTGGAATCCGCGGTGGCATCCGGGCGAGGTTACGCGCGCGACCGACCCGGTCGTGGATAGTGCTCTGAGGCAACGAAATCCGCGAGTATCCATCGACGGACTCACCACCCCGCTGGGAGACGAGCCGCTGGCTGCGGCCCGGGCCCGCGCCAACGCGGTGTGGTGGTCAAGGTTGTCGCCGGATCAGCAGCAAGCACTTCTGAATGCGCACCCCTTCCAGATCGGCAACGCCGAAGGTATCCCGGCCGACGTTCGCAATGACGCCAATCGTCGTGTGCTGCAACGCTATATCGATCGTGCAACCGCTGTTCAAGCGCTGATCGATGCTGGTACCAAGCCGGATGACACGCAGCTCGACTTCCTGCTGCGGGTGAAAAAGCTTGAGAGCACGATGCAACGTGCGGGCGAGGCCGCCCGGCAGGCCGGGGTGGGGGAGCCGTTGATCCTGGCGTTCGATCCGCCGGCGTTCGGCGGTGACGGCCGGGTGCTGGTGAGTTTCGGTGCCGACCCGTACGTGGCGGATTCGGTGTCGTGGTATGTACCCGGCCTGGGGGCGCAGGTCGACAAGCTCGACTACGTCATGCACTGCGCGTTGAACATCCTGCAGTCGACACAGAGTGAGAACCCGTCGCTGTCGGCGGCCTCGATCGCGTGGCTGGGCTACGACGCGCCGAACGGCTCGGCGACGCTCAAGGTCGGGAGCACCGCTATGGCAGAAGCCGGCGGTGACATCCTGCACGCCGACATCAGTGCGTTCAACGCGGCGCGGGATGCAATGGCCGGTGACGGCAGCCATTTCAAGGGCAACCATGTGTTCGGGCATTCGTACGGGTCGACGACGACCAGCTTCGCGGGCCGCGACGGCAGGCTGGCCGACCACATCGAGTCGGTGACGCTGATCGGTTCACCGGGCGCCGGCCCGCTGAGCCATGCCCGCGATTTCGGCATCAGCACCGACCGGGTGTTCGTCGCGTCGTCGTCGCGGGATTTCGTGACCGGCATCGGCGGGCGGACATCGGACTCGCACGGCCGCCTCGGACGCGGGCTCGGCACCGACCCGGCGATGGATACCTTTGGCGGACAGCGAATTCGTGCCGAGTTTCCGGCGTCGATGGACCGCAAGGACACCACCTCGACCCACAACGCGTACTTCGACTTCCAGGAGACCGACGGGCCTGGTACGCGGCAATGGCTGGTCACACCTTCGCGCGCGGTCCCCTCGGAATCGCTGGCCAACCTCGGCCGTATCGCTTCCGGAAACGTCGACGGGCTCCAGTTCGAAGAACGCCGCACCGTGGCCGAGCGGCCGGGCCGCTTGTTCGGCACCCGCTACGCGACCGTCGAACCCGCGGCGACCCGCAGCGGCAGCCAGCGGCGCCACTGGTGGAATCCGCGGTGGCGGGCCTCCGACATCGATGTCGATCCTCAGCAGACGGTGTCCGAACCCGACTGGTCGGCGACCGAGGACAGCGGTCTGGCCCACCGCAAGGAGGTCGTCGCGGCTGCGGACAGGTTGTTGCGACAGCGGATTCCGCCGGTCGCCATCGACGGCATCGTCAACCCGTTGAACCGGGCCGGCGATGCCCGGGCGCGGGCTGAAGCCAATGCGCGTTGGTGGTCGTCTCTAGAGCCTGACCAGCAGCAGACGCTGATCGACGCGTATCCGGCCCGGATCGGCAATGCCGAGGGGATTCCGCCGACGGACCGCGATGCGGCGAACCGCCTTGCGATCCGACGCTTCCAGAACCACGTGCAGTCGAAGATCGACCGCGGCGTTCGGCCCAGCGACAACGAACTGAAGAACCTGTTGCGGGTGAATCGGTTGGATGCCGGGTTGCAGCGGATGGGGAACGAAGCCGCGGAGGCGGGCCTCGACGCGCCGCTCGTGCTGGCATTCGATCCGCCGGCGTTCGGTGGCGACGGCCGTGCGATCGTGAGTTTCGGTGCCGACCCGTACACGGCAGATTCGGTGTCGTGGCTGGTGCCTGGGTTCGCGACGACGATCGACAAGCTCGAAGTGAACATGCGCAACGCGCTGAACCATGCGCAGTCGACGTTGCGCGCAGATCCGGGGCTGGCGGCAACCTCGATCGCCTGGATCGGCTATGACGCACCGAACGGTTCGGCCGCCGGCCGGGTGGTCGGCCACGGGCTCGCACGGCGGGGCGGCGAGATTCTGTACAACGACATCCAGGCGTTCAACGCCTCGCGAAATACCTTGGCCGGTGACGGCAGCCAGTTCCGCGGCAATCATATCTTCGCGCACTCCTACGGCTCGACCACGGCAAGCTACGCGGGCGCCGACGGCAGACTGAAGCGTGACATCACCACGGTGACCCTTGCCGGTTCACCAGGGACGGGTCCGATTCGGCATGCCAGCGGATTCGGCCTCGATCCCGGCAACGTGTACGTCGCATCCTCCTCACTGGACCCCGTGACCGGGTTCGGCGGTCGCACGCCCGACGAAGACGGTCGAATTGCCGGGCGTGGGCTGGGTATGGACCCGGCGATGGAAGAGTTCGGTGCCGTGCGGGTGGCCGCCCAGTTCGCAGATGCGATGAACTCCCTGAGCACCTTCGGAACCCACAAGAGCTACTTCCACCATCACGCGAATGACGGCGACGGTCCACCGGTGCGCACCGAATCGGGGGCCAACTTCGGCCGGATCGCTGCGGGGCGAATCAACGATCTGCAGCGCGAAGAACCTCGCAGGCTGGTCGACGGACGCACTGTGGAGCCGGCCGAAGGTCGCCAGTTGAACCTGGACGGCGACATCCAAGTGGATCAGGGCGAGCGTCGCCGGTGGAATCCCCGATGGCGTCCGGGCGAGGCGGTGCCGTCTGACGTTGAGGTGACGGCGGATGACCTGCTGCGACAACGGCATCCACGGCTGACCGCCGCGGGTCTGGTTCATCCGTTGGGCACCGGCCCCGAGGCAGTGGCGCTGGCCCAGCAGAACGCGGCCTGGTGGGCCGGACTGGAAGAGACGCAGCAGCAGATTCTCCTGCAGGCCTATCCGCAGGAGATCGGCAACGCCGAGGGCATCCCGTCCGCGGTTCGTGATCACGCCAATCGCGAAGTCCTGCGCCAACATGCCCGAGAGGCCGCCGAGGTCCAGGCAAAGATCGACGCCGGCGAGAAGACCACTCCGAAGGAAGAAGCCTTCCTGGTCCGGATCAACCGGCTCGAGACCGCGATGCAGCGGGCCGACGATGCGTCCCAGGCGGCCGGGGAAGGCCGGCCACTGTTGTTGGCGTTGGACATCGGCGCGTTCGGCGGTGACGGCCGCGCACTGGTGAGCTTCGGAGCGGACCCGTACACGGCGGACTCGGTGTCGTGGTATGTCCCCGGCTTGGGCTCGCAGCTGGACAAGCTCGACTACATCATGCACTGCGCATTGAACATTCAGCAGTCGGTGCACAACGAGAACCCGTCGTTGTCGTCCGCCTCGATCGCCTGGCTGGGATACGACGCACCGAACGGATCGGCGTCGGCGCGAGTGGCGGGCACCACGCTGGCGCAACGTGGCGGTGAGATGCTCTACACCGACGTCAGCACGTTCACCGCGGTACGGGATGCATTCGCCGGGGACGGAAGCCATTTCAGCGGCAACCACATATTCGGCCACTCGTACGGCTCGACCACCACGAGCTATGCCGGGGTCGACGGCCGCCTGGCCCCCCACGTCACCACGGTGACGCTGGTCGGCTCACCGGGTACCGGCTCCTTGCAGCATGCCGGCGATTTCGGCCTCGACGACGGCAGGGTGTTCGTGGTCTCGTCGTCGCGGGACTTCGTCACCGGCCTGGGCGGTCGGACACCAGGTTCGATGGGGCGCTTCGGGACCGGCCTCGGTACCGACCCGGCGATGGACACGTTCGGTGGACGACGCGTCAGCGGCGAGTTCCCGGCGTCGATGGACCGTAAAGACACCCTGACGACGCACAACGCCTACTTCGACTTCCTGGAGACCGACGGCCCGGGCACCCGGCAGTGGCTGGTCACCCCGTCGCATGCGATCCGCACCGAGTCGCTGACCAACATCGGCCGCATCGCCGCCGGGAACTACGACGACGTTCACACCGAACCGCACCGTACCGTCGACGGAAACCGTTCCCGCACCATCGAACCCGCGGCGGCCCGGCCGGTCATGCGGCTCGACGACGATCCCGGTGTCTTTCACCCGACCGATACTCACCAACGCAACCGCATCCCACGCTGGACCCGGGGCAACGACTGCGCCCACGTCCTGGCCGATGAAGTGCACGCCCGGACCGGCAAGAAGATCCGGCTCGACGGCGCACCCTCACGGAGGGGGACGCCCGCGCGGGCGATGTTCAAAGCATTCGGCTCCAGCGCTCATTTCGCGACGTACGCGGATATCGAACGGACGCTGCTGGGCAGGCCCTCGGGCTCGATGGCGGTGCTGGCGTCGCGCTGGAGCGGGGGGCAATCCGTCGGGCACGCGTACATGGCGGTCAACATCAACGACCGGGTGTATCTCTTCGACCCACACACCCGGCAGTATTCGGGTTGGCCCCCGCACTGGGGCCAGGACGCGGTGGCCCAGACCGCCGTCGGCTATCTGGACGAGAACGGCAAGGCTCTCCACAAGGGGCGGTGGTACAACCAGTTCGCCGCTGCCGCCATCGGCCGGGTCCAGGGTCTCCCGGATGGCCTGGCCGACGGAAACGTCGACGGCAGAACGGCTGCCGAGCGCGATAGCGCGAACCGGGATGCACTGCAGTACTACCGAGACCGCGCCGACCACATCCGGACCAAGCTCGACCAGTTCGGCACGACCACCCGCGAAGAGCGTGCGTTCCTTGAGCGCATCGACCGGCTCGACCTCGCGGTGCGCAAGGCCGACGCCGATGCGGCGCGGGCCGGCCTCGACGCCCCGCTCGTGCTGGCGCTGGACACCTCGGCCTTCGACGGCGGCGGTCACGCCGTCATCAGCTTCGGTGCCGATCCCTTCCACGCCTCGAACGTGACGTGGCAGACCGCCCGCGGGTCCATCGAGCAGCTCGGCACCGTCACGGCCCGTGCGCTCGACGGGCTGCAAGGAACCCGGCAGCAGGATTCCGCGTCCATCGCCTGGGTCGGCGACACCGGGGCACTCCACCAGCAGCTGGCCGATTTCCACGCCACCCGGCACGGGTTGGGCGAGCCGGGGCCGTTCACCGGGAATCGCGTTGTCACCCAGGCTGACTCGCGGAGCCCGGACGAGCGTCCCACGTCCCAGGTGGTAGCCCACCGGGGCGCCTCCCACGACTTCCCGGAGCAGACCCGGGCCGCGTACACCGAAGCCCTGCGGCAGGGGGCGGATGCTCTCGAATGCGATGTCCGGCTCACCAAGGACGGTGAACTGGTGCTCATCCACGACAAGACCGTGGACCGCACGTCGAACGGGACCGGACGCGTCGGCGACCTGACGCTGGCCGAGCTGCAGGCGCTCGACTTCGACGGTCACGGCATCCTGACCCTCGACGAGTTCATCCAGCTCGCCCAGGACGCCGAGCAGCCGGTGACCTTGTTCATCGAGACCAAACACCCTGCGCAGCAGGGCTTGAAGATCGAGCGCGAGGTGGTTGCCGCGCTGGAACGGCACGGGCTGACGAACCCAGGACCGGACCACCTGGTCAAGGCGGCGGTCATCTCGTTCTACCCCGACGCGCTGGTGCGGGTACGGATGGCCGCCCCGAACGTCTCCACCGTTCTGTTGGGCCCGTCGGCACGCTATCTGGCCGGCATCGTGGGCGCCACGGCGATCGGCCCGTCGATCGAAACGCTGCGCAACAATCCCGAACTCGTCGGCGCGGCGGCCGCGCGAGGATTGGCCACCTACTGCTGGACGGTCAACAACGAGGCCGATGTGCAGTTCGCTCGGGACCTCGGCGTGGACTGGGTCGCCACCGACCACCCGGGCCGCACCGGCGACATGGTGGGTGACGGTCCGTCACAACAGCATTCCGTAATCGGGCATGACAGCACCACGGCGGCAACCGTTGACCGTCAGGTGATCGAACAGAAGGCCGACGACGCGTTGGCGCGGCGCATTCCGCCGGTGCGGCCCGATGAGCTGCGCAATCCGCGCGGCCCGGCCGAAGAAGCGTCCGTGCGTGCGGCCAACAACGCGCGCTGGTGGTCCGCACTGGATCCCGAGCAGCGCAACGACCTCATCGAGGCGTACCCGCAGCACATCGGCAATGCCGAAGGTATCGATGCGGCAGACCGGGACCGCGCGAACCGCAAGGTGCTGGAGCAACTGCGCGACGATGCCGACGCCGTCCGGTCGAAGGCAGATCGCGGAGAACGGCCGACGCGTGCCGAGCGGAAACTGCTGCGCCGCATGGACAGACTCGACCTCGCGATTCGCAAGGCAGATGGCGATGCGGTGCAGGCTGGGCTGAAACCTCCGATGCTGCTGGCGCTCGACGTATCCGAGTTCGGCGGCAGCGGACGCGCCGTGCTCAGCTACGGCGCTGATCCTTACACCGCGGAATCGGTGTCGTGGCATGTGCCCGGTGTCGCAAGCACAGTGGACTCACTGCTGGGCTTCAACACCACCTCCGCGTTGCATCATCTGCAGTCGGTGCAGCAGGAGAATCCGGGACTGTCGGCCGCGTCGATCGCCTGGATCGGGTACGACGCCCCGAGTGGCTGGAGCATCATGCGTGCCGCCGGCCACGGCATGGCGCGCACCGGCGGCGATATCCTCTACAGCGACATCAGGGCGTTCAACGCCGCCCGCGACACGCTCGCCGGCGACGGCAGCCATTTCACCGGCAACCATGTCTTCGGCTACTCCTACGGATCGACGACCACCGGATACGCCGGTCAGAACGGCAGATTCGCCGGTCAGGTCCGCACCGTGTCGCTGGTCGGATCGCCCGGAGCCGGCCCCGTGCGCACTGCTGGTGAGTTCGGTATCGGTGCCGAGAACGTTTTCACCGCGTCGTCGTCCCGAGACGTGGTGACCGCCCTGGGCGGGCGGACCGCCGGCTCCAATGGCCGGATCCTCGGGATCGGTCTCGGCACCGACCCGGCGATGGATTCCTTTGGTGCCGTGCGGGTTAGCGCCGAGCCACAGACTCACATGAACCGCCTGCTCACGGGCGGCACCCATCATGCCTACTTCCTGAACACGGAGGCTACGACAAACCTCGGCCGCATTGCGGCCGGGCGTACTGGCGCCGTCACCACTGAGCAACACCGCTTCGAGCTGGGCCGGAGTCGGCACGCGCCGGTGCTGCGCACGGTCGAACCTGCCGGAGATCGGTTGGGGGGCCGGCGATTCTGGAATGTGCTGTGGCGTCGACCGCCCAATTGTGCGGTCACCGTCACTGAAGAGTTGTCCTCTTTGTTCGAGGGCCGCACGTTCGGTCTGGACGTCAGGCCGTCACGGCGCGGGGTGCCCGCGCGGGCGTTGTTCCGGGCTGTCGGTGCCGATGCCCGGTTCGCGACGTACGACCAGGTCGAAGCGACGCTGCTGGGTGATCCGTCGCTGCGGGTGGCCGTGCTTACCTCGCAGTGGGCCGGTGGGCGGCAGGGCGGTCACGCCTACCTGGCGGTCAAGGTCGACGGTGAGGTGCGGCTGTACGATCCGCACACCCGGAAGTATTCGCCGTGGCCCCCGCATTGGGGCCAGCACGCGGTGGCGCAGACCGCAGTCGGCTATCTGCAGACCAACGGCCAAGCGGTCGGACCGATGACCGTCGACGTCCCACTGCAGCTCGACGCAGCTGATGCGGTCGGTAATGTGCAAGGCCCACAGAGCGATTCAGACTTCCTTCGGCGCCAGGCCGAATACCGTGCGCAGGATCGAGCCACACGAGTGGTGGACACGCGCTACACCGAACCATTGGGTGATGTGGTCGACGGTGCCTCCGACCTTGCCCGCGTCCGCAGGCTCGCCGAGGACCTGTCTGGCTGGTACGGGCCGTACCGCATTGTGTTCAAGGCCGAGAACCTGCCCGGTGACGTAATGCTGACCGGCGATATCTTCCACGGTGACAACAAGATCGGAACCATTCAGCGGTCGTTCGACCGAGACGGTGCGGACAACCTCGTCGCCTATCACACCGGCTTCGTGATCGATGAGAAGTTGCCCGACGGCACGCCATTGCGTGGCAAGGGATTCTCCAAGGCCGTGACCGCGGAGTGGGAACGTCTGTACGCGCTCTCAGGCGTCGATCGAATCGTGCTGACGACCCACGACAAGGGCGGCTATGCCTGGGCCCGAGCCGGTTACACGTGGGATCCAGGCGCGCATCAGCTGCAGGAATCACTCGACCGGGTCAAGATGTCGGCCAGGCAGCTGCGGGAGTCCGTCAGTGAGGAGGCCAAGGCGGTCCTGGATCAGGTTGTGCAACAGCTAGATCCGACTAACCCTCGCCTGCCCGAGCCCATCGACCTGGCAAATCTGGCCACCCGCGACGAACCAGATCTGGGCCGTCGTCTCCTGGAAGGCACCGGGTCGGTGGAAGGCCGCAACGGCGTGCACTACGTCAAGTACCTGGACCCGGCATCGGTTGCCCCGGCCCGGACCGGTCTGAAGGGGTGGCTGCAGAACCTGTTCGCGCGCGACTCTGCTTCGCGTCTGGCCGACGAGAACTGCGCCTATGACGTGGCCCGCGAATTGTCGAGGATCTATCCCAGGCAGCGTTTCGATCTCTCCATTGCCCCCTCGAGCACCGGCGTGCCGGCCTGGGCCCTGTTCCAGGCGGCGCGGTCCAGCTCTCAGTTCGCGTCCTACGACGACATCGAGACCGAACTACTGGGCAGGCCGGCCGGATCATCGGCAATCGTGGTGTCGCGCTGGGCGGTCGATGGCGGCCGTCAGGGCGGACACGCCTTCCTCGCCGTTACCGATGGTCGGCAGGTGCAGCTATACGACCCGCGCACCAGGCAGTATTCGCCGTGGCCACCACACTGGGGTGAAGGCGCGGTGGACCGTACCGCCGTTGGCTACCTCGACGAGAACGGCGAGCCGGTGGACGGGCTCAGCCCTGACGTCCCCCTGCAGATCTCGCTGGACGCTGCCGGTGCCGTGGGCGACGTCAAGGGTCCTCCGGGCGACTCTGACTTCCGGGCAAGGCAACAGGATTACCGCGACCAGGATCCGACCACCCGCCGAGTCAACACCCGCTACGCACAACCGTTGGGGGAGATCGTCGACAACCTGGATGCCGACCAGGTACGACAACTCGCCGACGATCTCTCCGGCGTCTACGGCCCGTACCGCGTCGAGATGTTTCGGGCCGTCGCCGACGAGCGCAGTGGCGAGGTGATCGTTGGCGGCCTGATCCTCAGCGGCGATGACGAAGTCGGGTTCATCCAGCAGACCTACATCCGCGACGGCGAGGGCCATCTGGTCGCTCAGCAGAACGTGATCGACATTCCCGACAAGGATTTCCGTGGCAAGGGCTTCTCCAAGGCCGTGCGCGCCCAATTGGAAAGCTATTACTCGGCATCGGGCGTCGACCGCATCGAGCTGCGCACCGAGCAGGACGGCGGCTACGCCTGGGCCCGCCAAGGCTTCAGCTGGAACCCCGACCCGGAAAAGTTGCGGGCGTCGCTCAACAGCGTCAAGGAGTCTGCCATGCGGCTCCGTGACCAGGTCAGCCCTGAGGCGCGAGCGGTTCTCGACGACCTCGTGCAGCGGCTGGATCCGCGCCGGGCCGACCTTCCTGAGCCCTTCGACATCGCGGTGCTGGCCACGGTCGAGGAACCCCACCTCGGGCGAGATGTGCTGACCGGTACTCACTGGAGCGGGGTCAAGTATCTGGGGGCCGCCGATGTGGCCGGCCAACACGACTACCGAGCGCAGGATCCCGCTACACGCCGAGTGGACACGCGGTACGCCGACCCGCTCGCCGTGGCGGTGGACGGCGCCGACATGGGCCCGGCAGGCCGGCTCGCGGAGGACCTGTCCGGCAGGTACGGCCCATACCGGGTGGAGTTCCGTGCCGCGCAGAACATCGACGGTGTGGGCTTCGACCTTCACGGCGTGATCCGGAGTGGCGCTGACGAAATCGGCCTCATCACGCGTCACTTCTGCCGTGATGCCAACGGCAACCTTGTGGTGAAGAACGTCCTTGTGGAAATCCCGAACACGGACTACCGCGGACAAGGTTTCTCGAAGGCTCTGACGTCGGAACTGGAGCAGTTCTACGTGCGGTCCGGTGTCGACCGCATCGAATTGATGTCCGACGACCAGGGCAGCAACGCGTGGGCACGTCGGGGATTCACCTGGGATCCCGATCCGGAACTCCTGCAGGAGTCACTCGACGGCGTCAAAGACGCTGCGCGCCAACTGCGTGACCAGGTCAGCGCAGAGGCACGAGCGGTTCTCGACGACATCGTGGCACGACTCGAAGTCGGTCACCCACGGTTGCCCGAACCGATCGACCTCGCGCTTCTGGCGACCACGGACGAACCAACGCTGGGCCGGCAACTGCTCGACGACACCTCGCTCTACTACGTGAAGTATCTGCCCGGCCCGGCCGGCAACCTCGACGTCAGCGACTACGCGGGGTATTCGGCGGATGACGTCCCGCTGCGGCTGGGTACGGCCGCCGACGTGGATCCGCTCGGCCGCCTCGGCCTGCCCGCACACCAGCCGGGCACCCTGTCGACATCCGAGGCCATCACACTGTTCAGTGACGGCGAAGTCCGGATGCGTGAACTCAACGAGCAACTCGTGAGCGAGGGGGTCAGCGCCGAAGACCGCGCCAGGCAGTTGTCCGAACTCCGAAACTCTCTGCGGGTCCGGGCCTATGAGCTGATGGACAACCGGGAGGCCGCAGAGTTCCTAGAGCGCGCCACCGTCCCCCCGACCTTCGAAGATCTGGTTGCCCGCAACGCGGAACGCGGCCTGACGGGCGACGCCATCTTCGAGGCGATCGTTGACAGCTCGACGCACAGCCGCCTGACTCCCGGCAGCCTGACCGACGCCGAAACCGGTGCGGTGTATTCGCAGTTCGAGCTCGGCCTGCGGGCGCTCAACGAGCAGATGGTCAGCGAGGGCCTGAGCGCGGAGGATCGGGCCCGAACTCTGTCGGGCCTGCGCAGTTCACTTCGCGCCTGGACGCGGGAACTGATGGAGAACCGCCCGGCTGCCGACTGGATGGCGGCCAACGAGAGCAACCCGAGCTTCGAGGACCTCGTCGCCCGATACGAACGCAAGGGCCTCACCGGCGACGACGTGTACGACGCCATCATCGACGCCGCCACCCACAGTCACTATTCGGCGGGGACCCTGACCGTGGTGCAGACCCGTACCGTCTACGTCACCTATGAGAAGTGGATGCGCGAGCTAGCGGACCAGCTGCGGCGAGATGGCGTGAGCCTCGAGGAACGGGCCAGGACCATGTACGGGTTGCGGAACACCATTCGTAGCTGGACCCGGACCTTGATGGAGGACCGGGAAGCCGCTGATGGGCTCAACGCGCTCGAACGGAATATGACGTTCGAGGAGCTCGTGGAACGAAACCGCGCCAAGGGACGTGTCGGCGATGAGATCTATGAGGCCATCATTGAGAGCTCCACCCGCAGCCGTGGCAGTGTGAACGCAGATCTCGGTATCGATCCGGAGAACCCACCCGATCTGCCGCCGATGAGAGGGCCCGACGCCGGCCCGCAAGATCAGGATCAGGAAGGTGACGCGACATGAGCAGCGAGCAGCCCACGCCGTTGCGGTACGACCAGGCCGGGTTGAGCGGCAGGCGTGCGCACGTGCTCGTCGACGAACCCACCGATGAGATCGACTGGCCGGCGAACCTGCCCGCGGGTATCAAAACCGTTGTCATCGTGGACGACACCCCGAACCCGCACCACACCCTGAGGGTGCATCCGGTCGACGATCCCGATCGGGTCGCGCTCGTGGTGTTCGACCAGTTGGCGTTGTACCAGGACGGTGGGGAGTAGGCATGGACCCGCGACGAATTGAGCTCAACCGCAAGCACAGCCGGGAGATGGGCGCGCTGTTCAACCAGTTCCTGGAGATCCATCCTGATGTCGAATCGGAGATGCACGGCACCCAGATGACACCGGAGCAGGATGCGGAGTGGACAGCATTCAGCGCAGCCCTCCTGGCCAGGCAACAGGCCGAACGCGCTGCACTCGCCGATGTGATCGAAGCCGAGCAGAAGAACACGGGAAGGTAGACGCGATGGAAGCGACGCAGGCGATCTCGATGGTCGCAGACTGGATCAGGTCGCGAGGGCTCGACTATCCGACCGAAGGTCTGGCAGCCGATCGCTTCGACAAGGGCTGGAGCGTGTACGCACCGGTCGATGTCGACGACAGCGATCCGATGGCGTTCCTGGATATCCCGGTCGGGCGGTCGATCTTCCTGGTGGGAGACTCCGGGCGCATCGAAGAGGTGTCGTCGTCGATTCCACCGCAGCAGGCGCGCGACCAGTTCAGCGCGCAGGAACCCGCGGCCAAGTCGAACGGTGCGGCTCAGTCGAACGGTGACGCCTCCGACGAAGCGGCCTTCATGGCCGAGTTCGAGCGGCAGTTCCGGTTGGCTGCCGCCGACGACCCGGGCGTGATCGCCGACTTCACGATCGTCGACGAGCCACCCGCGCCCGTCGGCGACGCACCGACCAGTGCGGACGCTGCGACGGCCGAGGATGCCTCCCGCCTCATCGACTCGATCGTGCAGCAGTTGGCGCAGCTCGGCCCAGAAGGCTGGGAGGAATTCTCCGCGGTGTTCGCTTTCACCGTCACCTCCCAGATCGCCCAGCTGCAGTTCTGGGCTCAGGACCGGACGGGCCTGGTCCCGGTGCCGCAGCCGATCGCCGACCTGGTGCGCGAACAACGAGAGATCTCGGCCCGCATGAGTGCCGGACCCTGGTGGCGACTGCTGCTGAACGTCACCAACACCGGTCAGGCGACGGTCGACTACGACTACGGCGACGAGCCGTTCCCGGACGACCAGATCGTCGCCGCAGAGCACTACCGCAACGACCTCGACACCTATCCGCGTACGCAGGTGCCGGTGTGGCTTGCCGGCTACACCGCCGGGCCCGATGCGCAGGGGCGCGACGCCGCCCGGGCTGCGGACGCGGCCCGGGCCGACGAGGCCGCCGGGCGCGACGCCGTCGTCACCGACCAGATCCCGCCGCTTCCCGATCTGCTGGCGCGGTGGGCGGTGCTGTCGGCCGCCTATGTCGGAATCGGGTCGGGCTGGGGCCCGCGGATCTATCCCGGGTATGCCTGGTTCGAGAGCGATGCCCGCAGCGGGTCGACGCTGTTCCTGCTGCCCGGTGACCGCGCGGTCCTCTCCGGTGGAAAATGGAATAGCGGGTTGCTGGAAGCTGCTTACAACGGCGGTGGTCCGCTACCCGACCTCTACGGCGGAGCCCCGGCGTGGGTCAACGACTCCGTGTTGAACACCCGAAATCGCAACGGACTGCTGAGCTTCTGCTTCTGGTGGGCGAACGGTCAGTGGCATCGCGGCCCAACCGACACCTCCGGCGAACTCGACATACCGGTTCCGGCAGTCTGGACACCGGAGGCAACAGTCGCCGCGATGGTGACTCAGACCGGGGCGGACACGCTCGATCGGTGCCAGGCACTGCTGGAGGTCGCCACCGAGGGCACTGCCACGGTCGACGACGTGGCGGCAGTGTTCGACGATCTCCCCGACGCGCAGGTGGACGCTGCAGCCAACCAGCTGAGCTTGGCGGGTCTGCTGACCTAGAACTGGCGGGCAGCTGAACTCTCGGCGAACAAGGCCGTCTGACATGGCGGTCTGCGGTATCGCGCAATAACGTGAATTGCGATGCTGCACGGAACTTTTCGCCGATGGGGGATCGGATGACCCTGCAGATTCCCGGCCCGCTGCAATGGGTGTCGTATCTCGTCGGCTCGCAATGGCCCAAGGGTGACGAAGACGCGATGTATCGCATCGGCGGTGAATGGGGTAGTCGCGCCGAACAATTGAGAGAGCTGATACCCGAACTGAACCGAATGCGCGCCAGCACCAGTGCAGTCCTGCAGGGTGTGACCGCCGGCACCGCTGACCAGCAGTTCGCGTTGCTGTTCGACGGTGATGCCACGGTCGACAAACTCGCCGATGCGATGGCGGCACTCGGTGAGCTCGCCGAAAGTACCGGCAAGAACATCGAATACACCAAATTGCAGATCTTGACGTCGTTGGCCATCGCGGCGTTCGAGATCTCCTGGGCACTGGCTCAGACCTCGGTCACCTTCGGAGCATCAGCAGCTGAGATCCCGCTCATCGAGGCTTCGACCTCCGCCGCGATCCAGCGGATGGTGTCGGTGGCGCTCAAAGACCTCATGACCGACCTGGGCAAGGCGATGACCAAGACCACGGTGCACCGGATCATCAAGAAGTCCGGCGTCGAGGCGGCCGAGGCTCTCGGGCAGGAACTGTTCATCCAGAACATCCAGCAGTCCAAGGGACATCAGAACGGCTACGACTGGAACCGGCTCGGAACCGTCGCACTCGCCAACTCCGTCGGTGGTGCCACCCAGGGCACGGTCAGCATCTACGGCCAGCGGCTGGTGGGAAATTCGACGGTCAAGGGTGCAGCCGTCGGATACGTCGCAGGCATGTCGAAGAAGGTGACCGGTGCACTGGCCACCGGCAGCGAGATCGACCCGGTTTCCGTCCTCGGATCGGTGCCCACTGCGGTCACCGGCGGGGTCAGGGGCCGAGCCGCGGCGCACAGCAACAGGGCGTCGACGGCGGACGGCGGGGGCGCCGCGGCGGCGAATGGCGGGGGAGACGGGGACTAGACGTGGACAACGACGCGGCACGCCATGAACTCATCGATGCGCTTGCGCTCGTGCAGGAACAGTTCGCCGATCTTGCCGTGGTCGAGGAGGAGCGGGCAACGCTATCCTCATCGGCCACCAGTGCTGATGGCACCGTCACGGTGACCGTGGACTGCGACGGCGTCGTCATCGACACTGCGGTCAGCGAAACATACTTGGATGACCACGATCTCGCCGACCTCGGTCGGCACATCACCGGCGCAGCCCAGGACGCCGCCCGTGACGTCGCGCTGAAATCGGCGGAACTGCTCGCACCACTGGCCGAGCGACGGGAGCGGATGCCGTCGCTGTCCGACATCGTCGAGGGTGTACCCGACATCAGAGATCTGTTGTCGACCGTGGCGCCGCAGCAGGCGAGGCATTTCAACGGCAGTGACGAACCCGACGACTACCCCACCGTGAGGAGCGCGCGATGACCGTACCGCTGGGCGTCACGCCGGCCGACCTGCGGGGCACCGCGCGATACCTCGCCTCCGTCAGCAACGACATGAAAGCCGTGCAAACAGCGCTGATGCAGATGCTCAGCGGTGAAGGCGAAGCCTGGGGGCACGACAAGATCGGCAAGCAGTTCGCCGACGGCGGCAAAGGCTATAAGGCACAGCTGGATTGGGTCGACGGATCGATCACCGCGAAGACCGACCTGCTCGACTACTACGCCGACGGCCTGCACCTCACCGCCGACGCCCTGGAACAACAAGACAAGCCCTGACTCACTCTGAACGACCCGGAGTGAACTGCTGCGACTGAGGTTGTCGCGCGGGTCCGGGCTGGACAGCCGAGTCGGGCTTCCAGGTGGTGCCGCGCTGCGGAATGCGGCGGCGAGACTCGGGCTGCTCGGGCCTCGCGTTCTCCGACTGCTCCGCTTCCTCGTCGGCGCCGACCACGGGTACCGAGGCCTCCGAGTCGCCCATGACGTCCTTACCGTTCTTCTTGCGGCGCAACGCCTTGTTGACCTGGTGGCCCTTGCCGTTCTGATCGCCGGCGCGTTGGCCCGCGGCCGGGGCACCCGCTCCGGGACTGCCCGCGCCCGCACCGAGACCGGCACCGGCCCCGGCCGCCCCGGCGGGCATCTTCGCCGCGGCGGTCGCGGGCGCTCCCGTCGGAAGGGCACTTGGGAGGCCCCGCAATGGAACTCCGCCGCCGGCGCCGCCGGCACCCTTGCCGGCGCCCGCACCACCGAGTCCCTGCGGACCGAGGCCGAGGACACCCTCGGGCGGGCCCTTCGGCATGTCGCCGAGCGGATTCTGTTGGGCGGCGTTCTTGGCGGCATCCATCGCCTGGCCCATCGCGTCCTTGGCGGCGTTGGTTGCCGTGTCCATCGCCGACTTGGCAGGGTCGGTCAGGCTCTCGAGAGCATCCTTGGTGGGATCAGTGGTGAGATCCTTTTGGTCGATGGGCTTTTGGTCGATCGGTTTGAGCTTGTCGAGGTCGGTCGGTTTGTTGGCGTTCAGCTTGTCGAGAGCCGACTTGTCGAAGGGCTTGATGCCTCCGGGGCCGCCGCCCGGACTGAACGGGCTCGTACCACCCGGTCCTCCGCCCGGCCCGCCGGGGCCGGTCGGATCGGTGGGAGCCTCGAACTTCATGTTCGGCAGCGGAGGAAGATTGGGGAAATTCGTGGCGACCGCTGCGATGGCCGGCGCGTACGTGTCGTCAAAGACCTGCACCGCGGCGGTGTAATCATCTATCGATTGCTGGAGTCGTTTCTTTGCGTCGACCGCGGTATCTACGTTCACATAGCCGCCATCGCGGTTCCTCAGATGGCCTGTGTCGTCGAAGTGGTACTCGTTGTTGAATTTGGTCACTTCGTCTTGGAGATTTTTCCAATTTTTGTTGTCAACATCTTCGATCAGGTTGTGATTGTCGAACTCCTTGAATTTGGTTTGAACCGTGTCGAATGCGGCACTCAGTACCTTCAGCCGGTCAGAGATCTCCTCCGACGATGCGGCAAAGTCGTAGATTGAAGTCTTGGTCACCTGCTTGGACGCCGCTTCAGCCATGGTGGCACTGTCGCCGGACCACTTTCCCTCAATTGCCTTGTCGACGTTGTCCCTGAAGGTCTCGGAAATCTCCTTCAGGTTGGCCCCGTGAGTCGTCCAGTTGCCTGCCAGCGTATTGATATCCGTAGGCTTCAACGCGGCGGCTTCTGTGCGAAGCTCTCCGAAGGTCCAGCTCTCCCAGTTGATGGCTTTGCCGCCAGTGGTTGCCGCGGTCACTGCATCTTGAACACTTCGATCGGATGTCAACCCTGGAATTTCGTCGAGCGTTGAAGTGTCGATATTCGCCGGGTCTTTGTCTGGGACATGTTCGTCTTTATGTATGCCCACAACGGACTTGTCTTCCAAACTGTCGCTGTCGAAAGTCCAGCGACTTGGCGGGCCACCGTCTCCCATGAGGGTGTCCCACTCCGATTGGGTCCAGTTGGGGGCGTACGAGGTGACCATCTCGCCGCCGAACAAGGCGCCCATTTCATTTCCGAAGCCGCTCATCGTCTGCTACCTGCTGGCCTGTTTGCGAGGGCTAGCTGCCATCATGCGCCTTCAGGGCATTCGCAGCGTCCTTTGCGGTTTTCACGAAATCTGTGGTCTGAGCCAGCTGCTCCCTGACGTAATCGGTCAGCGCTTTACCCTTCGCGTTGAACGCCGTCTCCATGGCCTTCGCCAAGTCGTTCTTGGAATTTGCACCGAAGTAGCCTGTGGTGTCGTCCAAGGCATTCGTGATGATCGCCTGCAACTTGTCCTCGTAAGGTTTGAAGGCACTCGTCTCGAGTTGGTCGACAACACCCGGCTCGAGATGTAGGTAGAGCTTTCCATCAGCGGTAGCGGCGTCCAGGCCGCCCCAGGGACTGGTCATGGTTCTCCTCTTCGGCGATCATTACGGTCGGGCTGGATCTGATCGTGCTGCATTGAACGGCAACGTCACCTCTTTCTCGATTCGAAGCAGGACCGCGGCCGAGTTGACGAAATTCCCGGCCGCGAACAGCATGACCAGGTCGCCCGGTTTGGCGATCTTGTGGTTCATCAGATAGGCGAGGCTCACCCCGAAGTCCGAGACGGTCAGATGCCCGAACTCTGCCGCGAATTCATGCAGACCGGGGGTCGGCCGCAGCTTGGAATACATTGCCAGCGCGTCTGTCACCTGTCTCGGCTTGATGAATGACGGGGCAAACCAATCGATGTCTTCCGGCTTGAGGCCAGCGCGTTCATAGCATTCGATCACGGTGCCGACCGCTACCCGAAAACTGGCCATGGCGTTGTCCTTCACCGTGCCTGGGCCACGTCGGTCATAGTTCTCCCACCGCGCGATCCAATCCGCCAGAGTCGGAAACGTCGGGTCATCTATGGCGCCGTCAGCCCGGCCGTGCATCATGCCGGCCGACGGATTGTGGGACCGTGCCGCGGCAGACACAACTCGGGCGAACCCTTCGGTCCGGTTCAGGAGTGCGCAGAAACCGCTGTCACCCAACAGCGAACCCTCGGTCGCCGGGCTGGCCGCGTACTCGTGCCGGTCGAAGTAGAAGATGCTGTCGCCGCCGGTCACCATGGCGTGGTCGCCGGCCCAACCCGCCTGTAGCACCGCGTCGGCGAGCATCAGGCCGTACAAGCCACCAGAACAGAACTGCCGGATCTCGGTCGCGGAACCGGCCGACGTCCTGCCCAGCACCGACTGCTGGATTGAATTCGTGATCGGCCAGAAATGTTCACCCTGGTACAGGGTGCCGCAATGAAAAGATGCCGCCATGCTGTCTGCTGCCGCGGACAGCGCGGACGGACTGATTTGCCGCGCAGCGATTTCCACCATCTCGTGCACCGACTGCATTTCCGATGCTGCGGTCGCGAGGTGCATCGGGCGACCGGCGCTGTCCGTGCCGCCCGGTATGTACGTCGAAACCGTACTAAGGAAGGCCATTGAACTCTCGGTCCGATCGCGCCGCGGCAAGTCGATCTTCTGCGGCCTGCGACTGCGCAGTCTCGACCTTCTTGAAGGCGGCCAGCATGTTGGCGACAGTCGCCGGAATGATCTGGAACGAAGTGAGGCCCTCGTTGACCAGGTATGCACCGTCGTCGGCAACGTTGATCAAGGTCAGGTGGTTCTCGTTGCGCAGGGTGTAATCCTTCGTGAATTCCGAAGACCCCGACAGGAGAATTGAACCGGTGACGCGCGCGTCACGCAGAACCTTCGCGGGAGTCTCGTCCTCGAACAGGCCATCCTGCCGTGGTCTGGTGCCGGGCTGGTAGTCAGGCAAAGCCTCGAGGACGACCGGTGGAAAGTCGATGTTGGCGCACCCGATGATCTGGATGTCTTCGCCGAAGATGGTCTCTCGGCTGGGATCCTGGGTGATGACGGCGCAATAACCCGACGTTCCGATCACACCGAACAGGCGATACAGCCGTGTCCCGGTGCCTTCCTCGATCTGTCCGAACCCCTGCAGTAGGAACACCGGGGAGCGAAGGGCGTCGAGTATGAGAAGTCGAACAGGGGTCATCCCGGCGCGCTGACGGGCCAGAGCGGTCTGCCGATCGGCCTCCAGTTCACCCTTGTACTGCTGCTTGCTGTTTCGATATGCCAGAGGGAACGGCAGCCGGTCGAGGCCGATCACTTCACACAAGCACCGGAAGTCGAAGCCACTCATGAACCACGGCTCGACGTCATGGCGTAGCGGGGCCACTTTGTCGGTGATCACGTTGAGCCCCTTTCTCTCTGGCAGCTGGAAACCGGATGCGTAAGCGGGCTCGGTCGCGATGGAGCCATCGACCGAGCCCGCCGACGAACGGCCTTGCTAGAAGCCGCCCGCAAGATGCCTGTCGAGTGCCGCGGCGTCTTCCTGCGACTGATTTCCGCCGGACCTGGTCTGGGTGATCTCGTTCAGGATCGCGTCCATCTGCTGCAGGATCTGAGTCTGCTGCGTGTGCAGCGTCGCAGCGGCCTCGCCCTCGTATACGCCCTGCAACGCGGTGAAGACCTGGCTTACCTCCTCGCGCATGGCCTGCGCGTTGTTGGTCGCGCCCTGAATGTCGTCCAGGGACGCGTAGTTGGATCCGTACTGGTACCGAATGCTATCCGTATCCATTGATCAAACCTTTCGATTTCTAGTCGGCGTCGTGGCTGACAAGCGCGTTGATATCGGACTTACCCTTGTCGACGATGTGCTGCAGGTTGTTGATGACGTAGTTGAAGTCCTCGTGATGCTGCGTCATGATGCCGCGGAACTTCGCCGCCTTGCCGCCCGTCCAGGAACTGGCGGTCATCGCCTCGGTCTGGTCGAGGATCTGGGAAGCCAGCCGCCTGACATCCATCATCTGTTTGTCGATGTTCTCGATCTTGCTCTGGGCTTCCGCGGGCGTCAGATGGAGCGTCATGCCTTACCTCTCTTTGTCGAAACCGGCATGAATCGCCGGACGGTGGTTGAGAATTCGCTGTTGAACACGGAGCGGATCTAGCGGTCCCCCCATCTGTAGCCGGACAGCTCGACAAGTTGGCCGATGGCCTGCTTGACCGTGTGATCCGACCCCGGCTTGAGGGTGGTCCACAACTGCCCGCTGGGTGAGGAGCTCGGGGCGCCGACGATCCGTCCGCGTTTGGTGTAGAACACGCCGACCGCCCCGGCAGAACGTGAGATCCGGTCCAGTTCGGCATCGAGTGCGTGGTAGACGATCTCGGCGAAGGCCAGCCGTGCGGCCAGTGCCGAGCCCAGCATCATCGCGGTGCGGGTGTCGGCCCCGAGCGCCCGGATCCGGTCGGACAACTCGGTGGGGTCATGGGTGTCAGACAGGGCCTGGACGACCTCGGTCAGCGGCGCACCGACGGGACTGATCTCGGCGGGGACGGACGCAGGCAGCCGACGCAGCAGGGCGCCAGTGGCGCTGGAAAGGTTGGCGCCGTCGTCGATCAGGTCCAAGGTGATCTCGTCACCGACCCGGCAGGCCGCGACGCACCGGGTGCCGTGGCGCACGACCGCGACGCGGGCCAGCCCGTCGGGGGTGACCAGGCGCATCGCGAGCTCACGGTCGGGCCGTTGCAGCGACTGCACGATCTCGGCGAGATCGGGGCCCACCTCCCCGCCCGGCAGTAGGCCGCGCTCGGCCAGGGTTCTGGTCGCTCGGCCGACTGCCTCGGCCCGAGCGGTTCCGGTGGGATGCCGGGATCGCAGATTCAACACCAACGGCAGGGACTGGACACCGAGTCTCGCTGCCAGAACCTGAAGTTCGTCGTCCGTGACGACTGGGGCAAGCGATGCCGTCATAGGCTCAGCCCCCGGTCGACGCCGATCACCGGCGGAGTGACCCAACGGTTGTCCACCTGCTCGAGCGTGCGCTCGGGTTCGTCGGCGAAGCCCTCGCCTGCGGGTACCTCGGGGGCAGCCAGTTCGTCGAACACCGCGGTATCCGGACCCCAACTGACGTTCGACACCATGAACGGTGCGTCGTTCTGCTGCGCGGTGGGAAGCCAGGACTGCCCGGCGTCGGACACCCCGGCGCCGGGTTCTCCCGCCCCGTCGAGGGTCGCCGCGGGTTGCACCGACTCGTAGTCGCGGCTCTGGTCGTTACGGCCCATGGCGCCCATCGGCGCATAGGGTGTGCCACCCATCCCGGTGCCCGAGGAACCGCCGCTGCCGGCGAATCCGGTCTTCTGCAACGCCTTCGGGTCGGTGCTCGACTTGATGCTCGGTGCGACCATCGGCGCGAGCGGCGGGGGCGGCACCGCAGGGGCGCCACCTGCTGCCGCGCCGCCACCGCCGGGTGCCCCTTCACCGCCCTGTTCGGCCGCCAGGGCATTGCCCTTCGACACCTGTGGAGGTGGGGGCTGCTCCCACGGCTGGGCCAGGGGAGCAGCGGCCTCCTCGTACTGCTGCATGACGGCCGCTGCGTTGGCCGCATCGGCGGTGGCGGCCGCGTCGAACTCGGCGAACGTCCCGGTCAGCACGGCCCCGTTGTATGCGGCCAGCGAGGCCATCATGTCCTGGGCCGCCCGTGCCTCGACGGCCTCCGACACGCTGGGCATGGCGAGCACCGCCACCGTGTTGGCGACCGCGGCCTCCTCGGCGCGTTGACCGTTGGCTGCCGCGCTGAGGCTGATCGCCTGCAGCCACTGACCGAATTCTTCCAGGCGCTGTGCCGCCGCGTTGGAGGCCTGGCTGTCCCAGGCGGTCCGCAGACGGGCCACGAGCTTGTCGAAATCGACTGAGACGTTGGCCAATTCGTTGGCGACCCGGATCCAGGCTGCGCCGGCACCCCCGACCGATGCCGGACCGGGCCCCTCGGTGAGGTCACGCGCCAGCTGCTCGGTGCTGCGTGACTCCCACGCAACGTCGGTGAACCCCACGCCCAGAAACCTCCCCTCGCAGAACAGAAGCAGATGTAGGAATGACTGTCAGCCGGCGAAGTCCTCCGAGGCGGCAATGTTGGACGAATGACCGCGCAGTGTCGCCGCCACCTCGTGGACCTCGGCCATCCCCTGGTCGGTGGAGGTCCCGAACGAGGTGTGGACCTCGTTGAGAGTCTGGGCAACTCGTTGTGACACCTCGTCACGGCCCGACGGGGTCACCGTGAGGTTGGGCGCCTCGTCGGTCATCACCCGCCCTACCCGGTTGGCGAGTTCGTCGAGTTGGCGGCTGATCTCCTGCACCTCTGCGGGCTGGATGGACATTCCGTCGCTGTCGGCCATGACCGTTCTCCTTGGTTGGGATGACTAGATCCGGAGTTCGACGTCCGGAGTCTGATACGGGTCGGCCTCCCCGAGGACCGGGGGTGCCGCAGTGCCGAGATCGCCGACGATCTCGCTGCCTTGGTCGGTGGTGTGCAGGAAGGACGCCGAAGTGTGGTTGTTGCCGGACGAGGCGTTCGCACCCTGCCCGGCGCCCGCGCCCATCGCCCCCATGGGTGCGCCGCCCATCATGCCCGGTGAGCCGACACCGCCGACCCGCGGCCCGGCTGATTGTGCTGGGGCGCTGGTAGTTTCGGCCTGAATCATGGCTGACATCGGTAGTGACCGGGGTCCGGGCATGCCGCCGCCCCCGATTCCGCCGCCGACACCGCCGGCGCCCATTCCACCGCCCGCGAGCGCGGGGTCGCCTTCACCTTCTCCCGCAGCGTCGGCGGCAGGGTCCATCGGATCGATCGCGGGATTCGCGGCGTTCTGACTGGCTGCCGACGCCGCGCCGGTGCCGGCCTGCACTCCTGCCTCGGCGCCTTTGATCGCCATCGGCATCAGCGGGGCCAGTCCGGCCAGCGACGAGGCACCCTCGGGTGCGGCGGTGATGCCCACCGGTGCACCGGCCGTGGTGACCTGGGCGGCCTGGGTGGCCAGTGAGGTCTGCAGTTCGGTCATCACCTCGGCTGTGGTGGCAATTGCCTTGTTGGCAGCGGCGATTGCGGCGGCCCACCCCCACGGGAAGATGATCATGGGCCCGATGGCGGCAATCGTCGCGGCGAACTCGGTGATGATGGCGATGAGTCGGACCCTGGCCTGTCCGACGTCGGCGGCGGCCGTGGTCAAACTGCTACTCAGCGCATCGGATTGGGCACCTACCTCGGCGCCGTCGGAAATGGCTGTCGTGGTCTTGGCCGCCGCGGCGGTACCGGACGCGCCCTGCCAGGCGTCGCCCGCCGCACTGACCGACTTCGCCATCGGACCGCCGGTGGACTGGAACATCTTGGCGATGGCCGGCAGCATCGTCGTCGGATCGACCCCATCGAACATGCCGCTGCCCAGCGTGCTGAGGGCATCGGTGACGGGGCTGATCAAGGCACTCGGATCCATGGGATTCGCCGGTGGCTGCTGTTCGGGTTGACCTTCGGGTGGCGGTTCTTCTGCGGGCTTTTGATCCGCAATTGGCGGCAAACCCAGCCGGTCAAGAATTTGTCGGACTGGCAAATTCAGAAAGTCTTGCAGATTCTGTTCTTGAGCAGCTATGACCGGTGTGGCGTCGTAGCCGGGAACGCGTTGAGCCAACTGTCCAACTGGCGTTACCGGCTGGGGAGGCAAAACTGTGGGCATATGGCGTCGGGCCTAGGCGTCGTCGTTGGACAGGACGGCGGAGCGGGCCCCTTCGGTGGCGGCTCCGGTGGCGGCGTGCACTCCGCCCACGAGCAGTGTGCCGGCCAAATTATTGGCTTGAGCTGGGCCGAATGCTGCCAGATAGACCGCACCGATCGGTCCGAGTGCAGCTGCCGCGGACATCAGCATCGCCGCTGAGTCGGCCGATCCAGCTGTGGTTATCGCGGATGCGGCCGCCTCGTTCGCAGCGGAAAAGGTAGCCATTCCCGAAGGTTGGGCGGCGAAAATGTCGCTCATCGTGCTGATACCTTTCCAGCTGGAAGCGGGGGTTGTGTGGGCACGAGACCAATAAACTATAGCCGCGGCCACCCTCTGCAGCTAACTGAATTTTCCGCGAATAATCCGTGTAGATCGTTCGTTTCGGTAATTAGTGCAATGGAGAAAATTGCTGATCGCGGTGATTTTTGAGTGGTTTCTGCGTGCACGCTGGGAAGGTGCTGTCGCCGGGTGTTTGCCGGATCAGGGGGCGACGTGGCGCGAGTGAATCATCTTGCGATGCCGCCCAATCCATGCGCGCCTGCCGATGATTGCGGGTAACTCCCTGTGCGGTAACCGATTCGAATATCGACAGCGAACGTCAATTACCAAGGCCGATAGCGGATTGTCAGCGTGAAACCCGCCCGGGTGACAGATGAGCGAAACTAGCCCTTCGGTTCGAAGGCGCTGCCGTCCCATCGCGTCAGCGGAGCCTGGTTCAGTTCCTGCATGCGCTGCGCGAACTCCTGAGACAGATACTGCTGACGGGCCGTCGCTACCTGCGCGGCAGCGTCGGCGGTTTCGACGATCAGCTTGGCGAGTGCGTCCGTACCCAGCTTGTGCGCGGCGGGCCCGAGCCACAGCCCGGTGAGGGCGCCCATGCCGTCGACCTCGGCGCTGACGTTCCCGTCACGGCTGGTGACCCGTGCCGAAATCGATTGGCAGTGCTCATCCATCGCCTGCACCAGGTCACGCTGCTTGCGGATGCGCCCGACCAGCGAGTCGGCGAGCCCGGTCATACCGACCTGCCCCAGGTGGACGGTAGCTCGCCCTCCTCGCCCTGCACCTCGTCTTCGGCGCGGGCCAACTCCTCCGCGGTCGCCAACTGCAAGGGTTCGATGACCGATGCGCTGTAACCCTTTTCGGCCAGGTCACGCCTGCGTTCGACCTGGGCGCGGGCCGCAGACAAGCGGCACAACGCCAGGATTTCGTCGGCCAGTTGTGCGGGTGGCTTCTTCAACTCGACGGCGTCGAGGCGAAGTGCGACCGGCAGACCCCGTTCGGTGGTGTGCACCGAAATCGTTCCGCCAGGTGACTGCACCGGCTGTGACATTCTGCTCAACTTAGTACACTCGCGGGCGAATCGCGGCTGAGGCTGCAGTGAGGAGATGTGTCACCTCCGATGAATGGATCCACCGATGCGCAGCGGGTTTTCGATGCCGGAGTGCTGTCGCTCGGCATTCCCATCGACGGATTGGAGACCGAGCGCGACCTGCCCTACGCGGCCCTCGCGTTCCGTCGGGCCACGGAATATGACCCGGATATGTGCGACGCGTGGCTGGGTCGCGCCGCCGCCGGCGACACCGGCCCCGAGGTCGTCTACCACCTGTACCGAACCAGCACACTCACGTTGTTCCGCGAGCAGCGCAGACTCGGTCTGCCGCAACGGGCATTGAGTGGACGCTTCCAGACCGGCCTCTACCTCGACTACCCGTTGAGCACCAAGACCGAGATGTGGCTCGCCTACGCGGCCAGCATGATCGGCGCCAGAGATTTCGACGAGGCCGAGCAGGTGCTCGACAAGCTGGACCAGGCCACGACCGCATCCGACGGCGACACCGCTGAGATCCGTGCGTACATCCGTGGCGTACTGCACTTCACGACGCAGCGCTGGCCCGACGTGCTGAGCGCGTTGAGCAGATCGGGATCGTTCACCGACAACTACATCGGCGCCGGCGCTGATCTCATGGTCGGATCGGCGTGTGCACAGATGGGACTGTTCGGAGAGGGTATCCGCCGGCTCGACCGGGCCGTCGAGGGTCCGGTTCCGGGAGCGCGGCGGGCCGCGGAGTTCTGCAAGGGGCTGACCCTGCGGGAGATGGGCGAAGAGCAGGACGCCCGGGTGATCTTCGAACGGATCTACAGCGAGGACCCGGGATTCGAGGCCAACGCTGCGGCGCTGGCCGATCCGAAGTACCGGTTGGTGGTCACCTCGAAGGAGATCGTCGACTCGCGTACCGACCGCTGGGACCCGGCCAGCGTGCCGTCGGCAGAGGACCTCCTGGCGGACGATCTGTCGGAACGGGGCAACGAATACCTACAGGCGGCGCAGCAGGAACTGGACCGACAGATCGGCTTGTCAGAGGTCAAACTCCAAGTCGCCAAATTGAAGTCGGCGGCGATGCTGGCAAAGGTCCGCGGGGACAAGGGGCTCAGTTCGGCCGCGCGCAGTCTGCACCTGGCGTTCACCGGCCCGCCCGGAACCGGCAAGACCACGATCGCCCGGGTCGTGGCGCAGACCTACTGCGGGCTGGGGTTGCTGCGCACGCCGAACATCGTGGAGGCCAAACGCCACGATTTCGTCGGCCAGCATCTCGGCAGTACCGCGATCAAAACCACCGCGCTGATCGACTCGGCCATGGACGGCGTGCTGTTCATCGACGAGGCCTACACGTTGATCCAGACCGGACTGTCCGGCGGCGACGCCTTCGGCCGTGAGGCGGTCGACACCCTGCTGGCCCGCATGGAGAACGACCGCGACCGCCTGGTGGTCATCATCGCCGGCTACGACGGTGAGATCGATCGATTCCTGGCCTCCAACGACGGCCTCGCGTCGCGATTCACCAAACGAATCCGATTCAGCTCCTACGGTCCGCACGAACTCGGGGATATCGGCAAGCTCGTCGCCCGCACCAGAGACTCCGAATTGTCGGACGCCGCTTACGAAGAACTCGTCACCGCGTGCATCGGGCTGTGCCAGAGCGAGGCGCTCGACCAGTCGGGACAACTGCGTCCAAGCATCGATCTGGCCGGTAACGGCCGCTTCGTCCGTAACGTCATCGAGGCAGCCGAAGAGGAACGCGAATACCGGCTCAGTGAACTCCACGGCATGAATCTGTCGGAACTCGACGAAGCGCAGCTGATGCGGATCGAGCCGGTGGACATGCGGGCCGCGCTCAAACAGGTACTCGGCATGACGGCATCGAGTTGACCGGAGGGAAGTAGCCATGACCGACAGCGACGACGAGCGGTTGAGCGTTGGGCCCCCGGAGCCGACGCCGTTCACGTCCATCACACCGCGGACCGCAGATGGTCAGCGTCCGTCGGTGGTGCCCAGCAACGGCGAACTCGGCCTGGTCCGTGCCTCGCCCACCCCGAGGTCGGGTTGGCGCAAAGCCGTCTACCGGGCCACGGGTATGAATCCCGGTGTCTCCGAGCAGGAGTCGGCCCACAAGACCCTCATGGATCGGGTCAACCAACCGGTGGTCGGTGGACCGTTCAACATCGCCCTGCTGTCTCAGAAGGGTGGAGTGGGCAAAACCACCACCACGGTTGGGTTGGGGGCGACACTTGCCGCGACCCGCGGTGACCGGGTGATCGCGGTGGATGCCAACCCCGACTTCGGCACGCTGGCCCAGCGCGGACCCAACGAATGCAGTTCCACGGTGCGCGACGTGCTCATCGACGACGGCATCTCGCGGTACTCCGACATCCGCCGCCACACCTCCCAGAGCACCAGCCGCCTGGAGATCTTGGCCTCCGAGCGGGACCCGGCCACCTCAGAGGCGTTCTCGGAGCACGACTATCGCGGTGTCCTGAGTGTGCTGCAGCGCTTCTACAACATCATCCTGACCGACTGCGGCACCGGGCTGGTGCACTCGGCGATGGCGGGAGTGCTGGATGTGGCTGATGCGATCGTGATCGTCGCATCGCCTGCCATCGACTCGGCGCGGAGCGCCCTTGCCACGTTGGATTGGCTTGAGCGCAACGGTTATTCGCACCTGGTGCCGAAGGCGGTCGTGGTGGTCAGCGCCTCGCGCCCCGGTGCACTGGGGCTGGACATGGGGCAGCTGTCCAACCATTTCTTGCCCAGGGTGCGGGCCCTGCACGTGATTCCGTTCGACGATCACCTCGCCGAAGGTGCCGAGGTGGATCTCGGTTTCCTCAGCCGGCCGACCCGGCAGGCCTTCCTGGAACTGGCTTCCACCGTCGCCGACCTCTTCTCGGTGGCACCGCAGGTCAAACGGCGCGCCTGACGGCAATCACCGGCCGTTTCGGGCGATCACGATCTGCGGCAGGTTCAGCCCGCCGCGCAGCGTGAGCTCGATCGACGGGTCGGCGTGGCGGGCCAGGCTGCGCAATGCCGAGGGGCTGTAGCTGCGCAGCGAGCTGATGACCCCGTCGTGCACGAACGGCAGCACTGCGGCCATGGGCAGCATCGTCGCCAGGCGCAACAGGTGCAGCGGGGCGGGCGGTCGCGGCAGATCGATGATCAGCAGCGTTTCGGCAACCCGGGTGCCCTCGGCGAACACCCGCGCGGCCTGCGCCGGGCGCAGATGGTGAAACGACAAGGCGAACAGGACCAGGTCGTAGCTGTCTTCGGCGGCATCGATCTCGGTGGCGTCCATCTGGCGGACCTCCGCGCGGGGATGGCTGCCGAGGTCACTCGCGGCGATGCGGGCGACCGAATCCGGATCGAGGTCGGTGACGGTGACCTGTGCGGACGGATGGTCGGCCAGCAGCTGCCGCGATACGCCGCCGTGCCCGGCGCCCAGTTCCAGGATCCGCGGATCGGCTACGTCGGCGACCAGATCGAGCGCGATCGCGGCGAAGCGCTGATGGTTCCTGAAGAACCGGCCGGTCCAGTCCAGGGCGCCGATCACCTGGTTCTTGGTCGATTCGTCCACATCGTCACGGTCCAGGTACTCCTGCCGATCCGTTTCCAGTAACCGATCCAGGCACGACGCGCGGAATCCGCCTCTGGGCATCCGGTCGATATCTGAGGGGTCGGGAGCCATGTAGGCCATCATGTACGAATGTCCGCGGACTTCGTAGCTGCAATCGACCAGGGCACGACCAGCACCCGATGCATGATCTTCGATCATGCCGGCGCCGAGGTGGGCCGCCATCAGCTGGAACACCAGCAGATTCTGCCCAAGGCCGGATGGGTGGAACACAATCCGGTGGAGATCTGGGAACGCACCTCCGCGGCGATCATGACCGCACTGAACAAGACCAACCTGGCGGCCGGGGACCTTGCTGCGCTGGGCATTACCAACCAGCGGGAGACCACGTTGGTCTGGAACCGTCACACCGGCAGGCCGTACCACAACGCCATCGTCTGGCAGGACACCCGCACGGACCGCATTGCCGCCGCCTTGGACCGCGATGGCCGCGGCGACGTGATCCGGCGCAAGGCCGGGCTGCCGCCCGCGACCTACTTCTCGGGCGGCAAGATCCAGTGGATCCTGGACAACGTCGATGGCGTCCGGCGCGACGCCGAGAACGGTGACGCGATCTTCGGTACGCCGGACAGCTGGGTGACCTGGAACCTCACCGGTGGCTATCGGGGCGGTGAGCACGTCACCGACGTCACCAACGCCAGCCGCACCATGCTGATGAACCTGGAAACCCTGGACTGGGACGACGAGTTGTTGTCGTTCTTCTCGATCCCGCGGCAGATGCTGCCCGAGATCAAGCCGTCATCCAATCCGGCCTCCTTCGGGAGCACCCGAGACAACGGGCCGCTGGCCGGGCAGGTTCCGGTGACCGGCATCCTCGGCGATCAGCAGGCCGCCATGGTGGGGCAGGTGTGCCTGGAGCCGGGTGAGGCCAAGAACACTTACGGCACAGGCAATTTCCTGTTGCTCAACACGGGCGAGAAGATCGTGCGTTCGGACAACGGACTGCTCACCACGGTGTGCTACCAGTTCGGTGACTCGAAACCTGTTTACGCCCTCGAAGGTTCGATCGCCGTGACCGGTTCGGCGGTGCAGTGGCTGCGCGATCAGCTGGGCATCATCAGCGGTGCGGCACAGAGCGAGGCGCTCGCGCGGCAGGTGGCCGACAACGGCGGCGTCTACTTCGTGCCGGCGTTCTCCGGGCTGTTCGCACCCTATTGGCGCTCGGACGCCCGGGGCGTCATCGTCGGACTGTCCCGCTTCAACACCAACGCTCATCTGGCGCGCGCCACCCTGGAGGCGATCTGCTACCAGAGCCGCGACGTCGTGGAGGCCATGGAAGCGGATTCCGGTGTGCACCTTGAGGTTCTGAAGGTCGACGGCGGTATCACCGCCAATGCGCTGTGCATGCAGATCCAGGCCGATGTGCTGGGTGTCGACGTGGTCAAGCCCGTGGTGGCCGAGACCACTGCGCTGGGCGCGGCGTATGCGGCCGGGCTTGCAGTGGGGTTCTGGGCGAGCCCCGACGACCTGCGGGCCAACTGGCAGGAAGGTCAGCGCTGGAGCTCACAGTGGGACGACGAGCAGCGCCACGGGGGTTACGCCGGTTGGCGCAAAGCTGTTTCGCGCACCCTGGACTGGGTGGAGATCGACTGACCCACTACCGCCGACACTTGGCGATGATCGCCTTGAACTCGTCGGAATACTGAACCCCGAGAAGTGCATGGTTGGCACTCTCCTTGTTGCGGACGGCGTCGGTGATCTGTCCGGACAGTTCGGCCATCTTGCGGGCGTGCGGCCCGATCTCGCCGTCGGTCACCTGATCGGCCGCCTCGTGGATCAGTTTCGACCAGTTCTCGTAATCGCCCACGGCCGGACCGGGCTTGTCGCTGGGCGGGGGAGTGAGCGCACCCAAGCTGGCATTCGTGTAGTCCACCAGTAGTTGGGCCTGCCGGCAGCCCTTGTTCCCGGTATAGGTCAGTGCGGTCACGCCCACGATCACCAGGACCGCGCACGCGGCGGCGGCCGTCGCGATCGCGATGTTGCGGGGCTCGGCATCGGGCACGCGTCGTCGCCACATCACATGCGCGACGACGACGGCGGCCACGCCGACCACCGCCATGATGATGGCTTCCCGCAGGTCCCCGCTTTCGACACCCGATGCCGAGCCGACGGCCCCCATGGTCGCGGCGGCGGCGAGCACGACCAGAAGCCACTGCCAGATACCGCGCCGGCGCTCGTAGGCGTCGACGTCACGGAATTGAAGTCCGATGACCGCGCCGGCCGCGGTCAGGACTGCGACGACGGCCGGCGCGATGATCGTGAAGAGGCTGCTCACAACCGCAGCCTACGGGCCGCTACTCCTCGCCGAGGACCTGGTAGACCTCGCGGCGGGCGTTGTTGACGATGTCGAGGATGCGTTGCTGCTGGTCCTCGGTGGCGGTGAAGCTCGACTGCCCGACGGCGGCCATCAGCTGGCCGAGGGCACCGCGCAGGTTCATCGCAGCGGGGTCGGCATCTTCGGTGATCTGGTCCCAGGGCGCGGTCTCGATCGCGGCCGCCGCCTGGCGACCTTCCTCGGTCAGCTCGAAAGTCTTCTTGCTGCCCTCGGTTTCGGCCGGGGTGATCAGGCCCTCGTCGACCAGCAGTTGCAGGGTGGGGTACACCGAGCCCGGACTGGGCTTCCACAGGTTATGGCTGCGGGTGGCGATCTCCTGCGTCATCTCGTAGCCGTGCATGGGCCGTTCGGTCAGCAGGGTCAGGATGGCGGCGCGGACATCACCGCGTCGTCCGCGTCGTCCGCCGCGTCCGCCCCGGCCCCTGGCGCCGCCGAACGGTCCGCCGAAGTTGCCGAATCCGAAGCCGAGGCCGCCGCGCGGATCGAAACCGGGTCCGAAGCCGGGACCACCGAAGCCGGTCTGGCAGGTGGCGTCGGCGGCTTGCTCGCGGGCCGCGTGCGCCTGGGCGCGCATCTGCTCGCGCATGTCCCGGCGTGCGGCGCGGGCCTGGTGGAACATGTGGCGAGCCTCTTCGCGGCCAAGGGGGACGAAGCCGAAGCCGCCGTTTGGTGAAGTGAATGGGTTGGTCATTGGTAAATCCTTCGTTGTCGTGGAGGAGCGCTGTTGGCGCTTCCGATGCGTCAACGATATATCGGGATCTATCGGTTGTCGATAGTCTTTTTGAGCCAATGTGCCCACTCGGCCTGCATGGCGTTGAAGCGCAGGCCGTATTCCAGGGCTGCGTGCCCGTACCGGTCCTCGTCGGTGTCGGCCCAGAGGATGGATGCCTCCAGTTCCTTGAGTCGCGCCACCTCGGACTCGGAGTGGGCGGCCAGCCCGGTGAGGTGCTCGAGAGCCTGGTCGCGAGGCAATTCGCCCAGTAGGAACACGCGGAGCAGCCCGGCGCTGCGCTCGAGTGGATCGGCGGCGGGATTGGTGATCCAGTGCGCCAGTTCGGTGCGGCCGGCGGGCGTGATGCGGTACTCCTTGCGGCCGCGGGGGCCGATCGCCGACACCTCGATCAGGCCGGTCCCGGCCAGCTTGTTGAGCTCGCCGTAGAGCTGGCTCTGGGTGGCGGGCCAGACGTTCGCCATCGATTTCTCGAACCGTCTGAGCAGGTCATACCCGCTGCCGGGGTGCTGTGCCAACAAGCCAAGTGCCGCCATGCGCAGACTCATGCGGGCAGTCTACCGTCCACTATTGACATGTCACTTGTGGAATGTCACCGTTGTGTGCATGACCTCAGCCCTGCCCATCGGCGAAACCGACTTCTTCCGGCGCGGCAACTACGCACCCGTCGCCGACGAACTCACCGAGTACGACCTGCCCGTCGACGGCGCCATCCCCGCCGAACTCGACGGCTGGTACCTGCGCAACGGCCCGAACCCCCGCCAGGCGACCGAGCACTGGTTCACCGGCGACGGGATGATCCATGGCGTCCGCATCGAGGGTGGTGCGGCCAAGTGGTACCGCAACCGCTGGGTCCGCACCGACAGCTTCGTCAAGGACTTCCCGCTGTACAACGCCGACGGAACGCGCAACCTGCGCTCCGCCGTCGCCAACACCCACATCGTCAACCACGCGGGCAGGACCCTGGCGCTGGTGGAATCCTCGCTGCCCTACGAGATCACCAACGACCTGGAAACCGTGGGCGCCTACGACTTCGGCGGGAAACTGGTCGACTCGATGACCGCGCACCCCAAGATCTGCCCGACGACCGGCGAGCTGCACTTCTTCGGATACGGCAGCATCTTCGAGCCCTACGTCACCTATCACCGCGCGGACGCCAACGGTGAGCTGACCGTCAACCGGCCGGTGGATGTCAAGGCGCACACCATGATGCACGACTTCGCCATGACCGCAGGCCATGTGATCTTCATGGACCTGCCCGTGGTGTTCGACCTCGACATCGCGGTCAAGGGCGAAGGTGACATGCCCTACCGCTGGAGCGATGACTACGGCGCCCGATTCGGTGTGCTGCGCCGGGATGATCCCGACGCGCCGATCCGGTGGTTCGACATCGATCCGTGCTACGTGTTCCACGTTGCCAATGCGCACGATGACGGCAATTCGATTGTGTTGCAGGCAGTTCGCTACCCCGAACTGTGGCGCAGCAACGGTGGTTTCGACGTCGAGGGCGTGTTGTGGGAGTGGCGGATCGACCTGGCGGCCGGGACCGTCCGCGAGCGTCAACTCGATGACCTCGGAGTGGAATTCCCCCGCATCGACGATCGGTTGGCGGGTCTGCCCGCCCGGTACTCGGTGTCGGTCGGGGGTAACGCCTGGGTCCGCTACGACCTGTCCACCGGCGCCGGCGCGCGCCATGAACTCGGACCCGGCGGACCGGGGGAAGCCGTGTTCGTCCCCGGCGCTGGTCCGGCCGACGAGAGCAACGGTTGGTACCTGGGCTACGTCTACAACCCAGAGCGGGATGGCAGCGACCTCGTGATCCTGGATGCGTCCGACTTCACCGCAGGCCCCGTCGCGACCATCAAACTGCCGCAGCGGGTTCCCTACGGCTTCCACGGGAACTGGATCAGCGCCTAATGTGTGCGGATGGCCGGGTTCGGGTTCGAGACACTGGCACTGGTCGCGGTCATCGGCCTGACGGGACCGGCACTGGCTGCCGTCCCGCGGTTACGCATCCCGGTGGTCATCGGTGAACTGATCGTCGGGATCATCCTGGGCGGAAGCGGATTCGGCATCGTCGACCACACCGGTCCCACCTTCACCCTGCTGGCCAACATCGGCTTCGCGTTGGTGATGTTCGTCGTCGGCACCCACGTGCCGGTGCGCGACACGTCGTTGCGCACCGCGCTTCCCAGGGCACTGGTGCGGGCGGTGTTGGTGGGGGCGGTGGCCGCAGTTCTCGGAGTGGTGATCGCGCACCTGTTCGGAACCGGCCACGCCGCGCTCTACGCCGTGGTGATGGCGTCCTCGTCGGCCGCACTCGCCCTGCCGGTGATCGACGGCCTGCGCCTGCAGGGGCCGAACGTGCTGTCGGTGACCGCGCAGATCGCCATCGCCGACGCGGCCTCGATCGTGTTGCTGCCCTTGGTGATCGACATCCAGCACGCGCCGCGAGCGGCTCTCGGTGCGCTGGCCATCGCCGGCTGCGCAGTGGTGTTGTTCGTCGTGTTACGTGCCGCGAATGCCCGCGGGCTCCGCAAACGCCTGCATCGGTACTCCGAGGATCACAAGTTCGCGCTGGAGCTGCGCCTGAGCCTGGTGATGCTGTTCGGCCTGTCAGCGCTGGCCGTCGCCACCCACGTCTCGATCATGCTCGCCGGGTTCGCCCTCGGCCTGGTGGTGTCGGCGATCGGTGAGCCGAGGCGGCTGGCCAGGCAGTTGTTCGGGATCACCGACGGGTTCTTCGGCCCGTTGTTCTTCATCTGGCTCGGCGCCTCGCTGCAGGTTCGCGAACTTGCCGACAAACCCGAGTTCATCGGGCTCGGAGTGGCTTTGGGGCTCGGTGCGGTGCTCGCCCACAGTGCAGGTCGGTTGCTGGGCCAGCCGGTGACGCTGGCGGTGCTCTCCGCCGCCCAGCTCGGCGTGCCGGTCGCCGCCGCGACGCTGGGCACCGAGCAGCACCTGCTGACGCCAGGTGAGCCCGCCGCGCTGATGCTCGGCGCACTGGTCACCATCGCGACCACCTCGGTCGCCGGGATGCTCGCGGCACGAGTCAACCAGCCTGCGCCCGATGTTCATTCGGGCTGACCCCGTAGGACCGTTTGAACGCGCTGCTCAACGCGAACGGTGTGGAGTAGCCGACCTGCCGGGCGACGGCAGCGATCGTGGCCTCGCTGCCGCGCAGCAGGTCGGCCGCCAGCGCCAGGCGCCAGCCGGTGAGGAACGCGATCGGTGGCTCACCGACCTGATCGGTGAACCGGCGCGCGAAGACCGCACGTGAACACCCCACTGCCGTAGCGAGATTGGACACCGTCCAGGGGTGGGCCGGATTGTTGTAGATCAGCTTGAGCGCAGGCCCGACGACCGGATCCCGTTCGGCCTGCCACCACGCGGGCGCATTGCCGTCCCGGTCGAACCAGGTACGTAGCACGGCGATCAGCAGCAGGTCGAGCAGGCGGTCGAGGTAGGCCTCCTGCCCGGAACCGTCGTGGCCGGCCTCGACCGACAGCAGATCGACCAGCGGGGTGTCCCACTCTTCGGCGCGCAGCACCAGCACCGCAGGCAGCGCGTCGAGCAGGCGGGCACTGACCTCGCTGCGGCCCTCGTAGGCGCAGACGATCGACTCCGCGGCCCCGTCGGCGCTGTTGCCCCAGCTGCGTAGCCCCAGCGACATCTCGAAATGCAGATCCTCGCCCGCCAGCGTGGTGCACTGCTGGCCGGGATTGATGATCACGCTCGGCGGCGTAGCGGGGTCGTCGGCGAAGACGTAGTTCTCGGTGCCGCGCGTCACCGCCACGTCGCCGGGGCCGAGCCGGAACGTGCCGCTGTGCTCGCCGACGATGACGGCCTCGCCGCGCGTCTGGCAGATCAGGGCCAGTGGCGCTTCGTCGCGGATGGCGAGTGACCACGGCGGATCCATCCGGAGCCGCAACACGAATGCGCCCCGTGCGCGCACGCCGTCGAGCAGTCCGACCAGGGCGTCCACCTCGGTAGGGTAACGCTCATCCCGGCTTGCGGGCTTCGATCAGATGCCGGGAGGAGTGCGCGACGAAGGATCCGTCGGTCGCGATCTTCCGGTGCAGTGCGGCGAGTTCGTCGCGATAGGCCGCGACGGTGAAGCCGGGCACGATCCAGATGACCTTGCGCAGGAAATACACCACCGCGCCGATGTCGAAGAACTCCATCTGCAGCCGCTCGGCACGCAGGTCGACGACGTCGAGGCCGGCGTCTCGCGCCGCGGCGCACTCGATGTCGGGATCACGGGCCCGCCGGGCCTGTGGCTGCGGGCCGAGGAAGAACTCGGTGAGCTCGAAAACGCTTGCCGGTCCGACATGTTGAGCGAAGTAGGTGCCGCCGGGACACAGCACGCGCGCGATCTCGTCCCACCACACGGTGGCCGGGTGCCGACTGAGGACCAGTTCGAACGCCGCGTCGGCGAACGGCAGCGGCGGCTCGTCGGGATCGGCGACCACGACGACGCCACGTGGTCCCAGCAGTCGGGTCGCGCGGTCGAGGTTGGGCGGCCAGGACTCGGTGGCTGCCATGGTCGGCGGGAACGTCGCCGCTCCGGCGAGCACTTCACCGCCACCGGTCTGGATGTCCAGCGCCGACGATGCCGTGGCCAACCGTTCGCTCATCAGACGTTGAAACCCCCAGGACGGCCGGGCTTCGGTGGCCCGCCGGTCCAGCCACGAGAAGTCCCAGCCGTCCACCGATGCCGCGTCCGCCTCGGTGATCAGGTCGTCGAATTCGCGGGTCATGGTCTCCATCGTCGCAGTGCGGATACGGCGAGACGCTCACGTATGAAAACGGGAGTCTGAACCATGGAACGTCTTTTGCCGGCGCCGTTGACTGAAGCCATGACCATGAGCCCCGTCGTCGTCCTCGTCGCAATCGCCGCCATCGCCAGCGCAGCTGCGGGCGGGATCTACTACGCATTCTCCACATTCGTGATGCGCGGTCTCAACCGCACCGGTCCGGTCGAAGCGATCACCGCGATGCGCGGCATGAACGCCGAGGCCAACACCAACGCGCCGTTCCTGATGATGCTTCTCGGCTCGGCCCTGCTGGCCCTGGTGGTCGGTGTGTTCGCGGTGGCCCAGATCGGCCGGCCCGGCAGTTGGTTCCTGCTGGCCGGCGCGATCTTCGGCGTCCTCGGGGTCCTCGTCACGATGCTGTTCAACGTGCCGCTCAACAACCACCTCGACCAGGTCGATCTCGCCGATGCGGCCGCCGAATGGCAGGCCTGCCTCACCACCTGGACCGCGTGGAACCATGTGCGCGCCGCCTCCGGATTCATCAGCGCGGTCCTGCTGCTGATCGGGCTGCGTTACCGCTGAAGCCTGGTGTGCGGCCGAGTGGCCAGTTGGCACACGCAATTTCGCGGATCACGTGTCATGACTGGCCACTGGGCGTCAACTCGGCTGAGCCGGCTTGCGGAACGCGTAGGCGACGATCCCGGCCGCGGCCAGCGCGAGCATCGCCGCGATGACCGCTGTCGGTGCGATCCCGGAATCGAACGCGGTGCGGGCGGAGTCGAGCAGTTGTGCCGCAGTATTCGCGGGCAGGTCGGCGGCCACGGAGGTGGCGCCGCCGATGCTCTCACCGGCGTCGGCCGCCTGCGCCGGGCTCAAGCCGGCCGGCAGCGCAATGTTGTTGCGGTAGAACGCCGTGAAGATCGTACCGAGCGTGGCGGTGCCGATCACCGCGCCCAGCTCGTAGGCGGTCTCCGAGACTGCCGACGCAGCACCGGCTTTGGCGGCCGGTACCGAGGCGACGATGGTGTCGTTCGACACCGTCTGGGAGATGCCGACGCCGAGCTCGAGCACGATGAACGACACGATCACCGCAACCACCGACAGGTCGTGGCGGAACAGCAGGATCATGATGAACCCGGCCGCAACCAGTACCAGTCCGGCGACCATCAGGGTCTGCGGCGCAAAGCGTTTCGCCAGCTTGACCACGCTGATCCCGGCGACCATCGACACCACCGCACCCGGCAGAGTCACCAGGCCGGCCGCCAGCGGGGAGAGGCCGAGCACCAGCTGCAGGTGCTGCGAGATGAAGAAGATGAAGCCGATCAACCCCACGATGGACAGGAAGTTCGCCAGGATCGACGAGCTGAACGGTGCGTAGGAGAACAGTCCGATGTCGAGCATCGGGGTGGCGCTGCGCTTCTGCCGAAGGACGAACAGCGCGCCCGAGGCGATGCCCACCACGAAGGCCAATACGGTCAGCACCGACAGCCCGTCGTGCGCCGTGGTCTTGATCGCCCACACGATCGGCAGCATCGCGGTGAAGGACAGTGCCACGCTGGTCAGATCCAGCGGGCCCGGATTGGGGTCACGGGACTCCGGGATCAGCTTGGGGCCGAGGATCAGCAGCGGCAGCAGGATCGGGACGGCCACCAAAAAGACCGAACCCCAATGGAAATGCTGCAACAGCGCGCCGCCGACGATCGGGCCGAGGGTGGATCCCGCGGTGAAGCACGAGGCCCAGATCGCGATGGCCAGCCGGCGCGCGGAGGCCTCGGTGAAGATGTTGCGGATCAACGACAGCGTCGAGGGCATCAGCATGGCGCCGAACACGCCCAGCACGGCGCGGGCCAGCACGAGGTACTGCGCGCTCGGCGCGAAGGCGGCCGCCACCGACACCACCGCGAAACCGGTGGCGCCGATCAGCAGCATTCGGCGCCGGCCCAGCCGGTCGCCGAGGCTGCCCATCGCGACCAGTAGTGCGGCCAGCACCAGCGAGTAGACGTCGACGATCCAGAGTTGGGTGGATGCGGCGGGCCGGAAATCCTCGGCGATCGCCGGAAGGGCGAACGCGAGCACGGTGTTGTCGACCGCGATCAGGATGACTGGAAGGGCAAGTACGGCGAGTGCGAGCCAGGCGCGTTTGGGCGTCGGTGTCATCGACGGCGAGCCGTCGCGAGAGTTCGACGGCGAGCCGTCGAGGCGGGTGGACATGCGGGGAGCTCCAAGAAAGTTTCGTTCAGCCGCGCGGGAGATCGATGGTGCCCGCGGTCAGGCTGGTCATGATGGCGTCGACGATTTGGTGGCGGGGTGTGCCGTCCTGCTTGGCGGCTTCGTAGCCGGCGTCGAGCAGGGCCCAGAACACCCGCCGGGCCCATCCTGGGGGATATTCGGGCCTGTCGACAGAGGCGCGGTTGAGCACCTCGACGATCGCCTCGTCCCCGGTGTCGAGGTAGGCGGCCAGCTCGGGATCGGCCAGGATCGTCGGCTCGCTGTACACGAAGATCACGATGGGGCCCAGGTCGAGCTGGCTTTCCACCACGCGGCGCAGCGCCGCATCCGCCGGACCGTGGGTGGGATCCGCGCGGTCGATTTCGGCGTTGCTGAGCTCGTGGACGTGGCGGGCCAGGGCCCGCAGGAGATCGGTGCGTTCCGGGTAGTACCGATGCACGGTGCTGCGACCGACGTCGGCGGCAGCGGCGATATCGGTCAGCGAGGCCGACGGATTGTCGGCCAGGACCGTCATGGCGGCATCGAGAATCGCCTTGCGGGTGCGCTCACGCGGCCCGCTGTGCGACGACGCCGAACTGGTCATGCATCAAAATGTAGCACGACCGGGCCAAAATGGGACAGTGATGTCCCACACCTCAGCTGGGTAAGGTGAACCCGCTGGTCGGAGGCGGTGGAGGAGAGTTCGGGTAGGGCGGGGGATACGGCGCTGGGAACGCCGGAGCCGGCGCCTGGGGCATGAGCCTGACCAACGCGCGACGGTGCCGTTCGGCCAGCACCGCGGCCAACACGTACTCGACCGGCGCGCCCGGCGGCGGCGGGGGTGAGATGCGGGAGGTCACCTCGGAGAAGATCCGGTAGCCCATCTCCTGCCGTATCCGCGGGTCGAGCTGGGCCGAGCGGGACACGAACTGCCTGGCGAGCTCGGCCTGCTCGGGGCCGAGCCCGGACAGTTCCAGCGAGCCGGCCCACCAGGCCAAGGCCGGCGGCATGACCGGTGGCGGGTTCAATTTGGGCCCGCGCTCACTGATCACCACCGTCCCGGCGAAGATGTCGCCGAGGCGCTTGCCCTTCGCTGACACCAGGCTGGAGATCACCGCAGGCCCACCCGTGAGCATCCAGATCTCGACAAAGCCCGCCAGCCCGCGGAACAGGGCCTGCCGGAAGCGTTCCGGGCCGCCGTCCTCGGCCACCACCCGGAGTCCCAACGCCATCTTGCCCAGCGAGCGGCCGCGGGTCGCGGTCTCCATCACCACCGGATAACCCACCAGGGTCAGCACCGTGAAGATGATCAGAATGGCCGCCGACAATGCGTCGTCGAGCTGGCTCAACGTGATCGACCACAACACCAGACCGGCCACATAGCCGACGGCGATCACCAGAATGTCGATCAATGCGGCCAGTGTGCGCACCGGCAACTGGGCGATCGCCACGTCGAGGACGACGGCGTCCCCGGTCACCACCGGCGCGGGCTGCCAAACCATACCGACACACGCTACCGACTACGCTCTGCCACGTGGATGTCGATGCGTTCGTCGTGGCCCATCGCCCCACCTGGGACCGGTTGGAGCAGTTGGTAAAACGACGCCGACGGTTGACCGGTGCCGAGGTGGACGAACTCGTCGACCTCTATCAGCGGGTCTCGACGCACCTTTCGATGGTGCGTTCGGCCTCGCAGGATTCCGTTCTGATCGGTCGGTTGTCTGGGCTGGTGGCCCGGGCGCGCGCCGCGGTGACGGGTGCGCACGCTCCGCTCTGGCGCGAGTTCGTCCGGTTCTGGACCGTGTCCTTCCCGGTGGTGGCCTACCGGGCCTGGCGCTGGTGGCTGGGATCGGCGGTGGCGTTCTTCATCGTGACCGTCGCGCTGGCGCTGTGGGTGTCGGGCAACCCGGATGTGCATGCGGCCATCGGAACCCCCAGCGAGATCGACGAATTGGTGAACAACGACTTCGCGTCGTATTACAGCGAGCATCCCGCCGCGTCGTTCGCTCTGCAGGTCTGGGTGAACAACTCCTGGGTGGCCGCGCAGTGCATCGCTTTCGCGATCCTGCTCGGCCTGCCCATCCCGTACGTGCTGTTCCAGAACGCGGCCAACCTCGGCGTCATCGCCGGGCTGATGTTCAGCGCAGACAAGGGAGATCTCTTCCTGGGCCTGATCACCCCGCACGGACTACTCGAGTTGACCGCGGTGTTCCTGGCCGCCGCGGTGGGGATGCGGCTGGGCTGGACGGTGATCGCTCCCGGCGACCGACCCCGGGTCCAGGTACTGGCCGAACAGGGCCGGGCCGTCGTCGCGGCCGCGATCGGGCTGGCCGTCGTGCTGCTGATATCCGGTCTGATCGAGGCATTGGTAACCCCGTCGCCGTTGCCCACCTGGATGCGGATCGGCATCGGTGTGGCCGCCGAACTCGCCTTCCTGGGCTACGTGTTCCATTTCGGCCGCAAGGCCGCCCGGGCTGGCGAGAGTGGAGACCTCGAGGACGCCCCCGACGTGCTGCCTGTGGGCTAACTCTCCCCGGGACTTTCTCCGACGAGGAGACGGATATGGGCACCAGTTCTTTTCAGACTCGTCGATTATTTTCCGTTCATGCGGGCCTTGACCCGCTCGCCGACGCCGCGATCACCTGTGCCCAAGCGTCATGCACGGCGGTCAGGGCATCTTTGGGCGAGACCGTGAGGCGGGTTTGGCCGGCGAGTTGGCTTTGCCAGTCGGCCTCTGTCGGCGCGGTCATGAAGTCCCGTAGGGCCGGCGGATTGTTAGTCGGGCCAAAGCGCCGGTAAAGGTTTTCGGCTTCGGCGTCGATGGCGCCGATCCGGTCGAGCGCCCAGAGATCCCAAAGGTCGCGAGAGGCGTGGCGGTCGAACCATGTCGCGGTCTTAGATGCTGCGAAGGCAGGGCGGGTGGGCACCAGCAGCTCGGCGGCGGGGGCATCTGAATAACGCTGGACCAGCGATCGTCGCTCTGTCGGCCACACGATTCGGTCCCGGGGGGACAGCAGTTGTAGCCGTACTGCCAGTCCATCTGAGGTGCGGAGGATCGCCGGGTACGTGTCACGAACGCTGCTGAGCGCCGGGTCAAGGGCGAGTCGACCGTGAGTGCGGGCGAGCGCGCGGGGCAAGGCGGCGTCCAGACCGGCAGCTACGGATCTGCGGTCGCCGACCGCGATGAGGTCGATGTCCTCGCTTAGCCGCCCGTTCGAGAGATGCGTTCGGGCGAGCGCGGTTCCACCGATGAAGTGGATTCGGTCGCCAAAGTCCCGGCTGAGGAAGGCAAGGAGGTGGGAGATGAGGTGGTCGCGCTCGACTTGTTCGGTCGCGACGCCGAATTGCTCGGCGACCGCGGCTTTTTCGTCGGTATTCACTGTCGTGCCCAGGCTTTCGCCCGCTTCAGTGATGCTGTGCGTTTCTGCTCGGTTGCGAGGGCTTGTAGTTGGTCCTTGTCGCTGCGCTCGTAGAGCGCTGCGACGGCGACCGGAATGTCGATCTCGGCGTCACCAAGTTTGGGACGATTGGCAAGGTCCAGGATCGTCTGCTCGGGTGTAGTCACCAGCGTCGGGCCGAGCTCGGTGTCGTAACGTTCGGCGTCCAATCTCTTGGTGTCTCGCTTGATGAACCGGACGGCTGCTGGACGGTCAGACAGCGCGATGGGGCGGTGCTGGTCAGGGACGGCGATAGTCGCGGTGGCCAGTGCGCGCGGAATTACTCCGTGCAGTCGCGCGGCGCTGACTCCCATGACGACGATGCTGCCCGGGCCATAGATTGCCGAAGCGATGCCCGCCGCGGCGGTTTCCAAGCCCGGCATCCAGCTGTTTCCCACCATGTCCTGCGGCACTACCACGTAGTAGCCATCGGTCAAGCGGTGCAGCAAACCACGTTCGGCAAGGCGGGCTAACTGTGTGCGCGGGTGGGCATAGTGGTGCGCCGCGTCGAGCGGCCGAATTGTCTTCATCGGCACCCGCGCGAGTTCTGCAGGCAGTGGGGTACTGCGGTCCTGTGCCATTTCTGCTCCCGAGTATGCATTTCGTACCCCCCAAGAGTACGAAATGCATACTGAAGGGCAAGGCTTTCTCAATCGATCAATTTCACCAGCGCTTGCCCGGTGTGCACCGTCCGATCCAGAAGGACTGCTAGAGCTTGCCCGCAGCCTTCATCGCCAGATAGTGGTCGGCCAGGGCCGGCGCGAGGTCTTCGGGAGCGGCATCGACCACGTCCACCCCGTGGCCGCGCAGCCGCGACGCGATGGCCCGGCGGTCGTTTCGGGCCCGTTCGGCGGCCGCGGCGTCATAGACCTGCGCGGCGTCGGACCGACCCGCCGCCAACTGGTCCACTCGCGGATCGGACACCGCAGCCAGCAGGACCTGATGGCGCGACGACAGGAGCGGCAGCACCGTCATCAACCCCTCGTCGAGCGCCGAGGCGTTCAGATCGGTCAGCAGCACCACCAGAGCCCGGCCCCGCACCCGGCGCGACACCGCCGAAACCATCGCCGTCGCATCGGATTCCACCAGCGCGGGCTGCAAGGGTGCCATCGCCGCGACCAGCGCGGCCAGCAGTTCGGTGCGCGAGGCGCCCCACACCCCGGCGCGCGCCACCCGGTCGATGGCCAGGAAGTCGACGTGATCCCCGGCGCGGGCGGCCAGGGCTGCCAGCAGCAGTGCCGCGTCCATCGACCAGTCCAGTCGCGGCCACCCGCCCGGATCTAGCGCGGTCGGGTCCACCCCGACCCGGCCCGCCGAGGTGCGGCCGGTATCGAGCACGATCACCACCCGCCGGTCGCGCTCCGGGCGCCAGGTACGCACCACGACGTCGGCGCGCCGGGCAGTGGCGCGCCAGTCGATCGAGCGGACGTCGTCGCCGACCACATACTCACGCAGCGAGTCGAATTCGGTGCCCTGACCGCGGATCAGCACGGGGATCGCACCGTCCAGCTGCCGCAGCCTGGCCAGCCGGGACGGCAGATGCTTGCGCGACAGGAACGGCGGCAGGACCCGCACCTGTCCGGGCAGCCGCTGCGAGCGTTGACGTCCCGCCAGGCCCAGTGGTCCGACCGACCGCACCGTGACCAGCTCGCAGCGCTGGTCGCCGCGGCGTACCGGGTGTAATCGGGTGGCCAGGGAAATCTTTTGTCCCGCATCGATATTCACCTGGTGGGCACGCGGTTGCGCCGTCGCGCTGGGCGGCCAGGCGTCGCGGATGGCACCGCGGACCGTCCGTCGTCCGGTGTTGTGCACGGTGAGCCCGGCCTCGACGCTCTGGCCCAGCCGTGCGGTGGACTCGCCGTTGCGGGTGATCTGCAGGCCGCCGATGCGACCGGCCAGTGCGACATCTGCGACCACCGCCACCGCCAGCAGCGCCGCCAGCGCAGCGAAAGCCGTTGCCGGCCAAGGGGCCAACGCGATCGGCAGCACGCAGACCAGTGCCACCAGACCGGCGCGGCCGGTGAGAACCATCAGCGCGGCACCGGGACGGCGGCCAGGATGCCGTCCAGCACTCCATCAGGGGTGGCGCCCTCCAGCTCGGCCTCGGGGCGCAGCGCCACCCGGTGGCGCAGCGTCGAGCGGGCCATCGCCTTGACGTCGTCGGGAGTCACATAGTTGCGGCCCGACAGCCAGGCCCAGGACCGCGACGTGGCCAGCAGCGCCGTGGCGCCGCGTGGTGACACACCGAGCTGCAGGGACGGGGAATGCCGGGTGGCCCCGACGATGTCGACGATGTAGCCGAGCACCTCGTCACCGGCCAGGACCCGACGCACCGCGTCGCGCCCGGCGGCGAGCTCGGCCGCGCCGGCCACCGGCTGCACGGCTGACAGGTCACGCGGGTCGAAGCCCTGCGCATGCCGGCTCAGGATCGCGATCTCCTGATCCCGCGGCGGCAGCGGCACGGTGAGCTTGAGCAGGAAGCGGTCCAACTGAGCCTCGGGCAGCTGATACGTGCCCTCGTACTCGATCGGGTTCTGGGTGGCTGCCACGATGAACGGGTCGGGCAGCGGCCGAGGGGTGCCGTCGACACTGACCTGACGCTCCTCCATGGCTTCCAGAAGTGCCGCCTGGGTTTTCGGTGGCGTCCGGTTGATCTCATCGGCCAGCAGCAGGTTGGTGAATACGGGGCCGGCGCGGAATTCGAACTCGGCGGTGCGCGCGTCGTACACCAGCGAGCCGGTGACGTCGCCGGGCATCAGGTCCGGCGTGAATTGCACGCGCTTGAACTCCAACTGCAGGGCCGCAGCCAGGGTGCGCACCAGCAGGGTCTTGGCCACCCCCGGCACGCCTTCGAGCAGGACGTGCCCGCGACACAGCAGCGCGACCACCAGTCCGCTGATCACCGCATCCTGACCGACCACCACCTTGGCGATCTCGTTGCGCAGGGCCAGCAGGGCGTCACGGGCCGAATCGGAGCCGGCATTCTCTGGGTGGGGCTGAGTCACGACTGCGCGACCTGCCTTTCGATGTCGTCGAGTTGGTGTGCGAGGTGGACGAGGTCGGCGTCGGTCGCAGGCGGTGGGCCGAACAGGATGTGCCCGGCCGAGTTCGATGCGGTGCCGCACCGCGCGGCGACAGCGGCGGCCACCGCCTGTGGTGGCGCCGAGGAGTTCAGGCCGAGTCGGGGCAGCATCCGGCCCAACGCGGCGGCGCGCAGGGCATCGGCGGCCCGGTCGCGGGCCCGGCGGGAGCGGTACAGGCGGCCACGCCCCTCGACGGTCTCCGACGCGCGGACCACCACGGGTAGGGATTCGGCGACCAGCGGGCCGAGACGCCGCGCCTGCGCCGCCGCGAGCAGAGCCACCACCAGGCACAGCTGCAGGACGATCCACCGGATCTGCGGCGGCATCAGGTCCGACAGCGTGCCGTCCCCGGTCGACTCGGCCTCGAAATGCTGTGGTGCATACCAGATAACCCGCGGTGCGGCGCCGGCCAGATTCATCGCCAGTGCCGCGTTGCCCTCCTTGAGCAGGCGGGCGTTGGTCATGAAGGAGCCGGTGCCGACGACCGTGACGGTGCGCGCCCCGTCGTGGTAGCGGACCACCGCGCCGTCGTAGCACGACGTCAACGCCGTACCGTCGGCCGCGGTATAGGTATCGGTTGTGCCCAGCTGTGCGGTTCCGGCGCGGTTTGCCTCGGGCAATTGGCAATCCGGCTCGTCACCGCCGAACTCCGTCGGCTTGTCGAGCCGGATCTGCGGCGCCAGCTTCTCGCGGACGAGTCCGGACGGTGCGACCAACAGGAGGTCGCCGGGGGTGCCGGCGAGCCGGTCGACGGTCTTGTCGCTGGACAGAAACATCGTCTGCGCCACCACCAGCAGGGTGCCGGGCCGGGCGGCTTGCTGCACCTGGCCGACATCGGTCGCGGTGATCACCTCGACACCGTGGTCGCGCAGCAGACTGACCAACGCGTGCGTTCCCTCGGGCGACGTCGACTCGGGATCCAGCGCGCCACCCGGGCGCGGTGCGGTCAGGTACACCGTCACGACGGAAACCGCGACGATCACAGCGAGTGCCAGCAGTACCCAGCGTGCCGTGCGGAATCGGTGTCTGATCGAATCGGCGCTCATGGCACCCCGGCCTCGTCGAGCGCCGCGATCTCCCGGTAGGCCGCCTCGGTACCCGGTTGCTCGCCGTAGGTGACGTCGTTGAATGTGCTTGCCGCGCTGAACAGTCCGGTCGACAGGGCCGGCAGTGCCGTCGCGGCGTCGCGGGCGAGTTCGGTCGCGGTACGGCCCGGGACTGCGTCGAGCACCCCGGTTTCCTCAAGATGGCGGGCCAGCGCGCGGACCCGGTGACGAATCGCGGCCGACCAATCACCCTGTGCGGCATATTGTTCAGCGATCGAACGGTGCTGTGCGGCGCTGAGCTCCTGACTGCCGAACAGGGCGTGGTCACCGCTGCGCGCAGTACGCAAGGTGCGCCGTGCGATCCGCACCGCCACCACGACGGCCACCACGAGCAGGATGGCCAGCACCGAGATGGTGAACCAGCCACCGGGGATCGTCGAGCCTGCCGCGGTGATCCGGTACAGCAGATCGTTGATCCAGTCGCCGATCTGATCGGTCGGTGAAGCCCTGGGATAGATCGGTTTGGTCAGCTCGTTCTGCGCGGCGTCATGCGCAGCGTCACGGTCGATGTCGATGCCCGTCACCTCAGACGTACCGCGGCAGCCATAGTTGGTCGGTAGTTTCCACCGGTGCACCCGCGCCCGTCTGCAGCATCAGGTCGAAGGCCTCGGCGCGGAACCTCCGGTCGGCGTAGAGCAACACCACCACGCCCGCGCTGAACGGTGCGGTGACGATCTGCCCGATCGCTCCACCGACGGCAGTGAGGATCAGTCCAGGCACCGTCGGTCCTTCGGCGACCATCGTCATGATCTGTCCCGCCACGTTGAACGGCGCACCCACCCCCCAGGCCATCACCGCGGCCACGATGGTGGCCAGGACCCAGATGCCGAACACCCGCCAGAAGTCCTTGTTCACCAACGTGAATGACCGCTTGACCGCATCGACGATGCCAAGGTGCTCCAGCACGATCACCGCGGGGGCGAACAGCAGAACCGTCGACACGTAGAGCACACCGAGCAACGTGAGCAGTACGAGCGGCATACCGATGGCGAACGCGGCCAACCCGCCGCCGAGCGCACCGGCTCCGACGATCACGACCGCGACGATGCCGACGATCACGACCAGGGCCAGCGCCTGCAACACGGTCAACCCGATCAGCGCCGGTAACCGTCCGCGCAGCCGACGCCAGGCCTCGCCGATGGTGATACTGCCGCCGAACACCGAGCGGCCGATCACCACCGTGAGCATGCCGCTGAGCAGAAGCGAGGCCAGCGTCGTGACGACGATTCCGACGAACGCCCCGATCGCGAACACCGCGATGGTCCCGGACGACGGCGTCTCGCCCTGCAGTGCGGGGTCGAATTCGCCGAGTGCGGACAGCGGCCCGATCTGCAGCGCGAGCGTGACGATCTGCGATGCGAGAACGACCACGGTGGCAAGACCCAGCGTCGCCTTCGGATTGGTGCGCACGTAGGCGAGGGAGCCGTTGAAGATGTCGGTCAGGCTCAACGGGCGAAGCGGGATGACACTCCCCGCATATGGCCGACCGCTCGTCATCCTCTCACCGTAGTTCCCGTCAGCAACTACGGTGGACCCATGCCGACCGAGATCATCGTGCGTGGGTCTTTTTCCGCATTTCGGCAGCCGGAGCGTGCGACGGTCCATGCCACGCTCGGTTACGAGGGCCCGGCGATCGAACCGGCGTACGAACGCGTGGTGCGCGACCTGGACACGGTGAAATCCTCGATCACCCCGCTGCACAAGCCCGACACCGGCCCGGTCACCTGGTGGTCCACCGGTCAGGTGCGCACCTGGGCCAACCGACCCTGGAACAACGAGGGCAAGCAACTGCCGCTCGTGCACCACGCAAGTGTCGACATCCAGGTCAAGTTCAGCGATTTCACCGCACTGTCGCGATGGGTCGGCGGCCATGTCACCGACACCGGCGGCTTTTCGTTGTCGCGGATCGAATGGGCGCTGACCGCCGAACATCGCGAGGAGCTCGTCACCCAGGTCCAGACCCGGGCCGTGCAGGACGCCGTCACCAAGGCCCAGCGCTATTCCGATGCACTGGCCCTCGGTCCGGTGCGGCCGGTGGCGATCGGGGACGCCGGGATGGTGTGCCGGCCGCCCGACGATTCGTCGTCCCCGCCGATGATGCGTGCCATGGCAGTACGCGGCGGCGCGGCGCCTGAAATCGAGTTCGCACCCGCCGATATCGAGGTCTCGGTCGCGGTCGACGCGAAATTCGTGGCGGGCGACGACTGATCGCGGCTAGGTTGACGCTATGGCCGAGCTCAAGGACAAGCTGCGCGCGGATCTGACCGGCGCGATGAAGTCGCAGGACAAGCTGCGCACCGCCACCCTGCGCATGATGCTGGCGGCGATCCAGAGCGAAGAGGTCTCGGGTAAGCAGGCCCGGGAACTGTCCGACGCCGAGGTGATCGCGGTGCTGGCCCGCGAATCGAAGAAGCGCGGCGAGGCCGCCGAGATCTACACCCAGAACGGCCGGGGTGAGTTGGCAGCCAACGAGCATGCCGAGGCCCGGGTGATCGACGAGTACCTGCCCACCCCGTTGACCGACGCCGAACTGGCCGACGTCGCCGACACCGCCATCGCACAGGTCGCCGAGCAGACCGGGGAACGGCCCGGCATGCGCCAGATGGGTCAGGTGATGAAGGCCGCGACGGCAATTGCCGCGGGCAAGGCCGACGGCGCGCGGTTGTCAGCGGCGGTCAAGGCGCGGCTGTAGCTGTCGGCGATGCGTTGAAACCCACGACGACGGGTATCTCAAGCGCATGCCAACCGGTAAAGGGATCTACGACGAAGAGCACCGCGAGAAGAACGGTGCTGCGGGCGACAAGCCCGCCCGGGCAAAGGACGTTCCGGAGGACACGCCGGACGTCGACACCAGCGAGAGCACGACGCACGAACCGCCCGACTGAACGCTACTCAGCATCGCGCCCGACGCGACTGCTGTGATATGCGCTGCGGCGGATGTCGGCCAGCCATGTGGGCACCAGGCGAACCCCGTCGGCCTCGTGCAAAGCAGGATCGAACGACACGTCACGGCCGTGGGGCAGCTTCTCGCACAGTGACAGTCGGGCGACGGGCTCGAATTCGCCGGCGGCGGGGGACTGCTCGATGTCGAACTCAACCCCACCGCGTTCCAATTGCTGGTCCACGCTGCCGAGCGAAAGCCCGGCGCCATCGAAGTCGGTGGTGAGACGGGCTCGCAGCCACCACAGCGCGCCCTCGAATCTCAACGGCATCACACTCGAGAACGTGATCCCTGCCCAGGAATTGGCCGGCCACAAGACAAATCGATTGCCGGCCAGTGTGGAGGCCAACAGCACATCCCACGGTGTGCCCGACAGCTGCGGTGGCATCCGCCACGCCAGGCCGGCGATGTCCGGCACCGAATCCGGGGTCCCGATCCCTTTTGACAACCTGCCCACCACATCGCACGAGTAGAGCGGCAGGCCCCGGCCTGCGGGTGCGGTGCGCTCCAGATGACCCCGCGCCAGCACACCGTTCGGGTGGAACAGCCGTCGGTGCCGCATCGCGGCACCGATCTCGACCGGCCAGGACGTGACATCGGAGATCTTCATGCCACCGGTTGCCCGCCATGCGGCGGTGACAAACGTGGAGCTAGACCGGAATCCGCCAGAGCGCTTCCTGGCTGACGCTGGCGATCAGTGCGCCGGCCGCGTCGTACAGCGAGCCGCGGGCCAGGCCACGGGAATCGTTGTGGTTCGCCGACTGCAACTCATATCGGTGCCAGTCGCAGGGCAAGAACGGGCGATGGAACCAGATCGAGTGGTCCAGGCTGGCGGCGAAGCCAAGGTCGGCGCGAAGCGGGACCATCGGCGGTAGCGCCGAGGGGACCGGACCGAGATCCGACATGAAGGCCAGGGTGCAGGCCCGGATCAGCGGATCGTCCTCGATCTCGACCTGGCTGCGGATCCAGAACGGCGACACCGCGAACTCCGACGTGTCGTCGGGCATGGTCCGTAGGTCGAACTTGTCGCCGAAGTCCATGACGTCGAGCTTGGGGGCCGCTGCGTCGAACTCGAGGGTGGGCGGGGCGTCGGGGGACCAGTCCAGACCGGGCTCGGGTTGATGGAACGACGCCAGCATCTCCAGGATCACCTTGCCGTCCTGGCTGGCGGTGACGTGCCGGGTCGCGAACGCGCGTCCGTCGCGGGTGCGGTCGACGTGGAACTCGACGTCGGCGTCGTAGCGGCCGCCGCGGACGAAGTAGGCGTGCAGCGATTGCGGACGCTTACCGCCATCGACCGTGGCTCCGGCCACGCCCAGTGATTGGGCGGCGATCAGCCCGCCGAACAGCCGCTCGGTCGCCCCTCTGCGCGGTTCCCGAATGCAGAAGTCATCACCATCGCGATCGAACTGCAGCAGTTCGGCGATCCAGCTCAGCGCGGCCATCGGCCGACGCTATCAACTGCTTGGTTGGGACCTCGGTCACACTCGGGCGAAATAGCGCTGGCCGTCGGAGGCCAGGCGCCCGAACGCTGCTTTGACCACCGGCGCCAGGCCCTTGAACGGGATCGCGAACAACGGCTTCGGCTCGATCGCCACGATCCAGGTGAACTGCGTTTCTCCGTCGCCTGCGGGTTCGACCAGGTAGTCCTCGGCGAACCGGCGCAGTGACGGAATGTTGGCGTGGTCGACGGTGAACGAGTACCGCCGGCCCTCCTCCCACCGGAAGAACGTCTCGTGCACCCGGACCACTCCAGGTGCCAGCGTCACCTCGCGAGAGGTCCCGACGCCGAACGGCCGCGGCGCCAGCCACTCGACTTTGTTGACCGACGGTCCCCAGGCAGCCAGGGACTCATCGGAGACCAGCGACTCCCACACCTTCTCGGGCGATGCGGCGAACCGCTTCTGATAGGTGAAGATGTGCGGCGCCGTGCTGAAGAAGGCGGCGTCGGCGGGTTCCAACCTGAACCTGGGCATGGTGCCAGCATGCCGCAGAACAGCATTCCGGGATACTTGGAGCCAAGCGCACGGCGGAGGGGAGATCTATGACGGCGGCGCTCGCCGGCCGCTACGAGCTACGTGGCGTGCTCGGCCGAGGCGGCATGGCCGAGGTGCGCGATGGCTGGGACACCCGGCTGTCGCGCCCGGTCGCGATCAAACTGCTCTATCCGGCGCTGGCCGCCGACGAGGTGACGCGTCGGCGATTCGAGGACGAAGCGCGCGCCGCCGCCGCGCTGAACCATCCCAATATCGTCGCGGTCCACGACAGCGGTGAAGACCACGGGACGCCCTACATCGTGATGGAACGGCTGCCCGGGCCGACCCTGGCCGAGGAGATCGCGGCCGGACCGCTGTCCGCCGACCGGGTGCGCTGGGTGCTGGCCGACCTGCTGGGTGCGCTGACCGCCGCCCACGGCGCGGGCATCCTGCACCGCGACATCAAACCTGGCAACGTCCTGATCACCAGCTCGGGCACCGCCAAGCTTGCCGACTTCGGTATCGCCAAGACGGCCGGAACCGCCCACACGCACGTCGGAACCGTGTTCGGCACGCCGGATTACCTCAGCGCGCAACGGATTACGGGCCAGCCGGCGACGGTGTCGGACGATCTGTACGCCGTCGGTGTCCTCGGTTACGAGGCGCTGACCGGACGGCGGCCCTTCGCCCGGGACCATCCGATCGCCACCATGCGCGCCGTCGTCGACGAAGCCCCGATGCCGATCGGCATGCTGCGCCCCGACGTCGACCCCGCTCTGATTCACGTGCTGGAGCGCGCGATGGCGCGGGACCCGGCCTACCGCTTCGCCGACGCCGTCGAGATGCGGGCGGCATTGCACGCCGCCCCGACCGCTCCTCCCGCGACCCTGATGCTGCCTGCCCCGCTGCCGACCCGGCGGTCGCGCGTCCGGATGGTGCTCGCCGGACTGGCCGTTGCGGTGGCCGGCATCCTCGGGGTCATCCTGTTGATCGCCGATCCGCCGCCGCAGCGCGCGCCGGCCGTGACGCCGGTGACCACCACTGTCGAGCCGATCGTGCCTGCCGCGCCAAGCATCCCGACCGTCACCCCGACGCTGCCCGAGGACGAAGGGGAGTGGGGCAACTGGAACGGGAACGGTCAAGACCAGCGGAATGGTAACGGCAACGGCAACGGGAATGGCAGGGGCCACGGCAAGAAAGGCCATCAACATGAGTGACGGCGCCTGACGCGTCGGCGATAGGCCCGAATTGGGAATAGATGCCGGGGCCGCAACGTTTTCCATTGCATAGAAGTTCTATGTTTTCAATGGATTGGTTCGATATGAGTAATTTCGGCATCAAGTTCTCGACCGTGATTGGTGGATGCGCTGTTGTTGCGCTGAGTGTGTTCGGGGTCGTCGGAGGCCTGCAGAGTCATCCCGCCTCGCTTCTCGGGTCCGAGCCGGCATCTCCGATGCAGACCGGGGTAACCATCGCGCCGTCCAACCCCGCGCAGGCACCCGAGATCCCCATGGCTACTCCGGGAATCAAGGGACCTGCTCCACTGCCGCCGGAAGAACAAGGACTACCGGGATAGGCAAGCTGTCGACCGGAATCGAAAAGGCCCAGACCGGATTTCTCTGGTCTGGGCCTTGATCACACGAGTCGGGGTGGCGGGATTCGAACCCACGACCTCTTCGTCCCGAACGAAGCACGCTACCAAGCTGCGCCACACCCCGTGTGAAGCTCCGACAGCGTATCGCACCGGGTACCTCGGACGCCAAACGGCCACCTCTGCGCCGGTTTCTACCTCTGGGCGGTGCGCCGGCGCGGACCACAGCCCTGGTGTGGAAATCGGCAACGGGACGCAACGGCGACCGGCGCCGGGAAGCGACGGGAAGCAATGAGGGTGTCGGCGGTGTTCTACCCACTGACGACATCCGAATCGACTGGAGTACTCATGACCGTCCTGGGCGCCACCATTTACCTGGGGTTCTTCGCGCTGGCAGCGTTTTGGCTGTTCTTGACGGCCGAGACGGATCAGGACCAGCTGCCCGAACGCTCGAACTCCGACAGCACCTCCGCCGATTCCGACAGTTCCAGCCCCTGGGCGCTGAGCCAGTCGGCATCGAAGTAGGTATCCGCGTAGCGGTCACCGCTGTCGGCCAGCAGTGTCACCACCGACCCGCTGCGGCCGTGCGCGATCATCTCTGCCAATAGCTGGAACGCGCCCCACAGGTTGGTTCCGGTCGACGGGCCGACGCGGCGGCCCAGCACTCGGCTGGCGTGATGCGCCGCGGCCACCGACCCGCAGTCGGGGACGGTGATCATCTGATCGACCACCCCCGGCAGGAACGACGGCTCGACCCGCGGCCTGCCGATGCCCTCGATGCGCGACGATGCGCCCGTGACGACGTCGTCGCGGCCCTGCGCGTAGCCGGGGAAGAACGCGGAGTTCTCCGGGTCGACGACACACAACTGCGTGGCGTGCCTGCGGTAGCGGATGTAGCGGCCGATGGTCGCACTGGTGCCACCGGTGCCGGCGCCCACCACGATCCACTCCGGAACCGGGTGCGGTTCCAGACGCATCTGCTCGTAGATCGACTCGGCGATGTTGTTGTTGCCACGCCAGTCGGTGGCCCGTTCGGCGTTGGTGAACTGGTCCAGGTAGTGCCCGCCGGTCTCCTCGGCCAACCGCTGGGCCTCGGCGTACACCTGCGACGACTCGGCGACGAAATGGCAACGGCCGCCTTGGGCTTCGATCAGCGCGATCTTGGAGGCACTGGTCGACTCGGTCATCACTGCGATGAACGGCAGGCCGAGCAGTGCGGCGAAGTAGGCCTCGGACACCGCCGTCGACCCCGAAGACGCCTCGATGATCGTGGTGCCCTCGCCGATCCAGCCGTTGCACAAGCCGTACAGGAACAGGGAGCGGGCCAGCCGGTGCTTGAGGCTGCCGGTGATGTGGGTGGACTCGTCCTTGAGATACAACGCGACGTCGATCTCGTCGCGCCACTTGGTCGGCAGCGGATAACGCAACAGATGGGTGTCGGCGCTGCGTTTCGAATCGGCCTCGATCAGCCGCACCGCATTGTCGACCCACCGGCGTGGCCGAGGACGCGACGCGGTGCAGCCCGGTTGGCTCACCGGGCCGAGACGGCCGGGCTGGATTGCCCGGCCCTGATCCCGACGTGGCCGCCGCCGGTCGGCGCTGCGACGAGCGTCAGCAGGGTGGCCTCGGGGCGGCAGCAGAACCGCGCCGGCGCGAACGGCGACGTGCCGATACCCGCGGACACGTGCAACTGCATGTGGGAACCCCACTTCGAGGCGCCCTTGGCCCGCGACCGGTCGAGCTCGCAGTTGGTCACGATGGCCCCGTAGAACGGGAGGCACAGCTGCCCGCCATGGGTGTGCCCGGCCAGCACCAGCTGATAGCCGTCGGCGGCGAAGCGGTCCAACACCCGCGGTTCGGGGGAGTGCGTGAGCCCCAACGTCAGGTTCGCCGCGCCGTTGGCCCGGCCGGCGATGGTGTCGTAGCGGTCGCGCTTGAGGTGCGGATCGTCGACGCCGGCCACCGCGATGTGCTGCCCGGCCACCTCGACGTCCCGACGGATGTGGGTCATGTCGAGCCAGCCACGCTCGGTGAACGCCGCGCGCAGGTCCTGCCACGGCAACGGTTCACCGTGCGTCCGATGGTCCGGGTTGGTGAGGTAGTTCAGCGGGTTCTTCAGGCGCGGCGCGAAATAGTCGTTGCTGCCGAACACGAACAGGCCGGGCGCGGACAGCAGGTCGCTCAGTGACTGCACGACGGCGGGCACGGCCTTCGGATGGGCCAGGTTGTCGCCCGTGTTGACCACCAGATCGGGTTCGAGGCGTGCCAGATCACGCAGCCAGGCCTGCTTACGGCGCTGGTTGGGACGCATGTGCAGATCGGACAGGTGCAGCACCCGAAGGGGTGACGAGCCAGGGGCCAGTACCGGCATGGTCGCTTCCCGCAGCACGAACGCATTGCGCTCGATGAGGGTCGCGTAGCCGATCCCGGCAACCAGCGAACCGGCGGTGACGGCAGCTGCCTTCTTTACTGACATGCAGGCAAGCCTACTGCGAACCGATGGTCACGGGGGCGGTGGAGGGCCGAGCACCGGGACGGTGATCGGAGGCAACCCCGGGATCTCGACGACTGTCTGGCCGATCTCAGGTGGCGGGCCGCCCGGCAGTGGGAACGGGAACTCGGGCGGTGGCGGGGCCGGCGGGATCCCGTTACTGACCTGGATCGTGATGATCGAGCCCGGAATGGTCTGGCCGCTGGGCGCGGTGCCGACGACGGTGCCGGCGCGCGAGCTGCTGTTGACCGAGGCGGAGCCGTCGGCCACCTGGAATCCGGATTCCTTGAGCCGCTGGCGCGCGGCCGTCTCATCCAGTCCGGTCACGGTCGGGACCACGGAGCCGGGGCCGCCGTCGACGTAGCGCGGATCTGTCGGCGGCAGGGCGACCGGGCCGAAGTTGTTGGCGATCGGCTTGAGCGCCGTGAACCAGGTACGGGCCGGTTCGTTACCGCCGAACAGGTTGCCGTCGCCGCACTGGCGCAGCGGGAACGAGCACAGCTCGCCGGGGCTGGTGGAATCGTCGTAGATGTAGTTGGCCGCGGCGTACTGATTGGTGAAGCCCAGGAAGCCCGACGACCGGTGCGCCTCGGTGGTGCCGGTCTTGCCCGACATCGGCAGGTCCCAGCCGACCGAACCGGCCGACCCGGAGGCGGTGCCTCCGGCCTGATCGTCCTTGCTCATCGCATTGGCCAGGGTGTTGGCCAGACCCTCAGGCACCGCCTGATCGCAGGTCTCGGTGGTCACCGACACCTCCTGACCGTGGCGATCGAGCACCTGGCCGATCGGATTGGGCGGGCACCAGGTGCCGCCGGAGGCCAGGGTGGCCGCCACATTCGACAACTCGAGCGCATTGACCTCGATGGGGCCCAGCGTGAACGAACCGATGTTCTGGCGCTTGACGAAGTCGGCCAGGCTTTCATTGCTGTCCGGGTCGTAGTCGCGGGCGGTGCCGGGCAACGCGTAGGACCGCAGGCCCAGCTTCACCGCCATGTCGACCGACCGTTGCACACCGATCTGCGAGATCAGCTTGGCGAACGCGGTGTTCGGTGAGGTGGCCAGCGCATCGGTGACGCTCATCGAACCCCGGTAGCCGCCGGCGTTCTTCACGCACCAGGTTTCCTTCGGGCACCCCGGGGTGTCACTGCTGCCGAGTCCCTTGGCCTGGAAGAACCCGGGCACCGCCAGCTGGGTGTTGATGCCCATCCCCATGTCCATGGCCGCGGCCGTGGTGAAGATCTTGAAGATCGATCCGGCGCCGTCGCCGACGAGCGAGAACGGCTGCGGTTGCATGGTCTCGCCGGCATCGGTGTTCAGACCGTAGGTGCGGTTGCTGCCCATCGCCAGGACCGGGTGGGATTCCTTGCCCGGCTTGACCACGCTCATCACGCTGGCGATGCCGGGTGCGTCCGGGCGGGCGATGCTGTCGATCGCCGACTTCACCGAGCCCTGCACATCGGGATCCAGCGTGGTCTTGATCAGGTAACCGCCCTTGGCCACCTGCTCCTTGGACAGCCCGGCGCGGGCCAGGTATTCCAGCGCGTAATCGCAGAAGAACGCCCGGTCACCGGCCGCGATGCAGCCACGGGGCAGTTCGTTGGGCTGCGGCAGGATGCCCAACGGCTGCTGCTTGGCGGCCCGCAGTGCGTCGGCCTCCTGCGGGATGTTGTCGATCATGGTGTCCAGCACCAGGTTCCGCCGGGCCAGGGCGCCGTCAGGGTTGGTGTACGGGTTCAGCGCGCTGGTGGACTGCACCATGCCGGCCAGCAGCGCGGCCTGCTGCCAGTTCAGCTCGGAGGCGTTGACGCCGAAATAGGTCTGCGCGGCGTCCTGAACGCCGAACGCACCGTTGCCGAACGAGACCAGGTTCAGATACCGCGTCAGGATCTCGGGCTTGGTGAAGGTCTTGTCGAGCGTCAAGGCCATCCGGATCTCACGCAGTTTGCGAGCCGGCGTGGTCTCGATCGCGGCGCGGCGCTCGGCGTCGGTCTGGGCGATGACGAGCAGCTGGTAGTTCTTCACGTACTGCTGCTCGATGGTCGAACCGCCGCGGGTGTCGGAATCACCGCGCATATATCCGGTCAGACCGGTCAGGGTGCCCTGCCAGTCCACACCGTTGTGTTCGGCGAACCGCTTGTCCTCGATGGAGACCAGCGCGAGCTTCATGGTGTTGGCGATCTGATCGCTCGGCACCTCGAAGCGCCGCTGTGAATACAGCCACGCGATGGTGTTGCCCTTGGCATCAACCATGGTCGAGACCTGCGGAACCTCACCGTCGACGAGGGCGGCCGATCCGTTGGCCACCACGTCGGAAGCCCGGTTCGACATCAGGCCGAATCCACCCACCAACGGGAACATGAAGGTGGCCACCAGCACACTCGCGAGCAGGACGCACCAGGCGAGTTTGATGATGGTGACCGCTTGGGGTGGCTGCGCGGGCGGTCGTGTCGGCGGCTCCGGCATGGGTACAGAGTAGCCAGGTCGCCGAGCGGCGCTGCCCGTGAGCGGGCCCCGCGGGCATATCGCGCTTGCCTGCAGAAACACCTCAGTGCGCACCGACCCCGGTCAGACGGCACGGCCGTCCCAAAAAAGTGGGCGACAAACTGTTGCGTAAATACCCTCTGACCACCTAGCTTGGACACACAGTGCGATCCAGGTAACACGGGCTGTCGCAATGTGGCGTAGATCGCAATAGCGTTCTACACCGGAAGGTTCAACGCCCGTCATCTGGGGAGATGACAGGAACGAAGGGATCGCTGGTGTCAGGTACAAGAACTGTCGCAGACAAGATGAACGCTTCCGCCCCCGCCACGAATCTGGTCCATCGAGGCGAGGGTGAAGCCCGGATCGCCTGGGTTTCACAGGCACGATGCCGTCAAGCCGACCCGGACGAGCTGTTCGTGCGGGGTGCCGCGCAACGCAAGGCCGCGGTGATCTGTCGCCACTGCCCGGTGATCCTCGAATGCGGTGCCGATGCACTCGACAACCGCGTGGAGTTCGGCGTCTGGGGCGGAATGACCGAGCGGCAGCGGCGTGCCCTGCTCAAGCAGCATCCCGAAGTCATCTCCTGGGCCGAGTTCTTCGCAGCCCAGCGCAAGCACCACCGCAGCGCCGTCTGACCCGCAATCCTTCACACCACACCGCGGCTGCGCCGCCCGCCTGATGTCAGGCGGGCTCGGCCGCCTCTCCGGTGATCTGATCGGCGATCGCGCGCAGCGCGTCGAGATCGGAGACATCGAACGGTAGTGACGGCACCCCGACGATCGCCACATGCGGGTTGGCGCCGGTGAACCGGGACAGCAGCCGGATCTCGCGCTTGGCGGTGTGGGCCCGGTCGGCGTGGATCCGCAGCACGGCCTCGGCCAGTGAGTCCGAACCCTCTGCCGCCAACTCGTCGGCGGCTTCCTCTGCCTTGTCGGCATGCAGATCGCACAGCATGGGATGGGTGCGGTTCAGGATCAGCCCGGCCAGCGGCATGTGCTCGTTCGACAGCCGGTCGACGAAGAACGAGGCCTCGCGCAGTGCGTCGGGCTCGGCCGCCGACACCACCACGAACTGAGTGCCGCGGCGCTTGAGCAATTCATAGGTACGGTCGGCCTTCTCGCGGAACCCGCCGAAGGTCGCGTCCAGTGACTGTACGAAACCTGCTGCGTCGGAAAGCATTTGCGATCCGAGCACCGTGGACAGGGCCTTCATCGCCAGCCCGACCGCGCCGGTGACCAACCGGCCGATCCCACGTCCCGGCGCCAGCAGCATCCGCCACAGCCGACTGTCCATGAAGCTGCCCAACCGCTTCGGGGCATCGAGGAAGTCCAGGGCGTTGCGCGACGGCGGGGTGTCCACCACCACCAGATCCCACTTGTCCTCGGCCAGCAGCTGGCCGAGCTTCTCCATCGCCATGTACTCCTGCGTGCCGGCCAGCGAGGTCGCCACGGTTTGGTAGAACTGGTTCTCCAGAATGGAGTCGGCGCGGTCCGGTCCGGAGTACTGCACCACCATCTCGTCGAACGTGCGGCGCATGTCCAGCATCATCGCGTGCAGTTCCCCGGTGACCTCCGGGGCCAGCGGAACCCGCTGCGGGGTGTTCCCGAGATCCTTGATCCCCAGCGCCTGGGCCAGACGCTTGGCCGGGTCGATGGTCAGCACCACGACGGTGCGGCCGTACTCCGCGGCCCGCAGCGCCATTGCGGCTGCGGTGGTGGTCTTGCCGACTCCGCCTGCGCCGCAACACACTACGACGCGGTTGGCGGTGTCGGACAGGATGGTGTGCATGTCAAGGGCGGACGGTTTGGCGCTCACTATCGGACCCCCTGCTGTTCCAGTGCTTCGGCGAGTTCATAGAGACTGCCCAGGTCGACACCATCGGCCAGCGACGGCAGCTCAAGGCGGGGTACGTCGATGGCATCGAGGAGTTCGGCACTCTCGGCGCGTGCGGCGATCCGGGTGGCGTGCTGGATGGACTCGGTCAGAAGACCGGCGAAATCGTTGTCCGCCAACGTGATTCCAGCCTTCTCCAGGCCCGCGCGGACGGCGTCGGCGTCGATGTCACCCTCGGCCGCCTTGGCCAGATCCTCGGCAGGCAGGTAGGCCGGGATGTTGCGGTTGACGATGACGCTACCGATCGGCAGTCCCATCTCGGTGAGCTCGTCGATGGCTTCGAGCGTCTCCTGGATGGGCAGCGCTTCCAGCAGCGTCACCAGGTGGATCGCGGTCTGTTCGGAGTGCAGCAGCTTGACCACACCGTCGGCCTGCGAGTGCACGGGCCCGCCCTTGGCGAGGTCGGAGACCGCCTTGGTGACGTCCAGGAACCGCGGAATGCGGCCGGTGGGAGGGGAATCCACCACCACGGCGTCGTAGACGCCGCGCTTGCCCTTGGCGTCCTTGGCGGTACGCGTCACGATTTCTTTGATCTTGCCGGTGAGCAGAACGTCACGCAGACCGGGCGCGATCGTGGTCGCGAATTCGATGGCACCGATGCGGCGCATGGCCCGGCCGGCCAGGCCGAGGTTGTAGAACATGTCGAGGTACTCCAGGAACGCGGCCTCGATGTCGATCGCGAGCGCGTTGACCTGTCCGCCGCCATCGGCCGTGGCCACCTTGACTTCCTCATACGGCAGCGGTGGCACGTCGAACAACTGCGCGATGCCCTGCCGCTCCTCGACCTCCACCAGCAGCACCTTGCGGCCGCCGGCCGCCAGGGCCAGCGCCAGTGCCGCTGCGACGGTGGACTTGCCGGTGCCGCCCTTGCCGGAAACGAAATGCAGCCGGGCCTTTGTCAGCCTCGACGGCCAGCCGACGTGTTTGGCGCCGCTCTCTGTGGTTGCCACCAGTGCATGCTAACCAAGCCTGGGTGTCCGACCGATAGGCTCGGGCCATGAGCGAACCAACCCGGTGGGAATACGCCACGGTGCCGTTGTTGACCCACGCCACGAAACAGATTCTCGATCAGTGGGGACAGGACGGCTGGGAGCTGGTCTCCGTGCTGCCCGGCCCGACCGGCGAGCAGCACGTGGCCTACCTGAAGCGGCCGAAGTGACCAACTCTCAGCGGTTGGCCGAACTCGGCATCGAACTGCCGGACGTCGTCGCTCCGCTGGCCGCGTACGTCCCCGCCGTCCGGACCGGCAACCTCGTCTACACCGCCGGTCAGCTGCCGATCCAAGCCGGCGAGCTGCTGGCCACCGGCAAGGTCGGCGCGGAGATCAGCCCCGAGCAGGGCAACGAGCTGGCCCGGGTCTGCGGCCTCAACGCGCTGGCCGCCGTGCACGCACTGGTGGGCATCGACTCCGTCGTCCGGATCGTCAAGGTGACCGGGTTCGTCGCCTCCGCAGCCGGATTCAGCGGACAGCCCGGCGTCGTCAACGGCGCCTCCGAACTGTTCGGCGAGATCTTCGGCGAGGCGGGCGCGCATGCGCGTTCGGCCGTCGGCGTGTCGGAACTGCCGCGCAACGCGCCGGTCGAAGTCGAGATCATCGCCGAGATCGCGTAAGCGATCGAGCATGAGGAGAGGCAACCGCGTCGTCATGCAACACCCGGCCTACGGGCTGTTACGGCCGGTGACCGAATCGGCCTCGGTGCTGCTGTGCGACAACCCGGGGCTGATGACCCTGGAGGGCACCAACACGTGGGTGCTGCGCGGTCCGGGCAGCGACGAGATCGTCATCGTCGACCCCGGACCCGACGATGCGGCGCACATCGCCCGCATCGCCGAACTGGGCACCGTCGCGTTGGTGTTGATCAGTCACAAGCACGAGGACCACACCGGCGGCATCGACAAGCTCGTGGACCTGACCGGCGCCACGGTCCGTTCGGTCGGCAGTGGCTTCCTGCGAGGCCTCGGCGGTCCGCTGACCGATGGCGAGGTGATCGACGCGGCCGGGCTGCGGATCAAGGTGATGGCCACCCCCGGCCACACCGTCGATTCACTGTCGTTCGTGCTCGACGACGACAACGGGCAAGGGGCGGTACTGACCGCCGACACCGTGCTGGGCCGCGGCACCACCGTCATCGACACCGAGGACGGCAGCCTGCGTGACTACCTGGAATCCCTGCAGCGGCTGCAGGGCCTGGGCGCCCGGACGGTGCTGCCCGGGCACGGGCCCGATCTGCCGAATCTCCACGAGGTGACCGCGATGTACCTGGCCCACCGCGAAGAGCGGTTGGACCAGATCCGGGCGGCGCTACGGGAACTCGGTGAGGACGCCTCGGTCCGCCAGGTCGTCGAGCACGTCTACACCGACGTCGACCAGAAACTGTGGGACGCCGCCGAGAAGAGCGTGCAGGCCCAGTTGGACTATCTGCGGGCCTGACCCCAGAAACGCCGAAACGGCATTCCAGCAGCTGATTACTCGAAACAATCGCTGCCGGAATGCCGTTTCGGCGGAAAACTAACGCGCGCTGTGCTGGATGCTCGCGCTAGCGCGCTCGGCGCGCCAACCTTTCGCTGTCGCTGATCAGCACGCTCTTGCCCTCCAAGCGGATCCAGCCGCGGTGGGCGAAATCGGCGAGTGCCTTGTTGACGGTCTCGCGGGACGCGCCGACGAGCTGGGCGATCTCTTCCTGCGTGAGGTCGTGCGTGACGCGCAGCGCCCCGCCCTCCTGGGTTCCGAACCGCTGAGCCAGCTGCAACAGCTGCTTGGCCACGCGGCCGGGAACGTCCGTGAAGATCAGGTCGGCCAGGTTGTTGTTGGTGCGGCGCAGACGACGCGCGAGCACCCGCAGCAGCTGCTCGGCGATCTCGGGACGGTCGGCGATCCACGCGCGCAGCGCGTCGCGGTCCATCGACACGGCGCGCACCTCGGTGATGGTGGTGGCGCTCGAGGTACGAGGCCCCGGGTCGAAGATCGACAGCTCACCGAACATGTCCGACGGGCCCATGATGGTCAGCAGGTTCTCGCGGCCGTCCGGTGAACGGCGGCCGATCTTCACCTTGCCGGAAATGATGATGTACAGGCGGTCGCCGGGTTCGCCCTCGGCGAAGACGGTGTGCCCGCGCGGAAAGTCGACGGGCTGCAACTGCTTCGTCAGCGCCGAAACGGCGGTCGGTTCGACGCCCTGGAAGATTCCGGCCCTGGCCAGGATCTCGTCCACGTTGCCCCTTAAGCTATTGGGTGTGTTGTCCTCTTACTGATATTTCCTGCTCAGTCTAGAGGTACGCGGTTTCGCGACTAGCCCACGCTACACACGATTGACATGTCGAGACGCAGGAAACCCGGTATTGATGGCCTGCGGTTCGTAGTAGCGCGTCGGCAAACGTTCACTCTCGACGTCGATGAGGACAGGTTTGACCCGGGGCGCGGGCGCCGCAGGCGCGGGCTTTCGTTCCAACCCCGATTCCAGCCGCTCGAGCCCGAACGCCGCCAGCATCAGCAAGCCCGGGATGAGCGCCACCAGCAACCACGACACAAGGCAGTAGTTAACACGGCGTAGGTCTCAGTGGGGTCACGAATCATCACCGGTCCGCGCAGGAGTATGTCCGGCGAGGTCAGTAGGCTGATTGACGTGACTGAGGCTGCCGCCCCGACAGGGAAGACGCGCCGGTCCAAGAAGTGGGACAGCGAAACCCACCTGGGCCTGGTTCGTCGGGCTCGACGAATGAACCGTGAACTGGCGCGGGCATTTCCGCACGTCTACTGCGAGCTGGACTTCACCAATCCGCTGGAGCTGGCGGTGGCGACCATCCTGTCGGCACAGAGCACCGACAAGCGGGTGAACCTGACCACGCCGGCGTTGTTCCTCAAATACCGCACGGCCCTGGACTATGCCCAGGCCGATCGCACCGAGATGGAGGAGCTGATCCGGCCGACCGGCTTCTACCGGAACAAGACCAACTCGCTGATCCGGCTCGGCCAGGAGTTGGTGGCCCGGTTCGACGGCGAGGTGCCCGACAACATCGAGGACCTCGTGACGCTGCCGGGGGTGGGGCGCAAGACCGCCAACGTCATCCTGGGTAACGCCTTCGACATCCCGGGGATCACCGTCGACACCCACTTCGGCCGGTTGGTGCGGCGGTGGCGCTGGACCGAGGAAGAGGATCCGGTCAAGGTCGAGTTCGCGATCGGTGAGCTCATCGAACGCAAGGAATGGACCCTGCTGAGCCACCGGGTGATCTTCCACGGCCGCCGGGTCTGCCACGCCCGCAAGCCGGCGTGTGGAGTGTGTGTTCTGGCCAAGGACTGCCCGTCGTTCGGGCTCGGGCCCACCGATCCGCCCGCGGCTGCTGCACTGGTCAGAGGTCCCGAGACCGAGCATCTGCTGGCGCTGGCCGGCCTGTGAACGCACCGTGAGCAGATCGGCCCGCTGGACCGTGGTGGTCCTCGTCGTCCTGGTGGCGCTGGGCACCGCGTTCTGGATGGAACTGCGCGACGAGCCCGCACCGCAGGCCGGGGTGGGGCAACAGTCCACCTCCCGCGATCATCGCGATGCCGACACCCCGGCGGCCCTCGCCGGACCCCGGGCCCGTGCGGAGCTGCCGCCGTGCCCCGGGCCAGCGGAGGGTCCCGGACCTGAAGCGTTGCGTGGGATCACCCTGGAGTGCGTCGGCGACGGGAAGCCCGTGGACGTGGCGCAGGCGCTGGCCGGCCGGACTGTGGTGCTCAACCTCTGGGCGTACTGGTGCGGCCCGTGCGCCGACGAGCTTCCGGCGATGGCCGAATACCAGCGCCGGGTCGGCGACGATGTACTGGTCGTGACGGTGCACCAGGACGAGAACGAGACGGCGGCGCTGGTGCGTCTGGCCGAGCTCGGAGTGCGTCTTCCGACCCTGCAGGACGGCAGACGGCTGGTCGCGGCTGCGCTCAAGGTGCCCAACGTCATGCCTGCGACGGTCGTGCTGCGCGCGGACGGTAGCGTGGCCGGGACCCTACCCCGATCGTTCGTCAGCGCCGACGAGATCGCGGCGGCGGTCGACGAAAAGATCCGCTCTAGCCGATAGGAGCACCCGGGGTGAGATCGACGCGCGACGGGCTGTTCCCGGATGCCGCCCCGGCCTGGCTCAAACCGCTGGTCGACAACCTCGACCGAGTACCGGACGCCTATCGCCGACGGGTTCCCCCTGAGGTGCTGGCAGGCATCGTCGAAGCCAACAATCAAGCCGCCCAGGCCGGCGCCCGGCGCGATGCCGCGGTCCTGGTCCTCTTCTCCGGCCCGGCCGAGGGAACACCTCCGCTCCTTCCCGAGGATGCCGACCTGCTGGTCACGGTCCGCGCCTCGACCCTGCGCCACCACGCCGGTCAGGCCGCGTTCCCCGGCGGGGCCACCGATCCCGGTGACCAGGGTCCGGTGGGCACGGCGTTCCGCGAGGCCTGGGAAGAGACCGGCATCGACACCGACCGCCTGTACCCGCTGGCGACGCTGGAGAAGATGTTCATCCCGCCGTCCGGGTTCCACGTGGTCCCGGTGCTGGCGTACTCGCCCGACCCAGGGCCCGTCGCTGTTGTCAACGAATCCGAGACCGCGGTCGTCGCACGGGTTCCGGTGCGCGCCTTCACCAACCCCGAGAACCGCCTCATGGTGTACCGGGAGGCCAACACCAGCCGGTTTGCCGGACCGGCGTTCCTCCTCAACGAGATGCTGGTGTGGGGCTTCACCGGCCAGGTGATCTCGGCGATCCTCGACGTCGCAGGTTGGGCCAAACCGTGGAACACCGACGACGTGCGCGGACTCGACGACGCAATGGCCCTCGTCGGGCATGACAACGGTTACGGTGAAGCCCAATGTTGAAGTGGATATAGATGACACCTTCGGTCTGGCTCGATTTCGCCATCCTCGGCATCGGGTTCGTCGCAGCCATCTCCGGCTGGCGTTCCGGCGCGCTCGGCTCCCTGCTGTCCTTCATCGGCGTGGTGCTCGGTGCGGTGGCAGGCGTGCTGCTGGCGCCGCACGTGATCCCGCACGTCAGCGGTGACCGCACCAAGCTTTTCGCCACGCTCTTCCTGATCCTCGCGCTCGTGGTGATCGGTGAGATCGCCGGTGTGGTGCTGGGCCGTGCGGTGCGCGGCACCATCCGAAACCCGGTGTTCCGGGTGTTGGACTCGGCGGTCGGGGTGAGCCTGATGCTGGTCGCCGTCCTGGTGGCGTCCTGGCTGCTGGGCAGTCTGCTCACCTCCTCGGACCAGCCGAATCTGGCTGCGGCCGTGAAGAATTCACGGGTGCTCACCGAGGTCGACAAGGTCGCGCCGGACTGGCTGCGGTCCGTGCCGAACCGGTTGTCGGCGCTGCTGGACACCTCCGGGCTGCCCGATGTGCTCGAACCGTTCGGGCGGACCCCGATCGTCAACGTCGACGCCCCGGACGCGGCACTGGCCACCGATCCTGTGGTGACGACCTCCCGGCCCAGCGTGGTCAAGATCCGCGGTGTCGCGCCGAGTTGCCAGAAAGTGCTTGAGGGCAGCGGTTTCGTGGTCGCCCCCAACCGGGTCATGTCCAACGCCCATGTGGTCGCCGGTGCCGACAGCGTGACCATCGAGGCCGACGGAAAGACCTACGACGCCGGGGTGGTGTCCTACGACCCCAACGCCGACATCTCGATCCTCGACGTCCCGAACCTGCCGATCACGCCGCTGCAGTTCGCCGAACAACCGGCCCCGAAGGGCACCGACGCTGTGGTGATGGGTTACCCGGGTGGCGGCGACTTCCTGGCCACCCCGGCCCGCGTGCGCGAGATCATCGAGCTCAACGGACCCGACATCTACCGCACCACCACCGTCACCCGCGAGGTCTACACGGTCAGGGGCACGGTGCGGCAAGGCAATTCAGGCGGGCCGATGATCAACCGGTCCGGCAAGGTGCTGGGCGTGGTGTTCGGTGCGGCAGTCGACGACGCCGATACCGGATTCGTGCTGACCGCCAAGGAAGTCGAGCATCAGTTGGCCAAGATCGGCAACACCCAGCGCGTCGCGACCGGAACCTGCATCAACTCCTGATCAGTTGGCGCGCAGCTGGGTCAGGAACCGGCTCAGCTGCGCGTTGACGGCCTCCGGCTGTTCCTCGTGGCCGAAATGCCCTGCATCCGTGATCGATACATACCGGCCATGCGGTGCATAATGCTGGGTCCGGTGCACCGGGTCGGCCAGCACATACGGGTCGGCATCGCCGCGCATGTGCAACACCGGCACGCCGATCGGACGTTTCATCGAGCGCATGAACCGCCGGCCCTCACCGCGTAGCTGGCTGCGCACCGCCCACCGCTGATATTCCAGTGCACAGTGCGCGGCCCCTGGAATCTGGATGGCCTGACGTAGATGGCCCATGGTCTGGGAGAAGTCTTGGCTGGTCTGCCATTTGGTGCCCGCCCGGCTGCGGACCAGGCGCTCCAGCTCCGCGCCGTCGTGACGGGTCAGCGTGCGCTCGGGCCAGGCCGGCAACTGGTAGCTCAGCATCGACGGCAACAGCGCGCGGCCCTGGTCGCGCCGGGTCAAGGTGGACGTCCGCAACGCCAGCGGGTGCGGTGAACTGACGAGTGCGATCGCGTTGACCACCCGCGGATGCAGGACCGCCGTCGCCCAGCACACCAGACCGCCATCGGCATGCCCGACCAGGGTCGCGGTCTTGTGGCCCAACGCGCGCACCAGCCCGGCGGTATCTCCGGCCAGGGTCCAGCCGTCGTAGCCGCGCGGTGGTTTGTCACTGTCGCCGTAGCCACGCAGATCGACCGCCACCACACGCGCACCGGTCAGCGCGGTGAGTTGATGACGCCACGACCACCAGAACGAGCCGAACCCGTGCAGGAAGATGACCAGTGGGCGGTCCGTCTCGCTGTCACCCTGCGAGCCCTCGCCCTCCACCACATGGAAGCGAATCCCATTGGCGTGCACCTGCAGATGCCGCCACGGCCCCTCGATCCTGGCGATCGACGGAGCGGGTGGAGGCATTACCAGCCTGACGGGTCGGTGGCCGGCTTGACCGGGACAGCGGGCAGTGCGCCCTTGTCATGGCCGGGCGTGAGGGCCTCGCGGGTCTCCTTGACCGACTCGATCGTCTGCTGCGGACCTCTGATCCGTCGCACCTTCAGGAAGCCGAACACCGCAAGCGCCCCCGTGGTCAGCACCATCAGGCCGAACACGATCAGGAAGGCCACCCAGCGCCACAGCCAGGTGTCGAGCAGCTCGGCCAGGAAGAAGAAGAAAAAGAAGGTCGAGTAGAACAGCACCACCAGCGCGGCGATGAAGAACACGCTGCCGGTCAGGCCCTTCTTCACATCCCGGGTGATCTCAGCCTTGGCCAACTCCACCTCGGCGCGCAGCAGGGTGGAGACCTGCGCGGTGGCGTCCTTGACGAGGTCGCCGATCGAGGGGTCCGGCTTGGGGGCATGCGGGTCGACGAGCGGAATCGAGGTCACCGTCGTCGGAACGCCGTCCCTGCGGTCGCCTGTGCTCATGGCGTTCATGTTGCCATGCGGCGAAGCCGTTAACGATCCCGGCCGACATCCTGGTCTTAGTAGACTGATCGCATTCTTGAGTTGCGCGGGTCGGGCGCGTCGATCGGAGGACACTTGACGAGCAGACACCGCCTGCAGTTGCTGATTGGCGCACCGATCCTCGCCGCTGTTGCGATGTTGACCTCGGCCCCGGCTCATGCCGATCAGCCGGTTGTACTGGGCGGCGGCTCGGGCATCGTCGTCAACGGCGATTCGTTCTGCACGCTCACCACCATCGGGCACGACAGTGCGGGCCGGCTCATCGGTTTCACGTCCGCACACTGCGGCGGACCGGGTGCCGTGGTGTCGGCTGAAGGCGCGGACAGCGCCGGACTGGTGGGCAAGATGGTCGCCGGTAACGACCTGCTCGATTACGCGGTGATCGAATTCGATCCCGCGAAGGTCACCCCGACCAACAACGTCGACGGTTTCCAGATCGACGGGCTCGGACCGGACCCGGCGTTCGGGGAGATCGCCTGCAAGCTCGGCCGCACCACCGGCTATTCCTGCGGCGTCACCTGGGGACCGGGCAAGGACCCGGGCACCATCGTCAACCAGGTGTGCGGACAGCCGGGCGACTCGGGCGCGCCGGTGACGGTGAACAACCGACTGGTGGGCATGATTCACGGCGCCTACAGCGAGGAACTGCCGACCTGCGTCGTCAAGTTCGTGCCTCTGCACACGCCGGCGGTGACGATGTCGTTCAACACGCAACTGGCCGACATCACCGCCAAGAACCGACCGGGAACGGGTTTCGTCCCGATTCCCTGATCCCGAGTGGCCAGTTATGACACGCCCTCTTCGGAAACGCGTGCCATAACTGGCCTTTCGACGAGCTGTGCCTACTTGCCGGCGCGGATCGCCTCGAACACGCTGGGGTCGACCAGGGTCGAGGTGTCACCGAGTTCGCGGCCTTCGGCCACGTCGCGCAGCAGCCGGCGCATGATCTTGCCGCTTCGGGTCTTGGGCAGCTCGGGCACCACGTGGATCTCCCGCGGCTTGGCGATCGGCGAGATCTCGGTCGCCACCTGAGCGCGCAGTTCCTCGATCATGGTGTCGGCCCCGCCGTGCGCGGAGGCCTTGAGGATGACGAACGCGCAGATGGCCTGACCGGTGGTCTCGTCGGATGCGCCGACCACGGCAGCCTCGGCCACCCCGGAATGCCCGACCAGCGCCGACTCCACCTCGGCGGTCGAGATGCGGTGTCCGGAGATGTTCATGACGTCGTCGATGCGGCCCAGCACCCAGATGTTGCCGTCCGAGTCGTAGCGGGCACCGTCACCGGCGAAGTACCAGCCCTGCTCGGCGAAGCGCGACCAGTAGGTGTCCTTGAACCGCTGCGGGTCGCCCCAGATGCCGCGCAGCATCGCCGGCCACGGCTGGTCCAGCACCAGGTAGCCGGTGACGTGTTCGGCTTCGTCGGCGCCGGGGACCAGCTCGTTGCCGGCGTCGTCGACGATCTTGGCCGAGATGCCGGGCAGCGGGGTCATGGCCGAGCCGGGCTTGGCTGCCGTGACACCGGGCAGCGGGGAGATCATGATCGCCCCGGTCTCGGTCTGCCACCAGGTGTCGACGATCGGGGTCTTGTTGGCGCCGATGACTTCCCGGTACCAGCGCCAGGCCTCGGGGTTGATCGGCTCGCCCACCGACCCCAGCAGCCGCAGGCTGGACAGGTTGTGCTCGGCGGGGATCTGGCGGCCCAGCTTCATGAAGGTGCGGATCAGCGTGGGCGCGGTGTAATAGATTGTGACGCCGTATTTTTCGATGATCTCGAAGTGACGGTGCTCGGTCGGCGAGGTGGGGGTGCCCTCGTAGACCACCTGGGTGGCGCCATTGGCCAGCGGGCCGTAGACGATGTAGGTGTGCCCGGTCACCCAGCCGATGTCGGCGGTGCACCAGTACACGTCGGTCTCGGGCTTGAGATCGAACACGTTGTAGTGGGTGTACGCCGACTGGGTGAGGTAGCCGCCCGAGGTGTGCACGATGCCCTTGGGCTTACCCGTGGTCCCCGAGGTGTACAGCAGGAACAGTGGCTGCTCGGCGTCGAACGCCTCCGGGGTGTGTTCCGGCGAAGCGGCGTCGACGGTCTCGTGCCACCACAGGTCGCGGCCCTCGGTCCAGTTCACGTCGATGCCGGTGCGGCGCACCACCAGGACGTGCTCGACCGACGGTTGGCCCGAGACGGCTTCATCCACCGCGTCCTTGAGCGAGGCGGCCTTGCCGCGCCGGTACTGGCCGTCGGTGGTGATGACGAGCTTGGCCTCGGCGTCCTCGACGCGGGCCCGCAGCGCCGACGCCGAGAACCCGGCGAACACGACGCTGTGCATGGCGCCCAGGCGCGCACACGCCAGCATCGCGACGATCGCCTCGGGCACCATCGGCATGTAGATGGCGACGCGGTCGCCGGCGGTCAGGCCGAGTGCGGCCAGCGCATTGGCAGCCTTGCTGACCTCGTCCTTGAGCTGGGCGTAGGTGATGTCGCGGGCGTCGCCGACGGGCTCACCCTCCCAGTGGATCGCGACCCGGTCGCCATTGCCCGCCTCGACGTGACGGTCGACGCAGTTGTAGGCCACGTTGAGCTTGCCGCCGACGAACCACTTCGCGAACGGAGCCTCCGACCAGTCCAGCACCTCGCTGAACGGGGTCTGCCAGCTCAGCCGGTCGGCCTGGGCGGCCCAGAACGCCAGCCGGTCCTTCTCGGCCTCGGCGTACAACTCGCCCGTCGCGTTGGCATTGGCCGCGAAATCGGCAGGCGGCGGATAGGCTGACGGAACTTCGGTAGACGTCGCTGGCGCGTTTGACATGCATGTGAGCCTAGTCACCAAACGTTGCACCGGCGTTGGGACGTCACAAGACGCCGGGCGGGCGGCGGTCCTCATGCGCCCAACGGTCGGCGAGATGGAGTCCAACGGTCGGCTAGCGTTTCGCGTATGACCGATCCACTCGCACCGCTGATCGACCTGCCCGGTGTTTCTGCGGCCAGCGACGAGGCGCGTGAGGCCTTGGGCCGGGCGCATCGACACAAGTTCAATCTGCGCGGCTGGCCACAGACGGCCGCCGAGGCCGCCCTACGCGCAGCGCGGGCCTCCGCGGTGCTCGACGGCGGGGCCCTCCAGCTGTCCGCCGACGGCGAACCCGACCCGGTGACCGCGGGCGCCATCCGCGTCGCCGAGGCGCTGGAAGGTGGCGCCACCTCGCTGGTCGGGGTGTGGCAGCGGGCCCCGATGCAGGCCCTGGCCCGGCTGCACGCCTTGGCCGCGGCCGACCTCACCGACGATGAGCACCTGGGCCGGCCACGCACCGACCTTGACGTCGGACGCCGTCTTGAGCTGCTGACCGAGATCGTGGCCGGCGGCTCCAAGGTTCCGGCGCCGGTGCTGGCCGCCGTGGCTCATGGCGAACTGCTCAGCCTGGCTCCATTCGGCACCGCCGACGGGGTGGTGGCTCGCGCGGTGTCGCGCCTGGTGACCATCGCCAGCGGGCTCGATCCGCACGGGCTGGGTGTTCCCGAGGTGCACTGGATGCGGAAGTCGGGGGAGTACCGGGCTGCTGCACGGGGATTCGCCTCCGGGACCGCCGACGGGCTGACTGCGTGGCTGCTGCTCAGTAGCGAGGCCCTGAAGGGCGGTGCGCGGGAAGCGCTGCAGATCGCCCAATCCGCGGCAGGCTGAACCAGCCGCTCAGGGTATTTCCAGCAAACGAAAGCGGGCGACGGTCCGAAACGATGTTTCGGCGCGTCGCCCGCTAGCACGGATACCGGTTACCAAGCGTGCCAACGTGGGTTGCGTGGGTGGCCTCGGCGTCCTTGCAATGCGCCTCGGCTGCAACCCTACCCAAAGGGCCGTCGTAGCCGTCCGCTCTTCGCAATCACGCAGGCCCACAACACTTTTGCCTATTCCGCGGCATGTGCTCCGCGTGGGTGCCGGGACCCGTGCTGGGGAGCCTGGTTCGGGAGATTCAGCCTTCTCTTCTGGCTAAGCCTTGGCCTCATCCAAGCTTCCGTGGTTCCTTTGTACTACGTGACCACGGTCACAGCAAGGGTCAAATGCACCCGAGTTCTGATCGTTACGCCGTCGTCTCAGCTACTACGTTCGGTAGCTCAGGAAGTGAAGCGACGCAACAATGAATAGGTCAATGCGCCCGCCGCCAGAGCGCTGATCCCGACGGCCGCAGTGGTGGCGACGGCGGCCGTCGACGGAGCGGGAAGCCGGTCGCGCAGCGACACCGGCTTGGTGAACGTCAGCACCGGCCACCCACGTGAAGCGGCCTCTTTGCGCAGTCCCCGGTCGGGGTTGACGGCGGTGGGGTGGCCCACGGATTCCAGCATCGGGATGTCGGTGATCGAGTCCGAGTAGGCGTAGCAGTGATCGAGGACATAGCCCTCGCGTGCGGCCAGGGCGCGGATCGCCTCGACCTTGCCCTCGCCGAAGCAGTAGAACGCGATTTCGCCGGTGTAACGGCCCTCTTCGACCACCATCCGGGTCGCCATCGCGTGGGTGGCGCCCAGTGCCCTGGCGATGGGCGCGACGATCTCCTCGCCCGACGCCGACACCACCACGACGTCGCGGCCACACAGCTTGTGGTCGGCGATGAGCTCGGCGGCCTCGGCGAAGACCAGGGGGTCGACGATGTCGTGCAGCGTCTCGCCGACGATCGACTTGACCTGCTCGACATCCCAACCGGTGCACATGTTGGTGATGTAGCTGCGCATCCGGTCCATCTGGTCGTGGTCGGCGCCCGACATGAGGAACAGAAATTGGGCATACGTCGACTTGAGAACGGTGCGTCGGTTCAGCAGACCTTGATTGAAGAAAGGTTTGCTGAAAGCGAGCGTGCTGGACTTGGCGATGACGGTCTTGTCGAGGTCGAAGAAGGCCGCCGTACGTACCGGCCGACCGTTGTGCGGCCCGGATTGCTGTGCGATCAATTCCCCGGCAGCCCGATCGGATGCGGTCACAAGCGTCAGCATAGAGGCACCTGTGGCACGTTATCTGGACGGGAACACAAAATGGCAGTTCAAGACACATTCTTTCGGACGGCGATTCCGGGATCGCCTCGGTAGCCCGCAGCGGTGTCTCTTGCATGTTTTGGCAGTTCCGTGTGTATAGTGAGCATTACTCGGCTTATGCCGAGGGTGTATCAGCCCGACCCCCCGGGGCTGATACACGACGACCTCCGCCTCCTCCCCCCCTGGCGGGGGTCGTCCCTTTTCTGGGGGAAGAATCCTTACCGGCCCTGCCCCGGTGGTTGCGGAACCGTATTTTCAGCGTGTCGCCCGGCGTGTTCTCCGCCCGGGATTGATCCACAGCGCGTAGTTCATCCACAATCCGCGAATTGGTGATGGTGCCGGCCCTGTCGTTGCCCGCAGGGTGGGCACATGGCCATTCCGACCATCACGATCACCCCGGCCGGCACGGTGCTGGCGCTGATCGGCGATCCGCAGCTGCGTGAGGACGTGTCGCGGGTGGCCGCTGCCGCTGGTGTCGGCCTCGTCGTCGTCGACGACCCCTCTGGGCGCAAGGCGTGGACGGCGGCCGCCGCCGTGCTGCTCGACGCCGCGGCGGCTCTGCGGTGCGCCACGCGCGGGTTGCCGCGCCGCCCGCGGGTGATCCTCGTCGGTCACGTGGAGCCGCGGCCGGACGACTGGCAGGCGGCGGTCTCCGTTGGCGCGCAGCACGTGATGACACTGCCCGCCCAGGACGCCGACCTCGTGGCGGTCCTGTCCGAAGCGGACTGTCGCGACGCCGGCGGTCGTGGCCCGGCGGTGGCGGTGGTCAGCGCTCGCGGCGGTGCCGGGGCATCGGTGTTCGCGGTGGCATTGGCCCAATCGGCGCCGGCTGCGCTGCTGATCGAAGCCGATCCGTGGAGCGGCGGAATCGACCTGGTGGCGGGCAGTGAGGATCTGGCCGGCCTGCGCTGGCCGGACCTGGCCCTGCAGGGTGGCCGGCTGGGATATCCGGCGCTGCGCGACGCGCTGCCGCGCCGGGACGAGGTCAGCGTGCTCTCCAGCGGGCGCTCGGGCGCCGATATCGAGGCCGGGCCGGTGGCGGCGGTCATCGAGGCGGGCTGCCGCGGCGGTGTCACGGTGGTGTGCGACGTGCCCCGGCGCGCCACCGAAGCCGCCGAAACCGCCTTGAATGCAGCCGATCTGGTGGTCCTGGTGGCACCGGCCGACGTGCGGTCGTGTACTGCCGCAACCGCTGCGCGGCCGTGGGTGCTGGCCTGTAACCCCAATGCCGGTGTGGTGGTGCGGGGACCGTCACCGGGTGGGCTGCGGGCGACCGAGGTGGCTCGCATCGTGGATCTGCCGCTGCTGGCGGCGATGAGACCGCAGGCCGGCATCGCCGAGGTGCTGGAGCGCGGCGGACTGAGGGTGCGGCCACGTTCACCGCTGGGTTCGGCCGCGCGTCGGGTGTTGTCGGTCCTGGCCGGGCACCCTGTGCAGGAGTCAGCGTGAGCGCCTCGCTGATCGACCGGGTACGCGAACGGCTGGTGGCCGAAGCCGCTCCGCTCAACCCCGGCGTGGTGGCCGCGGCGATCCGGGCGGAGTCCGGCGGTCTGCTCGGAGACACCGAGGTACTCAGCAATCTGCGGCTGCTGGAGACCGAACTGACCGGTGCCGGCGTTCTGGAACCGTTGCTGTCCGCGCCGACCACCACCGATGTGCTCGTCACCGCCCCCGACGCGGTGTGGGTGGACGACGGCAACGGATTACACCGCAGCGCAGTCTGTTTCCCCGACGAGAGCGCGGTCCGGCGGCTGGCGCAGCGGTTGGCACTGCTGGCCGGGCGCCGCCTCGATGAGGCGCAGCCCTGGGTGGACGGTCAGCTCAACGGCATCGGTCCGTTCACCGTGCGTCTGCACGCGGTGCTGCCCCCGGTCGCGGCCGCGGGTACCTGCCTATCGCTGCGGGTGTTGCGCCCGGCCACCCAGAATCTCGACAGTCTCACCGAATCCGGGGCGATCCCGCAGCAGGCCGCCGAGCTGCTGCGCGCGGTCATCCGGGCCCGGCTGGCCTTCCTCATCTCCGGGGGCACCGGTTGCGGTAAGACGACGCTGTTGGCCGCCGCGCTGGGTGCCGTCCCCGCTCACGAACGCATCGTCTGTGTCGAGGACGCCGCCGAACTGGCCCCGCCTCACCCGCATCTGGTCCGGCTGGTGGCTCGGGGCGCCAATGTCGAGGGCGTCGGTGAGGTCACCGTGCGTGACCTGGTCAGGCAGGCGTTGCGGATGCGCCCGGACCGGATCGTCGTTGGTGAGGTTCGTGGGGCCGAGGTGGTCGACCTCCTGGCCGCACTCAACACCGGCCATGACGGCGGAGCAGGGACCGTGCACGCCAACAACCCCGCGGAAGTGCCGGCCCGGTTGGAGGCGCTCGGTGCGCTCGGCGGCCTGGACCGTGCCGCGCTGGTCAGTCAACTGGCGGCAGCTGTGTTATCTGTAGGTCGGTTGCGGGTGTCCTCGACTGTCGCTGACGGTGATCGGGATGGTGTTTGCGACCG
>NZ_JBZTYL010000017.1:0-24067 GCF_058536225.1 Mycolicibacterium arcueilense
CCCACCCCACAAACCGCCGTCAGAATCACCGTCGAACCACACCACTCAAGTCAGTCCACGGATTGAGGCTAAAAGGCACCCCGCCTGGCCGGCCTGGACCGGCCTGGATGCCCGGCTCGACCAGGTAGCGCGGCTGATGCGCTGCGCCGGTATCCCCTCTGAAACGGTGGTGCGTTGGCTCGGTCATTTTCAGATTACTGACGCGAGCTGACGGCACGGAAGACTGGCGTCATATATTCGGGCGCCGGACGTGTTTGACCTTGGTCGGGAACGGTGAACGCTGACCGTTGAATCCACACATCACCGGGAACCTTGCTGTAGTCGATGACCCGGTCTGCTTGTGCTGCAACATAGTCCATGAAAATTCGGGTTACGCGGCCATTCAAGTCGCGGAATGGATGCGCGTAGTTCAACCAGGAGTACACGATGGCGGCCCGATCGGCGAAGTCGTTGTCTGTTGTCTCAGGCCAGTCAGTTTCAGCCACAACCCGGGCCGCTCGTTCGAGGCAGGTGGCGATCGTTTCGACTGGCGCGAACTGTGACCACTGCTTGCCCATTGGTACCGACCGGTAGTTGCCGGCCCAGTCGTAGAGGTCTTGCGCCAGCTGACGGTGGAGGGCACGTAATTGAGCACCATCGAGCGGGTCGGGGACGCTAGGGGTGTCAATTACCGCTTCGATTGTGCGGATGGCGACCACGATGCCCGCGACGTGTTCAAGCTGCAGGCTGTCACGGATGTTCAGGCGGTTGACCAACACGGCCGTACCAGGGTAGATGTAGTCGTCCCATGATGCTGTACTCCAATCTCGTTGTACTGAAGTAATTTCTGCATCCGCGTGACCTATTTTGAGCGCCTGCAGTTCCTGCACGCGGTGAACAGCGTCGGTGGCTGTGATGGTGCCTGCCGCGACGCGGTAAAGCAGTTCGATGTCGTCTGTCGAGGCACGCCAACCTTCAATTGCGCCGCTGGCTACGCTGCTTCGCACAACCTCGAGTTGTGCTGCCGTCAGCACAGGCTTGTCTGGTGACATGCTGACTCAAACCCGGGACCATTCACTTGTGCTGTTGCATCATCTGCAAAGCTCGCTCATGGCTCTCGCGGTCACGTTGCCCGTCGCGATACTCGACCTTGCCTTGCTCGCGATTGCGCACCAGTTCGATGTACCCGTGGATGGCATGTTCCAACCGATACCAGGGATCGGGCGGTTGCGATAGGTCGCCTTCGCGTCGTCGGGGGATCTGTACCCACGTCAGATTCCACATGAGTTCGATCATGGGCGCGTTATCGCGGACCAGTTCCTTGTCCTCCGCATCCTGCACGAAATTCTCAAACGGCCACTGATGCATCCCCCAGAAATCACGCGGCACGTCGACCTCAAAGCCCATGGCTCGAACCATATTGCTAGGCAACGCTGATACAAGGCCCTGCACTCGCGTTTTGTTCTGGCTCGTGCCGTTGGCTTTGTATTCGCCCCATGCGGCGGCTAGGTCGATCAGAATCTTCCGCATCTCAGCGCACCACGCCCTGTCCATGGCTGCATCGGCATCGCGCTCGACTTCGCGCCGCTTGACCACCTCGTCAAACGTTTTATTGGGGATATCGTCGAGTACGTCTCTGAACGTCTTGCGTTCCGCTTCACCGACGGGCAACCATTCCAATTCGACTGCGTTGCCACTACTTCCGAAAGTGAAGTGGGCGTGAAATGCGACGGCGTGGCCAGGTTCTACAGTCGGCCCGTCCTCGCCTTCGTGCTGTTCGAAGCTGAGCATCGTGTGCGGGTCGACGTTGATGAATCGGACGTCTTGGGCTGCCAACGTGCCGGTGTTGCGTAGCACGTAGCGGTCCCCTTCGGGATGCACGGTGATCGTCCATCCGTACTTGGCGCGTTCCTCGTTCGCCTGCGCGCGCGCCTCAGCTGAATGCGCGAGCGTAGATGCCTTCGATGAATTGTGCGCTGATCTGGACGCTTGGAACTGAGCGAAGCACGCGACGGCGAACGCACCGACTGCAACGAGCGTCGCGGCGGGCGAGTGGTAGTGCTTCCACAACCAGAAGTCGAACGCGCCGAACACGACAACGACGACTAGCGCCACCGTCAGGGATAGTTTCACCGGCCACTCCTTACGCCTCACTCATTGGCACCAGCAGGGTAGCCGTTGCATCCGACAGTCCTGGGTACAGAATGCTCGAAGAGGTTGATCTCAAGACCCCACATCGATGATTATCGGGATACCTAAATCAGTCGCCTGTTTGCCCGTTTCGGCTGCCCTCGCATTCATCCGGTCAAGGCTTGTCAGCTTCGCGGCTGCGGCGTTGAGGCTGACGTTGAGGCCTTCGACTTCTCCGGTCCAGCCGTTGCTGTTCGCTTCGGCGATGCGATCTCTCAGGTTCGCAATGATCTCAGTTAACCTATTGCGGGCCTTGGGGTCTAGTCGCAAACTCGGGCAGCGGATACACGCGTGCTCGTGTTTGCACGGTGTTCCGTATGGTCGTCCGCATGTGCCGAGCTCGAGTTTCCTGAGCTCGAAGTGCTGTTGGAATTCGCTCCATTCTTCGTTGGTCGGTTCGCGGTACTCGGCTTCGGGCCTTTGTTGGCGGCGCGTGTCGAGGAAGGCGCGGTATGTACGGACAAGCTGTTCGGGAAACACAGCCGTGTAGCCCTGGGTTGTGTTGACGTTCTTGTGGCCCAACAGCCTTGACACGATGTGGATCGGAAGGCCGCTGCTGACTGCATCGGTGGCGAACATGCGGCGAAAATCGTGTGGGGTGTAACGCAGGGGGCTTCCGGCCGCATCCACCAGCCCCGTCCGCCCGAGGGTCTCATTCAGCCATGACTGGATGGTATTTGTGGATGGGATGTACCAGTTTCCGCCAAGCCGATGCTGAAACAAATGTGGTAGCGCGGGACCTGTGACCTTCTCCTTGTTGTCGTAACGTTTTGTCAGCGGGATACTTCCGCCGTTGTCATGCCGGAGCCGAGTGATGACGGTTGCGAGCACACTGGCTAGTTCAGGGCTGACCAAAAGGAGTCGTTCCTCGTTTGATTTCGACGGAACGATTTGGAGCATCGGGACTAATTCACGGGTCTTGGGCAGTCGGTAGGACACCAGCGCGAGGTGAGTAATTTCGACGAGTTCTTCGACGCGAACGCCAGTGTGGCGCAGAGTCTCAATGGCAGCCCAGGCCCAAAACGCACGGGGCTCGGACTTGCTGACGTCAAGAACCTCGCCTGTGACCAGGTCTTCGGCAAGATCTGGGGGCGTATCACTTTTGTAGTCATTTCTCCGATAGGAGATCGGGATCGTGCGCCGGTACCGGCGGCCCGAGTGCTCGAAGGTTTCATCGACCTCGACGGCTTTGAGCGCGGCCAGCAACCCGGCCTGGTCGGCTTTGTACCGTTCAGCACCATCGACCAGGACGGGAAGATGCGGTAGCCGTTCACGGATACGTTGGTGGATGGCAGCCTTGGACTTCTTTATCTCCTTTCCAGAGCCGGCAATGTCGCTCTTGCGGACCGGACTTGGCACGCAGTAGGCAGCCCAGGACGGGTCGTCCATTGCCCATTCTTGAAGATCGAGGTAGAACGCCCGCACAGACTGGAAGATCGGCACGTAGTACATCTCGGTGCGGTTAGCTTTCAGAGTGTGCGAGGTTTGAATTCGCCGTTTCCATGCAAGGGCGACATCTTCAGGCAGATGCAGCGACTCCACCTCGGGGTGGTGCAGCTCGATATCGGCCCAGAATCGTCCAGCAAGGCCCTTGGCGAGGTGGTCCAAGCTGGCGTAGTCGAGACTCGCTCGACGTTCTTCCAGATAACGAACGATAACGTCACGGACAGTCCGGTTCCGCAGCCCGAAGTCATCGACTAGTTCGCCACATGTGCGCTGACCGAATCGCCCCGCTTCCTCGATGGTGTGGAAGCCATGTAAGTCGGCGATCCCGTCAAGAAGTCGCCACGCCAAACTCAGACCGCTGCGTGTGCGGTCACCGGCCGACCGTGTCCAGGCACGATAGGCCAGTAGGTCTTCAGCCGTGAGTTGATCGACGTCTTTCCCTGTGTGCAACAAAATCTTTGAGATCAGTGCGAGTACATTCTTGAGCTGATTGCTGTTGATGCTCCGCTCCGCGGCACGGCGCTCGATCTGTGCGAAGAGTTCGGGGCGGAACGTGCCACGCGCCGAGCTGAAGAGAGAGTGCGAGCGGTAGCCGGTGAGAAAGCCGTAGCCGGGAAACACGATCCGGCACAGCAGCAACGCTCGCAGGCCCATCATGAGGTTGTCGTGTTTCTGCCGCTTGCTGCCACGATCTTCGGGCGCGAACAGATCGTCGACCCAACCGGGTCCGTCCTCGGCACCTGAGGATAGCCAGCGTCCCTGCCAACCATCAGATGGTTCTTCTGTGAGCCGCACGAGGATCCTCTCCGCCATGCGGTGTCGGAGTGGATGCCGGTCAGACCGGTCTATTGGCTGTTGGTCAACCAGTACGAGTACTTCATTGATAGAAAGATGGTCGCGTGGCCCAGGCGGCGTAGCGTCCTCAGCTAAATGCTCGTGCCACAGTGCCTTAGGCCGATCACGCTGCAGCAGAACAGTTCTCAAATCGTCGTTATCCGCGGCTAGTTCGGTCATGTCCAGGTATCTCCGAACAAGACGCCCATGTCCGCGGCGTCGTAGCCCTCGGCCAGGTCAGCCACCGGCGCTAAGGGAACATCGCGTTCACGCTCGGCGTAATGCTGTCGAACTCTCTGAATCACGTTGGCCTCATCTTCAATCAGGTAGATATTGGCGGTAGTGGACAAATGGGCGTGGCCGAGCACCGTCTGGACGTCGCGGGCGGACAGGTTCTCGTCGCGGATCATCCGCATCGCAGCTGTGTGTCGTAGATCGTGCATCGTCCAATTCGTGCCGAGCTTGTCGTTTGCCCGCGTGAGGACCTTCCGCAACGCGTCATAGGTCAACGGCTGCTGACGCAGTCCATCTCCTCGGTCCCTCCGGCGACGTGTCTGCCACAACCGTTCGTTTGGTGCCGGCTGCTGACCGAGTCCGGCCACGTAGATGCGCAGCCACACAAACGACTCCGGGCTAGCTGGGAGCCATTGTTCAGCTCGCGTCCCCTTTCGAACAACCCGGATCAGCTGATCTCCCCAATCCAGGTCCACCATCCGTAGCATGAGGACCTCCTCGGATCGTGCACCATTGCTGACAACCAGCGAGAGAAGCGCGCGATCACGATCAGACCCCAACGCCCCGAACAACTCCCGCCACCGCTCGTCCGGTATCTCCCGTGGGAGCTGTTTCGGAAGTTTGGGGTTGTAGCGCAGACGGCCCTCTGGCCGATGCGGATCGAGTGGGTTGTGATGCGCATAGGGACGGCCACGTCCCCGATCCAAAGGAATCGGATTCACCAACGGGCCTTGCTGGCGATCATCGATCCAGTACTGATAGAAGGCTCGAATGACCGCATTCGAGTGCCTAATTGTACGTGCCGCGTAGTTGTCGTCGAGATACCGCTTGCGCGTGACGGGATTAATTGTCCCCGCAGTCGACGCGGATTTCGTCCGTCGATGGTTACGTTCCTTTTCGGCAGCCAACAGCCACAGGACGAGATCGCGGCCTTCGGCTGGTGTCGCCTTGTTCCACTCAACTCCGATTGCGCGCAACCATCGCCACCAACGAAGCAACGCATACGCATAGCTACGCACGGAACTAGAGCTATTGCCTTGTGCGACAAAGTCAATCAGGAACTCGCGAATCGCTGATACCGGCTTTTCAGCGTCGTCATACACGAGCCAAACGCTTGGGCCATGCGACTCACTCACACTGCCCCATTTGGAGAGCCGAATCGTCGTGATGTCACGTTCCAGGTCATCGAACATCAGGTCCCACCCGTCCTCACGTATCGGATGGTGCAGTCCTACCCGCACACCAGATGCATCAGGGTGACCGCACCTGGCGTGTCGTCACTTAGTCCGGTCAATACTTCGGTATTTGTAGCCAAGCAGCTCGAACTGCTTGATCCACCACCGGTAGGTCGACCCGTCACCGATTTTCGGATTGCGGGGCAGACCGGGGCCCCATGAGGTCAACTCCGTTGTGCACTCGACGAGAATCAGCCGGGGGTGATGCTGTGCGGCGTAGTGCAGCACGCAGTTCGCGGTCGCTCGGTCGCGTTCGGAGCGTGTGACCCGCTCGTCGAACTCGGGATCGTCGAGTTCGAATAGCGACAGGCCCTGTGCGTACGCCTTCTGTGTGTTCGCCTGCGAGTGGTTGACGCAGCTCACCCCGGCGCACAGCAGATCGGCAGCCGGAAGGTCCCGCGCTGAGTGGTAGTCGGAGGCCTCCTTGTTCACCAGGTCGGCGATCCAGTGCTCAGCCTCGGGGTGATTGGCCTCGTGGACCTCCACCTTGTAGCGGTTGTGGTTGGCAGCCATGATCGTTTCGAACCCGGCCTCCTTGATGCCGGTGGTAAGTCCACCGAACCCGGAGAACAGATCGACCGCAACCAGCGAGTCATGGCGGAACCTGCGCGGCCGCGCAGCTGGGCGATGCTCAGCGATCGATGAAGTCATGGCCTGCCGACCTTGTCGACTATCGCCCAAATGGCGTTGCAAACGTCGATCAGCGTTGGAGCGGCGGTGTGGGATTGTGCCCACCTCTCGGCCCCTCGCTGTACATATGCGCGGATCTCGTTCAGCGCCTCGGCGTACCGACAGTGCTCGGCGACGACACGTTTCACGTTCGGTGGGATAGCCAAGTCCTCCGCGTCACGGTCCAGCCCGACCATTTCTGCGATGTCAGCCAAGTGTTCGCCGAGCACCAGGGCGACAGTCGCCATGTGGTCGGCGGTCTCGACGAGGGTGGGCTTGTCCAGAGCGGCGAGATTGTGGAGGCGGACTTCCCGCGGGTATACGCCGTCGTTCGTGAGGGAATCGGAGGAGCCGGTCGGTTGGTTCTCCGTCGGCCAGCTCAGCGGGTCATGGGCGGGGATGCCACGCAGTGTCAGCGGTTGACCTTCGGCAAGTTCGTTGCGCCACTGACATACCCATTCGCCGAGTGAATCTCCGGCGTCGAAGGCAGCGACGAGATCACGAGCCGCGATGTCGGCCACGGTCGGGTCGATCTCCCGAACCACGGCCAGCAAGTAGATCAGACCGTACCCGTGGACGCTGGCTGATAACTGGGCATGCCACGCCTCGTTATTCGTGTCATATAGGCCCGACTCTCGGGTGTCCGTGCTGTGACTTATCCACCGCTGCAGCTGCTCGGCCAGCAATGTGGTCGCGGGCTCGCGTTCCCGGGCAGCTTTCATCTCCGCGTCGTCGCCCCAAAGGGTGGCTGGGCCGTCGTAGGCATCCGATAGGTGCCACTGTCGGATGACCTGCGCGGCGCCTTGCATCTCGCGCCTCCGATTCGGATCGGTGAATTCCCAATCGAACTCGGCCAGTTGCTGTGCCAGCGTGTTGAGGCGCTCGAAGCTGTGGCTGACAGCGACATGCCAGCCGGTGAATGTGTGTGTCAACGCCAGCTTGCCAGTAAGGACGACACGGCCGCGCTTCCCGCGGCCAAGCGTCGGCGTCACCACCAAGTGAGGAACATCCGTTGGTGACGCCGTGATGTCGACGCTGATACCCGCGAGTTTAACTGTCTGGGTCAGGAATTCGATCCTGCCAAGTTGCAGCTGCTCGGTCATGCCACGCTCCAATTGATCTGGGAAATGGACTCTTCGATGGAGGTCGATCCTCGAACCGCGTCTGGATCCCGTCCGTCGCATCCGGCGCCGTCGCACTCGCAGTGTGTGGACAGCCGTGGTCCTACCCGTGTAGGTGCGTGATGATGAGCGGTCACGCTGGCCATATCAAACATCCCCACCCGATACTGCGGCCCGCGCGGCGAACACCGAGGTGTGCACGTCCTCGGCCGGCACGGGCAACCGCTCGTCGGTTGATAGGTTGCCCAGCTGCAGAGCTCCATCGTCTTCGACGCAAAGGACCCGGTAGACGATCCGCAAACCCTTCTCGGCCTCGTCTCGCAGCTCGACGAGGTCACCGGGACCAAACGTGCGACCGCGAAAATCGGGCGGCTTCCAAGACCCCATGATGTGCTCCTAATTGGCCTGGTGCTGCTGGTTGGACGACCGCGTGAGCTCGGCGGCGAGCAGAGCCGCGGCCAGAGCGAGCACTTCTGCCGGCGCAGGGCCCTCGTCGTCCCAGTCATCGAGGTGGATGCTCACCTGCTTCCAGCGGTCGAGGATCACCGACGACTCGCCAACGTCCCACACCACTTCCTGAAAGTGGGAAAAGCTGGTCGGCTCAGGCAGTTTCACGACGGCATACCCGTTGGCGGCAAGCGCGGTCAGGTGCGCTGCGATAGCGGCATCGGTCATCGACAGGTACACCGCTTGGATGTCCTCGTGCAGGTCGGTGAACCGTTCGGTCAGCGGCAGGTCTGTGTCTGCTTGTCGGATCGCCGCAGCGACCTGCTCGCGTTCGTCCTGCGTAATCATCGGTAGTTCTCCGATGCGACATAGAACCCCGCACCAGTGCCTGGATCGATCCACATGCACGGATGGCCATCGGCGTTGCCGTCTTCGAACTGGCACATCGGTAAGGCTGGCGCCGGCGTTGCTGATACGCCGACCAGCCCGAGCCCGACGAGGGCAGTGGCGAGAAGTGTGAGCACGGTGCTGTCCTTCCGGAGCGCTTAGTGAGAGCGTGGTGTGCGCTGAATCAGCGTCACTGGGAACGAATTGGGGTGATCTGGTGTCACACCTGCCCACGAAAAGCGCTTCGCCGCAGGGTCTGTGACGACCGCCCATCCGTGGCGGACATCGTCGGGAAGGTAGCGGCCCGCACTGTTCGAACCAGCTGGTCGCCGTTGCAGGTCATAGCCGTTGACGGTCGCTGCGAAAGAGGCCTTGTCCCAATGCCCGTAGCCATAGACACCCTCACCGGAGTTGTCCTCGACGAGAGGAAGAACCTGCTCGGTGACATGGTCGATCAGCTGGAAGTCGGCGGCTGTCAGCGCCTGCCCAATCCGTGCACAAGACTCCGTCACGTCGCACTCCGGCCACTGATGCCGCCCGAGCTGGGGTTGTGCCGCACGCCAGCTCCTGGATCTCGACCGGCCTTCGGCACGGCGCGGTGCGGCTGCCTGAGCCAGTCGCTGAGCTCATCGTGTGCCCAGCGCTGCGACTCATCGACAGAACAGCTGCGTGGTGCGGCATCCTCGCGTGGGTAGTAGGTCACCGCGCCACCGCATACCGCGCACACATCGTGGCGTTTCATCGGTTGTTGCGAGGCAGCTCGGCGCCGGCCTCCCGCGTGAGCAACTGACCTGCTACCTGCGTTACGCACCGACGTTCTACTCATGCCGAGTCCCCCCTTGCCGCGCCGGCACCACGCTCATCCGAACCGGCGCCAACACGGGCACTGTGGCACTTGTCATTTCGGCGATGAACCGCACCGACATCCAAACCACTCGGGCCGCCACTTCACGAACAGGATCGTCAAATCGGACAGCGCTCCACAACGCGTCGTATTCACGCTTAAGGAAGCCGAACCCCTCGTGGCTGGACGCCAGCGACCGGCCGTGCGGCCTCACCATGGAGCGCACCGCCTGCGCTTCCGCAACCGCAGCACGGCCGCGTTCACGCGCAGCGCCGGTGGGTTCGCACAGATCAGCAATGAAGCGGACAGCCATCGCGCCGACCTGAGCAGCCTCGGATCTGGCCCGCCCGATGTGGTTCGCGCGGACTTCGTCCCACAGGTCATCGACTTTCTCGCCCAAGACCGTCGCGCCCTCTTCGTATGAGCGCCAGATGTTCGGATACTCCGCCAGGCTGCGCAGCCATTCGTCCCAGACCGCCAATTCGGCGTGGCGGTAAGGCGCCTCGGGATCGCTGGCAGTACATGCCGGCGCGATCAGATGTGGTGTCCTCATGCCGGCACCACCCAGGGATTGATGCCGCCCGCCCGCGCGCAGTCACCGCAGACCTCGTCACCGTGAATGCATGACGCCCCGCAGATCATGCACCCGCCGGTGCACCCCCGGCAGGCGAAAACTCCCTCGACTCGCACCGGCTCCACCGGTGGCTTACCGCACATCGGGCACTCATCGAGCTTCGACTTAGACCAACTGGCAAGGCTTATGACTGCCGCCGCGTTGGTTGCGGAGACAGCACGGGAAGCGGAGTCAGCGCAGTTCAACGATGCTGACGGAACTTTGTGAGGCGTAACGCTTGATTCCGTTGCCGACAAGCCTCTACTCTGAATATGACCGAGCAAGTCACACTCTCCTCTGTATTTGGGGAGACCCTGGACGTAGAAGGTTGCAGCTTTACGTCCGCCTGAGATGCCCCCCTCGTGGGGGCTTCTCTGGTTTCCTAGGTCACCAATGTGTGGGAAACTCCGCCCGGCCCCGGTCCGTTTCGCGACCAACCAGGCGTAAATCAGACAACGGTCACAGCCCCCTCTCCCCCGCTGCGCTCAGCAGCCCGCGATTGCGCCAGATGTAGAGCAGCCGAATCCGCAACCGCCCAATGAGTTTTGGTCTGCCCCTGATGGCGGATGCTCTTGACAGCGCCATCCCGACGCAACACCCCGAGGCTTTGGTAAATCGGCTCGGAATGAATGCCGCCAACCCCCGCGTCGACCAGGCCAACCCGCAACTCTGCGACAGTCATTGCGCGGCCAGTGCTCGACAAGATGTCGAGAACTATCGCCTTCAGCTGCCCACGCACACCCCGCCTCATGCCGCGTCCGACCTGCGTGTGCGGCGTGACCGACGAGTGCGCGGCGCGCTACCGGTTGCAGCGATGTGCTCGAGCTTTTGGACGCGACGGCGATAGCAGCCCGCCCGATCCTCCTCGGCGAAATCTACTCCGGCCCAAAGGCCAACCAGTTTGTAGCGACCGTCGGCGTGCAACTTCAACGCCTCGTTCGCGCACCACTGGCGAAACGGGCACTCGTTGCAGATTTCGACCAGGTACGGATAGAACTTCGGCTCTGTCCACACGTCCGGATCGTCAGAGGCAACGCGGCACGGCGCCGGCATGTCGGAATTGGGAAACAACATGCGCGTCCGCTCAGTCACGGCCGCCGGCGGATTGGCTGTCTGCTTTACACAGTCCTCGACGTTGGGCAAGTTCGCGTCGTCATGTACTGCCGAGTTGTCCTCGAAAAGGCACAACTGATGGCGTTCGGCCTCTGCCGCCGGGAACGTTAAAAGTCCAGCGGTTTTGCCTGTAGGTCGACCACTTTCTTCACCGTTCACGCTGATCCCCTGTCCCCGTTACCTGTGTCCACGTCGGTTGGGTGTCATCCACCCACTACTAGTAAATATCAGTTTCGTATCGGTTCGTCAATGGAAACTCAGCACGTTGGCTGCGCCGAACCGGGCTCTGTGAAGTTGTCGACCCCGCCCTGGTGACGCGCGGGAGTGGGTTCAGGGTAAGCACATCAATATCGACTATTCAAGCTATGGAGCAGAAAAGGTGATTTCGAAGAGATACTCCCACCATGGTCGTTGTCGCCTCAGGTAGGCGATCATCGCTGGTAGGCGGGCGATTTGCGGGTTCTGGCGACGAATGTAATCGCCCGGGTAAGATCAACAGGATCACGTTTAGAGCGCGTCTGCGGAGCTGGGGAAACCGGAGGTGCTACCCCGGGTATGGGTATAGTCGCAGGTAGAAGAGAAAAACGGACCGAGAGGCTGCCAGCTTCCATTGGAATCGCGACATGAAAATCACGTTTACTCAGGGCCTGGCGTGTCTTCTAAGCGTGATATCGATACAGAAAACGTGACTCGGTACGATTCCCGACATGATGACCGCGTCGTCGAACCGCCTCCGCGCGCCTTGACGTTCAAAGACGCGGGCGAGGCTCTTCGGCGTTTGCGGACGCGCAGAGGGTGGACCCTCGATGAGATGGCTGCCATGACCGGGCTTGCCAAGATGTCAATTAGCCGCGTCGAACGAGCCACGAAAGTGCCGCGGCCGTCAACCATCGCGCGACTAGAGAACGGCCTGGGTTGGAAAACGGGATCGTTCTATCGGCTAGCTGAGGCCGGCGACGACGACGCAGCACTCGACGAGCTTGTGGACAGCTTCGCCGGCGGGTCAACCGAGGCTCCGCCTGTGCTCCCGGTTCGCAGGATCAAAGGGTCCGAAGTCCTGGTCGCTCACGTCGAAGCAACTATCGACATGGTGGACGCACTCATAGACCAGCTGCCCGCGCCGAGCAGTCCTAGGTTCGTCAGCACGGTCAATGCGGCGTTGGCGCAATGTGCCAAAGTGACTGTGTTGACAGCAAGTTCGTGGCGAATGGCCGCTGTGACCGACAAGGAGATGACAGCGCGACTGCTGCAGGCAGTCCGCGATCTCGAAGCCAAGCGTCACCTCCTGCTGGAGCGGATCCCGGATTCTACGGCCGCGCGATTGGAAGCTGCATGCAGACAAAGTGGACTCGCTGAGGGTCTGATCAGCGTTCTGACTGGCATAACGACGGACGAGATCTGGTCTATTCGGTCGGGTGGGGCGGTGCCCGAAGGTGCCAACGCTCGGGTTGCGGCGTTCATAAAATCCCAGCTTGGGTAAGTCCACCCCGCTGGCTGCGGTAGCATCAGTTTCCATTGTCGGCCGATGACGAAACTGTGGAGCGATGGACAACAGCGAAGCTGAGACGATCGGTGAGCTGGACGGTTCAGATTTGGCGGCCAAGCTCAACAAGCTTTTCGACACAATGCACCCACGCGGAACAGCGCCAGTGTCGAACTACGCCGCGGCCAAGGGCATTGAAGAGAAAACCGGCGTAAGCGTCACCGCGCAGTATCTCGGTCAGCTGCGCGCAGGTAAGAAGCGAAACCCCACGATGCAACACCTGCGTGCCATCGCTGACTACTTCGGCATCTCGGCGAGCTACCTGCTGGAACCGGGACCAAACGAAGGTATCGAGTCCCAGCTGGAAGTGCTTCGCGTCATGCGTGACGCCGGCGTGCGCGATATTGCTGCTCGGGCCGCTGGACTGTCGCCAGAGTCCCTACTGGGTGTCGCTGCGATCATCGACCGCGCCAGGGCCCTTGAACAGCTTCCGCCTGTCGCTCCCCCCACTGCGACTGAATGACCTGTTCGGAAGGTGAACGTACGGACCTCCGTTGGGGCTTACGCAGTCGGTCAGCCAGTGAAGGCGGTCCGTCACGGTTGCTGGCGAATGAATATCGACGGCTCCGACTAACGGTCTCCGACGAAGCAAAAGTTCATTACTCCGTCACCTGCCGTCGAATGAACTCGGCCATGTGGGGCACCGTGAACGCGACCCGTCCGTGTTCGGGTGCCCAGATCAGGCCCTTCTTCAATGCGGAATCGCGCAGGTCGCTTACCGCTGAGGTGGTCGTTCCCATCAGTGCGGCGACCTGGCTTGACTTTGGATCGTCTCGTCCGCTGCGCGCCATCGCGTCAAGGTAGCGACGCTCGCGCTCGGTTGCCCGGCGCCAACGAGAAGGGAAGAATCCCTCGTCAAGACGGGCGAGGCCGACATCGATCGCCAGGGTGGCGTCCTCCCGGCTGAACGGAGTGTCGGCGGCGACGTTCCAGATTGCTTGCCCAAACTCCTGCAGAAAGTACGGGTACCCCCCGCTCGCAGCAACCACGGTGTCGAGAGCTTCATCGGTGAAGTCGCCGCCGTACTTCTTGACCGGTATGCGCAGTGCATCGGAAGCTGCTTCCACCGACAGCGGGCCGATGGTGCTGTAGGCGAATTGGCGCTCGGCGTATGAGCGGGCCTCAGCCAACGCCGGCGGCAGGTTTGGCAGGCCCGCGCCGATGATGAAGAAGGGCCACTCCCGCTGGCTGGCGCGGTGCTGGGCGGCAAGCAGCGCCGACAGCAGGCTTTGGTCTAGGTCCTGCATCTCGTCGATGAACAGTCCGAACGCACTGGCTCGTGGCTTGAGCTTGGTGGCAATTTCTTCGACAAGCTCTTCCAAGTCCAACCCGATGTTTCCGCTGGCCGCAGGGTTCGAAGACCCGACCTTGACCTTTGCAGGTCCGACCCCAACTTCAACGGAGAAGTTGCGCGCTAGCTCAAGCAGCGGGGCGACCAGGCTCTTAGCTCTGTGTTTACGGCTGAACCTGCGAAGTCCGAGAGTGAGTTCTTGTGAGAGCCGGTTTCTTACCGCGGCCACGCCGGCCTCGTCGGCGCGAGCTTCGATCGCCACTGTGAGCCAGCCCTGGTGCTCGGCGTGCCCTTCGAGCATGCCCAGCAGCGTTGTCTTCCCGACGCCGCGCAGGCCAGACAAGATCATTCCGCGGTCGTAGTTTCTGCTCTTGCTGCGAGCCACGAGCAGATCAAAGTCCTTGATCTGTTGATCGCGCCCCTCCAAAGCTGGTGGTCGCAAGCCTGAACCAGGCTTGAAGGGGTTCAACTCTCGATTCATATCGAACAGTATGGAGGCATATGGGAAATACCCGATACCACTCCATAAAATCCCATACGGGTCGCCGTGTCACGGAGCCAAGTCCGGGACACCGCGGACCTCATGAGAGGCGCTCTAGCCGGGGATGTCGTACACCAGCCGGAAGGAGTCTGCGGACATGACCGAGTCGCAAATCTCGAGCACCCGCTCGCCCGGCCCGGTTGAGAACGCTTTGCGCACAGTGCGAATGACCGGCTGACTCGACCCCACCGCAATCCTGTCCATCTCATCGATCAGGGGCAGCCGTGCTTGCACGGTCTCCTGAAACCGGCCTATCTGATGCCCGGATTCCTCCAGCCGGGCGTAAATCCCGCCGTCGCCCGTGTCCCTGCTCATGATGGACGTTCCCTCGGCCAAATCCAACGGGATGTAGGACACCGACCACTGCAACGATTGACCTGCAATGACGTACTGACGTGAGCGCCGAACGACCTTGATGCCCACCCAATCTGAGTCGACGTGATCAACCTGGCGGGCGAGATCCGCGTCGAACAGGATGACCGACACCTGCACAGCATCCACGACCGGCGCAATTCCAGCCGATTTCGCATCTACCGAGTACGGCCCTAAGCCTTGTTCTCGGTACGTGCGATGCAATCGACTGGTCGCCAACCGAACAATCGGCGGCGCCTTGCGCACAAAAGTGCCACTCCCCCGCCCAGAAGAAATGAGCCCTTCATTGCTCAAAACCTTGAATGCATCACGCACTGTCAACCGGCTCACTTTGTAATGAGCAGTTAGTTCAATAACCGTCGGAAGTTGCTGCCCTGGCCGGTAAATACCGTCCACTATTGCTTTGCGGATAGCGTCGGCAACTTGGTGCTGCTTAGTTTTGCGTCCGCCATCCTCAATAATGCGATGCGGAAGCCGAATAGCAGCACTCATGAGATAAAGAATAACAGTTAATCATGGGGATATGGCTGCTAATGAAAGACGGTCAGATCAGATTAATGCCGTCATGGTAACGGATCACCGTCCCGCCAAGCGACTTCACAGCATCCTCGACGCGAACACCGAACGCCGGAGACATCCAGGCCGCCGCTTCGTCGGCGTGCACCCACCGCAAAGCCCGCGTCTCCGAGCTCAACCGAAGCTGTCCGGACAGCGCGGTGCAGCGAAAAACCAGCGCGACAACGTGCGCGCTCATATTCAAGTAGCAACCAGTGAACAGGGTGGGCTCCACGACGAGCCCGGTCTCTTCGAGAACTTCCCGCGCAACTCCCTCAGTGAAGGTCTCCCCGCGCTCCAGAATTCCTCCTGGCGGCTCCCAATCTCCGTTGTCAGCACGCTGCGTGATCAGCACGGTGTCACCATCGACAACGACGCCGGCAACGCTGACCGAAAACCCGCTAGGTGCTCCGATGCAGGAAGTCGCCAGGGCTGCGCTCAGATCCATAGTGCTCACAGCAATTCCCCCTTCTAGATCTCCGCGATGAGTTTGCGGCGCCGTCTTGTCGGTCGGCACACATATTTGGGGCTGGCCGGATCGTATTTCTCCATGTCGGGATTGGGAACGATTTTTCCGCTTGAATCCCTTATGTCGAGGGCGACACGTTCCATGCGCTGAATCTCCTCGACAGTAAATAGGTCGAAATCGATATACCCGCAGTCGGGCCTGCCGTTCTCTTCCGCCTCTACTTGCGCCTCAGATTTCTCGTCGATTTTGAACCACTGACGGGTGTAGAGGCGGGGAACGCGGTCAGAAACTTGTTCTTTAAAAGGCACCCAGTGCTTTTTGGTTTCTGGCGGCAGTTTCGGGTTGTTCCAGTGCTCTCCGGGGCTGTAGCCGAGGTAGCCCTGGTATTCGGTGGCGTCCGCGGCGCCGGTGTCTGGATGAACGGATGCGACCAGGCAGCGCCCTTTACGCTTCGGGTCCATCGATTCGCGGATCATGCGCACCTTCGGCCGTACCGAATCTTCAAAGCCCTTGTCCACGGTCATGTCGCTGGGTTTGCCCAGCGAAATCGTCAACGGGAGGTTGGAGTTCCACACACCTGGGATTGAGGTATCGCGTGCATCCTGGGATATGAACATGCCGTGGACGCGCAATTCACGCCCGATTGAGGTGATCTCGGTGACCATGGACTCGATTGCCGCGGCTCCGTCCTTGCCGAGCACATTCCTCCATTTCGTCCGCATGCCTTTGATCTCGTCCATCACCAGCAGAACCGGTGTGAACGAGTTCCAGGTCTCGGGGTTGTCGATCTTGTCCTGTAGCGAGCCTTCCTGGCGTTCCTGCAGGATCTGGTAGGCCAGCACGATCGCTCCGACGTAGGCCATGCCGCGGGTTGTCGAACCCAGTCCTACAGCAACCGTCCCCGGGACAGGCAGGTTGTGGTCCTCGGCGTGTGGGGCGAAGTAGCCGGCATAGTCAGCACCTTTGCCGTCGGCCAAGATCAGCATCCAACCCATCGCCCGGAACTGTTCGAGCCAGCTGCGAATCGCCACCGACTTGCCCGCGCCGGTCTCACCGATCACCTTGACATGAGCCATAGCCTCCATGCACACGCCAACAACCCCGCTGGCTGCTACGCCGAGCTTGAATTCCCAACCGGTGTAACGTTTGCGGGCCTCGGCGACTGAGGAGATCACCGGCCACATCGGGGAGAAGCACAGCTTGGGGATGCCGGATTTGCGTGACGCGCCGAAGGTGTCGCTGCGGGGGTCGAATCGGAACGTCCAGATACCCCCGGTGCCGTTGAGGAAGGTGGTCTGGAGTTTTTGCTGAATAGCGGTATCGGTGAGGTACCCAGGTTCGGCACACCGGAATCCCCACGACACCAGCCTGTGCGCACCTTTGCCACTGTTTTCGAACTCGGTTGTAGCAACATCGAATGCCAGTTTGTGCGGGAATTTGGCGCCGGCCAGCCGCATCAAGCGCCGAAGGTCTTCGTGAAGTGCCCCGCGCTGGAGGAACTGCGGGGGCAGCGCAGCTAGATCTATCGGCTCGGCTAACCCGTCAAACTGCGCATAGCGGGTGTCGACGCCGTCGGCACCAGGTGCAGCCGCGGTGGTTCGCCGCCCCGACTCCACAGCGAGCACCACAAACCCGAGCAGGATCAGCGGCACAGCGAAAGTCCGGCCCCAGCCGAACTGCAAACCCACCCCAAGGCCCGCGGCCACGCTGGCGGCGCCGAGTGTGTTGATGTAAACGTGCACCGCGCGAGGACTGGCAAAGGTGCGCTCGATCCGTTCGCGGCCATCCTCACCGGTGACCGTGGTGGAGTGAAACTGACTGATCGCATGAGCCAGCACACACACTGCGGCCAGCGCGGCAGCGTCAACGAGAAGCGCCTCGAGTGTCCAACCGACCGCCGGATAGGACCACGGCAGCGACAACAGGTGGGTTTGGCCGGCAGGCGAGAGCATCCCCAACTGGCACCACAGAGACGAGAACGTGTTCGAGTAGCAACTGAGGACCCAGGCACCGACTAGGCCGGCAATCGCAATCACGCTGCAACACCAAGCTTGCAGCCCCAGCGCACAAGCCAAGGATTGATCAGCTGACCTACCGTCACGGTGGGGTCATCGTCGGACTGGCCGACCACCACAGCTACGGCGGTAACTGTTCCGGCGTCAGAAACCGCCCACACGGGGCCGCCGGAGTCCCCGTGATCGACTGTGGCGCGGAACGCGACACGATCGTCGCTGACGGCGACCAACGCTCCACAGCTGACACCGGTTTGCCCACCGCGTTTGCAGATTCGGACGGGCGGGTCGTCAAGCAGGTCCTGGGCCGTGGAAACGCCCACGGGACTGATGCCATCGAGGGTGGATACGCTGTGCCCCAGCTCTTTTGAGATGGCGACCGTCGCAATGTCAGTTCCGCGCAGCACAGTGTCCGGGCCGGAATTGCGGGAAGTTACCCAGCTGGCAGCTGCATGGGAGGTCCCGCTGGCCGGATCGCGAACCTCAATCTGCGGCCCGGTCCGGCAATGTCCCGCGGTCATCGCTTGCAGCTCCCCCGTCGGCGAGACCACCAGCCACCCCAGCGTGCACGTCGACTGGATCTGGCTATCGCGGTTGATCACATAGATCGATACCCCGGGCTGTAGGTGCATACCCGGGGTATCAGCTGCGCACATCGGAGCCAGGTCCACCCATAAGGACGTCGCCAGCACCGCGGCGGCGAATGCTTTGAGGAACGTCACCGCACCAAACTCAAGATGTCCAAGGGGGTTTTCCTGACCTCCTCAGGTGTGCTCAGCGCCAACTCGAAAGGCTGCTCGTCGGGGCCGGCGCCCGCTGGCGCCGCGCTGGCGGCCCCGATTCTGGCCGCGGAGGCATGCCTTCCGGAGTTCTGGCTCCGCTGCTGCTTGCGGCGCTCAACGATAAGGCGAGCTTGCTCGTGGAACTCGTCGACCTCGGAGGGGCTGAGAACCTTGGCGCTGATTACCGCGGGCACCGAGACGTTGATCGCTGAGAGCACCTCCACCGCGTCAACACGATCTGTGGTGGTGCCCAGTAACGCGATGTAACCCTCGGTGCCGGCGGAGACCCGCCACTGCTCAGGTCGCTCAAGCACGTCGGTGACTTTCATCGCAGGCTTCGTCGCGATGCCTGCGTCCTGGGCCTTACGGACAAACTCATCAACGACGACCGCAAAGTTCGGCATTGGCCCGCCAACGGGCCCTAGTTCCATCCGCACGAGGATCGGCTGCACGTCTTTACCACCTTTCTTTAAGCGGACTGATGGCCTCTGGTGACTGTTACCCTAGTCGATATAAAGGATGAAAGGTCCGTTAATGGGAACTCTGAATATCGCCGCCACGCGAGAAATTATTGTCGCCTACGGACAATCGTCGAGTGCGTGGGCGGCCAGCACAATCAACACTTGGCTGGGCGTGATCGTCGGCGTCATATTCCTCGCTGTCGCGGGCAATGTTATGCGTGATAAACAAAAAGACGAATCGGATAAAGTGAAAGCAATTGCATTGCTAGGTGTCGGGGCTGTAATTGTTGCCGGTGTCGTCATGATGTTCGTGAACAACAAATTTGGCGGTGCCGCTGGCCGCGTGGGCGACACTGTGAACTAAGCGGCTGAATTGTCGCAACTGACCACCGAATAACGTGAAAACACTCCGAGAGGCGCCAAGGCAATGACATCCCCGGCTGAACCTCCATCACCGTCACCGTCGCCAGGTAATGGCTTGGCCGCCGCAGCCCAGGCGCCCACGGTAACGACCCCGCCGACGTTGACTGCGCGCACGTTGACCGAACCGACCCTCGACCTCGACTTGAGCAAGGCACTGCTGCTGCCCGGCACGGCGATGGGAGGCTACGCCGGCCTCCGCGCCGCAATGAAACGATCGCCGGCTCTTGAGGCCAAGCTGAAGTCGGCTAGATCCGAGGCCTACCTCGATCTGTTCCGAGCGTCGAAGAAAGCTCCGAGCCTGGCTGGTCGACAAGCAGCCGGCAGAGGTGCTGCCGCAGCGGGCCGCGCGGTGGCCGCGGCGGCTGCGAAAGAGGCCCCGCGAGTATTCGCTAAGGCCGGAATGATGACCCTCGGCCGCGTGGCGCTGGCGCCGCTGCCCGTGGTGGGAACAGTGGTGCTCGCTGCTACATGGCTGTTCGACAAGGACAGCCGCAGTCTCGTCAATGGGCTGATCTCCTGCATCGGCGGTGTGGGATTCCCCCCTGACGGCGACGCGCCGCCCAGCCCTCCGCGCACGCAGTTTCTGCCACTGACCGCCGACGGCAACCGCGATCCTCAGATCGAGAAAATCGACCAAGGCATGACCCAGACCAACACGGCGGCATTCAACTACCCCCCAGATGACATCTGGCCATCCAGTCCAACGATCGAGACCACCCCGGACTTCAAGTCCACGGTAGCTGCGATAAACAAGCTCGGACCCAAGGCAAGCTCGATCGCCGACTCGATCAGAAACCTCTCGAATTCCATCACCGCCGACTCGTCCGGAAACTTAGTATCGTCAATTCCGGCGAAACTCGGACCGTTGGCCGACGCATTCGATGAATATCGAGACCAGGTCGCTCCTGGTGCGGCGTCCGCTGTCAATGGCGTAACAACGAAAGCGAACGAGCTCTACCAGAAATTCCGCGAAATAAACAACGGAAACCGCGCGGAAATCGCAAACAGCACCAGCGGGCTCATCCCTTTCACGGCGAATCATGTCAACGTCGCGAAAATGGATGACAGTATCGCCTCGGCGAAAGCTGCCGCTGGAGAGATAACCAAGCACAATGCAGGGGTCTCCGCTGCGTTCTCGAACTGGTCGGTCCCCAGCACTGCATCGAACGGCACCGGAACAACCACCCCGATGTCATCGGTTAACCGTCCCGACCAACGCGCACAGCCCGCCCCCGCCGCCCCCGTGGCCGCAGAGCCTGCGCCGACCGCGGCAGTGCCGCAATCGCCCACTGACAACAACACGAAATCACCACTGGACGGTCTGCTGTCCTCGATTCCCCCAGTTTCGGCGCCGAGCTTTCCTGGTGGCGGCGGCATGCCAATGCCCACGATTCCCCCCATGCCCACAACCGGTCCGACTGCACCGGATGCCGGCATGAACCCGATGGCCGACCAACAACCCCTCGACGACCACAAAGACTCCGACGGCAAGGACAAAAACCAGGATGACCAGCTCGACAAGAGCGAGGTTCCCAAGCCCGAAGAGCCCAAGGACAACACCCCCGACACCCTGGCTGTAGCCCCCGGGACGCCAGGGGTCCATCCGGCCGCAGTCACACCTCCCCCAGGAGCGGACAAGACAGTGCGCATCGGTAACAAGGACTACGTCTTTGACTCCCCGCGGATAGCTGCAGCGATCAGAGAAAGCATGGAAGCCGCCAAATCTGGACCAGGTATCCCGATCACCCAGTCCCTCGCTGACAATGGCTACACCATTCCTCCGGTGGGCCAACCGCTCGGTCAGTCAGTTGACTCCATCACCGCGGCCAAGCCTGGCGCGATCATCGTCAGCAACAACGGCGCCGACATGGCCTACTACCTCGGAAACGGGGAAGCCGTCAACGAGCAGGGCGAGATCAAGCCCGTCGCCGAAGTGATCAACCCTGTTGGACCCAACGACGGCATCATCGCAATGCCCGAACCTGGAACGCCTGTGGTCGATCCCACCGCTTCACCGGTCGGCCAAGGAGCAGTCTCCACATCCCCGCCGGCCGTTGGAACTTCTGACATCCCACCGGTGACTGAATCCGTTGAGCCACAGGGTCAGCCATCCCCCAGCACGGTAAGTCAGCCATTCCCGCAACCTCACCGCCAGTGACCATTCCTGAACACATGCCGGAATAGCCGATGACAAGCCCCGACACCACCATTGACCCCAACTCGAGCGGCGCGTTCGAATCCAGCCGACAAGGGGTCAGCGACGCCCAAACCCGGGCTACGGGACCCGCGCCGAGCACCGGCCTCGACGACATTGACGACGCTTTGGCAAAGCACACCGACAAGACGAAAACCGAGCTCGACGATTCGAAGAAGACCCTAGACAAGTCCGCCAAGGGCATCGCAGATATCACTGACGCCGACAAACAATCGGCCGGGAAGTTCAAAGGTTCACCTGGCCAAATGCCAGGGATGGCAGGAAGCCCATCCCCGGCCGGCTACGGCAGTCCCGCGCCAGCGGCAATGCCTGTCGCAGCACCGGCCGCGATGCCGGCGGCCTCCCCAGCCGCCAGTCCACCGGCGATACCAGCATCGATGCGGCCCATCTCCCCACAGGCGCTGGCCTCGCTGTTGTCCAGTGCCGGCGTAACTCCGCAATCGGCCGCCCAAGCCATGGAGTCTGGGCGTCATGTCGGTTCCGGCGCCAAGCAGCCACTCTCGGAGGCGAAACTGGCAAAGACGGGACGAGGGGTGCTCTCTCCTGCCGAACTGAGAGTCGCGATCGACAAGGCCGCTGACGCCGCAGGAATACCCGCCGACAAGGTCGTTCGAGCGAAATGGCACGCGCTCTACCGCTTCATGATCGAACACGAAAGCGGCAACAACGCCGACATCATCCAAGGCGTCAAGGACGTCAACCTGACCGGATCCACCGCGGCCGACGGCGGCCCAGCCAACGCCGCACGAGGACTGTGCCAGGTCGTACCAGGAACCTTCAAAGGCCACCACGTCGCCGGCACAAGCGACAATATCTTCGACCCCGTTGCCAACATCGCGGCATCCATGCACTACGTCATGGACGAGTACGACGTCGAACCCAACGCCGGCGCAAACTTCGAGCGATTCCAAGCCCGCCGCCACGCCAACGGCTACACCGGATACTGATTTCAATCCGGCCCCATTCCGGGATGGGGACCAGAAGTGTTCAACCCGGAGGTATCTGCGGATGTGGCCGGGGAATTTTTTGGCGTAGGTCCATGGTCGGAGAGGCGCCTTGAGGGGCCTGTGGCCGGCCAGCTGACATCACCGCCATCTGGCGAGACCGCGCACACCGCACAGGCGGTCCTGGCACCGCTCTCGCTGGCACCCTGGTACGCGGTAGATCTTCACTCGCGTGGGCCCCGCGGGGGCCGATAGAACGTGGCGGCCGTCTGCATCCCATCCAGCAGCGTCGCGAACCTCTCCCCCGCGCTTGACGCCTCGTCGGCATGCCCGAACCCCGTATGCCGACTGGTTGGTGCAGGTCAGCGACATAGTGCTGCAAGAAGGGCTACAGGCGCACGAACAGCGGTGCACTGGCGTCACTATGCCCGAGGGTGGGTTTCGATCGCTTACAGGCGCGTTCAGGGGCTGTTTTGCGCCTCGCCGCTCGGGGGCGGCGGCACACAAGGGCCAAACAGCCCGTTTCTGAGCCGTTCTGACCCAAACAGGACAAGATCGGCACGGTTCGGTATGAAGCGGATCTTGACAGCGAACCGGGCCAGTCCGCCACCCGCGCCGCCCTTCACTTACGACCCCGTTGAACGCGTAGATGCGCACGCTCTGATGTCTGTGAGCCGGTCTCTGGCCTATCGAAGCGCCGGTCGTTGCAGACGCTCGGGCCATGTGTCACGCCCGTGCGCAACGCGGCGAGCACGTTCCGAGATGCAGTTGGGCCACAGCTGTAGCGCAGTGGCGGGCGGGTCTCCCGAGGCAGCCCTGGCCTCTACACCTTGAGTCGGCGGAGGACTCGATCGACTGATTGGATCGACCATGGAAGGTGTCCTGATCCGCCTCGCATGCCTATCGACTATCTGCGCCCAAGGGTGTTTTGCACTGCCCCGCAAGATTTTCTGGAGTGCAATACCGGGGTGATGCTCGTCGGTTGGCGCGGGGCCCCGGGTGCATCCGCCAGCGGCAATGTCGTTCCGAAACGCTTTGCGCGATAGGTCACGAGAACCGAGCAGCAGGGCAGATGTCTGTGGCAGCGGGAGCCTTGTTAGCAGGTTCGTCCGCGTACGGCCTGGCTCTTGTCGCTGGGGGCGCTTGGTGTTCGCGCATTGCGCAGCGGTACTCGCGCATGCAGCATGGACGCGCGTCAATGCAAGTCGAGGTCGGCTCTGGTGGTCCTGCGCGTTGGGCGTATCGGCCCTGCGATCAGCGGTGGCTGGTGATCAGTACCGAGCAATGATCAATACCTGTGGATGAGGCCCGAGGAGGCGGCCTGAAAGTGGGCGCACCTTCCCGAGG
>NZ_JBZTYL010000018.1:0-33678 GCF_058536225.1 Mycolicibacterium arcueilense
CCCTACAGTGGACCACGACCCACCAACCCCAAGCCGCATAGCGACTGGACCACCAAACGGGTCCCCCTCAGTGCGGCCAAGACCAAGATGTGGGCGGACTTGCTCGCTGCGATGAGGCAGATCAGACATAGTGGCCGGGCGTTCGGAGTTGGTGGGAGTCGGCATCAGCTGCAATCTTTCTCGCGAGATCTCGGGCCATCACATCACAGCGTCGTGGGTCGCAGCACACGGACCTGCGGGCGACTTTCGTCGGATTGCCCTTGCCCGATGCCCGAGATTGCGCCTGTGGCGTTTTGGATGCGCACATCGGTTGATGACCGTGTGGTCAGCGTTCAGTTGGGTCGGCGTAGTCGGGCTGTGCGGTGGTTGTTGCCCTAGCCACGCGGGCGGCGTGCCTAGCTACCGCTGCGGGCTCTGGCGCTGCTGGCATCGTTGTCCACAGTCTGGTCGACCCGAGAGACTACTGTCTGTGACGTGCAGCCCTACGAAGCGATCACCCTGGTCGAGCGGGTGCTTCGCGATCTGATACGGGAAGTGATGGCAGAGGGCTGGCGGGACGATCCAGCGGTCAGGATTGACCGTCTCGAGGACAAGCTGGCCGCTGAAAGGGCCAAGCGGCGGGGGACCATCGCGTCGAGCGACCTGATCGAGTACCTGGAGTTCCACCAACTCAGAGAGATCATCGGTCGAGATCAGAATTGGGCGAGGTTCGAGCCGATCCTCGGTAAGAAGAAGTACTTCGAAACCTACATGGATCGGCTAGAGGGTTTCCGCAATCCAACGATGCATGGGCGACAGCTGTACCCATTCGAACAGTCGCTCGTGGTGGGGATCGTTGGAGAGATCACCAATCAAGTGACAATCTGGCGCAGCGAACAAGGACCAGACTTGAAGTACTATCCCGAAATCGTCTCTGTCACGGATTCTTTTGGGCGCCAGCCCCGCAATGGGACGCCAGCAGAGTTGTGCGTGCGTCCTGGGGACTGCATCACTTTCAAGTGCATCGGCTCAGACCCGCACGGCCGGCTGCTCAGATGGGAACTTCGGGTGAAAAGCCGGGGTGGGTCGATGATCACAGAAGACGGCGCAAGGGCGAGGAAGTCACTCTCAGTTGGACGGTGCACCCGAATCAAATCCAAGAAGGCGCCGACGTATGGATCACGCTCGAAAGCGACAGTCAGTATCACCGGCACGGTGAGTTCGATGACCGCTTCCATCTTGCGTATCACGTGTTGCCACCTTTAGACGCAGACCTGGGTAGCGGATCACCGAGCGAGTAAGCGCACAACCGATGCCGGTGCGCTACCGGCGAATCCGCGCCCGGGCAGTAGTTCTGCCGCCAATCGGGACCGCGGCGTATCCGTGGCTGCGGATAGCGTCGAGCGATCGAGCGCGAACACCATCAGTGGCTCGCTGAGGTCAACAGGTCCATCGTGGACTCGCATCAGGACTCAGGAGATGGCCCGGCAGCATAGGCTGGTCCGGCGGACCAGTCACCGGGGGAGTCGCGCCGGGATCATCGGCCCCGGCCATGTTGCTGCCGCGCGGCGCTCTTCAACGTCGCTAGCCGCATCCAAACCAAAGCACTCACCACCACCCGGCGTTGCCGTCAACCGAACCGTTCAGATCGCTAGAGCTCATCAACAGCAACGACAACTCCCATCGCACCATATCGATGGCCATCACCACCCGTGGGTCATCCGGATCAATTCCCTCGTCCACCAGCGCTTGGCGATCCTCAGCATCCACATCCAGTTAGACGCCCAGCCCGGGCGGATCAGCGCACGATTCCCGCCGCGCTGACGGCCGAACGAATGTCGCCGAGGGGTTGACATCTGTTCCAGGGCACGGTCAAATAGCCATGTGTCCTCCTCACATGGAGAGATGCGAGCCGCATCAAGGCACACCGAAGAAGCCGGGCTGGCCCCCGGCTTTTTCAATGTTTAGGTGAGAATTACGAGATCAGCGGTCAAGTAAGTATCGGTCACCTCCTTCATAGGAAATGTGTGATCGTCTCCGACCCAAAGCTGACGCGTCAGCGGCGGCCGCGCGCCAGCGGAAGATAACCGCTAGTTGACCACATGCATGTAGCGCCGCACAAGATCTCCAGCAATCCAGCGTGACCCGCCCCGCGCCTCGCCCTGCGATCAGCTGGGACGTCCTTCGGGCGGGACACTTCCGGGCACCCGGCGACGGCTAGCGCGGTTCGCCCGTCCGAACGATGCCAGAGTGTGAACGCGAAATTCCGCGTGCCACACGGTATTCGCCATCAGCCCAACGGCCGAGCAATGCAACCAAGGCGTGGGGCTCGAATCGATCGGGCCAGGATCCCGGGACCGTAGCGCGTCTTAGCCTCAGCCGGGAACAGCACACGCAAGCGAAAGGTCAGCAAACATCATCACCGGATGCTACTCGCGATCCGGTAACACGATAGTAGACCCGGAGAGCCGGTGGGCAAAAGGTCTGCAGCCGTACGAGCGAAGCCGGTGTGCCGGCGGGTCGACATGGCAGGATTAGCCGTGTGGTCAGAGAGGATCGTCCAAAGGGGGCTTTGACTGGTCCCGCCTGACCGCGGCACGGGAGCGGCTGGGCTTGACGCGTACGGAATTGGCCCGGCGCCTCGAGACCGAGTGGGAAGTGGTCCTGCAGTGGGAGACCGGGGAATGTCGACCGCGGCCGCGCAGCATTCCCGCGATCGCCGCAGCCGTGGGGGTGGCGATCGCGGATCTGTATCACGTGCCCGCAGGTGCGGCGACGCTGGCGCAGCTCCGTGTAGCTGCGGGGCTGAATCAAACCGACATCGCACGAGCCTTAGGCGTCAGTCGCGCATCCGTTTCACAGTGGGAACGGGGCACTCGCCCGGTGCCGGCCAAACATCGCAGCACCTACCGTCGACTGCTCGGCTTGACCCACGGTGGCGATGCAAATCTGACCGTGAACACCGGCCGGTCACCGTGGCCGCCCCCGTCCACAGAACCGACCACGCCGAGTACGCCGACGGCGGGCCTGACCGAAGCGGACACCCAGGTCCGGACTCGATTCACACACCCAAAGGCAACGCCGCGCGGGTGGCCCATCTGATAGTGATCAGTGACCTCGAATATGCCGACGGCACGTTCCTCAGCGCGGATCGCCCCAAGAATTGGCACGTCTATTCACCCCAGGGGGTAGACGTGAACAAAACGGGGGTGCCCGTCCTCGACGAGCTCATGGAGGAAGCCGCGATTCGGCTGGCCAAGATGGGCTACCGGCGGATTTGCCTTCATGCTGAGCAACGCATCATCATCGATGATGAGCCGCTGCGCGTTGTGCGGGTTCAGACCAGCCCACCGAGTGATGCCAGGTTGCACACCAGCCGGCTGTTCCTCTCGCAGTTCACTCCTGAATTCTATCGTGAAGGTGTCGGCGAGGACCTGGAGCAGAAGGCACGCATTCGCAAGGAATTCGAGCGGGACTTCCCTCAATCGGTCACGGGCGAAATGCTTTTCGTCGTAGCCGAGTCTACCGATTCCTACGGATGGCTGCAAGACCAGACGCTGCCGTACATGCCCTACACCATTGTGGCGCATCTGCCCGAAGCCGACCGGCACTTCTTTGCCTCGGTGTATTACGACCACGTCGGGGTGAAAACCGGCACCGGGCTTGTGTCCTTCGATGAGTTGGGTATACAGCGCGACACGACCGTCGGTGAGTTCGCACAACGCCTGGAGCACCACCGCCGCAGCACGAGCCTGCCAGCGGCCGGCCGCCAGTAACGCTGCAATCCGGCACACCAAATGGGAATCGATCATTGGCTTCGACTGTCGGCCCAATCGCCCTGGCGCACTGAGCGTGTCGCACCCTACGCGCATCGACGGTGACTCCAACGGCCCGAGACGCCAGAAAGGCGGCCCCGTTCGTAGCGGCGCAAGGTTGGGTTGAGCACCCCGCGTTGGCCGACAGGGCCTGAGGGGAGCACTCATGAGTCACCCGCTCGGGCCGCTCATAGCGCAACGGTCGAATGTGGTTTCGACGCGCACCTGCACCCTGCTGGAGGTAGTCGTTGTCCAGCGTCGCGAGGTGCGCTCAGGTATGAAAACGGCATGAACTTGGTGACATGCGAATATGCGCACGTAACAATATGGGTGTGTCACCGCCATCGGCGCGTGCCTGCCGACCTTCCCGCATGCTGGGGCCCTGCTCGCTACGTCACACATGACAACCGCGGCGTGTTCACGCGGAGGTCGTCGCGCGCCGTGGCGTGTGGCTCGGCTTGTCGTGGCGCTGTGGCGGTGGGTCACCGCCTGGGGTGCCGGTGAGTTGTCGGCAGTTGCGCCCATGGTCGAAGGCGCAGCGTGAAGGGGGCGTTCATGATAGCGAGATCGATTTTGCTGCAGCGGAATTGGAACCAGTGCGGATCTGGCAGGGTAGTACTTCCCAATGCGCGGAGCGATGCGGGACCTGTTGCGCGCCAGTTGAACTGTGGTCTTGTCGACCGCGGCTGGTATCGCTGCGCCAGTGTGGAGCATCGGAGAACGACGAACGCCGTTGATGGGGGCAGTTCGGCACGGAGGGCCCGATGATCGGCAAGCAACGGCGATGGTGGGTCCCCGGAACCGTGCGCCGGCAGGTGTTGTTCGGGGTATGCGCCGTTGTGACGGCTGTGCTTCTCGCTGTGGGCGCGATCTCGGTACTGAGCGTTCGGAGCTACGTCAACAGCACGAGCGATGCCGAGTTGGCGCGGTCATTGACCGCTTTCAGCCATATCTACTCCAAATTGAAGCAGAACGGAACGGGGTCGCAGCACTCACCGGATCCGGCGACTTCCGAAGAGTTGACCGAATTCATCGGGCAGGGTCCCGGGAATCTGATCGCGCTGTTACGCAATGGCACAGTGGTTGAATCCGCGTTGTTTTCTGACACCGGGGCGGATCCGGCCCCACAAGATGTTGTTGGGGTGATTGAGTCGCACGCCTGGAGCGATGGCCCGCCCCGCACATTCGAATTCCCCAACCTCGGGTTCTACCGGGTTCAAAGTCGCGAGGCCGAGGGCGGGGATCGGTTGGTGTCGGCGGTGTCGCTGAACCGGGCCGAGGAAGTGGTTGCCGCAAAAACCATTGCCACAGTAGGACTTATCGTCATCGCGCTGGTGGTGACAAGCATCGGGACGGTGTTGGTGGTGGACTACGCGCTGCGGCCGTTACGTCGTGTAGCGGCGACAGCAGCTAACGTCGCAACGTTACCGCTGGCCGACGATGAGCACAGGATCACGGTGCGCGTCGACGAAGCTGACACTGATCCTGACAACGAGGTGGGCATTGTCGGTGATGCCCTCAATCGGCTGCTGGTTAACGTGGACGGCGCGCTGGCGCAGCGAGCCGAATCGGACCGCAGGATTCGACAGTTCCTCACAGACGCCAGTCACGAACTACGCACCCCGTTGGCCGCGATCCGCGGCTATGCAGAACTCACCCGCCAAGACAGTGTCGAGCTGCCCCCCACCAGCGAGTACGCCTTCGCGCGCATCGAAGCCGAAGCGCAGCGGATGAGCGGCTTAGTCGGTGACCTGCTGCTGATGTCGCGCCTCGACGAGGGGCAGGACCTGCTGGCCGACGAGGTGGACTTGTGCGATGTCGTCGCCGCTGCCGTCAACGACGCATCAGTATCGGGACCCGATCATCGTTGGTCGACGACCGTGCCGACTGCGCCGGTGTGGATCAGCGGTGACCGTGATCGCCTACACCAACTCCTGAGCAATCTGCTGACCAATGCGCGGGTGCACACGCCGGCTGGGACGACGGTCACGACCAGCGTCACTGTCGGTGACGACGGATTCGTCGAGGTCACTGTTGCCGACGACGGCACCGGTATCGACCCGGATTTGTTGCCACGTTTATTTGAGCGCTTTGTGCGCGCACACAATTACCGGTCAGGCGAAATCGCCAGCACAGGGTTGGGATTGGCCATCGTCGCGTCGATTGCCGAAGCGCATCATGGGTCGGTGAGTGCCGAATCAGAGTACGGTCAGACAGTTTTTCGCGTGAAACTACCTCTGACCAGTAACCACTGAACACAGCGCACAAATTTATCGGGATTCGATATGACTGGATTTATGTGGATTATGTGTATTGAACATGGGTTTCATTCTGTCTGTAACATGTGAATTCTATGTGTTGGAAGACTTCCCGATTCGTATGCATCCGATGTGAATGTCTTGCCGATGTGCGTGTGGGTTCTTAGCCTGGAATCAGGCGCCGAATAAGCGGAAAAAAATGCACACTGACGTGTTTTGTGAAGGATTTCAGTATGACGCGCATATCGGGAACCACTGTCAAGGCTTTAGCCGTCACGACGCTAATCACTGCGTCCGGTCTCGGTCTGGCGGCACCGGTACTGGCCGCGCCGACAGCACAAGCATCAGCCCAAGCGACGATCGCCGAACTCGAAGCCGATGGCTATCGTGTCATCCTCAACAAGGTCGGCAACGCGTCGATGGACAAGTGCAGCGTCAGCGCAGTACGCCGGGGAACTTCGGTCAAGCACTCCTGGATACAGCGTGGACCCGCAGGAAACGTCAACCCGCTGGTTCGCTACAAAACCGTCTACGTGGACCTCATGTGCAAGCGCTGACCACGGCTGTCTCCGCTCACGGCAGCCGCCGGCGCGGCCGCGGGTTCAGCAGCGGCGGTCAATCCGTCGCCCACATCAACGATCGCCTCAAGACGCACAGCGACCCGGCTCAGCCCCCCGGCCAGAGCCGGGGGCATGCCGATCACGCCAAGTCGATTTGGCGGAGCTCGTTGCACCGGCGCGATCGTCCTCAGGCCTGCCCGCGTCTGCGCATCGCGAGACCGCAACGACCGGCGGGCTGCTGGGCGCCACGGGTGTCGCCGCAATCGATCCGCGGAGGCCCAATCCTGGCGGGCCCGTTGCGGCGGCGCAGATCAACACAGGGGCCTGAGGGGGTCGTGAAGGCGCACGTGACCACACGGACCGGGGCAGAGGCCCTGCGAGGATGGTCCGCGAGCAGCCGCGTCGGGGATAAACGTGTCGTGAAACCGGTTGCGGTACGGGGGTACTGGGTTGCTCGGCCCGGGCATGTCGCCGGACGATCGCGAACGGGCAACCCCGAGCGGCCCGCATGTCAGCCACAGCGAACGGCCTCGACACCGTCGTGAGTACCATCGCGCGCTTTGTCAAAGTCTTGCCGAGGCATCGATGGCGTCCAGTCCTGCTGCTGGCCTTGGCATTGTCGGTGCTCGCGACCGGCGGTGTGGCCGTCTCGTCGTGTCCGACGGCCATCGGGTTGTCCTCGGCCTCGGCTGCAGGTGCACCGGCTCTGGCCGCGGGGTCTGTCGACGGTGTGGTCGCCGACCATCTTCACGCTGCCGAAGGCCTCACCTCGTGTCCTGAGGAGTTCGCCATCGCGGTGCTACCACGGCCCGCCGCGGCAGTGGCGGCGTTGGGCGTCGTCATCGCGGTGGTGTGGGCCTGGAGGTTGTGGGGCTTTTCGGTCTGGTCCGCGATGCGTGCTCCGCCGACCATTCCCGCCGTAATCGCCTCGGGCCAGCAGGTATTGATCCGCTTGTGCGTAGCACGGCGCTGAGCGGGGCGGACGCCTAGGCCACGCCCTGAGGGTGTGACACAGCCTGGGCACAGCTGCTCCCTATTTCTCATTGCCACACGGTCAGGTTGTGGCGCGCCCAGAAAGCCGACACCGGATATGAACGACCTACTGTCGACTCGTTCGACACCACCTGCCGACACCGACCAACCCCAACATCGCTGTCTACAGCGAAATAGTGGCCCCGGGACGTTGGTCGGCCACACCCCAATTCTGCGGGTATCCTCGCCGTTCAGCGACGGTGGAGCTGGCTTTTGGGCCAAGCTTGAGGGCTTCAATCCCGGCGGTATGAAAGACCGGACCGCGATGCATCTGGTGGAACGGGCCCGTGCCCGCGGTGACCTGAAATCCGGAGCACGAATCGTTGAATCGACTAGCGGCACACTGGGTTTGGGGCTAGCCCTCGCCGGCACGGTGTACGGACACCCGGTGACACTGGTCACTGACCCGGGGATGGAGCCGATGATGCACCGGATGCTAGCCGCCTACGGCGCCGATCTGCGGGTCGTCACCCAGCCGCATCCCGATCGGGGCTGGCAAGGCGCACGCTGCGACAAGGTCGCCGAGGTGCTCGCCGCTGACCCGCATGCGTGGAATCCCGACCAGTACAACAATCCCGACAACGTCGAGGCATACCAGGGCTTGGCGCTGGAACTTCACGCCCAACTCGGCACCATTGATGTCTTGGTGTGTTCGGTGGGAACAGGTGGCCACTCTGCCGGCGTCACCCGCGTCTTGCGCCAGTTCAACCCAGATCTGAAGCTCGTCGGTGTCGATACCGTCGGCTCGACCATCTTCGGCCAGCCCGCCGCGACGCGCTTGATGCGCGGCCTGGGCTCCAGCATCTATCCCCGCAACGTCGATTACGCCGCCTTCGATGAGGTGCACTGGGTCGGGCCGGCCGAGGCCGTGTGGGCATGCCGAACGCTGGCAGCAACCCGCTACGCCAGTGGGGGATGGAGTGTGGGAGCGGTCGCCCTGGTGGCCGGGTGGCTCGCTCGTACCCATCGGCCCGATACCACGATCGCCGCGATCTTCCCGGACGGACCGCAACGTTACTTCGACACCGTGTACAACGACGATTATTGCCGCCAGCACGATCTGCTCGGTGTGCGACCGCCCGCCGATCCCGCCGAGATGTCCAGGCCCACCGACCGCGTCGTACACGCGTGGACGCGCTGCTCGACAGTGTGTGATCCGATGCGTTCTGATCACTGATGGCAGCGCTACGCCAGTTCACAAGCTTTGGTTGGCCCAGCCGCCTGCTGATGATCAACCAATTCGGCATCAACCTCGGTTTCTATATGTTGATGCCTTACCTCGCGGGGTATCTCGCCGGGCCTCTGGGGTTGGCAGCCTGGGCCGTCGGTCTGGTGCTGGGGGTCCGTAATTTCTCTCAACAGGGAATGTTCATCGTCGGTGGAACACTGGCCGATCGTTTGGGCTACAAGCCACTGATCGTGGCGGGCTGTCTTCTGCGCACCGCCGGGTTCGGTCTGCTGGTCGTGGCACAGTCGCTGCCCACACTGCTGATCGCCTCGGCAGCAACCGGTTTCGCAGGAGCGCTGTTCAATCCGGCCGTGCGCGCCTACCTGGCAGCCGATTCGGGCCCACGCCGGGTGCAGGCGTTCGCCATGTTCAACGTGTTCTATCAGGGAGGCATTCTCGCGGGCCCGCTGGCGGGCCTGGCGCTGATGGCCCTTGATTTCCGCATCGCCGCCGCAGTCGCGGCCACGGTGTTTCTCGGGTTGACGGTGGCGCAGTTGTTCGCCTTGCCTCAACACACCGCCGACCCGCCGGGTGAGACGACCTCGATCCTTGACGACTGGCGCGTCGTGATGTCCAACCGGGCATTCCGGCGTTTCGCCGCGGCCATGATCGGCTGCTACGTGTTGAACTTTCAGATCTATCTGGCTCTGCCCTTGCACGCCGCCGCGCTCGCCCCTGAACATGAATCGCTGGTCGTGGCAGGTCTTTTCGCGATATCGGGCATCATCGCTGTGGGTGGCCAGTTGCGCATCACCCGATGGTTCGCCACCAGATGGGGCTCGGCGCGTTCGCTGGTCATCGGAATGGGTGTCCTGGCGGTCTCCTTTGCGCCACTTGCGATCATTCCCAACAGCAATCGGTGGGGCTCCATGGCGGCTCTGGTTGCCCTGTTCGCCTGCGCGTCTCTGCTGGCACTCGGTTCGGCCGCGGTATTTCCGTTCGAGATGGACACTGTGGTCTCGCTTGCGGGAAATCGTCTGGTGGCCACCCATTACGGTTTTTACAACACGGTGGTGGGAATCGGGATACTCATCGGCAACCTTGCCACTGGAGCGATCCTGCAAGTCACCCGGGACGCCGGGGTCAGCGAATTACTCTGGGGCGGACTGCTCTTGGTGGGCGTCTTGGCCGCAGTCGCGCTTCACCGTATGAGCCGTGCAGGTGACCTCGACCCCATTCCGGAGATGGCTGTGCGCCCAGAATGAGTCGCATATGGGTTTTCAATGTGGCGGCAATGTCGGGTAGGTGTGCGCCTTGTACACACGATTGGCAGTCGACGTGTCGCGCCCGGCCAGGAGCGGGGTACCGCGGTGCAATGCGCTTGGCATCGTGGGCCGCCGGGCACGGGGCCTCGCGAGGCGAGCATGGCCGTTGTGGCCGTCGTCAACGCCACCGCCGCAACATGTTTGGTGGCTTCGCGCCCAGTCAGGCGCAGGTAGGAGGGCCTCCGATCGCAACGGCAGCTATCCAAGAGGTTGATATGAATTCAGCGACCACCGCCAGTGTGGTCTGCACAATGACGTCATGGCGATGGCGTCGGACGCTACCCGTGCTCGGCAATCATGGCAGGTACCCCTCGGGCAGATCCCAATGATTCAAGGTACTGACCCCCTGGGGCCTCGTCTGTACAGCGTCGACGATGCCGCCACGCCGCTGCAGCACCAGCGGGCCCGCCAGGGCGATACGGCCCACCACCGCACCGACGCCAACGCCGGTGCCAACGTAGACGAGCTCGACGAGGTCGCAGGTCTTGTGTGCGAGCAAGAGCTGCAGCAGGCTCTGTACTATCGCGCGCTATTGGAAGACCAGCAGGAGGCCGTCGATGTGGAATTGGCCCGTGACTGCTATCTGCTGCGTAGACACCTGGGCGCCGTCGGCGACCGACGTCGCATGCCCCGGATTCGTGAGGCTATCAAGCAAAAGCGCCGCCAGGAGTACCAGATACACTGCCTGCTGGAATCATTGAACTCCAGGTTTTTTCTCTCGCCGCCATCGCCGCCGCCAGGGTTGCTTTTCGCCGTCGAGGTCGAAGCGGTCCGCAGCGGCCGTCGGCTGCGGACCGCCGAACTCGATCACGTCGTCACCGTCAGTCGACATGCCAATGTGGAGATGGCAGCCCGGGAGCACATCGCAGTGCACATCGACACTGCCATCAGCCAGATCGCCGTACGCGTCATCCTCTGCGGCCCTCGCACTCACACCGGCCGCTGACATTCCAGCGCGGGACAGCACCTTGCCTGCCCACCACAACCAAGCGTCACGACCGCGGCCATGCTGAATAGTCCTCGATCGAGCCGGGTCGCCGCCGCCGGCCACTACTAACCGAGTCTCCGGTACAGACCGGCGTCGGCCTTCGCGATGTGGCCGCTGCCCACGCGCGCAGATGTGGCAGCGCAGCGACTGAACACGAGCGTGGCGCAACAACCGTCAATTCCCCGTGCGGTCACTACCGAGAATGCACGCCGTGGTTCGCCGGGTGAGATGGCCGATAAGGCATCGGTGCAACAACTGCCCGACGCGACTCTACTGTGCTTTGCCACAGGCGAACCCACGATTCAGGTGTATAAACGATGTGTAATACCTTTGCATTTCACAACCCGATGACCGGTCTGGGATGTGAGTTTCCGGCCGAAAGGTGTTGGTTCCCATCACGCCTGTCGGGTCCACCACGGGCTGGGGGGTCGGAAGCGCCGATGCGGCCTGACGTCCCCGACGCGACCTGAACCCGATGCGTCCCCTATGTGTAACCCCAACGGACGGTGAATCACCCGCCTGCGTTTCCCGGTCGTTAACCCAGCAGAAGCGTGACCTCCCAAGTGTTTAATGGCTGAACCCGTCATCGGTAGTGACACGACTTTGCGCCCACTGTTACGTTCCCAACGCATCGTTGCCACACACCGGGAGGCGCAGCCGCACCATGTTGAAAACTCTTGCCGCACTTACTGCTGCCTATTCGCTGGCGGCAGCAACGCCGTTGGCTGGTGCCAATCCGACAGAGGGACAACCAGTTCCCGCGATGCCGGCCGCCGACGGCGCAGCACCTGCCGTCGAGGCCAGCGGAGCCGTTCCCTCATCCGCGCCAGGCGTATTGACGACTCCCGAAGGCTGGGTTCTGTCGGTCGCCGCCTCCGACGAGACGCAGCAGTCGGTGGCGCCGCTGACGACCGCCCTGTCGTCGCGGGAGTACGTGGTCGGTGGCAGCTTTATGGGAACGGTGAAGGGCGCCGGGACAGCCGCCTTGGCCGGTGGTGTTCTCGAAGCGGGCTACCAGATCGGTTGTGGCGTCAATGCCGACGTAGTGGATGCACGATTTGGCGGCAGCCTCACCCCGTCCGGAAGCCTGGGCGGTTCGCCCAGTCTGGGGGGCAATCTGTTCGCCCAGATCCGCCCCACCCTCAAGCCGGGGACCACAACCATCGTCCCGGTCACCAAGATGGACTACAAGGGCGACTCCGCCCGCGTGACCATCACAGCCCTTCGCATCAAAATTGATAGCTGCGTCGGCCAATCGTTCATCCGGTCCTACGCGACCTTCACCAGCGCCACGGCCGACACCCAAGACGTCGTCTCGTACGTCGGTGTGACCAAAGCCGTGTGACATCGGTCATCCAAATCCGAACTCGCTCTTGTCGATTCCGCACCGAGAGGTCTCACACACCCCATGCTGAAAATTCTTGCCCCTCTAGTCTCAGCCAGTGCACTGGTGATCATGGCACCAACCGTCCTGGCCGCTCCCGAACCCGCCCCACCGCCCGGACCCGCTGACGCTGCCTCTGCACCCCAAGCCGAACAGGGCCCACCACCAGACAGTGGAATCGTGGCCTCCGGCGAACCCACTGTGGTCACGACACCGGACGATTGGACCCTGAAACTGGCCGCCACAGACGAGACCCAGTTGCCGATCCCGCCGTTGACCACCGCGCTGTCCTCGCGTGAGTACTTGGCCGGCGGCACCTTTACCGGCAGCGTCGAGGGTGCGGGCCGCACTACCTTGAAAGGCGGCACCCTAGAAGCGGGGTATCAGATTGGCTGCGGTATCGAACTGAGCGCTGTGCGCCTGACCGGAAGCCTTGGCCTGACGTCATCGATCAGCCGGTCCGGCCTCGGCAGCATCAGCGTGCCCATCCAGGGCAACGTGGAAGTCAGACCCAAGCCCGGCGAGGTGCTCAACGTGTCGGTCACCCAGAAGAAGTTCGAGGGCACGAAGTCGCGCGTCACGCTCAAAGATGTACACATCAAGATTGACGGCTGCGTCGGGCAGTCGTTTCTGCGGTCGTATGCCAAGCTGACCAGCGCCACCACCGGCACCCAAGACATCGTCGCCTATTACGGCGTGACCAAAACCGTCTGACCTCAGGCTCTGGGCGATCGCCGGCAATCTCGGATGTGTGTCCGCGGGTCAATCAGCCCTCCGATCACCGGCATGCCGGGGCCGTCGTGCAGGCTTCACACCCTTGCCGAACGTCGGCTTGCCCCAATTGCCAAGCGCGACCCAGCATCCCGCCGGCGCGGCTATGCATGGCTGCCGGGAGTCGAAAAGGTGGCGTCACGTTGCTACTATCTTACTCAGTAGTTGGTGGCCGCCTGCTGTCGACGTTGCCGGTCCGGACATGTCGGCGAGGCATTGCCATCTAGCCAATTTATCGTAATATTGCAATGTATGCATGAGTTGCGAAGGGCCGCGGCCTGGGGGATGGGGCGATGACTGACAAGCTGCCATTGGACATCGACGGGTTGCTGCCCGACAGTGACGATCGTTGCGTTGACCGATTAGTGCGCGATCTGACGGCCGATTCCCGTATTGAGCATGCCCACCTGCTCGCCGACGCCGGCACGTCGAGGCTGTGTGTGCACTACGACTCGGCGATGACCGCCGCCGATGTCGAGCAGCACACCCGCCGCATCGCGTCCAAGATCGATGCCCAGTACGGGCATTTGCGTTGGGCCGCTGCAGACCTCGCCGCGCGTCCGGGAGACATTCAATCGCTGGTCGGCCGGCTCGATGCGCTGCCCGGAGTGGTGGAGACCAGCACCGAGACCGACGGTTTGCGAATCGAGTTCGAGCGTGACCGGATCACTGCCGACGAACTGGTGGCCGTGATCACCGGTGGCCACACTCCCTCGCCTGTCGCCGCCCCGGTCGAGGAAGACCACGGTGATCACGAGCACGGCTGGGGGATGATCTTCGGCGAACGCAGTGAACTGATTTTTGCCGGCCTGTCAGGCGCATCCTTGCTCACCGGCTTCCTGCTGGCATCGTTTGCCGATACGCCGCGCAGCGTGGAGATGGTCTTCTACGGGCTCGCTTTCGTACTCGGTGCCTTCTTCACCGCGCAGGAAGCGTGGCAGAGCGTGCGCGCCAAGCGCTTCGAGATCGATTTCTTGATGCTGGTGGCGGCCGCCGGCGCGGCCGCGTTGGGCGAGGTCGCCGAAGGGGCGCTGCTGCTGTTCCTGTTCAGCATCGGCCATGCCCTGGAGGGATACGCGATGGGGCGCGCGCGGCGCGCCATCGAGGCTCTGGCCGATCTTGCTCCCAAGACAGCCCTCGTGCGCCGCGACCGGACCGGCGAAACCGTCGAAGTTCCCGTCGAGCAGCTGCGGGTCGGTGACGTCGTGGTGATCCGGCCCAACGCGCGTATCGCCGCCGATGGCTTCGTCGTCGCCGGCACGAGCAGCGTGGACCAAGCACCCGTCACTGGTGAAAGTGTTGCGGTCGACAAACTGCCCGTTACCGATGTGCGCCAGGCCTCAGCGGCACCCGAGCAGGTGGACAGCTCCTCGCGGGTGTATGCCGGCACGATCAACGGTGCGGGCGCCATCGAGATCCAGGTCACCCGGCTGGCGGCCGACTCGACGCTGTCGCGCGTGGTCCGGCTGGTGTCTGAGGCTCAGGTTGAGGTGTCTCCCACCCAGCGTTTCACCGACAAGTTTCAGCGGATCTTCGTGCCGGCCGTGCTCGTCGTGGTGGGCTTGTTGCTGTGTGCGGGGTGGGTCATCGACGAGCCGTTCAGCGCGACGGTTTACCGGGCGCTGGCAGTCTTGGTCGCGGCCAGTCCGTGCGCCCTGGCCATCGCCACACCGAGTGCCGTTCTGTCGGCCGTCGCCCGCGCTGCCCGCAGCGGTGTCCTCATCAAAGGTGGCGCCGCCCTGGAGACACTGGGCCGCGTCGATGCCGTCGCGTTTGACAAGACCGGAACCCTCACCCAAGGGATGCCACGTATCGCCGACGTCGTCGTCGCCGACGGTGCCGACCGCACTGAACTGTTGGCGATCGCCGTGTCTGTGGAACAACAGAGCGATCATCCACTGGCACGCGCGATCGTGCGGGACGGCTCGACTCTGTTGGGCGACAACGAGCTTCCACGCGCGACCGATGTACAAGCGGTGACCGGCCGTGGCGTGACCGCCGACGTGGAGGGCGTCAAAGTCCGGATCGGCAAGCGGGAACTGTTCGACGAGGCCGACGAGCTGCCCGCCGCGATGGCTGAGGACATCGCTGCGCTGGAACGATCCGGCCGCACCACCATGCTGGTTCGTGCTGGGGGACGGTGGCTTGGTGCCATCGGGGTCATGGACACCGCCCGCGGCGAAGCTGTCGATGTCGTCGGGCGCCTCACACAGCTCGGCGTCAAGACCACGGTCATGTTGTCCGGTGACAATCAGCGAGTAGCCGACGCGGTCGCGGCCGAGATCGGCATCCTGCAGGCTCGGGGCGACCTGATGCCCGAAGACAAAGTCACCGAGATCAAGCGTCTACGCGACCAGTGCGGCCTCGTGGCGATGGTCGGTGACGGTGTGAACGACGCCCCAGCGCTGGCCTCAGCAAACGTCGGAATCGCCATGGGGGCTGCGGGATCCGATGTCGCGCTGGAAACCGCCGATATTGCGCTCATGGCTGACGACCTGAAAGCCCTCCCGTTCGCCGTCAAGATCAGCCGACGATCGAACAGGATCATCGCGCAGAACTTGTGGGCGAGCCTAGGCGTGGTGGCTCTGCTCATTCCCGCAACAATCTTCGGTCTGGGTATCGGTCCAGCGGTGCTTATCCATGAGGGGTCCACACTCATTGTGGTGGCGAACGCGCTGCGGCTTCTTGCGTTGCGTGAGCAAGGCTGATGGAACCAGACCTGCAGCTGGTGGGATTCGCGGGCCGGTCGGATCCGGCGGGGGAGCAATGACAGGCGCGCACATGTCGGCAACTGCGGTTAGCCGGTGGATTGTGCTGGGCAGTGTGCCGGTCGTCGCGGTGATGCTGGTGATGGTGGTCCCCAGGGTAGGTGCCGCGACGGTGGGCGACGCCGGCATCGTGGCGCCCGGGCCGGTAACGACGACGGGCCAGTTGGTCGGATACTGGGCAGCGACGCTGGCCGGCGCGTTTTGTCTGGGTGCGCTCGTGTGGATCGTGGTCACCGCCAAGCCCAGTGCCAGCGGCCGCATCGACGTCGCCGCGTTTGGTGTTCACAGGTGGATCGAACGCGTGGCCATCCTGTGGGCGGTGTGCTCAGTGGCGATGGTGCTGCTTGTCTCGGCGGCCGAGGCCGGGATACCGCTCGGAAAACTGGTCCGCCGAGTCGATTTCGTCAATGCGATCGTGGCGTCAGAGGCCGCGCTGGGATGGTGCGTCAGTGCGGGCTGCGCCGTCGTGCTGGCCGTATGGATACGATTCACGTTGCGTTGGATCGGTCATTGCCTGGCCTTAATGCCCGCTGCTGTTGCGGTGGTTGCGGTGCCGGTGACCGGTAACGCCGGGCAGGGCCCCGATCACGACATCGCGACAAGCGCTGTGATCGTGTTTGCGCTGGCGCTGGCGGTCTTGACCGGCACCACGATGGTGGCGGCCCTCAACCGAGACGTTCCGCACCGAATCCGCGTCCTGCACGTCGTGTGCGCAGCAGTCGCTGTGGGTTACGGTCTGCTGCTGGCGACCCTGGGGTTGGGGGGCACGCCGATCTGGGATTCCAGATACGGGTGGGCAGTGCTGGCGGCGGGGGCCATGCTGATGCTGGTATTGCTCGTTGACGGTGCTTTGTTAGCCTTTCGCCGCGGTGCGGCGGGCCCGGTCGACATCGGGTCTGCGGTCGCGCTGGTCGTCGCCGGTGCGGCGGTGGCGGTGGCCTCGACCAGTATCCCGCCGCGGTTTGCCATGCAGGAGTTCTCGACGTGGGACATTTTCCTGGGCTACCAGCTCACCGATGCGCCCGACGTCGTGGGCTTGCTGACGGTATGGCGCTTCGACCCGTTTATCGGGACCGCGGCCATCGTGGCTGCGCTGGGCTATCTCGTCGCCGTGGCTCTGCTGCGCCGGCGCGGGGATCACTGGCAGGTGGGACGCACCATCGCCTGGACCCTGGGTTGCGCGGCCCTGCTGATCACCACGAGCTCCGGAGTGCGGGCCTACGGCTCAGCGATGTTCAGCGTGCACATGGGCGAGCACATGGCACTGAACATGTTCGTCCCCGTGCTGCTGGTGCTCGGCGCACCCGTCACCCTCGCTCTACGGGTCCTGCCCGCCGCGCAGAAAGGCGGGGCGCCGGGACCCCGCGAGTGGCTGGTGTGGTTCGTGCACGCGCCCGTGACCCGGTTCCTGTCGCACCCAGTCACGGCCTTCCTCCTGTTCGTCGGATCGCTGTACCTCGTCTACTTCACCCCCCTGTTCGACACCCTGATCCGGTATCACTGGGGCCACGAGCTCATGAGCGTGCACTTCCTGCTCACCGGCTACCTGTACTACTGGGGAATCATCGGCATCGACCCCGGACCGCGGCGCCTGCCCTTCCTCGGGCGGCTCGGGCTCCTGTTCGCCGTCATGCCCTTCCACGCCTTCTTCGGTATCGCCACCATGACGATGACCTCATCGCTGGGTGAGAGCTTCTACCGGTCCGTCAATCTGCCCTGGCTGCAGAGCATCTCCGATGACCAACACCTGGGCGGCGCCATCGCGTGGGGTTCGAGCGAGCTGCCGGTGATCATCGTGGTGATAGCACTGGTGACCCAGTGGGCACGCCAAGACCGCCGAGCAGGAGCCCGGGACGACCGCCACAGCGACCGCGGGTACGACGACGAACTCGACGCTTACAACGCGATGCTGCGTGAGCTCGCCCGAAACCGGCGCTGAATCGCAGCTCTGGCACCGCTACCAGAGGTGCGCTGCCGGCAAGCTTGCTTAGTTGCGGCGTGTGGTCGCCCCCTGGCGCCGCAATCGCATAGATGCTGGCAGCCGGGCCCTAAGCCGCCACCGATCCCGCCCGCGCCGATGCCATCTGTGTTCACCGCCGAGCAAGTACCTTTGCCCGGGTGCCATCGTCTGACGCCCTAGCCGCCTCGGTGCGCGGTGCTGACTGCAGGCGCGCAAAAACTCCCGCCCATGACCGCCTCAGCCGATGGGTGAGGACTCCTGCACGCTGTGTGGAACTGTGCGCGTGCGAAGTACGTACTTGTATAGTAGAACGCGTTGCAGGTCGGTGCTCCTCTTCTGCGCGGGCAAGATGGTCTGACGCTAAGGCACACGACCCGCGATCGATCGTTATGGAGGTTGTGTTGGTGGCCGAAGCGCCCCAGTCGCAGGATTCGTTTATCGCGATCAACTGCGTTCCGGCAGCACCGGTGACATGCGGCAGCGCTCTGAGCAGGTTCGGGCCGAGCGGACGCTGCGTTTGGACCTCGCGGTGACGGTCGTGGGTCCGGCCACCGCACCCGGTGCGGTCCTTCCTGGCCGATCTGCGCTCGGGCGTCGTTGATGCCGCTGACGCACCTGTGCGCACCGCAGCGCTGCATGTGTGGCCGTGCCGGCGCGGCCACCTGCCGTTACTACGGCATCAGCCGCAACGTGTTCCGCCGGTACGCCCGGGGCGGATCACCGCTACAGGTCAGCGAGCCCATGGCCAGCCTGACCGTGGTGGTCGCCGACGTTCTCACAGAAACGCGGAATGCTCGCAGCTCCGTGGATGACCGCACGGTGTGAGTGGGAAAGTGATTATGTGCCCTGCGCCGCCGTGAGCGGCGCACTGCCGATGTCATTGTCTGGCCGCCGATCCCCGCAACTACGTAGTACGGCAGTACGTATGAAGTACAGTTGTTATCAGCGAGGTGGTGACGGAGACTGCGAGCGCTGGTCGCGGTTACAGACACGCTTGTCCCCGATACCGCACGGCCCGCGATCGATCATTACGGAGGATCTCTTGGTAGCCGAAGCGCCCCCAATCGGAGAACTCGAGGCACGTCGTCCTTTTCCGGAACGGATGGGCCCCAAGGGCAACCTGATCTACAAGCTCATCACGACGACCGATCACAAGCTGATCGGCATCATGTACTGCGTCGTCTGCTTCGCCTTCTTCTTCATCGGCGGTCTGATGGCACTGTTCATGCGTACGGAACTGGCGATGCCCGGGTTGCAATTCCTGAGCAATGAGCAGTTCAACCAGCTGTTCACCATGCACGGCACAGTGATGCTGCTGTTCTACGCCACCCCGATCGTGTTCGGGTTCGCCAACCTGGTGCTCCCGCTGCAGATCGGCGCGCCCGACGTGGCGTTCCCGCGGTTGAACGCCCTGTCGTTCTGGCTGTTCCTGTTCGGCGCGCTGATCGCCATGGGCGGGTTCATCACCCCCGGCGGTGCCGCCGACTTCGGTTGGACGGCCTACTCGCCGCTGACCGACGCCATCCACTCCCCGGGAGCCGGCGGTGACCTGTGGATCCTGGGCCTGGCCGTCGGTGGTCTGGGCACCATCCTCGGTGGCGTCAACATGATCACCACCATCGTGTGCATGCGCGCGCCGGGTATGACGATGTTCCGGATGCCGATCTTCACCTGGAACATCCTGGTGACCTCGATCCTGGTGCTGATCGCATTCCCGATCCTGACCGCCGCACTGTTCGGCCTGGCCGCCGACCGCCACCTGGGCGCACACATCTACGACCCCGCCAACGGCGGCGTCCTGCTGTGGCAGCACCTATTCTGGTTCTTCGGCCACCCCGAGGTGTACATCATCGCGCTGCCGTTCTTCGGCATCGTGTCCGAGATCTTCCCGGTGTTCAGCCGCAAGCCGATCTTCGGTTACACCACCCTGATCTACGCCACCATCAGCATCGCGGCCCTGTCGGTCGCCGTGTGGGCACACCACATGTACGCCACCGGCGCGGTCCTGCTGCCGTTCTTCTCCTTCATGACGTTCCTGATCGCCGTCCCGACCGGCATCAAGTTCTTCAACTGGATCGGCACCATGTGGAAGGGCCAGCTGACCTTCGAGACGCCGATGCTGTTCTCGGTCGGCTTCCTGATCACCTTCCTGCTCGGTGGCCTGTCCGGCGTGCTGCTGGCCAGCCCTCCGATCGACTTCCACGTCACCGACAGCTACTTCGTCATCGCGCACTTCCACTACGTGCTCTTCGGCACCATCGTGTTCGCCACCTACGCGGGCATCTACTTCTGGTTCCCGAAGATGACCGGACGTCTGCTCGACGAACGCCTGGGCAAGCTGCACTTCTGGCTGACCTTCATCGGCTTCCACACCACCTTCCTGGTGCAGCACTGGGTCGGCAACGAGGGCATGCCGCGTCGCTACGCCGACTACCTGCCCAGCGACGGCTTCACCACGCTCAACGTGATCTCCACCATCGGTGCCTTCATCCTGGGCATCTCGACGCTGCCGTTCGTGTGGAACGTGTTCAAGAGCTGGCGCTACGGCGAGCCGGTGACGGTCGACGACCCCTGGGGTTACGGCAACTCGCTGGAGTGGGCGACCTCCTGCCCGCCCCCGCGGCACAACTTCACCGAGCTGCCCCGGATCCGTTCGGAGCGCCCCGCGTTCGAGCTGCACTACCCGCACATGGTCGAGCGGATGCGCGCCGAGGCCCACGTGGGCCGCACGCATCACCCAGAGCTCACACCCAACGCGCACACCTCTGCCTAGGTTGCACCACAGCCGGTGCGAGGCCAGAAGGCAATCGAAACCAGTGCCCGCTCAACACCTCTCGGGATGAGAGTCAACACCTCAGACACATGGCAACGGTCGGGCCAACCCGGCAACAAAATCCGGGATTCAACGGCGATGCCCGAACCGCCGGCATCACAGCGGCGGATCGGGCAATCGCAGAATAGATTTCGCGTCGTGCACGGCCGAGAAGGACTATAGGAATCGACTCGGCCACAGGGAACGCCGTTTGGACTTGGTGATGGTGACCGGTGTAGGAATCACGGCCCCGATAGCGCCCGCCCTGACTCCCGCTGCAAGAGTCAGGGACTCGCGGCCCTACGGCTTGCAGGCAAGGTCGACGTAGACGGTTGGTGATGCCGGAGGTTGATTGCGAACACCCGCCCGGATGGGCGGATTCGTTAGTTGAGACGCCTTACGTCCGGGGCGGACAGCTTTCACGGTGCATTGGTCGATGGGCCCGTCGCCAATCTTGCTGATCATGACGTGGAAGCCTTGCGCCTGCAACATGCCAATGGTGGCCTGCGCACTCTGCTGCGCGGTGGGCGCCGCGCCAGCCGGGCCCGCTAAGCCCACCGCGACGATGCTCGCCGCGGCGCCGACAAGAAGTGACGTTGTCTTACGGCGCTTTCGATAGGTCATTGAGACTTCTCCTTTCGTCGGGATTCAACCGACGCATTGTCCGGACCATTAACCTCGTGGCCATAATATGTTCAGGTTGGCCGACCGATCGGATATTCATATCGAATGCCTTTCTAACGGCTCCGAACAATACAGTCACATATCATTTACCTAGCATTTCGTAAATCATCGTCCTGTCGAACAACGTGTCAACAACCAACAATTGGCTGCTCGGCGGTGTCAAAATATGTGAAAAGCTTGGCCTGCAACCGGATGCGCTCCTGGGCCAAGCTCCTGGCGATCGTCGAGGTAATCAGCCGGTCCGCACTCTTCCCGCGACGCGACCGGTCATGTGGATGAACGTCATAGCACTGCGTCAATTGGTCCCAATGCAGCAACGACGCATTATCGGTCACTCATTGGCCATTTCGATGCGACACCTCAACCCGAAGTTCGCAGCGGCTAGCTCCGGGGACGGCAGGCCTCCGGCAGCTTGTTGGCGCCAAACGGGGATACAAATCTCGCGGTCGGCAAGGAGGTTGCCGCTAGTCCGACGACGGCGGTGATCACAACGGCGGATCGGCGCCGGCCGTCGATCGCAGTGATCGTCAAGACTGCCGGCACGAACACGCTCACCCATGCGGATGGCCAAGTGCAGCCCCAGGGGCCCCGCCCAACCAGCGGGGAATAGCGTGTGTGCGGGATGCAGGATGCAGGATGAGGCCGTTACCGGGTGGTTTCAGATCGAGGATGGGGTCTCGTTGAAGCCGTCCGGTTCGCATTGGATGGTGATGTGAGTGATCGAGTATTCGCGTGCCAGCAGGTCGCGTACCGCTTGCAGAACGGCGGCGTACTCACCGTCGGGCTCGACCACGATGTGCGCCGTTGCGGTTTCCATACCTGCGGTCAGCGTCCAGACGTGCAGATCGTGTACGGCACGCACGCCCGATACCTTTTCAAGCTTGCGTTGGACCTCGTCCACGTCGAGCCCCCGCGGGGCGAACTCCATGATGATCCAAAACGCCTCGCGCATCAGCGCAGCGGTGCGGGGCAAGATGAACAGGCCGATCGCGGCGCCGACAATCGGATCGGCATACCGCCACCCCGTTACGGTCACGATGACTGCCGCGACGATCACGCCGATGGAGCCCAACATGTCCGACAGCACCTCTAGGTAGGCGCCCTTGACGTTGAGGCTCTCCTTGGCCCCAGCGGTGAGCAGCCAGAAGCTCGTGGCGTTGACCGCCAGCCCGACTATCGCAACGATGAGCATCGGCACACCCAGGACGTCCGGCGGCTCCCGGAACCGCTCGTATGCCTCATACAGGATGTAGCCCGCTACACCGAACAGCAGCAGTCCATTGCCCAGCGCGGCAAGCACTTCCAGCCGGTAGGTGCCATAGGACCGCTGACCGGTTGCGGGGCGCCGAGCGAAGTAGATCGCCGCCAGCGCCATACTGATCCCCAGTACGTCGGTGCCCATGTGTGCGGCATCAGATATCAGAGCCAGCGAGCCGGTGATGATTCCACCGATCAGCTCGACCAAGAGGTAGCCCCCGGTGAGCGCTAGCGCTGCCCATAACCGCTTGACGTGTTTGGCGCTCGCCGAGACGGCCGAACCGTGCCCTTGTCCTTGCCCCACGACCTGCCTCCCTAAAAAACGCGGACAGGGCCCGCGGTGAAATCTCTTGGCGGTCTTGACTGCCTCGTCCAGTGGGCCAATCCTAATGGTCGCCCGCGCGCTGTCATGGGATCACGGGGATCGAATTGGCACTGCGGTAACGCGCACCAACATCGAAAGCCGGTGTGCACCTCAAAAGCGATCTCGGCTGACCGGACCAGCCCAGCAACGTGCGCCGACCAGCACCAGCAGTCGGTAGGGGCATCACCGGACCGGACGGTTTCACACACTTGGTCGGTCAAGTCCGCGATGGCCATCGTCTCGTTGACTGCGATGTCGCAAGAATCCGCGGTCGGGATCTACGTGGCAACCCGTCACGGGCCTGGCCGAGAGCGTCCGCCGCAGCGGGAGGCCGCCCCGCTCTACTGCAGTGATCGACCCCCGGCCGACGGACTGGACAATACGTCCGCCGTGGTTACCTCTGGCTTTATTGCAGAGCACCCCTACAGAATCCACCGCTGTGCTCAGTGGTGACCGTATCGGCGACCGTGGTGGCTGTCGTAACCTCCGCCCCCGAACAAGGAGCCGAGGAAGCCGCCCTGTTGGTAGGGCTGCGGTGGGTACTGCTGAGGTGGTGGGTACTGCTGCGGCGGCGGTGCCGGCGGAGCCGGCGGTTGGGCAGCTGCGGCATAGAACTTCGATTCGGCCTGCGCGAGAACTTCAAGCTCGCCCCGGTCGAGAAATATTCCGCCGCATCCGGTGCACTGGTCGATCTCCACCCCGAACCGTTGCACCGCCAACATCTGTGAGCTGCATTTCGGGCAGAGCACTGCTGCTCCGCCGCCTCCGGAAGGCACTGAACTCGATGACTGTGTCATCTTCGGCCCCCTTCTGTATCGGTTGTCATCAGTACCGTCAGTCTATGCGCGCGTGCGCATTTGCGCCGCGACCCACTGAATCGACTTTCCCGAGCGGGCCGGCGGGTAACCGAGCGCGGGGGCACTCCCGCGGTCACATGCAGGTGAGGATGAAGGCCGGTTCAACGCGTTCTGGGGGGTTGCGTTGGCGCCCATTGATTTCAGCGCTCTCGGTGGATCACGTTTGGTCGCCAATTTCGGCGGGGCCGGACGCGTTTCTGCCTTCAACCCCGGGCGACGGCAATTGTCATCGACCTGCCTACGGCTTGTCCGCCGGCAACCCGATCCAGCCGCTCTGCGTCGGTCCGCGACGAACTGCGCCTGCACGTTCGTCGACGATCGTCACCGGCGACGCGGCGCTTTATTACTGCGTGAGCCCTGTTCGTTGTGCAAGCCAAGGTAATTCACGCATCAAGGCGGTGGAGAACACTTGCCAGTCATGGCCGCCGGGCACTTCGCGGTAGGTGGTGTTCATGCCAGCGGCTCGGGTGGCGTCGTAGACGGCGCGGGCTTCTGCCTTGGTGTCGCGGTCGTCGGCGCCGACCACCACCGCTCCTGCGCTGTCGGGGTAGCGGCGCGCACGCAGCAAATCCAACGGGTTGATGCGTTGGAACGCTGCCTTATCGCCGCCGAATGCTTCGGCGATGGTCTGAGACTGATCGCCCAAGCTGGGCTCAGGGCCCCCGGATATGTCGAGGAAGGTGGGGTAGACGTCAGGGTAATTTGTGGCGAGCTGAAGCGCGCAGGTTCCACCGTAGGAGGCGCCGCCGACGGCCCACGCTTGCGGTTCTTGATCGACAGCAAGATTGGCCTTGATCCAGGCCGGGACGTCGCGGGCGATGTAACTGGCGGCATTGCCGAGCCGCGAATCCAAACATAGGGGGTTGCCGAAGGGGCTCCCGGTGCCATCGACGACGACTACCACCGGCGCCAGACCGCGGTGGGCTTTTGCGAACTCATCGAAAGTCTGGACGAGTTTGCCGCCGCGCAGCCAGTCCTGCGGTGATCCGGGCTGTCCTGGTACCAGAATCAGCACTGGCAGTTGGGGGCGGGGATCGGCGAAAAAGGCTGGTGGAAAGTAGAGTTCGGCATTGCGCGCAGGAAAGCCCGACAGCGACCCCGGGATCGGCGCTGAAGACAGTTTGCCCCCGCGCGGTAACCCGGGTGGAGGTGACCAGCGCATCGCGATCGGGCCGACGTCGGCCAACAGTCGCGGTGGACGCTTCACGACTTCGGGCAGCGCGACATAGCTGAAGCGCCGGGCCCCCACCGCATCGGCCAGCGTGGGATAGGCAGCGAATATCACATTGACTTGATTGGCACAGGCTAAGACGACGACCGCCGCGGCGGCGGCCGACCACAGCATACGACGCATGCCCGGTGCGAGGAACCCACCGACTGCCACGACCGTCACAGCGAACACCGACACCCCAGCCCACACGTATATCAGCGGTTGCAGGCGGTCGGGAAACAGCTTCCACTCGTTGCGTGCCAGGTCGGCGACGATGACAGTGGTGATCACAGCCACCAGCGCGCACCCAGCCAACATCACCGCCTTGGTACACGCACGGCGGGGCGCCAAGACCATTTGAGCCAATAGCAATGCGGCGGCTCCGATTCCGGCCAAACGCAGCAGGACCGGGAACGGACCGGACAACAATGCCCAGTTCAGCACCGCGCTGCACCGTTGAGCCGCAGGTCGTTTGCGTCGTTGGTGAGTTCTGGGTGATGTGTGCGGCCCACGTGGGCCTCGGAGGGGATCAGCTCGACCATGTGCGGGCAGTGTCGCTCGAACACCGGGCGCTCCGAACGGATCCGGGGCAGCTCGGTGAAGTTGTGCCGTGGCACCGCCACGTCAAGCGCATCGATCCGCCGCGGGAGCACAAGGTTGAGTTCTCCGACTCGGAGCGCTTCGGCTACCAAGAGATCCTCCGTAATGATCGATCGGCTGCCGTGCGGTATCGGGGACAAGGGTGTCTGCAACCGCGACCAGCGCTCGCAGTCTCCGTCACCACCTCGCTGATAACAACTGTACTTCATACGTACTGCCGCACTACGTAGTTGCGGGGATCGGCGGCCAGACAATGACATCGGCAGTGCGCCGCTCACGGCGGCGCAAGGAACATCCTGACACCGGCCGGCCGTTGAGTATCGAAGCCCTCGACGGCGGGCATGGAATCTGCGCGTCGTCGGCGATCACCGGCGCGCGAGGCATTCGTCGATGAGGTGCAGGGCCGAGGCATGCGGCCCATTAGCTTTCGGAATCGCTTTCCACTCCCGTGTTTTGACGATCCGCGTAGGTGCGAGCACTCGGCCTCTGTGTGAGCCCGTGTGCGGTCTTCATTTAGGCGGCGCCGACAAGTGATTTGACCTGGGTGGGGGTCACCTGCATCACGGCCGCGCTGGCGATGTCGTAGAACAGGCCGATCACGTTGACCCGCCGCGCCAAGGGGTGGGCCTGCAGCGTCTGTACCTGCACCGCGATGTTGACCATCGACAGCTGATCCACCGTTCCGAAGCCGGCCTCGGCCGCGGACTGCGCAACAGGGTGATTACCCTCGTCGAAGGCCGTGATCGACGGATCGCCATGGGCCAGCCAGGATTCCAGGTGCTTGTCGCCCGCGTCGGTCTTGCCCAGCATCGCGGTCATCGCACCGCAGCTGGAGTGCCCGCACACCACGATCGAGGTGACGCTGAGCTTGCCGACGGCGAACGCGATGGCGGCTTCGATCGACGCGTCGGCCTGCCCGGCCGGGATCATGTTGCCGATATTGCGCACCGTGAACAGATCGCCCGGGCCGCTGCTGGTGATGACGTTGGGCACGACCCGCGAATCGGCACAGGTGAGGAACAGTGTCTCGGGCCGCTGGGCGTGCGCCAGCTCCTGCATGTGCGGGCGCAGCACCGGGGCGGTGCGACGGTGGTAGGCGGCCAGGCCGTGCAGCACCGAAGCCGTCTCTTCGCGCTGCCAGGAGCTCCACGGCACCACGCCGGAGCGCTTGTCGAACGGTGTGAAGCCACGCATCGGCGGACCGGCGACGGCGCTGCCCATCTCAACCGCACCGACGTCGTGGATGTCGACGGTGCCACCGGTGACCACATGCTGGCGCTGCCACGCTTCGATGGTCTCGTGGGCGGCGTGGTCGAAGAAGTCGACCGACAGCTCCACGGTCACCGCGGTGCCGGTCGGCACCTGCGCCAGCGCGCTCGTCAGGCGGGGGAGGGACAGGAAGGTGCAGGAGCCTTCGATGGCGACGCGCCAGGTGTCGGTACCGGTGGGCTCGGAGACGATGTTGGTGCGCACCACCCGCCACACGGTCAGCGCGACCGCCAGCGCGAGGCCGATCAGCACGCCTTCGAGCAGGTTGAGGAACACCACGCCGGCCACTGTTACCGCGTAGACGGCGAGGTCGCCTGTGCGCCAGGCGGTTTCGATGTGGGCGCGCTTGACCAGCTGGCAGCCGATGACGATCAGCAGGCCGGCCAGGGCGGCGGTCGGGATCATCTGGGCCAGGCCGGCGAACGGCACGGCGAAGGCCAGGATCCACACACCGTGCAGGATCGCGGACGCCCGGGTGCGGGCTCCGGCGGCGACGTTGGTGGAGCTGCGCACGATGACACCGGTGACGGGCAGCCCGCCGATGGCGCCCGAAACCATGTTGGCCGTGCCCTGGCCGATCATCTCGCGATCGAAGTTGGTGCGCGGGCCGGTGTGCAGGCGGTCCACCGACACCGCCGACAGCAGGCTCTCGACGCTGGCGATCAGTGCGACGGTGAGCACACCGGCGGCGAACGCGCCCCAGTTGCCCTGGGGCAGGGAGGGCAGGGACAGCGCGTCGATCAGGGAGCCGTTGATCTGGATGCGGGTGACGTCACCGAAAGCCGGCAGCAGCGACAGTGCGGTGACGCCGACGATCGCCACCAGCGGACCGGGCACCTTCCTCACCGCTTTGGGTGCCCAGCGCCACGCCACCAGGATGGCGATCACCAGGCTGCCCAAAACGACACCGTGGCCGTGAGCGTTGATCAGTTTTCCGGGCAGTGCGGTGACATTGGCCCAGGCCGAGCTGTTGGAACTGCCGCCGAGCAGCACGTGGATCTGCTGCAGGGCGATGGTGATGCCGATGCCGGCCAGCATCGCGTGCACCACGACGGGGGAGATGGCCAGTGCGGCGCGCGCCACCTTGCTCAGGCCGAACAGCACCTGCAGGACGCCCGCGCACACGGTGATCGCGCAGGTGACCGCCCAGCCGAACTGCGAGATCAGTCCGGCGACCACCACGGTCAGGCCCGCCGCGGGGCCGCTGACCTGCAGCGGTGATCCGCCCAGAATGCCGACGAGGATGCCGCCGACGATCGCGGCGATGATGCCGGCCAGAACGGGAGCGCCCGAGGCGACGGCGATACCCAGCGACAACGGCAGGGCGACCAGGAACACCACCAGTGAGGCGGGCAGGTCGTATCGCAAGATCGCCCGGACCCGGTCGGACAGTTGGGTGGTTTGCTGCATTGCGCGCCTCCGTACTGGAGTTGAAGATTGTGCGTACCCGCCTCGTTGCGAGTCCACACAAAGTTATTTGACGCCGTTGTCAGTAGACAACTTCGAAAGGCGTTGGAGCGCAGCACAACCCGGGCCCGTTTCTAGACCCGTTGGAACTCGGCAACACCCAATTGCTAAGGCCGAGGGTATTTATCGCCCAGGGCAGGTGCAAGGAAATTCGTGACATGCATAGAGAACCCAAATATTTCGGGGATGCGCATAACACTCAATATGCCTGATAGGACAGCGAAATGGCGGCATCCAAACCCAATCACCAGCACCGCGCGGTTCACCCCATTGGGCGAAGCCGTTTATTTTGCACCGATTTTCATATGGATCACCGAAATTTTTCACAGGCAGTAGGGTCGCGGTGTCTGATATCTACAGCGTTTCCTTAGAACTCGATATGAACTCCGTGACGCGGGCCTATGCACTCCGCACAATGGAAATATGACGGCGATGTCGGTTCCTCCCCGTGCCCAGCAACCCCGCCAGGCCATCCTCGGACAGCTGCCGAAGATCCACCGCACCGATGGATCAGCAATCCGGGTGTTGCTGGTCGATGATGAGCCGGCGCTGACCAACCTGGTCAAGATGGCCCTGCACTACGAGGGCTGGGAAGTCGACGTGGCGCACAGCGGCCACGACGCGGTAGCGAAGTTCGACGAGATCGAACCCGACGTCTTGGTGCTCGACATCATGCTGCCCGATATCGACGGTCTGCAGATCCTGCAGCGGGTTCGTGAGGCCGACGGCTACACGCCCACGCTGTTTTTGACCGCCCGGGATTCGGTGCTGGACCGGGTATCGGGACTGACCGCCGGTGCCGATGACTACATGACCAAACCGTTCAGCCTCGAGGAGTTGGTGGCCCGGCTGCGCGGGTTGCTGCGCCGCTCCAGCCACACCACGCCGGTCTCCGATGAAACCCTGGAGGTCGGCGATTTGGTGCTCGACGGGGCCAGCCGCGAGGTCACCCGGGCCGGTGAACCGATCAACCTCACCGTGACCGAGTTCGAACTGCTGCGCTACCTCATGCGTAACCCGCGCCGAGCGCTGAGCCGCGCCGAGATCCTGGACCGGGTGTGGAACTACGGGTTCGGCGGCAAGTCCAGCATCGTCGACCTCTACATCTCCTACCTGCGCAAAAAGATCGACAGCGACCGCGAGCCGATGATCCACACTGTGCGCGGCATCGGCTACATGCTCAGATGATCGCGAGGGATTGCGACAGCCTGACCTGCGCGCAAGCCGATCGTTAGTCCACCCCACCTCTGAGTGCTGGTTCACTTCTGACACCGAAGCGGAACGCGTTGCGGTTCGGTCAGGGCCGATGGCCGGAGACCGCGCCACCCCGACAAGTCCCGCGAACAGGCAAGCCGGCACCGGCTCAATCATGATTGTTTCCCTACGCCGCTGGTTCATCACGTCGAGGAACATGCCCGCGTCCGCCATCTACGCAGGTCATACGTAAGTTGTTGTCGTACAGGTGAGAAAAGCGCTGCGCGGTGAATTCGACGTGTCGGCGCCCGGGTGCGCTTTTCACGGTCGCGACTGTGGGGCGAGTTGTAGCACCTCGGGGGTTGCGAACAGGGCTCTCACCACCTACTAGCGAAGTGCGTAGTTTTACCTCACCAGTGCAGAACGTGGGTGAGGTGGTGTTCGGGTTCTGTCGCGACGGCTCAGCAGCGTGTGGGGCGGGGCCAGCGATGGTGCAAGGCACGGCGAGCCGCTAGCCTCACAGCAACGGCGTCGTGCCGGCACCGCACGAGGGGATGGGAGTGGTCGTTCTGGGCCAGCAGCGAGGATTCGGCGACTTGGAGGCTGTTGTCATGGACACGGTGTGGTCCTACGCCGAACCGGTAACGGTGCGCGACGTATTCGACGAGTTATCCCAGCAGCGCGATATCGCGTACACGACGGTGATGTCCACCATGGACAACTTGCACCGCAAACACTGGTTGAGACGCGAGCGGGTGGGCAGGGCCTACAGCTACTGGCCCGCGATGACGCGTGAGGAGCGTTCGGCCGACCTCATGCGTGAGGCGTTGCACACCGGTGGAGACGCCGACCTTGTTCTGAACTTCTTCCTCACCAAGATCAATGACGAAGAGTCTGCCCAGATCCGCTCAGCGCTGCGCAAAGCCGCGCGTCGACGTCCACCGTCATGAACGCCGCCTTCTGCCTCTTGCTGTACGGCGCGGTGTTGACCTGGCAGGGTCCTCCCGTACTTTACCGGCTGACCCGCAGTGGCCGCAGTCCACGGCTGTCGGTGACGGTGTGGTTAACGGTGATTGGCCTCGCCGTGGGGGTGTGGCTTACGGCGGGGTTCACTGTGTTGCGCGAACTTGCCTCAGTCCATCCCGCCGGACGGGTGAGGTACTGCCTGGACATGCTTCTGGCGCTCAACCACGTGGGATGGGCAGGTCATGTGGCCTTGGTGGTGGTCGGCGCGGCGGCGCTGGCCACCTCAGCGATCGTGGCGCGGCGTGTGGTCGGGACGCTACGACAGTTCTGCAGGCGCAGCCGCGAACATGCTGATGCGGCGCGCATTGCCGGTTTGGCCACAGACGACCCCGGGGTGGTGGTCCTACTGACCGACGAGCCCACTGCGTACTGCGTGGCAGGCCGACCGCACACCATTGTGGTCACCTCCGGCGCCGTCCAGACTCTTGACGACGACGAATTGGCCGCGCTGCTTGCCCATGAGCAGGCCCACGTAGCGGGTCGCCACACCGAGTTGCTCATGCTGCTGCGGGCGTTGGCGACTGCGATGCCACGCCTTCCCTTGTTTTCGGCGTCGGTACACGCGGTCGGCGCGTTAGTTGAGATGCGCGCCGACGACTCCGCCGCGCGGCGCCACGGGCGCGAGCCGCTGTTGAGCGGGCTGGCCCGGCTGGCCGGGCATTCCCCAGTAGTAGCGGGTGTCACGCTGGGGGCCGCCGCCACCGCCGTGACCGCTCGCGCCGTTCGCTTGAGCACACCCGTCGGATGGATGTCGCAATTCGTCCACCGCCTGGCGCTGTCGGGGACGTTGACGATGATCACTGGCGCACCTGTTGTGATCACGTTGCTCTGCCATCGTTGAACCACCCTATGACCGTGCGGGGTAGCCCCGCACGGTCAGTCGTCGTGGTGCTGCGCGGTTCTGCGCTCACGGGTCCCCCTCAAGGGCAGTGAGACCGTGCACGCCCGGTCACCGCGCCCTATTGCGGGATCACCTAACGAAGTAGATGGTGGCGAACAGGGCTATCCACACAATGTCGACGAAATGCCAGTAGTAGGACACCACAATGGCAGCGGTTGCCTGCGCCGGGGTGAACTTGCTCATCTTTGTGCGGGCAAGCAACAAGATGAAGGCGACCAGGCCGCCAATCACATGCAGGCCATGGAATCCGGTCGTGATGTAGAACACCGAACCGTAGGCGCTGCTGGCCATCGTGGTGCCCTCGTCGACCAGATTGAGATATTCGTAGCCCTGGCCGAGCACGAAAAACAATCCCATCACGAATGTCACGACATACCAGCGGCGCAGCCCGAAGACGTCACCTCGTTCAGCTGCGAATACGCCCATCTGGCAGGTGAACGACGAGGCGATGAGAACCAGAGTTACCGGGACGGCCAGCGCGAGGTTCAGCTCGGTAGGAGGTGGTGGCCAATTTTCACCTGCCTGGGCGCGGGCGGTGAAGTACATCGCGAACAGGCCCGCAAAGAACATCAACTCACTGGACAACCATACGATGGTGCCCACCGCCACCATGTTGGGGCGATTCAGTGAATGCACGCGCGCAGTGATCGCGGTTGCAGAGGTCATGGCATCCCTTTGATTCCGGGCGAGCGATCGCGGATCTACGCTTCAGGATAGTACTATCTAAAATGGTAGATTCGCGGTGCCTGCGACGGGTTACTGTGGGTCACAAGGCAATCTAGAACGGTATGTAGTGCTCGTGCCCAGCTGGAGCGCATTGTCGCGCCGACATCCGAGTGCTGGCATGGGCCTGTGTGAGCATGGTCGGATCGGGTCCGTTGATGCCAGCAATTCCCGGGAAGGCTTCGTGGTTTCTGGAAGTTGACCCGCGTTGGTTCTTCGAGTGTTGACCCACCCATGCGCCTGAGCATTATCGGTGCTGGCTGAGTCAGTGGCGATGTTCTGTGGCGGGGGAGTCCTGGTTGTGGCGGTGTTGCTCGGCGGGGTTGTCGTTGTCGGCGGGGTAAGCGTGGATCACCGGGAGCATCCTCGATGGCTTTGAGTCTCAAACCGCACGCCAGCATCGCCGATGATGACGATCGCGGGTTGGTCCGACATCCCTACCTGTATGAATCATTGACCGACATCGCGTTTCTCGGCCGCCGCGCCCAAATCTGGGGTGAGCTGGTGATCGCCAGCGGCGCGGGGCCCGGCGCTGATGTTCTCGATGTGGGTTGCGGCACCGGCTATTTCACCCACCGCCTCGCCGAGGTTGTTGTTCCCGGGGGGCGCCTGGCCCACAGTGCGCCGACCACGCAGTGGGCGGCGCGAGGATCGGATCCATGAGCTCACGACGAACCCTGGAAATGCCCTCTTTGTCGAGGACCTCAATCCGCAAATCGCTGGCGCGGAAACGAAACGTCTAATGTGCTGCGGTTGCGAAAGCGCGCGCCTTCTGCGGGATAAGCACCCGGTAGTCAGCCTGATGCCCCTGCTTGCCGCGGTGGGCACCAGCCCTGCGCAAGAGGCGTTTTCAATGCTGACGCCGTAACGTCAATCCTTCTCCAGGCTCTGGATTTCATCTCTGGCAGCCGACAGGTCTGCGACGAGACTCTCGATGTCGGTCACCTTCAGATCTATATGGTCAGCATGAAGATGAGCCACCCGCTCAACGCGCCCGTAGGCGAACTGGAACCCAACAATCTCCACGGCCGCACGCTCACCACGGCGAGTGCCTCGGAAGAATCGGAAGCGGTCGTCCGCCGGCCCTTCCCAGGCATCGACGTGGACAGCTCCCTCGGGAGGGCCAATAGAGCCATTCTGGGCGGTCATGGGGCGAAGCGTACGCCTTCCCACTTCTGTGCGTCGGCCACTCAAAGCCCGCGCAAGCTAGGCAATCGACTCCGAAATGCATCCTGGTGAGGGGGACCCGTTTGGTGGTCCAGTCGCTATGCGGCTTGGGGTTGGTGGGTCGTGGTCCACTGTAGGG
>NZ_JBZTYL010000019.1:0-160179 GCF_058536225.1 Mycolicibacterium arcueilense
TACCGTCGCGGCCCTGCTTGCTCATCGTGATCGCGCGTGTGCGGGCCCGTTCGGTGTCGTCGGGTTCGGGACCGTCCTGATCGAGCAGGAACAACCGCAACTCGGCGGTGTCTTTGAGTTCTTTGGGACCGACCCCGACCGCGACCCGGACCAGGTCGGCTTCGAACTGCTCACGAGTCGAGACGTCGACGAAGCCCGGTAGTCGGTGCACCGCATCGCGCAGCACCTTGATGTGATCCCCGTTGATCAACCCCGCGCCTTGGGCGGCAGCGACCACGGGCAGCTCCGCAGGCAACGGGTCCCCGGTCAACGAACGCCGTGGCCCCAACTCGGCGGCCTCACCGAGGCGGCGGCTGGCTTCGGTGGTCGAGAGCCGCCAGCGGATGCGCAGCACCTCGTTCCAGGTTTTGGCGCCCAACTCCTGCGCAGTGGATCCGGCTTGCAGGTGAGCCAGCAGCCGATGCGCCACCGAAGGCAGCTGGCACGTCAGGGTTTCGTACTCGTCGAGCACCGCGACCAGCTCAGCGCGGGTCAACGAACCGAAATCACACCCGGCGAACGCGTCGTACGCGGCGCGTAACCCCGCTACCGCCTGGACCGCACCCGCCACCATGAATCGAACATACATTCGACCACCGACAAGTTTCTGCGGCGCTGTGTCAGGGCGTATCGCGGTTGGGTAGCAGCGTCTCGTGTGCCGAGGACGTCGCGGCCCGGAACAGCACCGCGATCAGGGCCAACGCCCCGATTGCGGCGATTGGGATGGTCCACAGCCTGCGGGTCAGCACCGCCGACCCGCATTTGTCCACGTAGTCCTGGCCGGCGGCGTTGGCCTGCACGAGGTGGCTCGAATACCCGGAGCCGCAGGGGATCTGCATTCCGAACTGATCGAAGTCGTCGAGGTAGACCGGCAGGCTCAGTAGATACAGGCCGATGCCCAACACCACGGCCCCGGCGATGCCGATGTAGACGGCGCGAAAACTCACTACTCTTCCCCCTTCAGGTCATGCAGACGTCGGTGAACAACAACACCGGCCACGAGACGATCGACCCGAGAAAAGACACCACGGCGTCGAGGCCGCCCATCGACGGCAGGTGATCGGTGTGCGTGCCGGACCAGACCGTGCCGATCAACAGATACGGCACTCCCAGCACGACAGCGACGACGATGAGTTCGCCGAGTGCGACGCGGTAGGCCAGCAACCTCCGCAACTTGGCAAACACGCGACCCCCATCCGGCCTCAACCCGGTCTATGTTAACGCCTATTCTCTGCCGGATTACCATTTTGACCCGGCACTTCGGTCCGTTATGGTGACGGAATGGCGCGCATCTCGCCCCGGTCGATCGACAGTGGTGCCAGTGTTGTGCGGCGTCGACCCAAAGACCGAAAGGCGCAGATAGCGCGGGCCTCGGCGGAGTCTTTCAGCGCGCTGGGCTATCACGGCGTCAGCATGGAGGCCATTGCTTCGCGGGTCGGGATCTCCGCGGCCGCGTTGTACCGGCACTATTCCAGCAAGTACGAATTGTTCCGCGATGCCGTGCTCAACCTCAGCCAGCAACTGGTCGACGGTACGGCGTTCGCGGACGAGGCCGACGGGGACCCGCGGGAGCGGTTGCGTCTCATCGTCGCTGCGCTCAGTGACACCGCGTTGGTTAATCGCGAATCCGGCGGGTTGTACCGCTGGGAGGCGCGTTATCTGCGCGGCGACGACCAGAGCACCCTGGACGCCCAGGTGCGCACCGTGCACCGACGGATTCACCGGCCGCTGATGGAATTGCGACCCGAACTGAGTTCGCACGCCCGCTGGACCCTGTCGACTGCGGTGCTCGGCGTGATCGGCAGCGTCGTCGACCACCGGTCCAAGCTGCCCGCCGGTCAGATCCGCACGCTGCTCGCCGATATCTGCGACACCGTGCTGGCCGCCGAGTTGCCGGAGTTCCCCAACGCGACGGGTCCGGCGGTGACGCCGACACCCGTCGTGAGCACGACGAAATACGAAGCGCTGCTGACCGAATCGATGCGGCTGTTCAATCAGAACGGCTACCGCGACACCACCATGGAGGACATCGCCGCCGCGGTCGGCATGCCCGCCTCGGGGATCTACCGGTACTTCTCCGGCAAGTCCGACATCCTGGCGGCCGGGTTCCGACGCGCCGCCGACCGGTTGTCTTCCGACATGGCCGAGGTGCTCGGCGCGGCAACGGATCCCGAGCAGGCTCTGGGCGCGCTCATCGACGACTATGTGGCCCGCTCGTTCGACCACCCCGAACTCGACTACGTCTACTACACCGAACGCCTCAACATGACGCCCGCCGACCAGAAGATCCTGCGCGACCTTCAGCGGGCGGCGGTGGAATCGTGGGTCGAAGTGGTCATGCCGGTGCGCCCGCGGTGGAGTGCCGGTCAGGCGCGCTTCGCCGTTCATGCGGCGATGGCGTTGGTGATCGACTTGGGCCGGCTCATGAATTATCAGAATTCGGAGCAGGCCCGAGCCGTCGTCGCGGTCATGGTCGATATGACGCTGCTGGGCCGTTACCGGTTACGCACGGCGTTGCCGGCCAGGTAGGCCACGTAGCCGAGCGTGCCGATGGTGGCCAGCTTGCGCGTCTTGGGGAGCAGGAGGCCCAGGCCGATCGCGGTCTCGATACCACCGTTGGTGTAGATGTGCTTCTGCGTGTCCTTGGGGAACGCCGGCTTGGTGATCGACTCGAACAGCTGCGGCTTCACAAAATGTGAGACGCCGGCGCCGGCCACGCTGAGGCCGACGAGCTTGACCAGCTTGGAGTTCTTGCCCTCTGCCATGTGTGATCCTCTCTGATCAGGCAAATGTGTAGTCGCTCAACGGGAATCGTGAAGCTTCCGTGACGGCCCGGCGGGTCGTCATCGGTCGGAGCAGCGTTGCCTCGCCGCTCGGATTGAAATAGTACGACCGTGCCGATGCGCAGTTACCGAGGGTGAACAATGAGTCACCCAGCAACTCCGTCATCCGGTCCAGATAGCGGGCGTTGGCCTGTTCGGTGACCTCGAACGTCGTCGCCTTCCGGCGCGAGAGTTCACCGAACAACCGGTCCATCAGATGCATCTGGTACTCCATGGTGTTGAAGAAGTTCAGCCCCAGGAACGCGTACGGACTGGCCAGGCTCAGATAGTTCGGGAAGTACGGCATCGAGACACCCTGGTAGGCCTGGAACCGGGTCTCCCGCCACCACTTGCCGAGGTTGCGGCCATCACGCCCGATCACCTCGATCGCCGGGAAGTTGGCCTCCCACAGATCGAACCCCGTCGCCAGCACCAGGGTGTCGATATCGGTCCTGCTGCCGTCGGCGTTGACGATGCCCTGGGCATCGATGCGTTCGATGCCGTCGGCCTGCAGGTGCACATTCGGCTTGGTGAAAGCGCGGTAGTAGCCGTTGGAGAACGTCGGGCGCTTGCAACCGAAGTCGTAGTCAGGGGTCAGCTTGCGGCGCAGTTCGGGGTCGCGGATCGAGGCGAACCGGTGCAGCTTGGCCAGGTCGGCCGCGGCGATGTTGAACCGGCGGAAGTACCGGTGCTTGAGCACGGCGGTGTCGACCATGAACGCGTAGATGGCGTCGGTGACGGCGCGCACGGCCCGCTGGGTCAGCGGGACCTTGGCGAACAGGGCCTTGACCCCGGCGGAGAACTTCAGGTCGATCTTGGGCACGACCCAGATCGGGGTGCGCTGGTACACCGTCAGGTCAGCGGCCTTGCGAGCCAGCTCCGGAATGAGCTGAACGGCAGTGGCGCCGGTGCCGATGATCGCGATACGACGGCCGTCGGGCCGGTAGTCGTCGTCCCAGTCGGTGGTGTGGATGACCTTGCCGGTGAAGTCGGCGATGCCGGGGATGTCAGGTGTGTGAGGTTGCGACAGGAAGCCGGTGGCGGTGAGCAGGAAGCGCGCGCTCAAGGTCTCGCCACCGGCGACGGTTACTCGCCAGAGCGAAGCCTCGTCATCCCAGTGGGCGCCGTCGACGGTCGTGTTGAACCGGATGTGGCGGCGCACGTCGTACTTGTCGGCGACGTCGTCGGCGTACCGCTTGATCTCGGTGCCGGTGGAGAACAGCCTCGACCAGTTCGGGTTCGGTTCGAAGAAGTACGAGTAGGTCGTGGTCGGCACATCGACGGCCAGGCCGGGGTAGTGGTTGACGTACCAGGTGCCGCCGAGATCGTCCTCGCGATCCAGGATCACGAAGTTCTCGATGTCCAGCCGTTTGAGCTGGATGGCGGCGCCGATGCCGGCGAACCCCGCGCCGACGATCACTGCCTCGAATTCCCCCGGGCTCATGCTGCAAACAGTACCGCAGGTACCGGGTACTTTGTCGAGGGCTCAGTTGTCGTCGATGCGCGTCGGCGGGTCGGCGAACGGGGTGTCCCACGGAGCGATCTCGTGGCCGGGCCCCATCACGTCGCAGCGCTTGACCGGAACCAGGTGGGAGCTGAAGCCGCTCGGCACATAGCCCCAGGTCCCCATGCACCGCTCCCAGGTGCCGTCGGGTTGGACGGGCCCGTCGCACTTACTGATCACCGGCCCGCCGTACTGGCAGCCGGCGGCAGCCGGTGGCGCTGAGGTGATCAACCCGCCGGCTATCAGCGCAACAGCCACGCTGCCGACGATGCAGAGCTTCATGGGGTTCTCCGTCTCCGTGTGGGTGTCACCAGCGCTGTGGATCGCATTCCAGACCTGCCCGGTCCCAGCCGGCCAGATCGGCTGCGGCGGAGTAGGTCGATTGCAGGAAATCTAGCAGGGCACGGTCGGGATCGGAGGCAGTCCGCACCGCTTCGTACGGCAGAAGGAACTGCCGAAAGTCCGCGCTGTAGAACGCTGCGTCCGGGCCGACGCGATAGTCGGCGAAGCCTTCCGGTTCCGGATAGGCGTAGGCGTAGAACGCGCCCTCCTCGCCACCGCCCGGCCAGAAACCGCAACTGCTCAACTCGTGCGAATACCCTTCCACCATCACCCAATCCGCGCAGTTGGGTGCCCCGCCGGGGTGCTCGGGCGCGGGTCGACCGGAGAATCTGGTGCAGGCCATGTCGAACGAGCCCCAGAAGAAGTGCACGGGGCTGACCTTGCCGATGAAATGCGAACGGAAATCGTTGATCACCCGGTGCGACTGGACCAGTTGACGCCAGAACAAGTTGGCGGCTTCGGGGTCATACGAGGCGTGCTGGTGATCTTCGGCAAAGGGTATGGCCGGATCGACCTCATTGGGGCTTGCCGAGATTCGCGTTTGAATGTCCAGTTGCTGCAGAGCGGTCAAGGTTTCGTCGTAGAACTCGGCGACCGATTTCGGCTTCAACGCAACGGTGCGGGATCCGCCGTCGCTGGTACGGATCGTCAGCACATGGTCGATGAAGTCGAACTCCATGTCGAACAACCGGTTTCGATACGGGATCGACGACGTGGTCAGACCGCGCGGGCTCACGTAGAAGGTCACCTGCCACCAATGGTTGATCAGTGGTGAGTGTGTCAGCCGGATCTTCCCGACGATCTGAGTCCACATGTGCAGGGTGTCGCGGGTGGGTTCCCAATCGGACACCCGCAACGCGGGCCAAGGGTTGCCTGGACCAGCGTTCATGAGACTGATGCCACCTTCCGCCGTCGACGACTCGTGGTGACGCCAGCCTAGCTTTGCGTCACCGAGGTTAGAGGCGGAACGACGGCACCGCGTCGGGGATCAGAACAGCTTTGCGATCACCTCCCCTGCCTCGGCGTCTTCCACACAGGGCGTGATGTCGAAGGTGAGGAACTCGCTCCACTCCGCGACCGACTCGAACATGGTCTTGGCGTCGTCCATTTCGACGATGGCGAAGCCCTGGCCGTTCATGCCCCACCAACGGTGAAGCATCGTCGCGCCTTCCGGGACGGCGCCGGCGGTCTGCTTGAACTTCTCCACCGCATCCCGGTAGTTCGCCTGTGACTGAGTCCAGTGCACGATGAATTTCATGGCGTACTCCTTCTGGTGATCCGGGCCGGGATCGGCTCGGCGGCGATGACGGTGAAGGGGGTGTCCACCGGGAAGTCGTCGCGCAGGGACGTCACCGCGACCGCGCGCACGATGGTCGCCAGCGCCAGGGTGGCCTCCAGCATGGCGAAGTGATCGCCGACGCAGGACCGCGGTCCGCCGCCGAAAGGCAGATACTGCCAACGGTTTCTACCTGCTGAACGTTCCGGGCTGAAGCGGTCGGGGTCGAAGGTCAGCGGGTCGTCCCACAGTGCCGGGTCGCGGTGCATGACGTAGAAATTGACCATCGCCATCGTGCCGGCCTCGGCGCGGTAGCCGTCGACGATCACCTCCTCGTTGAGCGTCCGTGGGGTGCCGGCACCGGGTGGGCAGAGCCGCAGAGCTTCGTGCAGCACCCGGACCGTGTGTTCGAGGTGCGGCACATCCTCGGGCGTCAGAGTGCGATCGCCCAGCGCCGCGACTTCGTCGTACAGGCGGGACTGCAGCTCGGGATCGCGGCCCAGCGCCCACAGCGAATAACACAGCGTCGTCGAGGTGGTGTCATGCCCGGCGAGCATGAAAAGCACCAATTCATCGCAGATCTCGTCGTCGGCCAGCTCCCGTCCGGTGTCGGGGTCACGGGCCTCGATGAGCGCGCGCACCAGCGGTGCATCGCGGTCGGGATCAGCCCGCACCGCGGCGAGGATCTCGGCGGCCAGTTCATGCAGGCGGGCGTTGGCCGCCCTGGCCCGGCGTTGGCCGCCGGTGGGCACCCACTGCGGGAAGTTGACCGGACGGACCGCCCGGTCGGAAATCCAGGACAACGCGGTACGCAGTGCGGGGCCCACGTCGTCGGCGTTCTCGTCGAGATCCACGCCGAATACCGAGCGGCCCAGCGCCCGCAGCGTGAGCGTCCGGCACGCGACATCGAGATCGACCGTCGTACCGTCGCGCCAGCCGCCGGCGATCGAATCCGCCGCGGCGGCCATGTGCCCCGCATACCGTGGCACGTTCTGCTTGGTGAACATCGGCTGCAGCGTTCGCCGTCGCGGCAGCCAGCGCTCGTGTGGCAGGTTCAACAGGTTGCCGCCCATCAGCCGGCGCAGCTCGACCATGTTGAGGGCGGTGCCGCGATCGGCGATCGAATCGCGGCGGCCCAGGACATCCCGCGCGCCCTGCGGCGACGTGACCAACAGGACCGGGGGGACCAGCCATCGTGGGCCCAGCACCATCCGGCTGACCGGGCCTCCGGCGTCGCGCAGCCGCTGATGCCCCTCGATGAAGGACCGCATCGCCTTGATCGTCTGTCGGTAGGACAGCGGATTGCGTGGTGCGAGCGGCAGGGTGGCTGCGGCCCGGGTATCGATCTCGACCATGGATCGAGTGTCTGACCACGCGGTCCGGGCGGCCTAGAGTAGCGCGTTACCCTATTTTGCCGGTGCGGGAGTTTTTGCTGGTGGCGATGCACGTCACGCTACGGTCCCCGCGTTGCCAGGAGTCGGCCGTCGGGTACAGGACGAACAGCTGGACCCCGGATTCCGAGTTGGCCTCGGGGGCGTATTCGGCCAGTGCCGGGGCGCACTTGTCGGCGTACTTCACGACTGCGGCGTCGCCCGGGAAATCTCCGTCGGGCAGCGGCAGCACCGCGAACACCTCGCCCTTGTGCGGCTGATCGCATCCCACCGACTTGACGTACAACACCCGGCTGCTGTCGGGGATGTCGGCCAGACAATCGCCCGACCGAACCTGGCTGGCCTCGGTGGCGCCCCGGTCCCGAGCCAGATAGAACACCGCGCCGGCCGCCACCACGAGCGCGACCAGCACCACGACACCCAGCAGCACCCATTTGAGCGCAGGGGATTTCTTCGGCGTCGCCGAGAACTGGTCGGGGCCGGTGGAATACGGCTGCGGCGGCGGTGGCGGGTAGTTGTGGCCCTGCGGTCCGGGGCGACCAGTGGGGCCGGGCGGGTAGGTCATGGCTCGACGATATCGAGTGCCCGCAGCGCCGCATCCACCGCGAGGGCGGGCACGTCCAGGCGCTTGGATCCGAGGTCGTGGCGGGCGCCCTCGATGACTACGAGCTCGGTCGGTCCGCTTACGAGGCCCGCGGCGGCGGTGAGCTCCTCGATGGTGCCGAACGGATCGGACGTGCCGTGGGTGAACACCGTGGGCACCGTGATGTCGGGCAGATGCTCGGTGCGCGCGCGTTCCGGCTTACCCGGCGGATGCAGCGGGTAGGAAAAGAGCGTCAGCACGTCCGGACCTGCCCCGTTCGCCGCGACCATCGACGTCATCCGCCCGCCGTAGGAATGCCCGCCGGCGATCACCGGGCCATCGGTCAGACTGCGGGCCAGTGCGATCGCCTCCGCGATGCCCTCCTGATCGCCTGCCGCCGATCCCGACGGCGGTCCCTTGGGCCTGCGGCGGCGGTAGGGCAGGTTGTAGCGCACGGCCAGCCAGCCCCGCGACGCCCATTCGTCGCAGACCTTGACCAGCATCGCCGAATCCCGGTTGCCCCCGGCACCATGCGTGAGCACCACGACGCCCGTCGGGGTTGCCTCGGGTTCGTGAGCGACGCCGGCGATCGCGTCGAGGTTCACGGCTGCAACCGGAACAAGGCATTCACCGGGCCGTGGCCGTGGCCCAGCGGATAGTTGGCCCGAATACATTCGGTCACCCAGGCCTTGCCGAACTCCACTGCCTGCGGAACCGAATAGCCATGTGCCAGAGCGCAAGCCGTCGCCGCAGCCAAGGTGTCGCCGGCCCCGTGATCGTTGCCGGTATCGATCCGCGGCGCCGCGAATTCGTGGAATTCCGTGCCGTCGAACAGCAGATCCGGGCTGGCCGACGACGAGCGCAGGTGCCCGCCCTTGACCAGTGCCCACCGCGGACCGAGCGCGTGTAGTGCGCGAGCCGCGTCACGCTGCGAGGCCTCGTCGACGACCTCGATGTCGACGAGCAACCGGACCTCGTCGAGGTTCGGGGTGACCAGCGTGGCCAGCGGGAACAGCTCGGTGCGCAGTGCGTCGAGGGCGCTGTGGTGCAACAGCGGATCACCGTGCATCGAGGCGCACACCGGGTCGACGACCAGGGGCACTGCTCCCAGCCCCTCTGCCCGCCAGGTCTCGGCGATGGTGGTGATGATCTCCGACGACGCCAACATGCCGGTCTTGGCGGCCTGGATCCCGATATCAGTGACGACCGCCCGCATCTGGTCCGAAACTATGTCGAGCGGCACCTCGTGAAAACCTTTGACGCCCACCGAGTTCTGCACCGTCACAGCCGTCAGCGCGACACAGCCATGCAGGCCGAGCATGGCGAAGGTCCGCATGTCGGCCTGGATCCCGGCACCACCGCCGGAATCGGACCCGGCGATGGTCATCACCCGCAGCGGGGTCTCACCCGCAGGGGTCAACGGCAAGAAGTTCACTTGAGCCTCACGTGGTCAAGGGTAGATAGACGCGGTTGCCGTGGTCGGCGAACTCCTGCGATTTCTCCGCCATGCCGCGCTCGATATCCTCCGGGGCCACCCCGTCCGGGTAGGCATCGCGGATGTCCTGCGTGATGCGCATCGAGCAGAACTTGGGGCCACACATCGAGCAGAAGTGCGCGGTCTTGGCCGGTTCGGCGGGCAGTGTCTCGTCGTGGAACTCGCGCGCGGTGTCGGGATCCAACGACAATGCGAACTGGTCGTGCCAGCGGAACTCGAAGCGCGCCTTGGAGAGTGCGTCGTCGCGCTGCTGGGCGCGGGGGTGTCCCTTGGCGAGGTCGCCGGCGTGCGCGGCGATCTTGTAGGCGATGACGCCGTCCTTGACGTCCTTGCGGTCCGGGAGGCCCAGGTGCTCCTTGGGCGTGACGTAACACAGCATCGCGGTGCCGGCCTGGGCGATGATGGCCGCGCCGATCGCCGAGGTGATGTGGTCATAGGCCGGAGCGATATCGGTGGCCAGCGGGCCGAGTGTGTAGAACGGCGCTTCCTCGCACCACTCCTCTTCGAGTCGCACGTTCTCGACGATCTTGTGCATGGGAACGTGGCCCGGCCCCTCGATCATCACCTGCACGCCATGGGATTTCGCGATCTTGGTGAGCTCGCCCAGCGTGCGCAGCTCGGCGAACTGGGCCTCGTCGTTGGCGTCGGCGATCGACCCGGGTCGCAGCCCGTCGCCCAGGGAGAACGTCACGTCGTAGCGGGCCAGGATCTCGCACAGTTCCTCGAAGTGGGTGTACAGGAACGACTCGGTGTGGTGCGCCAGGCACCAGGCCGCCATGATCGACCCGCCCCTCGACACGATGCCGGTGACGCGCTTGACCGTCAGCGGGATGTAGCGCAACAGCACGCCGGCATGGACGGTCATGTAGTCGACACCCTGCTCGCACTGCTCGATCACGGTGTCGCGGTACATCTCCCACGTCAACTTGGTCGGGTCCCCGTTGACCTTCTCCAGCGCCTGGTAGATCGGCACGGTGCCGACCGGAACGGGGGAGTTACGCAGAATCCACTCCCGCGTCTGGTGGATGTCCTTGCCGGTCGACAGGTCCATGATCGTGTCGGCACCCCACCGGGTGGCCCACACCATCTTGTCGACCTCCTCGCCGATCGAGGACGTGACGGCCGAATTACCGATATTGGCATTGACTTTCACACCGAACGCCTTGCCGATGATCATCGGCTCGGCCTCGGGGTGGTTGTGGTTGGCCGGGATGACCGCCCGGCCCCGAGCTACCTCGTCACGCACCAGCTCTGGTGAAACGCCTTCGCGTTCAGCGATATACGCCATCTCGGCAGTGATCTCGCCGGCGCGGGCCCGCTGCAACTGGGTGCCGCGGTCTTTGTGTATCCCGGGCCGTGACGGCAGGCCGGAGTTCAGGTCGATCACCGCGCCGTCGTCGGTGTACGGGCCCGAGGTGTCGTACAGGTCCAGATGGTCCCCGTTGGTCAGGTTCACCCGGCGAAACGGCACACGCATCGTCGTGTCGTCATGATTGATCTCGCGATAGACCTTGGTGCTTCCGGTGATCGGACCGGTGGTCACTGATGCGTCGACAGTGCCGTCAACAAAAACGCTACTACTCATTTTCATCTCCCTACGCCGGCATTACCCGGTCAGGTTCTTACGGTCGACGGGCGTACCCGTCCTCTCAGTGCGCTCGTGCGCACTCCCGCGTGTGTGGTTTGCAGGGCCCAACCTAGCGCAGATGTACTCCGCTGGGTAGTAACGGTCATGTTTGGTGTGGGCAGGCCTTCGCGGCACTTACGCCGCGGATTGCAGTCACCAGGTGGCTGCAACCCGACACTTAGAGCATGTCTAATGAATGTGAATAGTGTTGCGGCACAAAGGGAGCCCTGACTTGGAGCGGAGAATCTACCGGGTCTCGGAACTGTCTAGGCCAGGGCTGCTATTTGCGGGCGTACAGCTGCGCCCGTGTCGAGTCGCGCAAATAGGGCCTGTCGGGCGTTCACGGAGCCATCGCCGGCCCACGGTTTCTGTGGGGTTCGAGCTGCGTTGGGAAATGCCGCCGTTTTCGACTCCAGGGTTGGCCGATCGCGTGGTTTGGCGACCCTCGGGTCGAAAACGGCGAGATTCGAGGCCCGCTCAGATTGCCCACACATGATTTGTATAGCTAATATATGTGTTTTACACGTATTGGGCCCAGCGCCCCTCGATTGCCACTAGAGCGAAGACGGAATGACGACTGAGATGACGAACGCGGCCGGAGGCGTCGACGCCGCCGAGGCCGAGACCGCCGACCGGCGCAAACGGATGGATCACGACCACCCCTTCTACAAGTGGGTGGTGCTGTCCAACACGACGTTGGGCATCTTGCTGGCCTCCATCAACGCCTCGATCGTGTTGATCTCGCTGCCGGCGATCTTCCGCGGCATCGGGTTGAACCCGCTCGCCCCCGGCAACGTCAGCTACCTGCTGTGGATGCTGATGGGCTACCTGGTGGTGACCGCGGTGCTCGTCGTGCCGTTCGGGCGTCTCGGCGACATGTACGGCCGGGTGCGCATCTACAACCTCGGTTTCGTGGTCTTCACCGTGGCCGCGATCGCGCTGTCCTTCGACCCCTTCCAGCTCGGTGGCGGTGCGGTGTGGCTGATCGCTTGGCGCGTAGTGCAGGGTGTCGGCGGCGCCATGCTGATGGCGTCGTCGTCGGCCATCCTCACGGATGCCTTCCCCGCCAACCAGCGCGGCATGGCACTGGGCACCAACATGGTGGCCGCCGTCGCCGGGTCATTCCTCGGACTGCTGATCGGTGGCTTCCTGTCCGAATGGCACTGGAAGGCCGTGTTCTGGGTGGGTGTGCCGATCGGGATCCTCGGCACGATCTGGAGTTACCGCTCGCTCAAGGAACTCGGTGTCCGCACCGCCGGGCGGCTCGACTGGGCCGGCACGCTGACCTTCGGGCTGGGCCTGACGGTCCTGTTGATCGGCATCACCTACGGCATCCAGCCCTACGGCGACTCGACCACCGGTTGGACCAGCCCGTGGGTGCTGGGCTCCATCGCGATCGGCCTGCTGCTGCTCGTGGCGTTCTGCACCGTCGAGTTGAAGGTGTCGTCACCGATGGTCGACATCCGACTGTTCAAATCGGCGGCGTTCGGTATGGGCAACCTCGCCGGGCTGATGTCCTCGGTCGGACGCGGCGGGCTGCAGTTCATGCTCATCATCTGGCTGCAGGGCATCTGGTTGCCGCTGCACGGCTACAGCTTCGAATCCACCCCGCTGTGGGCCGGCATCTACCTGCTGCCGGTCACCGTCGGGTTCCTGGTCGCCGCGCCGATCGCCGGGTCGCTCTCCGACCGCATCGGTGCGCGGCCGCTGACCGTCGGCGGCATGCTGCTGATGGCGGCCACCTTCGTGGCGCTCCTGATGATCCCGGTCAACTTCGACTACTGGGTGTTCGCGATCCTGGTGTTCCTCAACGGCCTCGGCGGCGGCATCTTCACGGCCCCCAACACCGCGGCCATCATGTCGAGCGTGCCGGCCGGTCAGCGTGGGGCGGCCTCCGGCGTGCGGTCCACGTTCTTCAACGCGGGCAACTCGCTGTCGATCGGCATCTTCTTCTCCCTGATGATCGTCGGGCTGGCCAACACGCTGCCGGCGGCGTTGACCAGCGGACTGACCCAGCAGGGTGTCTCGGCCTCGGTGGCCAACGACGTGGCGAACCTGCCCCCGGTCGGCAGCCTCTTCGCGGCCTTCCTCGGCTACAACCCGATGGCCGAGTTGCTCGCGCCGTACGACGCGCTGCACCAGCCGGGAGTGAACGCGGACGTCATCACGGGCCAGACGTTCTTCCCGCAGCTGATCACCGAGCCCTTCCACTCCGGTCTGACGGTGGTGTTCACCGCCGCGGCCGTGATGATGGTGATCGGTGCGGTGGCGTCGATGTTCAGCGCGGGCCGCTATGGGACGGAGGCGGGAGCCGACAACGAGGCCTGAGCGGCCGGCGACGGGGCACTGAGCAGCCGGTCAGCAAACCGATTTCCGGTCGCCTCGTGGGATACTCGCCGCCATGGTCGTTCAGACACTGGCCGCCGCCGGAAGCGCTGCAGAATCCGCGGGCTACGTCATCGGCACGCTGTTCATACCGGGGTTGGGGCTGCTCCTGCTCATCCTCGGCCTGGTTCGGCGTTCGTCGTCTAAGTCGAAGCCGAGCGGCCAGCCCGGATACCCGCCGAGCTATCCGCAGCCCGGGTACCCCCAGAGTTACTCGCAGGGTTACCAGCAGCCGGGTTATCCGCCGACCTATCCGCAGCAGGGGTACCCGCAGGAGGGTTACCAGCCCGGCTATCCGCAGCAGCCCGGGTATCCGCCGGTCCCGCCACAGCCATACGGCGCGCCACCGAGGAAGTCGGGCACGGCGATGATCGTGATCGGTGCAATTCTGCTCGTGCTCGGCCTGTTGGGGTTGGCCGGGCGGATGGCGTCACGCGCGGCGGAGTCGAGCTCGAGCTCAGGTTCCGGGGCCTCGAGCTCGGGCGGCTCTGGTGGCCTGGCGGTGGGAGATTGCATCACCGGCGACCAGTACGACAAGGCAGATATGAACCTCACCGCGGTCAGCTGCAGCGGCGCGGAGGCGATCTACGAGTTGGCGTCGAAAGGTGGCGGATCCGCGCCATGCCCGGACGGCAAACGGGACGACTCGAACTACGCCGTGCTCGTCAACGAGTCCATCACCTACTGCTTCATCTTGAACGTCGAGGAGGGTGATTGCTTCGACGTCAGCGAGGCGAGCAAGCGCGTCACTCCAGTGGAATGTTCCGACCCAGACGCAGTCACAAAAGTCGTAAAGCGGGTCGACGGATCAACAGACACCGCCGTATGTGGTTCTGGCGCGACGACGGTGACCTTCCCCAGGCCGGCAAGGGTCTACTGCGTGGAGGCGCCGTAGTAGCCCACCTACACTCGGGCTCGTGACCACCACACAGCGCCGCGGATTCAACGACGCCATCACGCGCTTCTGGAGTTTTGCCGCACCGGCCTACGACCAGGGCTGCCTCCAGCGGTGGGTGTACCGGCCCGCCCAGGACGAGGTGATCGCCCAACTGCAGGAGCGCGGGGCCCGTGCGATTGCCGACATCGCCTGCGGTACCGGCATCCTGGCCGACCGCATCCAGCGTGAACTACTCCCCGACGAGGTCTACGGCCTGGACATGTCCGACGGCATGCTCGCCCAGGCGCGCAAGCGGTCCGATCAGGTGCGGTGGAAGTCGGCCCCGGCCGAGGAACTGCCGTTCCAGGACGGCTTCCTGGACGCGGTGGTGACCACCTCGGCTTTTCATTTCTTCGACCAGCCCGCCGCGCTCGCGGAGTTCTACCGGGTGCTGGCGCTGGGGGGAATGGTGGCGGTGACGACGATGAGCCCGCGCCGCACCTTCCTGCCGTTGCATGCGCTGTCGGCTGACTTGGGTGCACCCGCGCACAGTCCCACCGAGCCGGAGATGCGCGCGCTGTTCGAGGCGGCCGGATTCACCGTCGCCGAACAACATCGGGTACGCCGGCCGGTATGGACGCCGATCTCCGACGCCATCACTGTGGGCGTGAAGCCCGCATGACCGAGAACGACGACAGCCAGCCTCAGATCAGCGGTTCGGTGCAACTGCGCCGCGACCGCTGTGCCACCACGACCGCCGATCAGCGGCTGCTGGACCGGCGCGGCCCCACCGACTGGGTGCACACCGATCCGTGGCGGGTGATGCGCATTCAGGGCGAGTTCATCGACGGTTTCGATGCTCTCGCCGAAATGCCGAGGGCTGTCACCGTTTTCGGGTCGGCCCGCACGGAACCGCACTCACCCGAGTACCGGTTGGGCGAGGAACTGGGTATCGCGCTGGTGCAGGCGGGCTACGCGGTGATCACCGGCGGCGGTCCTGGCTCGATGGAGGCGGCCAACCGCGGCGCCAGCGAGTCCGGCGGCTACTCCGTCGGACTCGGTATCGAACTGCCCTTCGAGCAGCGCCTCAACCACTGGGTGGACCTCGGCATCAACTTCCGCTACTTCTTCGTCCGCAAGACCATGTTCGTCAAATATGCCCAGGCCTTCGTGTGCCTGCCGGGCGGATTCGGCACGCTCGACGAACTGTTCGAGGCGTTGACCCTGGTGCAGACCCACAAGGTCACCCAGTTTCCGATCATCCTGCTGGGTGTCGACTACTGGTCGGGTCTGATCGACTGGATCCGGAACACCGTTCTGCCCGGCGGAAAGATCTCAGAATCCGATCTGGCCCTGCTTCATTGCACCGACAGCGTGGCCGAAGCCGTCGAACTCATCACTGCGTCGGCGCGCTAGCCGAGGAATAGCGGCGCGGCTTGCCGGGCCCCAGCTCGGCCAGCGTCGCCACGTGGGTCACCTCGATGGGCTGTCCCAGCAGCAGAACCAGCGCCTCGGCCACCCGGTGCCTGTCACCGGACGCGATCACCGCCGAGACGCGACCCTGCGCATCCTGGTCGACGCGCCACCCGCGGGCACCCGCGGCCTGCAGCTGCTGGGTGAGGTCGACGCACGGCACCGCGATTCCCGAGGCCGACACGAAAACCGTTGCCTCCCTGCCCTCCAGATCGGCAAGAGCGGGCCGGCCACGATGGGTGACCAGCCGCGCATGGTCACCGGTGCGGTAGCGCACCAGCGGCAGAAACTGGTTCTCGCCGCACGTCACCACGACCTCACCGCCCAGCACCTCGACATGCACGCGGCGCTCAGCCAGCACGAATGGTCCGCCGTCGTCGCTCACCGCGATGGGTCGGGTCTCGTGCAGGCCGTAGACGTCGAGGACCGGGCAGTCGTAGGCCGCCTCGAGTGCCCGGCGCAACGGCGCCGTCAGTGTCATCGCCCCGGAGATCAGGGCCAGCGGCCGCAATACGGCGGCGAGACCGGGCTCGAGCAGTGCCTCCAACGACGTGGGAGTGCCGCTGATCACCTGCGGATCGGTGTCCCGCAGATACGCATCGCGCTGTGTGGACCCACCTGCCCAGGCGGCCGGATGCAGGTTAAGCCGGGCCATCAACGCCTCATCGAAGCCCGGGATCACCGAGGTATAGGTGAAGGCCTGCCGCTGAAACACCGTCTGCACCAAGGCCACCCGATGGTCCGTCGGCTCCCACTCGGCTCCCACCAGCCCGCGCAGCCAGTGAAATCCGCGAGCCAACTCGTCCGGGTCGTCGGGCATCACCAGGGCGGCGCCGGTACTGCCCGAGCTCGTGCCGTGCAGCATCCGGCTGAGGTCGGCGCCGGGCGGGACGAACGCGGCGATGTCGTCGACCAGGTCTTCACGCCCGATCAGCGGAAAGTCGGTGAGACTGTCCAGCGGACCCGCGTGGCGGCGATAGGCGGGCAAGGTGCGGGCCAGTGTGAGATGTTGCGGCAGCCAATCATCAAGGGGCAGTTGCCGGGTGGCGGCTTGTTGTTCGGCGGGGGTGAGCCGGTGCCCGACCCGGTGGCGCCAGGCCGGTGCGTGCGGGTGCTGTTCCAGGGCTGCCAGCCGCTTCCGCCCGGCCACCGACAGACCGGGCCAGCGCTGCTCATCGGTCAGCGCTACCTGGCCGAACGGAACATAATCCTCCAGCCCCAGCGGATCGTCACTCACTGTTGTACCGTGCCGCAGCTTCTTTCGCCTTGGCGTCGGCCAGGCGGCGTTGTACGGCCATGCGATGTTCGTGATCGGCCAATGCCTGCGCCAATGCGCCTTCGCGTCGCACCGAATCGCGCATCTCGAACAGCGAACGGGCCTGCTGAACGTCCTCTCCGTACGGCAGCAGGCCGTTCCACAGCAGGAAGGTGCGCACCGCCTCGTCGCGGCGGTCCGCATCGCTGAGCCACCGGCCCGGATCGACCAGCGGTGCCACCCGAAATGCCAACGCCAACAACGCCGTCGCAGCCTTACGGTCGTCGAGTGGTGCGGTGAACGGACCGATCATCTCCGCGCTGGCGAACAACCACAACCCGATGGCGGCGCCCCGCCGGGACGCCGGAGAGCCCCTCTCGGCGATGCGCTGGGCGGCCGCGGCGCAACCGGTGTGGTTGAACACATCGCACGCCAGCGCCACCACATCGACGGTGTCGGCGAGAAACGGCTGCGGCGTGCTCGCCATCCGCGCCGCAACCTCGTCGACTCCTGCGCCGGGCTTCAGTGTCGACCACACCGCCTGCTCGTCCAATTCCTCGGCGAACCAGTTCGCCAATTGTTCAGCCACGCAGCACCTCCCGCCGGTACCCGGCGATGTGCGCGGCCAGCCTCGCGCACACGGCCGGCGCATCGGACATGTTGTGCAGGTAATCGACGTCGTACCCCGCCTCGGCGGCCGGCCCGGCCACGGAACGGGACCGGTTCTGTACCAGCAGCGTGGCGGTGTCGAGTTGCCGCCGCACCGCCGCCGCCACCCCGGCGTACTCCTCCTGGCCGGCGCCGAACAGCGACATCAAACCGTCGTCGGACAGCACCACCAAGTGGCGCAGTTCATGAGGATCGTGGTCACCGGGTGGATACCGGTGCGCCAGCAGATCGAGGGGAAACACGGTGCCGCCGCTGAAGAACGTCGTCAGCTGGCGCATGATCTCCGACCGGTCCCGGGTGTACACGCTGTCCCCGGCGACCTGGCCCCGGCCCGACCATGACGTGACCCGAACCCGCCCACCGCCTTTGAGTACCGACAGCACCAGGATCATCCCGGCCAGCACGGCAGAGGAACCACGCTGGGGGCTCGGCATCGAGCCGGACGAGTCGATATAGAGATCCAGCGTCACCGCCTCGGTGGCGGGGGCAGGATCGTCGGGAAGTTGGGTGCGACGACGCGTCGTCACCCCGGGCACCACCACCGGGTTCACCGCGAGGGTCGCCGGCCAGTCCAGCTCTGTGGCATCGTCGCCGAGCTCCCACGTCTCCAACGGCCCGGGGATCCCTTCGTCGGCGACGCCGCGCCCGGATTGCAGCAGCGGGCGGATCCAAGGCCGGGCCTGCGCCTCGTACCAGGCCAGCATCACGGCGTTGGGATCGGACCCATCGAACAAGGCCAAGGTCTCTGCGACACCGTAACTTTGGCCCGGAGACTGGACCGTCGGAGGGGCGCCGACCGCGGCCGCCGCGGGGTGAACCGGCGGCTCGTCGAGTCGTGGGTCGGCCAGCACCTGCGCGAGTTCGGCTGCCGTCGCAGGTGCTCCGCCCTGTTCGGCGCATCCGCCGGCGGGCAGAGCGGCACCGTCGGCGATCATGGACTCCAGCACCAGGTAGGGCACCAGGACCATGCCGAAGGTAAGCGCACCGCCCACCGGGTCCGCCCCGAAGGTCCGGATCGCCTGTGCCACGTACTCGGCGTCGGCGACCGGTTGTACTGGCTGGCTCAGCAATAGTTCGTCCTGGATGGCGCGCACCCGCATGGCGGCTACCCGGTGGGCACGTTCCTTCTCCTGAAGGTCCTCGCGGACCATCGACACGTCGAGCGTGGCCGGGTCGACGTGCTGGCGGGCCCGCACGTCTTCTCGAACTGCCTTCGGTACAGAAGGGGGATCGTTGGGGCACAGCGTGTTCGACGGCAGCGACCACAGCAACTCGTAGGCGCGCATGAGTACCCACCAGGCTGCATTCGACACCGGCTCGCGGGCGGTCAGCGTGCGCCACAACGTGATCATGTCCGGCTCGGTGCCTGGATGCTGCCTGCGCTGCATGCGGACCACCCGGTCGTTGATGAGCAGATCCGACCACAGATTGGACAGATGCCGGGCCGTGCGGGTGACGGGGATGGCGCGCCGCGGGTCGCTCGCCACGATCGCCCGGGCCATCTGTTGCATGAGCTTGAACGACACGATGCGGGTGCTCGGAGACAGCACGTGATGGCCGATCTCATGGGCGAAGACGCTGACCAGGTGATCTTCGGCGCCGTGACGGGCCAGCTCGTCGACGTCGATCGAGATCGACGGCGGAAACGAGAACCAGGCGAATGTCCCGGTCGCGCTGTCGCGCACCATGTTCGGCGGATGGAGTTGCACGCCCCACAGGTCGAGTGCGGCCCGCCAGGCCACCAGTTCGGGATCGGTCGGCGCCCGTCCGGTCATGCCGGCCAGATCTCGGCCAGGTACGAGGTCGGGCGCACCACCAGCTGCGCCGTGGCGGGTCCGTCGGTCGGCGGGCCGGGTGCGGCTGCGTCGGAAATGAGGTGGCCGAACACGTCGGCATCGATCTGCCGCTGCTGCGCGCCGACATTCACCGTCCACCTGCCGGGCCCACGCGGGGAGGGATCGGTCGGCGGCTGGTCCCACCTGCCGCCGAGGCCGGTGAAACCGCCGATCCGCGCGATCAATTGACCGGGTGGGCGCAACGGCCAGTAGAACCGGTCGACTGCCTGCCCATCGGTGAACGGGACGACCGCGTCGACCGGAAGGCCCAGGACCGACGCCGCGAGGTTGACGGGGAGCAGCTGCAGACGGGACAATGCATCGTCGCGGATCCCCAGCACCCCGGCCCGCCAGGCGGCCACCGCGGCGACGTTGAACATCACGTCCCGCGCGGCCGAAATGCCGCGCAGGGCATGGCGGTACCGCTGCGGATCACCGCCGAAGCGGGCCACGTTGTCGGCCGAGATGGCCAGATCGAGACCGGGCACCGCGGGCAGCTCGGCGGGCGTGGGCAGGTCCAGGTTGACCTGGTGGTACGCCCGGGCAATCACCGGCCGCTCTCCAGCCAGTGCAGATAGTTCGAATACCGTTGGTAGAGATACTTCAACGCGACCAGATCGTCGAAATCCCGGCCGTAGATCTTGCCGACGCCGGAGACCGCCAGGATGCGAGCCTCGATCGTGGTGAGGCGCCGCGACACCTCGAGAGCGTCCAAACCGTCGAGGCCGCGGCCGAACTCGTCGAGCAGCTCGGCCACCGGATCATCGCCGTCGCGCTCCAGTGCGACGAACTCCCGGCATGAGGTGTCGAACAGATCGGTCAGCCAACTCGCCGGATCCGATGCCAGTTCCCGGTCCGCGCCGGTGTCGAAGCGGGGATGGGCCGTGTTCGGTAACAGCTTGCCGCGCAGGGCGAACGGAACCATCGCCCGCACGTCCTCGAGGGTGACGGTGTCGTTGCCCCGGAACCAGGCCAGCGCCTTGGCGTAGAGCACCAGGTTCTGCAGGGAGCGCACCGACACCCCGTTGACGGTCTGCGCGCCGAGATCGATCTGCAGATCGGCGCCCGAGTTGGCGTCGATGATCTGCTCGACCTCGAGACCGGCGGTGGCCACCACATCCTTGGTCCGGTACTCGAAGCGGCGGCCACCGTGCTGGACGAACTCGAAGTGGCTCACGAAGAACTCCAACCGGCGGCGTACGTCGGTGGGCACCGGAATCGCCCGGATCGCCCGGACCATCTCCGCCTGCTCGGCTGCACCGAACACCAGCTCGGCGGGCACGTTGTCCTCCGGCCGGTCCCCGGCCTCCACCCGGCTCACCAGCTCGTCGAGGAACCGGCTGTTGAAACCGAACGCCTGCACGGTCACGTCGATACGGTCGCGCAGCGCCTGGATCACGGGGAAGGTGCCGCCACCGCCGTCGTCGTTGGCGGTGAAAAACCAGCTCTCCACCCCGTGTTCCGGTGCGGTGACGTGCATCTGGTCGTGGCTTTCCACATAACCCTCGGCGACCATGGTCAGCAGCGCCGACTGGGTCTTGGTCGGAATCCGGTTGTACTCGTCGAGGATCTTGACCGGCGCGGTCAACCAGCTCTTCCAGGCGATGGTGATCTCGTCCAGGCTGCCGGCCTGCACCAGATCACGGGGCAACGGGATCCCGACCAGATCACCCACCGTCAGCTGCGGCTGGCCCTGCTGGACGTGGCGGCGCACGTCGGCGGGGGTGGACCCCGCCAGCACTCCCATCAGGACCGCCAGGGTGGTCTTGCCGCGGCCCGGTCCGCCGATCAGCAGGCAGCGTCCGCCGACCGCGAAAGTCAGCAGCGGGACAAGGACATTGGAGGAGTAGGCAGGTTGCCTGGGCAGGCTCAGGGACGCACCCGCGTCACCGAGCGGGTAGTTGACGGTCGTGTCCGAGCCGAATTCGACGTCGTAGAACGGGGAGATGACGGCCTTGTTGATCAGCCAGAAGTAGGCGCGGCGCAGCTTCTCGTCGAGAGTGACCGTCGGCTCCGTCGGTGGCGTGAACAGATCGGCGGCGGTGAGGCCGGCGGCCGGCGCGTGGCCCACGGGCAGGGTCGGCGATTTGGATACCGCGCTCCACCTAGTCGTCATCCGGCCCCCTCCCGTCGCGCCAATGCTAACCGTCCCGCCCTGGCAGAGAGGGTCAGCCGAGCTCGACCACGACCGGGGCATGGTCGCTGGGCGCTGTGGTGCCCTTCTTGGGGCGGCGTTCGTCCTTCACGATCTCGGCGCCGGTGACCCGCGAGGCCAGACCGGGGGAGCCGAGGATGAAGTCGATGCGCATGCCGCGGCGCTTCTGGAACGCCAGCTGGGTGTAGTCCCAGTAGGTGTAGATCCCCGGCCCTTCGGTGAAAGGTCGCACCACGTCGGTGAATTGGGCGTCGTGCATGGCCTGGAAGGCGGCCCGCTCGGGCTCGGACACATGGGTGCGGCCGTCAAAGACAGCCATGTCCCAGACGTCCTCATCCTTGGGGGCGATGTTCCAGTCGCCGACCAGCGCGATGGGCTTCTCCGGATCGTCCTTCAACCAGCCGGCAGCAGTATCCCGCAGGGCGGCAAGCCAATCCAGCTTGTACGCGTAGTGCGGATCGGCCAGGGTGCGGCCGTTCGGCACATAGAGGCTCCACACCCGCACCCCACCGCAGGTCGCGCCCAACGCGCGGGCCTCAGCGGTGGCCTCCACTGGTTCTTTTCCGGGGCTACCGCCCCATACCGGCTGACCCGAGAACCCGATCTCCACGTCATCCAGGCCGACCCGAGACGCGATGGCCACGCCGTTCCACTGGTTGAGCCCGACGTGGGCCACCTCGTAGCCCAAGGCCGCGAACGGCATCATCGGGAACTGCGCGTCGGTGCACTTGGTTTCCTGCATGGCCAGTACGTCGACGTCAGCGCGCTCCAGCCAGTCGACCACGCGGTCCACTCGGGTTCGGATCGAATTGACGTTCCAGGTGGCCAGGCGCATGAAGTAAGAGGGTAGAGGGTTCGGGTCGGCGTCAGCCGAGGACGTCGTCGGCCGCGACGTACCGGGTCTGGTGGTGCAGCCGGAAACCCAGCGAGGTGTACAGCACGATCGCCGCGTGGTTGTCGACCTCCACCTGGACGTAGGCCCGCCGGGCACCTGCCTCGGCACCCCAGGTCGCCAGCGCCGCGCACACCGACCGGGCGTGGCCCTGCCCGCGTTGGGCGGGGGAGACCCGGACCGACGAGATACCCAGCCAGGGCGTCCCGTCCGGAGCCGTCGTCACCGCACCCCGGCCCACCGCGCAACCGGGGACCGTCGCGAAGGTCAGCTGCCCGTCGACCACGGCCGTCAGGACATCGACGGGGACCTCGCGTTCGTAGATCTCGAGCCACTGTGCGTCCGGTTGCTGCGCCAGCGTGACACTCGACGGCGAGGGTTGCGCCGGCGTGACATTCGGGGAGGAAGAGGGAGGGGCCGGCAGCTCACGCACCATGACCCGGGCCGGCTTGATGCCAGGGGTGCGAAGCGGCAGGAGCCGCTCGGGCAGGGCCAGCCAGGCCGGCAGGCCACGTTCGCGGTACCAGTCGCGCACCGCGGCGAGATCGGCGATCTGGGCCGACATGTCCAACGGGATCGCCGAATTGGCGCGGCTGGTGACTCCGTGTCCAGCACGCAGCAGCCAACCGCCCAACCATTGCTGCTCGACGCCCGGCCAGGCCAGCGCCGCAGCATGTTCGAGCGCGCGGATCTCCGATGCCCGCACCGGGGCGTGCGACAGCTCGCGCACGCTGACGATGTCGGCCGGCGCGACGTCGACGAGCTCGCCGTCCTTGGTCCGGATCAGCACCGTCGGCTCGAGCTGCTCCAGGTGCCCGATGACGTCGGTGAGCGGCTTGGCCGACCCGGCGGGCAGCTGGTACCGAAGGCTGACCCGCGACCCGAGCGCGGGTAATGCCGGCATCAGTGCCCGAACGGGTCCGGGACCTCGCCGGGCATCCAGGACAGGCCGGGTACACCCCAGCCGTTGCGCTTGACGGTCTTCTTGGCAGCCCGCGCGTAGCGGCCCACGAGGCGGTCGATGTAGAGGAATCCGTCGAGATGCCCGGTCTCGTGCTGCAGCATCCGGGCAAACAAGTCGGTGCCCTCGAGAGTGACCGGCGAGCCGTCGGCGTCCAGGCCCGTGACCCGTGCCCAGTCGGCCCGGCCGGTCGGGAAATTCTCGCCCGGCACGGACAGGCAGCCTTCCTCGTCATCGTCGGGGTCGGGCATCGTCTCGGGAACCTCGGAGGTTTCCAGCACCGGGTTGATGACGACCCCGCGGCGGCGTGTGACCTGTCCACGGGTCGGGGCGCAGTCGTAGACGAACAACCGCTTGGCCACACCGATCTGGTTGGCGGCCAAGCCAACCCCGTTCGCGGCGTCCATGGTGTCGAACATGGTCTGGATGAGTTCGGGTAGATCCGCGGGCAGCGAGCCGTCCGGGCCGACAGGCACCGGCTCGGTCGGTGTGTGCAGAACGGGATCCCCGACGATGCAAATCGGTGCGACGGCCATGGGGGAAGCTTAAGGTGGCAATCCTTCTCACCCGACTCGCGGGTTTATGTGTCAGCTCAAGCCAGCAAGCCGTGGTTGAATAATCGCCGAACCACAGCGATGTTATTTCTCACGTGTCGGAAGGGTCCAGGGAGCAATATGGACGGCGCCATGGCGCGGGCTGAGCAATCCGGGGACGACTCTGACCTGAGCGATGGGCTCACCCGGCGCGAGCACGATATTTTGGCCTTCGAACGCCAATGGTGGAAGTACGCCGGCAGCAAGGAAGACGCGATCAAAGAGCTCTTCTCGATGTCGGCTACCCGGTATTACCAGGTGCTCAACGCACTGGTGGACCGCCCCGAAGCGCTGGCCGCCGACCCGATGCTGGTCAAGCGGCTACGGCGGCTGCGGGCAAGCCGTCAGAAGGCGCGCGCCGCGCGGCGGCTCGGCTTCGATATCACTACCTAAAGGTCACGCAATGAGGGATCGGGCGGTTCGCTCGATACAGTGGTGGCGATGAATCAGCGAGACTCCTCCGGGCTGCCCCTGCGCGCCATGGTGATGGTGCTGTTGTTCCTCGGGGTCGTGTTCCTGCTGGTCGGTTTCCAGGCGCTCGGCTCCGACGACGACTCAGCGGATCAATCGTCGTCCGTGGCCACCACGACGGCGACGACCACCACAAAGACATCGGCAAAGGCTGCGCCCGCACCCGACGTCAAGGCCGACGTGCGCGTGTACAACATCTCCGACGTTCCTGGTGCGGCCGAAACCGCGGCCAACCAGTTGCGTGAGGCGCACTGGAATGTCACCGAGACCGGCAACCTGACACTGGAAGGTGTTGCCGGCACCACGGTGTTCTTCGGTGAGACCCCCGATGAGAAGGAAGCCGCCGAAAATGCGGGCAAGGTGTTGCATGCGCCCGTCGAACCCCGACGCCCCGAACTTCTCGAGCAACCACCGGGCGTGATCGTGGTCGTCACCGGCTAGGCTTTGGACCATGCTTAAGTCCGTCGGTGTTGCCGTCCTGTTCGCCGCCCCTGTCGTCGCACTGAGCGCCTGCAGCCCTCCCGGTCAGGTCCCGTCCGACACGCCCGGGACCACCCCGGCGATCTGGACCGGATCGCCGTCGCCCTCGGCCGCTCCCGGTGAGCACGGTGCACCGGCCACCAGCGGCGGCGAGACCCTGACCGCGGAACTCAAGACCGCCGACGGCACGTCCGTGGCAACCGCCGACTTCCAGTTCGCCGACGGCTTCGCCACCGTGACCGTCGAGACGACCGCCCCGGGCAAGCTGGCTCCGGGATTCCACGGCCTGCACATCCACTCCGTCGGCAAGTGCGAGGCCAACTCGGTGGCCCCCACCGGCGGTGCACCCGGCGACTTCAACTCGGCCGGCGGCCACTTCCAGGTGTCCGGGCACAGCGGTCACCCCTCCAGCGGTGACCTGAGCTCGCTGCAGGTCCGCGCCGACGGCTCGGGCAAGCTGGTGACCACCACCGACGCATTCACCGCACAGGATCTGCTGGGCGGCGCCAAGACCGCGATCATCATCCACGAGAAGGCGGACAACTTCGCCAACATCCCGCCGGAGAAGTACCAGCAGGTTGTCGGCGGCGCGCCGGGTCCCGATCAGGCGACCATGGCCACCGGCGACGCCGGTAGTCGGGTGGCGTGCGGTGTCATCGGCGCAGGCTGACAGCCGCATCGACTTCGCCGGGTCGCCCCGGCCTACTGTCGGCGTCGAATGGGAGTTCGCTCTCGTCGACGCCGACAGTCGTGATTTGAGCAACGGTGCCGCCGAGGTGATCGCCGAGGTCGGCGAGAGCCCGCACGTGCACAAGGAATTGCTGCGCAACACCATCGAGATCGTCACCGGAATCTGCGAGAACACCGGTGAGGCGATGGACGACCTGCGCGGCACGCTCGGCTCGGTGCGCAAGATCGTGCACGACCGCGGCATGGAGCTGTTCTGCGCAGGCACTCACCCGTTCGCGAAATGGTCGGCGCAACAGCTCACCGACGCGCCGCGATACGCCGAGCTGATCAAACGCACCCAGTGGTGGGGCCGGCAGATGACGATCTGGGGCGTGCACGTGCACGTCGGGATCTCCTCGGCGCACAAGGTGATGCCCATCATCTCCTCACTGCTCAACCAGTACCCGCACCTGCTGGCGCTCTCGGCGTCGTCCCCGTTCTGGGAAGGCGAGGACACCGGATACGCGAGCAACCGCGCGATGATGTTCCAGCAGTTGCCCACCGCCGGCCTGCCGTTCCAGTTCCAGACCTGGTCGGAATTCGAGGGCTTCGTCCACGACCAGAAGAAGACCGGCATCATCGACCACCTCAACGAGATCCGTTGGGACATCAGGCCGTCACCGCATCTCGGCACGATCGAGGTGCGGGTCTTCGACGGAGTGTCCAATGTCCGGGAACTCGGTGCGCTGGTCGCACTGACCCACTGCCTGATCGTCGATCTCGACCGCAGGCTCGACGCGGGCGAGCAGTTGCCGACCATGCCGCCGTGGCATGTGCAGGAGAACAAGTGGCGCGCCGCCCGCTACGGGCTGGACGCGGTGATCATCCTGGATGCCGACAGCAATGAGCGGCTGGTCACCGAAGACCTCGACGAACTGCTGAATCACCTTGAGCCGGTCGCCAAGTCACTGGGGTGCGCTGACGAGCTGGCCTCGGTCACCGACATCTACCACGGCGGCGGCTCGTATCAACGACAGCGTCGCGTGGCCGAGGAGAACGACGGCGACCTGCGCGAAGTCGTCGACGCGCTGGTCGGTGAACTCCAACTGTGAGGATGAGGGCTATGCGGCTGCGGATCTTGGCGGGGATTGTGGTGGCGGGCTTTGCCCTCTCGGGCTGCAGCACAGTCACAGTCGGCACACCGATGGCCGATCCCGATCAGACCGGAATCTCCACCCCGACCACCACCAAACGCCGCCCCAGTAGTACGGCGTCGCCGTCGACTCCCGTTTTCCCGTCCCCCGGGACCAGCGGAAAGGCCAGCACCCCACCACCCAACGGCATGTCGACCACCTGCCGGGAGTACTCCACGATGGATGAGGCGACCCAACTCGGCATGGTCGAGCTGCTGGCGAAGAACGGCTATACCGGGATGAAGAGAAATCCGTACATCTGGACCTCGTTCATCGGAGCCATGTGCGTGCTGGCCGACCGGGATGCGACGGTCGTCGACGCGATCAACAAAAAGGTGCCTGGCTGAGTTCGCCGGCATCCCTGGGGTGAATTGCCTTGTAATGCACTGAGATATACGGCCAGGCCTGCATCGCGGTGACCCCGTCCAGTCCGCGGATGCTCTCGTCGAGCACGTCGAGCAGATCCTCGCCGCGGGTGGTCAGCACCTCCGCCAGGACATCCCAGCGGCCGGCCGTCAGCGCGACGTAGGAGACCGCGTCCACCCGCGTCAGCGCCTCGGCCACCTTCTGCGCGCCGGCCCGGCCGTCGGTGCGGATCGCGACCCAGCTGCTGTGGCGGTAACCGAGGCGCAGCGGGTTGGCGATGCACATCACCCGAGCCGCGCCGGTCTCCACGATCCGGCTGTAGCGGGACCGGATGGTGGTCTCGGACAAGCCGAGGGCCGAAGCGAAGTCGCGGAAAGCGGCCCGGCCGTCGACGGCGAGCCGGGTGAGGATCGCCCGGTCGATGTCGTCGAGTGGGCGTGGCCGCACCGCGCCGTCAGCCAGCGCACCCGACAGCCGGGCCTGCTGATAGTGCAGCCGCAGATAGGGGAGCAGCTCCACCGAGCCCACGCCCGGCAGTGTCGCGATCCGGCCGAACGCCACATCGTGAAGTTCGCGGGCGTCGGTGCAGACCAACTCGAGCACCACCCCGTACGGTCCCGTCGTCGCCGTCACGTAATCGGCCTCGGGCAGGTGGGCGATCTCCGCGGCGAGCTCCACCGGGGTGCGCGAGCCGTCGACGGTCAGCAGGGCCAGACCCAGCGCGCGGAACCCGAGGACGGCCGGATCGGTAACGGCGGCGATGGATATATACCCCTCGCTCAACAACCGCGAAACACGGCGGCGCGCAGTCTTTTCCGTGATGTCCGCACGACGGCCCAGCTCGGCGTAGGGAATGCGGCCGTCAGCCTGCAGCAGTTCGATGAGCTGGCGATCGACCGCGTCGAGGTCGGTGTAGCCCGGATCGGACAGCAGCGTGCGGGCTGTCGCAAGCTCCGCTGACGGTGGCATCACCCGAGGTTACCGGCTCGTGCGCATTGACCAAACCGGAGGCGAAGACGATCCTGGCCCCATGACGGTCTCACCGATGTTTCCTCTCGAAGTGGCGATGCTGCCCGGCCAGGAACTGCCGCTGCGGATCTTCGAACCGCGCTACGTGGCGATGGTGGGCGACTGTATGGCCATGTCGGAGCCGTCTTTCGGGGTGGTGCTGATCTCGGCCGGCCGCGAGGTGGGAGGCGGTGACCGCCGGTGTGAGGTGGGGGCGCGGGCCTTGATCGTGGACTGCCAGGAGTTCGGTGTCGGCAAGTACCGGCTGCTGTGCGTGATGGGTGAGCGAATTCGCGTGCAGCGCTGGCTCGACGACGATCCGTACCCGCGTGCCGAGATCGAACTGTGGCCCGACGAACCGGACGACCCGGCCGATGCCGCCCGAATCGGAGACGTCGAAGATCGGATGGTGGCGCTGCTCGACCGGATCGGGGAGGCCCGCGGCACGCCGATCCGCAGCCGCGAGATCGTCGAATCCGCCGGCGTCGACCCGGAGAACCATTTGTACGCCTTGGCGTCTCGGCTGCCGATGGGACAGGCCGACCGCTATTCCATGCTGGCCGCGCCGTCGGAGGCGGCACGCGTCGAGGTGCTCAGCGAGGCCGTGGATTCGGTCGCCGCGATGGTGGAGTTCCAGCTTTCGGAGTAGCAGAGGAATGCTCGGATCATGGCATCTGTCCTGACAACCTCGGACGGCACCGACCTCGCGTTGGAGATGACGGGAACCGGCCCGCCGGTGATCTTCGTGCACGGCTCCAACGGCGGTCTCGACTCCTGGGTCGATGTCGCTCGACGCCTCGGCGCATTCCAGATCGTGCGTTATGCGCGCCGGAACCACCCACCGAGTGCAGTTGGTATGTCTCCCAACAGTTTTGCCGTGGAGGCCGCGGATCTGGCGTGCGTGCTGAGGTCGGTGACGGACTCGTCAGGAACGGACGCGCACGTCGTCGGCGGTTCCTACGGGGCGACCGTTGCGCTTCACGCCGCGCTCGTCGACCCGGACCGCATTGCCTCGCTGGCGCTGTTCGAGCCGCCCTTGCTGTTGTCCGGTGGACACCTCCTGCCGGTCCTGGACCGCTACCGGCGATTGTGCGCCGATGCCCGCTACGGCGACGCGGTGGAGCTTTTCGCCCGCGAGGTGGCCTGCGTTCCTTCCGAACTGGTGGAGGCGGCGTCGTTCGAGGTGGAAAGCGAAGAAATCGGCCGGGCCACCACGTTGTCTGCCGGTGCCGACCTCGAAGCGATGGCCCATGACGGGCGTGACGTCGACCGGTGGGCGGCCATCGCCGTGCCGGTGTTGCTCATGCAGGGCGGACTGAGTTGGCCGCCGCTGCCCGAGGGGATGGACCGCCTGGCGGAGGTGCTCCCACACGCTCGGCGAGTCGTCTGGCCCGACCAATCCCACTTCGCCACCGCGACGGTGCCCGAACGTGTTGCCGAGGAGCTTCAGCGCTTCTTCGCCACAGTGTGATGCGTCCCGTTCGTGACGCCACGGCGGCGTGAAGCCGAATCCCGGTCACCCAGAGTATTTGTCGGTCAGAACACCTTCGACGAATTCGGTGGCCATGGTGCCCTCGGTGGTGTCGGCGGGCAGGGACCGGTGGTACCGCGCCATCACATCGTCGGCACGCAACGTCGACACATCCCAGCAGTGTTCACCGAGCCACTCGGGAACATAGGGGCGGTCCTCGATGAACCACAGCTGCGCGGGATCGGGCATGTCCTCGGTATCCTCGCCCGCTTCAGCGGCCTCGGTGCGCATCTTCTCGATGAGCTCGCGGCGACGCGCCAGGTGGTCCTCGGAGAAGAAGTCGGCACTGAACGACTCGACCCCGATCCGGCTGTCCCGTGCAGACAGTTCGGTGATGCGCTCGAAGAGCAGGTCCTGCGCCTCGGCGGGCAGGTACGGCAGCAGCCCCTCGACCGACCAGGCCGTGGGTTGGGTGGCGTCGAAACCCGCGTCCCGCAAGGCTTTCGGCCAATCCTGACGCAGATCGATGGGCACCGCGACATGCCGGGCCTTCGGTACCGCCCCACGGGCCGCCAGGACTTCCTCCTTGAACTGCAGTACCTGCGGTTGGTCGATCTCGAACACCACGCTCTCGTGGATCCAAGGCAACCGCCAGGCCCGGGCATCCAGACCGGCTGCCAGGATCACCGACTGACGGATACCCGCCGCACCTGCGGCGACGAAGAACTCGTCGAACCACTTGGTCCGGGAAGCGGCGTAATTGCCGATGGCGCGGATTCGTTGAGCCATCACCCCGGTGGGCGGCCGCCAGCCCCGCGCGGCCGCGCCGTCGAGAAACATCTGTGCATACGGGTCGGTGAACAACGGAGAGTCTGCGGTGGTCTCGTGGGCACGAGCCATCGCCACCCCGAGCGCGGTGGCACCCACGCTCTCGGTGATATCCCAGCTGTCGTCGTCAGTTCTGGCCATCGCTCCCAGTCTCCCCGAATTCGGCCATCTCGTCGCGGGTCAGGAGGTCATCGCGGATGTTCTGCTCGCGGTAGGCCAACTGACCGACGCGGTTGGCCACCACAGGCGCAGTGATCAAGGTGAACAACCCGGTGAGGATCACCATGCCGATATCGGCGTGCCCACGCAGGCGGATGGCCGCACCCGCCAGCACCAGCAGCAGGCCGAGCACCTGCGGCTTGGTGGCGGCGTGCATGCGCGACAGCGTGTCGGGAAACCGGACGACGCCGATGGCCGCCGTCAACGCCAGCGTCGACCCACTCAGGATCAGGAACGCGGTCAGGATGTCGAGAACATTCATCGCTGCCCCCGCCGTGGTCGGAGTCGCCGTCGATCGTCGGTGTCGGGCACGCGGAACCGGGCCACACTCACCGAGCCGACAAAGCTGATCAACGCCAGCGCCGTCAGGCTGTAGGTGACTGTGGTGTCGAGGCTGAACGCCGCCCACGTGCCGATTCCGCACATCGTCACCGCGATCAGGGTGTCCAGGGAAACCAGCCGGTCCAGGGTGCTCGGCCCGGCCAGCACCCGGAACATGGTGATCGTGGCGGCCGCGGTCAGCATGACTGCCGAGATGATCCAGACGATCGTCATGCGCGCCCCGCCTCCCGCTCAGCTGACGGCTGCCAGTCGCTCTCCCGCTCGAAGGCCGCCACCAGCATCCGCTGAACCTGCTCGACCTGGCGGTAGAACCGCTGCACCGTGGCCTCCGAGCCGACGTCGATCAGGTGGACGTAGAGAATGCGGCGGGCCTGGTCGATCTCCAGCACGATCGATCCGGGGATCAGGTTGAAGATGTTGACCGCCAGGGCGAGCACCAGATCTGATTTCAGCGCGGGCAGATTGGCGCGCAGCACGGCCACCAGCGGCGGCGGGCCCGGCCGGATCGCCATCCAGGCCACCTGGACCGACGACAACACCAGGTAATAGCCCACCAGCAGAACAAGTTTCAGCAGCGACAGCGGATGCAGCCTGCCCTCGACGGGCACCGACGGCAACGGCAGCAGCACTGTGATGACGGCCGCGACGATCAGCCCGCTCGCCACGTTGGCCATCGTGAAGTGACCCCACAGCAGAACCCAGACCAGCATCAGAAAGCACAGCAGCCAGATCCGCAGCGCGAGGTGTCGCATCTGCAGTCTCTTCTTCGCGCGGGCGCTCATCGCGGCCCTCCCAGCACCGCCGAGATGTACTGCCCACGGTCGAGCACCTCGGTGGCCGAGCGTTCGGTGTAGGCGAAGATCGGTGTGGCCGCCACGGTCAACGCCAGTCCCACGGCGATCAGCGCAGCCGTCGGCACCAGCATGCCCGCAGGCATCCGTCCCACGCTGTCGCGGTCGGCGAACTCGATGTCCTCGATGTCGTCGAGCAGTACCGCAGGCGCCGCCCCGGCCAGATGTCCTTCAGGGGCGTCGGCCCGGGCCCGCCAGAACGCCTTCGTCCACACCCGCGCCACCACGTACAGGGTGAGCAGACTGGTGACGACGCCACCGCCGACCAGTATCCAGGCCAGCGCCGACCCGTTCGCCGCCCCGGCCTCCATCAGCGCCACCTTCCCGATGAAGCCCGAGAACGGCGGGATGCCACCCAGATTCAATGCGGGGACGACGAACACGAACGCCAGCACCGGACTGGCCGTGGCCAGTCCACCGAGCCGGTTCAGGGTGGATGCCCCGGCCTGCCGCTCGATCAGCCCGACCACCAGGAACAGCGTGGTCTGCACGACGATGTGGTGGGCGACGTAGTAGATGGCACCGGACATGCCGAGCTGGTTGCCCAGCGCGACGCCGAACACCATGTAGCCGATATGGCTGACCAGGGTGAAGGACAGCAACCGCTTGATGTCGCTCTGCGCGATCGCACCGAGGATGCCGATGACCATCGTGAGCAGTCCGGCCACCAGCAGCACCGAATCGAGGCTGCCGCCGGGGAACAGCAAGGCGTGGGCCCGGATGATCGCGTACACACCGACTTTCGTCAGCAACCCGGCGAACACCGCGGTCACCGGTGCCGGCGCGGTCGGGTAGGAGTCGGGCAGCCATGTCGACAGCGGGAACACCGCGGCCTTGATGCCGAAGGCGACCAGCAGGACGGAGAACAGTGCGTTGCGGGTACCGGCGGGCACATCGTCGAGGCGCACGGCCAGCTCGGCCAGGTTCAGCGTGCCGGTGGCGGCGTACACCAGGGCGATGCCGATCAGGAAGATCAGCGACGACACCATCGACACCATCACGTACGAGATGCCGGCCCGGACCCGTTCCTCACTGGCGCCGATGGTCAGCAGCACGAAGCTCGCGGACAACAGCACCTCGAAACCCACGAACAGGTTGAACAGGTCGCCCGCCAGGAACGCCGTGCAGACCCCGGCCGAGAGCACCAGATACGTGGGCATGAAGATCGACACCGGCTGGCGTTCGTCGCCGTCGCGGATACCCTGCCCGATGGCGTAGGCGACCACCGCCAGCAGGACGATGGCCGAGACCAGCAGCATCAGGGCCGAGAGCCGGTCGACCACGAGGGTGATGCCCAGCGGGCCCATGCCGGGCACGCTCTGTCCCCAACCGCCGACGTGCAGCACCAGGGTGCCGTCGCGGTCGGCCAGGTAGACCAGCGCCGCGCACACCGCGACCACCGCCACCAATGCGATCTGGGTGATGAGACGCTGCAACTGCGGACGCCGCCCTGCGACGAGCGTGAGCGCCGCGGCCAGTGCCGGGATGAGCACGGGCAGCGGGATCAGGGCCTGGGGCGTCATTTCGATCCCTCGAATCCGGGCAGTGCGTCGAGTTCGTCGGGTGCATCGGTGTCGCGGGCAGTGTCGGGTTGGGGAATCTCCTCGTCGGTGCCGATTTCATCGAGCCCGGAGGTGGACTTCTGCGAGACGCGGGTGTCCTCGGGGTCGTTGCTGACCTCTTCGACGGTGGTCAGGCGGTAGGACCGGTAGGCCAGGGCCAGGACGAACGCTGCGATGCCCATGCTGATGACGATCGCGGTCAGGATCATGCCCTGCGCCAACGGATCCGCCGTGGTGGTGGAACCGTTGCTGGTGCGCCCGCGGATCGGGGGATTGCCGCCCGCTCCACCGACCGTCAGGATCAGCAGGTTGACGGCGTTGCCGATCAGCAGCAGGCCCAACAGCATTCGGGTCAGGTTGCGCTCGAGCAGTAGGTACACCCCGGCGCTGGTCAGGCCGCCGATGAGGATCAACGGAATCAGGAAGGTCGTCATCGCGCCACCGCCTTCGAGGTTGCGGGAGCTCCGACCGTTTCCACGTCCACCCGCGCACCGAGGCTGCGCAGCACGTCGAGCACCAGGCCGACAACGATGAGATACACACCGAGGTCGAAGAACAGCGCGGTCACGAGCTTGACGTGACCGAACACCGGAATGTCGAACTGCAGCACCGCCGAGGACAGGGCGGGCGCGCCCAGCAGGATCGAGGCGACGGCCGTCCCGGCGGAGAACCCCAGCCCGGTGCCCAGGATCTTGCCCGCATCCAACGGCAGCGTCTCGCCGAGTTCGTAACGGCCCCCGGCGAGGTACCGCAGCACCAGGGCCAGCCCCGCGGTGAGCCCGCCGGCGAAGCCGCCGCCGGGGGTGTTGTGCCCGGCGAAGAAGAAGTAGGCCGACAGCACCATGATGAGCGGGAAGATGATCCTGGTCGCCACTTCCAGGACCAGCGAGCGGTGCCGCGGGTCACGCGCTTCCGAGCCGCGCAGCCACGTGACGTCGCCGATGGCCGGGGTATAGGCGCCGACGGGCCCGATGTCGGGTTGCCCGGCCGCCGTACTGAGCCGCGGCGCCGCGCCGAACCGGCGGTGCCGGAACACCAGCGAGGCAACCCCGGTCGCGGCCACCAGCAGCACCATGATCTCGCCCATGGTGTCCCAGGCGCGGATGTCGACCAGCAGCACGTTGACGGTGTTGGCGCCCTGCCCGCGGTAGTAGGCGGCATCCGGCAACAACTCGGCGATACCGGCGCCGGTGCGGGCTGCCATCGCGTACACCGCCAGGGAGGTGACGGCCGCGCCGACGGCCAGGGCCAGCAGGATCCGCGGAATGCGGTGGCTCTTGATGTTGGTGGCGTCGGCCTCGGCCGGCAGCGTCCGCAGCACCAGCACGAAGATCACCAGAACCAGTGTCTCGACCAGGAATTGGGTCAACGCCAGATCCGGTGCGCCGTTGAAGGCGAAGATCGCGCCACACCCGTATCCGGTCACGCCGACCAGCAGCACCGCGGCCAGGCGGTTGCGCATCATCGTCGCCCCGACCGCGGCAGCCAGCATCAGCAACCCGACCACCACGACCAGCGGCGAGTCCCACAGTGCGAACGCCGGTTGGTCGCGGGGCCCGAGGACCAGCGTCGCGACGGGCAACGCGACGAGCGTGCACAAGATCACCGACTGGGTGGCCGGCAGCGAACCGCGCTGGGTGGAACCCGTCAGTCGCAGGGACAGGACATCCAGGCCACGGATGGTGGCGTCGTACATGCGGTCGGCGTTGCCCAGCGGCAGGTAGGCGAACCGGGTGCGGGGCAGACGCCGGCGGACCAGGAACGCCGCGATACCGACCGCGAGCACCAGCGCCGAGAGGTACAGCGGAAGGCCCAGGCCATGCCACAGCGCCAAGTGGTAGCCCGACCCGCCGGGAATGGTGTTGGCGTATTCGTCGAGCACCGCGTCCATTCCGGCGGGCCACAACCCGAAGGCCAGGCCGGCGGTGGCCAGAATCGCCGGTGCCGCCAGGAAAGTCACTGAGGGACGGTGCATTTCGGCCACGCGAGCGCTGGGCTCCGACTCTCCCTTGCCGCCGAACGCGCCCCAGAGGAAGCGCAGGCTGTAGATCGTGGTGAACACCGAGCCGATCACGATGCACGCCAGCACGTAGGGTGCGGCGGTGCCGAGGGCCGGGCTGTGCAGCACCGTCTCCAGGTCGGCTTCCTTGGCGACGAACCCGAAGAACGGCGGTAGCGCCGCCATGCTCGCGGTGGCACCGACGGCGATGAGGAACAGGGGTCGGTGGTGACGGCCCAACCCGGCCAGTCGCCGGATGTCGCGGGTGCCGGTGGCGTGGTCGATCACGCCGACGACCATGAACAGCGCCGCCTTGAACATCGCGTGCGCGCACAACATGGCCAGCCCGGCCAGCATCATGTCGCTGCCGCCTGCGCCGACCATCACGGTGATCAGACCCAACTGGCTCACGGTGCCGAACGCCAGGATCAGTTTCAGGTCGTATTCACGCACCGCACGCCAGCCGGCCAGCAACATGGTCACCAGCCCCAGGCCGACCACCATGGGACGCCAGAACGACGTGTCGGCAAACCCGGGCGTCATCCGGGCCACCAGGTAGACACCGGCCTTCACCATGGCCGCGGCGTGCAGGTAGGCGCTCACCGGGGTGGGAGCGGCCATCGCGCCGGGCAACCAGAAGTGCAGGGGCACGATGGCCGATTTGGACAGGGCGCCGACGAGGATCAACGCCACCCCGACCGCGGCGGCCGTGCCGGTGGGCGGCGCGGCAATCAGCTCGGACAGCAGGTAGGTGCCGGCCATGTTGCCCAGCACCACGATGCCGACCAGCATGGCCAGGCCGCCGAACGTGGTCACCAACAGGGCCTGGGTGGCCGCCCGGCGGCTGGTGGCCCGCTCGGCGTAATGGCCCACCAGCAGGAATGACAGGACTGTGGTGGTTTCCCAGAAGATGTAGAGGATCAGCATGTTGTCGCTGACCACCAGGCCGAACATGGCGCCCGAGAAGGCGACCAACTCGGCGGCGAAGCTGGGCAGCCGTTTCTCGATGCGGCCGTCGTGGTGGTGGAAGTACTCGCCGCAGTAGAAGAGGACGAGCGCCCCGATGGCCAGCACCAGCACGCTCATGATCGCCGCGAGGGAGTCGAAGCGCAGCGTGATGTCCATCGACAGCTCGTGGACCCACGGAATGTTCAGGGTGGGAACGTGGTCATCGGTGGGCCAGTTGAGCGCGACCCAGACCAGGGAGCCCAGCGGAACCAGGGCAAGGGGATAGAACGCCATCCGACCCCATTTGGCCACCAGAAGCGGCGCCAGCGCGGTAGCGACCGCGTGGGCGAGTAGAACGGCGAGCATGGCACTCCGATCGGGTTGGGGTCGGGGTGTCGGCTACCGATGCGCACGCGCGCGCAAAGCATCGGCATGAGTGGTTATGGCTTTTCACCCATTCTACGTGGGCCGTTGTGGCCACCTTCAGCCTGCAGAGGCTCGTGCGCACAGCGAGGCCTGGATGCCGACGGCCGGGTAGGTGTTTCAGAAATACCGCAACCAGACGTACACCCAGGCCAACGCCGTACTGAGCGCGGTGACCACGATTCCGTAGCGGGTGAACCGCCAGAAGCTGATCGGATGGCCGGCCCGCTTGGCGATGCCGATGGCCACCACGTTGGCGCTCGCCGCGATGGCGGTGCCGTTGCCGCTGAAACAGGCGCCCAGGGCGAACGCCCACCACAACGCCTGACCGGTCTCCGCGTCGGGGGCCTGGGCGACCATGTCCTCCACGACCGGCGTCATCGTCGCGGTGTACGGGATGTTGTCGACGAACGCACCGACCACCGACGAGCCGAACAGCAGCGCGGTGGCCGCTCCGAACCAGTTGTCGCCGAAAGCCGATTCCGCGACCGACCCGAGCGCACCGATCACGCCGGTGTGGACCAGCCCCGCGACCATCACGAACAGCCCCATGAAGAACACCAGCGTCGGCCACTCCACCTCGGGCAGCACCTCGGCCACGTCGATGTCGGTGACCAGCAGCATCGCCCCGGCGCCCAGCAGGGCCACGATCGACGGCGCCACATGCAGCACCGAGTGCAGCGCGAACCCGACTATCACCACGTTGAGCACCAGCAGGGACCGGATCAGCAGGCGGGTGTCCTTGATGGCACGGCGTTCCTGCAGGGCCATCACCTCGTCGATGTGTACCCGGTCGGCCCGCAGGTCCGAGCGGAACAGCACCCGGGTGAACAGCACGAACAGCGCGAAGATGATGATCACGATCGGTGCCATGTGAACCAGGAAGTCGTTGAAGGTCAGGCCGGCGCGGCTGCCGATGATGATGTTCGGCGGGTCTCCGATCAGGGTGGCGGCGCCGCCGATGTTGGAGGCCAGTACCTCGGCGATCAGATAGGGCTGCGGTGCGATACGCAACCGGTCGCAGATCACCAGGGTCACCGGGGCGATCAGCAGGATGATGGTCACGTTGTCGAGCACCGGTGACGCGAAGGCGGTGATCGCCATCAGCATGACCATCAGCCGGAACGGGTTGCCGCGCGAACGCTTGGCGGCCCAGATCGCCAGGAAGTCGAAGAGCCCGGTCTGTTTGATGACGCCGACGATCACCATCATCCCGAGCAGCAGGAAGATGACGTTCCAGTCGATGCCCTGGTGCTCGGAGTGGAACACCTCGGCGCCGGGGATCAGCCCCAGCAGGGCCATCAGGCCCGCGGCGACCAGGACGGTCTTGACCTTGTCGGCTCGCTCGGTGGCGATGAACCAGAAGGCGACGACGAAGATCGTCAGCGCCAGAACCGGAGCCAGCACGAGCTGAGGGGGTCAGTCGCCCGGCCCGGCGACGGCGAGGCTGGTGAGCAGGCGCTCGAGCGTCACGGCCCCGGTGAGTCGTCCACTGCGGTCGACGACGGCGATCAGCGGGCTGCGCTTGTTGGCCATCACCGTCGCGATCTCCAAAAGGGTGGCATCGGGCGTGACGGTCGCCGGCTTGGTGGCGGGGCCGGGCAGGCAGTCACCGACGGTGAGTTTTCCCGGGCCGTGCCAGAACAGGTCCGCGTGGATCTCGTCGACGGTGCGGACCAGTGCCGGATCATCTTGGTAGGACTCGGGAATCGCCAGACGCAGCACCTGGGTTCCGGGCAGCACCGCCACCGGGCGATCGTCGTCGTCGACCACCACCAGGCCGGGTAGCCGGTTGACCACCATGAGCTGGACGGCCTTCGAAACCGGGTCGTCGATCCGCACGGTCGGCAGGTGGGCTGCGATTTCATGTGCCTGCATGAGCTCGTTCCAATGCGTCGCTAGTGTCATCGTCCTCGTTCTCCGATCACTTCGGGACGGCTCGGCTTCGGCGGTGGCTGTCAGTGTGTGCGATCCGGTGGCCGGGGACCATCGGGGCTGACACCCATTCAGCGGGGGGAATTGCCTGTATGGACAACAGTGCTGGTCTCGGGTCACGCTGGTGGGGTGAAACCGGCGCGCACCCCCGCGGCCGCGTTGTTCCGGCGGGTGTTCCTGATCAACGGGTTGATCTTCACGCTGGGCACACTGATCCTGGCGGTGTCGCCGGCCTCGGTGTCAGCGCGCATCAAGGTCACCGAGATCCCGGTCCTGGCCGTGGGTTTGGTGATCATCCTGGCCGCCAACGCCGTGTTGTTGCGGTCCAGTCTTGCCCCACTGGATCGGCTCGCCGCGTCAATGCGGCGGGTCGATCCGCCCAAGCGCAGCGATCGGGTGGACGGCCGTGGCAGCGGCGATCTGCAGCACCTGATCGAGTCGTTCAACGCGATGCTGGACCGGCTGGAGACCGAACGGACCACCGCGAGCGCGTCGGCACTGGCGGCCCAGGAGAACGAGCGGCAACGCATCGCACGGGAACTGCACGACGAGATCGGCCAGACCCTGACGGTTGCACTGCTGCGGCTCAAGCGGGTTGTCGACCGGGCGCCCGAGTCGATCCGGGACGAACTGGCCGACGCTCAGGAGATCGTGCGGTCCAGCCTCGACGAGGTACGGGAGATCGCCCGGCGGCTGCGTCCCGATGCGCTGGAGGACCTCGGGCTGCACAGCGCGCTCAATGCGCTGTGCACCGACTTCGGTCAGGCTTCCGGGATCGCGGTGGTCAAACATATTGCGCCGCAATCAGGTCGGTTGAAACCGGATGTCGAGCTTGTGTGCTATCGAATCGCTCAGGAGAGCCTGACGAATGTGGCGCGGCATGCCGAGGCCGGCAAGGTATGGCTTGATCTGCACACCGGCGTAACCGATCTGACGCTGCGGATCGCCGACGACGGCCGTGGTGGCGTGGATGACGAGGGGGCCGGTATCAACGGCATGCGCGAGCGTGCCCTGCTGGTGAACGCCGAGCTCTCCATCACCTCACCGCCAGACGGCGGCACCGAGGTGCGGCTGGTGATCCCGCTCTGATGTCCGCACGCATCCTGCTCGCCGACGACCATGCACTGGTCCGCAGCGGCCTGCGCATGATCATCGACGCCGAACCGGATCTGCAGGTGGTGGCCGAGGCCGCCGACGGACATGAGGCGGTGACCGCGCTCGGGACGACGCCGGTGGACCTGGCGATCCTCGACATCGCGATGCCGCGGATGACGGGCCTGCAGGCCGCTCGGGAGATCAACCGGACGCATCCGAACGTGCGGATCCTGATCCTGTCGATGTACGACAACGAGCAGTACTTCTTCGAGGCGCTCAAGGCCGGAGCATCGGGCTACGTGTTGAAGTCCGTGGCCGACCGCGACCTGCTTGAGGCCTGCCGGGCGACGATGAGAGGGGAGCCGTTCCTGTATGCGGGCGCGGTGACGGCGTTGATCCGCGACTATTTGCACCGGTCACGCCAGGGCGGTGAACTGCCGGACACGATCCTCACCCCGCGTGAGGAGGAAGTGCTCAAACTGATCGCCGAGGGCTACTCGACCCGTGAGATCGCCGCGACGCTGACGATCAGCGCGAAGACAGTTGACCGGCACCGGACCAACATCCTGGCCAAACTCGGGCTGCGGGACCGGCTGGCGCTGACGCGTTACGCGATCCGCGCCGGACTGATCGAACCGTGAGCCCATACCGGAATGGCATGTGACGCAACGCCGATGCCCCAGCCCATGATGGGCCAGACCGGCCAGAAGTACCAGCCGCCACCGCCGAGCCCGACGGCAAGCCAGATGCCGAGCATCAACAGGGCACCGGCGAGGTAGGCGGCCAAGTGGATCCGGACGCTCATCCGGGCGGCCCGCTGCTGAGCGGCGTGACGCCGGGGATCGTGACGTCGTAGTCGGCCGACGGGGAGGTCCCCGACGAGCCGACGCAGTTGGTCGGCGGTCTGCGCCTGGAACGTCGACTGCAGTCGATCCTCGTACTCGGGCATCGTCAGATAGCCCTGGGTGAGTGCCTGGCCGAGGTCGTTCGCGGTCCGTGAACGTTCCCGGTCGCCGGCGCGGGCGGTTTCAACGGTGTGTAAGGCGGTGTCGGCCATTTCAACTCCCGTGAATCTAGTCAGTGACAAGTTGGACTATGCCACTCCAACTAGCCACCGTCAAGATATGGTTTTGGCCGCTTCCCCTTCGGCCAACTCGCGCAGGGTGAGCAGCTGTTTACGCATCATCACCACGTCACCCAGTGCCAGCGCCCAGCCGAGGATCCGGTTCGTGCCGAAACGCACCCGCACGTGCAATCGAGTGCCGCCGGCGTCGGCCTGGGTGGCATACGTGACCGCGACCGTTCCGGATCGCAGCGTGATGTGCTCGTCGTCGACGAACGAGTCCAGCGTGAAGATCTGCATGAAGCGTTGGCCGACCGTGAGGTGGGCGAGCTCCGGGTCCCGGGTGCGCGGACTGCGCCTGCCGAAATTGTCGAGCAGGTCGTAGCTGTAGGGCGCGACGCGCAGTTGGCACAGCCACCCGAACACGATCGACGGTGGTGCATCGATGCCGATCGCCCGGTCCGCGCACACCGCGGCGTCGGGAGCGAGGGCATCGCACGGTAGCGGTGTGGCACGTTCATGCGTCGTGGCGCCCCAGTTCGCGATCATGCCGGAACGTTCGGACGCGGACGGAGTTGGCCGGCAATGCGTTTGAGTGCGTAGCGCACCGCCACCTTGTGGCCGCCCGAACCGATTACCAGCGCGCGATAGGCCTTTCCGTGGATGCCAGGAAAGGCGGCCCAGGTCTGTGAGCGCACCCTGGTGCGATGCGGGCCCAGGTCGTCCAGTTCGAACACCCACTCGTAGATCGAGAAGGGATGACGGCCCTTGAGTACCAGGCGCCGGCGCGGCGTGCACTCGCCGATCGCGAACCCGATCGGAGCCCGCGGCTCGGTCGGGTCACCGCACATTGCTCGGAGGACGGCGGCCCATGTCGTGGCAGCGTCGGCGTCGACTGCTGTGGCATGCTCATCGATATAGGGTAAACGTTCCATATAGAAGGACTGTACTAGAAGATGGCGCCTCCTCGGAAGCATGAAACCGACGCAATTTTGGATGCGACGCGGGCCCTGGTGCTCTCTGAAGGGCCCAGGGCGGCAAGTGTTGCGGCGATTGCCAAGGTCAGCGGCGCCCCGGCGGGCACGCTGTACCACCGGTTCGGCAATCGCAACGGTGTACTGACCGCGGCCTGGTTGCGGGCGCTGGAGCGGTTTCAATCGCGGGCGATGGCGGCGACGGGCGACGATCCGGTCGAGGCGGCGGTCGCGATGGGCGTGGCCGCTGTCGGTTTCTCCCGCGAAACCCCCGAGGACGCGCGGTTGCTGCTGACCATCCGGCCCAGTGATCTGCTCGACGGCGCGCCCGATGCAGAATTCACCGCGACGCTGGCGGCGATGAATGCGCCACTCATCGCGCGGCTACGCGATCTGGCCCGAGGTATCTACGGAAACGACGACGCGCGCACGATGGACGCCATGTCGCGCGCGGTCGTCGACCTTCCCTATGCCGTCGTGCGCCGCCACGCCAACGACGCCGAGCTGCCGGCTTGGATGGAGGAAGACCTGGCCGATTCGGTGCGGAAGTTGTTGGCCGCGCGTTGAATCCGGTTTGGGTATGGTCGGGCGTATGGATTCTGAGTCGGAAGCATCACGGGTCGTCTCGGCAAGTCGGGAGATCGCCGCGCCTGCGGAGATCCTTTTCGAGATGATCGCCGACCCGGCCCAACAGCCCCGCTGGGACGGCAACGAGAACCTGGCGAAGGCTCCGTCCGGGCAGCGGGTACGTGCGGTCGGAGATGTGTTCGTCATGGCGATCAAGCAGGGCGGCGACCGCGAGAACCGTGTCGTGGAGTTCGAGGAGGGCCGGCGGATAGCGTGGCGGCCGTCGGAAGTGGGGAAGGAACCGCCCGGTCACCTGTGGCGCTGGGAGCTGGAACCGTTGGGCGACAACCGAACCCTGGTGACCCACACCTATGACTGGTCACAGTTGACGGACGTGAAGCGTCTGGTCCGCGCCCGCGCGACCACCGCTGACAAGCTGCAGGGATCGGTCGAACGGCTCGCTGCGATCGCCGAGGGGTGAGCAGTCACATCACTCTCAGCAGTCACGGCTCGGCGCGCGGGTGTCGTTGTGCCCGCCTGTCAGCGACAATCGAGCGACAATCGCCACATGCATATCGTGAGCACCGTTCGTCACTGACGCGATGTTAACTTGCGTCACTCCATCTTCAAACAGTCTCGTGTGCAACAGATTTCGGATTGCCCACCTGCAAGCGACAGTGTCGCTGACAGTCGGGCACTGGACGGATGGGGCTGCCGAGGTCTCAGATACGCAGGAGTCGAATGTGACGGGCCACCGTGGGGGCGGAGTTACGCAGGTGGTTCAGGAGGCGATTGTCGCTCGATTGTCGCGCGCAGCTGGGCAACTCGAGTAGTGCCCTCGGGGCGGTGGCGGATGGGACAGGTGTGACTCGCGGACGGGATGCTGACCCGGGCGCAATACTCACCGCCCGGCCACACGACTCACCGTCCGGCCGCGAACTCCCGCAACGACGCCACCTGCGTCGCGTCCAGTGAGGGCCGCACGGTCTCGCGGGCTTTGGCGACATCGGCTGCGGTGACGTCGGCCGCATCGATCGACCGGCGCATCGCGGTCAACGCCGCCTCCCGCAGCAGCGCGACACAGTCGGCCGCGCTGTAACCGTCCAGCTCGGAGGCCAGCGCGTCGAGATCGACGTCAGGGGCCAGCGGGATAGATTTGCCTGCGGTACGCAGGATTTCACGACGGGCATCGGCATCCGGCGGCTCGACGAACACGAGCCGCTCCAGCCGGCCCGGGCGCAGCAGTGCCGGATCGATGAGGTCGGGGCGGTTGGTCGCACCCAGCACCACCACGTCGCGCATCGGTTCGATGCCGTCGAGTTCGGTGAGCAGGGCGGCGACCACGCGGTCGGTCACCCCGGAATCGAAACTCTGTCCGCGGCGCGGAGCCAGGGCGTCGATCTCGTCGAGGAACACCAGTGACGGTGCCGAATCCCGCGCCCGGGCGAACAGTTCGCGCACGGCCTTCTCCGACGAGCCGACCCATTTGTCCATCAGCTCGGCACCTTTGACCGCGTGCACGGACAGTTTCCCGGAGCTGGCCAGCGCCCGGACGACGAAGGTCTTGCCGCAACCGGGCGGCCCGTACAGCAGCACTCCGCGTGGTGGTTCCACACCGAGGCGCTGGAAGGTATCGGGATGCTGCAGCGGCCACAGCACCGCCTCGGTGAGCGCCTGCTTGGTCTCCACCATGTCGCCGACGTCGTCGAGGGTCACCGAGCCGACCGACACCTCCTCGGCCGCCGACCTCGACAGCGGTCGGATCACCGTCAGTGCCCCGGTCAGGTCTTCCTGCCACAGCACCGGCTCGTTGCCGTCGGCGCTGGCTCGCGAGGCTGCCCGCAATGCGCCCTCGCGGACCAGGGCGGCCAGATCGGCGACGACGAACCCCGGTGTACGGTCGGCAATTTCGCCGAGGTTCAGTTCGGCCGCCGGTACGCCGCGCAGCAGCACCTCGAGCAGAGCCTTGCGGGTGGTGGCATCGGGCAGGGTCAGCGCCAGCTCGCGGTCGCACAGATCCGGCGCCCGCAGCCGGGTATCCACCCCGACGGGCATCGCCGACGTCGCGACGAAAGCCACGCCGCGGGTGGCGACGGCGTCACGCAGCTCACTGATGATCAGGGCGGCGACCGGCTCGGGGGCCCGGTCGCCGGTGGCGGCCGGCAGCAGCGCGTCGACGTCGGAGATCAGCAGCACCCCGCCGCCGTCGCGCACGGTGGCGACCGCATCGGAAACCCGGCTGAACCGGTCGTCGGCGGCCAGCGCCCCCACCTCCGGACCGTCGAGCTCCACCAACCGCCGCTCGGCACATACGGTCCGCACCATGGTGGCCTTGCCGACACCGGCGGGGCCGGTCACCAGCACACCGAGATTGGGTGTGGCGCCCAGAGTTTCGAGAAGCTGTGGCTCGTCGAGTGACAGCTTGAGCCATTCGGTGAGCTTGCCGGCCTGGGTATGGGAGCCCTTGAGATCATCGAAGCTGACCGCAGGTTCGGCGCGTGCGGGGCTGATCGTGTGGGCACCGGTGGAATCCGACGGCGCCGACCCGACGCCTTCGAGGCCGGGTCCCCACGACACCACCGAATTCGGTTGGATGCTCACGGGTCCGGACGGATCGACCCCGGTCACCGTCAACAGCTCCGAGGTCCAGGTGATGCCCACCGACGAGCCCAGCGCCGCGGTGGCCGCCGACGTCGAGGTGCCCGGCCCCAGATCGCGGGGGAGCAGCGACACCGTGTCGCCGACAGTCATCACCTTGCCCAGCAGCGCCTGGCGCAGCGTCGCCGACGAGATCGAATCGGTCGCCAGTTTGGATCCGGTCACCGTGACCGCCCGGGCGCCGTACACCGTCACCGGCGCCACGATCACGGTGGCGTTCTCCCGCACCCCGGCGTTGGACAGCGTCACATCGTCGAGCAGGGCGGTCCCGGTGGGGGTGCCGCCGGGGGCGAGGCCGACGACGGCGGCGGTGGTACGGGATCCGGTCAACGACACCGCGTCCCACTCGCGGAGCCCGAGGGCGGCGATGGCCTCGGGATGCAGCCGGACCACACCACGGCGCGAGTCGAGCGCCGAGGTATTCAGTCGTGCCGTCAGGCGCAGATGCCCGAGCGGTTGATCCTCTTCGGCCTCGAGCTGCGACATGTCAGCGACCCGGCTTCCGCAGCCCCAGGCGCGCCATCGACCGCCGGTGCGGCTGGGCCCGGCGAATCGCGCGCCGCGTGGCGCGGCGCTGCTGCGGCTTGTCGTCCCACGATTCGGGGTGGCTGGCCACCCACTTCTTGGTGCGTATCGCAAAGGGGATGTGAATGACGTAGGCCACGATGATCACCATGATCACGATGTAGCCGTAGAACACCGACGCCGCCACACCGATGGCGACCAATGCCAGCAACGGCGCCACCATGTTCGGCGGCACCGAGAAGGTGTGGATCTTGCGCATCGGGATCCGGCTGACCACCAGGAGCGAGACACCGATCACCCAGATCGACACGGCCCACTCGCTGGTCCACCACCCCTCGCCGAACTGCATCTTGGCGGCCAGCAGACCGATCACGCCGATGGCACCCGCCGGGGCGGGCATGCCGACGAAGTACTCCTTCTCGTACGCAGGCTGATCCACGTCGAGCAGCGCGTTGAACCGCGCCAGCCGCAACACGATGCACACCGCATACAGCAGCACCACGATCCACCCGATCCGCGAGTGCGACAGCATGGTGCCGTAGATGATGAACGCCGGTGCCACACCGAAATTGACCGCATCGGCGAGGGAATCGATCTCCTCGCCCATCTTGGAGGTGGCGTTGAGCATCCGCGCCACCCGGCCGTCCAGCGCGTCGAGGATCGCCGCGACCGCCAAGAACGCCATCGACTCGGTGGGCCGGTCGTCGAGCGCCATCTTCACCGCCGACAGGCCCAGGCAGATCGCGGCCACCGTCATCGCACTCGGCAGCATTCGCACGGAGAACGGCGGCGGCTTCATGCGGCCCTTGATCAACGACGGGGGCCTCATGCGCGGCTTGATCATGGCAACTCCGCCAGGACGGTTTCTCCGGCCAGCGTCCGCTGACCGGGGGTAACGAGCAGTTTCGAACCGGCAGGAAGGTAGGTGTCCAGCCGGGAGCCGTAGCGGATCAGGCCGTACGTCTCGCCGATGGCCAGTTTGTCGCCGACCCGTGCGTTGCACACGATGCGCCGGGCGATCAGACCGGCGATCTGCACGGCGATCACCTCGGTGCCGTCCGGAGTGCGGATCACGACGCTGTTGCGCTCGTTGTCCTCGCTGGCGGCTTCGAGTTCGGCCGAGTGGAACCGTCCGGGGCGGTGCTGCACAGCGACGACGTCTCCGCCGATCGGGGCTCGCTGCACGTGCGCGTCGAGCACCGACAGGAAGATGCTGATCCGCGGCAGCGGGGTGTCGGGCAATCCCAGTTCGGCCGGCGGGACGGCGTCCCCGATCAGGCACACCAACCCGTCGGCGGGCGCGACCACCACTCCGGGGCGGGTGGGCGCCACCCGAGCCGGGTGCCGGAAGAACGCGGCGTTGGCGCCGGCGGCCACCAGGCCTGCCCGGCGCACCCACCGGTGCTTGCGGCCCAGGGCCGCAACGGCGAGGCTGGCGCCGACGAAGGGCAATCCCGCCGAATGCATCGGCGGAACACTGGATCGCACCAGCGCCACGAGGCGTTCTGGTCCGGACTGCTGGAGGTCGGGGCGTCTGGCCATCGGGAGGATTCTACGTGCGCCCGGTGGCGGAATTGCTAGCTCAGGTCCCAGACGGGAACCGTCGACCCGGCCGAAAGTTCGGTGACGTCCTCGGCGATCTCCAACAGACAGTTCGCCGAGGCGAGCCAACGCAGATGATGCGACGCCGGGGGACCGTAACTGCTGACCGTATCCCCGGTCAGCACACCCCGCCGGAACTGCCGTTTTCCGCGTGGTGAGGTCAGGTCCTCGGTCAGCTGCGCGGTGCGCCGGGGCCGGTCCGGTTCGGCCTGGCCCATCGCCGCCCGCAGCGGCGCACGGACGAACACCTCGAAGGACACCAGCGCGCTGACCGGGTTGCCTGGCAACGTGATGATCGGAACACCGTCGACCGTCCCCGCCCCCTGCGGCATCCCGGGCTGCATCGCCACCTTGACGAACTCCACCTGATCCGACAGTGAGTCCTTGACGACCTCGTAGGCGCCCGCGCTGACCCCGCCGGTGGTGATGATCAGATCGGCATCGCGCGCATGCGCGGCCAAGGCGGTGCGGAAGGCGTCGACGTCGTCGGCGGACATCGGGGCGATGGTGGCCTGCGCGCCGGCGTCGCGGACCGCCGCGGCCAGCATCACCGCATTCGACTCGTAGATCTGCCCTGGCTTCAGCGCGGTGCCGGGGGCCACCAGCTCGGTGCCCGTGGACATCACCATGACGCGCTGCGGTGGCAGCACGGGCAGCGTGGCCAGCCCGAGCGCGGCGGCCAACCCGAGCGCGGCCGGCGTGATCACCTGACCGGCGCGCAGGACGGCGGTGCCCGCGGTGACGTCCTCGCCGGCGCGGCGGATGTGCTGGTTCTCCCGGGCCGCAGCGCGGATCGTCACCGTGCCCGTCGCGCCGTCGGTGGCCTCGACGGGAACCACCGCGGTGGCACCCGACGGGAGCGCCGCGCCCGTCATGATGCGGTGCGCGGTCCCGGGTTGCAGGGTCAGCAGGTCGGTGCGGCCGGCCGGGATGTCCTCGGCGACCGGCAGCCGCACCGGGGAGTCCTCGGTGGCGGCGGCCACATCGTCGGCCACGACGGCGTAACCATCCATCGCCGAGTTGTCGAAACCGGGCAGCGACAGCGGGGCAACCACGTCGGCGGCCAGCACCAGACCGAGGGTGTCGTTCAACGGAAGATCTTGTGGTGCACGGGGTTTGATCAGCCCCGCGACCACCTGCTGGTGCTCTTCGACGGTCCGCATCATCACACCGGGAAGCTGACGCCGGTGAGCTCTTCCGACACGGTCCACAGCCGGCGTTGCAGGTCCTCGTCGTGGGACTGCTTGCTGGAGGTCACGAGCTCGGGGTAGCCGCGCACTTCCCGGAATCCGTCCGGTCCGTAGTACTGGCCGCCGCGAACATCGGGATCGGTGGCCGCGCGCAGAGTGGCCAGGGCGCCCTTCAGCGCACTGTTGACGAGCAGGGCAGTGAGTTGGTCGACACCCGGTAGACCGGCGCCGGGGATGTGGCGAGTGAGCTCGGTGGCCGAGACTCCCGGATGGGCGGCCACCGCGATGGTCGGCTCGTTCTTGGCAGCCAGCCTGCGTTGGAGCTCGTAGGTGAACAGGAGGTTCGACAGCTTGGACTGCCCGTAGGCGGCCACCCGGTTGTAGCTGCGTTCCCACTGCAGATCGTCGAAGTGGATGGCGGCCTGGATGCGGTGCGCGACGCTGGCGACCGCGACGACGCGCGACCCGTCGACCGGCAGCAGATGATCGAGCAGCAGCCCGGTCAGCGCGAATGCGCCGAGGTGGTTGGTGCCGAACTGCAACTCGAAGCCGTCGACAGTGGTCTGCTTCGGCGGGTACATCACCCCGGCGTTGTTGATCAGCAGGTCGATCCGCGGGTAGGCGCCCCTGAGTTCGTCGGCCGCGCTACGGACCGAGTCCAGCGAGCCCACGTCGAGGTGCTGCAGCTTGAGGTCGGCCTTCGGCGCGGCCGCGGTGATCCGGTCGACGGCCTCGCGGCCCTTGTCCAGGTTGCGCACGGCGACGACGACGTGCGCGCCCTTGGCGGCGAGCACGCGGGCGGTCTCATAGCCCAGCCCGGTATTGGAGCCGGTGACGATCGCGATCCGTCCGGACTGATCGGGGACATCGGCCTCGGTCCACTTGGAATTGGCGCTCATGGGTTGAACATACGGAACGCGGGTGCTGGACGGCACCTCGGCGCCATAGCAGTGTGGGAACCATGCGCACTCTGACCGCGGTCCTGCTGACCGTGCTGTTGTGCTTGACCGGCTGTTCGTCGAACGAAAGTCCCGCAGATCCGTTGTCCGCGTGGAACGACACCTCGGCGAAGAATTCCATCACCGAGTTCGTCAAGCGGACAACCACGCAGGGCACGCCCGAATTCGTCGCGCCGGAAGACCGCATCGCGGTGTTCGACAACGACGGGACGCTGTGGGCAGAAGCGCCGCTGCCGTTCCAGGCGGCGTTCGTCTTCGACGAGCTCAAACGGCGGGCACCGCACGAGCCGACACTGGCCGCCGACCCGATGGTGCAGGCGGCGCTCAAAGGGGACGTGGCCACCCTGCTCGCGGGTGACCGGCACGAGGGACTGTTGCACGTGCTGGCGCTCACCCATTCCGGGATGACCACCGACGAGTTCAACCACCGGGTGACCGACTGGATGGCAACCGCCCGACATCCTCGATTCGACAAGCCCTACGACCAGCTCACCTACGAACCGCAACAGCAGTTGTTGTCCTACCTGCGCGCCAACGGGTTCCGTACCTTCATCGTCTCCGGCGGCGGTGCGGATTTCATGCGCGTGTTCTCGCAGCGGGTGTACGGCATCCCACCCGAGCAGGTGGTGGGTTCCACCGGCACCACCAGATACGAGCTGCGCGATGGCAAGCCGGTACTCGTCAAGACCCTCGACTACGTCTTCGTCGACGACAAGGCCGGCAAGCCGTCGGGCATTCACGAGTTCGTCGGGCGCAGGCCGATTCTGGCTGTCGGCAACAGCGATGGTGACCAGGCCATGCTGGAATACACCACGATCGACAACCCGCGGCCCAGCCTCGGCGTCCTGATCCACCACACCGATGCCGAGCGCGAGTATGCCTACGACGCCGATCCGCCGTCCTCCGGGAAACTGGTCACCGCACTGCAGCAGGCCGGGCCGAACGGCTGGACCGTCGTCGACATGAAGAACGACTGGAAGACGGTGTTCGCCCAGTGAATCTGATCGATCCCGCCCAGCGGCCCAGCCGCAAGGCGCCGCTGGTGTGGGCATTGGGCGCGGCCATCCCCTGGGTGGTTCTGGCACTGGCGCAGTTGATCTGGTTCGCGATCGACCAGCGGATGCTGTGGCTGCACGGCGCCGCCGCGGTCGTCACGGTCCTGGGCGCGGCGCTCTTCATCGTGGTGGTCCCGATGTGGCGTTACCGGGTGCACCGGTGGGACATCAACGTCGGGTCCGGGACCCCTGCGGTGTACACCCGCACCGGGTGGCTGGTCCAGGAGCGGCGGATCGCGCCGATCTCCCGGGTGCAGACCGTGGACACCTACCGGGGCCCGCTGGACCGCATGTTCGGCCTGGCCAACGTGACGGTGACGACGGCATCGTCGGCGGGCGCGGTGCGGATCGTGGCGCTCGACGACGACGTGGCCGAGCGGGTGGTGGCGCAGTTGACCGACATCGCAGCGATCGGCGAACAGGACGCCACATGAGCGTGCCGGCCGTCCAACTCCAGTGGCAGCGGCTGAGCCCGCGCATGCTGCTTGTCCATCCGGTACATGAAGTCCTGCAACAGATTCCGCTGTTGATCGGTGCGGTGGTGCTCGGTTCGGCCACCGGCAACTCTTGGTGGACGATCGCGGCGATCGCCCTGACCATCGCGGTCGGTCTGGCGCGATGGTTCACCACCAGCTACCGCATCGAACCCGACGAGGTGCAACTGCGTACCGGGCTGCTGCACCGCAAGGTGTTGTCGGTGCCACGCAACCGGATCCGGTCGGTATCCACCGAAGCCCGGCTGCTGCACCGGCTGTTCGGACTAACGGTGCTGAGGATCAGCACCGGACGGGAGGCCAAGGGCGACACCGAGTTTGCTCTCGACGCGGTTGAGTCACAGCAGGTGCCGCGGCTGCGCGCGATCCTGCTGGCCGATGCTGTCCCGGCCGCCGATGCACCGGCAGGCCGGGAGCTGGCCCGCTGGCAGCCTTCCTGGTTGCGCTACAGCCCGCTGAGTTTCACCGGGCTGCTGATGATCTCGGGCGCGTACGGGGTGATCGCGCAAACCGGAATGCTTGACAAACTGCAGGATTCGCCACTGGCCCAGTCCGGTATCGCCACCGCTGAGCGGCTGGGCCTGGTCGTCGGCGTGGGCCTCGGTGTACTCGTCATCCTCGTCCTGTCGGTGCTTCTCTCGGTGTTGAGGTCGTTGCTGACCTACGGAAACCTGGTGCTGACCCGCAGGGACATTCCCGGAAAGGGCGGAGCGCTCCACCTGCAGCACGGCCTGCTGCGGCTGCGCGAGCACACCTACGACATGCGGCGGCTGCGCGGCGGCACCCTGCGTGAACCACTGCCGGTGCGGGCACTGGGCGGCGCGCGCCTCGACGCGGTGATGACCGGTGTCGGTGGGGCGGGGGAGGCGTCGCTCCTGCTGCCGCCCTGCCCGGCCGACACCGCCAGGACCGTGCTGGCGGAGCTGATCGACAACCCCGGCATTGTGGACGCACCACTTGTTGCCCACGGTCCGGCCGCGGTGCGACGGCGATGGACTCGTGCCCTGACGCTGCCGATGGCGGCCGGCGCGGCGATGGCGGTGGTCGGGGTGCCGGTATGGGCGTGGGTGCTCTGGGTGCTGCTCCTGGTGTGTGCCTGCCTGGTGGCCGCGGACCGGGCACGTTCGCTGGGCCACCTGGTGCGCGACGGCTGGCTCGTCGCCCGCACCGGAAGCCTCGAGCGCCGCCGCGACCACCTCGATACCGCCGGGATCATCGGGTGGACGGTGCGGCAGACGTATTTTCAGCGTCGCGTCGGGGTGGCCACGCTGATCGCCGCGACGGCCGCGGGGCAGAAGCGCTACGCCGTGCTCGACATCCCCGCCGAACAAGCCTGGCCGGTCGCGGCGGCCGCCTCGCCCTGGGTGGCCGACAATGGGTGGGCCGTCGGACCGGCAGGCCCCGAGTTGCGCTGAGTTCGCGGACGTTTACTGTCGCTGCATGGCTATCGGTGGAGTGCTGTTCGACATCGATGGTGTGCTCGTGACCTCCTGGCAGCCCATTGACGGCGCGGCGGAAACTTTGCGGATGCTGGCCGGGCGGCAGATCGCCCGCTCCTATCTGACGAACACCACCACCCGTACCCGCGCGCAGATCGCCGACCTGCTGACCGCCGCCGGAATGGACGTCGCGGCCGACGAGGTGATCACCGCGGCCGCCCTGACCGCCGAATACGTCCGCGACCGCTATCCCGGCGCCCGATGTTTCCTGGTCAACAGCGGGCAAATCGGTGAGGACATGCCCGGCGTCGACGTGGTGTATTCGAGCGAGTTCACCGGACCTGCCGCACCCGACACCCCCGACGTGGTGCTGCTCGGCGGCGCCGGGCCGGAGTACAACCACCTCACGCTCAGTTGGGTCTACGACTGGATGGCCCAGGGCGTGCCCGTCGTGGCCATGCACCGCAGCACCGCGTGGAACACCACCGACGGACTGCGGGTCGACACCGGCATGTATCTGGCAGGGATGGAAGAGACCTCGGGCCGCAAGGCCACCGCCGTCGGCAAGCCCGCCCCGGAAGGGTTTCTGGCTGCGGCCAACCGCCTCGGCGTCGACCCCGAGGAGATGTACATGATCGGCGACGACCTGAACAACGACGTGCTGGCCGCCCAGGTGGTGGGCATGGCCGGCGTGCTGGTACGCACCGGCAAGTTCCGCCAGGCCACGTTGGACCGTTGGGCCGCAGACGAATTCGCGATGCAACCCAACCACGTCATCGACTCGGTGGCCGATCTGCCGGAGCTGCTGGGCTTGTAGGCCGCGGTGTTTTGGCTGCGCCGTTTTGGCCGCTCGGGCGGCTCCGGCCGCGCCGTTTTCCACACCAGGGTCGCGATTCTTCGGCGGGACGACCCCTGCGTAGAAATCGGCGCGCAGGGGCCCGAGGGGAAGCGCCCTCCTACACCGTGTAGCGGCGGTCGTACCCGGCCTGGCGGTCGGCGATCTGCTGCGCGCGGTCGTAGTCGAGCTGGTCCGGGTTGTAGTTGGGATCGTTCGGGTCGTTCACGATGTCCGGGACTTCCGACGCCTTCACCACTCGCGTCGTCACCTTCGGCATGTTCGTGGCATCCGGGTCCACACCCTGGAAACGCATCGAGATGGTGCCCTGGTTCAGTCCGCCGGTGGACACCCAGTTCGCCACGCCGGGATCGCTTTTCGACACGACGATGGTGTACGTGCCGTCCGCGTTCTTGATGGCCTGGCTGTTGTTCAGGCTGGTCTGCTGGTTGCGGGTGTCGTTGGTGATGGTCCAGTCGTTGGTCACCGGCACCACGAAGTACTCGGCATCACCGGGATCGACGGTGATGACCATCGCCTCGTCGTCCTTGAGCTGGAAGTAGCCGGCGCTCTGCAACTGCGTTGAGAGGAACTGTGCGTTGTGCTGCGGCTGGGACAGCGTGTTGGGCTGGCCGGTGGCGGTCGCCACGGACATGTAGGTGTTCTCGCCGTTGATGCCGGTCACCAGCATCAGCAGGGCGGTCTCGGTGGACGACAGCAGCAGCGGGGCCTTGTCGAACGCCGGGACGATCGACACCAGCGACATCAGTAGCGGGTTCTTCACCACCGCCTCGCCGATGACCGGAATGGCGAATCCGCCGATCTGGCTGAACAAGCTGCTGGGCGGCCCAGCCGTCTTCTCGATGGTCAGCGTCATGGGAGTCTCGGTGTTCCAGTCGCCCAAGGTGTTTCGGGTGGCGAGGATGGTCGAGTTGGCCGGGGCCTGGATGTAGTTCATCCCTTTCTCGGGGTTGGCCGGTGCCCCATCGGGACTCACCACGATGGTGAACGTGCCGTCGTCCCGGATACTCAGTTCCTCGCCGTTGAGATTGGCGGCGGTGACCCCGTTGATTCCGGTGAGCACACTGAAATTGGTGTTCGCAGAAGTAGGGTGGGTACTCGGGTCGGCCGGGTCATACCCCGCGACCTTGCCCTCGATCATGTAGGTCGAGGCGCCGTTGATACCCGTGAAGCGGTAGACGGTATCGGGGTTGTCGTACCAGATCCGGGTGCCGCCGGCGTCCTGCCCGTTCCAGCTGTGCGGCGGGTTGACCTGCAGCAGCAGCTTCGGATCGTTGGAATTCAGCAGCAGGAACTCTGTCGCCGACTGGTTGGCGAACTCGGTGGCGGCCGCGTTGAGCTGCGAGAAATTGGTGAAGTCGGGGCCGCCGACGGTCGCGAAGTTCTTGGCCGCCTCGACGTACCAGGCCGCCATCAGGACCACCTTGGCCAGCTGAACGATTGGCGTATTGACGATCTGGCCGACCTGCTGTTCGGCTGCGAGCTGGTCCTCGGTGGCCAATATGCTCGTCGCCTGCGTGGTCACCTGGGAGGTCACCTCCGGAGTCACCTGCGAGGTCGCTTCGGGTGTGGTGACGCGCCCGATGGGGACGAGGCCCTGGGTGCCGTCGCGGCGCGACCAGCCCAGCAGCGCCGCCAACCCGAGGTCCTGCAGCGGGCTCACCGGCGTCTCCGGGAGACGCGGTTTGAGCCGCTCCGTGGCCGCCGCCACGATCTCCGGTATGGACTGCGCCGCAGGAGCCTGCGTGCGTGCTGACACCGGAATCAGGCGATCTACAACATCTTTCGCCACCGTCTTGGTGACGACCGTCAGTGTTTCCAGCGGCGCGGCAGCCTCGGCCGCGGCGGCCTGCGGCCGGTTGTCCAGTGCGGCCGACAGCTTACGGGGCGTGTCGGTGGCCTTGGTGAATGCCCGCGACACCGACTGTCGCACATTGTCGGCCGCGTTCTCGACGGCGTCGGCCGCCGTGGACTTTGTGGTGGCTCTGCTGGACTTACGGTCCTTGCCCTCCGTCTTGCGGTCGGTCGATGCTGCCGACGAACGACGCTCGCCGATCTTCGAACTACCGAGAGCGGACTCCACCTTGGCGGCTGCGTCGCTGACCCGTTTCGCCAGCTTCTGCGGGTCGGAGAAGGACGGTTTGCGGGGGCCTTTCTTCGGCGCCGAGCTGTCCGTCTTGGTGCTGCCGGTCGCCTTTGAATGTGTTCCCGACGAGTCCGAACCACCGGTTTCGGCGGACGCGATCGCGGTGCCGTTGGCCATCGCCACGCCTATTCCCAGTGCGACCGCGAGCGTGCCCACTCGCCCGATGAAGCGGGCCCCTCCAGTGGTAGCGGATGTCGTCGGCATAGCCTCTCCCCCAACTGTTCTGGCTGCAACAGAACGCAATTGGCCGACTGTAACAAGTTCCAGTTGAGTCTCGGGGGAGTTTGAGGGACTCAGATTTTATTGCGATCGAACGCCGCGTCCGGCCTGTGTCAGGCCTTCAGCGTGCGCACGGCCTCGATGCGGGCCTTGAGATGATCGGTGGTCGCGGCGGCCACCGGCGGACCGCCGCAGATGCGGCGCAGCTCGTTGTGGATCCAACCGTGCGGCTTGCCGGTGCGGTGATGCGCGATGGTCACCAACGCGTTGAGTTCACGACGCAACTCGCGCAACTGGCCGTGCGTGGTGCGCGACGGCGGCGGACCACCCGACACCGCGGCCTCGGCCGTGCGTTTGGTGAGTTGCTCATCCTGCCTGCGCCGCAACAGGTCCCGCATCTGCTCGGCATCGAGCAGGCCGGGGATGCCCAGATAGTCGGCCTCCTCGTCGCTGCCGGCCGGCGTCGCGGTGCCGAAGGAGGAGCCGTCGAAGATGACCTGATCCAGCTCGGCGTCGGCGCCCAGCGACTCGAAGCCGTTCTCGAGCTCGCCCTTCTCGTCCTTGCGCTTCTCGGCAGCTTCGAGCGCCTCGTCATCCAGCCCGTCGGATTCGCGGTGCGGCTTGCCCAGGACGTGGTTGCGCTGGGCCTCCATCTCGCTGGCCAGCAGCAGCAGGTTGGGCACCGACGGTAGGAAGATGCTCGCGGTCTCACCGGGGCGGCGCGAGCGCACGAACCGGCCGATGGCCTGTGCAAAGAACAACGGAGTCGAGGCGCTCGTGGCGTACACGCCGACCGACAACCGCGGCACGTCGACGCCCTCGGACACCATGCGGACCGCGACCAGCCATCGGCTGGTGCTCGCCGAGTACTGACTGATCCGGTCGGACGCGCTCGGGTCGTCGGAGAGCACCACGGTGGGCACCTCGCCGGTGATCTTCGTGAGCAGATCGGCGTAGGCACGGGCGGTGGTCTGGTTGGTGGCGATGATCATGCCGCCGGCATCGGGCACATGCTGACGCTTCTGCTGCAACCGTTTGTCGGCGGCGGCGATGACCGCGGGCATCCACTCGCCCGTCGGGTTCAGCGCGGTGCGCCAGGCCCGCGCGGTGTGCTCGGCGGTCAACGGCTCGCCCAGGCGCGCCGCGTGCTCCTCGCCGGCACTGTCACGCCAGCGGGCCTCACCCGAGTAGGCCAGGAACACCACGGGCCGGACCACACCGTCGGCCAGCGCGTCGGAATAGCCGTACACGTGGTCGGCCTGCGAGCGCTGGAACCCGGCCTCGTCGGGCTCGTAGTTGACGAACGGGATCGGGCTGTCGTCACTGCGGAACGGGGTACCGGTCAGGGAGAGGCGCCGCGTCGCGTCGTCGAAGGCCTCGCGCATCGCGTCGCCCCAACTCTTCGCGTCGCCGCCGTGGTGGATCTCGTCGAAGATGACGAGTGTCCGACGGTTCTCGGTGCGCACCCGGTGCCGGGTGGGGTGGCTGGCCACCTGGGCATAGGTGACGACGACGCCGTGGTACTCGGCCGAGGTCTGCGAGTCGGAGTTGCTGAACCGCGGATCCAGTGCGATGCCGTTGCGTGCCGCCGACTCGGCCCACTGGATCTTGAGGTGTTCGGTGGGCACCACCACGGTGATCGCGTCGACCGTGCGGTCGTTGAGCAGTTCGGCCGCGATCCGCAGCGCAAACGTCGTCTTCCCTGCGCCAGGGGTGGCGACCGCGAGGTAGTCCCGCGGTTTTGCCGTCAGATATTTCACCAGCGCTTTGCGCTGCCAGCCCCGAAGTGCCTGGGTGCTGGGCGCTGCATCAGCCCGCACCCTAGGACTCCTCTCCGTCGGAATGCAGTCTAGGCCAGCGCGTTACGTCGGCGCATATCTGCAGGAGCTCGCCGGGCGTGTCGCTCGCCGAGCTGGTTGTCTGCCGCCGGCCCGGCTCGTTCGCTCACCCGTCGCGTGCCGTATTCACTCCGCGCTCCCGCCGCGATGGAGCAAACGCTCAGCATCGTTCGTACTCGCGGGCCAGCTCGGTCTCGAGGACGGACGCCACGTGTGCCTTGTCGTGCCGGAAACAGCCGCCGACGGTGATCTCCACCCATTGGTGGCCGCCTTTGACGATCAGGTCGACGGGTCGGTCGAGCTCGGCCAGAGCGGCTGCGACAGCGTTGGCGATCTCGTCGTCCCGAGGCTTGGTGTTGGGCTTCATGCTGATCGCGAGACTTGAGACCGGACGGTCTGTGGTCGGGTCGGTGCCGAATTCGCCCATCACCAGATGCGGCCCGGCGATCCGGACGATCTCGGTCCAGGCCTGTTGCGTGGCAGCGTCGGGGATCACGCCGTACGAGGTGTAGGTGCTGGTCACCTCGAGCGACCTCGTCTTGGGCACCTGCAGCAGCCACTGCGCATCACCGAGGTCCGGGTGCCGACGCAGCAACTCCTCTGCCGCGCCGGTGTCGACGGGTTGGCGCAGCGTCACGATCGCGGGGTGGTCGGCGCCCATCGCGACGCGTTCGACCACGGGGGAGGACATCACGTCGAACCACTGCGCCACCACATCGGTGCCCGTGCCGGACAGCGGACGCAGCGTCACGCTGCCCTTGTCGTTGCCGATCTCCAGCACGGTGTAGTAAGTGTCGAACTCGACGCCGTGCGCGGCCGACACGAACGTGGGGACCACATCCTGGGCCTGTTCGGTGGTGGCTGCGGGGGTCAGCCCGACGTCGAGGTTGAAGAACTCGCCGTTGGTGAAGTCGTTCTTGTAGTCGACCTCGACGGTGTCGATGCCGGGTAGCTCGCGGATCTTTGCGCCGACCGACTGGGCTTCACTGCCTCGATCGTCCACGCATCCAGCGAGCACCGTGGACGCCAGCGCGGCGCAGGCGAGAGCCAGCCAGCGGTTCACGGTCAGAGGAAGTAGTTGTCGTTGTTGACGAACCACTCGGCGCGTTCCTCGTCGGTGAGGTCGGCCAACTGAGCGAACCCTTCGAAATAGGCCTCCCGCGGGGCGCCGGGAGCAAACAACATCAACAGGGACGTCGGCGCGTCGGCCTCATTGCGGAAGCCGTGGATTCCGCCCGGCGGGACATACAGGAAATCGCCCTGGTTGCCGTCGCGCCAGTCGTTCCCGTCGAACAGCTTTACGGTGCCGGACAGGACGAAGAAGGCCTCCGACATGGCCCGGTGAAAATGCGGGCCGGGGCCGCCGCCCTGCGGGCTGATGTCGACGCGGTACAGCCCATAGTCGCCGTTGGTCTGCTGTTGGTTGGCCAGATAGTGGTACTTGACGAGGCCCAATGAGTCGTAGTCGGGCGGCTCGTCGCCGCGCTTCAGCCAGGCGCTGACTTCGGGCTCGTCCTTCGTGTAACGAGCCGGGGGATAGGGCGGCACATTCCTGGGATCCCAGAACGACACGAGCGCCAGCCTAGACGCGGTGTGGTCGTTTGCGTCGAGATCGACACCAGGGTTGTTCGAAGCGTGCCGGAACTGCCCTGGTGTCGAAATCGGCGAAGAGAATGACGGGCCTTCAGGCGCGCGCGTCCTGCAACACCGGGAAGGTGACGCCCGTCAGCTCTTCGGACACCGCCCACAGGCGGCGCTGCAGCTCGAGGTCGTAGGAACGCTCGTTGGAGGTCACCAGCTTCGGGTAACCCTTCTGCTCGCCGAGCCCGTCGGGGCCGTAGTACTGCCCGCCGAGGGCGGCCGGATCCGTCGCCGCGCGCAGCGTCGGCAGTGCGCCCATCGCGGCCTCCTGGAAGAGCGGACGCAGCAGCGGGACGGCGCGCTGCACCGGGCCGGGTAGATGGCGCGCCAGTTCGGTGTCGGATCCGCCGGGGTGCGCGGCGAGAGCCGTGGTGTGCTGCCCGATCAGGCGGCGCTGCAGTTCATAGGTGAACAGCAGATTGGCGAGCTTGGACTGGCCGTAGGCCTGGAGACGGTTGTAGCTGCGTTCCCACTGCAGATCCTCGAACCGGATGCCGCGCGAGAAGCGGTGGCCGATGCTGCTGACCGTCACGATCCGTGAGCCGACAACCGGCAGAAGGCGGTCGAGCAGGAGGCCGGTCAGGGCGAAGTGTCCGAGATGGTTGGTGCCGAACTGCAGTTCGAAGCCGTCGGCGGTGGTCTCCTTGGGCGGCGTCATCACGCCGGCGTTGTTGATCAGCAGGTCGATGCGTTCGTGCTTGGTTCTGATCTCGTCGGCGGCTTCGTGCACCGAGGCCAGCGATCCCAGGTCGAGGCGCTGCAGTTCCAGGTCGGCGTCGGGCACCGACCGCGAGATCCACTCGGCGGCGGCCTCGCCCTTGGTCACGTTGCGTACAGCCAGGACGACGTGTGCGCCCCTGGCGGCCAGCGCCTTGGCGGTTTCGAGCCCGAGGCCGGTATTGGCGCCGGTCACGACGGCCGTGCGGCCCGATTGGTCCGGAATCTTGGCGGTGGTCCACTTGGTCATGAGAGACTCCTAGAGGGCTAAACGGAGTGAGTACTCCGGTTGCGTTCGAATATACGGAACGTACGCCCCGCTTTGTCAATGGTTCGACGCTGGCAGGTTTGTGAGGTGATGGCGAATGCGTGCGGATGCGGCGCGCAACCGCGCCCGGGTACTGGAGGTCGCCTACGAGACTTTCGCGGCCGACGGACTGGCCGTGCCCATCGACGAGATCGCCCGCCGGGCCGGGGTGGGTGCGGGCACCGTCTATCGCCACTTCCCGACGAAAGAGGCGCTGTTCCAGGCCGTGATCGCCGAACGGATCCGCGGCGTCGTCGAGGAGGGGCGGACCTTGCTCGCCGAGGCCGACCCGGCCGACGCCTTGTTCGCATTCCTGCGGTCGATGGTGCTGCAGTGGGGTGCGGCGGACCGCGGACTGGTCGACGCTCTCGCCGGATCGGGCATCGACGTCAACACCGTGGTGCCCGAGGCCGAAGGCGAGTACCTGTCGGTCCTCGGCGACCTGCTGGCCGCGGCGCAGCGCGCGGGCACGGCGCGAGGCGACGTGACGGTCGCGGACGTGAAGGCACTCCTGGTCGGCTGCCAGGCGATGCAGATTTACAACGCCGACGTGGCCGAGCGGGTCACGTCGGTGGTGTTCGACGGATTGCGGGCGGAAGGACAACGGTGACGGCGCTTCATTTCATCTCAGGTCTACCGCGATCGGGGTCAACATTGTTGGCCGCGCTGCTGCGACAGAATCCGCGCTTTCAGGCCGGGATGTCGGGTCCATTGGCCGGGCTGTTCGACGCGCTGGTCGCCCAGATGAGCGCCCGCAACGAGTTCTCGGTGTTCCTCGACGACGCCAAGCGGGAGCGCATCCTGCGCGGGTTGTTCGACAGCTACTACTCCGACTGCGCCGCCCAGGTCGTCTTCGACACCAACCGTGGCTGGTGCGCGCGGATGCCCGCGATCGCGCAGCTGTTCCCGGAGGCGAAAGTCATTGCCTGCGTTCGTGAATTGCCCTGGGTGATCGACAGCATCGAGCGCCTCGTCCAGCGCAACGTCTTCAGTCCGTCGTCGATCTTCAACTACAGCACCGGCGGCACGGTCTACACCAGGGCCAACGACGTCGCTTCGCAGGACGGCATGGTCGGCGGTCCCTACGACGCCCTCAAACAGGCGTGTTACGGCGCTCAACGCGACCGATTGCTGGTGGTGCAGTACGACACCTTGACCGCCGAGCCGGCCAAGGTCATGCACACCATCTACGAATTCATCGGGGAGCCGGTCTTCGAGCACGACTTCGGCCATATCGATTACGACGTCAGCGAATTCGACGAACGCGCCGGGACGCCCGGGCTGCACACCGTGCGTGGCCAGGTGAAAGCCGAACCACGCGACACCATCCTGCCGCCGGATCTGTTCAATCGCTTTGTCCACGACGCATTCTGGCGAGACCCGGGCAAGATTCCAGGCGATCTGCGCGTCGTATAGGTGCCGACAGGCAGAGGCCCCGCACACCAGGGGAGGGTGTGCGGGGCCTCTGCTTTCGTGCTGGTGACTACGGGCTGTCCGTTCCGGCGGTCGTGGTGACCGTCTTGCCGGTGACGGGGCTTCCTGGAGTGGCCGTAGCCGGGACGCCCGCGAACGACCCCGACTGCGTCAAGTTGGTGCCGTTGCCACCGGTGAACCCGACGCCGGTGCCATCACCACCGCCGCCGGTCGTGACCGTGTTGTTGGTGTAGGTGGCACCGTTGATATCAGTGAAGCTGTAGGCGCCGATCTGGAAGTAGCCGCCCTTGCCACCCGTGCCGCCGTTGTTCCCGTCGCCGCCGCTCCCGCTGGTTGCGGTGACACCGGTGACTGTGGCGTTCGGCCCCAGCGCGCTGATCGACGAGATGCCTGAATCTCCACCGCCGGTACCGCCGTTGGTGGCGTTACCACCCTTGCCGCCGGTGATGCTGATGGTGCCGTCGACCTTGGCATTCTGGCCGGCGGCATTGATGGCCACCCGGCTTCCGTTGCCGCCCTTGGAACCCGTTGTGCCGCTGGCGGACCCACCGTCGCCGCCCACCGCGGTCCCGTGGGCCAGGGAATTGTTCCCGGGCGCGATGGTCAGGTTGCCGCTGGGGCCGGACACGACCAGGTTGTCCCGGCCGGCACTCATGTAACCGAACCCGCCTTCGCCGCCCGTGTTCCCGACACCGTCAGCGTCACCGCCACGCCCACCATGGACCTCGCCGTAGACGGTGCCGCCATTTCGGGCCAAGAATTCCGTCTGACCGGCGCCGGCGCCGTTGGTTCCGCCGGCGCCACCGGTGCCGCCGTTGGTTCCGTTGCCGCCGTTGCCACCGGTGGCGATCGCCGCATGGTCTGCCGTTCCGATGTGACCACCGGTGTCGGCGGTCATCTTGACGTCGCCACCCCTGCCGCCGGTACCACCGAGTGCGTCACCGGTTCCGGCGTTGCCGCCGGTGGCCGTGGCGTTGGTGACGGTGGTGCCGGTGCCTGAAGCGGAGACGGTGACGTTGCCGCCGACTGCACTGTCAGACCCCTTGCCGCCGGTCACGGAGGTATCGGTGACCTTGGCGCCACCGGTGACCGTCACCGACGCAATGCCACCAGTCTTACCGCTGCCCGCATCGCCGCCGGCGACGTGGGTGTTGGTGACTTCACCGTTCACACCACCGGTGACATCGATGCTCGCACCGCCGCCGACGGCCCCGTCGGTGCTGTCGCCCGCAGTAGCGGAGCTGTCGGTGATCTTGCCCAGGCTGGTGTTGAGCGAGGCGTTGTTGCCGTTGGTCCCGGTGATGCCGTCGCCGCCGGTCGCGGTGCTGCCGGTGATGGAGTCGTTCAGGCCCCTGGCCGTGATGGTGCCGCCGCCGCCGGCGCCGCCATTGACACCGTTCTGACCAGTGCCACCGTCACCGCCGGTGGCGGTGCCCTCGGCGACGCTGTTGGCGCCGCCGGTGCCGGACGACTGTCCCGCGCTGATGATGGCCTGACCGCCGTTGCCGCCCGCGATGCCGGCACCGATGCCGTTCCCGCCGTCACCGGCGGTGGCGGTGCCGCCGGCCTTGGACGAGTTGCCCTTGGCTACGACCTGAGCGCGCGCTCCGCCGCCGCCGGTACCGCTCGTGGAGCCGTCGCCGCCGGCACCGCCATACGCGGAACCGCTTGCGGTAGAGGCATTTCCGGTGGTAAGCACGGTGGCGAACCCGCCGGCGCCGCCGTGGCCGCCGGTCGTCGCATCGCCACCGGCACCGCCCCGGGCGTACCCGCTGGCCTTGCTGTTGTCGCCGAGGCCGGCGTAGAGCCCGGTCTGAACCCAGCCGCCGCCACCGTTGCCGCCGGTGCTGCCGATGCCGTCGGCGGTTCCGCCGCCACCGCCGATACCCGTGCCGTCGGCCGTGCTGCTGGTCCGCTGCGCGACGACTCCGCCCTGGGCGCCGGCACCGCCGGTGCCGCCATTGCTGCCGTCGCCGCCCGCGCCGCCGGTGCCCGCGCCGCTGGCGGTGCTCCCGGCGGAGGTGGCCGAAACGATGCCCTCACCGCCGGCACCACCGTGCCCGCCAACAGTGCCGTTGCCGCCCTTGCCGCCGGTGGCGGTGGCGGTGGTGACACCGCCACCGTTGCTCGCGGTGACGGTGGCCGCACCACCGTTGCCACCGATACCGCCATTGGCATCACCGATCCCGGCATTACCGCCGGTGGCGTCGGTGTCGGCCACGGTGCTGCCCGTCCCGGTCGCGGTGATGGTGGCGTTCCCGCCGACAGCGGTATCGCTGTTGGTGCCGCCGGTCGCGTGGCTGTCGGAGATGCTGCCGCCGTTGGTGGCGCTCACCGTGGCGTAACCGCCCAGACCGCCGGAATTCCCGTCGGCGCCGGTGGCGCTGCTGTCGGCGATGGTGCCGTTGATCGCCTCGACCATGCCGATGCCGCCCTGCCCGTTGACAGCGTCGCCGCCGACGGCGGTGCTGCCGGTGATGTCCCCGCCGCTGTTGGGATCACTGAGGGTGCCGGCGAAGACATAGGCCTGTCCGCCGAGGGCACCGGTGCTGCCGTTGGTGGTGGCGTTACCGCCGTCGCCGCCGGTCGCGGTGCTGTCCGTGGCCTTGCTGCCGGTGGCATTGGCGACGATGCGGCCCTGACCGCCGGTGCCGCCATGGCCACCGTTGGTGGCCGTACCGCCGTCACCGCCGGTGGCGTTGCCGCTGGCGGCGCTGTCCTTGCCGAAGGCCTGGATGTTGCCGATGGTGCCGTTGCCGCCGACGCTGCCGGTACCGGTGGCGTCACCGCCGTCGCCGCTGCGAGCGGTGCCGCCGGCATACGCACCCTCGGCGAAGGCGCCGACCTGTCCGCTGCTGCCGTTGCCGCCGGTACCACCGGCCAAGCCGTCGCCGCCGTCACCGCCGAACCCGTTGCCCTCGGCCTCCGCGCCGGTGCCGCCCGCGACCACGCTGCCGATTCCGCCCGTGCCGCCATGGCCGCCGCCGGTGGCGTTCCCGCCGTCACCGCCGGTCGCGGTGCCATCAGCTGTGCCGTCGTTTCCGCCGATGCCCGTTCGGACGAAGCCGGCCTGAATGTTGCCGGACCCGCCGTTGCCGCCGAGGCTGCCCGCACCCGTCGCGTCGCCGCCTGCGCCGCCGGTCGCGGTTCCCGACGCGGTGCCGCCGGTGCCGCCCTCGAAACCTGCGGTGATGTTGGCCGCACCGCCCGTGCCGCCCTTGCCACCATCGGTGCCGGAGCCGCCGTTGCCACCCCGGGCGTTCGCGTCGGTCACCTTTCCGCCCAGCTTTGCGCCCACGAGTGCTGTACCACCCATGCCGCCGGTGCCGGTACCGGTTGAGCTGCCGCCGTCGCCGCCCCGGGCGGTGGCGACGGCGCTGCTGGTCGCGCCGTCGGCCGAAACGGTGCCGATGCCGCCGGTTCCGCCGTCGCCGCCGGCCGCGGTCACCGAGCCGTTGCCGCCGCGTCCACCCTGTCCACCGGTGGCGGTGCCATCGACGGTTCCGCCATTGGTGACACTGAGGACGGCGCCACCGCCGCCGCCACCGCCGCCACCGCCATGTCCGGCTCCGGCAGTGGTCGACTGCGCGCCGGATCCGCCGGCGCCACCGGACCCGCCGGTCGCCGTACCGGAGGCGCCACCGGTGATGAGCCCGAATCCCATGCCGCCGGCCCCGCCGTCGCCACCGCTGCCCTGGTTTCCGGTACTGCCCGCCACGCCGCTGTGGCCGAGGAGTCCGAAGAATCCGCCGCCGCCGGCTCCGGCCGCACCGCCGATGCCACCGGTACCACCGCCGGTGCCGCCCGTTCCGCCGGTGCCGCCGCTGAGATGAGCGGCGTCGCCGTTGGCGCCGGCTCCACCGACACCGCCGGTACCGCCGTCACCGCCATCTCCACCGTTGCCGCCACTGGCGAACAGGAACCCGTTGGCGTCACCGCCGTCGCCGCCGTTGCCGCCGTTGCCGCCGCCGACACCGCCGTCCTGGCCGTTGCCATATCCGTTGCCGTAGTCGACATTCCAGTCGCCGGCCGCTCCACTGGCGCCGGTGATGCCGTTGCCGCCGCGACCACCATCGCCGGCGATGCCGAAGAACCAGCCGTTGGCGTCGCCACCGCGGCCGCCGTTGCCCGCGGGCTGGAGGTCAAAGGACGCGCCGCCGTCGCCGCCGTCGCCGCCGATGCCCATGATGCTGCCGCCGTCGCCACCGTCACCGCCGTTCATGCCGGCCCAGCCGTTGCCGCCCTCGCCGCCGTCGCCGAACCAGCCGGCATCGCCGCCGTCGCCGCCGGCCTGACCGGTGGCGACACCGTCGTAACCGTCACCGCCGTCGCCGATCCACGCGCCGCCGTCGCCACCATCGGGGTTCGCCTCGGTCCCGTCGGCTCCGTTGCCGATCAGGTACTGGCCCGATATCTGGTTGATCGTGTTGCCGACGGCAGACCCGAGCGGGCTGGTGATCCACAGCTGCGCCCCGTAGTGCACCGGTTGGTAGATCCACCGGTTGACGATCTCGGTCGGGTCGAGCACGGCGGAATTCAGCGTGGGGGCAACCAATGTGTTGCGCGCAGCAGCCGTGTTGGTATCCACGGTGTACGCCGATTGCCGGCGCGCCCAGGCCATCACGGCCCAGACGCCGGGCATGTCGGCGGGCTCCGTCGGCGCGTTGGGGGTCATGATCGTGCCCAGCGTGACCGCGGACAGCAGCCCGGTGATCGGGCTGATCGGCGCGGGTGCCGGGGCAGGCGTCGGGGCGACGAATGCCTGTGGCGCGGCCGGCGAGGGATCTGCCGATCGAGCGCCGAGCCAACCGGTCGTGACGCCGGAGTCCAGCTGCTTGTCGTTGGGGGTGGGATCCGGCAGGGCGGCCGCCACCCGTTCGGTCAGGTCGCTGACGCGGTGGGAAATCGGGTTGTCCGGCAGCACATTCACCGGGGTGCGCTTCCACTGCTGCTTGGGCTCACTGGCAGTGGTGGGGTCCACGCCGTCGTTCGAGTCGGCCTTCGACTCGGTCGAGTCAGCCGTCGAGGACGCGGGCAACTTCGGCCGCCACAGTGGGCCCCGGGTCTCGTTGTCATCGGTGGCGTTGCCGCGCTTGAGGCCGACGCCGTCGGCGATGTCGTCGACAGCCTTCTTGGCCTCGGCGGCACGGTCATTGAAGGCCTTCGTGGCTTCGGTGGCGCGCTCGCGCAGACGTTCCTGGACCTGCTTGACGGAGGGGTGACCTGGTTTCTTGGCTTTGGAGTTGGTTCCGGTCGTGCCGGTGTTGCCGGCGGTCCCGGTGTTGCCGGTGGCGCCCGAAGGCTTGTCCGCACCGGAGTTGTCGCCACTGCTCGGGCCCTCGGTGTTGACCAGCCTGACATCTGCGGAGACCGACCTCATCGTCGGTGAATCCGGTCCCAACAGAAGCATGACGCCGGCACCTGCCAACGCCACACTTGCCAGTCCTGCCGTCGCGATCGGACCTACCGCGGCCCGCCGGCCACGACTCTGCGCAATGCTGTGTTTCCCCACGATTCTCCCTGGTCTCCCGGTGCCAAAATGACGTCAGCGTCAATAAAGCTGACGACGCTGACTCGAGTCACTTCCGACGACTTTTTCCCCTAGCTGGCGGAGAAACTAACGCACCGGTAATCAAGATCTCAGCTTTTTCTCAGGCGGATTTTCGCGATCGTTGCACACGCAATCAATCGGGCGGCAGTTTTGCGTGACGCAAGGGATCTGGAGGGGTTAATCCCGCAGTTCGGACATGGTTTGGACATTTGCCAAACTTTTGACCGTGTGCTCAAAATCGGGTCGGGCCAGTTGGTGAGTTGCCATGTCATACCGAACGCAGCCCTGGCGCCGGAGCGCTACGGGACCGCCCCGGCCATCCTTGCTGGTATTGCGCCGAGCAATGCTGAGCTCCGAGCCGGCCACGCGCTGCCAGGGCCCGCGTCCTCGCCCGGAGTAACGTCGGCCAGATGAAGTTCGGCATTGCCACCTTCGTCGACGACGACAGCATCGACCCCGTATCGCTGGCCCGGGCGATCGAGGAGCGCGGATTCGCCTCACTCATCGTTGCCGAACACAGCCACATCCCGGTCAGCCGCGAATCGGCCTATCCGGATGGTGGCGACCTGCCGCCGTGGTACTACAACACGCTCGACCCGTTCGTCACCCTCGCGGCCGCGGCGGCAGTGACCTCCACGATCGAACTCGTCACGGGCGTCGCACTGCTGATCCAGCGCGACCCCATCCACACCGCCAAGGAAGCCGCCAGCATCGACCTCATCTCCGGCGGCCGGTTCGTACTCGGCGTCGGCGCCGGGTGGAACCTCGAAGAGATGCGCGACCACGGCACCGATCCGAAAACCCGTGGGGCACTGCTCGATGAGAGCATCGAGGCGGTCACGGCGCTGTGGACCGACGAGCCCGCCGAATACCACGGCAAGTACGTCGACTTCCCGTCCTCCTACTGCAGGCCCAAGCCCGTCCAGAAGCCACACCCGCCGATCTACATCGGCGGCAACTCCGATGCGACGGTCAAACGGGTGATTCGCCATGGGGCAGGCTGGATCTCGAATCCGCTGCCCAGAGATGTGCTGGCCAAACGCATCGGGCAGATGCATGACGGCGGGGCGCGCGACGTGCCGTTGATGATGTTCGGTGCACCCGTCAAGGCCGACTATTGGCGTGCCGCTGAGGATCTCGGCTTCGGCCAGCTCGGGCTGTTCCTGCCGTCCGTGGGCAAGGACGAGTCACTGCGCCGGCTCGACGAGTTCGCCGCGGCGGTGCAGAAGTATCAGTCGGGAAGCTGAGCTGTCTCGGGTCCCGGCTTTCGCTGCCTTCTCTGCGCGGTTTTCTACGTGGGGGTCGCTCGTCGGCGCTGAGAGCAGCTCGGCGGTGGAAATCGGCGAGGCAGGCGTCCGCAGTCAACCCACAGCCGATCGCGGGCTGACCTACAACATCCGGGCCTACCGTCCGGCATGTGATCACCAGGCGCTCATTCCTGACGGCGACCGCCGTCGGTTCGATCACCGCCGGATATGCGCTGCGTGCCGGGCTGCCGACCGCGCACGCCGACCCGAACGCCGTCGACCCGCCTTCGGTTGCGGTGCTCAACAAGAGGCGGCCACCCACGCAGTGGGGAATGGCGCTGCCCGGCATCACCACGTCGTTCGCCGCCGCCGGCCGCCAGATCGCCTTGACGTTCGACGCGTGTGACGGTGCCTGCGACGACGCCCTGCTCGATACCTTGCAGCGCAACGGTGTTCCGGCGGTGCTCATGCTGAACTCGCGATGGATCGACCGGAATCCGGACCGGGCCCGGCAGTTGGCCGGCAATCCGTTGTTCGAGATCGGCAACCACGGCACCCGTCACGTGCCCCTGTCCGTGACGGGTCGGGCTGCCTACGGGATCGCCGGGACCCGGTCGGCCGACGAGGTGGTCGGTGAGGTGTGGGGCAACCACCAAAAGTTGACCGCGCTGACCGGCCGGGCTCCGACCTGGTTCCGTCCCGGTACCGCGCACTATGACGACGTGGCCGTCGAGATCGTGCACGAACTGGGCGAGCAGCCGTTGGGATTCACCGTCAACGCCGACAACGGTGCGACGGCGTCCGCGGCCGCCGTGCGATCCAACGTCATGAACGCCGCCCCGGGCTCCATCGTGATCGCCCACATGAACCACCCCCAGTCCGGCACGCATGCCGGTTTCGCCGAGGCGATCCCCGCGATGCAGGCGGCAGGCTGGCAGTTCGTATTACCCCGCTGACGGGGAGGGCCGCAGGGTAATTGCCGGGGGAGTTCGGTCGAGCCGCGGCGTCAACATCTGCCGTGGGCCGCCCCGCCTACGGGTTAGGTTTGGCGAATGACCGCGGGGGAGCAGGACGCAAACGATGACGACAGCGCGCCGGGCACGTCTTACCGGCAACCCGCCGTACTGCTCGGGCTCCTGGCGGGGCTGCTGCTCGCCGCCGTCGCATGCCTGAGTCTCGGCTGGATGCGACGAACACCGGAACTGCCGTTGGGCGAAGACTTTTCGTCGCTGACGACGGTGCTGTGGCGCACCACTTTCGTCGTTGCCGGCGTCGCGCTATTGGTCGCCGTATACGTCGTGGTGGGGCGCGTGTACCGGCAGTCGCCGGGCTGGCGGGCCAGGTTCGTGGCCTACTCCAGCCCGGCACTGTTCGTGCTCGTCGTGGCGGCGTTGATGGCGCAGAGCCGGGGCACCATCGCCAAGGCTTTTCGCCAGGCCAGCGATGATCAACTCGCGCTGCGTCCATTCGCCGTCACTACGGTCGCCCACGCCGCCTGGTGGTTCGCGTGCCTGGCTCTGGCGGCACTGGCAGTGCTCTGTGCGGCGGCCCACCGGACCCAACGGCCTCACCGCGCGCCTCGCCGCCTTGCTGTGAGCCGATGGGTCGCGGCTGCAGTGGCCGTCGTCCTGGCTGCGGCACTTGTGGTGCCTGCCGTGGCTATTGCCAAGAAGTCTCCGTTCCACAACGAGACCGCCGAGAGCATCGATCCGCCGACGTTGACGACGCTGAGCGGGACGGTTGCCTACCGGGCCGAGGTGTCGTCTCTGGCCACCTACTCCCGGCCTGGTGGCGCGGGTTGGGTGCACGTCCAGAACGGCCCCGAGTACCGGCAGGAAACCGTGGTGGGTTTCGACGGTGCGACGGGGGAGCAGCGTTGGACATTCAGCGTGCCCCGATTCAACGCCAGCGAATTGCGGACGACGGGCATCGGGCCCGACAGTGTGGTGTTGGTGAAGGCCTACATCCCCACCGACGCGATGATCGCCCTCGACGCCACCACCGGAGCGCTGCTGTGGACGCGCGTCGATCATGACGTGTTTGACGAGGACTATCCCCTGTCGTCGAGTGTGCTGTTGGCCAGCAGCCGAGACCCGGCCGGTGGCATGACCTGGACCGCTTTGGCGGCGCGGACCGGAAATGAGTTGTGGACCAAGACATTTGATCGTGACTGCAAGACATCGATGCGTGCCACCGAGAACTTCATCCTGATGAGCACCTGCGACGAGGGCCCCGACGTGCTGACGCAGGTGCTCGACCCGCAGACCGGGCGGCAACACGGCGTCATCACCGCATCGTCGCTGGGCATCCAACCGGGAGCGCCGAACTCCCATCCCGCGATCGATGCCACCTCAGGTGACCGCGCACTGGTCTCCGGTGCCGGAGCGCCGCTGGTCATCGATGTCGCGGCAGGTCGGGTGATCGTGCGCCTGCCTGATCACCAAGACGCGGAGTTCATCGACCCGGACTCGCTCATGCTCAGCCCTGCGAGTAAGAATAATGAAGACCTGCAACCGGTTTCAATCCACGATCTGCGTGACGGCGTCACCATTGACACCGGGTTGCTCTTGGCATGGCGCGGTCGCGAGGAGACCTGGGGAGCTATTGCGCGGGTGGGGGACCAGTGGCTGACGCTGCTACCCGATGCCCCGCTCGCGCCCGTAGCGCAACGCGATCCCGTCCCGATGCGGATCATCGGCAAGTCGGGCCCGACGCAGACGCTGCCCAACCCGTGCGAAGGCCGCATGCAAGTGGCTCCGGCGGTGTCTCGCGTGCCCGGAGCGGTACTCGTCGAATGCGGCATGGCAGATGCCGTCGCCGCCGTGCGGTAACGCCTCAGCGCAAGCCGACGATGTCGTAGCTGGTGACACTGCCGTTGTCGGAATGGTTGGCGCACAGCGCCAGAACCGCGCCGGGGACCGGCAACAGGCCGCCCGGCCCTTCGTCGCAGGGCCCTGTTCTGAGAGTGGCGGGACCACCGGTGAGCGGCACCGAGGCCAGTCGTTCCTCGTAATGGCCTTGGTGGGCGGCAGCCGTGACGAACTCATTGCCCACCCGGGCCCACCGCCGCGCGTCGGGATCGGCGTGCATCTCCAGGTCTGTCACCGTCACGGCACGTCGCTCTGCGGGGAGATACAGGGTGACGGTCCGTGCCCGGCTGTCCTTGCCGAGTTGCACCACCGGGCCTGGAAGTGATTTCTCAAGATCCGGGGTCCGAACGAAAGGTACTGGCGTGACCTGTACCGCCTTGGTCCCGACGTCGACGGCCAGCAGCACGCCGTCCACGCTGCTGAGTCCACTGGCGTAGAGGGCGGCGATGTCTCCGTCTACCGCCAGCAGTTCCGTCGTCACGTCACCCGACGGGAAGCCGGGCTGCTTGGTGAAGTCGATCGTGGACTCCGATTCCGCGTCGTACACGCGGAGCGCATCGCCGCACGCGTCGACGAAGATGAGCCTTGAGCCGACGGCGTCGTAGCGGCCTCGATTGCACTCATCATCGGGAGTGTCCTTCGCCCACAACGGTTTACCGGTCCGCGGATCAAGCGCGCCGACCTTGTCGGGGCCGATCGCCGCCAAGATCTCACCGTCGCCGTTCGCTCGGCCGCGGAGGTGCCAGTCCGCGTCGTTGATCCACAGCTGTTCGCCCGTCATGGCGTCGAGCCCGACCAGGAACGCGACGTCGGGGTCGTGGTCGGATGAGTACTTGTCGGGGTCTTGGGTATTGGGCGGGCGAGTGCACTGCACGGCCACCACCGCATCGTCGCGGACTCCGGTGGACCACAGCGACACGTCGCCGCAGCGCGCGGGCAGGTCGGCCGTCGGGAAGCGCCAACGCTGCGCGCCGGTCGACCCGTCGAAACCGATGACCGCGCCGTCCGTGATGCCGACGAATCCGGGGCCGGCCGCACGAACGCCCCCTGCGTCGACCTTCACGGTGTAGGCCGTATCGGTGCCGACGGACGTCGGCAGCGCCGGGACCGCCACCCGCTCCGCCGTGGTCGCCGAAGAGACACCGACCGAGCTGAGCGACGTGACAGCGATGCCGGCCACCACGGCCAGGGCGAGGCCGGAGGCAGCCAAGACGGCGACCGCAGGCCGGCCCGGTCGGCGCGCAGCGGCGGGTGAAGCGGAGGTCGCGCCGGCAAGCACCATTGCCGCGGCGCAGGCGACGAAGACCCAGGACACCTGTGCGATCACGATGACGGGACGCGCACCCGGCCCCGAGATCAACAGCGCGTGCTGTGCGGATTTGGCGGTGAGGAGCCCGTAGGCCGCGACGGCGACGATGCCCGCGAGGAGTAGCGAGGCATGCCCAGCAGTGTCGAGACCGGAGATGGCTCGCACACCGAGCCAGATGGCGGCCGCCCCGGCGACGCACACGCCGATCAGCGAGATGAGGAGAAGGTGGCCCGCCGGAGCCAGGTACGTCGCGGTCTGCCCGGTCGGAACCCGTGCCGCGTACGCATAGATGGCGAGGCTCACTGCTCCCAACGCCAGACCGAAGCCCAGTGAGATGGTCAACCGGCCCCCGCGCGTCACCGTGGATCTGCGCTCGTCGTCGCCGCTACTCGTCTCGTCGCTCACTCGGCTACCCCCTCGGGTCAGAACTCTGCCACAGCATCGGGCCACCTCAGGGCGGGAAAACACCGCAGACCCGTCACCTTCGGGGCGGACTTCCGCCGTTTTCTTCGCAGGGGTCGCCGCATCGCGCCGGGAACCGCCCTGAAGTAGAAACCGACGAGGGGTAGGCCGACCGCCGGCTTCGTTTCGCCACGGGCGAAGGCGAGAAGCCGCAGCAGCCCCTGCGCAACCTTGCACTCACCATGGTCGAGTGCTAAGAATGCAGTTGGCACTCTCGATCAGTGAGTGCCAGGTCGGGCCGGTGAGGCAGGGACCGCACCTGCGGGAGCACACCCACGCCGTCCGTCGCGGGCACTGAACCTGACCACACAACGTGCGATCCCCTATCCGGAGGAATCACTTCGCAATGGCTAAGACAATTGCGTATGACGAAGAGGCCCGTCGCGGCCTCGAGCGGGGCCTGAACAGCCTCGCCGACGCGGTAAAGGTGACGCTGGGCCCCAAGGGTCGCAACGTCGTCCTGGAGAAGAAGTGGGGCGCCCCCACGATCACCAACGATGGTGTGTCCATCGCCAAGGAGATCGAGCTGGAGGACCCGTACGAGAAGATCGGCGCCGAGCTGGTCAAAGAGGTCGCCAAGAAGACCGACGACGTCGCGGGTGACGGCACCACCACCGCCACCGTTCTGGCCCAGGCCCTGGTTCGCGAAGGTCTGCGCAACGTCGCTGCCGGCGCCAACCCGCTCGGCCTGAAGCGCGGCATCGAGAAGGCTGTCGAGAAGGTCACCGAGACCCTCCTGAAGTCCGCCAAGGAGGTGGAGACCAAGGAGCAGATCGCTGCCACCGCCGGTATCTCCGCCGGAGACCAGTCCATCGGCGACCTGATCGCCGAGGCCATGGACAAGGTCGGCAACGAGGGTGTCATCACCGTCGAGGAGAGCAACACCTTCGGGCTGCAGCTGGAGCTCACCGAGGGCATGCGCTTCGACAAGGGCTACATCTCGGGCTACTTCGTCACCGACGCCGAGCGTCAGGAAGCCGTCCTGGAGGATCCCTACATCCTGCTGGTCAGCTCGAAGATCTCGACCGTCAAGGACCTGCTGCCGCTGCTGGAGAAGGTCATCCAGTCCGGCAAGCCGCTGCTGATCATCGCCGAGGACGTCGAGGGCGAAGCCCTGTCGACCCTGGTGGTCAACAAGATCCGTGGCACCTTCAAGTCCGTCGCCGTCAAGGCCCCGGGCTTCGGTGACCGCCGCAAGGCCATGCTGCAGGACATCGCCATCCTCACCGGTGGCCAGGTCATCAGCGAAGAGGTAGGCCTCTCGCTCGAGACCGCCGATGTCGCGCTGCTGGGCACCGCCCGCAAGATCGTGGTCACCAAGGACGAGACCACCGTCATCGAGGGTGCCGGCGATGCCGACGCGATCCAGGGCCGTGTCGCCCAGATCCGCGCCGAGATCGAGAACAGCGACTCCGACTACGACCGCGAGAAGCTGCAGGAGCGCCTGGCCAAGCTGGCCGGCGGTGTTGCGGTGATCAAGGCCGGCGCTGCCACCGAGGTGGAGCTCAAGGAGCGCAAGCACCGCATCGAGGACGCCGTGCGTAACGCCAAGGCTGCCGTCGAAGAGGGCATCGTCGCCGGTGGCGGCGTGGCTCTGCTGCAGTCGGCTCCGTCGCTGGAGGAGCTGTCGCTCACCGGTGATGAGGCCACCGGCGCCAACATCGTGCGCGTCTCGCTGTCGGCCCCGCTGAAGCAGATCGCCTTCAACGGTGGTCTGGAGCCGGGCGTCGTCGCCGAGAAGGTGTCGAACCTGCCTGCGGGTCACGGCCTGAACGCCGCGACCGGTGAGTACGAGGACCTGCTGGCCGCCGGCGTTGCCGACCCGGTCAAGGTCACCCGCTCGGCGCTGCAGAACGCGGCGTCCATCGCGGCGCTGTTCCTCACCACCGAGGCCGTCGTCGCCGACAAGCCGGAGAAGGCGGCCCCCGCGGCCGACCCGACCGGTGGCATGGGCGGCATGGACTTCTAAGAAGTCGCCTGAAGGAGGCCCGGCTCGCTTGGCGAGCCGGGCCTTTTCCATGTCGAGCGGCCAGTTGCCGCACGCGGGGAAGCCAGACGCGTGACATAACTGGCCACTCGGCGACGAAGTAACGTCGACCCATGCCGCTACCACCGCCATCACCGACCACCACCGCCGTCGTGACCGGTGCCTCCTCGGGCATCGGGGCCGCCATCGCCCGCGAACTGGCGCGCCGCGGCTACGGTGTCACATTGGTAGCCCGCCGGGAGGACAAGCTGCGTGAGCTGGCCGCCGAACTCACCACCACGGCAGAGACGATCGCTTGCGACGTCGCCGACCCCGACGCCCGCGCAACACTTTTCGACACGATCGCCAAGCGCGGGTTGACCGTCGACATCCTGGTCAACAACGCCGGTATCGGCACCATCGGCTCGGTGGTGAAAGCGCCGGTCGCCGACGAGATCGCCCAGGTGCGGGTAAACGTCGAAGCGGTCATCGACCTGACCACCCGGGCGGTGCAGCAGATGGTGCCCCGCCGGCGGGGCGCGATCCTCAACGTCGGCTCCACGGCCGGCTTCTACCCGTTCCCGGGACAATCCGGCTACGCCGCCACCAAGGCGTTCGTCCACACCTACACCGAGGGCGTGCGCGCCGAGCTGGCCGGTACCGGCGTCACCGTCGCCACGCTGTGCCCCGGCCCGGTGCGCACCGAGTTCCTCAAGACCGCGGGCATGGACGAGCGAAAATTCGCCGCGGCGTTCCCGAAGGTGTTGTGGATGCCGGCCGAGGACGTCGCCAGAGCCGGTGTCGACGCACTCGCTGACGACCGCGACATGGTGATCCCCGGTCTGCCCAGCAGGCTGACGACCCGTGTGGCCCAACTGATTCCGCGACGGATCCTGTTGCCGATACTGGCCCGCCAGCACCCGGGGTTGCGCCGAGACGGGGCAGCTAGTTAGCCGGCCACCGTCGCATCCACCCTTCGACGGGTAGGTCCAGCCCGTTGCACAACGTGCAGATGGTGCGGTACCAGCCGAGCGCGACGAGCAGCTCCATCCGTTGTTCGTCGTCGAGCTTGTGCCCCAACGCATCCCAGATCTCTGGTGTCCAGGACCCGGTGCGTTCGAGTTCGTCGACAGCAGCGATCAGCACGCGCTCGAACTCGCTCCACCCTGCGTCGACCCCGGTGACCACCGCATCGCATTCCTCGTCAGTGACCCGCGCGATGGGCCCCCAGAACGCTGCCTGTCCACCCCATTCGTACTCACAGCCCACCAGTGCGCACATCCGCAGGATCGCGATGGTGCGTAACCGCGCTGGAAGTCTCGCATCGACGTAAAGTGACTCACCCAATTTCCTCAGCCGTGCCGCCAGATTCGGGTGGCGCTGCAGGCACCGGACCAGCAGCAGCGGTTCATACGTGCGATCGGGGTGACCCCAACTGTTGATGCCTGCGGCGTCCTCGTCGCTCCAGGGCTGGGCCAGCGGCTCGGCGCGAGTCATCCGACCGACTCGTGAGTCGGGCAGCCGAGCACCAGGTCATAGCTCACCCGACAAACGTACGACGCCCGCGCGGCCGACGCCAAGACGGTCCGTCAGTTCTCCGACAACACGATGCAATCGCTGTCGCACTGGCCCGGCGGGCCGGGTGCGGCCGCCTTGCGATGCAGGACCGCGCGACTGGGCACGATCTGATGCGCCTCGTCCTCGGTCGCACCGGCTCGGCCCCGCCCGTCGACGATCAGCGAATACCCACCGGACTGACGCGGCGGACAGACCAGCGTCGCGTGCTCGTGGGACGCGAGGTTTCTCCGAGTGTGCCCGCCGACCGGGCCGACGTGGATGACGCCGTCGACCAGGTGTGGCTCCACTGCGACGGTGTGCGCGTGGTAGTTGTCGTCGACCGTGACGAGGTAGGCGAACGCGTAGTCCGCCAGCTTGTCGGCCAGCTGGTTGAGGTCCACTTTCACGCTCATGACGTGAGAATAGGCCGGTTGACGGCCCGGGGTGCCCGACCTGTCAGACCGGCTCAGATTGGCGTCCGCGCACGAGCCGGCCGGGTCGCGCGTCGGTCGGCACCCCGTTCTCGGCGATGACCTCACCGGAGACGACGGTCGCGACGTAGCCGTCGGCGGTCTGGTCGAGGCGACGTCCACCACCGGGGAGGTCGTAGGCGACGACGGGGCGGTGCAGCCGTAGTGCCGCATGGTCGATGACGTTCAGATCGGCCTTGTAGCCCAATGCAATTCGACCGCGGTCGGCCAGCCCGGCGACCCTGGCGGGCACCGAGGTCAGTTCCCGGACGGCATCGGCGACGCTCAACGTGCCTGTGCCCCGGTCGCGGACCCAGTGCGTCAGCAGGTAGGTGGGGAAGCTGGCGTCGCAGATCATCCCGTAATGCGCGCCGCCGTCACCGAGCCCCAGCACCACGTCGTCGCGGCGGAGCAGCTCGGCGACGGTGTCGAGTGAGTTGTCACGGAAATTGGCCAGCGTGACCAGCAGCATGGCGTGCCCCTCGTCGTCGAGCAGGCGGTCATAGGCCTCTTCGAGCGGGTCGACGCCGCGGGCCCGGGCCCGCGCACCGATGGAGTTCGACGGGTCGGGCTCGTAGTCGGGCTGTTCACCCAGCGGGTACATATAGTCCCAAGCCTGTACGGCGAACATCAGCGGATGCCCGTCACTGGCCGAGGTGTCATTCAGAATCCGTTGGCGCACTTCGGGTTTACGCATCTCGGCGACCCGCTCGGCCAGTGGGAGGTGGGCGATCTCGCGGTAGCTCGGATAGAGGACGAACGGGTTGCCCGACAGTTCGAGGCCCAGCACCAGGCCGATGGGGCGTGGGAAGATCTGGGCGGTGATACTGCCGCCGTTGGAATTTGCCTTCTCCACCATCCGCAGGGCGTCCTCGAAGAACGCCGGCCCGGCGTTGCCGATCGCCAGAGTGAACGTCACCGGCAACCCGACGTCGGCGGCCACGTCGAACACCGTCTGTAGCGCCGGCTCGTAGTCACCCGCGACCAGGTCCGGCACGAACTGGATCAGGCCGCCGCCTGCGTCGTCGACGCCACGGGCGATCGCCTCGATCTCGGCGTAGCCGGCTTCGTAACTGGGAATCGGCCGGCCGCTCTCGGTCTTGTGGATGGTCAGCCGTGATGAGGCGAACCCCAGCGCGCCGCAGTTGACCGCCTCGGCGGCGAGCTTGCGCATCAGCGCCAGATCCTCGGCGTTCGCGGGCTCTCGGTCGATGCCGCGTTGGCCCATCACGTAGACGCGAAGGGGGGAGTGCGGCAGGAACGCCGCCACATCAATATCGAGCTGTCGCGACGACAGGGCGTCCAGGAATTCGGGGAACGTCTCCCACGTCCACGGCAGACCGTCGACCATGACCACCCCGGGGATGTCCTCCACGCCGGCCATCACATCGACGAGCACGTCGTGATCGTCGGGGCGGCACGGCGCGAACCCGACACCGCAGTTGCCCATGACGGCCGTGGTGACACCGTGCGCCGAGGACGGGTTGAGCCGCTCCGACCAGATGGCCTGCCCGTCGTAATGCGTGTGCAGGTCGACGAAACCGGGCGTGACCAACAATCCGGTGGCATCGATCTCGCGTTCGGCCGTCCCGGTCACGGAACCAATTTCGACGATGACGCCGTCGCGCACCGCGACGTCTTCCACGTACGGTTCGCCGCCCAGGCCGTCGACGATGGTTCCGCCACGGATGCACAAGTCGTAGGTCACCTAACTAACGTACGACGCCACGGCCGATCGCGGAACAGGCGCCGACGTGTCGGTGCCGGATGCAAGGATCGACCGGTGATCGATCACTTTGGAATCAACTGCACCGACTGGGCCAAATCGAAAGAGTTCTACGACTCTGTGCTGGGCGTACTCGGGTACAGCCGCCAGCTGGACTACCAGGTAGCGATCGGCTACGGCAGTGATGGCAAGCCCGACTTCTGGATTGCCGATGCCAGTGCCGGCGATGCCGGTGGGCCCAACCGGGAGATCCATGTGGCGTTTCACGCGGCCGACGCCGATGCCGTGCAGGCGTTCTACGACGCGGCCCTGGGTCTGGGTGCCGAGTCGCTGCACGCACCACGCTTGTGGCCCGAATACCACCCGGGCTACTTCGGTGCATTCGTCCGCGATCCCGACGGAAACAACGTCGAGGCGGTGTTCCACGGGGCTGCGCCGCAGTAACCCCTAGAGCTGTTCCAGTTCCGAGATCCGCCAGTCGCCGTCGACGCGGGTCAGGCTGACCCGGTAGGCCACCGCGTCCTTGGTCGACGGACCGCCGGCGGTCTCGGAACTCTGGTCGACGAACGCCACCACCTTGGCCTCGTCGGCGGTTAGCGATTCCACTCCGGTGTTGCGGACAATCGCCGTCTGGGTGACATTGTCCGCCTTCGCGCGGATCGTTTTCCGGTACTCGTCGACGGCGGCGCCGGTCAGCGTTTCGGTGACCGCATCGATCTCGGCCCGGCTGGTCGTCGGGGTGAAGCTCAGCGCCTTGACCACATTGGTCTTCACGAAATCAGTGACCTGCTCGCGCGCCTGGTCGTCTTCGGCGATCGGGGCGGGCGCCGGTGTGCTCTTGACGGACAATTGCCAGAACCCCAGGCCGCCCGCGATGACGATCCCCACGATCAGCGCGATGACCGACAGCGTCCAGCCCCGTGTGCGTGTGCCCATCAGTTCACGAACTCCAGCTTCGAGGCCTTGTAGCTGCCGTCGACGTGCTCGACGGTGACCCTGACCCGTTGCAGCGAAACCACACCGACCCGATTGACCGTCACGGTCACCTTGGTGTCGACGGTGACGAGCACGACCGCCTCGTTGGAGAACAACGATTCGATGCCGGCCCCGGTGACCGTTCCGTCGGTCTTGACGCCCAGGTCCGTGGCCTTCTTCTTGATCTGCGGGGCCTGGTTCTGCAGGTCGGCGCGGAACTCGTCGGTGGCGCCGTCCATGATCGTCGCGAGATCGGTATCGACGGTGTCTGCGCTCACCGTGACGGTGTGCAACGCGAAAGTCTGGGCGGCGTCCACGTACGGCTGCCACGACGGCGTCGTCCGTGCCACCGGGGCCTCGCGGACGAACTGGCTGATCGCGAAGCCGATGGCGCACACCAGGAGCACCGCGAGCACGGTAGGCACCACAATCCTTGTCGCGCTGCTCTTCTCGGGGCGGCGCGGCTGCGGGATCGGGCTCGGTCCCGACCAGTGGGGGGAGTGGTGCGACGGGCCGGCCACCGAGTGAGTGGGTGCTGTGAAGCTCGGGGCCGTGATGACCCGTGGGGGCTCGGAGGAGAACTGTTGGGGCGGCGATACCGGCGACGGCCGCTGCGGTTGCGGTTGTGGCGTGGGGGGCCGCTGCGTGAGGGGAGCCGCCGGAGTGGCCGTCGGCTGGGCATCGGCGAGCGCTTTGGCGAAATCGCTGCACCGCGGGTAGCGGCCGGCCCGGTCCTTGGCCATCCCCTTGAGCATGACCTCGTCCAGGTACGCCAGTTCGGGACGTTCGGCCCTCAAGCTAGGTGGGGGCTCGTTGAGTTGCTTGCTGATCACCACCGCGGGGTTGGAGTGGTGGAACGGCGAGTGCCCGGCCAGAAGCTGAAATGCACTGGCCGCCAATGCGTATTGATCGGCCCGCCCGTCCATCGACTGCCCCAGGAGCTGCTCGGGAGCCGAGTAGGCCATGGAGCCGACGGCCATGTTGGTGGCGGTGATCCCGCTGATGTCATCGATTCGGCGGGCAACGCCGAAGTCGGCCAACAGAATTCGACGACGAGCCGCTTCAGGGCCGGTCAGCAGGATGTTGGCCGGCTTCACGTCGCGGTGCAGCAGGTTGCGGTCGTGGGCGTAGTCGAGCGCCTCGGCGATGGCGGTGACGATCTCGACCGCTTCACGCAGCGGCACACCGCGGGGGTGACGCTCACGCACGTGTCGTGAGGCGTCGGTGCCGTCGACGTAGTCCATCGCGATCCACAGCTGCCCCTCGTATTCACCGCGATCGTGCAAGCCGACGATGTGGGGATGCCAGAGCGAGGCGGCGATGTCGGCCTCGCGATTGAACCGTTCGCGGTACTGGGCGTCACTGGTCAGCGAGGCCGGCATGATCTTCAGCGCATCCTGGCGGGGGAGCCGCGGATGTTGGGCCAGATATACCTCGCCCATGCCGCCTGAACCGAGCAGACGTTGAATCGTGTACCCGGCGAACACGTCACCGGTATTCAACGGCATGCAGTGATGGTAGTCGGACCGGCAGTCGGCTGTTTCGCGAGTAGCGTCGATGCCATGACTGCCGCTGCTTCCGGCGCCGATTCCGACGCCGTCCGCGAATTGCTGCGTGACGCATTCACCCGGCTCATCGAGCATGTCGACGATCTCACCGACGGGCTGACCGAAGAGGTGTCGAGTTACCGGCCCACGCCGCAGGCCAACAGCATCGCCTGGCTGATCTGGCACAGTGCGCGCTGCCAGGACCTGCAGTTGTGCGACATCGCCGGGATCGAGCAGGTGTGGACCCGCGACGGCTGGAAGGACCGGTTCGGGCTCGACCTGCCCGGCAACGACATCGGCTATGGCCACAGCCCCGAGGACGTTGCGAAGGTGCACGCCTCAGCCGAACTGCTGGCGGGCTACTACCTGGATGTGCACAAGGTGACGCTGGCCTACATTGCCGGGGTGACCGCCGAGGACCTCGGCCGCGTCGTCGACGACCGGTGGGATCCGCCGGTGACGGCGAGTGCGCGGCTGGTCAGCATCATCGATGATTGCGCCCAGCATCTGGGCCAGGCCGCATATCTGCGCGGCATCGTCCCTTGATCGCCCGGTGGTGGCCCCTCGTCGGCCTCACCGCCATGGTCCTGCTCGGCTGGGCGGTCCGCGCGGGACCGGTGCCGATCGACGACTGGTTCCAGCAGATCGGGGCCGAGCTCGGTTCATATCGGGACGCCTTTCTGGTGTTCAGCAAGCCGCTGCTGGTGACGGCCGCGTTGCTGGTCGGCATCGTGGTGGCGCTGCGGCAACACCGGAAACGGTTGGCGCTCGCCATGGTGGTGAGCCCGCTGGTTGCGATCACCGTCGTGCGCGTCATCAAGCCGATCTTCGGCAGGGAGAAAGGCGGTGCGCTGGCCTATCCCAGCGGCCACACCACCTTTGTCGTCGCGGTGACGAGCCTGCTCGTGTTGTTGGCAGGCATGAGGCTGTGGGCCCTGGTGGTGGCGGTCTGCGTCGTCCTGCTCGCCATGTTCGGCCTGTCGATGACCTTTCACTACTTCACCGACACGATCGGCGGGGTACTGCTGGGCACCTCGGTGGTGGGGGTGGCCGCGATTTTCGCCCGAGATGGGCGATATGACCAGGTGGACGACGCCTCGCCTGATCTTCGCTGAGCGATCATCTGTCGGTTCCGGACTTGTTGACCGGTGGCTACCCGCGATCCAGAGCCGTCTGGTGTGAAACGGTGCGGGGTCCCGTCGGGGCATTTTCAAGATCGCTTAACCATCAAGCACCAGTTGACAGTTCAGGTCGGCCGGTCATCGATCGGTGTTGCATGCCGCAATGCTTTTAGAACTGGCGTGGCTACACAGCAAACTCTTCGTGAGGGTGCGAGCTGCGCAGATGGCTACATTTCGATTTTTGCGGCAACGGCGCCGACCGCGAAGGTAGTTGCATATGCAACAACTGCAAAATTCCCACCTGAGAAAAACCTGAGATCTTGATTAGTGGCAGGTAAATTTCGGCGCGTACCGAGTCATCGGTCAGCCCAAATAGCAAGTCATCGAGGGGATTTCATCAATGAACAGTCGTGTCAACAGTCGTGCCTCGAGCGGTCTGGCCGCATGCGTCGCCGTCGCCACCGCCGGTGTCGTCGCGATCACTCCGGTCGCGGTGTCGGCACCCACACCGCCGCGCGTCCTCGACGCGTCGACGGCCTTGATGGCCAGCTTCGAGGGGATGAATCAAGCGGGGCTGGTGTTCATGGCCGGTCAGCGGCTCGCCGACCAGTTCGTCCAGGCACCGCTCACTCCCTTCGTCCTCGCGGCCCAGCTCGTGGCCGGCGACAACGAGCGGCTGTTCTCCCAGATTCGCCAGATTGTCGATTCACCGGTCTATGTCGCCGATCCGCTCATCGAAGCGATTGCCATCACGCTGCCCGACGAGTTCGGTGGCGGCTCGGACCACGTAACCAACACCTCGGCCGGTGACGGCGCCTTCATGCAGTTCCGCAACAACGAACTCCTGGGCCTCCGGGATGACATCAACGCGCAGTTCGCGCAGGTGCTCGACGTCGACACCCCGTGGCCCAACGACAACTACACCGCGGCGCTCGCTCAGGGACTGCAGGAATCGGCGCTGCGCAGCGTCAACGGCGCCGTGCTCGGGGCGGTCGGCCTGGTGTCCGTCGCGCAGGCGGTGGCATCCGGCGACCAGCTTGCGGTCTACAAGGCGGTGAAGGAATACATCGATGCGCCGATGTGGGTCGCGGACCCGGCTATCGAGGGGCTTGCCGAAGCACTCCCGGCCGGGCTCGGTGGCGGCACCAATCACGACCCGACCGACCCCACCGGTGACGGCACCCTCATGCAGTTCCGCAACAACCAGCTGATCGGTGCGCGCGATTCCGTGCGGATCGCGGCAGCCAACGTGCTCGGCGTGCGCGACAAGGTGGACAGCACCGGCAACGTGATCGCCAACAACAGCCTCAATCGGAGCCAGTTGCTGTCGGCCACCGACGACAAGTCCGACCAGAAGCCGAAGGTGAACAACCTCAAGCCCCACATCACCAACCTCAACGCCGCGCTCGACGGCGCCAAGGACAAGGCCGAGAAGCGGAGGGAAAAGGCCAAGGCGAATGTGGACAAGGTCGTCAAGAAGGTGCGCGAAGCGACCGACAAGACGGCCAAGAAACTCGGTTCCAAGAAGGGTTCTGAGGACTGAGGAGCTGCCGGCGTAGAGCGCGGTGGTGAGGGGTCACCGCGCTCTCGGAAACTTCCCCTCGAATTCGACGAGATGGCCGCTCACGCAACCCGCGGGGCGGCCATTTCGTCGATCTGGGCGCCCAGTCGCGGCCAGCAACTTGACAGGTGTCAACCCCGGTGCGACGTGGGTCACACACGGTGATTAACATAGGCCTCATGACAGCGACGCCAGATGTAGCTCGGACCGCGGATTTCACGGGTTCCGGCACTATTCACAACCCCGCCACCGGGGCCGTCGCCGGCCAGGTGACCTGGACCGACGCCGCCGACGTGCCGCGTATCGCAGCCGGTCTGCGGGAAGCTCAGAAGGAGTGGGAGGCCCGCGGCGCCAAAGGCCGCGCCAAGGTCCTCTCCCGCTACGCGGTGTGGTTGGGCGACCACCGCGACGAGATCGAGAAACTCCTGATCGCCGAGACCGGCAAGTCGGCCATGGACGCCGCGCAAGAGGTCCCGCTGCTGATCATGATCCTCTCCTACTACATCAAGGTGGTGGAGGAGGCGATGGCGCCGGATACCCGTCCGGCCGCGCTGCCGATCATGTCGATCAAGAAGATCGCCGTGCATTACCGGCCGCGTCCCGTCATCGGGATCATCGCGCCGTGGAACTACCCCGTGGCCAACGCAATGATGGACGCCATCGGCGCCCTGGCCGCCGGGTGCGCAGTGCTGCTCAAGCCGTCTGAGCGCACCCCGCTGACCGCCGAGGTGCTGCTGCGCGGCTGGCTGGATTCCGGCGCCCCCGAGGTGTTCGCTCTCGCGCAAGGTGCGCGTGCGGTGTCCGAGGCCGTCATCGACAACTCCGACTACGTCCAGTTCACCGGTTCCTGCGCCACCGGAGCCAAGGTGATGGAGCGGGCGGCCCGTCGTCTGACCCCGGTGAGCCTGGAGCTCGGCGGCAAGGACCCGATGATCGTGCTCGAGGACGCCGACGTCGAGCTGGCCGCCAACGCCGCGGTGTGGGGCGGGATGTTCAACGCCGGCCAGACCTGCGTGTCCGTCGAGCGGGTCTATGTGCTCGATCCGGTCTACGACCAGTTCGTCGCCGCGACCGTAAAGGCCGTCGAGAACCTCAAGATGGGTACCGGCGAGGGCTACCACTTCGGCTCCCAGATCGACGACAGTCAGGTGGCGATCACCGAACGCCACGTCAACGAGGCCGTCGCGGCCGGCGCCAAGGCGCTGACCGGTGGCAAGCGCCCCGAGGGCGGGGGCAGCTTCTTCGAGCCGACCGTGCTGGTCGACGTCGACCACTCGATGGCCTGCATGACCGAGGAGACCTTCGGTCCGACCCTGCCGATCATGAAGGTGTCCTCGGTCGAGGAAGCCATTCGGCTGGCCAACGACAGCCCCTACGGGCTGAGCGCCTCGGTGTTCTCCAAAGATGTCGACCGGGCCAAGGCCATTGCGCTGCAGCTTGATTGCGGTGCGGTCAACGTCAACGACGTCATCTCCAACCTGATGTGCACCACCGCGCCCATGGGCGGGTGGAAGACCTCGGGCATCGGTGCCCGCTTCGGCGGCGTCGACGGGGTGCGCAAGTTCTGCAAGCAGGAGACCGTGGTGGTGCCGCGCACCAGTGTGGGCGCCGGCGGCAGCTACTACAACAACTCCGAGAAGGCGATCGTTCGGATGAACAAGCTGCTGACCAAGCTGGCGCTGGCGCGTCCGCGCCGTAAGGCCAAGTAGCTCCGAGTAACGCACTACCAGGCGTTCACCCCGGCGACACCTCGGTGTTCGCCGGGGTGGATACCGTCGGCCGGTGACTCTCGACATCACCGGGTACACGGTCCGCGACGACGACGATGACGACCCCGAACTGCTGCTGGAACCCAGCGGCGAGGTCGTCGACACCTGGCGGGAGAACTACCCGTACGACGACCGCATGTCGCGTCAGGAGTACGAGGAACAGAAGCGCCTGCTGCAGATCGAACTGCTGAAGCTGCAGAAGTGGAGCCAGGGCAACGGACTCCGCCACGTCATCGTGTTCGAGGGGCGTGACGCCGCAGGCAAGGGCGGCACTATCAAGCGGTTCATGGAACACCTGAACCCCCGCGGCGCCCGCGTGGTCGCGCTGGAGAAGCCGACCGAAAAAGAACGCACCCAGTGGTACTTCCAGCGCTACGTGCAGCACCTGCCCGCTGCCGGTGAAATCGTCCTGTTCGACCGCTCCTGGTACAACCGCGCCGGGGTGGAACGCGTGATGGGCTACTGCTCGCCCAAGCAGCACGCCGAATTCATCCGGCAGGCCCCGCTGTTCGAGCAGATGCTGGTCAACGATGGCATCAGTCTCACCAAGCTGTGGTTCTCGGTCACGCAATCCGAACAGCGCACCCGGTTCACCATCCGTCAGGTCGACCCGGTGCGGCAGTGGAAACTCTCACCCACCGACCTCGCATCGCTGGACAAGTGGGACGACTACACCGCCGCCAAGGAAGACATGTTCGCCTGGACTGACACCGAAATGGCGCCCTGGACCGTGGTCAAGAGCAACGACAAGAAACGCGCCCGCATCAACGCCATGCGCCACGTGCTCGGTAAGTTCGATTACGACAACAAGGATTTTGAGGTGGTCGGCCACGCCGATCCGCTGATCGTGGGGCGAGCCCTGTCGGACTGAACAGTCTGGCCGCCGCCCGGAAACTAGGAGGACGGCGTGCGCTTCGTCATGACGCTGTTCCTGTGGGTGTTGACGACGATCCTGCTGGCCGCGGCGCTGCCGTCGGCGTGGGTGCAGAAGAACATCATCGACCAGCAGGGGTACTCGTCCTTCGCCGCAGGTGCCGCCGGCGACCCGCAGTTACAGCAGGCCGTCGCCGGGGAACTCACCACCCAGGTGCAATCCCTGGCGGCACAGAATGGGGCACAGGTGGATTCACGGCAGATCCGTGCCGTGGCAGGTGCCTACACCGCCGGACCCGACTTTCCCGGACAGTTCGCCCTGGCCAACCAGCTTGCGCACACCTGGATGTTCACCGACCGGCTGTCGCGGGACGAGAACGGCAGTTGGGTGATCGATGTGGCCCCGATGCTCAGGGACACCTCGTTCCGCGAAACCCTGTCCAACTTCGGTGTCGAAGTGCCGCAAACCCTTACGGTCCCCATCGCCTCGTCGGCGCCGGACAGCCTGCGGCCGGGGATCCTGCGGCCCCTGGCGGTGTGGGGCCCGTGGGTGAGCGTCGGGGTGACGGTGCTGGCCGGCGTCTTCGCCCTGCTGACTCTGGCGGCTGCGCGCGCCCGGGGTAAAACCCTTGCTGCACTGGGTATCTCCGCCTTGTTGGTGGGTGCCGCCGGTTGGGCCGGGCTGGAGGCGGGCCGGCGTTATCTCAACGAGGCGCTCAACCACACCAGCGGGGACATCCGCCAGATCGCCGACGCCATGGTCGGACATGCCATCGACAGCCTGCACCAATGGCTCAACCTGGCCCTGGCGGCCGGCGGTGCGCTGGTGGTGTTCGGGATCGTGGTGGCGCTGCTCGGTGGGTTGCTGCGCCGACCAGCTTGAGTTGGGGTTGCGCCCAGTAGGTTTCGCCGCTACGACACGTCGCTGGCAGGCGAGAGCCAGGTGTTGCATTCGCCGATCTTGTTCAGCCGGTAGCCCTGGTCCCACCAGGATCCGTAGTGCTCGGGTGATCCGTGGTCGCGTGGCGTAACGGAATTCCAATTGCCGTTTGCAACCACCTGGTAATCGGAAACGGTGAACCGGCCTCCGGTGTCGACGATGGAGCCGACGAACATGCCGGAGAAACACTGCGCCTGAAGCTCCATGCGGCGCGACAGTTCCAGCCCTGGTTCGGTCTGCTCGCCGACGGCTCGCGCCTGTTTGTACATTTCACTTAAGGTCCCGATGAGGTGTTGGACGTGATGGCCATATTCGTGGGCGAGCACTGCCACGTTGAAGATCACCTCGGCGCTGTCTTTTTTCGGGGACAAGCTGGACAGCGGTACGGACAGAGATTCCGTCTTACTGCAGTACATGCCTGCATAGCCGCGCATCCCGTCGCTATTGCATCCTTCGGCCAAGGACACCTTGGGACTACGGAATTCCATTCCCGCCGCAGTGATCAGGGGCTTCCACGCCGTGTCCATGCACGACACCACTGTCTCGTAGAAGATCTGGGCCGCCGCTGCGTCGCTCGGCCAACCGACGGGATTGCATGGTTGTTTGGCCAGCCCGGCGTCGAAGTTGGCGGCGATCCGGTTTTGTCCCAGGGCCGCCTCGCCGGTGGGCAGGGGCTGCGCACTGGTGGTGGTCGGGTGCGGCGTCGTGGTGGCGGTGTACGACGGTGTGGACGTGAGTTCGCTGGTCGGGACTGCGCCTGCCGGGCTGACCGGCTCGCTGGCGCTGGCGGTGCGCTGCTTATTGAGCACTAAGACCCCCGCGGCCACGAGTCCCAGCACCACGACGACGGCGGCGGCCGACCCGATCAGGATGGCGGGGCGCCGAGAGCTTTTCGGCAACGGCACAGGTGTCGGATAGGCGGGGGACGGAGCGCCCCAGGGGTCGACGAAGTGCTGCTGCTGCGGCGGCGGTCCTGATGGTGCGGTAGCCCAGGGATCGACGGCTGAAGTCCACGGGTCCGCCGGCTTGGCGGTGCTCTTTTCGGCCGGTGTGAACGGGTCGGCGCCCGCGGCGAAGGGATTGTTGTTATCCCAGGACTTGGGCGGCGGACCGAACGGACCCCACGACTGCATTTCGAGAACGATACTGGCCCGACCAGGCGCGGCTGCGCACCAATTCCCGGCGGGGCCCCGCTGGCCGCTCAGCGTCTTGCCAGAGGAACTCGTACGTCAGCGCGGACCTGAACGCCGCCTCCAGCGTCAGCGCCGTTTCACGCCCACCGGTGTACGCCCTGTATGCCGCCCGTCGACGCGGAAAACAGCCCATTGCCAAGCCATTCCGCGCCGTTCATGTCGTTGTTCTGCTTCTGCCAGACTTCCTGCGCGCTCGTTACCTCCACGCACGTCACCCCGTGCACACTCATGCCTGAGTCGACCAGTACGCGTTGACCGTCATAGCCCTGCGCCCAGGTGATCTGTTCCGGGTAGTGCGTGGATATCGACAAGTACACGTTGTTGTTGAAGGTGCCGCAATCGTGCGTGCTCAGCTGGACCGAGCGCTCGTCGCGGTCATCGAGTAGGCCGAGAAAACATGTTTTGTCGCTGCCGAATCCGACGACTTTGGCCGTTTGGCTCGGCGTTACCATGCCCACCGACCACAGGATGGCGCCGGTAGCAGGATCATACGCGCGCAAACCGCCCCTGGATGGGTTGAAAGCCACCGGATAGTAAGTCCCGGACGAGGCGGTGAAGTGCCTGTCGTTGTCGATCAGCCGGAATCCGTCGGCAGCTGTCGACGCCGTTTTCACACCGGTGAAGTCGTAAAAGTCGATCGCCGAGGAATTCGACAACGCAAAGCCGCTCGCGAAAGCCATACCGCTGTCGACTGCGGGGGCCTCGACGAGCGTGCGACCGGAATTTGCGTCGACCACCCGCCCCGGGCCGCCCGTGACGGCGATGATGATGACCGCCTGATCGCCGTAAACGTCCACACCTGCGTTTGTGCGATTGTCGATGCGCCACATTTCGGTGCCGTCGGGCCGGTATCCGGCCAGCTCCCCAGAGGTTGTGACCACGAACCCGTCACCAGCGGAGTAAAGGTCTGCACCCAATTTGCCGGCCGCGATCTCGTGGTGTTTCTCGGCACCGGTCTCGGTGTCGAAGAAGATCAACACTTCCTCCAGGCCGTTGCCGGTGGACAGGGCGCAGCCGATGGTTGTGGACGCGCGATCGACTACGCAGTCGTCTTGGACGAATTTCTTGAGGTCTACATTGGCCGGCGATACCGACTCAGGCCAGCGCGGGGCACCGTTTGCCGCGTCCAGAGCCATGAGGCCCTGGTCTTCCAGGCCGACCGCAACGGTGTGGCCATCGCCCCCGAGCAGGTGTGGCCATCTGTCTGTCCGGAAACTCCACTTCGGATTCACAGTCGGCTGTTGGAGCGACGCCATCTGGATGTCGCGGGGCGGACGTAGTGCGCCCAACGGCGCCGGAGGATCGGGCAGGGGTCCGGCCTGCGGCCCTGAAGCGGTACTCGTAGCAGGGCCTTCGCTGTCCCCGGAGTTCAAGCGCCACAGCAGTGTCCCTACTCCGGCCGCGGCGACCACGACCACGGCAACCACTGCGAACGCCAGCCACTTCTTGCTCTTGCGTGGTGGCGGTTGCTGCGGCGGGGCCTGACCTATGACCGGCGGTCCACCCATGGGGAAGGTATGCGGCGGCGAACCGGCAAATTGAAAGGGGCCGGGCCCTCCGGACGGATACTGGCCGCCGCCAAAAGGATCCCCCGGGATTGGGCCGCCCGTAGGCGGATAGCCGTAAGGCGGCTGGTTCATCGACTCCATCCCCCATGGTTCGAGTCGTCAGGGCGTGGGCCTGACGAGTTTTCTGGACCATACCGGAGGGCAGTGACCCTTCCGCGGAAGGACAGACAGAAAGGCCCCGGCTGCATCCACTCCATCCCTCAGCGGGCCAACGCCTTTGGCCAAGTGGCGAACTTGTTGAGAAACGATCATGCCCAGCACCGCGGCGAGGGTGAGTGGCGGGGTAGCGCCGCAAGCCCTATGGCCTCAGCGTTTGCCAGAGGAACTCGTACGTCAGCGCGGACCTGAATGCCGCCTGTTTGTTGTCGGCCGCGCCGCCGTGGCCACCTTCGATGTTCTCGTAGTACAGCACCCGGTGCCCGGCCGCCTCCAGTGCCGCCGTCATCTTCCTGGCATGGCCGGGATGCACCCGGTCATCGCGGGTCGAGGTGGTGATCAGGATCGGCGGGTACTTCGCGTCCTTCGAAATATTCTGGTACGGCGAATATTTCGACATGAACTCCCAGTCCGCCGGATCGTCGGGGTTGCCGTACTCGGCCACCCACGACGCACCCGCCAGCAGCAGGTGGAAGCGCTTCATGTCCAGCAGTGGCACGCTGCACACCAGCGCCCCGAACAGCTCCGGGTAGTGGGTCAGCATGACCCCCATCAGCAGCCCGCCGTTGCTGCCGCCGGAGGCGCCGAGCTGCTCGACAGTGGTGATGCCGCGGCTCACCAGATCCGCTGCCACCGCGGCGAAATCCTCGTACACCAGATGGCGGTTCTCGCGCATCGCCTGCTTGTGCCAGCCCGGGCCGTACTCGCCGCCGCCGCGGATATTGGCCTGCACGAAGGTGCCGCCGCGGGCCAGCCAGGCTCGGCCCGCGCCGCCGAGGTAGCTCGGCGTCAACGAATTCTGGAACCCGCCGTAGCCGTAGAGGTGGGTGAGGCTCGGTTCGTCGCGGCGTCCGACCACGAAGTACGGAACCTGCGTGCCGTCCTTGGAGGTCGCGAAGAACTGCTCGACGTCGATGCCCGTGGCGTCGTAGAACGCCGGCGCCGACTTGACCTCGACCAGCGGGCCGCCGGCGGTGCCGTACAGCAGTTTTGACGGCGTGGTGAATCCGCTTGAGTTGTAGAAGACTTCGTCACCGAGGTGATCGCAGTCGACGACGATGGTGTCGGTCGCGGGTGGAATGTCCGGCGCGTCCCTGTGCTCCCAGGTGCCGGGAGTGACGATCTCGACGTGGCTGGCGACATCGCGCAGCGTGACGAGGATCAGCTTCTCTTTTGTCCACTGCACACCGGCCAGGCTGCTGTGCTCATCCGGCTCGTAGATCATCGCAAGATCGGCTGTGCCGGAAAGAAAGTCGTCGAACGTGGTGCCGAGGAGCGCGCCGGCGGGGTAGGTGACGTCACCCACCTGCCAGTCGGTCCGCAGGGAGATCAGCAGCCATTCGCGGTGCAGCGACAATGACGAGTCGGTCGGGACCTTGAGCTCGATCAGCTCACCGTCGCGCAGCTCGTAGCGGATGCGGTGGTAGAAGTCGGTGTAGCGGCCCAGTCGGGTGTGCTCGAAGCCTGGGCTCCGGTCGACCGATGCGATCACCCGGACATCGGTCGGCTCCGCCTCGTAGACCGTCTCGGCCTCGGCCAACGGCTGGCCACGCCGCCACCGCTTGGCGATCCGCGGATAACCGGACTCGGTCATCGAGCCCTCGCCGAAGTCGGTGCACACCAACAGGGTGTCCTCGTCCTCCCAGGACACCGACGACTTGGCTTCGGGCAACTCGAACCCGCGCGATACGAATTCTTTTGTCCGCATGTCGAACTCGCGTACCACGGTGGCGTCGGCGCCACCGCGGGACAGGCTGATCATGGCCAGCGTGTGGTCCGGCTCGATCACCTCGGGCCCGGACCACACCCAGTTCTCGTCCTCGGCGCGGGCCAGCTCGTCCAGGTCCAGGATCACGTCCCAGTCCGGATCGTCGGTGCGGTAGCTCTCCAGCGTGGTGCGCCGCCACAGGCCGCGCGGATTCGCCTCGTCGCGCCAGAAGTTGTACAGGAACTCACCACGCCGGCCCGGGTAGGGGATCCGCGCATCGGTGTCGAGGATCTCCAATATCTCGGAGCGCATCGTCTCGAAACGTTCACCGCTCAGCTGGGCGAGCGTCGGCTCGTTGTGGGCACGCACCCACGCCAAGGCGTCGTCGCCGGTGATGTCCTCAAGCCACAGATAAGGGTCCTCAGCCACCTGTCCATTGTGACTGCGCGAGTACTGTGAGCTGAACAACACCACTGGCCCGTGGAAGTGAGGACGTGATGAGTCGAGCACCGGCGCGGGCCCTGATCACCGTGGCCGCCGCCGATCTGCTGGCGCGGTTGCAGGAGCGTCACGGGGCGTTGATGTTCCACCAGTCCGGCGGATGCTGCGACGGCTCGTCGCCGATGTGTTACCCCGACGGCGAGTTCATCGTCGGTGACCGCGACATCGTGCTGGCGGTACTCGACGTGGGCACAGGTGTGCCCGTGTGGATCTCCGGCCCGCAGTTCGAGGCGTGGAAGCACACCCAGTTGGTGATCGACGTCGTCCCCGGCCGCGGTGGCGGGTTCAGCCTGGAAGCACCCGAGGGCATGCGCTTCCTGTCACGTGGCCGGGCGTTCACCGACGAGGAGAATGCGCTGCTGGCCGAGCAATCCCCGGTAACGGGCGCGCAGTACAGCGCCGGCGCCCGTCCGCCCGATACCGGCAGCCACCTGGTCGACGAAGCCGCCGACGCCTGCCCGGTCCCCGCGGGACGCGCCGTACAGATGTAACGGGTCGTCACGGGTCGCGGCGTTATCGTCGAAGAGTGATTCCGCTGCCACGGGCGTGGCTGCTGACCGGCGCAATGTCGGTCGGCGTAGCGGTCGGGCTGCTGGCAGGGATCGCCACGACACTGCTGGTGACGGTCTCCGTTCGGCCCGATGCGGTGATCGCCCTCGTCCTCGGAGTTCCCGGCGTCCTCGGGACGCTCCTGGTCCTGGTCGCGGGGCGGCGCTGGGTCACCACACTCGGGGCTTTCGCACTGGCCATCGCACCCGGCTGGTTCGGTGCGCTGGCGATCATCGAGGTGGCATCCCATGGCTGAGGACGTCGACACCTCCACCGCGGACTTCGCCCCGCTGTTCGACACCGGGGAAAACGAGATCGTCGCCGACGAATGGTCGGCCGCCGCTACCCCTGCGGAAGACATGTCGCCGGACCAGACGGAAACCGACGACGCACCCTCGGCGCCGCTGCCCGCCCCGGCCCCGTCTGTCGTGGTCGAGGGGTCCTATCTGTCGGTGAAGTGGTGGACGTTCGTGGGCGTGCTGGCCGGGGTGTGGTTCGTCTCCGCCGCTGCCGGCGCGGGCCTGTACTACTACTGGTATCAGTCAGCCGACAAGACCTGGCCGGTGTTCGCGGCGCTGGCCTATGTCGTCGTCACCACGGTCGGTGCGCTGCTGGCATCGACGGCGCAGCGCAAACCGGTGGTATCGGCCCTGGCTATCGCCCTGATGTCGGCGCCGGTGGCGGCAATGGCCGCAGCAGCAGTTTTCTACGGCGCCTACGTGTTCGGCTGGATCGCCCGGTAGCACCATTGCGCCGCCCACTAGGGTGGGGTCGTGACCCACTTTGACGTTGTCGTTCTCGGAGCTGGTCCCGGTGGATACGTCGCGGCCATTCGTGCCGCCCAACTGGGGCTGAGCACCGCAATTGTCGAGCCCAAGTACTGGGGCGGTGTGTGCCTCAATGTCGGGTGTATCCCGTCCAAGGCGTTGCTGCGCAATGCGGAACTCGCACACATCTTCAACAAGGAAGCCAAGACCTTCGGTATCAGCGGTGAGGCCACCTTCGATTACGGTGTCGCCTTCGACCGCAGCCGCAAGGTCGCCGACGGCCGTGTGGCCGGCGTGCACTTCTTGATGAAGAAGAACAAGATCACCGAGGTTCACGGCTACGGCACCTTCACCGGGCCCAAGTCGATGTCGGTGAAGCTCAACGAGGGTGGCACTGAAGAGCTCACCTTCGACAACGCAATCATCGCCACCGGTTCGTCGACCCGTCTGGTGCCGGGCACCTCGCTGTCCGAGAACGTGGTCACCTACGAAACCCAGATCCTCTCGCGCGAGCTGCCGGGCTCGATCATCATCGCCGGCGCCGGCGCGATCGGCATGGAATTCGCCTACGTGCTGAAGAACTACGCCGTCGACGTCACCATCGTCGAGTTCCTGCCGCGCGCCCTGCCCAACGAGGACGCCGAGGTCTCCAAGGAGATCGAGAAGCAGTACAAGAAGCTGGGCGTCAAGATCCTCACCGGCACCAAGGTCGAGGGCATCTCAGACGACGGATCGACAGTCAAGGTCACCGTCAGCAAGGACGGCAAGACCGAGGAGCTCAAAGCCGACAAGGTGCTGCAGGCCATCGGTTTCGGCCCCAACGTCGAGGGCTTCGGCCTGGAGGCCGCCGGCGTCGCGCTGACCGACCGCGGCGCCATCGCGATCGACGATTACATGCGCACCAACGTGCCCGGCATCTACTCCATCGGCGATGTCACCGGCAAGCTGCAGCTGGCCCACGTGGCCGAGGCGCAGGGCGTCGTCGCCGCTGAAACCATCGCCGGCGCAGAGACTCTCGCGCTGGGCGACTACCGGATGATGCCGCGGGCCACGTTCTGCCAGCCGCAGGTCGCCAGCTTCGGGCTCACCGAAGAGCAGGCCAAGGCCGAGGGCTACGACGTCGTCGTCGCCAAATTCCCGTTCACCGCCAACGGCAAGGCGCACGGCCTGGCGGACCCGACCGGTTTCGTGAAGCTGATCGCCGACAAGAAGCACCTCGAACTGATCGGCGGGCACCTGATCGGGCCGGACGTCTCCGAGCTGCTGCCGGAGCTGACCCTGGCACAGAAGTGGGACCTGACCGCCAACGAGTTGGCCCGCAACGTGCATACCCACCCGACCCTGTCGGAGGCGCTGCAGGAGTGCTTCCACGGGCTGACCGGCCACATGATCAACTTTTGAGAAACGAAATCGTCGCCGGCATAGCCGGATTGGTGGTCGGCCACATTGTGTGGCTGGCCGCCATCACATTGGCGACCGAGGGCTCCCGCGTCAACATCTGGGTGCTGTTGGTCGCGGCCCTGTCGTTCATCGGCGGGGCCGCGGGGGCCTACTTCGGCCGGCGTAAGTACCAGCAGAAATCCCACACCTGGGCGGCATTCCTGTGGACGCTGCCGGTGTCCCCGGTGTTGTTCTCACTGGTTCTGCTGGGCGTCACGTACCTCTAGCGATTTGGGTGCACTCAGCGGCGGTGAGCGCCGCCAATTGCACCCAAATCGGCTAGTCGGGGAAGTCGAGCGGGATTCGCAGCGTCGTCATCGTGGCGGCCAAACCGTCGTATTGGGCTGCCAGCAAGCAGAATTCGATGAGCTGCTGCTTGGTCAACAGCTTCGACAGGGCAGCCCAGGTCTCGGGGGAGACCGACCGGGTGACGACGAACTCGTCGGTCGCAGTGACCAAGACCCGCTGCCGATCGGTCAAGCCTTCGGCATCAGGCCCCTCGAAGATGCGGGCCTGGGTCTCGGCGTCGACACCGCGGCTACGGGCCAGCCGGCGATGCTGCTGCAGCTCGTATTCGCAATCCCGCAGGTGGCCCACCCGCAGGATGACCAGCTCGGCATCCTGACGCGACAACTTGCCCAGCGGGCCGAGCAGCAGGCCCGAATACGGCAGCCAGGCCAGGAACAGCAGCTTGTGCTGGCCGAGCACGTTCATCAAGGTGAACCTCGGTGCCCGGATGGCCCTGGCGCCCAGCTTGGCGATGGCCCAGTTGACCGGGCCCAGCTCGCGGAATCCGCCCGGCGCGATGCGGGCCGGCTCGAGTGCACTCACCCCGCCGAGTCTGGCACAGGTGGCGCGGGGCTGGACTCGTCGCACCGCTTTCCACCGGAGGGCTGTTGATCGGCAGTCGTCACGACCCAGAGGTAGAAAACGGCGAGCGAGCGTTCCCGCCGCGAGCTAGGGCTCCCGCACCAGATACGGCGACACCGTCGAGCGGTGCTCGTTGAGATCCAGGGCCTTGCCGAGCGCCGGGAATGCACGTTGCGGACAGTTGTCGCGCTCGCACACCCGGCAGCCCGAGCCGATCGGGGTGGCCACCTCGCCAGAGAGGTCCAGCCCTTCGGAGTACACCAGCCGATGGGCATGGCGCAGTTCGCATCCCAGCCCGATCGCGAAGGTCTTGCCGGGCTGCCCATAACGCGACGCGCGTCGCTCCACGGTGCGGGCCACCCACAAGTAGTTGCGGCCGTCGGGCATCTGCGCGATCTGCACCTGGATCTTGCCCGGGTTGGTGAAGGTTTCGTACACATTCCACAGCGGGCATGTGCCGCCCGAGGAGGAGAAGTGAAAGCCGGTGGCGGACTGACGTTTTGACATGTTTCCGGCGCGGTCCACCCGGACGAACGAGAACGGCACACCGCGCATCGACGGACGCTGCAGCGTGGAAAGCCGGTGCGCGATGGTCTCGTAGCTCACCGAGTAGAACGCCGACAGCCGCTCCACGTCGTAGCGGAAATTCTCAGCCACATCGTGGAATTGGCGGTACGGGAGCACGGTCGCCGCGGCGAAGTAGTTGGCCAGCCCGAGCCGGGCCAGGGTGCGCGATTCGTCGCTGGTGAACATGCCTTCGTCGACCATCTTGTCGATGAGTTGGCCGAACTCGAGGAAGGCCAGTTCGGCCGCCATCTTGAACACCTGCTGGCCGCGGGAGAGGTGATTGCCCATTTCCAGGGTCTTGGTGGCCGGGTCGTAGCGGTGCAGCACGGTGTCGCCGAGATCGATCCGTCGCACGATCCGCACCCCGTGCACCGTGGTCATCCGGTTGGCCAGCTCGCCGGCCAGATCACCGCGGTGCATCCGGATTTTGGCGGTCAGATCCTCGGCGGCGGTATCGAGCTCGTGCAGATAGTTCTGCCGTTGGTAGAAGTAGTCGCGCACTTCCTCGTGCGGCATGGTGATCGACCCGCTCCCGCTGCCGTCGGAGTACCGGTCTTCGGTGGCGGCGGCCAACTGGGTGGTGGTGAGCCGGTACCGACGGTGCAGGTTCACCATGGCGCGGGCGAAATTCGGATAGGCCGCCACCATGTCGGCGACTTCGGCGACATCCATGTCGGCGCCGAGGTCGCGGTCCATCGCCACCTCGCGCATCTCGGCGACCAGCCGGGTGTCGTCGTGCGAGGCGAAGAACGTCGCGTCCACCCCGAACACCTCGGTGATGCGGAGCAGCACCGCCACGGTCAGCGGCCGGACGTCGTGCTCGATCTGGTTGAGGTAGCTGGGGGAGATCTCCAGCATCTGAGCCAGCGCGGCCTGGCTGAATCCACGCTCGCTCCGCAGTTGTCGCACCCGTGACCCGACGAACGTTTTTGCCACGTCAAATAGCCTAACAAGTTGCGAAGGTCACCTTTGCATTCTTGGCAGTTCAGGCTCTACTGGCAGTATCGGGCTGCCTGGCATGATCGGCTGAGGCGACAGCGACTGGGAGATGACCATGACGGGAACCGCGCAAACTTCGACCACCGGGCTGAACAAGGTGATGATGCCGGTGCCCGATCCCCATCCCGACGTCTTTGACCGGGAATGGCCGCTGCGGGTCGGCGATATCGACCGGACCGGACGGTTGCGGTTCGACGCCGCCGCCCGGCACATCCAGGACATCGGCTCCGACCATCTGCGCGAACTCGGCTTCGAGGAAACCCATCCGCTGTGGATCGTCCGTCGCACGATGATCGATCTGGTCGGCCCGATCGAGTTTCAGGACATGCTGCGGATGCGCCGGTGGTGTTCGGGAACGTCGAACCGGTGGTGTGAGATGCGGGTACGTATCGACGGCCGCAAGGGCGGGCTCATGGAGTCCGAGGCGTTCTGGATCAACATCAACCGTGAGACGCAGGGCCCTGCCCGTATCTCCGACGACTTCCTCTCGGGCCTGCGCCGCACCACCGACGAGGCCCGGCTGCGCTGGAAGTCCTACCTGAAGGCCGGCAGTCGTGAGGATGCCGCCGAGATTCGCGAGTACCCGGTGCGGGTGTCGGACATCGACCTGTTCGATCACATGAACAACTCGGTCTACTGGACGGTGATCGAGGACTACCTGTACTCCCATCCCGAGCTGATGGAGAAGCCGCTGCGGGTGACCATCGAGCACGACGCCGCAGTGGCGCTCGGCGAGAAACTCGAGATCCTGTCGCACGTTCACCCGGCCGGATCGACCGACAAATTCGGTGAAGAGCTCTCCGACCGCACTGTTAGAACGCTCACATATGCCGTCGGCGACGAGACAAAAGCGATCGCATCACTGTTCTCGCTCTGACCCCTCCCGGTTTAACAGTACGAGCGTACTGACCTGCGCCTTTGGGCTACCCGTCGGTAGCTTCTGAACCGGTACAGCCATCATATTTCTTCGCAACCTTCGCAAGTTAACTAAGCGCTTTGGCGAAAGTTGGCAACTGAAACGGGTGGACCTGCGGATATGGGTTATGACATCTTCGGATTAGCACACCAGTGAAGCTGCTGCGGCGTTAGCAAGAAACCGCGGCGGTCGAACCAAAACCGAAGGAGCAGTCCTATGTCGACCGTGGGCACCCCCAAGTCACCGGAGCAGATCCAGCACGACTGGGATCACAACCCCCGCTGGAAGGGCATCACCCGTACCTACACCCCGGCCGACGTGGTTGCCCTGCAGGGAACCGTCGTCGAGGAGAACACCCTCGCCCGCCGCGGCGCCGAGGTGCTGTGGGAGCAGCTCCACGACATGGACTTCGTCAACGCGCTCGGCGCGCTGACCGGCAACCAGGCCGTGCAGCAGGTCCGCGCCGGCCTCAAGGCCATCTACCTGTCCGGGTGGCAGGTCGCCGGTGACGCCAACCTGTCCGGCCACACCTACCCCGACCAGAGCCTCTACCCGGCCAACTCGGTGCCGCAGGTCGTCCGCCGCATCAACAACGCTCTGATGCGTGCCGACCAGATCGCCAAGGTCGAGGGCGACACCTCGGTCGAGAACTGGCTCGCCCCGATCGTCGCCGACGGTGAGGCCGGCTTCGGTGGTGCGCTCAACGTCTACGAGCTCCAGAAGGCCATGATCGCCGCCGGTGTCGCCGGTTCGCACTGGGAAGACCAGCTGGCCTCGGAGAAGAAGTGCGGCCACCTCGGTGGCAAGGTGCTGATCCCCACGCAGCAGCACATCCGCACCCTGACCTCGGCCCGCCTGGCTGCCGACGTCGCCGACGTGCCCACCCTGGTCATCGCGCGCACCGACGCCGAGGCCGCCACCCTGATCACTTCCGACGTGGACGAGCGCGACCGCCCGTTCATCACCGGTGAGCGCACCAACGAGGGCTTCTACCGGGTGCAGAACGGCCTGGAGCCGTGCATCGCCCGCGCCAAGGCCTACGCGCCGTACGCCGACCTGATCTGGATGGAGACCGGCACCCCGGACCTGGAGCTGGCCAAGAAGTTCGCCGAGGGCGTCAAGAGCGAGTTCCCGGACCAGATGCTGTCCTACAACTGCTCGCCTTCGTTCAACTGGAAGCAGCACCTGGACGACGACACCATCGCCAAGTTCCAGCGCGAGCTGGGCGCGATGGGTTTCAAGTTCCAGTTCATCACGCTGGCCGGCTTCCACGCCCTCAACTACTCGATGTTCGACCTGGCTCACGGCTACGCCCGCGAGCAGATGAAGGCCTACGTCGAGCTGCAGGAGCGCGAGTTCGCCGCCGAGGAGCGCGGTTACACCGCCACCAAGCACCAGCGTGAGGTCGGCGCCGGCTACTTCGACCGCATCGCCACCACGGTTGACCCGACCAGCTCGACCACCGCGCTGGCCGGTTCCACCGAAGAGGGCCAGTTCCACTAAGTCTGGGACCTCTGGACCCGCAGGCTTGACAGCAGCAGGCCCCGCTCAGAATTCTTGGGCGGGGCCTGTCGCATGTCCACGTATTGAGAAAGTGAAGTCGTGAGCAATCAAATTGAACGTGTAGGTGTGATCGGTGCCGGCCAGATGGGCGCGGGTATCGCGGAGGTGTCCGCCCGGGCCGGTGTGGACGTGTTGGTCTTCGAGACCACCGACGCACTGGTCACCGCCGGCCGCAACCGCATCACCAAATCGCTGGAGCGCGCGGTGAGCGCGGGCAAGGTCACGGAGCGGGAGAAGGACGCCGCGCTGGGCAAGCTGAACTTCACCACCACCATCGACGACCTGGCCGACCGGCAACTGGTCATCGAGGCCGTGATCGAAGACGAGAACGTCAAGGCAAAGATCTTCGCCGACCTGGATCGCGTGATCACCGACCCCGACGCGGTGCTCGCCTCCAACACCTCGAGCATTCCGATCATGAAACTCGCAGCAGCTACCCAGAATCCTGCCAGGGTCTTGGGCCTGCACTTTTTCAACCCGGTTCCGGTGTTGCCGCTGGTCGAATTGGTGAGCACTCTGGTGACCGCGGATGCCGCCGCCGCGCGCGTCGAAGACTTCGCCAGCACGGTTCTCGGAAAACAGGTTGTCCGTTGTTCGGACCGGTCCGGTTTCGTCGTCAACGCGTTGCTGGTGCCGTACCTCCTGGCGGCGGTCCGGATGGTCGAGGGTGGCTTTGCCACAATTGACGATGTCGACAAGGCAGTGGTGGCCGGGTTGTCCCACCCGATGGGGCCGCTGCGGCTGTCAGATCTGGTCGGATTGGACACCCTGAAGCTGATCGCCGACAAGATGTTTGACGAGTTCAAAGAGCCTTTGTACGCCGCGCCGCCGCTGCTGTTGCGCATGGTGGAGGCGGGACAGCTTGGCAAAAAATCGGGCAAGGGCTTCTACAAGTACTGAAAAAGGCCGCGCTGGCACTATGGCCGAGGCTTAGCTAGTCTACCCATGGTAGGGCCTGCTGGCTCGCTCTATAGAGTCTGCATGTAAAACATGTGTCGGCCCCTAAAACCATTGGTCGTCAGCAGCAGAAACGCAAAGAGGTAATTTTTCGCATGTCTAACGTCGAGTCCGATCTTGCTCCGTACTACGAGGAGTCGCAGTCGATCTACGACATCTCGAATGAGTTCTACGCACTCTTCCTCGGGCCGACCATGGGCTACACCTGCGGTTACTACGAGCGCGAGGACATGAACCTCGAGGAATCGCAGAACGCCAAGTTCGATCTCGCGCTGGGGAAGCTCGACCTCAAGCCGGGCATGACGCTGCTGGACATCGGCTGCGGCTGGGGTGGATGCCTGGAGCGTGCGCTGATCAACCACGACGTCAACGTCATCGGGATCACGCTCAGCAAGGAGCAGTCGGACTACGCCCGCAAGCGGTTGGCCAAGGTCGACACCAACCGCAACGTCGAGATCCGGTTGCAGGGCTGGGAAGAGTTCAACGAGCCTGTCGACCGCATCGTGTCGATCGGCGCATTCGAGGCCTTCAAGCAGGAGCGCTACCCGATCTTCTTCGAGCGGGCCTACAGCATCCTGCCGGACAACGGCGGCCGCATGCTGCTGCACACGATCCTGGCGCACACCCAGCAGTTCTTCCGTGAGAACAACATCAAGCTGACGATCAGCGACCTGAAGTTCATGAAGTTCATCGGTGAGGAGATCTTCCCCGGTGGGCAGCTGCCTGCGGTCGAGGACATCGAGAAGCTCGCCGACGACTCGGGCTTCAAGCTGGAGCGCATCCACCTGCTGCGTCCGCACTACGCGCGCACGCTGGACATGTGGGCGGCCAACCTGGAGGCGGCCAAGGATGAGGCCATCGCCCTGCAGGGCCAGGAAGTGTACGACCGGTTCATGAAGTACCTGACCGGTTGCGCCGACTTCTTCCGTCGCGGCATCACGAACATCGGCCAGTTCACGCTGGTCAAGTAGGTTCTTTCAAGAACTGCCCCCGACAACTCGTCGGGGGCAGTTCTTTTTGCGTGTTCGACACCGAAACTGAACTGAGGGACAGAATCCACGCGGATCTTGTCCCTCAGTTCAGTCTCGGGCGCAATGCGAGGTAGTTAGGCCTCAGCCAACCGCTTCTTCTCCGTCTCGACGTCGAAGTCCGCAGGCGGCCACGACATGTTGAGGCCCTTGAGCGCCTCGATGAGCAGTTCGGTGATGGCGAGCCGGCTGTACCACTTCTTGTCGCACGGCACGATGTGCCAGGGCGCGTAGTCGGTGGACGTCTTCTCCAACATGGCCTGATAGGCCTCCTGGTATTTGGGCCACAGCAGCCGCTCGTCGATGTCGGCCGGGTTGTACTTCCAGTACTTGTCGGGCCGTTCGAGCCGCTCGGCCAGCCGTTCCTTCTGCTCGGCGAGTGAGACGAACATGGCCACCTTCACCAGGGTGGTGCCGGCATCGACCAATTCGCGTTCGAAGGCGTTGATCTCGTCGTAGCGGGTGCCCCAGACGTCCGGCGGCACCAGGTTGTGCACGCGGACGATCAGCACGTCCTCGTAGTGCGAGCGGTCGAACACCCCGATGTGCCCGGCAGGTGGGAGCGCGTTGCGGATCCGCCACAGGTAGTGGTGGGCGCGCTCCTCCTCGGTGGGCTTGCCGAAACTGGTGTAGCGGATGCCCTGGGGATTTGCCGCTCCCACAACGTGTTTGACGATCCCGCCCTTACCGGCGGTGTCCATGCCCTGCAGGATCAGCAGCACCGAGCGGTTGTCGTCACCACTCTTGCTGCGGGCGTAGAGCATTTCCTGCAGCGAGGCGAAGCGCATGTTGCGTTCGGTCTGCAGGGTGGGCGCATCGCTCTTGCTCCCGCGGAATCCCGGCGTGCTGTTGGCGTCGATGCGGGCGACCTCGTCGCCCGGGCGGAAAGCCAGCTGGTCATGTGGTTCGTGGGTCCACAGGGCAGGCAGATCTCTGTCGCTCACCCGTTCAGTCAAGCAGTTGTGGCGGCAAAACCGGTGATGGGTGTGGCAGTGAGTTGAACTTCTCCAGCGAGCCGCCGACTTCGACGATGCCGCACAGCGCGTTCCACGACAGCATGGTCAGGTAGTCGATCAGCTCATCGGCGGTCATCCGCGGGTTCGACATCCAGGAGTGGGTGGCCAGCTGGACCCCGCCGACGGTGTGGAACGCCCACGCCTCGGCGCCACGGGTGTCCATGCCGACCGAGGCCATGCGGCGGCGCAGCATCACGGCCAGCATGCGGGCGATGATCTGCTCGGAATCGGCGACGGCCTTGCTCTTGCTGGCAGAGTTGTTCGCCATCACGAACGGATAGATCTCGGGCTCGGCGGCAACGGTTTCCACGTAGACCTTGATGATCTCGCGGGTCAGATCGAATCCGTCGAGGTTCGAGGACAGGGCGGCGGCCATGTTGGGGATCAGGGTGGTCTGGGCGAACCGCATCATCACGGCGGTGGTGAGGTCGTTCTTGTCGACGAAGTAGCGGTACAGCACCGTCTTGGAAACGCCGATCTCCGCGGCGATCTCGTCCATGCTGACGTTGCTGCCCTGGCGCCGGATCGCTTCGAGGGTGCCGTCTACCAGCTCGTTGCGCCGCTCCACCTTGTGCTGGTGCCAGCGCCGTTTGCGTCCATCGGTCTTCACCGTCACCGGCGGAGTCTGCTGTGCCACTGTCGCAGTAGTCCCATTCCCTAGTTCCACTTGATACTACGGCGAATCTGCGGATACCGGCTTGAGGGTCAGGCCGTCAGTCGCGGCGATAGCGCAAGATGGAAAGGTGGCACATCGAACCGACGCCGGAGTCCGCGCGCATGCGGGCCCGCGGCAAAGTTTTGCCGAAACGCTGGCCGGCGCGGACAGCGCTGCCGACGCCGAACGCCAACGGGGTTTGCGGCGGATGAAGCTGGTGGCGCTGAGCTTCCTGGTCGGCGCCACAGTGATCTTCCTTCTGTGCACCTGGGCTCAGTCGCGGGGCGCGGCCGGGTGGGTCGGGTACGTGCGTGCGGCGGCCGAGGCCGGCATGGTCGGCGCGCTTGCCGACTGGTTCGCGGTGACCGCGCTGTTCAAGCATCCGTTGGGCCTGCCGATCCCGCACACGGCCATCATCAAGCGCAAGAAGGACCAGCTGGGCGAGGGTCTGGGCACGTTCGTCCGGGAGAACTTCATGTCTCCCGAGGTGATCGCCACCAAACTGCACGACGCCCAGGTCGCGGGCCGGCTAGGCAAGTGGCTGTGCGACCGTCCGCATGCCGAGCGGGTGGCCGCCGAGGCGTCGACCGTGCTGCGGGTCGGGGTCGAGATGCTGCGCGACGAGGACGTCCAGCACGTGTTGGACCGGATGATCGTCAAGCGCATCGCCGAGCCCAAATGGGGACCGCCGATCGGCCGCGTGCTCTCCACTCTGCTGCAGGAGGGCCGGCAGGAAGCGCTGATCCAGCTGTTGTGCGACCGGGCGTTCCAATGGTCGCTGAACTCCGGCGAGGTGATCGAGCGGGTGATCGAGCGGGATTCGCCGACCTGGTCGCCGCGCTGGGTGGACCACCTGGTCGGAGAGCGGATCCATCGGGAGCTGATGGACTTCACCGACAAGGTGCGGCGCAACCCCGACCACGAGCTGCGCCGCTCGGCCACCCGGTTCCTGTTCGAGTTCGCCGACGACCTGCAGAACGACGAGGCGACGATTCAGCGCGCCGAGAACGTCAAGGACCAGATCATGGGCCGCGACGAGGTGACGCGGGCGGCCGAGACCGCGTGGGCGGCGGCCAAGCGGATCATCCTGGAATCGGTCGACGACCCGTCCTCGGCGCTGCGCACCCGGATCGCCGACTCGGTGATGCGCATCGGGGAGTCCCTGCGTGACGATGCCGAGCTGCGCGACAAGGTCGACAGCTGGATCATCCGAGGGGCGAAACACCTGGTCGCGGAGTATGGGACCGAGATCACAGCAATCATCACCGAGACCATCGAACGCTGGGATGCCGACGAGGCGAGCCGCCGGATCGAGCTCCATGTGGGCCGTGACCTGCAATTTATCCGGATCAACGGCACGGTGGTGGGATCGCTGGCGGGCCTGATCATCTATTCGGTAGCCCAACTACTCTTCTGACCTGCGCTAACTAGTGCTTGCAAAAGTTAGCACCCCGTCGTAGCGTGAATTTCGTCGTTAACGGATACACGGCCTACGAGGGGAATGACATGGCGCAAGACGAAAATCTCGCCGCTGTCGTCTCCAACGCTGCGCAGGACATCGGAAGCTTCATCCGGGCCCAGCGCGAGGCGGCGCAGGTATCGGTTCGGCAGTTGGCCGAGAAGGCCGGCGTCAGCAATCCCTACCTGAGCCAGATCGAACGGGGATTGCGGAAACCCTCCGCCGACGTGCTCAACCAGATCGCGAAGGCACTTCGGGTGTCCGCGGAAGTCCTCTATGTGCGCGCCGGGATCTTGGAGCCCAGCGAGCCCAGCGAGGTCCGCGACGCCATCGTCAACGACGTGGGGATCACCGAGCGGCAGAAGCAGGTGCTGCTCGATATCTACACATCGTTCCGGCAGCAGAACGAAGCCGAAGCAGGTGAGGAGCAGACATCTGATCCGACTGACTGACACCTCACCAACTGACCGATAACCCATTCGCACGAAAAGCCATCCTGAGAAAGGAATTCGCATGACCGAGAAGACTCAGCCCACCATCGAAGACCTCAAGGCCCCGCTGCTGGCCGCCGTCGGCGCTGCCGACCTGGCCCTGGCCACGGTCAACGAGATCGTCGCCAGCCTGCGTGAGCGTGCCGAGGGCGCGCGCACCGACGCCGAGGCCCGCGTCGAGGAGAGCCGCGCCCGCCTGAACAAGCTGCAGGAAGAGCTGCCGGCCCAGTTCGGTGAGCTGCGCGAGAAGCTGAACTCCGACGAGCTGCGCAAGGCCGCCGAGGGCTACGCCGATCAGGCCACCGCGACCTACAACAAGCTGGTCGAGCGCGGCGAGGCCGCGTTGGAGCGCCTGCGCAACCAGCCGGCCATCGAAGAGGCCGCCAGCCGGGTCGAGGGCTACACCGACCAGGTTTCCGAGCTGACCCAGGAGGCCCTGGGCACCGTGGCGACCCAGACCCGCGCGGTCGGCGAGCGCGCCGCCAAGCTGGTCGGCGTCGAGCTGCCGAAGAAGGCCGAGAAGGCCGAGGCCCCCGCTGCTGCCCCCGCCAAGAAGGCCGCCCCGGCCAAGAAGGCCCCGGCTGCTCCGGCCAAGAAGGCTGCCACCCCGGCCGCCAAGAAGACCACGGCCGCTCCGGCCAAGAAGGTCACCCAGAAGTAATACGGTGTCGATCGGCGGGGCGTGAGCCCCGTCGGTCGACGCTGACGATGAGGCCCGCATAGGCTGGTGAGGTGCAACTTGCCAACCTTGCGGGCCTCATTATTTCCGTGCTCGGTTACGTGGTCGTTCTCGTGACCGTGTACGCCTTCGTACATGCGGCTATGCAGCGCCCGGACGCCTATACGGCCACCGGCAAACTCACCAAGCCGGTATGGCTGGCCATCCTGGGTGTGAGCGCGGTGCTGACGCTGCTGGTGGGTGGTGTATTCATCCCTGTCATCGCGGCCTGCGCCACCGGTGTGTACCTCGTCGACGTGCGGCCCAAGCTGCTCGAAATCCAGGGAAAGTCGCACTGACCTGATGCGCTCGTCACTGGCCGCGCTCGGCGCGGCTTGTCTCGCGCTGGGCGCGGCATTGGCCTCGGTCCCCGTTGCTGCCGCCGACCCGGCTGCCGACCACATCTACGTCGACCACGTCGAATGGGCCAAATGGGGTGACCTGTCGAGCCTGCGCGTCTATCCGACTGACGCTGCCCGGGAGCTGGCCCGTCAGCCGGGCAACGTCGCGCAGGGCGACCAGGCCTGGGCCGAGGTACTGGCCCTGTCGCCGGATGCCGACCTGCCCGGGATGCGTGAGCAGTTCGTGTGTCACTGGACGTTCGCCGAACTCACCGAACCCGGCAAGTCCAGCTGGAACCTTGAGCCGTGGCGGCCCGAGGTCGCCCCCGAGGTGATGCTGGCCAGCGGATGCAATCCCGGCGGCAGTGAGGAACCGTTCTGATGGGCACGCTGCACCCGCGCCGAGGCGGCTGAGCGCGGGAAAACTCAGAGCTTGTCGAAGCAGGGATCGTCGGCCGGTTTCGGCATCGACGCGTCCTTCGTCGAGAACTTCGCCACCACGCCGCTGTCGGTGACCTGCACGCTGTCGGCGTGGATCCCCATCGGATAGTTCTCGGTCAGCTGGGAAGTGAACTTGTCCAGGATCGGCTGCAGCGTCTCCCGCGGCCACGACAGTCCGATCGCGCTCAGGTCGACGATCTGCATCGAGATGCCCTTGTTGACCACGGTGGGCTTGGCGGTGATGGTGCCGAGCAGGCCCTTGAGCTCGATCGTCCCGTTCGACGGGTTGGTCTTCACATCCGAGATGGCCGAGCCGATGAACGGCAGCTGGACCATGTCGGCCACCGTCTGGCGGATGCCGTCGGTGCCCCAGGTGATGTCGGCGACCAGCGAGCCCACGGTGCCGCTGGAATCGGCGGTCTCCTGGATGCGCACGTCCTCGATGCCGAGCTTCACCTGCATGCCCTTGGCTTCGCGGATCTGGTTGCCCGCGGTCTCGATGTTGATGTTGGTGTAGTGCCCGCTCACGTGCTGCATCAGGAATGGCGGCAGCGGGTCGAACGAGGCCTTCGCGCCGTCCTGCACGATGCATTCGACGATCGAGGCGACGATCTTGTCGGCCCGGCTGCGGGCGTACAGCTCACCGCCGAGCACACCGGCGGCCACCAGGGCCACCACGATCACGAAGACCAGCACCACCGACAACGGATCCGACAGCAGCTTCTTGACCTTCGCCAGTGCCGACGTGCCCTCCGGGCCCTGCGGCTGGGGAGCTGCGGGCGCCGGTTCATTGACCTGACCCGGCTGAGCCGTCGGGGGCTGCGGAGGCAGCTCCTGGGTAGGCGATGGCGGGGACTGGTCGGTTGGGCGAGCCCAGGGATCGGTCACCCCAGCGATTGTGCCTTACCGAACTGAGCGAACTGTGAGCGGTTCTGCAGTACTGCGATGGTGTCCCGGACCTGGTTGGCGGCATCGAGGTCGACGTCGAAGACCAGCAACTCCGGCTCGGCGCCGGCCGCGGCGAGAACCTCACCGGTGGGGGAGGCGATCACACTGCCACCGACGCCGGTCGGCCCGACTTTGGCGATCTCGTCGCCCGGATACGCCTGGTCCACCGCGGCGATGAACCCGGTGGTGTCCAGCGCCCGGGCCCGGGCCAACAGGGTCCACTGCTCCAGCTTGCCTGGCCCGGACCCCCACGAGGCATGCACGGTGATCAGCTGGGCGCCGCGGCGGGCGAGCTCCACGTAGAGCTCGGGGAACCGGATGTCGTAGCAGGTGCTCAGGCCGACCGTGACCCCGTCGACCGTGATGGTCACCGGATCGAAACCCGGTGCCACAGTGCGTGATTCGGCGAATCCGAACGCGTCGTACAGGTGGATCTTGTGGTAGTGCGCATCGACGCCGGGGCCGGTCGCGATCAGGGTGTTGGTGACCCGCCCGTCGTCACTGGGGACGAACATCCCGGCCACCACGACCACCCCGGCCCGCGCGGCGATCTCGCGCACCGCCGTCGCCCACGGCCCGTCGAGGTTCTCGGCGACGGGACCCAGCGGCACCCCGAAGCGGCACATCGTGGCCTCGGGGAACAACACCAACCGGGCGCCGTCCGCGGCGGCGCGCCGGGTGTACTCGTCGACCAGTGCGAGATTCGACGACGGGTCCGTGTCGGTGGCGATCTGCGCCAGGGCAATTCGCATGCGGCTCAGCTTAGTGGCGCGATGGTCGACCAGGGCACCGTCAACACCCCGTCACGCAGGCGTCGGCGTGGCGCGGCGACCGGCCACCCCTCGGTGCGCAACAACTCCACCATGGCTCGCCAGCGCACCCGCGGTCCGAATACGCCGTGGCCGGCCGCGCTGGCCCACGCCCGGTCGGCGGCGCCGAGCAGCGCGTGGATCGGCTGACCTTCGACGTTGTTGTGGATCAGCACCTTGGGCAGCCGTTCCGCCAGATCCGACGGGCGCTCGATGCTGAACGGGTCACACGCCAGGGTCAGGGTCACCGGCCCGTCCGCGTCCAACAGCACCCAGCAGCATCGGCGGCCCAGCTCGTCGCAGGTTCCGTCGACGATCAGCCCGCCGGGCGCGAGCCGGCGTGACATCGTCGCCCAGGCATCCGGCACCGCCTCGACCGGATACTGACGCAGCACGTTGAACGCCCGCACCAGCACGGGGCGCAGCCCGGCCAACTCGAACCCGCCGAGGGCGAAGTGCACGTCGCTGACACCGGACATCGCGCGGGCGGTGGCCACGCGTTCCGGGTGGATCTCCAGGCCGACGACCCGCACGTCGGCACGCACCGACTGCAGCCGCGCGGCCAGTTCGAGCGTGGTCACCGGCAGCGCGCCGTACCCGAGGTCGACCACCAGCGGGTCGGTCGCGGCCCGCAACACACTGCGCACCCGCGGCGAGTGCACCAGCCAACGGTCACTGCGGCGCAGCCGGTTGTACCCGGTGGTGCCCCGGGTGACCGCGCCGACGGGTCTAGACGTGCTCGGCGATCCACTCAGCGGTGAACGCCCCCTCGATGGTGAAAACCTCGTTGACGGACTGCAGGACCATGTCTTCGAGCTTGCCCCCGACCAGGGGCATCGGCACCTTGCACGTGCTGTCGACCTCGAGCCGGCTGCCCGCGGACGCCCCGGTGAGCACGTAGCGGCCGTCGAGCCGGCCCGGGACGTGCGAAACCGACGCGGTGTAATGGCCTTTCGCGCCCTGCGGGTCGAAGGGGCCGAAAATCTGCCTGCGGGTGATCGCCATGTCGAGCGGTATCACCGAACGCAGGAGGGCGGGCAACTCCTCGCGCGGCAGCACCTGCCGGAACTCGACCTCGATCCCGCTCCCGTCGGAGCTGAACGCCGTGATGTCGGATTTCCCGGGCGTGAGGTCGTCGTATCGGTCCATCAGGGCCTGCCAGTAATCGCCGTTCGCGAACACGGCATACATCGTCTCGGCGGGTGCGTCGTACTTCAACGTCGACTGCCGGCTTCGGCTCATGGCTACCGACCGTACCGCCGGATTCAGCTGTGATCGGTGATCCACCCCGAGGTGAATCGTTGTTCGGCGGTCAACAGGTCGACCAGCTGCGAGCCGATGAAGCTCTCGATCTTGCCGCCGACCAGCGGCACCCTCACCTCGACCGTGATGTGCACCGACAAGCGGCATCCGGCGTCGGTCCCGGTCAGTGTCGCGGACCCGGACAGCGACACCGGTGCCCCTGAGATGGAGCCCTGGACGGTGCCGCGGGATGCGTCGTCACGGATCGGCTGCCAGTGCTCCTCGCGGCGGATCTTCAGATCGCCGCGGTGGAACTGTGACACCAGCCCGGGCAGCCGGTTTGCGTGCAGGATCTGCGTGGTGACCGCTTTGATCTCGCCGTCGCCGGACACGGTCAGGGCGTCGAGAGTGGCTTCGTCGGCCCCTGAATCGGCCAGCCGGGCCAACCAATACTGTTCGTCAGCGAATGCCCGGTGGACCTGTTCGACGCCGGCTTCGTAATCGGTGGCCATGTCGAATGATCGCGGCATAGCTGGTCACGCTACCGTTACGGGCCGTGGTCAGTTCGTATGTTGCCGGGGTCGCGGTCGCCGAGTCGGTTGCGCTGGCCCCGCTGACCACGCTGCGCGTCGGTCCGGTGGCTCGGAGGGTGCTGACCTGCACCAGTACCGATCAGCTCATCGATGTGCTGCGCGCGGTCGCCGATCCGATCCTGGTGCTGGCCGGCGGATCCAACGTGGTGCTGGCCGACGATCTCTCCGAGACGATGCCCGACCTGACCGTGGTGCGCGTGGCCAACACCGCGATCACGGTCGAGGGCAACCTGCTGCGCGCCGAGGCCGGTGCGGTGTTCGACGACGTCGTCGTCGAGTCCCTCAATCATGGGCTGGGCGGGCTCGAATGTCTGTCCGGGATACCGGGATCGGCCGGGGCCACCCCGGTGCAGAACGTGGGTGCCTACGGCGCCGAGGTCGCCGACACCATCAGCCGGGTGCGCTTGCTCGACCGGGGCACGGGTGAAGTCCGTTGGGCCGCACCGGAAGAACTCAAGTTCGGCTACCGCACCAGCATCCTCAAACACTCCGATGCCGTCATCGTGCTCGAAGTCGAGTTCGCCCTGGAAGCGGATGGGGCCCCGGGCCGCAGAAGCGCACCGCTGCGGTACCGCGAACTGGCCACCGCGCTGGGAGTGGAACCCGGGGAGCGGGCCGACCCGATGCGTGTTCGCCAGACCGTGCTGCAGTTGCGTTCCGGCAAAGGGATGGTGCTCGACGCCGATGACCACGACACCTGGAGCGTCGGGTCGTTCTTCACCAATCCCGTGGTGTCGCAGGCCGAGTTCGAGCGGGTGCAGGCCACGTTCGAGGCGGGCCGGGACGGAGCGGCGGGAGCGGTGCCGCATTACCCGGCACCCGACGGGGTCAAGCTCGCGGCAGGCTGGCTCGTCGAGCACGCCGGCTTCGGTAAGGGCTACCCCGGTGAGGGGGCTCCGGCGCGGCTTTCCACCAAGCATGCGCTGGCTCTGACCAATCGTGGCGAGGCGAACACTGCCGATGTGATTGCCCTGGCCAGAGCGGTGCAGGCGGGGGTTTTGGACCGCTTCGGGATCATGCTGCACCCAGAACCGATTCTGATTGGGTGCGATCTATCAGTACCCTAGATCCACGTGAGCCCTGGCGGTGATATAGAGGCGGATGCGCCGTTGTTCAATCGGCGGCGTGCCCTGACGGTGTTGACCGTCGGAATGGGAGCCGGACTGCTGGCTGCCTGCTCGGGAAAATCGCCCGTCTCGGCACCTGAGGCCGCCGGGCCTGCGGCGCCGACGGTTACCTACGAGCCTGCCGCCGACTCCGATGACGTGCTGCCGACGGCGCCGGTCGGTGTCAAGGTCGAGAACGGCGTGTTCCAGCGCGTCAGCCTGACCAACGCCAACGGCAAAGTCGTCGCCGGCAAATTCAACAGCGACCGCACGGCATTCACTGTCACCGAACCCCTCGGCTACGAATCCACCTACACGTGGGCGGGCGCCGTGGTGGGGCAGGACGGCAAGTCCGAATCCGTGCAGGGCAAATTCTCCACCGTCGCCCCGCAGAAACAGGTCAACGGACAGTTCCAGCTCGCCGACGGCCAGGTCGTCGGCGTTGCCGCGCCGATCATCCTGCAGTTCGATGCCGCGATCGACGACAAGTACCGGGCGACCGTCGAAAAAGCTCTTCAGGTCACGACCACCCCGCCCGTCGAGGGCAGCTGGGCATGGCTGCCCGACGAGGCCGGCGGCTCGCGCGTGCACTGGCGCACCCGGGAGTACTACCCGGCCGGAACCAAGGTCAGCGTCAAGGCGCCGCTGTACGGCGTCAGCTTCGGTGACGGCGCCTACGGTGCGGCGGACTCGACGCTCGACATCGAGATCGGCCGCCGCCAGGTCGTCAAGGCCGAGGCCTCCAGCCACCGCATCCAGGTGCTCGACGGATCCGGCGCGGTGATCATGGACTTCCCGTGCAGCTACGGCGAGGGCGACCTCGACCGCAACGTCACGCGCAGCGGCATCCACGTGGTCACCGAGAAGTACGAGGACTTCTGGATGACCAACCCGGCGGCCGGCTACAGCAATGTGCACGAACGCTTCGCGGTGCGGATCTCCAACAACGGTGAGTTCATCCACTGCAACCCCAACAGCATCGGTTCGCAGGGCAACACCAACGTGACCAACGGTTGCATCAACCTGAACCTGGAGAACTCGCAGCAGTACTTCAACAGCGCGATGTACGGCGACCCCGTCGAGGTGACGGGGACCCGGATCCAGCTGTCCTACGCCGACGGCGACCTCTGGGACTGGGCGGTGGACTGGAGCGAGTGGAAGTCCATGTCCGCGCTGTCCTCGGAGGATTCGCCGTCGAATCTGCCGGCCAGCGCGCCGGCGACGCCGACCGACGCGCCCACCCTGTCCGGCACGCCGACGACCACGACGCCGCCGAAGCCCACCCCGGGCGGCTGAGCCTTTACGGGCATCCGTCCCGCCATCTGTCGCCGTTTTCGACACAAGGGTCGTGGCCATTGAAGAAGTGCAGCCGTGACGTCGAAATCGGCGAGCCGCGGATGCCGGGGAAGCCCTCGGCGCATCACACCTGACGGTTGCGGGGCTAGTCGTTCAACCTCCGGTTACCGGGCTAGTCGTTCAACCTCCGGTTGAAGCGGGACCCTGGGGCCCCGCTGACCTGGTCACGAGGCCTGACCACGATCAGGTCCAGATCGACGTGAGACGGGCGTGAGGCGACGAAACCGATCACCTCGGCGATGTCCTCGGCCACCAGCGGGGTAACCCCCTCATAGACCTTCTCGGCTCGCTCCTCGTCCCCGTCGAAGCGGTTCAGTGAGAAGTCGGTCTGCACCATCCCGGGCGCAACTTCGGTGAGCCGCACGGGTTTTCCGAGCAATTCGCTGCGCAGGGTGCGGTGCAAGACGCCCTGGGCGTGCTTGGCCGAGGTGTAGCCCGCCCCGTTGTCATAGATCTCGACAGCGGCGATCGAGGTGACGGTGATGATCAGCCCGTCGCCGGAGTCGATGAGCTTGGGCAGCAGCGCGCGGGTGACGCGCAGGGTGCCCAGCACGTTGGACTCCCACATCCAGCGCCAGTGGTCGATCTCGGCCTCGGCTACCGGCTCCAGCCCGCGGGCGCCGCCGGCGTTGTTCACCAGCACATCCACCCGGTCCAACTGGGCCGCCAAGGCGTCGACCGAGGCCTGGTCGGTGACGTCCGCCACAATCGCGGTCCCGCCGATCTCGTCGGCCAGCGCCTGGACCCGATCGGCCCGGCGGGCCGCGCAGACCACGTGAAAGCCCAGGGCGGCAAGGGATCTGGCGGTCGCAGCACCGATCCCGGCGCTGGCGCCGGTGACCACTGCGACCCTTTTTTCTGACTGTGATGTCGTCACATGACCAACATTAGATGGCGTGCTAAGTTCTTCGTGTGTCCGGAAACCTCCAGTCCCGCTTCGTGCGGCGTGCGTGTTGTTGTTGCGCACCCCGCCGCGCCTGACTGAACCCGGACACCGTTTCACGTCCTGCTGAGTCGCCAGGTGTGGTCTTCACCCACCAGCCGACAATCAGTAAGGACCATTCACGTGACCACCGCCATCGCCGCTCCCCGCCGCACTTCCGCCCGTTCCGCTGCCGTCTCCTCGAACGGCGCCTCCACGCGGACCGCCCGGTCGCTGTCCGCCGCCTCGCGCTACCCGCAGTCGCGGCTGCTGCACATCGTCGCCCCGTCGCTGAAGGTGCCTGACGCCGCCGCCGCGTCGGTCTTCAGTGCCGTCCGCTCCCGCGGGCCCATCGCCCGGGACGCCATCGCGCAGCTCACGCAGTTGAGCATCGCGACCGTCAACCGTCAGGTCACCGCCCTGCTCGACGCCGGAATCCTGCGTGAGCGTGCGGATCTCGCGGTCTCCGGGGCCATCGGACGGCCCCGGGTGCCCGTCGAGGTCAACCACGAGCCCTACCTCACGCTCGGCATCCACATCGGTGCGCGCACCACGAGCATCGTGGCCACCGACCTGTTCGGTCGCACGCTCGACGTGGTCGAGACCCCGACCCCGTTGGGTCCCCAGTCCGCGGCGTTGGCCACCTTGGCTGCCAGCGCCCGCCGGTACCTGAGCCGCTGGCACCGTCGTCGCCCGCTGTGGGTCGGCGTCGCCGCAGGTGGCGTCGTCGACAGCGCCACCGGATACCTCGATCACCCGCGGCTGGGCTGGGCCGATGCCCCGGTGGGCCCGGTGCTCGCCGAAGCGCTGGCGCTGCCCGTGTCGGTGGCTTCGCACGTGGATGCGATGGCCGGTGCCGAACTGCTATTGGGGGGACGCCGTTCCTCCCCGGAGGCCGCCGGGGCTCCGGCCCGGACCAGCCTCTATGTCTATGCCCGCGAGACCGTCGGCTATGCGCTCTCGATCGATGGCCGGGTGCACTCGCCGGCAAGCGGTCCCGGCACCATCGCCGGACTGCCTGCACAATCCGAATTGCTCGGCGGATCAGGGCAATTGGAGTCCACCGTGAGTGACGAGGCGGTCCTCAACGCGGCCCGCAGACTGCGGATCATCCCGGCCGAAGGTCCGTCCTCGACGCTGCCCGCGGTGCTTCGCGCAGCCCGGCAGGGTAACGAGAAGGCGGTCGAGCTGCTGGCCGACCGGGCCCGCGTGCTCGGCGAGGCCGTCGCGCTCCTGCGCGATCTGCTCAACCCCGACGATCTGGTGCTCGGGGGCCAGGCCTTCACCGAATACCCCGAAGGCATGCCCGTCGTGGAGGACGCCGTCACGCGCCGCTCGGTGCTGGGGCCCCGCGACATCCGGCTGACGGCCTTCGGTAACCGGGTTCAGGAGGCCAGTGCCGGCATCGTTTCGCTTGGCGGTCTCTACGCGGATCCGATCGGCGCCATGCGGCGTGCCCAAACCCGCCGGTCGGCGAGCGGGGCCGGCATAGCCGCGGTGTAGACATAGAGGTGTGCGTCTAGCGTCAGACCTCGAGCTTCCTCGCCGCGTTGCGGTGATTTCCGTACACACTTCGCCGCTGGCGCAGCCGGGCACCGGTGATGCCGGCGGGATGAATGTCTACGTGCTGCAGACTGCGTTGCAGCTGGCCCGTCGTGGCGTCGAGGTGGAGGTTTTCACCAGGGCCACCTCCTCGTCGGACGCCCCGGTGGTGCCGGTGGCGCCGGGGGTGTTGGTGCGCAATGTGGTGGCCGGGCCGTTCGAGGGCCTGGACAAGTACGACCTGCCCACGCAGCTGTGCGCGTTCACCGCGGGGGTGTTGCGCGCCGAGGCGACGCACGAGCCCGGCTATTACGACGTCGTCCACTCGCACTACTGGCTGTCCGGTCAGGTCGGCTGGCTGGCCCGGGACCGCTGGGCGGTGCCGCTCGTGCACACCGCGCACACCCTGGCCGCGGTGAAGAACGCCGCTCTGGCCGCCGGTGATTCGCCCGAGCCGCCGCTGCGCGCGGTGGGGGAGCAGCAGGTGGTCGACGAGGCTGACCGCCTCATCGTCAACACCGAACATGAAGCGCAGCAACTGGTTTCGCTGCACCACGCCGATCCGGGACGGATCGATGTGGTGCATCCCGGGGTTGACCTGGATGCCTTCACCCCGGGTGATCGCGACGCGGCGCGGGCAGTCCTGGGCATTGCGTCCCACGAGCAGGTGGTGGCGTTCGTGGGCCGGATCCAGCCGCTCAAGGCGCCCGACGTGCTGTTGCGGGCCGCCGCCAAACTGCCCGGGGTCCGGGTGCTGGTCGCCGGCGGGCCGTCGGGCAGTGGCCTGGCCGAACCCGACACCCTGGTTCGTCTTGCCGACGAACTGGGTATCACCGACCGCGTGACGTTCCTGCCCCCGCAGTCCCGCGAACAGTTGGTCAACGTGTACCGCGCCGCCGATCTGGTCGCGGTGCCCAGCTACTCCGAGTCGTTCGGCCTGGTCGCGATCGAGGCCCAGGCCTGCGGGACGCCCGTGGTGGCGGCCGCGGTCGGCGGCCTGCCGGTCGCGGTGGCCGACGGGGTCAGCGGCGCCCTGGTCGACGGACACGACGTCGACGACTGGGCGGCCGCCATCGACGGCGTGCTGCAGCGCGATCCGGGTCCGTTGCGCGTGGCTGCCGCGGCCCACGCCGCACAGTTCTCCTGGGCGCACACCGTCGACGCCCTGCTGAACAGCTATGCCCATGCCATGAGTGACTACCGGTCCCGACACCGCAGGCCGTCTGGTCGGCGTCCGGGGCGCCGGTTCGCGCTGCGCCGTGGGGTGCGGGCCCTATGAGCGACGTCGTAAAGACCATCACCGACAGCCTCGACGAGCACGAGCTGGTCTACCACCATCACGAGGGCGCACGCGGCGGCCTGCCCGGCATCGTCGTCGAGTTGCCGGGGGAACGGAAGCTCAAGACCAACACCATCCTGAGCATCGGCGAGCATTCGGTGCGCGTCGAGGCGTTCGTGTGCCGCAAGCCCGACGAGAACTTCGAGGGCGTCTACCGGTTCCTGCTCAAGCGCAACCGCAGGCTCTACGGCGTCGCCTACACCCTCGACAACGTCGGCGACATCTACCTCGTCGGCCGGATGTCGCTGGAGTCGGTCAGCGCCGACGAGATCGACCGCGTGCTCGGCCAGGTGCTCGAGGCCGTCGACTCCGACTTCAACACCTTGCTGGAGCTGGGTTTCCGCTCCTCCATCCAGAAAGAGTGGGAGTGGCGGGTGTCGCGCGGTGAGTCGCTGAAGAACTTGGAAGCGTTCGAGCACCTCATCGACGACTGAGTGCTCGTGAGAAGATCACACGGCCCGCACGCGAGGAGGAAGACTAACCCATGCCGACGCTGATCCTGCTCCGCCACGGTGAGAGCGACTGGAACCAGAAGAACCTGTTCACGGGATGGGTCGACGTCGACCTCACCGACAAGGGCCGCACCGAGGCCGTCCGCGGCGGCCAGCTGTTGGTCGAGAACGACGTGCTGCCCGACGTGGTCTACACCTCGCTGCTGCGTCGCGCGATCACCACGGCCAACCTGGCACTGGACGCCGCTGACCGGCACTGGATCCCCGTGCACCGCGACTGGCGGCTCAATGAGCGGCACTACGGCGCGCTGCAGGGCCTGGACAAGGCTGCGACCAAGGAAAAGTACGGCGAAGAGCAGTTCATGGCGTGGCGGCGCAGTTACGACACCCCGCCGCCGGCCATCGAGAAGGGCAGCGAGTTCAGCCAGGACGCCGACCCGCGCTACGCCGACATCGGTGGCGGCCCGCTGACCGAATGCCTCAAGGACGTCGTCACCCGGTTCGTGCCGTACTACGAGGCGACGATCGTGCCCGACCTCAAGGCCGGCAAGACCGTCCTGATCGCCGCCCACGGAAACTCGCTGCGTGCGCTGGTCAAGTACCTCGACGGAATGTCCGACGAGGAGGTCGTCGGCCTGAACATCCCGACCGGCATCCCGCTGCGCTACGACCTCGACGAGAACCTCAAGCCCCTGGTCGCAGGTGGTCAGTACCTCGACCCCGAGGCAGCCGCCGCCGGTGCCGCCGCCGTCGCCGCGCAGGGTGCCAAGAAATAGTTCGCTGGACACGCAGGCTTGCGGGCAAACAGCAGGTTACCGAGGGTTAACGACAGCCGAACTCCTGTATTTGTCGGTGTGACTTGTCCCGTTTTGGCCGCACGCTGCTGGGATGACGTTCACCGTGTGCGTACGATTTTCGCGTGAGCTTGGTGTCGGCGTTACTGCTGACGGCGGTCGTGTCGTTGCTCGCGCTGATCGTCGGTGCGGGGGTGGCCGCCGTGGTCGCCCCCCGCATCGTGGCCAAGCGGCAGCAGCGCGAGGCTGATCAGGCAGGCCTGACGGTGTCGCAGATGCTGCAGCACATCGTGTCTGCAGCGCCCAACGGCATCGTCGTGGTCGACACGTTCAACGACGTCGTCTACGCCAACGACCGTGCGACCGAACTCGGTGTCGTGCGGGACCGCCTGCTCGACGACCGGGCGTGGCGCGCAGCCGAGCAGGTGTTCGCCACCGGCCAGCCCATCGACGTCGATCTGTCGCCCCGCAAGCTCCCGCACCCCGGGCGGTCGGGCATCTCGGTGCGCGGCTGGGTGCGGCCGCTGAGCAGTGAGGACCGCCGCTTCGCGGTCGTCTACGCCGACGACCAGTCCGAGCACGCCCGGATGGAAGCCACGCGGCGCGACTTCGTCGCCAATGTCAGCCACGAGCTCAAGACCCCGGTGGGGGCCATGCGGGTGCTCGCGGAGGCGCTCCAGGCCTCCGCTGACGACCCCGACATGGTGCGCCGCTTCTCCGACAAGATGGTGGCCGAATCGCTGCGGCTGGCCGACATGGTGGGCGAGCTGATCGAACTGTCCCGGCTGCAGGGCGCCGAGCGCCTGCCCGATCTGGGGGCCGTCGACGTCGACACCGTGGTGTCCGAGGCGCTGTCGCGGCACAAGGTGGCCGCCGACAAGGCCGACATATCGATCACCACCGATGCCGCGACCGGCTACCGGGTGCTGGGGGACCAGACCTTGCTCGTGACGGCCATTGCCAATCTGGTGTCCAATGCAATTGCGTACTCGCCCAACGGATCCGGCATTTCGGTGAGCCGGCGCCGGCGGGGCGGCAGCGTCGAGATCGCGGTCACCGACCGCGGTATCGGAATCGCCAAGGCCGATCAGGAACGGGTCTTCGAGCGGTTCTTCCGGGTCGACAAGGCCCGGTCGCGCGCCACCGGCGGTACCGGGCTGGGCCTGGCGATCGTCAAACATGTGGCCGCGAACCACAACGGAACCATCCGGCTGTGGAGTCAGCCGGGCACCGGGTCGACATTCACTTTGTCGATTCCGGCCTATCCCGAAACCGATGAGTCCACAGGTGACTCAGACGACCGAGAGGATTAGCGAGACCGATGACCAGCGTGTTGATCGTTGAGGACGAGGAGTCGCTGGCCGATCCCCTGGCATTCCTGCTCCGCAAGGAAGGCTTCGAGGCCACCGTGGTGGCCGATGGTCCCTCTGCACTGGCCGAGTTCGAGCGTTCCGGCGCCGATATCGTCCTGCTGGACCTGATGCTGCCGGGGATGAGCGGTACCGATGTCTGTAAGCAACTGCGTGCCCGGTCCAGCGTGCCGGTGATCATGGTCACCGCACGGGACAGTGAGATCGACAAGGTCGTCGGCCTCGAGTTGGGTGCCGATGACTATGTCACCAAGCCGTATTCGGCCCGCGAGCTGATCGCGCGGATCCGGGCGGTGCTGCGGCGTGGCTCCGACACCGACGACAGCGCGATCGGTGACGGCGTGCTGGAAGCCGGCCCGGTCCGGATGGATGTGGAACGCCACGTCGTGAGCGTCAACGGCGAGCAGATCACGTTGCCGCTCAAGGAGTTCGACCTCCTGGAATACCTGATGCGCAACAGTGGCCGGGTGCTCACCCGCGGCCAGCTCATCGACCGGGTGTGGGGCGCCGACTACGTAGGTGACACCAAAACCCTTGACGTGCATGTCAAGCGGCTGCGGTCCAAGATCGAGTCCGATCCGGCCAACCCCGTGCACCTCGTCACGGTGCGAGGCCTCGGCTACAAGCTGGAGGGCTGAGTTCTCACTCGGTGTGCTCGGCGGCGCGGGTCGCCGGATGCACGGCGACCAGGCCCAGCGCGCTGCGCCGCCGGCACATCGCGGCCAACTCGGCGTAGGCCTTCTCGCCGAGCACCGCGGTGAGCTCGGGGGCGTAGGACTCGAACACCGGGCGGGCGCCGACGTGGGCGGCGGGGTCACCGGTGCAGTACCAGTGCAGGTCCGCACCGCCCTCGCCCCAGCCGCGCCGGTCGTACTCGGTGATGACGGTGCGCAGGACCTGGGTGTCATCGGGCCGGGTGATCCATTCCTGGCTGCGCCGGATCGGCAACTGCCAGCACACGTCGGGCTTCATGGTCAGCGGCTCGACCCCGAGCTTGAGGGCCTTGCTGTGCAGCGCGCATCCGATGCCGCCGGGAAAGCCCGGGCGGTTCAGGAAGATGCACGCCCCCTTGTACTTCCGGGTCCGCAGGTTCGGCTTGCCGTCGTACTCGTCGTCCTCCAGGAAGCCCTTGCGGCCCAGGCCCTTGTCCCGGAACTGCCAGTCCTCGTCGGTCAGCTGTTTGACCGCGTCATCGAGCCGGGCCCGGTCGTCGTCGTCAGAAAGGAATGCGCCATGCGAGCAGCAGCCGTCGTCCGGGCGGCCCTCGACGGTGCCCTTGCAGGCCGGTGTGCCGAACACACACGTCCAGCGGGACAGCAACCACGTCATATCGGCCGCGATCAGATGGGTCGCGTCCTCCGGGTCATAGAACTCCACCCATTCGCGGGCAAAGTCGAGTTCGACTTCGCCGGGATGCACATCTGTCACGGCGCAAACGGTACCCCTATATGGCGGAACGCATTTCCCAACCGCAGGACGACGCACGGTGGGAAGTCCCACAGCCCGGGCAGGCCCATCTCGGGGGTTGCGGGAGGTCCGGCCACGAAGCGCTGGTCGGCTGCGGTTAGGTTGGTGCAGTGCGGTTAGGCGTGCTCGATGTCGGGAGCAACACGGTTCATCTCCTTGTGGTGGATGCACGCCGTGGCGGACACCCGACCCCGATGAGCTCCACCAAGGCAGCGTTGCGACTCGCCGAGGCCATCGACAGCTCCGGCAAACTGACCCGCAAGGGTGCCGACAGCCTGGTGGCCACCGTTGACGAGTTCGCCAAGATTGCCACCAGCTCGGGTTGTGCCGAATTGATGGCGTTTGCCACCTCTGCGGTGCGCGACGCCACCAACTCCGAGGAGGTGCTGGCCAGGGTGCGGGCCGAGACCGGGGTTTCCCTCGGCGTGCTGAGCGGGGTCGACGAATCCCGCCTGACGTTCCTGGCGGTGCGCCGCTGGTACGGCTGGAGCGCGGGCCGCATCATCAACATCGATATCGGCGGTGGCTCGCTGGAACTGTCCAGCGGGGTCGACGAAGAGCCGGAGGTGGCGCTCTCGCTGCCCCTGGGAGCAGGCCGGTTGACCAGGGAGTGGTTGGCCGAAGACCCTCCTGGGCGGCGCCGGGTCGCGATGCTGCGGGACTGGCTGGCCACCGAGCTCGCCGATGCCGGCACCACCATGCGGCGCTCCGGCAACCCGGACCTCGCGGTGGCGACGTCGAAGACCTTCCGATCGCTGGCCCGGCTCACCGGGGCGGCCCCCTCAGGTGCAGGCCCGCGGGTGAAGCGGACCCTCACCGCGGCTGGATTAAGACAGCTCATAGCTTTCATCTCTAGGATGACAGCGGCTGACCGTGCCGAACTGGAAGGGGTGAGTGCCGAGAGGGCACCACAGATCGTGGCCGGTGCTTTGGTAGCTGAGGCTAGTATGCGAGCACTGGAGATCGATTCCGTCGACATTTGCCCCTGGGCGTTGCGGGAGGGGTTGATTCTGCGGAAACTCGACAGCGAGGCCGACGGCACAGCCTTGGTAGAGACGTCGGCGCGGGACGCCGGTCGTTAAGGAAAAGCTAGCCCCAAAGGCAACATAGGTATGACAGGACCAGAGAACAGCCCATCCGGCACCCGACCGATCTCGGTCGCCGAGTTGCTGGCAAAGAACGGGACGATCGGGGCACCCCCGGTCGGCGGTCGCCGTCGGCGCCGGCGCGGTAACAGCGACTCGGTGACGGTCGCCGAACTCACCGGCGAGATCCCGATCATCACCGATGACATGGAGCCCGAACCCCTCGACGAGTCGGTTCCCGCGCCTGATCCACTGGTCGACACCGCCGTCGTGGCCCCGATCCGCGATGAACCCCGCGAAACACGCGAAACACGCGAGCCCCGCGAACAACCGCGGGACGAGCCGCGGGTCCGCAACGGCGGCCCCCGGCCCCCTCGGGTACCTCGGGTCAAGCCGCCCAGGCCGGTGGAGCCCGAAGAGGTGCGCACCGAGGCCGAGGACGACTACGACGCGCACCTGGCGGCACGTGACGCCGACCCGGAGCCGATCGAATTCCGGCCACGTCCGCGCCGCGCGCAGCCCAAGACGCCGGCACGCGACTACCGGCCGTCGGGTACCGGCGCCGAGCGGATGAGCCCCGACCCGCTCTACGACCTCGGCGCGGACGACGCCGCAGAGCCGGCCGACGCGCTGGTGGAGGCCGACGCGCATGACCTCGATGTGGACTCCGTCGACGACACCGGCTACGACGACTACGCGGGTGACGACTACGACGACGAATACGGCGATCGTTCCTACGCTTCGCTCGGCCCGTTGTTCGGCGGCGGGTCCGTCGCCGACGAGCAGGCCCGCCGCCCCCGTGGCCGCGACGAGGTCGATCTCGAACACGACGGAGACCTGTCCGAGGGCACCGGCACGGCCGGCGATTTCGATGAGCACGACGAATTCGACGACGAGCAGCCGCCCGCGTCCCCGATGGTCCGCGGAATGTGGATCGTCGGTCAGTGCGTGATCGCGGTGGCCTTCGGGGCCGGCCTGTTCGTCGCCTTCGATCAGCTGTGGAAGTGGAACACCATCGTCGCGCTGGTGCTCGGGGTGCTGGTCATCCTCGGCCTGGCCGGTGGCGTGCGGGTGGTCCGCAAGACCGAGGACATCGGCAGCACGCTGACCGCGGTGGCGGTAGGGGCCCTGGTGACGTTCGGACCGCTGGCGCTGCTGCAGGCGAGTTAGCGCCTGCGCACGCGAGGAGTGAAGCAGCCTCAGTACACAATTGGGTTGTGCGCCCCGCCATCAAGATCGGTCTGTCCACCGCCTCGGTCTATCCGCTGAGGACGGAGGCGGCCTTCGAGTACGCCGCCCGTCTCGGCTACGACGGTGTCGAGCTGATGGTGTGGGCGGAATCGGTCAGCCAGGATATCGACACGATCGCGAAGATGTCGGCGCACTATGGCGTGCCGGTGTTGTCGGTGCATGCGCCGTGCCTGCTGATCTCGCAGCGGGTGTGGGGTGCCAACCCGATCCCGAAACTGGAACGCAGCGTGCGGGCCGCCGAACAACTGGGCGCGCAGACCGTCGTGGTGCATCCGCCGTTCCGCTGGCAGCGACGCTATGCCGAGGGGTTCAGCGACCAGGTCGCCCAACTGGAGGCCGACAGCGAGGTCCTGGTGGCGGTGGAGAACATGTTCCCGTTCCGGGCCGACCGGTTCTTCGGGGCGGGCGGTACCTCGGTGGAGCGGATGCGCAAGCGCGGCGGCCGGCCGGGCCCCGGCATCTCCGCCTTTGCGCCGTCCTACGACCCGCTGGACGGCAATCACGCGCACTACACACTCGATCTGAGCCACACCGCGACGGCGGGCACCGACGCGATGGACATGGCCCGGCGCATGGGCGACGGCCTGGTGCACCTGCATCTGTGTGACGGCAAGGGCGCCTCCACCGACGAGCATCTGGTTCCGGGCCGCGGCACCCAGCCCACCGCCGAGGTGTGCCAGCTCCTGGCCGCGGGCAATTTCTCCGGCCATGTCGTCCTCGAGGTCACCACGTCGGCGGCGCGGACGGCCACCGAACGCGAGGCGCTGCTGACCGAGTCGTTGCAGTTCGCCCGTACGCACCTGTTGCGCTGAACCCGATTCCGCCTACCCCAGTAGAGGACGCACATGACTGGTTCCACCCTGTTCACCGATGCCATGGAGCTCACGGCCGCCGGCGACGGCGTCTATCACGGTGAGCTCAACGAGCATTGGACGATCGGGCCCAAGGTGCACGGCGGCGCCATGCTCGCGCTGTGTGCCAACGCCGCCCGCACCGAGCTGGGCACGTCCGCGCAACCCCTCGCGGTCTCGGGAAACTACCTGTGGGCGCCGGATCCCGGTCCGATGCAGGTGATCACCACGGTCCGCAAGCGGGGCCGCCGGATCGGTCTGGTGGACGTCGAACTCCGGCAGGGCGAGCGCACGGCGGTGACGGTGGCGGTGACCCTCGGCGAGCCCGAGCATCATGTGCCGCCGCTGCTGTCGTTCAACCCCGTGGTGCCGCTGATGACGCCAGAACCGCCGCCCGGGCTGGAGCCGATCGGACCGGGGCATCCGATGGAGCACGTCGTGCACCTGGCGCACGGCTGTGACATCCGCCCGGCGCTGCACACCATGGGGCCGCGCACCGACGGCGGGCCGCCGGTCTTCGAGTACTGGGTGCGGCCGAAGGGTGTCGCTCCGGACGTCCTGTTCGCGCTCCTGTGCGGCGATGTGTCGGCTCCGGTGACATTCGCCGTGGAACGCACCGGTTGGGCGCCCACGGTCCAGCTGACGGCCTATCTGCGGTCCTTGCCGGCCGACGGCTGGCTGCGCGTGATGTGTACCTCGGTGCAGATCGGCCAGGACTGGTTCGACGAGGACCACATCGTGGTCGACTGCGAGGGCCGCATCATCGTGCAGACGCGTCAGCTGGCGATGGTCCCCGCGCCGGGCTGACGGCGCTGACGCGCGGACATGGAATGCTGTCGCCCATGTCGAGAATCGCGATCATCGGCGGCGGAAGCATGGGCGAGGCGCTGCTGTCGGGGCTGTTACGGGCTGGTAGGCAGGTCAAGGACCTGGTGGTTGCGGAGAAATATCCGGACCGGGCCAAGTACCTGTCGGAGAAGTACTCGGTGCTGGTGACCTCTGTCGCCGATGCCGCCGACAACGCCGCCTACGTGGTGATCGCGGTGAAGCCGACCGATGTCGCGAGTGCGATCGACGAGATCGCCGATGCGGCGGCCCGCGCCGATTCCGACACCGCCGAGCAGGTGTTCGTCAGCATCGCGGCCGGCGTCAGCACGTCGTACTACGAGAACAAGCTGCCGGCCGGGTCGCCGGTGATCCGGGTGATGCCGAACTCGCCGATCGTGGTCGGAGGCGGGGTGAGCGCTCTGGCGGCGGGCCGGTTTGCCACTGCCGAGCAGCTCAAGGAGGTCTCGTCGATCTTCGATGCGGTCGGTGGCGTGCTCACCGTGAACGAGTCGCAGCTGGACGCGGTGACTGCGGTGTCCGGGTCGGGGCCGGCGTACTTTTTCCTGATGGTCGAGGCGCTGGTCGATGCGGGCGTGGAATCGGGTCTGTCGCGCGCGGTGGCCACCGATCTGGCGGTCCAGACGATGGCGGGCTCGGCGGCGATGCTGCTCGAACGTCTCGATGAGGTGAACGCGGCCGGAGGCGCTGCGCTGGACACGACGCCCGCGCGACTGCGGGCAATGGTGACCTCGCCGGCCGGTACCACCGCCGCTGGACTGCGGGAACTGGAGCGCGGGGGACTGCGGGGTGCGGTCTCCAACGCCGTTCAGGCCGCGAAAACGCGCTCTGAGCAGCTCGGAATTACATCTGAGTAATTAGATTAATTCCAACTGATTAGCCCACACCCGTCGCAGTAACCCCACCCGCCACGCTATTCTCCCTTTGTATGCGCGGGTCGGTGCCAGCGGTGGGGAAGCCGCTGGAACTGCCTGTGCCTGATTGATTGGGTTGCGATGACGTCTATGAACGGGCCATCGGCGCGGGATGCTGGCGACGGTCAGCCTCGGGCTCAATTTCTGACGGTCGCCGAAGTGGCGAGCTTGATGAGGGTCTCGAAGATGACGGTGTACCGGTTGGTGCACAACGGTGAACTGCCTGCGGTTCGAGTGGGCCGATCGTTCCGGGTCCACGCCAAGGCGGTCCATGATCTGCTGGAGTCTTCGTACTTCGACGCCGGATAGGCACACACCGCAGCGGTCTGGGCGCAGTGAGCAGGCTGGCGTTTTCCGTTTCGGTGGTAGGCCCGGGTAAAGTGACCGGGTCAACCATCCAGCGTGAGTAGCGGAGACACCAGACTTTATGGGCTCAGTCATCAAGAAGCGGCGTAAGCGTATGTCGAAGAAGAAGCACCGCAAGCTGCTTCGCCGTACCCGGGTGCAGCGTAGAAAACTCGGCAAGTAGCTTTCCGCTGCGGCCGCTAGGCTGAGCCGATGGATTCTGATGGTCGTTCGGGGGGACGCCCGACGGGAGTCCCCGGGTCTTCTGATGCGGATTCGTCCGGCGGAGGTAAGTCCGCCGGTACGGCTCCCTCTCCGAAAGTCGTTCTGGTCACGGGTGCGTGCCGGTTCCTCGGTGGTTATCTGACCGCCAGGCTGGTGCAGAACCCGGCGATCGAGCATGTCATCGCCGTTGACGCGGTGGTGCCGAGCAAGGACATGATGCGCCGGATGGGGCGGGCGGAGTTCGTCCGCGCCGACATCCGCAACCCGTTCATCGCCAAGGTGATCCGTAACGGGAACGTGGACACCGTCGTGCATGCCGCGGCGGCGTCCTACGCTCCGCGCTCCGGAGGTCGCGCCACGTTGAAGGAACTCAACGTGATGGGCGCGATCCAGCTGTTCGCCGCCTGCCAGAAAGCACCGTCCGTTCGTCGGGTCGTGCTCAAGTCCACCTCCGAGGTGTACGGCTCGAGCTCGCGCGATCCGGTGATGTTCAGCGAGGAGAGCAGTGCTCGTCGTCCGCCGGGCGACGGGTTCGCCCGCGACAGCATCGACATCGAGGGCTATGCGCGGGGTCTCGCCCGGCGCCGTCCTGACATCGATCTGACGATCCTGCGGCTGGCCAACATGATCGGGCCGGCGATGGACACCGCACTCTCGCGGTATCTGGCCGGTCCGGTCGTTCCTTCGGTCGTCGGGCACGACGCACGGCTGCAACTGCTGCACGAACAGGACGCCCTGGGCGCGCTGGAACGTGCATCGATGGCAGGCAAAGGGGGCACGTTCAACATCGGCGCCTCGGGCATCATCATGATGAGCCAGGCGATCCGGCGTTCGGGACGGGTTCGGCTCCCGGTGCCGAGCGGGGCGTTGTCGGCGATCAATTCGCTCAGTCGCGCAACGCGTTACACCGAACTCGACCGCGATCAGATGAACTATCTGAGCTACGGCAGGGTCATGGACACTACGCGAATGCACAGGGATCTGGGTTACAGTCCCAAGTGGACGACGGCCGAGGCATTCGACGACTACGTCCGTGGTCGTGGATTGACACCGATACTCGATCCGCGATGGGTACGCTCAATGGAGAGTCGCGCCATGGGGGTGGCGCAGCGTTTGGGATATTAGGACTGGCTCTATCCGGGGTGGGAGAAGGTATCGACGTGGCGGCTGAATCCAAGGCGAAAGTTATTCCGCTACACGGGAACTCGAACCGTTCGGCGGCCGCGCGCCGCGCGGCGGCGCGGTCCGACAGCGCCCGTCGGCATCCGTCGGTTCTGGCGGATCCGGGAAGCCGTGCCTCGGCCGAGCAGATCGCCGCGGTGGTGCGGGAGATCGATCAGCGGCGCAGCGGTGCCTCGGGCTCGTCCGTCGACGAAGGCCCCAGCGAACTCGTCAAGGGCATAGCAGCGGTCTCGGAATTCATCCGCACCCGGATGACCGGTGAGTACTCGGTGGACGAGTTCGGGTTCGACCCGCACATCACCAATGCAATCTTTCTGCCTTTGCTGAGAACGTTTTTCCGATCCTGGTTCCGGGTCGAGGTTTCCGGTATCGAGAACCTGCCCGAGAGCGGCGCGGCGCTCGTGGTGGCCAACCACGCCGGGGTGCTGCCCTTCGACGGGCTGATGACCCAGGTGGCCGTTCACGATCACCATCCGCTCAACCGCGATCTGCGTCTGCTCGCCGCGGACCTGGTGTTCGATCTGCCGATGGTCGGGGCTGCCGCACGCAAGGCCGGGCACACCATGGCCTGCACCGCCGACGCGCACCGGCTGCTCGCCAACGGCGAGCTCACCGCAGTCTTCCCGGAAGGCTTCAAGGGGCTGGGCAAGAACTTCAAGGATCGCTACAAGCTGCAGCGGTTCGGCCGCGGCGGCTTCGTTTCCGCAGCTCTGCGGGCCCAGGCGCCGATCGTGCCGTGCTCGATCGTGGGCTCGGAGGAGATCTACCCGATGATGGCCGACGTCAAGCTGCTGGCCCGGTTGCTCGGTCTGCCGTACTTCCCGGTGACCCCGCTGTTCCCGCTGGCGGGCCCGCTCGGCCTCGTGCCGTTGCCCTCGAAGTGGCACATCCAGTTCGGTGAGCCGATCGAGACGGTCGACTACGACGAGAGCGCCGCCGACGATCCGATGGTCACCTTCGAGCTGACCGATCAGGTCCGCGAGACCATCCAGCACACGCTGTATCAGCTGCTGGCGGGGCGCCGAAACATGTTCTTCGGCTGAGCTTTTCGCCTCTCCTCTTTACCGCGACCGGTAACAAAACTGCCCACTTCCTTGCGGAAGTGGGCAGTTTTATACGTGCTCGCGCAAAGAAAAATCAGGCGCCGGACTTTTGCCCAGCAACCATCTTGGCGATCGCGGCATCGCGCGCCGCGGCGATCTGTGAACTGATCTCGTCGGCCTCGTCGATGGCCGCCTCACCGAGCATGGTGACGATGCTCGTGGCTACCGGGTTGCCGTCGTCGTCGGTGACCTCGGCCCGGACCTCGGCGATCACGGTGCCGTGCGACTCGATGACCGAGTCCAGGTAGGAGTCGAACCACAGCTTGTCGCCGACCATGATCGGCCGGTGGAAGATCAGCTTCTGGTCGCGGTGCAGCACGCGCTCCAGATTGATCGGGATGTCGAATTTGTCGAACAGCTCGAGCTGGACCCGTCGGCCGGCCACGGCGAGGAACGTCACCGACGCCACCACGGAGTCGTGGCCGAATTCCTTGGCCGCCTCGGCGTCATAGAGCGCGGGATGGTCGTCCTTGACCGCGCGGGCGAACTCACGGACCTTCTCCCGGCCGACCTCGAAGTAGTCGGGGTACCGGTAGTGCGTCCCGATGATGTTTGCGGCGATGCTCATATTCCCTGCGCTGTTCGGTATGCGGTGCGCGGTGCGCACGAAACGTGCATGGCTGTGGGGCCCGCGTGGTGTGACCCGCCGCGGAAGCTTATAACGCGGCCTGCTAGCTCAGCGAATGTCGTGGCGGCGGGAGGCCGCGGCGGCCAGCGCACCGCCCAGCGCGCCGAGCGCCAATGCCGACGGCACCCCGATGCGTGCAGCCTTGCGTGCGGTGCGGAAGTCGCGGATCTCCCAGCCGCGCTCCCTGGCCACGTCGCGCAGCGCGGCGTCGGGGTTGATGGCCACCGCGGTACCGACCAGGGACAGCATCGGCACGTCGTTGAAGCTGTCCGAATAGGCGGTGCACCGGCGCAGGTTGAGCCCTTCCCGAATGGCCAGGGACCGCACCGCGTGGGCCTTGCCGGTGCCGTGCAGGATGTCGCCGACCAGCCGGCCGGTGAACACCCCGTCGACCGATTCGGCGACCGTCCCCAGCGCACCCGTCAACCCCAGACGCTTGGCAATCGTGGCGGCCAACTCGTAGGGCGTCGCGGTGACGAGCCACACCTGCTGCCCGGCGTCCAGGTGCATCTGGGCCAGCGCCCGGGTTCCCGGCCAGATCTTGTCGGCGATGATCTCGTCGTAGATCTCCTCGCCCAGCTCGACGAGCTCGGCGGTGGAGCGGCCCTCGATGAACGCCAGGGCCTTCTGCTTGCCCTCGGCGACGTCGTCGCTGTTCTCCTTGCCGGTGAACTGGAACTTGGCCTGGGCGTAGACGATGCCCAGGATGTCGCGGTAGGTGAAGTACTTGCGGGCGGCCAGGCCGCGGGCGAAGTGCACCAGCGACGATCCGTGCACCAGGGTGTTGTCGACGTCGAAGAACGCCGCGGCCGTCAGATCGGGCGGCGGCACCGGCGTCCCGGTGGGGTCGGTGTCGGACTCGAGCTCGGTCACTGCGAGTTCGGCGCTGGCCTCGGCGGCAAGCTCCTGTTCGAGCGCATCGGCACTACCGGATTCGGGCACGAATTCACCCTAAGTCACGCGGCCGGGATACTGGCGCTATGGAGGGCGAGCGGGCGGGTACCAGCGGTCGAGCCACTGTGACGTTGCTGACCCGGGCGGGCTGCAGCATGTGTGAGCGGGCGGCGCAGGAGCTGGGCGCATTGCATGAAGAACTGGACTTCGAGCTGGTGACGACGGACGTGGACGTCGCCGCCGGTGCGGGCGACACCACGCTGCGGGCCCGCTACGGCGATCTGTTGCCGGTGATTTTGCTGAACGGGACCCAGCACAGCTATTGGGAAGTCGACGAGCAGGCGCTTAGGGCCGACCTTCCCACCAGATGAAATTTGGTGGGCGGGCCGGAAACGATTACCTTGGTGACGTGGTGATGAAGCCGTGAGTGTGCTGCTATTCGGGGTTTCGCACCGCAGCGCGCCGGTGTCTGTTCTCGAGCAGTTGAGCACTGACGAGTCCGATCAGGCCAAGATCATCGACGAGGTGCTTCGCTCCTCTCTGGTCACCGAGGCCATGGTCCTGTCCACCTGCAACCGCGTCGAGATATACGCCGTGGTGGAGGCCTTCCACGGCGGTCTGTCGATTATCGGGCAGGTGCTCTCCGAGCACTCCGGGATGTCGCTCAACGATCTCACCAAATACGCCTACGTCCGGTACGCCGAGGCCGCCGTCGAGCACCTGTTCGCGGTGACCAGCGGCCTGGATTCGGCGGTCATCGGTGAAGCCCAGGTGCTGGGTCAGGTGCGTCGCGCCTACGCCTCGGCCGAGGAACACCAGACCGTCGGGCGCACGCTGCACGAGCTGGCCCAGCGGGCCCTCAACGTCGGCAAGCGGGTGCATTCCGAGACCGGGATCGACGCCGCGGGCGCATCCGTCGTCTCGGTCGCCCTCGGAATGGCCGAGACCAAACTCACCGGCGGGATCGCCGGGCGTACCGCGGCCGTGATCGGCGCGGGCTCCATGGGCGCCCTGGCCGGTGCGCACCTGGTGCGGGCCGGGATCGAGCGGGTTCATGTGGTGAACCGCTCACTGCCCCGGGCCGAACGCCTCGCGGAGAATCTCACCGAACAAGGCGTACAGGCGCAGGCCTTCTCCCTGGACCACCTGGAGGAGGCTCTGGTCGACGCCGACGTCGTGGTCAGCAGCACGGGCGCGGTGCGCCCGGTGGTCTCCCTGGCCGACGTGCACCATGCCCTGGCGCAGCGCAACGCCGCCGCCGGTGGCGATCGGCAGCTGGTCATCTGTGACCTCGGCATGCCCCGCGACGTGGATCCGGCGGTGTCGGGGTTGCCAGGTGTCTGGGTTGTCGACATGGACCGGATTCAGCGGGAGCCGTCGGCGCGGGCCGCGGCCACCGACGCCGATGCGGCCCGCACGATCGTTGCCACCGAGGTTGCCAACTACCTGGCCGGCCAGCGGATGGCCGAGGTCACCCCAACCGTCACCGCGCTGCGCCAACGCGCCGCCGACGTGGTGGAGGCCGAGCTGTTGCGCCTGGACAACCGGCTGCCCGAACTGGAGGCAGCGCACCGCGACGAGGTGGCCAAGACGGTCCGCCGTGTAGTCGACAAGCTTTTGCACGCACCCACGGTGCGGGTGAAACAACTCGCCAGCGCGCCTGGCGGGGACAGCTACGCAGAGGCTCTGCGGGAGCTGTTCGAACTCGATCCGCAAGCCGTCGAAGCTGTGGCGGCCAGCGAATTGCCCTTTATGACAACAGATCTCGATAAGTCTGAGTAGAGCTTGGTAGAAACGCGCGATACGGTGATCCGGATCGGCACCCGGGGTAGCCTGCTGGCGACCACGCAGGCCGGCACCATCAGGGACGCTTTACGAGCCGCAGGCCACCCCTGCGAGCTGGTGATCATCTCGACCGAGGGCGACCGCAACCAGGGCCCCATCGCCGACATCGGCGTCGGGGTCTTTACCGCGGCGCTGCGGGAGGCGATCCACGACGGCCGGGTGGACATGGCTGTTCACTCCTACAAAGATTTGCCCACCGCCCGTGACGATCGCTTTGTGATCGCCGCCGTCCCGCGCCGTGAGGACCCTCGTGACGCGCTGGTGGCGCGTGACGGATTGGTGCTCGGCGAGTTGCCGGCGGGGTCCGTGATCGGCACGTCGAGTGCGCGACGGGCCGCGCAGCTTAGAGCACTGGGTCTCGGTTTGGAAATCCGCCCCCTACGAGGCAACCTAGATACCAGGTTGAACAGGGTTACGAGCGGCGATCTCGACGCCATCGTGGTCGCCCGAGCGGGTCTGGCCCGTATCGGACGTCTCGATCAAGTCACCGAGTCGCTCGAGCCGGTGCAGATGTTGCCAGCGCCGGCTCAAGGTGCGCTCGCGGTGGAATGCCGCTCCGGCGACACCGAGCTGATTTCGGTGCTGTCGGAGTTGGATGACGCCGACACGCGCGCCGCGGTCACCGCCGAACGGACCCTGCTCGCCGAACTGGAGGCGGGCTGTTCCGCACCGGTGGGAGCGATCGCAGAAGTGGTCGAGTCCATCGATGAGGACGGCAATGTCTTCGAAGAGGTGTCGTTGCGCGGCTGCGTGGCGACGCTGGACGGATCCGACGTGATCCGTGCGTCCGGCATCGGAACTCCCGATCGGGCCGCTGACTTGGGTGTCTCGGTGGCTGCGGAGCTTTTCGAGTTGGGTGCACGCGAGCTGTTGGTAGAGCGCGGGAGTGAAGAATGACCATGCGAGGTCGCAAGGCGAAGCCCGGCCGCATCACATTTGTGGGCTCAGGCCCGGGAGATCCGGGGCTGCTGACGGCACGGGCACAAACTGTGCTGGCGCACGCCGAGTTGGTGTTCACCGATCCCGACGTCCCCGAAGCAGTGCTGGCACTGATCGGCACCGAGCTGCCGCCGGCATCCGGTCCGGCCCCGGCTGAGCCGGCCAAGGCCGACGCCGCCGGTGAGGACGCCGCCGGAACCCCCGACGCGGCGCAAGCCGCCATCATCGCGGGTGGACCTGAGGTCCGTCCCGCCCTCGGCGATCCTGCCGAGGTGGCCAAGACGTTGATCGCCGAGGCCCGTCACGGCTACGACGTGGTCCGCCTGGTCTCCGGCGACCCGCTGTCCGTGGACGCCGTCATCACCGAGATCGGTGCGCTGGCCAAGTCCCACATGAACTTCGAGATCGTCCCCGGACTGCCCGCCACCAGCGCGGTGCCTACCTACGCGGGCCTGCCGCTGGGGTCGGCGCACACCGTGGCCGATGTCCGCGGTGACGTGGACTGGGCGGCGCTGGCCGCCGCGCCCGGGCCGCTGATCCTGCACGCGACCGCGTCGCACCTGCCGGATGCCGCCCGCACCCTCATCGAGCAGGGCCTGGTCGACAGCACCCCGGCAGTGGTGACCGCGAGCGGTACCACCTGCCAGCAGCGTTCGGTGGAGACCACGCTCGGTGGTCTGCTCGACAAGGCCGTGCTGGAGAAGCCGGCCGGAAGTGAGCTGGCGGGGCCGCTGACCGGTCCGCTGGTCGTCACCATCGGCAAGACGGTGGCCAACCGGGCCAAGCTGAACTGGTGGGAGAGCCGCGCCCTGTACGGCTGGACCGTGCTGGTGCCGCGCACCAAGGACCAGGCCGGGGAGATGAGCGACCGGCTCGTGGGCCACGGCGCCCTGCCGATCGAGGTCCCGACCATCGCCGTCGAGCCGCCGCGCAGCCCCGCGCAGATGGAGCGCGCGGTCAAGGGCCTGGTCGACGGCCGGTTCCAGTGGGTGGTGTTCACCTCCACCAACGCCGTGCGTGCGGTGTGGGAGAAGTTCAACGAGTTCGGCCTGGACGCGCGGGCGTTCTCCGGCGTGAAGATCGCGTGTGTCGGGCAGGCCACCGCCGACAAGGTGCGGGCCTTCGGAATCAATCCCGAGCTGGTGCCGTCGGGGGAGCAGTCCTCGCTGGGCCTGCTCGACGAGTTCCCGCCGTTCGACGAGGTTTTCGACCCGGTGAACCGGGTGCTGCTGCCCCGCGCCGACATCGCCACCGAGACGCTGGCCGAGGGCCTGCGTGAGCGCGGCTGGGAGATCGAGGACGTCACCGCCTACCGCACCGTGCGTGCGGCTCCGCCGCCGGCGCAGACCCGCGAGATGATCAAGACCGGCGGCTTCGACGCGGTCTGTTTCACCTCGAGCTCGACGGTGCGCAACCTGGTCGGTATCGCCGGTAAGCCGCACGCCCGGACCATCGTGGCCTGCATCGGACCGAAAACTGCTGAAACCGCAGCGGAATTCGGCCTGCGGGTGGATGTCCAGCCCGAGTCGGCCGCGGTGGGACCGCTGGTCGATGCGCTTGCCGAGCACGCCGCTCGACTGCGGGCCGAAGGGGCGCTGCCCCCGCCGCGAAAGAAGAGTCGCCGCAGATAAACGTCCGCCGAAACGGCATTCCGGCAGGTCTGCACTCGGAGTTCTTCTGCTGGAATGCGGTTTCGCGGAGGAGGAGACGCGCTAGTGACCTACCCGAGACACCGTCCTCGTCGCCTGCGTACCACGCCGGCAATGCGTCGTCTGGTGGCCCAAACTTCTTTGGAACCACGCCATCTCGTGCTCCCGATGTTCGTCGCGGACGGCATCGACGAGCCGCGAGCCATCAGTTCCATGCCCGGCGTGATGCAGCACACCAGGGATTCGCTGCGCCAGGCGGCCGCCGATGCGGTGGCGGCCGGCGTGGGTGGTCTGATGCTGTTCGGCGTGCCCCGTGACGAGGACAAGGATCCGACCGGCGCCGTCGGCGTCGATCCGGACGGCATCCTCAATGTGGCCTTGCGGGATCTGGCCAAGGACCTGGGTGACGCCACGGTGCTGATGGCCGACACCTGCCTCGACGAGTTCACCGACCACGGGCACTGTGGTGTGCTGGATGCCGCGGGTCGGGTGGACAACGACGCGACCAACCTGCGCTACGTGGAACTTGCGGTGGCACAAGCGGAATCGGGTGCACACGTGGTGGGCCCGAGCGGAATGATGGACGGTCAGGTGGCCGCCATCCGTGACGGTCTCGATGCGGCCGGGCACGCCGACGTCGCCATCCTGGCCTACGCGGCCAAGTTCGCCTCGGCGTTCTACGGCCCGTTCCGCGAAGCGGTGTCGTCCAGCCTGGTCGGCGATCGGCGTACCTACCAACAGGATCCGGGCAATATCCGCGAAGCCGTGCACGAGGTCGAACTCGACATCGACGAGGGTGCCGACATCGTCATGGTCAAGCCGGCGATGAGTTACCTGGATGTGGTGCGCGCCGCGGCCGATATCTCACCGGTACCCGTTGCCGCGTACCAGATTTCGGGGGAGTACTCGATGATCTGTGCCGCTGCGGCCAATGGCTGGATCGACCTGCAGGCCGCTGCGCTGGAGTCGTTGACCGGAATCCGGCGGGCCGGGGCCGACATCGTGCTGACCTATTGGGCGGCCGACGTCGCCGGCTGGCTCGCGTGACCGATCAGGGGACCGAACAGGAACCGAGCCCGACCGGTCGTCCCGACGACGTCGACACCGGATTCTGGCTGTGGACGGCCGCACTGGTGCTGATGGTGATCGGGTATCTGATCGACGCGTTGACCGGATCCGGCACCGGTGTGCAACGGTCCATGACGGTCGTCTTCTCGGTGATGTTCGTCGTGGTGCTGTCGTCGATCGTGGTGGCCTTCCTGATGCTGATGCGGCAGGGATATCGCTGGGCCCGCACGCTGTTGACCAGTGGGGGAATTGTCTCGGTGCTGCACGCGATCAGCAGCCTGTTCACCGGCGAACGCCAGGATGCGGCGGCGATGGGTTACGCGGTCACCGCGATCGTCGGGTCGGTGCTGATCGCGGGTGGGCTCTATCTGCTGCACCGCAAGGACGCCGACGGCTTCTTCACCCGCTGATTTCGCTACGCTTCGAAGACAATGTCTTCGACGTCGTCTTCGCCCTCGTCCCCGTCGCGACGCGCGACCATCGGATTCAGCTGCTGGTTGGTCGGCTCGGTGTTGTTGATCGCCGGCGGCATGCTCGCGGTTTCGGCGAGCATCCCGCCCGGGGTGAACACAATGTTGTACCGGGGGATCGGAGCACTCACCGTGCTGGCGGGGCTCGGTATGGCTTTCCTGGCGGGCCGCAGCCGCTCAGATGATCGCTACCGGCGCGCGGCGGTGGCATTGTCGCTGGCTATCGTGGTCCTGGTGCTGTTGACCGGCCTCAATGTTCTCGTGCTGGTCGCACTGCTCCCGCTCATCGTGGGAACCGGTGTGAGCGCGCTGCCATTGCGGAGGGGTGACCATGGAGAGTGAACCGGTGAACAAGGTTGCCTCTGAAGTGTTGTTCTACGAGCAGGGCGCCAGCTGGGCCTGGCTGCTGCTCGGACCGTTCGCCGGGATCGGCATGGCGATTCTGCAGATGACCGGCGGCTACGGCCAGGACCTGTGGATCCCGATCGTGTTCCTGGTGCTGGTGTCGGTGTTCGTGGCCATCCAGATCAAGGCCGCGCGCATCCACACCTCGGTCGAGCTGACCGCTGAAACGCTGCGCCAGGGTGCCGAGACCATCAAGCTCGACGAGATTGTGTCGATCTACCCGGAGGCATCGGGCTCGGAGTCGCCGAAATGGCAGTCCGACCGTGCCCTCGGTGAGCTCAGCGGGGTGCCGCGCGGCCGGACCGGTATCGGGCTGAAGCTCACCGGCAACCGCGGGGCACAGGCCTGGGCGCGCAAGCACCGGCGGCTACGTGAAGCCCTGACGCCCCTGGTCGAGGAGCGCACCCGGTGAAGCGGCGGGCCGTTCTCGAGCTCATGGTGGCTGCCATTGCCGCGGTGGGCTGCGTGCTGAGCTGGATCGCGGCGGCGACGACGATCGAGGTGGCACCTGTGCTGGAGGGTGAGCCGGCCACCACGGCGGTCAGCTATTCGTCGCCGCTGTTGGTGCTGGCACTCGTGCTGGCGGGGCTGGCGGGCGTACTGACCGTGTTGGGTATCGCGCGGTTGCGCCGCTGACCCCGTGACCGATTGGCTTCCCGTCACGCGCGGTGAATCCGGCGCCGGGGTGTTCCGGAACTCGGACGGCAGGTACGCGAAGGTGGTCGACGCCGCGGCGGCGGCCGATCTGCTTGCCGAGCGGGACCGGGTGTCGTGGGCGCACGGTCACGGGCTGCCGGTGCCTGCCGTCATCGACTGGGGTAGCACCGAGGACGGCGGCGCCGTCCTGGTCACCAGTGCGGTCGGCGGCGTCGCAGCCGATCGCCTCACCGAAACGGAACTGCGGACGGCCTGGCCCTCGATCGTGGCGGCGGTCCGCACACTGCACGGCATCGCGCCGACCGAATGTCCCTACCGCCGCGATCTCGACGACATGTTGGCGCGGGCCCGCTCGGTGGTCGCTGCGGGCGCGGTCGACCCGGAGTTCCTGCGCGACGAGGACCGGGACGTCCCCGCCGGAGAACTGCTGGCCCGTGTCGAACGAGAGACCGAACTGCGCCGCCGCCAGGAGGCCGACGATCAGGTGGTGTGCCATGGCGACCTGTGTCTGCCGAACATCCTGATCGACCCTGACCGGCTGACTGTCGAGGGTTTCGTCGACCTGGGCCGATTGGGCCTCGCGGATCGTCATGCCGACCTGGCACTGCTCTTGGCCAACACCGCCGACACCTTCCCCGGTTTCGCCGAGGCCGCCGCGGCGGGCCTGGCTGCGGGTTATCCGGCGCAAGTGGATCCGGAGCGTCTGCGGTTCTATCTCGCGCTCGATCCGCTGACCTGGGGATGAGACCCCACGGCGCGGTTCAGGAATCGAGCCAGGCCAGCTCATCGGACAAGTGCGCGCGCCAGAAGTCCTGATCGTGTCCGCCGGGGTAGAAGCCGACGGCCGGGGTCCTGGGCAGTTGGTTGACGAACATTCGGGTCGCTGCGTAAAACCCGTCGCCGGTACCGCAGTCGATGCGTAGCGGGATCGACCCCAGCGCCGGTGGCAGTCGCAGCGCTGAGTTCTGCTGCCAGTCTTCGAGGCTGTCGAAGGCGTCGGGCGGCGCGCCCCAGTACGTCAGGTACAGCGCCGGGCTGATCGCGCAGACCGCCGCGGTACGCGCGGCGCCCAGTCTGGCACCCAACAGCATGGCGCCGTAGCCGCCCATCGACCAGCCCATGAAGGCCACTCGCGAGGTGTCGATGCCCTTGGTGCCCAACATCGGGATCAGTTCGTTGAGCACCATCGCCCCCGAGTCCCCACCAGAGGCTCGGCGGCGCCAGAACGAGTTGCCGCCATCGACGCTGACCACTGCGAACGGCGGTCGGCCGGCGGCGGTCAGCCGGGCCAGCGCCTCCGGAATGCCCAGGTCCATCACCCCGGCGGCGTCGTTGTCCATCCCGTGCAGGGCGATCACCGGGCGCAATGGGCCGTGCTGGCCCGGCGGGCGGGCGATGATCCAGTTGGTTTCGACACCGCCGCGGGCCGCGGAGGTGAACGACCCCGATTCGCGGGTCGGTAACGGGCTGCCCGCGGGGGCTGTCTGGTTGGGGCCCGGAGCCGCGTGGGGCGTCGGAGGATCGAGCAGGCTGCCCAATGCCATCAGTCCCGCGACACCCGCGCCGGTGACACCTAGACGCAGCGCGTCGCGGCGGGTCAGCGAGGTCACCTGCGCATCATTCCAACCATGGGTCTCAGCACCGGACACGATCCGGCCACAGCGCGATAACGCCGCCCGCCCGGTTGGTGACCCCGGTCACAGAGCACTTGGTACAAAGTGCAAAATCTGTAACACTGTGTCCATGACGGAATTGGCCGAGCAGCCCCAGCAGACCGATGCCCTGCCCCTGGGGCCGCAATCGCTGGTCTGGAAGTACTTCGGCGACAACCGGATGTACCTGATCGGCCCGCGGCCGGCCGTTCTGCAGAACATGCTGGCCGAACTGGGCCAGGGCGTGCTGGACCATTCGACGTTCTTCTCCGACACCGCCGAACGGCTCAAGCGCACCATTCCGCCGATCTTCCGCACCGTGTACGGGTCGGAAGAGGACAACGCAGGCACCCAGGTCCGCGACTTCCACCACCACGTCAAGGGCGATATGCCGGATGGGTCCCGCTACCACGCGCTGGATCCCGACACCTACTTCTGGGCGCACGCGACGTTCGTCGAGCAGGTCCTCTACTTCGCCGACACCTTCGTCAAACGGCTCAGCGACGCCGAGAAGGAACAGATCTACCTGGAGTCCAAGACCTGGTACCGCCGTTACGGCGTCAGCGACCGGCCGATGCCGGCCACCTACGCCGAGTTCGTGCAGTACTGGGACCGGATGCTGAACGACGTGGCGGTCCCCCACAAATCTGCCCGCTACGGCGTCGGCTACGTCACCAAGGGCTTTCCCTGCCCCAAGGGGGTACACCCCGCCGTGTGGCGCGTGGTGGCCACGGTGTTCGACCCGGCCGCGGCATTCCTGACTGCGGGGGGCCTGCCGCCGCGGGCCCGTGACCTGCTCGACCTGCCGTGGAGCGACCGGCAGGAACGCAATTATCAGCGGTTCGCAGCCTTCTGGCGGACCCGTCCGGTGAACTGGGTGTGGGACCATCTACCGATGAGCGTGCGCTACAACAAATTTGCGCAAAAGGGCTATGCCCGCAGTTGATGCTACGGGGTCTGATTCGTCGCCCGCGACGGTGGCAATCCTGGACGCGGCCCTCGTCGAGTTCGAGCGGCACGGCCTGCGCCGGGTCGCGCTCGACGACGTTGCGCGTCGGGCCGGGGTCAGCCGCACCACGATCTACCGCCGTTTCGCCAATCGTGACGAATTGGTGGCGGCGGTGATCGAGCGAGAGAACGTCGCGTTGTTCGCGGACATCGCCAACGAGTTGAAAGATGCAGGGCCGCAATCGAATTACTATGTCGAGGCGTTTACGCTCTCGATTCTGCGGTTCCGTCGTCACCACGTGCTCAACCAGTTGATCGCCGATGAGCCGGCCCTGGTCATGGAGCTGCTACAGACCCACTACGGTGCGGCGATCGAACGGATGGCAGCGGCGCTCAAGGTGATCTTCCCGGCCGGATTCGCCGACCGGATCGGTCAGCAGGCGGTCAACGACCTGGCCGACACCATCCTGCGTTACGCGGGGATGGTCCTGCTGCTGCCCAGCGTCGAGCCGCTCGATACCGCCGAGGACATCCGGGCGTTCGCCACCCGTCATTTCCTGCCCAGCCTGCCGGCGTCGCTGCGCACCGTTTCGGCCTGATCGCGGGCGCCGAAGTGTTTGGTAGCTCACATTTTCGGGCAGCCGATACGGATGACCACCAACAAGCCCCCGCCCGTCAGTGAAGAGAACCGCAAGGAAGCCGAGCGCGTCATGAGGTCCTATGACGACTCCCGCCCCACCGTCACCCTGCCGGGCAGTCACGGCACCGTATCCGGCACCGCCGTCAACGACTGGGTCGACGAGGACGGTAACCCCATCTACGGCCAGCCCGAAAGCAAGAAGTAACCGCGAACCCGCGCCGTCGCGGGTTGCGCCATGCCTACTGTGGCGAGGTGACTGCTACCCCGCTGGACCGGATCGCCCCTGCCTTCGTGACGATGGCCCACGAGATCGTGTGGGCCTCGGTGGCCACCGTCGACGCCGACAGTCAACCCCGAACCCGCATCCTGCACCCCATCTGGGACTGGGACGGAACCGATCTGTTCGGCTGGATCGCGACCGTGCCCACTCCGGTCAAACGCGCGCACCTGGCGGTGCATCCGCACGTCTCGGTCAGCTACTGGACCACCAACCACGACACCTGCGCCGCGGACTGCCTGGTGGAGTGGTACACCGACGACGAGACCTGCACGCAGGTGTGGGACCGTTTCGCCAACGGTCCGGCGCCGGTGGGCTATGACCCGCACATCATCCCGCAGTGGAGCGACGGGCCGACATCGGATCAGTTCGCCGCGTTGCGATTGACGCCCTACCGGTTGCGGGTGATGCCCGGCACGGTCATGACGGCGGGGTCCGGTGAGGTCTTGAAATGGCAGGCATGACTTCCGCGCTGCCCAGCACCGGGTGCAACGGCCACCGCCGCCGCCGATCGTCGGCGGCGGTGCCCTGCTGCCAAGTCACGATGGCATCTGCGACGTCGCGAACGTCGTCGTCGGTGTCGATCACCGCGTAGGACGCCGCGTGACCGGGCAGTCCGTTGACTACGCATTCATAGCCGATCCGGTATGCCAGATCGCGAGTCCACCGCAGCGCGATCGCCCGGCGGCCAGGAGGCAGCCGCCGGGCGTCGCAGATCAACAGGGTCCGGCGGGCACCCACGGTGAGCGCGGCCCGGGTTGTCGACGCGCAGGCCTCGTTCGCATACCTGCGTAATTGCCTGCGCGACGCCCAGTTGTGCCGCCCGCCGAACCGGATTCGCATGGTGGGCCCGTCGAGAATGGCGATGACCGAGTCGATCGAGTCGATCTCCGCCGCGCTCAACGACAGTTCCTCCGGGCCGGCGGTGAGCCATCGGCTTCGGATCGGCAGGTGAGTGCCGGGCGGGTGTGCGTGTTTGGCCGTGATGCCACCACGCTCCAGCGCTGCTGCGATCGACCCGGACAGGTCTGTCAGCCAACCGAGCACCAGCACCCGCGGGCCGGCGGCCTTTCGATCCGCCACTGCAATTGCACCCGCCGTTCTCAGCCCTAGTCGTAAATTGTCATTCCTCTACCGATCTCCTTGTTCCATGCCCTCGCAATAAAATAATTTATTGTCCGATTGACACGGAAAATTAAATGCCCACTAAAGGTGTGAATTCGGCGCGAATCGATTTCCGCTCGACTTGTGCGATGGGTGTTCGCCCGATGCATCTGATGGAGTGCGGCCGTAGAAAACTGCACTCCAGGCCGCTAAACGCGCTCCGGCCGCTTCCGCCGGGGAATGGTCTCGCCGGCTTCTGCAGCCTTGTCGCGCTTCGCGGCGCGCCGTTCCTTGATGGTCATCGCCGGTTTCTTGCGACCCTGGGATTTATCAGCCATCGTTGCTCCTTTTCTCGCAAACAATCACTGAGCCCGACCATACCGTAGAAAAAAATAAAAGCCAGCCGGCCATTTTTCGGCGGCTGAACGCACTTTTCGACGGCTACGCCGGCCGGTGCCTGACCTTCGGGGTGGGGTCGTCGTGGCCGAGATGTAGACCGGGGGCCAGCATCGCCACCCGGTGCCGGTAGTCGCGGTACTGATCGCCCAGGTTGTCCACGAGGTCGCGTTCTTCGAGCTGGATCGCCACCAGGATGTAGGCGGTGCTGACGGCCGCGAACAACAGATGGCCGGCGGTCATTGTCGGGATGGCCCAGAACGCGACGATGAACCCGGCCATGATCGGGTGCCGGATCACCCGGTAGAACATCACCGTCTGGAACCTCAGTTCGCTATACGGCCGGCCGCGCCAGTTCAGCCACACCTGCCGTAACCCGAACAGGTCGAAATGGTTGATCATGAACGTCGAGGCGAACACCGTGGCCCAGCCCAGCCAGAACAGCGCCCACAGAATCACCCGGCCCGCAGTGGATTCCACGTCCCAGACGATCGCGGGCATGGTGCGCCACTGCCAGTACAAGAGGAGCAGTGCCAGGCTGGACAGCAACACGTACGTGCTGCGTTCGATGACTTGCGGGACGATCCGCGTCCATCGGTCCTTGAACCATGGCCGGGCCATCACGCTGTGCTGGATGGCGAACACCGACAGCAACAGCAGGTTGACGAGTACGGCCTCGGCGGTGGGGGCGGCGATGCCGGAATCGACCGTGCGTGGCACCACGAAATTGCCGACGAAGCCGATCGCGTAGAGGAACGACACCACGAACAGGAGATAGCTCGCGATGCCGTAACCGATGATGAGTAGGCGCTTCATGGTGACCTCCTGCCACCGATGGGACAGATGCCGCGCCCTGCTGCCGACCGCAGTAGTGGCCTACTTACGGTAGACCTTGTATCCCCAGGTGAACAGGGGTTTACGTCTGCGTCTGCGCCTGCTCTCGCCGGTCTACCTAGGCGGAGCGCTCCGCCTTGGCGGCCTCGCGCGCCAGCATGCGGTCGCGCTGCTCCTCGAACCTGAGTACCTGCTTCTGCAGATCCTCCAGGTAGGTGGCGAGTTGCTCGCGGCGTTTCTCGCCGACGGCGCTCACGTCGTTGCGCTCGAAGATCCGCCATTTCTTGACGTTGGGCATCACTACCTCTTCGAGGTGCTGGCGCAGGTCATAGATGCCGTGCTTGGCCATGATCACGCTGTTGCGGCGCCAGTTGGGCATTCCCCGCCCCGGCATCCGGAATCCTTCGATGATGGCGCACACCGCCTCCATCGCCTGGTCGGGGGAGAGGTCGAAACCGGCAGAGAACACGTTGCGGTAGAAAACCATGTGGAGGTTCTCGTCGGTCGCGACGCGCTGCAGCATCGACTCGGCCAGAGGGTCGTCGCAGATCTTGCCGGTGTTGCGGTGGCTGACGCGGGTCGCGAGTTCCTGCAGGGTGGCGTAGGCCGCGATCATCAGCGGGCCGGGCTCGTGAATCTCGCGTTCTTCCTCGTCGGGGTCGTAGCCGTTGCGCATGTGCTCCATGCGCATGCGCTCCAGGGCGACGGGGTCCACTCCGCGGGTGACGACGAGGTAGTCGCGGATGACGATCCCGTGGCGGTTCTCTTCGGCGGTCCACTGGTTGACCCAATGACCCCAGGCCCGGTCGAGTGAGAAATGATTCGCGGCCCCGCGGTGGTAGGACGGCAGGTTGTCCTCGGTGAGCAGATTGGTGATCATCGCGACCTTGGCAACTTCGGACAGACCCGACTGCTCCGGTGCCCAGTCTTCGCCGCCCAGTGCCGCGAAGTTGCGGCCGAGGTCCCACGGAACGTAGTCGTGCGGATGCCACTCCTTGGCGACCTTCAGATGGTGATTGAGGCCTTCTTCGGCAACCGGTTCAAGTTCCTTGAGGATCTCGTCGTCGGTCAAATGTCTCTGCACTCAAGTCCCCTCCAGTTTTGGCCGGCCGTCGCGCAGGTACGAACGTCGCTCGCGCAATCGGGCCGGCCGTGTGGCCGAGCTTCGATCTCGGTCGATCCCAGCGACGCGTGACTGCGCCCGTATCGGGTACAGGCTCGGCATCGACAGGCTGTCCCGCCCGTTGCACTGGCTCCCCCATTTTGGTGGCGGGACTCCGATACCTTAGCTGGCGGAGCCGATGCCACAACTTGTAGCTCGCCGGGAACGGCGAGCTACATCGGCAATCGAGCAGCCAACTTCGGGTTCGACCCGTGTTGACGGTGGCGGTTCGCGGGCGAGAGTGAGTTCTCCCACTGTTTGCTTCTGCCGGATTGGCGAACCGCATCAGATCCGGCGCAGCAACACCGCCTGCTCGACCGGCACGCGTTCGAAGACCCGCCGCACCCGGCCCTTCACCCGCTCGGCCGCCTCGGCTTTGGTGACCACCCGCGGATCGGTGAGTTGGATGGTCTTGCCGTGCCGGCGCATCCGCGCGCCGCCGGCGGCGGTGATGTTCTTGAGCCAGTCGCGGTTGGGGCCGTAGGTGAGCAGGATCGCGACGCCCCCGTCGGCGGGGAACACCGACAGCGGGGTGCGGTAGCGGGCGCCGGACTTGCGGCCGACGTGTTCGAGTATGCCGAAGAGTGGCGCCCATCCGGCCCAGAGCTTCTGGATGGGGTTGGTGACATACCGGTTGAGCCGGGCCAGCCATTGCGGGAGTTGCATGGCCTCATTCAATCGCTGCCGTGACGGCCGTCACAACCTACTGTGGTCGGATTTTGGTGGGCCGCAAACGCCAGGGGTCAGTCGGCCCGCCTGAGCAGCAGGGTGTGGTCGACACCGGCGCGCGCCATCAGTTGGCGCCACGGTGCCCGCAGTTGAGGCAGAGCCTCGGCGGTCGGCACGATTCGGGGCTGATCGACGGCGAAGGTGCGTCCTTGGAATTTCACGCGACCGCCGTCGGCATGTTGCAGGTTTTTCACCCAATCCCGTTGTCGCCCATAGGGCAGGAGCACCGCCACCCCGTCGTCGGTGCTGAACACCGTCACCGGGGTTCGGTAGATGGTGCCACTGCGTCGCCCGGTGTGCTCGATGATCGACCAGATCGGCAGGTAGCCGGATACGGGCCGGAAGATCCGGTTGGTGACGCGTCGATTGAACCGAGCGCGGCGGTCTGAGAATCGCACCATCACTTCATCTTGCCGCGATCTTGCCGCGCCGGGTCGAATGAGCCGACACTGAAACCATGGCCTATCTCAAACCGCCGTGGTTCGTCCGGAAGGTGTTCAATCGGGTCGCGATGGCGACCGGCGTGGGGCACAGCGAGACGCTCACCGTGACCCGGCGGACCAACAAGCAGCCGCAGCAGATTCCCGTGGTCGTCCCTGTGGTCGACGGGGTCAGGTACCTGGTGTCGACCCGCGGCGAGTCGGACTGGGTGCGCAACGTCCGGGCCGATCCCAAGGTGCGGCTCGGATCCGCGGAGTACCTCGCGGCCGAGGTTCCGGTGCCGCAGCGGGCCCCTGTGATCGCCGCCTACCGCCCGCTGGCGGGGAAGGTCGTGGAGGGCTACTTCCGCGATCTGCCCGACGACGCCGATCACCCGGTGTTCGCGCTGACGCCGGCGGAGTGACCGCGTCCACTACACCCTGTAGTTGACCGATTTGCACCGGCTGGGACACTGGTGGTCATGCGTGTTGACGAACCGCACATCCAGCGATCGGCCCAGCTGTTCGCCGACGCCTGTGCAGTGATCCCCGGTGGGGTCAACTCCCCGGTCCGTGCCTTCAACTCGGTCGGCGGCACCCCGCGGTTCATCACCTCGGCCAAGGGCTACTGGCTGACCGATGCCGACGACAATCGGTACGTCGATCTGGTCTGTTCGTGGGGCCCGGCGCTGCTCGGCCACGCCCACCCGGCGGTCGTGGAGGCCGTGCAGAAGGTGGCGGTCAACGGGCTGAGCTTCGGCGCCCCGACCCCGTCGGAGACCGAACTGGCCGCTGAGATCATCGACCGGGTCGCCCCGGTCGAGCGGCTGCGCCTGGTCAACTCGGGCACCGAGGCCACCATGAGCGCGATCCGGCTGGCCCGCGGTTACACCGGCCGCGCAAAGATCATCAAGTTCTCCGGCTGCTATCACGGGCACAGCGACGCGCTGCTGGCCGACGCCGGTTCCGGCGTCGCCACGCTGGGTCTGCCGTCCTCGCCCGGGGTCACCGGCGCGGCTGCTGCCGACACCATCGTGCTGCCGTACAACAACGTTGTCGCTGTGGAAGAGATCTTCGCCCGGTTCGGCGACGAGATCGCTTGTGTCATCACCGAAGCCAGCCCCGGCAACATGGGCACGGTGCCGCCGCTGCCCGGGTTCAACGCGGCGCTGCGGCGGATCACCGCGGCCCACGGCGCGCTGCTGATCCTCGACGAGGTGATGACGGGCTTCCGGGTGAGCCGCGCCGGTTGGTACGGGCTCGATCCCGTCGACGCCGACCTGTTCACGTTCGGGAAGGTGATGAGCGGTGGCCTGCCCGCCGCGGCGTTCGGCGGCAGCGCCGAGGTGATGGGGCGGCTGGCCCCGCTGGGGCCCGTCTACCAGGCCGGAACCCTGTCCGGTAACCCGGTGGCGATGGCCGCGGGCCTGGCCACGTTGCGCCACGCCGACGATGCGGCTTACGCCCGGGTGGACGCCAATGCCGACCGGTTGGCCGGCCTGCTCACGGGTGCCCTCACCGACGCCGGTGTGGTCCATCGCGTGCAGCGCGCGGGCAACATGCTCAGTGTGTTCTTCACCGACGGGCCGGTCGACGACTTCGCCGCGGCCAAGGCAACCGAAACCTGGCGTTTCCCACGGTTCTTCCACGCCCTTTTGGAGGCTGGGGTGTACCCGCCCTGTAGTGCGTTCGAAACCTGGTTCGTGTCAAGCATTTTGGATGACGAAGCGTTCGAGCGCATCGCCGATGCGCTGCCCGGCGCGGCCCGCGCCGCCGCGGAGGCCCGCCAGTGACGAGGACGACCGTGCACGTGATGCGTCACGGCGAGGTGTTCAACCCGGAGAAGGTGCTCTACGGCCGGCTGCCCGGCTACCACCTGTCCGAGCGCGGGCAGGTACAGGCGCGGGCTGCCGCGGACTGGCTGGCCGACAAGGACATCGTCTACGTCGTGGCCTCCCCGCTGGAGCGGGCTCAGGAGACGGCCGCGCCGATCGCCGAGAAGCACGGCCTGGCCATCGACACCGACGACGAGCTCATCGAGTCGTGGAACATGTTCGAGGGGGAGCGGGTGGCCCCTGGCGACGGTGCGCTGCGCGACCCGAGGAACTGGCCGAAGTTGCGTAACCCGGCCAAACCCTCCTGGGGCGAGCCCTACGCCGAGATCGCGCCGCGGATGATGGCGGCCATGCACCGGGCCCGCGAGAAGGCGGCCGGGCACGAGGCGGTCTGCGTCAGCCATCAGCTCCCGGTCGAGACGCTGCGCCGGGCGATGACCGGTCGCAAGCTGGCGCATCTGCCGTTGCCGCACAGCCGGCTGTGCGATCTGTCCTCGATCACGTCGTTCACCTTCGATGACGCCTTGCTGATCCGATGGGGCTACACGGAGCCCTGGGGAATCTGAATGAGGTCGTCTCTCGCCCGGGTGAGTGCGGCGGTGCTGGCGGGGCTGGTGCTGCTCACCGGTTGCTCGACGGGTGACGACGCGGTGGCCCAGGGTGGCACGTTCGAGTTCGTCGCGCCGGGTGGCAAGACCGACATCTACTACGACCCGCCCGAAAAGCGGGGCACTCCAGGCAAATTGAGCGGGCCGGAGCTCACCGACCCGAGTAAGACCCTGTCGCTGGAGGATTTCGCCGGCAAGGTCGTGGTGATCAACGTGTGGGGCCAGTGGTGTGGGCCGTGCCGGGCCGAGATCGGCCAGTTGCAGCAGGTGTACGACGCCACCCGCGACAAGGGCGTGGCGTTTCTCGGCATCGATGTACGGGACAACAACCGTGATGCCGCAGTCGATTTCGTCACCGACCGCAAGGTCACCTTCCCGTCCATCTACGACCCGGCGATGCGCACCATGCTCGCCTTCGGCGGCAAGTACCCGACCACGGTGATCCCGTCGACGGTGGTGCTGGACCGTCAGCACCGGGTGGCGGCTGTGTTCCTGCGTGAACTGCTGGCCGACGATCTGCAACCGGTGGTCGAGCGGTTGGCTGCCGAGCCGGGGCAGCAGCCGTGACCGGATTCGCCGAGATCGCCGCGGCCGGGCCCGTGCTGCTGGCGCTGGGGATCAGCGTGCTGGCCGGGTTGGTGTCGTTCGCCTCGCCGTGCGTGGTGCCGCTGGTGCCCGGCTATCTGTCGTATCTGGCCGCGGTGGTCGGGGTCGACGAGTCCGACGCGGTGTCGGGTGCGATCGGCGTCAAGACCGCTCGGTTGCGGGTGGCCGGCGCGGCCGCGTTGTTCGTCGCGGGCTTCACCGTGGTGTTTCTGCTCGGCGCGGTGGCCGTCCTGGGCATGACCACCACGCTGATCGCCAATCAGGTTCTGCTGCAACGCATCGGCGGCGTCGTCACGATCTTGATGGGCCTGGTGTTCGTCGGCTTCGTGCCGGCGCTGCAACGTCAGGCCCGGTTCGCCCCGCGGCAGTGGTCCACGATGGCCGGGGCACCGCTGCTTGGCGCGGTGTTCGCGCTGGGCTGGACCCCGTGCCTGGGCCCGACGCTGACCGGTGTGATCGCGGTGGCCTCGGCCACCGACGGCGCCACCGTGGCGCGCGGGGTGGTGCTGGTGCTGGCGTACTGCCTGGGGCTGGGTATCCCGTTCGTGTTGCTGGCCCTGGGTTCGGCGCGGGCGGTGACGGGTCTGGGCTGGCTGCGCCGACATACCCGGACCATCCAGATCTTCGGTGGTGTCCTGCTGATCCTGGTGGGCACAGCGCTGGTGACCGGCCTGTGGAACGAGTTCGTGTCGTGGGTACGCGACGCCTTCGTCAGTGATGTGAGGCTGCCGATCTGATGGTTACTTCTGACTCGCGAGCAGACACTCCGGTACCCGAAACGCGGCGTCCAGGGGTGCTTTCGCGTCTGCTCGCGCTGGTTCGGAACACCTGGCGCACCCTGACGTCGATGGGCACGGCGCTGGTGCTGCTGTTCCTGCTGGCACTCGGCGCGATCCCGGGTGCGCTCTTACCGCAACGCAGCCTCAACGAATCCAAGGTCGACGAATACCTGGCGGCACATCCCACCCTGGGACCGTGGCTGGACCGGGTGCAGGCCTTCGACGTGTTCTCCAGCTTCTGGTTCACCTCGATCTACGTGTTGCTGTTCATCTCGCTGGTGGGTTGCCTGACACCGCGGATGATCGAGCATTTCCGGAGCCTGCGCGCGGTACCCGTGCCGGCGCCGCGCAACCTCGGCCGGCTGCCCAAACACCAGGCCGAGCAGGTGACGGGCGACGCCGACGAGATCGCCTCAACGGTGACGCGGCGACTGAAGGGCTGGCGCACGGTCACCCGCAAGCAAGAGGACGAGATCACTGAAATTTCAGCAGAGAAGGGCTATCTGCGCGAGTTCGGCAACATCGTCTTCCACTTCTCGCTGCTCGGTCTGCTGGCGGCGGTCGCCGCGGGCAAGCTGTTCGGCTACGAGGGCAACGTCATCGTCATCGCCGACAGCGGGCCCGGATTCTGCACCGCCTCGCCGGCCGCCTTCGACTCGTTCCGGGCCGGCAACACCGTCGACGGCACCTCGCTGAGCCCGGTCTGCCTGCGGGTCAACAGCTTCGATGCCGATTATCTGCCCACCGGGCAGGCGTTGTCGTTCGCCGCCGACATCGACTACCAGTCCGGCGATGATCTGGCCGCGAACACCTGGCGGCCCTACCGCCTTGAGGTCAACCATCCGCTGCGCATCGGCGGCGACCGGGTGTACCTGCAGGGCCACGGGTATGCGCCGTCGTTCACCGTGACGTTCCCCGACGGCCAGCAGCGCAGTCAGACCATCCAGTGGCGGCCCGAGGAACAGATGACGCTGCTGTCCTCGGGCGTCGTGCGCATCGATCCGCCGGCCGGTACCTACCCCGACGCCGACGAGCGTCGTAAACACCAGATCGCGATCCAGGGTCTGTTCGCGCCCACCAAACAACTCGAGGGCACGCTGCTCTCGTCGAGCTTCCCGGCCCTCAACGACCCGGCCGTCGCCATCGACATCTACCGCGGCGACACCGGCCTGGATACCGGCCGGCCGCAGTCGTTGTTCTCCCTCGATCCCCGGTTGATCGATCGCAAGCAGCTGACCAAGGCGGCGCGCGTCAACCTGGTGCAAGGCCAGGACACCCGGCTCGATGACGGCACCAAGGTCCGCTTCGACGGTGCGGTCCCGTTCGTCAATCTGCAGGTCTCGCACGACCCGGCCCAGGTCTGGGTGCTGGTGTTCGCGATGTCCATGATGGCCGGGTTGCTGGTGTCGTTGGTGGTGCGCCGGCGCCGGATCTGGGTTCGGATCCAAGCTGCTCCAGCAGGTACGGTGAACGTCGAGCTGGGCGGGCTGGCCCGTACCGACAACTCCGGCTGGGGCGATGAGTTCGAGAAGCTGACGGAGCGGTTGTTGGAGGGTTACGAGCAGCCGGCGGCAGGAGAGAAGGCGGAGCAGTGAATACCGAGCACATCGATATCGGGCTGGCCAGGTACTCCGACTGGGCGTTCACGTCGTCGGTCGTGGTCCTGGTCGGGGCGCTGATCCTGCTCGCCGTCGAACTTGCCTACAGCCGCGGTCGTCGGGTCGATGAGCGCTCGCGCGAAGAGCAGATGGCTGGAGCAACCGTCCTCATCGGCGCGACCGTCGGCGCCGACAGTGCCACCCCCGGCGTCGTCGCCGAGGAACCCCGCCGCCCGTTCGACGAGCGGGTCGGCAAGACCGGTCTGGCGCTGACCTACGTCGGCATCGGCATGCTGTTCATCTGCATCGTGCTCCGTGGCCTGGCCACCTCGCGGGTGCCGTGGGGCAACATGTACGAGTTCATCAACCTGACCAGCTTCTGCGGGCTGATCGCCGCCGCGGTCGTATTGCGCAAGCCGCAGTACCGCGTGCTGTGGGTGTTCGTCCTGGTTCCGGTGCTGATCCTGCTGACGGTGTCGGGCCGATGGCTGTACTCCAACGCCGCGCCCGTGATGCCGGCGCTGCAGTCCTACTGGCTGCCCATCCACGTGTCCGTGGTGAGCCTCGGCTCCGGGGTGTTCCTGGTCGCCGGTGTGGCCAGCATCCTGTTCCTGCTGAAGATGTCGCCGCTGGGCGAACCGGGCCGGGAAGGCACCGTCGCGCGGATCATCGAGCGGCTGCCCGACGCGCAGACCCTGGACCGCATTGCCTACCGCACCACGATCTTCGCGTTCCCGATCTTCGGTTTCGGGGTGATCTTCGGTGCGATCTGGGCTGAGGAGGCCTGGGGTCGGTACTGGGGCTGGGATCCCAAGGAGACGGTGTCGTTCATCGCCTGGGTGGTGTACGCCGCGTACCTGCATGCGCGCTCGACGGCGGGCTGGCGGGACCGCAAGTCGGCGTGGATCAACGTCGTTGGTTTCGTCGCGATGGTGTTCAACCTGTTCTTCATCAACCTGGTAACCGTGGGTCTGCATTCGTATGCGGGGGTTGGCTAGGCACCGTCCGGTTGGTGAGATGACCGTGCGGAAGCGTGTGGAAAAGAGGGGAATTCGTGTCCGAGCCAGTGTCTGAGTCAGTGTCGGAGCCGGTGTCCGAGCCGTCCGAACCGCGGGAGCCCGCACCGCAGGACATCAGCGAACCATCGACAGACGCGCCGGCAGACGAGCCTGCTTCGGTCCATCCGGACACCCCGCCCGCCGTCGACCCACCGTCGGCGGTCCCGGCCGTCGCACCGGCTCCGGTGTCCGAGCCCCCGCCGGTCCCGTCGGTGTTCGCCCCGATACCCGGATTCCGCGGTCAGCAGCGGTTCAGCAATCCCGCCGAGCCCGGCGTCTCCACACCGCTGCCCGCCGAGTGGACCGCCCCGACACCGCCACACGGTGTCCCGGTGATCACCGCACCGCCCGTGCCCGGAAGTTTCGACGGACCACCGGCCGGACTGTTCGCGGGCCCGCCGCCCCGGCAGCCCGCCGGGCCCGCGCCGCACCCGGCACCGGCATGGCCCGGCCCGGGAGCCGAAGCCCGGCGCGCCGCTGGGTCGAATGAGCGGCTCGCCGCTGCCGACTTCACCACCCCCTACCGCGACCTCTCCACCGACGCACTGCTGGGCCAGCGCAAGAACCCGCCCACCTCGGGCTGGCGCAAGGCCCTCTACGTCGCGTCGTTCAAACAGGTCAACGTCGGGGAGAGCCCCAAGGCCACCCACCACAACAACCTGATTGGCGAGGTCAGCCAGCCATTACAGGGCTGCTACCGCATTGCACTGATGTCCCTCAAGGGTGGCGTGGGCAAGACCACGATCACCGCGACGCTGGGTGCCACGTTCGCGTCGATCCGCGGTGACCGGGTGGTGGCGGTCGACGCCAACCCCGACCGGGGCACGCTGAGCCAGAAGGTGCCGCTGGAGACGGCTGCCACGGTGCGGCACCTGCTGCGCGACGCCGAAGGCATCGAGCGCTACAGCGACGTGCGGGCGTACACCTCGCAGGGGCCGAGCCGGCTGGAGGTGCTCGCTTCCGAAAGCGATCCGGCGGTGTCGGAGGCGTTCAGCTCGGACGACTATCTGCGCGCGCTGGAGGTGCTGGAGCGGTTCTACAGCCTGGTGCTCACCGACTGCGGGACGGGTTTGATGCACTCGGCGATGTCGGCGGTGCTGTCCAAGGCCGACGTGCTGGTCGTGATCAGCTCGGGTTCGGTGGACGGGGCGCGTAGCGCGTCGGCGACGTTGGACTGGCTCGACGCCCACGGGCATCAGGACCTGGTGCGCAACTCCATCGCGGTGATCAACGCCGTACGTCCGCGCTCCGGCAAGGTCGACCTGTCCAAGGTGGTGGACCACTTCTCCCGGCGTTGCCGCGCGGTGCGCCTGGTGCCGTTCGATCCGCATCTGGAGGAGGGCGCCGAGATCAGCCTGGAACGGCTCAAGCCCGGCACCCGCGAGGCGCTCATCGAGCTGGCTGCCGTGGTGGCCTCGGACTTCGCCGGGGCACGTCGCTCAGCGAACGGCGCGCCCGACCCGCGCTAGTTGCGGGGATTGTCGCCGTGCCCGAGGCGACGCAGGAATTCCGGATCGTCGTCGGGGCCGATCACTCGGGTTTTGGGTCGACTGCCAGAGACCCGCGCCAGCCGCCAGCCGAGATACACCAGGCTTGCCGCGGCAATGAGCAGGAGTAGATATGCCACTCGAAACCTCCTTGATCCGAATATACGCGTCGTCGGTAGGCTCGGAGCGTGTCAGGAAGTGGTTCGACCTCCCGGATGGTCACCGATGTCGTGGTCTACCTCGTTGCCCGGCTGGTGCTGGTCGCTGTGCTGGCTGCGGCGATCTATGGGGTGGGGCAGCTGGTCGTAGCGAATTTCCCGGTCGTGGTGGCGCTGCTGTTCGCCATCGTGATCGCGCTGCCGTTGGGGATCTGGCTGTTCCGGCCGTTGCGTGAACGGGCGACGGCCTCCATCGCCCAGGTCGACGAGCGCCGCCGCAAGGACCGTGAGCAGTTGCAGGCCCGGCTGCGTGGCGACGAGCCGCCGAAATCCGCATAGGGCAGACCTTTTCCCGGAACGGCATTGTCGCGTTACCGGATGAAGGCCGACCCCTTTTCCTGGTCCAGGTAGGTCTCGGACTTGTTCTTGAGGAAGAACACGTACACCGCCAGTGAGATGGCGATACACACCGTCACGTAGGCGATGAACCACGGCACGTGGCCACCCTCCTTGAGGGCCTGGTAGATCACCGGTGCGGTCCCGCCGAACATCGAATTCGCCAGTGCGTAGCCGATTCCCACGCCGAGGGCGCGCACGTGGGCGGGGAACAGCTCGGATTTCACGAGCGCGTTGATCGAGGTATAGCCGGTCAGGATCACATATCCGACGGCCACCAGTAGGAACGACAACAACGGTGAATGTGTCTGGGGCAGATACGTGAACAGAATGTAGGTGTAGATCACCCCGCCGACGCCGAAGAACACCAGCAGCGGTTTGCGGCCGACCTTGTCGCTGATCATTCCGCCGACGGGCTGGATCGCCATCAGGAAGATCAGCCCGATCAGGTTCACCCAGGTGGCCGTCATCGCCTGGTCCTTGTAGGTGGTCTTCACGATGGCAGGGGCGTTGACGCTGTAGGCGTAGAACGCCAGCGTGCCGCCCATGGTGATCAGGAAGCACAGCAGCAGTGGCTTCGCGTAGCGGGTGAGCAGTTCGGAGAGCGATCCTGCGCTCTTGTCCTTGCCTTCCCTGATCGCCTGAAGTTGTTCGGCGGACAGTGATTCGTCCATGGTTCGCCGCAGCCAGAACACCACGATCGCGGCCACGCCACCGATGGCAAAGCCGATGCGCCAACCGAATTCGTGGACCTGCTCGGTACTGAAGGACGTCAGGATGATCAACAGGGTGAACTGGGCCAGCACGTGACCGCCCACCAGCGTCACGTACTGGAACGACGAGAAGAAGCCGCGCCGTTCGCGGGTGGCGGCCTCGGACATGTAGGTCGCCGAGGTGCCGTATTCACCGCCGGTCGCGAAGCCCTGCACCAGCCGGCACAGGATGAGGATGACAGGCGCTGCCACACCGATGGTTTCGCGCGACGGCACGAGCGCGATCACCAGTGAGCACAGCGCCATCAACGAGACGCTGACGGTCAGGGCGGCGCGGCGGCCGCGCCGGTCGGCGAAGCGGCCGAAGAACCAGGAGCCGATCGGACGGGTGAGGAAGGTGACGGCGAAGATCGCGTAGACGTACACCGTGGCGTTCTTGTCGGACTTGTCGAAGAACTGCGCTTCGAAGTAGGTCGCGAACACCGTGTAGACGTAGACGTCGTACCACTCGACGAGGTTGCCCGACGATCCCCGGATGGTGTTCCAGATGGCGCGCCGGGTTTCGGCGCGACCCGAGGGTGCGGGCTGATGCGCCTCGGTCGAAGTCGTCATGCGCATCCCCCAGGTCATTGGCGTGGCAGGCCGACGGCCACGTTAGTGCAATACCGCTCGTGCTGTGGGGGATGCGAGCTGCCCGTTGCGCCGCGCCGTGTCAACTTTTCTTGACGACTATCGGATGTCAAGTTAACTTGACATGGTGAGTGATGTCGATGAGCTGATCGCCGATGGCGCCGGCAGCGCAGACCCCGCCGTCGGCCTACGCGCGGTGCGGGCCCTGCAGCGTCTGCAGGAGCGATTGGAGGCCATCCACGTCGCCAACGCTCGAGACCAGGGCTGGAGCTGGCAGGCCATCGCTGATGCCCTTGAGGTCAGCCGTCAGGCCGTGCACCAAAAGCACAATCGGAGGGGATGACGTGTTCGAACGGTTCAGTCGCCATGCGCGCGTTGCAGTAGTACTGGCCCAGGAGGAGGCCCGAGAACTGTCGGCCAACGACATCCGGCCGGAGCACATCCTGGTAGGGGTGCTGCAGAGCTCCGGACGTGAATTGTCGGCACTGCTGGCCGGATTCGGCCTGACGTCGGATGTGGTTCGTGCCAAGTTGGTGGCCGCCGACGCGCCTGGCGACGAATCGTTCGATGGCGACGCCGAGGCGTTGCGGTCGGTCGGAATCGACCTCCGGGCCGTGCGCGACAACGTCGACCGCACGTTCGGCGACGGCGCGTTCGACAACGCGCTGCGCAGCAGCGGACGTCGGCGCAGGCGCCGGGGCCACCTTCCCTTCACCAAGCCCGCGAAGAAGGTGCTGGAGCTGGCATTGCGGGAGTCGTTGGCGCACAAGGACGGCTACATCGGATCCGAGCACATCCTGCTGGGAATCCTTCGGGGCGGCGACGATCACACGGTTGCCCTGATCGCAGAGCATGTCGATACCCGAGAGCTGCGCGACGACATCGTCGGACTGCTGGACAACGCGGCCTAAGCGCGGCTCGCCGGTTTCTACCTCTGGGTCGTGGGCGTCGACGAATCGCAGCCCGCAGGTAGAAATCGGCGATGCGGGAGCGCCCACTAACCCAAGAACAGCGCTAGCGAGACCGCGATCGCCCACACCAGCATGGTCAGTCCGGTGTCGCGCAGCACCGGGATCAGCTGGGCGCCCGTGCTGCCGTTACGCACCGGCCGTAGCCCCCGCACCGCGGGCACCGCAGCGAGCAGGCCCACTGCACACCACGGCGTGGCGAGCATCAGCACCAGGGGAAGCGCCAGGGCCACCGCGACCAGCAGTTGATAGAGCAGCCGGGTACGCCCATCGCCGAGGCGCACCGCGAGGGTGATCTTGCCCGACTCGGTGTCGGTGGGGATGTCGCGCAGGTTGTTGGCCACCAGCACCGCCGACGACAGCGAGCCCATTGCCACCGCCGCGACCAGTCCGACCCAGTCGACGCGCAGGGCCTGGGTGTACTGCGTGCCCAGCACCGCCACCAGCCCGAAGAAGATGAACACCGCCACCTCGCCCAGGCCGAGGTACCCGTAGGGCTTCTTGCCGCCGGTGTAGAGCCAGGCGCCGGCGATGCAGACCGCGCCGACCGCGATCAGCCACGGCGCGCTGAACGCCGCCAGCACCAGCCCGGCCACCGCACCGACGGCCAGGCTCACCACGGCCGCGGTCAGGACGGCCCGCGGTGAGGCCAGCTTGGAACCCACCAGCCGCAACGGGCCGGACCGCACATCGTCGGTGCCGCGGATGCCGTCGGAGTAGTCGTTGGCGTAGTTGACGCCGATGATCAGCGCGAGCGATACGGCCAGTGCCAGCAACGCTTTCCACCACACCGCCGACCCCGTCCAGGCGGCGGCGCCGGTACCGGCGAGCACCGGGGCGACGGCGTTGGGCAGGGTGCGGGGACGAGCGCCCTCGATCCATTGCGCGAAACTGGCCACGGTGGTCATCGTATGAGCTGGCCGGGTGCGTCGCCGCTCCGACTCTTACACTGAGCGTCATGAAGGAGCAGCTCAGCAAGACCGAGATCGGCAAGGACGTGCTGCAGGAATCCGTGGAGGCCGTGGCCTCGACGGTCGGGCAGGTCACCTCGATCATCACCACGGCCGTCAAGGACGTCGCGACGGTCATCGGCGGCCTGGCCACCGATGTCTTCGAGATCGCCGACGGCGCCCGCAAGGCCAACGAGGATTTCGACGACGACTTCGACGATGACAAGGACTTCGTGGCCCCCGAGGCCACTAAGACCGAGGACGTCGTGGCGGACGTCGTGACCCCCGACAACAAGGGCGAATAACGCTGCATGCTCGGCGTCATCGGCGGTAGTGGGTTCTATTCGTTCTTCGGGCCGGAGGCCCGCACCGTCACTGTGGACACCCCGTACGGTGCGCCCAGCGCGCCGATCACGGTGGGCGCCGTGGGCGGGCACGAGGTCGCGTTCCTGCCCCGGCACGGGGTCAACCACGAGTACTCGCCGCACACGGTCCCGTACCGGGCCAACATGTGGGCGCTGCGCACCTTGGGGGTGCGACGGATCTTCGCTCCCTGCGCGGTGGGCAGTCTGACGACGGAGCTGGGCCCGGGTTCGATCGTGGTGCCCGATCAGTTGGTGGACCGCACCCGTGGCCGGGCCGACACCTACTTCGATTCCGGCGGCATCCACGTCGGCTTCGCCGATCCGTACTGCCCGGCCTTGCGGTCCGTCGCGGCCGGGCTGCCCGGGGTGGTCGACGGGGGCACCATGGTGGTGATCCAGGGTCCGCGGTTCTCCACCAGGGCGGAGAGCCGGTGGTTCGCCGATCAGGGTTTCACGCTGGTCAACATGACCGGCTATCCCGAGGCAGTGCTGGCCCGTGAACTCGAGATGTGTTATGCGGCAATCGCTTTGGTTACAGACCTGGATGCCGGGATCGAGGCGGGTTCCGGGGTGACGACGGTGGACGTCTTCGCCGAATTCGAGCGCAACCTGGTGCCGTTCAAGAAGCTTGTGCACGAGGCGCTGGAAGCCGCCGGCACCGAGCGCGCCTGCACGCACTGTCTGGCCCACGACGGGGTGAAGCTGCCGTTCGAACTGCCGTGACGCCCCGTCATCGGACCCCCTCTTGACACCCGTCAAGTCGGGGTGCCAATACTGACGGGGTGAAACCCGCGATCTGTGAGCAGTTCGGTATCGACTTTCCGCTCTTCGCCTTCAGCCACTGCCGTGACGTGGTGGCCGCGGTGACCAACGCCGGGGGCTTCGGCGTGCTGGGCGCCACGGCCTACACCCCCGAGCAGCTGGACCAGGAGCTGTCCTGGGTCGACGAGCAGGTCGGCGGAAAGCCGTACGGCGCCGACATCATCGTGCCTGCGAAGTTCGAGGGCAAGGGCGAGAAACTGTCGCGGGGACAGCTGACCGACCGCATCCCCGCCGAGTACCGCGAGTTCGTGGCGCAACTGCTGGCCGATCACGGTATCGAGCCCGAGGCCAAGCAGCGCTTCGGCGGGTCCTCGCTGTCCGGCGACACCGGCCACGAATTGTTGGACGTGGCGATGAGTCACCCGATCAAGCTGATCGCCAACGCGCTCGGGGTGCCGCCGGACTACATGATCGAGGCAGGCCGGGAGCGCGGGGTTCCGGTCGCGGCCCTGGTGGGTGCCCGCGAGCACGCCCTCAAGCAGGTGCAGGCCGGGGTCGACCTGATCGTCGCGCAGGGCACCGAGGCCGGCGGGCACTGCGGTGAGGTCAGCACGCTGGTGCTCGTTCCCGAAGTCCTTGAGACGCTGGAACAGGCGGGTAGTGACATCCCGGTGCTGGCCGCCGGCGGCATCGTCACCGGGCGGCAGATGGCCGCCGCGGTGGCGATGGGTGCGGCCGGGGCCTGGACCGGTTCGGTGTGGTTGACCACCGAGGAAGCCGAGACCGCACCGCACACCGTGCAGAAGATGCTTGAGGCGACGTCGCGGGACACGGTCCGTTCGACGGGACGGACCGGTAAGCCGGCCCGCCAGCTCAAGTCGGAGTGGACCGACGCCTGGCAGCCGAATGCCGGTGGTCACCAGACCCTTCCGCTGCCACTGCAGAACATGTTGGCCGAGCCCGTCATCCGACGAGTGGATGTGCTTGCCGCCCAGGGGCACCCGGGCGCACAGGCACTGGCCACCTACTTCGTCGGGCAGGGCGTGGGCTTGATGAACAAGGTCAAGCCGGCCCGCGAGGTGGTCCGCGAGTTCATCGAGGACTACCTGGCTGCCACCGAGCGGTTGAGCAACTCACTCCCGGACTGAGCCCGGCCGGGTTGACGCGCCTACGTCAGTGCCAGTCCCAGACCGACATGTCGTTGGGCGGGTAGTTCTGGCAGACGTCGGTGGTGTTGGCGGCG
>NZ_JBZTYL010000020.1:0-50214 GCF_058536225.1 Mycolicibacterium arcueilense
ACGGTCGCAAACACCATCCCGATCACCGTCAGCGACAGTCGAGGACACCCGCAACCGACCTACAGATAACGACCATCAGGGCCTCGGGTTCCTGTTGGCCGACATGGCCGCCGCGGTGGTCAGCGCCCGCGCCACCTACCTGGACGCCGCGCGCCGCCGCGACCTCGGCCTGCCCTACTCAACCCAGGCCAGCGTCGCCAAACTGATCGCCACCGACGCCGCCATGAAGGTCACCACCGACGCCGTGCAGGTGTTCGGCGGCGTCGGCTACACCCGCGATTTCCGGGTCGAGCGGTACATGCGGGAGGCCAAGATCACCCAGATCTTCGAAGGCACCAATCAGATTCAGCGCCTGGTCATCTCGCGCGGCCTGGGGTCGTGACGAACGGCGTCACCGCGGCCAGGAACTGATCGGGCTGCTCGACCATCGGGGTGTGTCCGGACCCTTTGATCACCACAGGCGTCAGCCCGGCCGCGGTGTAGCGCTCCACATTGGGCGCCGTCGGGGTCAGTACATCCTCGTCGCCCCACAGCACGAGCACCGGCTTGTGCAGTGCGGCAAGCGTTTCCACGGTCGGGTGCGGGCCTTCGGTGGAATCGCACAACCCGGTGTAGGTGAGTCGCTCCAACGAACGGTGGGCGTAGTCGGGCACCGGATAGTCGGCGGCGAACCCGGTCTGAAGTGAACTCTCGCTGATCGCGTCGACGCCGCGGACAAGATCCATCGCCGGCCCGATCACCGGCCAGCACACCATTTTTCCGAGTAGCGGCATGCTGACCAGATCGTCGGCTCCTGGGGTGTCGGAGACCACGACCCGCTCCACCAGGTCGGGATACTGCCGGGCCAGTTCGGCCGAGACCGCTCCGCCCATCGAATGCCCGATCAGCACCGCGTGACGCACGCCGAGTGCCACGAGCGCGTTGTGCACCGCCGTAGCCTGCGCATCAGAGCGGTACGCGGCACCGTCGGCGGGCGCCTCCGAACCGCCGTGACCGACCAGATCGATCGCGATCACCCGCTGGTCTCGGGCCAGCTGCGGAGCCACCTTCTCCCACCACTCCCTGGAGGCCGAGTACCCGTGCAGCAACACCACCGCGCGTTCCCCCGGCGGCCCGTACTCACGCACGTTGAGGTCGGGACCGTCCAGTTCCAGCACGTGCCCGCCCGCGAACGGCTCGGCCTGATGGTGCTCCTTGTTCGCCACCAGTTCATTCAGCAGCAACACCACCACAGCCAACAGCAGCACGACGACGGCGATGCGCAATTTCATCCTGCGCACGCTAATGCCAAGACGTCGGCGTTGACCAGCAGATTTCCCCGGTGGAACGAGTCTCAGCTAACGGCCCCATAATGACAGGGCAATGAACACACCTGCCCACGCCGCCAGCGTCCCCCGGCACCGTATGCCGCATCGGGGCGTGCGGGCCGCCCGCCGCGCCGCAGTCGGCCTGGTCGCGGCATCAGTGGTGGCCGGTACCGGTGCGGGCTGGGTGACCTACCACGGGGCCCTGGACGGCATCACCACGTCCAACGCCCTCGAGGGTGGGCCGATGTCGGCCGGCGACACCGAGAACATCCTGATCATGGGGCTGGACAGCCGGCTCGATCAGCACGGCAACCCGCTGCCCGAGGATGTCTACCAGGCCCTGCACGCCGGCGACGAGACCGTCGGCGGCTACAACGCCAACGTGCTGATCGTGGTGCACCTGCCCGGTGACGGCGGCCCGGCCACCGCGTTCTCGATTCCCCGCGACGACTACGTGGACCTGGCCGGCTGCGACGTCTCGCCGTGCAAGGGCAAGGTCAAGCAGGCCTACGGTTGGGCCTATCAGCGCGAGATGGACTCGCTGGAGGCCGACTCCGACGATCCGTCGGCCAATGAGCAGCAGGCCCGTGAGGCGGGCCGCAAGGCAGAAATCGCCACGGTCCGCAACCTGCTCGGCATTCCGATCGACCATTTCGTCGAGGTCACCCTCGGCGCATTCTTCGAAATCGCCAAGGCGGTGGCACCGATCACCGTCTGCCTCAACGCCGACACCTCAGATCCATACTCCGGGGCAGACTTTCGCCAGGGTGTCCAGGAGATCGACGCGGCCCAGGCGATGGCCTTCGTGCGTCAGCGTCGCGACGTCAACGACGAGAACTTCACCGACCTCGACCGCACCCGCCGCCAGCAGGCGTTCATCGCCGCACTGGTATCGGCGCTGGGCAAGAGCGGAACGCTGAACAGCCCGGCCGGATTGCGCAGCCTGCTGGGCGTGGTCAAGCAGAACGTCGCGCTCGATGCGGGATTCGACCTGGCCAGTTTTGCCCGGCGCGCGTCGGCGCTGACCGACAAGCCGCCGACGCTCTACACCCTGCCGATCAAGGAGTTCAGCCAGAATTCCAACGGCGAGGACATCAACCTCGTCGATGTGCCCACGATCCGCAAGATCGTGCACGACCTCGTCTCCAAGGATGACGCCACGTCATCGTCGGCACCCACCAGCAAGGCACAGACGCTCAATGGCCATGGTGCGGTGCTCGACGTGGTCAACGCGTCCACGTATAGCGGCCTGGCCGCCCAGCTCGAAACCACCTTCGGCGCACACGGATTCACCGAGGGTCAGATCGGTGACGGCGAATCGCTGGCTGCCACCACCACGATCGACTACGGGACCGGCGCCGAGGCCGCTGCTCAATCGTTGGCCGACGAGCTCGGCGTGATCGCGAACCCGTCGGCCGAAGTGCTGGCCGGCACCGTTCAGCTGACGCTGGGGACCGATTTTCCCGGCGACGAATACCTGACGGGATCCAGCGATGCGACATCGGAGTCCGGTTCGGACTCCACCTGGGACTCGAGCAGCGAGACGACGGAGGAGACCACGCCCAGCACGCCGGTGACGACGGTGGCCGCCACCGCGACCGGTACCTACACCCCGGCCCCCACCGACCTGAGCCAGATGAAGGTGTCCGGCATCCCCTGCGTGAAATAGCCGCGGCTACAGCGTGACCCGGACCTGGGTGCCGAACCCGGGCTCCGAGCTGATCGCCATCGAGCCGCCCATGGCATCGATGCGCACCTGCAGTGAGGCCAGCCCGATGTGTCCCTCGGCGACGGACTGGGCCAGTATCGCCGGGGCGAATCCCTTGCCGTTGTCGGCCATGGTCAGCACGACGCGCTCCCCCGAACGGTAGAGGCCGACGGAAATCGTGGTCGCCCCGGCATGTTTGTTGATGTTGGCCAGCAGTTCGCGCGCGGCGCGATACAGCAATGCCTGCCCAACGGGGCGCCCGACGTCCTCCAGATCCGCCCGCACCGTGATATCCGGCCGAGTCTCATACTGACGCAACAGTTCCCGCACCGCCGGGGTGAGTCCCAGCTGAGCCAGGACCTGCGGATGCAGTGCGGTGACCGTGGAGCGCAGCCCGACGGCGGTCTCCTGCAGCGCGGCATGGACGCGGTCCAGCCCGGGATCCGGGATGCGTTCGCGGATCTCGTCGAGGTCGAGGCGCGCGGCGAGCAGGGTCTGCAGTGGCCCGTCGTGAAGGTGCTCGGCCAGTTCGGCATTGCGCAGATCGTCGGCCCGGGTGGATTCCGAAACCAACTGGCGACGCACCTCCATCAAGGTCCGTACCCGCGCCGAGCGGCGCGCCAGCACGAATGACAACGCCGCCGACGCGACCGCCAGCCAGGCCAGAAAGCCCACGTGCATGTACACGATGTCGGGCAGGCCGACGTTGTCGTCGCGCTCGGAATACAGGATCCACACCGCGAGATATCCCACTGCGGTACTGCCGCCGAGCAGTGCGGTCAGCCATGGACGGTCCTGGAACGCAACGGATATGGGCAACAGGAAGAACACCGGCAGCAGCGCCGCGGTGGCCCCGCCCGAGACCGCGCACAGGGCGACCAGCACCAGTACGTCCACTGCGGTCGAGGCCCATTCGGCCCACGGCGGCATGGGCCCGCGGAACACCACCACCAGCCACAGCACCGCCACGGCGGCGTAGACGCTCAGGATCACCGCGTACAGGACAGGCAACCAGTGGTCGACGTCCCACACCGAGACCAGCACCACGATCAGACCGATCAGCGGCAGCCGCAGCAGCGCCGAGACCCGCACGGGCTGGGTGGTGAAGAATTCGACGACGCGCCCGCCTTCCATGTCAGTCCAGCAGCCGGCGGCGCATCGCCTCCGCGACTGCCGCGCCCCGATCACTGACGCCCAGCTTCTCGTAGAGGCGCTGCACGTGGGTTTTCACGGTCGACGGGGCCAGGAACAGCTGCTTGGCCATGGCCGGGATGGAAAGGCCCTTGGCGATCAGGTCGAGCACCTCACGTTCCCGTGGGCTGAGCACGGGAACGTCGGGTTCGTTGCGACGACGGATCTCGCCGGCCAGCCCGGCCGCCAGGTTGGGGTCGAGGACGTCGCGGCCCTTGGCGCACGACAGCACGGCGTTCACCAGCTCGCTGCGGGTGGACTCCTTGGACAGGAATCCGGCGGCCCCCTGCTGCAACGCGGTGTAGACGATCGCCGACTCGTCGTGCGCGGAGACCAGCAACACCCGGGTGGGCAACTCGTCACGGCTGACCGCGGCCGCCACCTGGGCCCCGTCGAGTTGTGGCATGCGGTAATCGAGCAGGGCGACCTGCGGCTGGTGGGTCCGGATCAATTCCAGTGCGTCGGCGCCGTTGTCGGCCTCGGCCACCACGTCGATCTCGCCGCTGGAGGTCAAGGCGCGCACGACACCCTCGCGGAACATCGGGTGGTCATCACCCACGACCACCCGCACCTTGGCGACCATGCGACACAGCATGGCACAGGCGGACCGGTGATCAGCGCGTTTAGAGTCGGCGGTATGCATCTGGACGAGCTGCAGTGGTTCGTGGTGCTCGCCGAAACCGAGCATGTCACCGACGCCGCAGCCGAACTCGGCATCAGCCAACCCACCCTGTCGCGCGCACTGGCCCGGCTCGAGGAGCAGGTCGGCGTTCCGCTGTTCGATCGGGTGAACCGGCGGCTGCGGCTCAACGCCTACGGGCACATCCTCTTGGAGCACGCCCGCCGCAGTATCAGCGAAATCCGCACAGCCACTGAGAGAATCGCCGAGCTACGGGACCCGGACACCGGGACGGTGCGGCTGGCCTTCCTGCATTCGCAGGCCGGCTGGTACGTGCCGGATCTGTTGCGGCGGTTCCGCACCGAGGCTCCGCGGGTGCGATTCGAGCTGTTCCAGGGTGCCGCCCACGAAATCATCGAACGCCTGGCCGGCGGTCAAGCCGACCTGGCGATCACCTCGCCGCGACCCGAGGGCTTTCGCTGGCGCGGGCTGTACATGGAGCGGCTGTGCCTGGCAGTGCCGCGCGAGCACCGTTTCGCCCGCCGGTCCAGGATCCGGTTGGCCGACGCCGGTGCCGAGCCCTTCGTTGCCCTGGCGCCGGACTTCGGGTTGCGTCAACTCACCGACGAACTGTGCGCCGAGGCCGGCATCTCGCCACCGGTGGTGTTCGAGGCGATGGAGATCCCGACCATGGAGGGGCTGGTGGCCGCGGGTTTCGGGGTGGCGGTGGTCCCGGTGCCCCGGCCCGAGCGGGCCGAACCCGGGGCCGCGTACGTGCCGCTGTCGGAGAGTTCGGCCAAACGCCAGATCGGGCTGACGTGGACCGCCGATCGCCCGCTGCCCCCCGCGGCGGCACGCCTCGCCGAATTCATCATGCAGAATATTCATGAGCTTGAGTAAACCCATGCATTGGACACATCTTTGCCGGCGTCCTACCGTCGGCTGAGTGTCCACCTCCCTGACCTCCGTTGAATGGCGCGGGCATTCCCGCGGCTCGACCGAGTACCGGAGGCTGCTGGCCGCCTTGTTCTGTGCCGGTGTCGCGACCTTCGCCCAGCTGTACTCGCCACAAGCCGTACTCCCGCTGATCGCCCACGACCTGGGCACCGGCGCCGCGCACGCCGCCTTGACGATCTCGGCGGCCACCGTCGGACTGGCACTGGGTGTGATCCCGTGGTCCGCTCTGGCAGATCGCATCGGCCGGGTCCAGGCCATGACGATATCCATCACTGCAGCAACGGTTCTCGGCCTGATCGTGCCGTTGGCCCCAGGTGCCGCACTGCTGCTGTCCGGTCGGCTGCTCGAGGGACTGATGCTGGGCGGGGTGCCCGCGGTGGCCATCGCCTACCTCACCGAGGAGATCGATGCCGGGCACGCCGCCCGCGCGGCAGGCACCTACGTCGCGGGCACCACCATCGGCGGATTGGCCGGCCGGCTCGTGACCGGGCCGATCGCCGAGTTCGCCGGATGGCGCGTCGGCGTCCTCGTGGTCGCGGTGTTGTGCGGTCTGTCGGCGTTCGCGTTCGTCAAACTCGCCCCGCCTGCGCGGGGCTTCACCCCGGCCCGCACCCGCAACCTGGCCCGGCGGCTGGCCGAGAACCTGCGCTCACCGCGTCAGCTCGTGCTCTACAGCCAGGGCTTCCTGCTGATGGGCGGCTTCGTGGCGATGTACAACTTCCTCGGTTTCCGGCTGATGGCCGCACCGTTCAACCTGCCGCAGACCGTCGTCAGCCTGGTGTTCCTGGCCTACCTGTCGGGCACCTGGGCCTCCGCCCGGGCCGGCGCCGAGGCCAGTCGGTTCGGCCGCAAGACCGTGCTGCTCGGCTCGATCGCCACGATGATCGCCGGGGTCGCGATCACGCTGGCCGGCAATGTCTTCGTGGTGCTGATCGGGCTGGTGATCGCCACCGCCGGTTTCTTCGGTGCGCACGCGATCGCGTCAGGTTGGGTGGGCGCCGCCGCCGGCGACGGCAAGGCCCAGGCGTCCTCGCTGTACAACCTCTTCTACTACGCGGGATCCAGCGTCATCGGCTGGGTCGGCGGGCTGGCGTTCGACGCCGCGGGATGGCGCGCCGTGGCCGGCACCGTGATCGGCCTCGCGGTGGTGGCGGGGGTGCTGGCCTCGACACTTACCCCGCGCAATTACCAGAGCTCGATGTCGCGGCCGTGCTCCGCTTCCGGTCGCGGACCGAAGTAGCGCCGCTGCGACTCCTCGATCACGACATCGTTGATGCTGGCCTCCCGCCGGGCCATCAGACCCTCGGGTGTGAACTGCCACAACTCATTTCCGTAACTGCGGTACCACTGGCCCTGCGCGTCGTGCCACTCGTACTGGAACCGCACCGCCATCCTGTTCTCCCGGAACCCCCACAAGCTCTTGCGCAGCACGTAATCCAGCTCGCGCTCCCATTTGGCGGTCAGGAACTCCACGATCTGTTCACGTCCGACGATGTGCAGGTCGCGATTGCGCCAGTGCGAGTCCGGCGTATAGGCCAGGCTGACCCGCTCCGGGTCACGCGTGTTCCAGGCATCCTCGGCTGCTTGGACCTTCTGGAGAGCTGTTTCGAGAGTGAAGGGCGGGAATGGCGGGCGGCTGTCGGTCATGCCACCTTTCTACCTGTCTAACCATGTGGCTATCGTGGCTGCCATGGACTTCGCTCTGTCGGCCAAAGCGGCTGATTACCACTCCCGGTTGACCGACTTCATGGTGGAGCACGTTCTCCCCGCAGAAGCTTCCTACCACGCCTATCGCGAGGAGAAGGGCCCGAAGGATCACACGGTGCCGCCGGTGGTCGAGGAGCTCAAGGTCAAGGCGAAGGCCGCAGGCCTGTGGAACCTGTTCCTGCCGTCGGAGTCCGGTCTGACCAATCTGGACTACGCGCCGCTGGCCGAACTGTCCGGGTGGAGCCTCGAGATCGCCCCCGAGGCACTCAACTGCGCCGCACCGGACACCGGCAACATGGAGACCCTGCACCTGTTCGCCGACGAGGCCCAGCGCAAGCAGTGGCTGGAGCCGCTGTTGGCCGGCGACATCCGAAGTGCGTTCGCGATGACCGAGCCGGCCGTGGCGTCCTCGGATGCCCGCAACATCGAGACCACGATGCTGCGCGACGGGTCCGACTACGTGATCAACGGCCGCAAGTGGTGGATCACCGGGGCGGCCGATCCGCGCTGCAAGATCCTGATCGTGATGGGCCGCACCAACCCTGATGCGGCCAGCCACGCCCAGCAGTCGATGATCCTGGTGCCGGTGGACACCCCCGGGGTGGACATTCAGCGGTCCCTGCCGGTGTTCGGCTGGCAGGACCAGCACGGGCACTGCGAGATCGTGTTCGACAACGTGCGGGTGCCCGCGGAAAACCTGCTACATGAAGAGGGCAGCGGCTTCGCGATCGCTCAGGCCCGGCTGGGCCCGGGCCGTATCCACCACTGCATGCGTGCCCTCGGTGCGGCCGAGCGGGCGCTGGCATTGATGATCGACCGGGTGCAGAAGCGGGTCGCGTTCGGCAAGCCGTTGGCCGAGCAGGGCGTGGTGCGGGAGTCGATTGCCAAGTCCCGCAACGAGATCGATCAGGCCCGGCTGTTGTGTGAGAAGGCCGCGTGGATGATCGACCAGGAGGGCAACAAGGCCGCACACGTGCTGGTCTCCCAGATCAAGTCGGTGGCCCCGCAGGTTGCCTGCGACGTGATCGACCGCGCCATCCAGGTGCATGGCGCCGCGGGCGTCAGCGACGACTTCCCACTGGCCCGGCTCTACAGCTGGCACCGCGCCATGCGGTTGTTCGACGGACCCGACGAGGTCCACATGCGCACGATCGCCCGGGCCGAGCTCGGCCGGGAGAAGTCCCCGCTGGCCGCGGCGGCGTGTGGCCATACGGGTTCGGCGGTGACTGCGTAGTGACCACCGAGCTGGGGGAACTGTCGGGGGCGTGGAACTTTCGGGATGTCGCGGAGGAGACCGCGATCCGGCCTGGGCTGCTCTACCGCTCGAGTCAGCTCAGCCAGCTCTCCGATGCCGGCCGGGCAGTGTTCCGCCGGCTCGGCATCACCGACGTCGCCGACCTCCGGTCGCACCAGGAGGTGCAACGGCAGGGCACCGGGCAGGTGCCCGACGGGGTCGCGGTCCACCTGCTGCCGTTCCACCCCGACAGCGGTTCGACTCAGGATGCTCCGCACGAGAACACCTTCCAGCGGGTGATGTCCGAATCCGTCGAAGGTGAGGACGTGGCCACCGCGGCCCGGCGGTACATGACCGAGGTATACGAGGAGTTTCCGACACTGCCGGGTGCGCACGGCGCGGTGCGCGAGGTGATTTCGCTGCTGGCACAGGAGCGTCCGGTGATCGCGCATTGCTTCGCCGGCAAGGACCGGACCGGCTTCACCGTGGCCACCGTGCTGGAAACCGTCGGTGTCGATCGAGACCGCATCATTACCGACTTCCTCGCCAGCAACGGCGCGATCCCGTCCCTGCGGAACCGGATCATGGAGTCGGTGCGGGCGCGGGCACAGGAGGCACCGGAGATGATCACCTACGCCGAGGCCAGACTGACCGACGAAGTGCTCGGGGTGCGCGAGGAGTATCTCGACGCGGCCTGGCGCAAACTCGAGGAGGCCTACGGCTCGGTGGCGGGTTTCGTCGAGGCAGCCGGGGTCTCGCCCGACGACCTCGCCGCGTTACGGACCAACCTCCTCGGCTGAAGCTGCTTGTTGACTTTGAACTGACGCTGCATTCGTGCGGGTAACGGTGTGCGTGGTGTCAAAGTCAACGGGCACCGCCACCCGCCGGTCGGGGACGGTTGGCGGTCAGACTCACGCCGACCTCGTCGGCCACCTTCATCGCCCCCATCAGCATCGAATACTGCTTGATTCCGAAATCACCGTGCCGCACGCAAGCCGTGCCGAGCACAGAATCGTCGGACACCTCAACCTCGACGGTCTGGTCGCCGGAATGGCCGGCAAGCTCGAGAACCCCCGCGATCCGCACCAGAGAACCGGAGCGCTCGATCGATGTGGACCGGAACCGGGCCTGAGGAAACTTCTTCGCCCGCAACGCCTTCAATGCGTTCGATCGGATCAGCAGCTTCTCGGCCCCCGACAACGGAGTCATACCGCCCTCGCCCCGGAGCACGTCCAGGGAGTCGAGGTCCACCGTCACCTCCACCGCCGAAGGTGTGTCGCCATCCCATTCCACGGTCGCGTGCCACGAGCGCATCGCGATGGTCAACCGATGGCCCATCCGCGACGCGCTGCCGGTCACCCCGGTGTGGAGCAGCAACTCGCCCGAGTCGGGGCCCAGGTCCCAGTGCGTCACGCGGCGATCACCAGACCCGTCACCCAGGTGATCGTCGCGAGTAAGGCTCCGGTCAGCTCGACGCCGACTGACAGCGCAACACCTTTGAGCGCGTGCACCGTTGACGTCCAGGCCCGCCGGTAGTCGCGACGCGAGGCCAGCTCGGCCAGATACACCCCCGCGACGAAGCCGATCACCAACCCGATCACGGGGATGACGAAGAACCCGATCAGGCCGAGCACCCCACCGGCTGCCAGGCTCCAGATCCCCACCTCCGCGGCCCGCATCCGGCGTACCGGCCAGACGTACTTGATCACCTCAGCCGTCACGAAGAACACCGCCGCAACCCCGAGCGTCACCCACGCAACCGTGGCGTTGGTCCCGGCCTTGGCCTCCCAGACTGCCCACACCGCGATCGCGGCGAAGACCAGAAACCCACCACCGGGCAGCACGGGCAGCACGATGCCGAGAAGTCCGACGGCAATCACCAATGCGACGAGAACAACGCCGAGAGTGCTCACGGTTTCTGCCCGCGCACCCACTGCATGGTGCCCATGGTCTTCGACCGCACCCGCTCCAGACCCAGCCCCTCGAACCGGTCGGCGAGCTCATCTTCGGCGAAGAAGCGGGCGCCACCCTTCGACAACAGCTGCGCAGGTCCCCGGCTCGTCGCCGTGGGCACCATGATCGCCATCCGTCCGCCCGGGCGCAGCACCCGCACCATCTCGGCCAGTGCGGCCTCCGCGTCGGGGATCAACTGCAACACCGCGATCGACGTCACCGCATCGAAGACGTCGTCCCGGAACGGGAGCTTCTGGGCGTCGGCACGCAGGAAACCGACCTGGCGGCCCGCTTCGGCCTCGACCGCGCGGGCCAACATCGGCTCGGAGATGTCCACACCGAACGCGAACCCGTCGAGCCCGGCGGACCGCGCCAGCGCAGCCGTCACATTGCCCGGACCGCTGCCGACATCGAGTGCGAGGCCGCCGGGCGGGATGTTCAGCCATTCGGTGGGTTCCTGCCACGCCGTCATCAGCTTGCGGCCGATCCCCTGGGCGTTGTCGTACAGCTTCGACCCGAGCGGGGACGCCCACACCTTCTGGATGAATCCCGCGTTCTTCGGGGCGTCACTGCCGTCGCCCAACAGGTCGAGGTACCCCTTGCTGATGTCCGGCTCGGCCGGCGGATCGGCGAGAAGCTCGAGCGCCTTGCGTAGTGCCTGACTCGATGCGGTGTCCACACCCCTACGCTACGCACCAAGTTGGTCGGCAAGGTCGACAAAATCGGTCGCGACGATGTCGAAACCATCGGCCCTGACGTCGTACGGAGTCGCGTCCGGGCCGTACTCCAAGGGCCGGGCCACGAATGCGGTCCCGAGCCCGGCGGCGCGGGCGGCCCGCAGGTCGGAAGGATGGGCCGCGACCAGCGTCAGCTCTTCGGGTGCGATGTCCAGCAGGTCTGCGCACCCGCGGTAGGCCTCGACATCGGGCTTGTAGTGCCGGAACAGCTCGGCTGAGATCACGCAATCCCACGGCAGCCCAGCATGTTTGGCCATGTTGGTCAGCAGTGAGACGTTGCCGTTCGACAACGTCGTGATGACGTACTGCCGCTTGAGCCGGCTCAACCCCGCCACCGAGTCCGGCCACGGATTCAGCCGGCGCCAGGCCCGGTTGAGGTGGTCGATCTCGTCCGGGCCGGCCCCGACACCTGCCTGCTCGAGCAGTGAGACCAGGATCGCGCGATGCAGATCGTCGATCCTGGTCCACGGCAGCTCACCACGTCGCACCCGGTCCATCGCCGGGGCATAGCCGGCTCGCCAATTGTCGGCGAAGACCGACCAATCCCGTTGCAGCCCACGGCCTTCACCGAAGGCTTGCAGCTCACCGATGATGCTGGACCGCCAGTCGACGACGGTGCCGAACACATCGAAGGCCAGGGCTTTCACTGCTACGGCTCCAGGACAAGCTTCCCGCGCACCTGCCCACTGGCCAGCGCATCGAGCGCAGCCGCGCCCTCGGACAGCGGGAACCGCACCGGCGCAGGCGGACGCAGCCCGCCGGCCACCAGTTTGTTGAGCTCTGCTCCCACCTGGGCTTGAGCGGCGGGGTGACGGCGGACGAACTCGCCCCAACCCACGCCCACCACGCTGACGTTGCGCAGCAGCAACCGGTTGACCTTGACCGTCGGAATGCCACCGCCTGCGGCAAACCCGATGACCAGCAGCCGGCCTTCGGGCGCCAGCACCCGGATGGCGTCGTCGAAGGCCTCGCCGCCGATCGGGTCCACGACCAGGTCGACCCCCTGGCCGTCAGTAGCATCCATGACGGCCTGGCGCCAGCCGTCGGTCAGCGGCAGCACCACATCGGCGCCCACTGACGAGACGAACTCCTCGGCCCCGGACCGGTGCACCATCGCAATCACCTTGGCGCCCATGGCTTTGGCCAGCTGGATCGAGGCGACACCGATACCGCCGGCCGAGCCGAGCACGAGAACGGTCTCCCCGGGCACCAGCCCGCCGCGGCGGGCCAACGCGAACTGCATCGTGTAGTAGTTACCGAGCAGCGATGCGGCCTGGCCGTCGTCGAGACCGTCCGCGGTGGGGATCACATTCGCCGGCAGGGCCGCCACCTGCTCGGCGTACCCGCCGAGCATGGTCATCGCGGACACCCGCTGGCCCGGGGTGAATCCCGAGCCCTCCGGTGCCGAGCGCACCGTTCCGGCCACCTCCATGCCCGGTGTGAACGGCGGTTCCAGCCGCAGCTGGTACTCGCCGCGGAGCAGCAGCAGATCGGGGAAGCAGACGCCGGCGGCGCCGACGTCGATGACCACCATGTCCGGCGACACAGGATCAGGGACGTCGGCGAACACCAGCCCAGACGTGCCGGTAAGTGCCTGCGCTACAAGCGCCTTCACGTATTTCAGCCCAGCTTGAAGCTGGCCTGCTGAGCGGCGGACAGATCGGTGATCTCGCCCCACTTGGCGGCGATCTCGTCGACCGAAGGCACCTCGCTGAAGGTGATGCCGTCATTCTGGAACAGCGCGGTGCGCTGCACTTTGCCGCCGCCCACGATGAACACCGAGTCGGTGTCGGGCAGTTCCTCGGTCATCAGGTAGGCCACCACCGGGGCGACGTACTCGGGGGTGAGCTTCTCGAACACCTCGGGCGGCAGGATGTCCTGCGTCATGCGGGTGGCGGCGATCGGCGCGACCGCGTTGGTCTTGATGTTGTACTTGGCGCCTTCCTGGGCCAGCGTGTTGATCAGGCCGACCAGGCCGAGCTTGGCAGCACCGTAGTTGGCCTGCCCGAAGTTGCCGAACAGGCCGCTGGTGGAGGTGGCGACGACGACGCGGCCGAAGCTCTGCTCGCGGAAGTGCGGCCACGCGGCGCGGATCACGTTGTACCCGCCGTAGAGGTGCACCTTGAGCACGGCGTCCCACTGCTCGAACGTCATCTTGTGGAAGGTGCCGTCACGCAGGATGCCCGCGTTGCTCACCACACCGTCGACCTTGCCGAACTCGTCGATCGCGGTCTTGATGATGTTCTCGGCGCCGGCCTGCTCGGCGACACTGTCGTAGTTGGCGACGGCACGGCCACCGGCGGCCTTGATCTCGGCCACCACCTCGTCGGCCATGTTGTGTCCGGCGCCGGACCCGTCACGGGCGCCGCCCAGGTCGTTGACGACGACGCTGGCGCCCTCACGTGCGAGCGTCAGGGCGTATTCACGGCCCAGACCTCCGCCGGCTCCGGTGACGACGACAACGCGATCCTGCACTCCTGGCATGGGGATTCCTCCTCGATAACGGGCCGGGAAACGGCTCAGCTCCCCTCCTGTATACGGCGGGCGGATAACTCCCGGTTAACCGGGTCGGTCAGTGCTCATCCGCGGCGCGGCTGACGTGTTTCTGCCAGCCGGGAGTCAATTGCCGCCAACGTCGCCGATCCGGAAATCAACGCTGCGCCCCTTTAGTTGAACCAATCAGGAAAGTAAAGAGTTGGAAAGAGGCAGAGGAAATGAAGAAGTTCGGAATTGGGACTGGGATCAGCACGATTGTCGCCAGCGGCCTGGCCGCCGCAGTTCTGGGCCTGGCGGGCCCGGCTTCCGCCGATGTGTCCCACCACGATTGGCTGGATCAGATCGGCCCGCACGTAACCGTGCCCCACGTCGACACCACCGTGCACCAGAGCCACTGAGGCTCCGACGCGCCGGCAGATGCGGCTCGCCGACACGTCGCGATGAACCGAACCATCTGGTGACCACCATCACCACGTCCGTGAGTGTTTAGTAGGAATAAACGCCCAGGTCCGGCGGTTGTTCAGTGCGGAATGTGTTCGCAAAAAGGATAGAAATAGATGAAAAAGTTCGGAATTCCCGCAGTGCTCGTCAGCGGAGTGGCCACCGCCCTTCTGGGCCTGTCCGCACCCGCCTCAGCCGGGGTGGACCACCACCTCTGGGTGCACCAGATGCATCAGAAGGCCACGGTTCCTCAGGTCGACACCACGGTCAAGCACACCAATGTGAATCGCACCAAGGCGATGTCGAACCACTGATCGACAACGAAAACAAAAGGGGCGCCCCGTAATCGGGGCGCCCCTTTCGTCATGTCAGAGGGCTCAGAGCTTCTCGGCAGTGACGAATGTGGAGAACGCCCGCGTGTCGTCGTGCTCGATCTCCACGTAACGGCCCAGCCGGCGCATCTCGTCGAGCGAATGCACACCGCCGGCCCGCCAACCGTGGGCGCCCAGCCACTCCGCCACATCGGCGCGGTCGGGATCCTCGTAGATCAGGTCCTGGATGTTGAGCGCCTGCTCCATGTTGAACTGCGCGGCGAAGCGCTCGAAACGCTCACGCATCTCCTCGCGACGCTCACCGGCCGAAACCCCGGCGGTCTCGGCGGCGATCCGGCTTCCTGGCGCTGACAACTCGGTGACGAGCTCGAAGAGTCGATCCTGGGCGTCGGCAGGCAGATACATCAGCAGGCCCTCGGCGAGCCACGCGGTCGGCTGGGAATCGTCAAATCCCGTGTCCCGCAATGCCTTGGGCCAATCCTGGCGCAGATCGATAGCCACCTCCCGGCGCTGCGCCGACGGCTGCGCGCCATGGGCGGCCAACGTCTCGGCCTTGTACTCCAGCACCTTCGGCTGATCGATCTCGAACACCGTGGTGCCGGCCGGCCACGCCAACCGGTACGCGCGAGAATCCAGGCCCGACGCCAGGATGACCACCTGGCGGATACCGGCGTTCGCGGCCTCGGTGAAGTACGCATCGAAGAAGTGCGTGCGCACCGCCTGGTAGCTGCCCATGTGCTCGAAGATCTTCGCGGCCTCGTCATCGACCTCGGCGATCTTGGCGGCGACATCCTGGTCCAGCAGCGTCTCCCAGAAGCCGGTTCCGGCACCGGCCACCAGGATCGCGGCGTACGGATCACGGATCAGTGGGTTCTCGCGTCCGGTCTCCCCGGCCCTGGCGGCGGCGACCATCACGGCCGTCGACCCGACGCTGGTGGCGATGTCCCAGGTGTCGTCGTGGCTGCGCAGTGAGCTCATCGGGATTCTCCGTCCAATCGGGCGCGCAACAGCACGCTGTCCAAACCGAATTCCGCCAGCTCGTCGACGTCGGCCGCGCGACCCAACCGGGCCATCTCGTCGGCGCTGGACACCGCGTCGACGTCCCAGCCGTGTGCAGCGAGCCATTCCGCCGCGTCGTCGCGCCCGTCACACGCGTACATCAGCGCATCGGCATCGATGTCGAGCCCCAGCGAGGCGCGCATGTTCTCACCGCGGGCCCGACGTTCGGCCCGCTTCTCCGGCGTGAAGCGCGCCGGATCCATGGCGAAGTCCTCGACCGCGACGCGGCTGCCCGGCGCGCTGTGGGCGCCGACGAGTTCGAACAGCCGGTCCTGCGCCTCGGCAGGCAGGTACGGCAGCAGCCCCTCGGCCAGCCATGCGGTCGGCTGCCCGGGGTCGAAGCCCGCGTCGATCAGTGCCGTGGGCCAATCTTCACGCAGGTCGACCGGCACCGGCACGTGCTCGGCCCGGGCCAGCGCCCCGTGCGCCTGCAATGTCTCGGTCTTGTAGTGCAGCACCTTGGGCTGATCGATCTCGTAGACGATGGTGCCCGCCGGCCAGTCCAGCCGGAACGCCCGGGAGTCCAGGCCCGCGGCCAGGATCACGACCTGACGGATGCCGTCATGGGTGACCTCGGTGAAGTAGTCATCGAAGTAGTGGGTGCGCACAGCCTGGTAGTTGCGGGCCATGTCGTGAATGCGGTGAGCCTCCGGATCGTCACCGATCCAGTGCGGTTCGCTACCGGCCAGCTGCGCCCACGCCGGACCTGCGGCGGCCACCAGGAGGAAGGCGAACTCGTCGCGAATCAGGGGTTCGGGCTGCACGGTCTCGGCAGCACGGGAAGCAGCCACCGCCAGCGCAGTCGCCCCGACGCTCTCGGTGATGTCCCAACTGTCGCCTTCGGCCCGACCCGGCCGTACATCGCTCAGATCAGTCATTTGCCAAGCAATGCTACCGAATACTTAGTCGATCTATGCGGTGCTGTGGGGCACCTCACGGCACCGCAGCATCAATCGCGCAGTTGCCAGAGCTTGTTCGCCATCAGCAGTTCGAACTTGTCGACGATGACCGCCACGTCGTCACGATGACCCACGTAACCGGCGTAAAAGCCCATTCCCCACATCACCGCCACCAGCATCTCCACGATGGCCGGGATGTCGGTGTCGGTGGTCAATTCGCCGCCCGCGATCGCCTCGTCGACTGCCCACTTGACGAACTCCCGCGAGCTGCGCAACGCGTCGTGCTCCTCGGAGACGAGCTCGGGATGGCGCTGCGCCTCCAGCACCGACGTCACCAGGAATGCCGCCGCCGACCGGTCGGTGGACTCCGCATCCATGGCCGCGGCGAAAAACGCCGAAATACGGTTGAGCAGGGTGGTGGCTTCCCGCGCCTTGGCAATGCCTGCGGCGATCACTTTCGCATTGGTCTGTTCGACCACATCGCGGTACAGAACACGTTTGCTGCTGAAGTAATGGTTGATTGCCGGACGGGTCAGATCCGCGCGGATCGCGATTGCCTGAAATGTAGCTGCGTCGTAGCCAAGTTCGCTGAAAACTTCGCGGGCAGCGCGCACGATGCGCTCGCGTGTCTCCGCTGCCTTTGCTGCGGGAGGACGTCCAGGTCCTCGACTCGCCATGTGGGCCACACTCAAATTGTGCCACACGTCACCTGAGAGCCCCGACGCCGTCATCTTCGTGTGCGTTATATGCGGCTGACCAGCAAAGCCCCGCCGCGCCGAAAATGTTGACGACGAACTAGCGTTAGCCGGATGGCGGGGGTGGTGTCGCGGGAGGCGTACTTCGAAACCGGTCTGGATGTGTTGTCCGATCTCGGGTACGGCGGGCTCAAACTTGCCGAGGTGTGCAACCGACTCGGCGTCACAACCGGATCGTTCTATCACTACTTCCCCAACTGGGCTTCCTACACGCGGGAACTGATCGCGCACTGGCGTGAAGCACGGACCCGACGGGTGGTCGAAGCACTGCGCGCCGATCACGACCCCCACCACCGGATCCTTTCCATCATTCAGGAGGCACTGGCCCTGCCGCACGGCGCCGAGGCCGCCATCCGGGTGTGGAGCTCGCTGGACCCCGACGTCTACGCCGTTCAGGCTGAGGTGGACCAACTGCGCTTCGACATCGTCTTCGAATCCGCCTACGAGATCATCGGCCACGAACGCAATGCCCGGTACTACGCGGCCTGGAGCCTGTATCTGGTGATCGGCTTTGAGCAGGCCACCCTGACCCGGGACCCCGACGCCCTGGAGTGGATCTCCTTGCAAATGCGCGACGCGCTGGAATCAGGCCGCTTCACTCCCACGCCGGGATCGGACCAACCGGTCTAACATCGGCGATCATGCTGACCCCGGCCGAGATCTGGCACCGGGCAGCTGACCGCCTGCGGGATAAGGACCCGGATTACGACGCGCTGCGCCGTGCCGTGCGGGCCGCCATCGTCCTACCCGTCGCCGCAGCCGTCGGCTTCGCCGTCGGGGGCGACTCGCAGACTCCGCTGTTCGCGATCTTCGGAGCGGTCTCCCTGCTCATCACGGCCGACTTCCCGGGCAACCGGCCGGCCCGCGCCCTGGCCTACGGCGGCCTGGCCCTCAACGGGTTCGTACTGATCGTGCTGGGCACGGTCCTGGCTCCCTACCCGTGGCCGAGCGTGGCGGCGATGTTCGTCGTCGGACTGGTGGTGACGTTCTCCGGGGTGCTCAGCGAGATCGTCGCCGCCGGGCAACGCGCCACGCTGCTGCTGTTCGTGCTGCCGCTGTGTACACCCGTGGGCCCGATTCCCGACCGGCTGCTGGGCTGGTTGATCGCCCTGGTGGTGTGCGTGCCTGCCGCGCTGTACCTGTTTGCGCCCCGCCACCACGATGAGCTGCGCCGCGACGCCGCGCGGGTATGCCGACTATTGGCCGACCGGCTGGAGGGCCAGGCCTCGGACCGCGACGTCACCCGCGCGATGAACGCGCTGTACGCCAGCTTCCTCGGCGCCGACTACCGGCCCGTCGCCCTCAGCGCGGGCAGCCGCGCACTGGTGCGCGTCGTCGACGATCTTGGCTGGATCTGCGACCAGGTCACCGACCAGACGGGCGAACTGCTGGGTGCCACGCGCGAGCCCACGGTGCGGGTACTGCGCGACAGCGCCGCCCTGCTGAAGATTCATGATCGCGCCGAGCGCGCCGCCCGCGAAGCCGATCTGCGCGCGGCTCTCGCCGAGCAGCGCACCGTGGCCCAGAGCAGTTACCGCGAGGACATCACCCAGATCCTGAGCATGGCCGACGACGCATCCGCCGCCAAGGTCGGCGGGGTCCTGCTGAACCGGCGCACCATCTCGGCCACCATCGCCGTCACCGGACGCGTGATCGGCAATGCGGCACTGGCCGACGCCCGACCGGTGTGGGCCCGGGTGCTGGGCCGGCGACTACCCGAAACCGGGGCCGCGGACTGGGTGATGCCCGAGACCGTCGCCGTCGCCGCCATCACCCGCGGCCTGGTCGCCTCCCGCGCGGTGGTGCTGCGCAACAGCCTGCGCACCGGTCTGGGGTTGGCCCTCGCGGTGGCCGTCACCCACCTGTTTCCGGTGCAGCACGGGTTCTGGGTGGTGCTGGGCGTGATGTCGGTGCTGCGCAGTAGCGCGCTGGACACCGGGACCCGGGTGCTGCGTGCCGTGGCCGGCACGACGATCGGCTTCATCCTCGGCGCCGTGCTCATCGAGTTCGTCGGGGTGGATCCGATCGTGATGTGGATCTTGTTGCCTCTGGTGGCATTCGGATCGGCCTATGTGCCCAAGGTCGGATCGTTCATCGCCGGGCAGGCGGCGTTCACCATGATGGTGCTGATCAACTTCAACCTGATCGCACCGACCGGTTGGCGAGTCGGGTTGGTCCGGGTGGAAGACGTCGTGGTCGGCGCACTCGTGGGGATCGTGGCGTCGGTGCTGTTGTGGCCGCGGGGTGCGACGGCCTCGGTGTCCAAGGCGATCGATCGGGCCAGGGCGGTGGGCGCACAGTTCCTCGACGCCGCCGTGCTGCGGGTGACACGTGGCGCCTCAGAGGCCGCCACCGATCGCGTGATCGCACTCGGGCATGACACCCTCACCGCCACGCGGACACTGGATGACGCTGTCCGCCAGTATCTTTCGGAGACCGGCGGGCCCACCGACCAACGTGCCCCGGCGGTTCGGGCGGCCAATCGGGTGATCCGGGTACGGGCGGTGGCAGAGCTGATCGCCGACGTCGTGCCCCCGCCGCTGGGCGTCTATCCGCAGACCCGTTCGGTGATCGAGGAGCATGCCGCGGCGATCTGCACCCGGCTCACCGGCACGGACACCACGTCGGAACTGATACCGATCGGCGAGAGCTTCGTGGTGTCGTTACGCGCCGAGGCCACCGGAACCGATCTGGCGGTCTCGGCGGCCCTGCCGCTGGTCACGGCTGCAGCGCATCTCGGCGAGCTGGAGTTGTTGTACCCGCAGCCCGCCGAGTCGGTAGGTTAGTCGGTCAGTTCAGGGGCCGATGCGGCATCAGCGCATTCGGCGGAATCTGGCCGAACTTGCCCGCCTGGTAGTCCTCCAGCGCCTGGATGAGCTCGGACTTCGAGTTCATCACGAACGGACCGTAGTGGAAGACCGGTTCGCGAATCGGTTTGCCGCCCAACAGCAGAACCTCCATCGCCGGCCGGTTCGAGTCCTGAGTTCCCTCAGCAGACACCGTGATCCGGTCGCCCGGGCCCAGCACGGCCAGTTGGCCCTGGTGGATCGGGTGGCCGACGGGGCCGACGCTGCCGCGCCCGCTCAGTACGTACACCAGCGAGTTGAAGTCGCGGTTCCACGGCAGATTGAGCTGCGCACCCGGCTCGATCGTGGCGTGCGCCAGGGTGATCGGGGTGTGGGTGTTACCCGGCCCCTGCGCCCCGTCGATCTCGCCGGCAATGATGCGGACCAACGCCCCGCCGTCCTGAGAGGACAGCAACTTGGCGTCGGGACCTTCGATGGCCTGGTAACGCGGCGTCGCGAACTTGTCCTTCTTCGGCAGGTTCACCCACAGCTGGATGCCGTGGAACGTGCCGCCGCTCTCGACCAGTTCGGCCGGCGGGGTTTCGATGTGCAGGATCCCGGACCCGGCGGTCATCCACTGAGTGGCGCCGTCGGTGATCAGACCGCCGCCGCCGTGGGAATCCTGGTGCGCGAACCGGCCGTCGATCATGTAGGTGACGGTTTCGAAGCCGCGGTGCGGGTGCCAGTCGGTGCCCCGCGGTTCACCGGGCTGGTATTCCACCTCACCCATCTGGTCCATGTGGACGAACGGGTCGAGGTCGGCGGCGCTGACTCCACCGAATGCGCGGACGACGGGGAATCCCTCGCCCTCGTATCCGCGCGGGCCGGTGGTGATCGAGCGGACCGGGCGTTCGGTCTCCGACGCCTGAGCTGCCGCGATACGGGGCAGGGTCAAGGTGTCTGCGGTGATGGCTGGCATTCCTACCTCCTGTTTGTAGTCTTATGCCAGCTATAACCGGACTGCGGTCCGATTATTCCCAGAGGTCAGGCGAGAGCCGCCGCGGCGGCAGCGCGCGCCTCGGCAGCTGTCGCGGTGTCGAGCACCGCCTCCGCGGCGGCGCGGCACTGCTGCAGCGTCACCTGCGCGAGCTTCGCGCCCACCGCAGCGATCGCGGCCGGCGCCATCGACAACGACGTCACACCCAGGCCCACCAACACGGCGGCCAGCAGCGGATCGGCCGCGGCCTCACCACACACACCGACCGGCTTGCCCGCCACCGCTCCGGCGCGGGCCGCCATCGCCACCAGAGCCAAAACCGCGGGCTGCCACGGATCGGTGAGGGCGGCCAGATCGGCCGACATCCGGTCGGCGGCCATCGTGTACTGCGCGAGGTCGTTGGTGCCGATCGACAGGAACTCGACGTGCTCGAGGATCTTGTCGGCCAACAGTGCCGCGGCGGGCACCTCGATCATCACCCCCGGCGTCAGCCCGTACGAACGCGCCTTGGTGGCAAAGCTTTTCGCCTCCGCAGCGGTGGCGATCATCGGTGCCATAACCCATGGTGGGTTGCCGGTCTGCTCGGCCGCCGCGCCGACCGATTCGAGCTGACGGTCCAGCAGGCCAGGATTGCCCTCGGCGATGCGGATGCCACGCACGCCCAGCGCCGGGTTGACCTCCTCCGGATGACCTGCGAACTTCAACGGCTTGTCCGAACCTGCGTCGAGGGTCCGGACCACCACTTTGTGCCCGGCGAACGCCTCGAGCACCTCGCCGTAGATCTTCGCCTGTTCGTCGACGGTGGGCTCGGTGTCGCGGTTGAGGAAGCACAGTTCGGTGCGGAACAGCCCGACGCCCTCGGCAGGGGTTTCGCGGGCAGCGCGAGCGGCGGCACCGTCCTGGACATTCGCCAAGATGGCGACGGTATGGCCATCCGCCGTCGCGCCCGGGCCGGCCCACTGCCGGGCCGCCAGCGCCTCCCGTTGCGCAGCGGCCACTGCCGCGGCGGCCTCCGAGGCGTCGGGGTCAGCGGTGACGGTGCCCGCCGTGCCATCAAGAAGAACCATCGCGCCGGCGGCGACGGCGTCGAGACCACCGACCGCCACGACGCAGGGAATTCCCAGCTGGCGGGCGATGATCGCGGTGTGGCTGGTCGGCCCACCGAGCGTGGTGGCCAAGCCGACCACCAACTGCGGGTCCAGTCCGGCGGTGTCGGCAGGTGCCAGATCCTCGGCACACAGGATCGACGGGGTATCCGGCAGCGGCACACCGGGTTCCGGTAGTCCGGAAAGCTCGGCGAGGACCCGGTCGCGAATATCCCGCAGGTCGGTGACTCGTTCGGCCATCAGCCCGCCGAGCTGGGTGAACAACTCCACGAACTGGTCCACGGCCTCGGTCACGGCGCGGACCGCCGGAGCGCCTGCGGCGATCCTCTTGTCAGCAGCCCCGAGCCAGGCCCGGTCCTGGGCCAGCGTCGCGGTGGCGGCGAGCACCTCTGAGGCGGCACCCGTGGCGTGCGCGGCCCGGTCCCGCAGCCGGGTGGCGACCTCCGTCGCCGCAGCCGCGAAACGCCCCGCTTCGGCCGGCCGGTCCGCCTCAGCGATGTCGCCGGCCGGCACCTCGATCTGCGGGAGTCTGCTGACCCGGATCACGGGTGCGTACTGCACCCCCGGGACCACCGGAACCCCGCGCAAGACGATGGGTGACGCAACCGATGCTGTAGTGCCCATGTGAGCCACATTACAAGAAAACGTTGACAAGTCAACACAGTCAGGCGTAAAACAACACATATCAACATCTCGTCAGGCTCGAACCCACACAAACGGAGGCTCATGTACGCCGAGGAGCGCCAGCAGGCCATCGCCGCGCTGGTCATGAGCAGGGGCCGCGCCTCAGTCGCCGAACTCGCGCAGACATACGACGTCACCACCGAAACCGTCCGTCGAGATCTGGCGGTGCTCGACAAAGCCGGCGTCGTCCGCCGGGTGCACGGCGGAGCCGTCCCCGCCCGGACCCTTCACCTCGTGGAAGCCGGAGTCGGCGAACGCGACACCACCCGCGCCGCGCAAAAGGATGCCATCGCCGCGGCTGCAGTCGACTTCTTCCCCCTCACCGGTGCCAGCGTCCTGCTGGACGCGGGGACCACCACCGCCCGCGTCGCCTCGCAGGTGCCGACAGACCGGGAGCTCACCGCGGTGACCAACTCGGTGCCGATCGCCGGCCTCCTGGCCACCATGCCGACCGTCACCCTGCAATTACTGGGTGGACGGGTCCGCGGCCTCACCCAGGCCGCCGTCGGCGAGCAGGTGCTGCGGGTACTCGAAACGCTACGGGTGGACATCGCGTTCATCGGCACCAACGCCATCAGCGTGCGGCACGGACTCTCGACGCCCGACACCGACGAGGCAGCCGTCAAGCGGGCCATGGTGCAGGCCGCGAATTACGTTGTAGTGGTCGCAGACTCATCAAAGGTCGGCCAAGAGGACTTCGTCAGCTTCGCCCCCATCGACAGCGTCGACACCCTGATCACCGACAGTGAGATCTCGGATGCCGACCGCGCACAGCTCACCGCACACGGCGTCGAGGTGGTGATCGCATGATCATCACCGTCACCCCGAACCCCAGCCTGGACCGCACCGTCACTTTGAGGGCGCCGTTGGCGCGCGGAGCTGTACAGCGCGTCGACTCCGTCACCGTCGAACCCGGCGGCAAGGGCATCAACGTGGCCCGGGCTCTGACCCTGGCCGGCGTGGCCGCCGAAGCGGTGCTGCCCGCCGCTGACACTGATCCCCTACTCGCGGCGTTACGGGCGCACGGTGTGCCGTTCACCGCCGTTCCGATCGCGGAGCCGGTCCGCACCAACGTCGCCATCACCGAATCCGATGGCACCACAACCAAACTCAACGAGCGCGGCGCCAGGGTGAACGCTGACACGCTGTCGGCGCTCACCAGCTGTCTGCTGGCCAAGGCCCAAGAAGCATCGTGGTTGGTGTTGTCCGGGTCGTTGCCGCCCGGGATTCGGGACGGCTGGTACGCCCACGTGGTGAGGCTGCTGGCGCCGCTCGACTGCCGGGTGGCCGTCGATACCTCCGAAGCGCCGCTGGCCGCGCTGGCCGCCGCGTTCGAAGTGGCCGCGCCCGATCTGATCAAGCCCAACGCCGAGGAGCTGGCCGACCTGGCCGGGGTATCGGCTAACGCCCTGGAAAGCGCTGCGGCCCAGGGTGACGTGTCATCGGTGGTGGCGGCCGCCGGCCGGCTCGTGGAGCGGGGCGTCGGCGCGGTGCTCGCCACATTGGGGGCAGCCGGCGCGGTCCTCGTGGACAGCGCGGGTTCCTGGCTGGCCACACCGCCGCCGATCGTTCCGCGCAGCACCGTCGGCGCGGGCGACGCCTCGTTGGCCGGCTACCTGCGCGCCGCCGACGCCGGCGCCGAAGCCCCGCAACGACTGCAGATGGCCGTCGCCTACGGCAGCGCCGCCGCGGCACTCCCCGGATCCGCCCTGCCCACGCCTGCCCAGCTCGACCTCGACGCAGTCCGTACCCACCCCATGAAGGTGTCGCCATGACCCAACCGATCATCACCTCCGAGCTGGTCTTGCTCGACATCGACGCGGGCGCCGACAAGGAAGCCGTCATCACGCGACTGGTCGGAGCGCTCGCCGAGGCGGGTCGCACCGGCGACACCGACGGTCTGGTGGGTGCCGCAATGGCCCGTGAGGCTCAGTCCGCCACCGGACTGCCCGGCGGCATCGCGATCCCCCACTGCCGCTCGCCCTACGTCGAGACGCCCACGATCGGCTTCGCCCGACTGTCCCCCAAGGTCGACTTCGGGGCTCCCGACGGACCGGCGGATCTGGTGTTCCTGATCGCCGCCCCGGAATCCGGTGGGGCCGAACACATGAAGCTGCTGTCCAGCCTGGCCCGCGCCCTGGTCCGCAAGGACTTCGTGGCCTCACTACGGGATGCCGCGAGCGTCGACGAGGTGGTGGCGCTCGTCGACGACGTGGTGAATCCGGCACCTGCTCCTGCCCCGGTCACTGAGCCTGAACCGGCCAAGGCGATGTCGATCGTCGCGATCACCGCCTGCCCCACCGGCATTGCCCACACCTACATGGCGGCCGACGCACTCAAGCAGGCCGCTGTCGATGCCGGGGTCGCATTGACCGTCGAAACCCAGGGCTCATCCGGGAGCACACCGCTGCCCGCGGCGACGATCGCTGCGGCCGATGCCGTCATCTTCGCCACCGATGTCGGGGTCAAGGACAAGCAACGCTTCGCCGGCAAGCCCGTCGTCGCCTCCGGCGTCAAACGCGCCATCAACGAACCCGGGGTCATGATCTCCGAAGCCATCGGCGCCGCAGGTAATCCCAACGCCCCACGAGTGGCGGGCTCGGTCGACGAGGCGGCTCCGGCCGCGTCAGGGGACGTGGGCTGGGGCACCCGCACCCGGCAGATCCTGCTCACCGGCGTGAGCTACATGATCCCGTTCGTCGCGGCGGGCGGTCTGCTCATCGCCCTGGGCTTCCTCTTCGCCGGCTACGACATCGGCAACACCCCGGACGGTGCCGAACCTCTGTCCTACGGAATGAACTCGCTCGGCCACCACATCGCCGTCACCAACACCCTGGCCGACCTGCCACCCGGTGGTCTGACGCAGTACCTCGGGGCGGTGCTGTTCACGCTCGGCGGGCTGGCCTTCATGTTCCTGGTGCCCGCACTCGCCGGATACATCTCGTTCGCGATCGCCGACCGACCCGGCATCGCACCGGGTTTCACCGCCGGAGCGGTGGCCGTGTTCGTCGGCGGCGGGTTCATCGGTGGCATCGTCGGCGGTCTGATTGCCGGGTTCGCCGCGCAGTGGATCAGCTCGTTCAAGGTGCCGCAGTGGTTCCGGGGACTGATGCCGGTGGTGGTGATCCCGCTCGGTGCGTCACTGATCGTCGGCCTGTTGATGTTCCTGCTGCTCGGCCGGCCGCTGGCCGCATTGACCACCGGCCTGACGAACTGGCTCAGCGGCATGACCGGGACTTCGGTCGTCATCCTCGGTGTCATTCTCGGTTTGATGATGTGCTTCGACCTCGGCGGCCCGGTCAACAAGGCGGCCTATGCATTTGCGACCGCGGGCCTCAACGTCGCCGACCCCGCCACACTGCGCATCATGGCCGCGGTGATGGCCGCCGGCATGGTGCCGCCGCTCGCGATGGCGCTGGCCTCGACGCTGCGGCCACGGCTGTTCACCGAACCCGAACGTGAAAACGGCCGCGCCGCATGGCTGTTGGGTGCATCCTTCATCTCCGAAGGCGCCATCCCGTTCGCCGCCGCGGATCCCCTGCGGGTCATCCCGTCGATGATGCTCGGCGGCGCCGTGACCGGCGGGCTGATCATGGCGTTCGACGTCACGCTCAAGGCTCCGCACGGCGGCATCTTCGTGTTCTTCGCGATCGGCAACCTGCTGTGGTTCCTGATCGCCCTGGCTGCCGGCACCGTCGTCAGCGCCCTGGCGGTAGTAGCGGCCAAACAGTTCGTAAAACCAGCTGTCACCACGCCGGATTCTCCGGCGCTGGCCACCACCTGAGTCACAACTCTCTCGTCACAACCCTAAGGAGAAACAATGCCCAGCAAGACTGTCACCGTCGGTTCGGCCATCGGCCTGCACGCCCGCCCTGCCGCGATCATCGCCGAGGCGGTGGTCAATGCCGGAGTTCCCGTCACGCTGTCCATGGACGGCGGCGAGCCCGTCGACGCCGGTTCGGCCCTGATGATCATGGCGCTCGGTGCCGGTAACGGGGCTCAGGTGACCGTTGACTCCGACGACGCCGATGCGTTGGCCACCGTGGCCGGGTTGGTGGAGCAGGATTTGGATGTGTGAAGGCGAAAGTAGTGCGTGGGGCCATTGCCAGCAATCATGGACTTGCGTCCATGGCCGGGACACTGCGTGTCAATCGAGATTCACTGCGTAAGGCTCGTCCAAGACAGTGAATGCATTCACAGCTTTCTTCAATTATTCGCGGCCCGATACGAGTGTGTTCCACGGCCCCAAGCTCCTTCGTCCGACTCGATAGAGGATTAGCTTGATTTAGCTGGCCATCCTGGAGTCGCGGGTAGGGCCGGAAAGTCGGATTGGGATCCGCGGCTCTCAGGTGTCCCTTCGGCCCGCGACAAACATTGCTGTTTGTCATTGCCCGCCCCATCCCAGTTTGCTTGCAAGAGAAATCCACCCTGGTGATTGGTCACCCGCCACCCACCGAAAACATTTTCGAAAGGTGCCCGCGACGGCCCACGCTGAGGAGGAAGGTTTACTTCTTCGCTATCCGGGGCCTGCAAACTGATCCTGATCGCGTTGATGCCCGCGTACGGCCCCATTCCGCCGATGTTCGCCTGCACCCCGTCCTCTGTCAGGACGCCACTACTGTACGAGTACACACACCCGACAACGGCGACGTCTCGATCCGACCGCTCTAGCCGAAGTAGATGATGGCGAGCAGTACCGACCCACGTCTCCGATCCATTGGGCTTCGGCCAGAGTTCCTCCGTGCCGTCAGGTCCATCGGGGTCGTTGGCGTCAACTGACTGCTGGAACCCCGGATACAGGTACTTCTCATCGTCAGTGAGGTACGCAAGGTAATACGACTCCATGTACGCGCGCACCACCACAGCAGCGCCCGTGGTTAAGTCGATGGCCGACTCGGCGGTCCAGACCACCGAGAAATCGTTCAACGCCTCTGGCCAACCAGCAGGCTGTGATTCTGGTGGTACAGCGGTTTCCTTCGAGCCCTGCGGAGTGCAACCAATCCCTACGATCAGAAGAATGATCCCGATGCACGCTAGCGACTGGTGTCGAAATCGAGCCATCAACCAACCCCCTCGGGCTTGGCCTGCTGAATATCCGGATCCTGAATCACGAGGTTATAGCGATTGGTGTAGACCTCGTCAGGTCCATTGCCGGCGACCACGACCGTCCGCTGGCCAATCTCTTGGTTGATTTCAGCCTCGAAAAGACCGTCGTCGACACCCTTCGGATGAACTACATGACCTCCCTCGATATAGCCGTTCGGAAGGTCTAGTTGATGGCCAGCCGCGAGCATCGCATCAAGGAGAACGGTGCTCGCAATTGGCTCCGCCATCTGCGGAAGTGGGCGTTCGACCGGCCCAGGCGGAGTATCGAACATTTGTTGACTGAAGACAGCACCCACCTGGCTGATCACGGGGCCGGCGACGAACCCGACGCCAGGCACCATTGCGCCGCCGGTGCTCAACCCAGCGACAGCGGCGTCGAAACCGCTCTTCTTCCATTGAGTCTCCGTCTTGTCCGCCTCATAGCCGTTATGTTGGAATGCCTGGAACGCCTCATGCGCACCTACATCAACGAGACCGCGCATAGTGGCTGCAGTGGTTAAGTACTGATGAGCTAGCGGGTCGCCAGGATTGTTCGCAAATGCTGTCTCATGCTTCATAGCTTCCGAATACGCAGCCTGATTTATTAAACCCGCCGCCCCCGCGTCCGTATTAAGGACCGCGAATACCCCCTTGGCGTCGGGCATCAAACCTGTGCGCCTTTCTGTTTCGTCATCGATCTCAAAAAACGGCGAAGCTGAACTCCCGGCCATGTCATCTACGAAGGGAACGAGTCCACGCGCGTACCCTTGGACCAGTTCTGGATTGAGTTGACCCAGCGTCTGGCCATTGATATCCATCAACTGAGGGCGCTTCTCTCCAAGATATTCTGCATACTTATCGGCCGTCTCAGCGGCGATCTGCGCCTCCGGCCCACTGCCGTGCTCGCCAGTCCAACTAAACAGATGACCTGCAGACCTGCCATTGTCGGTCCAGTCGATTGTGTTGACATCATTGAGGAAATCCTTGGCGTCGACCCCATTCCGACCCATAAGGTGGTCGTTGATGATCTGATGGTCGTCATCGATTGCCTGAAATAGATTCTGCGTCGTATCCTCAAGATCTAGCGGAGGATTTCCCATTGGGTGTCCCTGGGTGTCCATGATGCGGTCCGCCGCAAGCAACATTTGCCGGTCGAGCTCGGTTCCACTCTGGAACTTGGGATCGCCATCCTTGACAATTTCGGCGATTGCTTTGAGGTCATCGGCGTGGCGAAGACTTACTGGTGCGCTGGAGCCGTCCGGTCCTGCCATTCCCGCCAGTTGGATGCTATCCGCATTATTGAGTGCACGTTGGACGGCGTCGGGTAGTGCTCCGCTGTCGCCAGGCAGGACGCCGTCGTTCGGCAGCCCGCCTGGGGTAACAATTTGTGGGCCATCTCCGTCGTGCCTCGGATAGCTTACGTCCTTGTCACTCATGACCTGCATTGCGTTGCTCAAAATGTCCTTGTGCGAGCCCAACTTATCGCGAGCCGTGTTCAAATCGCTGATCGACATCGGTTTCATCTGCGCCTGCATCTGGCCAACGAGTTCCGCCTGTAGCGGACTAAGCGGATGGGCAACACTGTTTGGCCCCAACTGCTCTTCGTCGATACTGTCGAGGATCTTGTCAACATGGGTTGCTGCATCTTCATCGCCGCCGAGCGCATCGTGAACAAGGCTCTCCATGTCTTCCGGCTTTAGTTCATCATCCTCACGCTCTTGCCATGCGGACAAAGCGTCGGCTTCTTCGCCATTTTTCGCATCCTTCTTGTCACCTGGCTGTTCTGCACCAGGTGCTAGCTTCTCGTTACCGAAAGCGTGGAGTTCACCTTTGATACCGCTGACCCGTCCGCCGATGGCGTTCATCTCGCCGGTCGACGTCTGGACGATGTTGCTCACCTTGGAAATACCCGCGTTGGCTATCTGCAGCAGCTTTGCGTCCCTGTACGCAGCGCTGGTGCCGCTAGGGATCGAGTTCACTGCGCTGGTCACCCAACTTTTGATCTGGTCGAGGTTCCGCCGGCCCGCGGCAACCACATTGGCGGCGTTGGTAACTTCAGTCGCCATCCGCTGGTCCAAGCTGGCCAACTTGCCGTACACGCCCGCATGCTCTTTGTTCTTAGCGGCATATGCCTCGGACGCCGGGCCCTGCCAACTCGGCCCGGCTGTAGCAGCCTCCACTGCCGACTTCGCCTGCTGGAACTTTGAGCTTGCGTCGAACTGAGTCCCATCCTGAGGGGTGCCCTGGCCGAACGTTTCCCGCGCTTTCGACCACGTCGAATAGAACGCATCCAACGCACCCATTGGAACCTCCCCCAGAATACCGACGGTGACGACTCAGTATCTCAGCATTGCCAGCTCCGCAGAGGCGGCAAATCCCGCAGATGTGAGTCCGCCGAACGCACAAGCCAATCCGTGCATGGCCCCGCCGAAACAGACCCCATCCACCACGTTCACACTCAAGATCCGCACATTGAGACCTGTGCCGCGTGAACACGACTGGTGGGTTCCGTCGGTGTTACATGTCGCGAGCGGTTCGCGGGTGAACCCGCAGCGATGACTCTGGCGGGGGTTGATGCGGAGCCTCGTCGCGGTGCAGCGACGGTAAACCCTGCAACTCTCGCGCCCGCTCCTCGCTCATAATGCCGGTTTGAGCAGGCGCCTTCTCACCCTCCGTAGGCGCTCCCGCTCCGTCGGGTTGGCCAGCTGCTGCCAGTGTTGCCTCGAGACCACCTGCGCCGCCAGCGGCACCTTGGGTCGCCGCTTGGACGATGCCCTGCACGCCCTGCATGACTTGCTGTGGCACCTGCGACAGCCCCTGCACTATCCCCTGGACCGGCTGCGTGATTCCCTGCATTATCTGGCCGGCCATCTGAGAGAACTGGCCCATCATCTGGCCTCCGGCCTGCAAACCGCCATCCTGACCACCACTGCCGCTGGGGCCACCTCCGGCATTCGATGAGCCAGAGCTACGCCCACCTGCCAACCGATCGGCTTGCGCCTTCAGCTGTTCGGCGGCGTCCAGATCACCGCGTTCATACGCTTTGGCAGCCTGCCGGAGAGTCTCAGCCATTCTCTCGGAGACCGCCTTCGTGGCACCGACTGCCGCACTACGTGCTTCAGCGGCGCCGGCGAAATCGGCCGGGAAGCCGATGGTTCCGTGGCTATTGGCCACATCTGATAGTGCGGGGGCACCATGGATCGCCGCACCCACATCCGCAGCAACGTTGTCGAGTTGTCCCCCCAAAGCCGTGACTGCGCCGGTGGAAGCTCTCATCTCCGTCATCGCCGTCCCTCCTTAAGGGGCGTTTGCCGTTGTGACAATTCTAGGCGGGGGTCCGAAACGTCGGTGACAGAACATTTCTGTCCCACAGGACCGCCTTCCACTAAGACGTCCGGCCGAAGCCACTAGTCATTGGAGCAATGACGTTGGAGACACTCCACCACCAGTTGGCTTTACCTCGGCGCCGCCGCGACATGGGCCCATCCGTCTGCTCGCCGCAGTGAAGCGGCTACGGCAGGCCGACTGCTGCGCCCTACGCGATCGGCTCGACTGCTCCGGATATACCCACTTACACCCCCGACTTGCCGGGTGCAACACTCACTGCGGGCACAAAGCGTTATCAGCCTCACCTGGGCACCCTTATGATTGCCTGCGTGCAAATAGCCGGACGGCTTGAAGTGAGAAGATGCGTTGTCGAGCAGGCCGGATATTGTTTGCTGAAAGTGCATCAGCACACTGCAGACATGTCCGATGTCTTTGGGGGAGTGTGAGGCGTGCAGCGCTTAGCCGTGATGCTGCTGGCAGTTTTGCTGGCCCTATTCAGTGCGCCGCCGGCGTTCGCGATCGATCCGCCGGCGATCGACGCCGCGGCCGTTCCGCCTGATGAGACCGGTCCCGATCAGCCGACGGAGCAGCGCAAGATCTGCGCGACGCCGACGGTCATGCCGAACTCGAACTTCGCCGACAAACCCTGGGCCGCGGACTACCTGAAGCTGGCCGAGGCGCAGAAGTTCGCAACCGGCGCGGGAGTAACTGTCGCGGTGATCGACACCGGGGTCAACGGTTCACCTCGGGTTCCGGCCGAGCCGGGCGGCGACTTTGTCGACGCCGGCGGCAACGGAATGTCCGACTGCGACGCCCACGGGACCCTGACGGCATCGATCATCGCCGGGCGCCCGTCCCCCACTGACGGATTCGTCGGTGTGGCCCCCGAAGCGCGACTGATTTCGCTGCGTCAGACGTCGGTGGCGTTCCAGCCCAAGGGTTCGCGGCAGGACCCCAACGACCCGAACACCACCCAGACCGCCGGCTCGATCCGTAGCCTGGCCCGCTCGGTGGTGCACGCGGCCAACCTGGGCGCGCAGGTGATCAACATCAGTGAGGCCGCCTGCTATAAGGTGACCCGCCGGATCGACGAGTCCAGCCTGGGCGCGGCTATCAACTACGCGGTGAACGTCAAGGGCGCGGTGATCGTGGTGGCCGCCGGCAACACCGGCCAGGACTGCACCCAGAACCCGCCGCCGGATCAGTCGCTTCCGGCCGACGCCCGCGGTTGGAAGGGCGTGCAGACGATCGTCAGCCCAGCCTGGTACGACCCGCTGGTGCTGACCGTCGGCAGCGTCGGCCAGAACGGTCAGCCGAGCAACTTCTCGATGTCGGGCCCATGGTTGGGCGCGGCAGCACCGGGAGAGAACCTCACTGCACTCGGCTATGAGGGCCAACCCATCAATGCCACCCCCGGTGAGGACGGCCCGGTACCGCTGAACGGCACGTCGTTCTCGGCCGCGTTCGTCTCCGGTCTGGCGGCGCTCGTCAAGCAGCGCTTCCCGGATCTGACCCCGGCCCAGGTGATCAACCGGATCACCGCCACCGCGCGCCATCCCGGCGGCGGTGTGGACAATTATGTCGGCGCCGGCGTGGTCGATCCGGTGGCCGCGCTGACGTGGGAGGTCCCCGAAGGCCCGAAGAAGGCGCCGTTCCGCGTCAAGGAAGTTCCGCCGCCGGTGTACATTCCGCCGCCAGACCGCGGCCCGATCACCGGAGTGGTGGTTGCCGGAGTTGCACTCGCACTGATTCTCGGGATCGCCGCGATGACCCGGCGCGCATTGCGGCGGCGCCAATGAGCTTCTTGCAGCGGCATTTCGGCTTCCGCTTCACCACGGGGCACGCCATCTGGGCGGCCACGCTGATCCCGGCGTACATCGCGATATGCATGCACTTCAACCTGCTGTGGCTGGGAATCACGCTGTCGGTGCTGACCGCGATCTTCTCGGTACTCACCATCCGCGGTTACCGGCTCACCGGTTGGGTCCGGGCGATCTTCTCGTGGCGGCGCCGCCACCGCAGTACCCCCGACGTGCCGTCGGAGCCTGCGGTGGGCGCCACCGTGATGCCGGGCGACCACGTTGCGGTCCGCTGGCAGGGTGACTACCTAGTCGCGGTGATCGAGCTGGTGCCAAGGCCTTTCACCCCGACTGTGATCGTCAACGGAGGCGCTGTCTCCGACGACACCGTGAGCACGAAGCTGGTCGAGAAGCTGCTGGAGGCGCACTGCCCCGATCTGGAAGCCGACATCGTCTCAGCCGGCTATCGAGTCGGCAAGACCGCCCCCGCGAGCCTCGTGGCCCTTTACGAGCAGGTGGTGGGCCCGTATCCGGCACCGGCCAACCGTCGGACCTGGATTGTGATCCGTGCGAACCCGGAGGAGACCCGACGCTCAGCCCAGCGACGCGACAGCGGGGTATCCGGGCTGGCGCGGTACCTGGTGGCGTCCGCCACCCGTATCGCAGACCAGTTGGCCAGCAACGGAGTTGATGCACGATGCTCGCGCAGCTTCGATGATTTCGACAAGGCCACCGAGATCTCCTTTGAGAAGGAGACCTGGTCAGTGATCAAGGGCCGCAGCACCTTTACCGCGGCCTACAACGCTCCCGGCGGTCCGGATGTCTGGTGGTCGGCGCGCGCCGACCACACCACTACGTGTGTGCGGGTGCGCCCCGGGGCCGCCCCGACGACGACGGTGCTGTTGACGACGTTGTCCAATCCGACGACGCCGCGCGGTTTTTCCTGCCTGTACGGCGGGCAGCGGGCGGCCCTTCAAGGCCTCACCCCGGTGACCGACAAGCATCATGAGCTCCCGATCGGCTCAGCGGGCGTGCTCGTCGGTGAGACCTCGGACCGTTATCCGGTGTACATGCCGTTCGACAACGTCGACGTCAGCATCAACCTCGGGGACGCGCGCCTGTTCACCCAGTTCGTCATCCGCTCCGCCGCATCCGGCGCCGTGGTGACCCTCGGCCCACAGTTCCGCGAATTCGCTACGATGATCAACGGCCGCGTCGGCCGCGTGCCGCGCGTGGCCTGGCCGCACTCGACGACGTATCTGGGTCCGCATCAGGGCGTCGGCCGAGTGATCATGCGGCCCAACTTTATTGACACGCCACGGCACCGTCAGCTCCCCATCACGTTGATCAACCCACGTGAAGAGAGCCGCTACCAGATGGCGCTGGAGCAGTGACATCAAGCTTCCTGGGAGAGGGGTCCCAGAAAGGTCGGGAGGATACCGAAATGACGAGGACATGGGTAATTCAGTCCGGCCAAGCGGGACAGGGTTCGAAGTGAACGACGATATGCACCCGGAAGTGGCCGCGGTTCTACGTCAGGCGCAACGCCTCCAGTCGCTGATGGACGATCAGCTGCACAAGATGGCCAATGAAACCTTCACTGCCAGCGACGAAACCGACACAGTTGATGTGACCCTCGACGGTCACCACAACCTGAAATCGATCTTCATCGAGGATGGTTTATTGCGGCTCGGCGCACAGGTGGTGCAGCAACGCCTCAACGAGGCGCTGCAGAAGGCTACTGCGCTTGCGTCGGCTTCTATCGAGGCCGACCGCGAACGCCTCGACGAGGTAGCCGCCCGGATCACGGCCGAGGACGCTTAGAGCGACGAAAAGCCACGTGGCGTACCAGGGTTGAATGATCTCGATACGAGTGACGGTGGTACCGCTCTTGGTCGCTCTTGCGGTGCCGCTGTTCAGTGGTTGCGGCTTTCTCCACCGCGGCACGGAACAGGCTCTCCTATGGCCCGACGGAATGAGCGGCATCCGGGTGCAGTGGACTGCCGAACCGGAAGTTGACCTCGCCAAGGGAATTGCGGTGCCAGTGCGGGCCTACCTCGAGTCGTACAACGTCGTAACCAACACGGGCAGCATCGATAATGCATATCCAGGATTCCTAGAAGCGGTTCCACCTAATGAACCTAGCGACCATTCCGGCAGTCGGACCGCTCGAGACCGACGACCGGACGGAGATTCTCGCGAGGCTGGAGTTACATATGTCGGCAATCTGGGCTTTCATATCCGATCAGTACAGACTGAGGCTGGCCGCGCGACCCTGACGGTATGCAAATACAGCTACAAGATGGGAGCACGCCGCTACGACGGGGCCTACGACCCACTCGTTCCTGGCGGTCCGTCTGTCGAACGCGGCATCGTGGGGATTCGATTGGACCTTGTCGCTCCACCCGATGACCAGACAGCAGGGACTCTGCCTCACAGCGTGGCCCGGCAGCCGCCCCAAAAGTCAACGTGTTCGGCGGTTGGCAAATCGTCGGCTTTCTCACGACCTCTGGCGCCCCGCAACAGGAATGGCCAACCAAACAGCAAGTGGTCGCCGACTGCGTAGCGACTGCGCCAGACTCACTCGACCAGAGGAATAGGCTGGCTCGCGGCCCACTCACCGCTGCAGATTTCGCGTCCTCGCCCGCGACTCCTGGATGGCCGGATTAGCCGCACCCGGCGGTCGAGGACCCAAAGTGCTTCTAATGCAACAAAGTTCGGGGTCGGCTAGCACGATGACCCGTGATGTTGTCACAGGTCACTGCGCCAGCCGTACGCCCCCTACTTCTTGTTTTCCTTGCCGTCCCGGCGCGGCCGGTGTCCGATGATGGCTTCGGTGTGGGCACGGTCTTCGACGTAGAGGTCGTCGTCGGGAGTCAGGTTGGGATCGCGGCGCTTCTCTTTGCCCTGGTTGCCTTGACCGTGGCCGCCACCCATACCACCCATGCCGCCGCCCATGCCGCCCATGCCCGCACCACCCGGTGCCGCGCCAGCCGGCCCGGCTCCACCGCGCGCGGCCGCGGCGGGGTTGGCCGCAACGGAATCCGCGCCAACCGCCGGTCCCAATGGGGCCGACGGCACTCCGCCGCCACCGCCAACTCCGCCGAGACCGCCTCCGCCGCCTCCGGCGCTCGCCGGCTTCAGGCCAGGCTCGCCCAATCCGGGGAGGTCTCCAAGCTTGTCGCCCGGCAGGCCGCCGGGCATGCCACCGGACGGCGAGCCTCCACCGGACGGGGAGCCACCGCCAGATGGCGAACCGCCGCCCGAACCTGAGCCACCACCGGCGCCTTTACCTTCACCAGACTGCGCCCCGGATTGCTGCCCTGTTTGGCTGGCACTGGCCGGCGACATGGACGGTTCGCCGGCGGGCGACTGACCGCTACTCTTACCCTCGCTCTCACCGCTGCCGCTCTTGCTCCCGCCGCCGGTTCGGTCGTTGCCACTGGGGTTGCCGGGACCGGCGCCATTTCCACCAGCTTTCCCGAATGGCGGACTCGGCGGCGTTGGCATCTCCGGCCGCGCCGACTGCGCGTACCCATCACGAACCCCCAACGATCGGCGCTCGGCTTCCTCCATAAGGCTGGCGACAGCGTCGACCTCAGCCTGGCTGCCGCCGTTCGCCATGAGCTCTGTTAGCTGCTTATCCAGGACGTCGTAGGCTTTTGCGATCGGTTTGTGTTCGGCCTCGGCCTTGTTGTGGGCCTGCATAATTGCCAGGGCCGCAACACCATACTTTCCCCACGCGTCGGAGAGGTCCTCGATCCAATCGCGAAACAGGTTGAACTTGCGGAACGCCGCGTCCGCCGCCTCGCCCTCCCAATTTTGGATGTTCGGCTCGGGAATTTTGGCGATCAGTCCGAAATGTGCCTCCGTCGCTTTGCCGATGGCCTCATTCAGTGAGGCGGTGCTTCCGGGATTGTTGAGCAATTCTTCGGTTTCGGGCACGGTGGCGTACCCATCCGAGGTCACCATCCCTGGTTGTGGCGGCGCCGGGGGTAGCTGCACCTCAGGTCCGGAAGTGTTCGGAACCGGAATGGCCTCTATCGCGTGCGTCCTCTCGATCCCGACCTTGCCAGCGTTGTCGACGTTGGTATATGCCGTGGCGGTATCGCGCAACATAGCCGCCATTCGCAGGCTTTCGTCCTTACTTGCCTTTGTGTACTGCTGCAACGACTCGCCGTATGCGTTCAGGTTGTCGATCGCTGCCTGTGTCGATTTCAACCCGTCCGGCGCGGTGGCTTTCGGCGCTTCGGATGGCCAATCCCCGGCGTTTCCTTCGATCCACTGCGCCCGCTTGTTCAGCTCGTCTGCAGCGACGTTAACGTGCTCGACCACCCGTACTCCTCATGCCATGGTCTTTAACGAAGACCCTTGAGCCACCACCAGATTGTTCACATTGATCGCGCCCTCCCCATCCACCTGATCGAGGGGTGGCGGCAATTCCCGAGAGCGCCTCAGCAAGCGCCGTCAACTCGGTTCTCCGAGCGCATCGGAGTTCAGCACACTCACATGCTGCCAATACAGTGCGTCGGCGATCGCCTCCCGCTGGCTGGGTCCATCGGTGGCCGTGTACGCGGCGTGCATCGCCACCTCATACATGTGCTGGCCGTAGGCCACCATCGCCTGCAACTGCACCGCCACCCGACCTGGGTCGCTGTTGAGCAAGGGACGGAACACCGCCATGAGCAGTTTCACCCGACGATCCTCCGGCGGTTGCGGATCCACCGGCGCCGGCGGCAACAACTCCGTCAGCCCCGCATCGCTGACCTTCGACAAACGCTCGGCCACCTCTGGCGCGATCAACATCAGCCGCGACCGCCCCTGCATCTGGCCGTTGGCCGGCAAGTCGTCGGGGTGCAGTACAACGGATGCTGCCCCCGAGTCGAACCCTTTGAGTTGATCCTCGAGCGCAATCACGGCCCGTAGTTGCGTGTCGTGGGCCTGAGCCCAACTCTCCAGCGCCAACATCGGATACGTCGCCGACCGCCCCCGCTCCTTAGCCGCAACCGACTCATCCACGCTGGCGAACTTCACCTGATCGGGCAAATTCACCCCGTCCGGTACAAAACCCAACCCATAGTTATTGGCCACCACGATGGTGCCGTCGTTAGTCAATGCGGTCAGCCACATGAACCGCGGTGCAGTCGTGCCTACGTTCAGCGCCGCCGCGATCCGCCGAGCGAGCTCCAACGGATCAGAACTGGACCGCCGCGACGCTTTCGCAGCCGCATCGCGCTCGGCACGTGCCGCCGACACCGGAATTGGCGCGACCTGTGCACCGCCACTGGCGGTAGCAGTAGGTGCCGGGTTCACCGCCGGACCAAGCGCGCCCGGGCCGGGCGGTGCGGGCGCCGCCGGCGGCGCCGCCGGCGGTGGGCCCAACGGCATCGGACTGCTCGGTGCGGCACCTGTGGCCGGAGCAGCACTCACCGGAGCAGAACCAGCGCCAGTGGCCCCACCTGCTGACTGCGCCATGGTTCCTGGTGCCGGCGGGGCTCCCGTCCCGGCCGATGGGGTGTTGAGTGGCTGCGTGGTGGGCTGTCCGCCAAGTGGCTGGGACGGTGCCGACGACATCTGCTGCGGGGCCCCACTGGCCTTGGCAGCGTCTGCCATACCCTTCTGGAACTGATCCAGCGGATTCGTCGGCTGAGCACCCGTGCCAGCGGCACTGGTCGAAGCGCCAGTCGCCCCCGCTGCGGACGCAGCGTCCGAATTCGGCCCACCTGCCGACATCGGGGACACGCTTGGTCCCTGTGAACCGCCACCGGTCGACGGTGGCGTGGACGTGCCGGGTACCGCTGTCGGGGGAGGCGGCGCAACCGGACCGGGCGTTTTCGGTTTGGGATCGGGATTGCCTGATCCAGCTGGCGCCGTTGGGGCAGATGTAGGAATAGCTGGCTGCTCAACATCCTGTCCACCCGGCGAAACTGGAGGGCCTGACCCAGGCGACCCAGCTGGCACCGTTGGGGCAGATGTAGGAATAGCTGGCTGCTCAACATCCTGTCCACCCGGCGAAACTGGAGGGCCTGACCCAGGCGACCCAGCTGGCACCGTTGGGGCAGATGTAGGAATAGCTGGCTGCTCAACATCCTGACCACCCGGGGCGTCTGGCGGCGTCTTCTGTGCCGGTCCTGGCACTTTACCGTCCGCACCCGGCGTATGAGCTGGCACATGCAAATGGTGGGCCAAAGACTTGGCCGCATCGGAGACATGCGCGACGTTTTCGTCGTAGCCCTTAAGTATCTCGTCCTCGATTCGATCCGACCGAGTGTCTTTGAAGGGAATCTGGGGGAAGCCCTCATTGTGAATATCTTCGCACGCCTTCTGGACCCGCTGCGCGGTAGAATTCACGAGGTCTTTTGTGTCGGCAATCGTTTTCTCGATGAGTTTCAGTTTGCCTTTGACGCGCTCGGCTGACGCCTGACTGTGTTCATGATCGGTGATGATCCCGGAAGCCTCATCGTAGGCCGCTTGGGCTCCGGTGCCTTCCCAATGATCGGACAGCTTCATTCTCTGCCGACCCGCCTCAGGAACCACCTGATCTCGCAAATTTGTGGCTAACCTCCCAAAGGCATCTGCCGCAGCGCCGATAGCCTCTTCATCAGCCATTGGCCAAGCGGCACCAGTCACTGTCTGGCCACCGTATGTACTGGTATCGGGTTGTTTCGTCCCCACCGTGGCTAGCCCCCGCTCGAGTTCCCGACGCGTCTCCCTGTCTCCACGTCGTTATCCCAGTGACCGGCACGCGGAGGCAACGAGACCCGCAGTCCGTATCGAGGCAGACGCGAGATACTTGTCGGCTGGCGTATAAGTAGGAAGTGCCTCCAGATAGGCCTTCCGGTATTGGACCGATAAGTCAGCGAAGTCACGCACAGTCGGATTCTCGCTCCTGCGGCCCAACGCAGACAGTTGGGTATTTAACAAATTCATGACTGGAATGACTTCGTCGGTGGCCCTTCGTTGCTCTGGTGACCATTCGGTGCCAGGCGTATCCGGACTTGTCTTCGCCCAGGCGTCACTATTGGTTCCGAAGTCTTCCATCGCCGATATCCATTCTTGGCAAACTGGATTCGGCTCGGAAAGAAACTTTTGTGCATCGGCGGGATCGCGCACCGGCGCAACGTTTGATGGCGCCGGTAGCGCCGGAACTAACGGCCCCCGCGCAGCCGCCGAACCGTACCCGACCGCGGCGCATATTCTATCGATTGCATCAGCGGCGCGGATCGCGACTTGAGCCAATTCATTATCAATTGGAGAATAGTTCGGAATACTGTCGGCGTAGGCACGTGCGTAGGCGATGAACTGCTCGTACAGTTCCCGCATGACCCGATGCGGAGTCAACTTTGCCGAGGGAATAAGTTGATCAGCGGTATCTCGGAACGCCTGCCCAACGGCGTCATGCTGGGCACGAATCTCTGGGGTCCACTCCGTCGCCGGGACCGCCGGGTCTCGTTTCTCCCAGCCATTCTTGGTTCGATTGGCGTGAGCAATCAACACCGGAGACTGAGTTGCACACGAAGGGTCCTCGGTAATCACCGCAACCGGACCGGTGTCATTAGCGCTGGCGATATCGGGGCTCGCCGTATTGCTAGCCGAGGCGCTGGGCGGGGACGCAGTGAGCGACGATGGTCCACCCTCGTCGCCCTTGTTCGCCACCGACAACGTGACCGCTGCGGTCACACCGACCACCGCCACCAACGCCACGCCGCCCAACGCCCATTTCAAACCGTTGCCCCGCTTCCGGGCCTGCACCGGTTGCAGAGGCGCCTGCTGCCACGCCGGCGGCTGGTTCGGATTCGCCCCCGGATACCCACCCGGCCCGCCAAACGGTGGCTGGCCGCCATGCTGTGGTGGTTGGGAACCGCCATGCGGCGGCTGAGAACCCCCTGCGGGAGGCACCGAACCAGGAGGAGGCGGCAGAGTCACCGATCCACCCCCACACGAGCATTCACGTCATTCATCTCAATAACCCTGCCGTGCTTCACAGTGCAACCTCCGGTGACGTCTCTGTCATTCGCCGATGCCGTGGTGCTTCACCAGGAATCGACGACTCTGTCTGCGGGGCACCGACCGGTGCCTGCGGACCGCGGCCGGCATCCGCTGCGGCCGCGTCCTTGTTCTTGTCCTCTGGTGACCTGTCGTCGGAGGACTTGACTTCGTCGTTCTTGTCTTTGTCCTCGGGCTTGTCGCCCGCAGATCCCGGCTGCCCAGCCGCGGTACCTTGGGCACCGTTGGCAGCAGCATCGCCCTTGGCGCCCTCACCCGGCTTCTCCGAACCTTGCGACGCCTGCTGCACGATCCCCTGAACTCCCTGCATTACCGGCTGCACCATCTGCCCAGCCGCCCCCGCCGCTTGCATGGGTACCTGCACCGCCTGCTGCCCGACCTGCATTGCCACACCCATCAACTGGCTCAACAGACTCCCGCCGCCATCACCAGCCGATGAAGCGGCGGCCGGGGCGCTCCCCGGAGAACCGGCACCGAACGCATCCGCGGGATCCGACAGCTTGCTCCCTGCAGAGCTGATCTGATCCCCTCCCGCCCCATCGGTAGCGTGATACGAACCTCGGGCAGCCTGCAAATTCGCGGCGAAACGCTCCTCACGCGCACGAGTAGCGGCGACCTGCTGTTTCACGTCGGCTTCATAGTCCGGAACCACTGCTGCCACCAGAACGCTGAGCGGGTCATTGCCAGCTGTAACCGGAGGGGCTGCCGGTACCGTTACCTCAGCCGGATCCCAGGCAAGCTTCGTCTCATCAACCCGAATACCGGGATACCCCATCCGCAATTCCCCTCGTACGACCCACGGCAGACCCACCAACGCAGGCATAGCACCTGCCAGCTTAACGGCCGTTCGTTCCCGTCGTATGCGCCAATCTCCAGCGGCTACACCGGTCCGAGCTTCAAGCAAAGCCCGTACCCAGGGCAAGTCTGTCGGGGTGCGAGCCCGCGCTTTGCAACCAGGGCTAGAAGCAGCGAACCCGTCTGCTTGAGGCCACGTCTTCCGGACAACTCCACCGGAGCCGAACAACTTCTTCGCCCACTCGGTCCGCACCGGCCGCGCCCCAGTTCGGTAGTGACCAAATCCCAACTCGTTGCCCCGATCTCACCGGGATAGTCCGACCTAACGTTTCGAGGCGCAGTTTGCTGCCGCTCGGCCGTCGACGGTTGTGCGGAATTCCCGACGATGACTCAGGACCTCATGCGTCCGACGAGACCTTCCCAAGATGGTTTACCGATGTTCCCCGCGATGCGAGACTCTGCCTTCGCGGGGACTGTTCGAAGATCGAGTGTTCCGCCGAGGAGCTGGGCTCCGGCGGCGCCGGCCTGGCGGAATGGGATGCACCGGCCGGGATATGGTGCGTTGCTGTGGTCGGCGTCTGAACCCGACTGGCTGCCCGCACTACCCGTCGCCGCGGTGCCATGACCGGATTCGCCCTGCGCCGCAACCCAATCACCACGCTAATCAAAAAGGCCCCGACAACCCGCTGCGTCCTGGCATCTGGCCGGCCCCGATCCGGCGCACGCTATCGCCATTCCAACTCGGCCGTGATGTCACCGCGGTCGGACCGGTCCTAGGCGTGATCGAAGGTGTCGCCGCATTGGCCATCGCGTGCGAAACGCACGTGGGCGTCCAGTGGCACGACGTACGTCAAGTCCACCACTGCCTTCAGCGTCGTTCTTCTTCGAGCGCTCCGGCTACCGTGATTTGCGCCAGGCAAGGGCGGGCATTCATCCGACCTGAGTCGGCAGCCTGCCATACTCTGTCGGAACGCTTGCGGAGATCGCCGCGGGCGGAGTGGATTCAGGGGGCAGATGTGGCTTTGCAATCGATGACGCGTTGGATGGCCGTTGGGGCATTCCCGGTGATCGGAGCTTTGGCCGGATGCTCCGGCAGCTTCGAGGTCGGCACGATGTCGTCGTCTCCATCCTCGTCGCCCGCGTCTTCGTCGTCTCCCACTTCAAGCGCACCCGCGGTGCCCGAGGTGAGCAAGAAGGCGTTGGAGTCCGCCGCAATGAAGCAACTTCAACCGAAAATCGACGTCCCAATCGACTCCGTTGACTGCGACGGTGGTCTGCCCGCAAAGGTGAATGCGACCCAGACGTGCACCGTGACCGTCGGTGAAGACACCTATCAGGCAACCGTGACGGCCACGGAGGTCAACGGCACGAACGTCGACTTCCACATTTCGATTCCGCCCGGCCAGGGCAAGTCGGGCGACTCATCGGGCTCTGACGACTCGTCACCGAGTCCTGTGAACTGACACACCGTCAATCAGCGCGCCGAACAGCAGAAATAACCGGGGATCATCCGAACTTCGCTTGCATCGTGGGGCGACCAGATGAATAGTCAGGCGGAGCAGACCTCGGGGCGGGAGATTCGCCGTGAACGTAACTGGCAGCCGAGCAGCCGGCCGCCAAGGGGGATGACAGGCACATGGCACCTTACGGTTCGAACGACTGGGATGACAACGACGACAATGTCCTCGACGCGCTCGAATTCGGAGCCCCGGTGTTCGATGACGATTCCGGCCTCGACGCCTTGCCAGACCACCACAGCGGTCAGGAATTTGACCACGGCGAGGGCTTCGACGCGGCAAGCGACTATCTCTACCAGGCGCCCGAGGAGACCGAGGTCGACGGCTTCGGTGCCATCAACGACGAAGCTGAGCCCGAAGAGACAGAACAGATCCCGGTGGTACAGGCCATCAATCCGCCTGGCACCGTTGCCGTCAGCGCCTACCTCAACGGCTCGATCGCCAAGGTCGACCTGGATCCGAAGGTCGTCAGACTCACCGAAGCCCAACTAGCGGATGAAATCTGTTTCGTGGCCGGAGTGGCCGCTAAACGCGCGACCGCCGTGCTTCACAGCGACGCCGTGAACATGCTTGTAGAGCATGGAATGGACGTCCGCGAAGCTCGCTACTTCGTCGAGACGAACATGCCGTACGCAACTCCGGAGCAGTCCGACGACGCCGAACGCGCGCTCATAACACGACACCTCGGCCAGTAGACCTGCGTTCCGACCTATGCAGGCCTTGCCCGCGCTGGGATGAGCTTCAGGGGCCTGCGGCCGACTCGAGTCTCACACGCTCCTGTACAGCAGTCCTTTGTACGCCCACCCCGAAGCACTCACGGTATCTCGCAACGGATTCTTCATATCGTTCGTGTCGAATCGGTAGTCGTAACCATTGACGGTGCCGGACGCCGTCACCTGCAGATTGCCGCTGGAATCGACCCGGATCTGGCGGAACCGATCGTTGTCGTCGCGGCGCCACTCCCACATCTGGTCTTTGGCTCGCAATTCAGACTTCTCCGGATCCAACCGCATGTGGATCATGAAGCTCTCGTTGATGTTGATCTCGTCGAAGATCGGCTGCCACCGCGGATCGCCCGTCCTCCACTCCGCAACAAGGTCAACCCCTTCTTCGGGTGTGCCTTGTCGCACTCGCCACGGCGCTGCAGCATTGTTCAACCGCATCAACCGCTGCCACAGCTCTTGAGGGGACACCGCAATGACATCTGGCTCCGGCTTGCGGCTCCCGCTGCCGAAGAAATCAGAGAAACCCACGATTGCCGCTCAGGACATCGGCTTGTCGTCGACCTTGGCATCGAACTTGATGTTTTCGTCACTCACCGATGTCGCGGTGACAGTCACACCCAATTTCGTGCCCTTGACGGTCAACACACATCGCTGCGTCGCCCCCACCTTGGCTTCAAGGTCACCGTCGCAGGTCACCGAATCCGCCTTCTTACCCGCCTGGGCTTCCAACTTCTCCTTGACCGTTTTGGCCAACTGGTCTTTCGGCGTTCCGGTGCTGCCGACATGTACGTTGGCCGAACAGGCGCCAAGGAGTCCAGCCACCACGAGCATTGAAGCTGCCAGCATTCGGCGCGTATCAAGCTTCGTATTTAGCATTGTCAATTCCCCTTCTGAAATGCTTCTCAACTACACCATTGGATTACGATCAACCTGTATATCGAACTTGACATCGGCATTTTCGACGCCGGTCACAGTAACTGTGACGCCCAGTTTGGTTTCACCAACTACTAACGCACATCGCTGGACAGCGCCAATCTCTGCCGGAAGGTCACCGTTACAGATAACGGCGTCAGCCTTCTTCCCGGCCGAGCGCTCCAGAAGTTCCTTAACCCGCGATTCCAGATGCGCTTTACCCAATCCAGGACGCCCCGCAGGACCGGGAGGTGCATCACCGGTTTCACTGGGCTCACGTCGCGCTTGGATGGATTCCATGAACTGCACAACCGCGGATTGACCGGACTCATAGGCCTCTGCCGGCGCGCTGTACAGCAGCTGCAGCAGAACCAATTTGGACGGTTCTTCAGTCGGTATTTCGAAAAGAAACTGGGACTGCTTGATATCTATGGCTCGGCCGTCGAGATTGACGGTGAATTGAAGTTCCTGGGCGTACTGGTCGGGTGGGGATTCCGACATCATCCCCTCCCGCACCAATGTCAGGTCCGTGGTCCGGCCCGCCAGTCTCTGGCGGTACGCAGCAGCGCGCTCAGCGAGGTCGCCAGTGGGCCCCATGAGTTGTTCGGTGACCGTGATGTTCGTCGTGAATGGCGCATCAAGATCAGCTCTGCGCAGTAAGACGATTGATGCGGCGTCCTCGTTCACAACCTGGGGTTCGACAGACACCCAGCCATCGGGTACGTCGCCTGTCAGCTCAATACCCTGAGTAGCCACATGTCCCCCTTAGAATCCGAACCACTTGCCGACCTTCTTGGCCCCGTCCTTGATGGTGTCGGTGACCTTACCGGGGTCAATCTCGACGTCGAAGCCCACCTTGCCGCCGATTCCTAGTGCAGCACCGAACGATCCGCCAATCTTGAGCTTGCCATCGTGGAAGCCGGCATCCAGATCGCCCGAGATTCCGATCCCAGCCTGCAACTCTCCATGGGCCCCGACACCCACGCCGCCCACATCGACGCTGGCGTCCCCGGTCAGACGTGCGCCGGCAAACGCTTCGGCCTCCAAATTCACACCATCAGCGCCGATGGACGCATTGGCGGTGGCGTCGGCTTCAACGGCGGCGCGTACCTCGCCCTCGGCCTCGGCGATGCCGTAGGTTGCCGAACCCTTCGCCTCAGCACCAACCAAGGTCGCATTGGCGTTGGCACCTGCCGAGATACCGTCTGAGGTGACCTCTACATTGGCCTTCGCCTCAGCACTGAGGACATCGACACCCGCAGTGCCCTTGACCTCAACGCCGTTGTCAAACGTGTGCTTGCCCTCGGGAGTCTCCTTCGAATAGACCGAAGCCTTTCCGCTGGTGACTTCTTTCTCGTAGAGCTTTACGCCGGGGCCTTTTTTGGACTTATCGTCGCCGTTCTTGCCGTCTTTACCGTCTTTATCCTTGCCGTCTTTGTCTTTGCCATCTTTTTTCTCGTCTTTTCGGGACCCGAAGTCACGCTCTTTCTTATTCTTCGGATCGAATTCCTTCGACTTCTCCAGGATCTTTTTCTTCTCACCCGGCTCGAAGGCCTTCGCCAGCAGGTCATCCGCCTTATCCGCCGCCTGCAGCAGCTTGTCGACGGCCGACTGGGTGTTCTTCACCATCGTCTCTACGAGCTTTTTGCTCGCCGCCTGAAGCGATTCGACCGAAGGCGCTATCACCTTGCTAGTCGCCGCGTCGATCACGATCCCGTAAGCCCCCGCCGTTGAACGAAGCGCCGCCAGTTGGGATTTGACCTGACTTACCTCGTTCGCCGCGGTCCGCGCGGCGGTGGAGACGCCCGTGGAATCCTGGACATGGGTGAGCAGATCGCTTGCGCGAGCCTGTGTCTGTTGCAGCGCCGCCGCGGACCCCTGGCCCGACCAGCTTTGGAACGCAGTCAGACTCCCGAGCGAGCCACTGACCCGAGAGGCAGCTTCAGCTCGGACCGCACTTGACTGGCTGACCGCATTGATTGCAGCAGAATCCCACCGATCGATATCGGCTACGTTGAGGCCCACGGATTAAACCGCGCCGGAATCGAATGCGTCGCCGGCTGATTTCACCGACTCCGCCTCGGATTCATCGGTGTGGCCGTACATCGCCGCAGCGGCAACGAAACGCTCCCCGTGCCCAGAAATATTGTGGTGATGAATCTCGGCCTCCTCGTCCCATTCGGCCAACTTTGCCGCCAAGGCTGCAGCCGACTTACCGATCCACCCGGACTGCGCTGCCGCGAGCTGCTGGCTCGAGGAGGCAAGTTCACCCCGCAACGTTGCAGCAAGCTCGCCTACCTGCTTGCCCGATTCGTGCACAGCCGCCGCATCCACACGTAGTTGGCTCATCGGCCCCCCTCTACCAATGCTCAAACAGTCCGCCATGCGCGGCCTCTCACGAGTAGCTAGCCTAACCCGCGGTCACAGGCCTCAGGTGCAGAAGTTTCGGACCTACGAACCGCGACTCGCATCGGTGAGTACTCAGCTATCAAACAGCATCGCCCACACCGCCCCCTCAGCATTCTGGTCAAGGTGCGATGTTCTTCACTCTTAGCTGTGCGACGGACTAGGCCAACCCGGCTTCGCAGCGAGCGTCGGAAAATCGCTTGCCGGCAGGTAATTCGCAAACACATAGTCCCGCCGCTCCAACGGAACCGACGCCTTAGCGATGCACTCGTCGGTTGCCTGTCGTCGCTCAGGCCAGTTCCAGTTGTACATGTTGTCCGCTGAGTAGTAGCCGCCCCAATAGCCGGTGACTCGGTAACCCTCGAATACATCGTTGAAAGGTGTACGCGCGGAGCCGAACTGAGGTGGCAGTGACTCCTCCGACCGCGTGTTCTCGGCCAGAGTCACCTTGAATGCACTGATCCCGGCCTCGGGCGTACCCACAGGGGCACCATGCGCTGAGTACTCTCCGTTGTCAGCCTGTGAGGCCGAGCCATAGGTGTACATACAACCGATCGCCGAGGCGCCCAGCTCGTTCCGCGACAGCGACAGTAGGTGATTCGTGGCCGTACCGATCCATGGCCCTTTCGGGGTGGGAACTCCGGTGCCGGGCCACCACTCATCCGCAACTGCCTTGCCGAAACCCGGGTATAAGTATTTCTCGTCGCCGGTCAACTCGACGAGCAGAAACGACTCGATGTAAGCCCGGACAGCGACCGCCGGGTCAGTAACGAGATCGACATCTTTCGTGCCGCTCCACACAATCGTGAAGTTCTCGTAGCCCGGCGGCCAGCCTGCTGGCGCTGGCGCCGACCTGTCTGGCGCGCACCCGACACTCAGCAGAAGCGCAAGCACCACGGCAAATCTGCCGATATTCGGTTTCGTCACAGGTCCTTACTAATGACGGGGCTTCAACAGCCAGGAGCTTCGCCGGTGTAGCACCGAGATCCGGCCGTCACATCCGTAACCTCAGTGCAACCGCAGGTTTCGCAGCAGGTCGTAGACTCCGGCGATCCACAGCAGCAACGGAATCACCGCGGCAATGGCCAGGCCGTCACCCAGTTCCAGGATCCGCTTGGTCACCGGTGACACGCGGCGCACACCGTCGGTGGCACCGATCGTGATCACCGCGACCAACCCGAGTGCCGTGTAGATCGCCAGCACCAGCCACGCGCTGCCGGGATTCCACAGGCACAACCGAACCATCACACCAGTGGGCACAGCGACCGCTGCCGCGAGCAGCGCCCAGGAGCACCACCGCTCGGCATAGAGCCGCGACCGGAAGCCACAGATCACAGCCACCAGGGCGGCCACGATCATGCTGTGTACGAAGAAGTGTCCTTGCACCACAACGGCAATCGCGCCGACCGACAGCACCAGAGCACCGGCCGAAAGGAACCCGATCAAGAGCTGGCGGGTAAGGAGGCTGCGCTCCTGCAGCCGTGCCGCCGATTCCGGCACCGAGGCGATGATCGCCTTCCAGGTGGGCGAGGCCTCGTCGACCTCGTCGGGAGTGATGACCGGGTCGAGCAGCTCGTCGTTGGACACCGACTCACCGGGCGCCGGGATGGGCGGCAGGGCGATACGGGCCACGGCGACAGTGAGTTTGGCGGCGTTGGTCACCACGATCAACCCGAACGCGATGGCTCCGGCCGGTACCCAAGTGCCGCCGTCGTAACCGACGGCGATCGCCGCACCGGTGATGGCGATCGCCATCACCGCCGCGAATGAGGCCACGTCAGCCCGACCGCGTGGCCCGCCACGGGTCGCCAAAGTCAACAACAGCACCACCGCACCCGCTCCGGCCAGCTGCGGCGCGCCGAGCGAATCGGCGTCGTAGGGCAACGGCACGGCCAGCGCCGCGGCACCGCCCAGCACGATCGTCGCTGCGAGCAGCAGGCTCTCGGCCAAATCCAGGTTCTGGTAGCGGCTCTGCGCGGCGAAGCTTCCGCCGAGCAGACCCAGACCGAACAGCCCCAGCGCCAACGCCCACCACCAGCCCTGGCCGGCCCCGTCCCAGGACACCAACGACATGACGGTGATGACCGTGGCGACCACCGGAATGGCAATGCCGACAAAGCGATTCAGTGCCGTGCGGTCGAAGACCGGTGATTCATCGAGCACCGCGATCGCATCGATCACGTCCTCGACGAGCGGGCGGTACCGTTCGGTGCGGCTGACCGAAACCAAGGTCAGCAACGAGCCGTCGACCACCCCGGCATCATCCAGGGATTCGTCGGCCTTCAGTGGCGGGGCACCCGGGCGGGCGAATGCCCACATGCCCTGCTCGGAGAAATCGAAACCGGCGAGGGTGTCTTTGGGGGTGTCCTCGAGCAATTCGCCCAGAACACTCACGGTTTCGTCGATGTAGGTCTCGATCGCCGCCGTGGCCGGCAACACCAGATCCGTCATCCGCTTACCAGTGAGGATGGTGACGCGGGTGGTGGACGGCCGGCCGGGCGTCGAGCTCGATGTGTCAGCAGCAGCTGCGGTCGCGGTCAACGCCGTTCAAGCCTGTCGAAATCGTCGGACAGGGCAGCGGCCAGCTCGGTGATGCGCCGCTGGTTATCTGTAGGTCGGTTGCGGGTGTCCTCGACTGTCGCTGACGGTGATCGGGATGGTGTTTGCGACCGT
>NZ_JBZTYL010000021.1:0-1138 GCF_058536225.1 Mycolicibacterium arcueilense
GAATCATCAGCCGCACAGAAAATGCAACAGCCACATAGTGACTGCAATCCGCCGCAACGACGACTACGCGGCGCGGTCGACTCGAGTGAACTCGCACCCAGGCCCGCATGGGCGACTGGCCACCGCGATCCCGTGCCGCTGCAGGATCTGAGCGATCTTGCTCGCGGTCTGACACGGCCGGTCGAAGACCTGCCCATAGGAAAGCCTGACGGTCGAGCGGCCGTCGACTGCGGCATCCAGGTCCCGCTCGAAATCGGCATCGCGCAGCGTCGTCGAATCGTGAAACACCTTGCCGTCCAGCTCGACGACGATCCGTCCACCGTATTGCGCGTCGCGATAGCAGACGCCGAGCGATGACATCGACCGCTTCTGACGTGTGGCTCGCGGCAGACCGTGCGGCCTCTCGACCCGAACAAGATAACCGTGCTCAAGAACCGAGCAGGTGCCGTCGGCGATGTCGAGCAGCACCGCCTGCAACCAGCGGCGCCGTCGGAGCCGACCGCGAGAGTCGAGGGTTTGCAGCAGCCGCCGAGCAGTGGTGCGCCGAGATTGGCAGGCGTTGGCCAGAACGGCTATGGCATCGAGTTCGCGCGCAGAACGGCCGGCGACGTCGAGTGCGGCTTCCTCGTACCGCATCCGCGGCGGGCCGGCGTTCCACAGCACGCGATCGTCAACGTGGGCGACACGGTGAATGCGGACACCGACCGGCTCAGCCAATGTCGACCGTTGCCGCTCGACGGCGACATGGATGGGTGACGTCTGCACTCCCAACGCCGATTCGAAGCACAGAGCGGCCGGGGCCGCGTAAAGCACTGCAGCCCATGCCCGCTGTATCCACGTCAGCGGACCGGTGTGTGCGACATAAACGCCTGCGTGTACCCGCGCCCACTCATTGCGTCTGAGCAACCGTCGGATTTCGTGCTCAGCCAGGCCCGCATCCAACGCCTGCCGACGCGAGATCACCCCATCCTGTTGACGAAGAGCTTCACCGACATCCACGGAATCGATGCTCGTCGACCGGCGCGATGGTCACCAGAGCCATTCGGCAATCTGTGGATAACCACCTAGGCGGCGGATCACTGCTCAATAGTGGCTGTTGCAGAATCGCCTGCCCGGGTGCGTGACTAGGCGGTCTGTT
>NZ_JBZTYL010000022.1:0-374734 GCF_058536225.1 Mycolicibacterium arcueilense
GAATCATCAGCCGCACAGAAAATGCAACAGCCACATAGTGACTGCAATCCGCCGCAACGACGACTACGCGTGCTCTAGGTGTTCGACCGCTCCATCGCGCGCGCCACGACGCCGCGCGCCGGGCGCTGACGCACCAGCTGCGGCCACCAGAACCAGCGGCCCATCAGTGCCGCGATCGACGGTGTCATGAAGGACCGGATCACCAGGGTGTCGAACAGCAGACCCAACCCGATCGTCGAGCCGACCTGGGCGACCACGATCATCTCGCTGACCACCATCGACATCATCGTGAACGCGAACACCAGCCCCGCCGCGGTCACCACCGAACCGCTGCCGCCCATGGCCCGGATGATGCCGGTGTTGATGCCCGCGGGCAGCTCCTCTTTGAGTCGCGCCACCAACAGCAGGTTGTAGTCGGCGCCGACGGCCAACAGCACGATCACCGCCATCGCCATCACCATGAAGTGCAGTTCGATGCCGATCAGGTGTTGCCACACCAGGATTGACAATCCGAACGAGGTTCCCAGCGATATCAGCACGGTGCCGACGATCACCGCGGCGGCGATCAGGCTGCGCGTGATGATCAGCATGATGATGAAGATCAGGCACAGGGCCGAGATGCCGGCGATGATCAGGTCGTAGTTGTTGCCTTCCTGCATGTCCTTGAAGGCCGACGCCGTACCGCCCATGTAGATCTTGGAACCCTCGAACGGCGTGTTCTTCATGGCCTCCTTGGCGGCCAGCTTGATCCCGTCGATCAGCTTGATGCCTTCCGGCGTCAGCGGGTCACCCTCGTGAGAGATGATGAAGCGCACCGCTTTTCCGTCGGGGGAGATGAAGCTCTTCATGCCGCGTTTGAAGTCGGCGTTGTTGAAGATCTCGGGCGGCAGATAGAAGGTGTCGTCGTTCTTGGCGTCGTTGAAGGCCGTGCCCATGGCGGTCTGGTTCTCCGACATCGCCGCCATCTGATCCTGCAGACCCTTCTGGGTCTGGTACATGGTCAGCATCATCGTCTTCATCGTCCGCATGGTCTCGATCTGCGGTTGCATCATGGTGGCCATCTGCGGCATCAGTTCGTCGAGGCGATGCATGTCGGGCATCAGTTCCTGGATGCTGTCGGTCAAGGCGTCGACACCGTCGAGGCCGTCGAACACCGAACGCATCGACCAGCAGACCGGGATGTTGTAGCAGTGCGGTTCCCAGTACAGGTAGTTGCGCAGTGGCCGCAGGAAGTCGTCGAAATCGGAGATATGGTCCCGGAGTTCCTTGACGTCGACGACCATCTGGTCCATCTTGCCGACCATGTTGTGCGTGATGCCGCTCATCTCCTGCATCAACGCGATCATCTGATCCATCGTGTTGATGGTCTTCTGCATCTCGTCGGCCTGCAGCAACATGTCGTCGGCGCGGTCGGTCAGGTACTTGCGGTTCATGGTCTGCATGACCCCACCCATGCTCATCTGAGCGGGAATGGTGCTGAATTCCAGCGGTTCACCCTGCGGTCGGGTGATGGCCTGCACGCTCCCGACCCCGGGCACCTCGAAGATCTTCTTGGCGATCCGGTCGATCACGAGGAAGTCCGCGGAATTGCGGATGTCGTGGTCGGTTTCGATGAGCAGTAGCTCGGGGTTCATCTTGGCCGCCGAGAAGTGCCGGTCGGCCGCGGCGTAACCCTCCTGCGCGGGCAGATCGGTCGGCAGATAGTTGCGGTCGTTGTAGTTGGTGCGGTACCCCGGCAGGGTCAGCAGACCGACCAGCGACAGCAGGATGGTGCCCAGCAGCACCGGACCCGGCCAGCGGACCACGAAGGCGCCCAGCCGCCGCCAGAAGCGGATGCGCATGGCGCGTTTGGGTTCGAGCACCTTGCCGAACCGGCTGGCCACCGTGATCACCGCCGGCCCCAGGCTCAATGCAGCCAGCACCGTGACGGTCATGCCGACAGCCATCGGAATGCCCAGGGTCTGGAAGTAGGGCAGCCGGGTGAAATGCAGACACAACGTCGCGCCGGCGATCGTCATACCGGAGCCGAGGACCACGTGCGCAGTGCCGTGGAACATCGTGTAGTACGCCTGTTCTCGGTCCTCGCCGACGCTGCGGGCCTCCTGATATCGCCCGATCAGGAAGATCGCGTAATCGGTGGCCGCGGCGATCGCGAGCGTGACCAAAAGCTGTGTCGCGAACGTCGAGAGGCCGATCAGGTTGTGATAGCCGAGGAATGCGACGAAGCCGCGGGCCACGGACAGCTCGATCACCACCATCACCAGCACCAGGAGCACCGTGATGATGGACCGGTACACCAGCAGCAGCATCGTGATGATGACGAGGAAGGTGACGCCTTCGATGATCTTGACGCTGCGATCGCCGGAGATCTGCTGATCGGCTGCCAGGGCGGTGGGTCCGGTGACGTACACCTTCAGCCCCGGCGGCGGGGACAGCTCCGCGATCAGCTTCTGGACGGCCTCCACCGATTCGTTGGCCAACAACTCACCCATGTTGCCGGCCATATAGACCTGGACGTAGGCGGCCTTGCCGTCATTGCTCTGGGCGCCGGCCTCGGTGAGCGGGTCGCCCCAGAAATCCTGGACGTGCTCGACGTGCTTCTTGTCGGCCTCGAGCCGGTCGACCATGTCGTTGTAGAACCGGTGCGCGTCGTCGTTGAGCTTGTTGTCCCCCTGGGCCTCCAGCACGATCATCGCCGAGCTGTCGGAATGAAACTCGTCGAACACCTTGCCGACGCGCTTCATCGCGATCACCGACGGTGCCTCTTCGGGGCTCATCGACACCGAGCGCATCTGACCGACCACCTCGAGCGGCGGGACGGTCACGCTCAGAAACGCCAGGAGGGCGATCCAGCCGACAATCACCGGAACGGCGAGTCGACGGATCCATCGAGCAATCCCCGTGTGGGGAGCTCTGGAATCGGCCATCAGGAACCCTTGGTGGTCGGTGGGGAGGACACGATGCAGCGGTCGGGCATTGTGTGAAGGCTTACCTTACTACGCGGTGTCGTTCCCACCGTCTTACCAGACGCGCTACGGCGACAGGCGGCCAGCTTTCGTCACCAGGCGCTATACGCCGACTGGTTCGGCCTCGTCGACTGGGCCCAGCCGCCACCTTCCCTCGCCGAGCAGTTCCAGGTGGGTGTTGTGGTGGCGGTGGACCGTGGAGCGGTGGGTGACGCTGACCAGCACGGTGTCGGGTAGTTCGCGGCGGACCAGGCTGTAGATCATGAACTCCAGCGGCTCGTCGAGCGCCGAGGTCGCCTCGTCGAGGAACGCCACCTTGGGTTTGGTCAGCAGCACCCGGGCGAATGCGACCCGTTGCTGTTCGCCGGGGGAGAGCACCTTGGCCCAGTCGGCGTCCTCGTCGAGCCGGTCGACGTAGCGCGGCAGCGCGACCGCGAGCAGGGCATCGCGCAGCGCCGAATCGGGCAGCGCCCCGGGTTGCTGCGGATAGGACACCACGGTCCGCAGATCACCCAACGGGATGTAGGGCACCTGCGACAGATACAGCGTCTCGTTGTCACCCTGAGGACACCGCACCGCCCCGGAGGCGTACGGCCACAGCTGGGCGATGCTGCGCAGCAGTGTGGTCTTGCCGGTGCCCGACTTGCCGGTGATGATCATCGCCTCGCCGGCGGCCAGCGACAGGGTCAGATCGTCGATCAGCTGCTCGCCCGCCGGGTTCCGCACCTCGACGTCGTCCAGCTCGACCAGGCTGTCGGTGTCGGTGGCAAGCCCTGCGACGTCCAGCTTGGGCAACTCGCGGCTCTGCTTGTCGGCGGTGACCAACCCGTGCAGGCGGATGATCGACGCGCGGTAACCCGCGAAGGTGTCATAGGAATTGCGGAAGAACGACAACGCGTCCTGGATGGCGCCGAACGCGGCCACCGACTGGTTGACCGTGCCGAGCTGGATCTGGCCGGTGAACAATCGCGGAGCCTGCAGCATCCACGGCAGCGGAATGATGATGTGGTTCATCGACAGGTTCCACCCGGTGAAGGCCATGGTCCGGTTGATGAAGTGCTTGTAGTTGGTGACGACGGCCGCGAAGCGTTCGCGCAGTTGTGACCGCTCGGCCCTCTCCCCGCGGTACAGCGCCACCGATTCGGCGGCGTCGCGCAGGCGCACCAGCGCGTAACGGAATGCGGCATTGAACTTCTCGTTGTTGAACGACAGCCGGATCAACGGTCGGCCGAGAGCGAAGGCGACCACGGTGGCGAACGCGACATAGACGAACACCGACCAGAACATCGCCCGCGGAATCTCGACCCCGAACAACGAGAGGTCGCCGGAGAGGTTCCACAGGATCGAGGTGAACGAGATGACCGAGACGATCGACGAGATGGCGCCGAACGGCAGTGTGCCGTTGCTGGTCTGGTGCGGGGTGTTGGGCTGCGGGCCGGACAACGCGGTGAATACGTCGATGTCGGACTGGATGCGCTGATCCGGGTTGTCGATGGTCTGGTCGATGAACCGGGACCGGTAGTAGGCGCGGCCGTCGAGCCAGTCGCCGGTGAGCCGGTCGGTCAGCCACGCACGCCAGGCCAGCATGAAGCGCTGCGTCATGAAGAGGTCGATCAGAACCCGCGTGACCAGAATCGCGGCCAGCCCCATGAACGTCGCCAGCGCGACCCAGAAGCCGCGGATCCCGGAGTCCCTGACCTCGTCGTTGCCGGTGGCCAAACCTTCGACGGCGACCTGGGCCGAGGTGAACAGGTCGTTGCCCTGATAGCTGAACAGCACCGACAAACGCACGCCGATGATCACCGACAGCAACATCGCGGCCAGGATCAGCCAGGGCTTGATGCTGTGGCGTCCGGTGAAGTAGGCGCCGGTGACGGTCCAGAACTGCCGCCCCCAGGTGGTGAACCGGGCGAGCAGGGTCAGTACCGCCAGGGTGCAGACCGCGGTGATGGTCCAGGCCTGGACCAGCCACCACAGCGAGTGCAGTAGCTCGTTGCTCCAGTCGATCGAGGGCGAGAACGGTTTCAGTTCATTCACCGGGGCCCTCCTGATGTGCCGTCCGGATTACCAGACGTGTCTGCGTGAAGCTACCGCAGCGGATGGGTCCGGCCGCCACGCAACACCGGAAGTCGGACAAGTCCGCCGCGAACGTTAAAAGGTCCAAACTTTGGGGCTCTATTGCCAAAGTGGCGCGCCAATACCGGCGTTCGTCGGTAGTGTGACGTTTGTCGACAGAGCAGGTCCCGGCAACGTTAAGGAAACCTGTTGGTTCTCTACGAATTTCGGTGTGCGTCCGGTTGCGGCGTGACCAAGAAGATGTACTCGATGAGTGCCCGTCCGGACGCGATCGACTGCCCCGACTGCCGGGGGCCTGCGCGCCGGACCATCGCCGCGCCGAACCTGGGCCGCGGTGGCTCGAGCGCCATGGCGCTTCAGGACGCAACCCGCGCCACGGCCGATCGTCCGGCGTTGGTGACCGGATCGCCACCGGCCGGTCGGCGACAGTCAGTGACCACCAACCCGCTTCACCAGAAGTTGCCCCGTCCCTGAAGTCTTCGAAGGAGGATCAATGCCTGAAGTCGTATTCCCGCTCGACTCGACCAAGAAGTTCACCGATCAGGAGAAGCTGGGCCACAACCGGTGGCACCCCGACATCCCGGCCGCGGTGACGGTCAAACAGGGCGACTCTTTCCGGGTTCACTGTCGCGAGTGGTTCGACGGCGCGATCGTCAACGACGATTCGGCCGACGACATCCTCAACGCCCCGCTGACCACGGTGCATGTGCTCTCCGGCCCGATCGCGGTGGAGGGCGCCAAGCCCGGCGACCTGCTGATCGTCGACATCCTCGATGTCGGTCCGATCCCGCAGGAGGACTCCGGGCCGCTGGCCGGCCAGGGCTGGGGCTACACGGGTATCTTTCCCAAGCTCAACGGTGGCGGGTTCCTGACCGATCAGTTCCCGGACGCCTATAAGGCGATCTGGGACTTCTCCGGCCAGAAGGCCACGTCACGCCACGTGCCGCACGTGGAGTTCACCGGCATCGTGCATCCCGGGTTGATGGGCACCGCGCCCTCGACCGGGCTGCTCGGCAAGTGGAACACCCGCGAGGCCGCACTGATCGCGACGGACCCCGACCGGGTGCCGCCGCTCGCCCTGCCGCCGGAACCGCGCGACGCGATTCTGGGCGGGCTGACCGGGGACGCCTTCACCAAAGCAGCCGCCGAGGCTGCCCGCACCGCACCGCCGCGCGAGAACGGCGGCAACCAGGACATCAAAAACCTCACCAAGGGCAGCCGGGTGTTCTATCCGGTGTACGTCGACGGGGCGAACCTCTCGGTGGGTGACCTGCATTTCTCGCAGGGCGACGGCGAGATCACCTTCTGCGGTGCCATCGAGATGGGCGGCTTCATCGACCTGCGCGTCGACGTGATCCCCGGCGGCATGGAGACCTACGGGGTGAGCGAGAACGCCATATTCATGCCGGGTAACACCGATCCGCAGTACTCCGAATGGATCGCGTTCTCCGGCACCTCGGTCACCCTCGACGGTGAGCAGCGCTACCTGGACTCGCACCTGTCCTATCAGCGGGCCTGCCTGCACGCGATCGAATATCTGACGAAATTCGGTTACAGCCCCGAGCAGGCGTACCTGCTGTTGGGTGCAGCACCCATTGAGGGGCGGCTGTCCGGTGTCGTCGATATCCCGAATGCCTGTGCGACGGTGTACATCCCGACTGCCATCTTCGATTTCCCGGTCGCGCCGTCGGCTTCGGGACCGGTGAAGATCGACCCGGGTATGGGGGCCCCGCACTCGTCGTTCGGCTGACGCGTCCGGACACCGCTGGCGGCGGGCCGGGCCGCGGTCGAACTATCCTCGTCACCGAGACGACCGCTGCCCGCCCCACTCCGAGGGGCATGGTGCAACCGGAAAGGATCGCGCAATGACCCCGCCCCCTGGTGCCTCGCGCCTCGGCACCCGGTTCGGACCCTACGAGCTGAAATCGCTGATCGGTGTCGGTGGCATGGGTGAGGTGTACCGCGCCTACGACACGGTCAAGGAACGCATGGTGGCGGTCAAGCTGCTGCGCACCGAGATCGCCGCCGACGCGAGCTTTCAGGAGCGGTTCCGGCGTGAGTCCCGCGTGGCGGCCCGGCTGCAGGAACCCCACGTCATCCCGGTACACGATTTCGGCGAGATCGACGGCGTCCTGTACATCGACATGCGCCTGGTCGAGGGCGCCAGCGTCAAGGAACTGCTGCGGTCGGGCGGCCCGCTCACCCCGGAACGGGCCACTGCCATCGTCACCCAGGTGGCTGCCGCGCTGGACGCCGCGCACGCCGACGGCCTGGTGCACCGCGACATCAAGCCGGAGAACGTACTGCTCACCCCGGACGACTTCGCCTATCTGGTGGATTTCGGCATCGCCCACGTCGGGGGTGAGGCCAGCGTCACCATGACGGGCGTGCTGATCGGGTCGAGCGCCTACATGGCGCCCGAGAGGTTCTCCGGAGGCCCGGTCGGACCGGCCGCCGATGTTTATGCGCTGACCTGCCTGCTCTACGAGATGATGATCGGCCGGCCGCCGTACGAGGCCGGTGATCTGCGCCAGCTGATGAGCGCCCACATGTTCTCCCCGGCGCCCCGACCCAGCATCATGCGTCGCGGCATCCCGCGGGCATTCGACGAAATCGTCGCCAAAGGCATGGCCAAGGACGCTGTCGACCGCTATTCCAGTGCCGGCGAACTGGCCAAGGCTGCCCGAGTTGCCACGACGTCCGGTCCCTCGACGGCACCTCCGCCACCTCCGCCACCACCGGTACCGCCCACTCCGGCTCCCGCGCCACCACCGCTACCGTCACCGACACCGCCATCTCCGGCAGCGACACAGTCGCACCCGCCGGGCACCCGGGAGTTCTCGTCGATCTACCCGAACCCGGATCACACCGGCTTCACGCCGTACCCGCCGGCGCCGCCCGCACCGCAAGCGCCGCAGGCTCCGGCCCGCAGGCCGCGGTTCAGCCGGACTCAGCTGAGCTTGATCGTGGCGTCTGTGGGGTTGTTCGGGATCGCCGCGGTGCTGGCCGCAGTGCTTGCCGGCGGCGGCGACAGCTCCTCGACGCATGAGACGCTGACCGCGCCGACCCCACCGAACACCACGTCCGAGTCGCCGACGACGACCACCACGAAGGCCGGCTCGGCGACAGCCGACGTCAGCGGCACCGACGAGCAGGGCTTCATCGATCACACCGCGCGCTGCGTCGAGGGGACCACCCCGGCCGCCGTGATCCGGACCGCGTCGTCACTGGCGGTCATCTGCCAGAGCGGTCCCGATTCCTTCTCCTACCGCGGTGAGCGGCTCAGTGACGGCGCCAATCTCCAGATCCCCACGGCCGAGCGCTCCGGAAACGGTTTCGTGGCAACCAATCCCGCTGACGGTGCCCGCTACGAGGTCGGGCCCGACGGGCTCACCATCAGCAGCTACGGCCACGTCGATTCGTCAGAGCCGCCCCTGGAGTACGGCGAGCGCTGACACGTCGGGGCGTACACGGCCACCGGGTTGGTCTTGCCCTTGAGCGCCAACCCGGGGCGGGCCTCGAAATGACCTTGGTCCCTGGTGAGTTGACTCAACGTGGCCCCGGTGAGCAGCACGGTGTCACCGGTCTGGCGGGTCGCGGTCTCCACCCGGGAGGCGATGTTCACCGCGTCGCCGATCACGGAGAACTCCAAACGTCCTGCGCCACCGACATTTCCGGCCACCACCGGCCCGGAGTTCAGTCCCACGCCCACCGACAGCGTGCCGCTGAACTCGTCGTGCACGGCGGCGGCGATCTGCAGCGCCGCGCCCAGGGCGTCGTCCGCGTGGCGGTCCTGGTGCCGGGGCGCGCCGAAGACGGCCATCAGTCCGTCGCCCGCGTACTTGTCCACGTGGCCGCCGTGATCGTGCACGATCGGGACGATTCGCTCGAACAGCCGGTTGAGCGTCGTGACCACCTCGGTGGGCTGCAACTGCTCGGCAAGCGTGGTGAATCCGCGGACGTCGACGAACATCAGCGTGACGTCCACCTCCTGGGCTTCCACCGATCCGGCGGCGCACAGAATGTGTTCGGCCACATCGCGATCCACATAGGTGCCGAAGGTATGACGGATGCGCTCGCGTTCGGCCAGGCCCGCCGTCATCGTGTTGAAACCGGCTTGCAGGCGCCCGATCTCGCTGGCGTCGTCGACCTCGACCCGCGCACCGAAATCACCGGCCTGCACCTGGGCCAGAGCCCGGCGCAGCGCGGTGACCCGCTCGGTGACCGACCGGATGGCGATCAGGATCGCGAACAGCCCAACCACGATCGCCACTGCCACCAGGATCAGGATCGCCGCGAAGGTGCGTTGGGCGCGGAAACCGACGTCGGCCAGATAGCCCACCGCCAACACCGCCACGCCGAACAACGGAACCCCGGTCGCCAGCAGCCAGGCCATCATCAGCCTGCGCCCGATCGTCGGGCCGAACCGTCGGTCCGGGGTGGAGCCGTCGAGGGCACGGGCCGAGACCGGCCGCATGACCCGCTCGACGATCAGATACCAGACCGCGCTCGTCGAGATACCGCCCAGCGCCACGACACTGAAGATGTACACCGCGGTGGACACCTGCTGACTGAGCGCCAGCGACCCGAAGATCACCGCGCCGACACCCCACACCGCCGCCGACAACCGCACCGCCTCCCCGGAGGCACCCAGTGTCATCCGCTGCTCCTTCGGGGTGGGCGCACGGCCCTCACTGAGCCAGGCGGTGCCTGCGGCGAACCGGTGGCGCCGGACCCGCATCATCACCGGGACCGCGACGGCCAGGAATACGACCAGCACGGTGCCGCCGCGCATCAGCAGGTGTTGGGTGTCGGCCGGGCTCAACACGATGGGAGCAGCGAAGGCCAGGAAGGCGCCGACTATCCCGCCGCCACCGGCGCCGACCACGGCCGCACTGAGCACCCAGCGCTTGAAGGTCTGATCCCGAAGTTCGGCCCCGGCGTCGCGGGGGGTGACGTCGGAGGCGACAGCGACGGGCGCCCTGAGGTGGGCCAGGCCGTTCACGGTGGCATCCATGAGCTGAGCTTGCGCGCGTAACCAGAGCGGCCGATAGCGTAGTCGGCTACCTGCTTTTCGGTCGGTGTGCAAACCCGATGGGTACTCCCACCGCCCTCTAGTCTGGGATCGGAGGCACGAACCGGACCGCACGAACGGAGCAAGGGGACCCACATGAAGGTAGTGCTCGGGTATGACGGGTCGCTGGCGGCCAACTCGGCGATCAACAGCGGTGCTGCGCTGTTCCCGGCAGCCGATGCGGTGGTCGTCTATCTGTGCACGCCACCGTTCGGCAGCAAGGGGCTGCGGGCCCGGCTGCGGCACTCGGCACGCAATGTCGACGAGCTGATCGATCTCGTCGACAGTGAAAGCGAGGGTGAGGCTGCGCGACTGGTCGACACCGGCGCGATCCTCGCCCGGGCCGCCGGCTGGAATCCCGAGGCGTTGGTCAAGCGGACCTGGGCGGGAGAGGGCCTCGGGCTGGCGCAGGTGGCCGAACAACTCGAGCCCGACGTGCTGATCGTCGGTGCCCGCGGCGCAGGCGCGAGCGACTCGAAGCTGGGCAGCGTCTCGGATCTGGTGGTCCACCACGCACCCCGCGCGGTGCTCGTGGTGTCGCAGAACATGATCTCGGCCGAATACGAGGCGGTGGCCGACGGGCCGGTCGTGGTGGGAGTCGACGGTTCGAAGGGTTCCGACCGGGCGCTGGCCACCGCCGGCGCGCTGTTCCCCGACCGCGAGGTGGTCTCGGTCGGGGTGGACGACGGTGGCGCGGTCGACGTGGCTACCGCCCAACCCGGGCACCGCGTGCCCAGGTTCCGCGGATCAGGCGCCGGCGCCACCGCCGATGCGCTCGTGGCCTTTGCCGAAGACCAACGGGCAAGCGTCGTGGTGGTGGGCTCGCGCGGACGGTCCGCGCTGAAGAAGGTTCTGTTGGGCAGCGTGGCTGCAGCGACGCTGCAGCGCACGTACCGGCCGGTCCTGGTGGTGCCGGGAGGCTAGGAGCCTTACCTGCTCATCCCGCTGTCTTGCCGGCATCGACGATGTAGACCGCACCGTGCACGGCGGCTGCGTCGTCACTGGCCAGGAACGCGATGGTCTTGGCGACATCGGCCACGTCCATCATTCCGCGGGGCGCAGCGATCCTCATGATGAGATTCCAGTCGGCGTCCTCCGGGGCGGCGAACTCGGTGGTCTGTGGAGTGAGCATGCCGCCCGGGCACACCGCGTTGACGCGGAGGCGCTCCGAGGTGAACTCGATGGCCAGGGCGCGGGTGAGTCCGACGAGACCGTGCTTGGCGGCGCAGTACCCCGCCGAGTACACCTCACCCTCGATGCCCGCGATCGACGCGACGTTGACGATGTTGCCGCCGGCCTCCAGCAGATGTGGAAGTGCCGCCCGGCACAGGAAGAACGGGCCGTTCAGGTTCACCGCGAGATCCTTGTCCCAGTCCTCGTCGGTTACCGACACCGTGTGGCGCATCTGGTGGAATCCCGCGACGTTGATCAGTGCGTCGAGACGGCCGAACTTCTCGACGCACTGGGCCACCGCGTCCCGGCAGGCTTCCGAGGAGGAGATGTCCACCGAGGCGTACGCGCCTCCGGGCACATCCTCGAACACCGTGGCCATCCGTTCGGCGTCGCGGGCCACCCCGAACACCTTCGCGCCGCGCGCGGCGAACAACTGGGCCACTGCCGCGCCGAGTCCCGATGAGGCACCGGTGACGAGCGCGACCTTTCCATCCAGAGCAGTCATGGCTCACACCTTCTCACGCGGCCTGGCCGGCGGAACCGCGGCCAGCAGGGTCCGGGTGTAGGAGTGCTGCGGCGCCCTGAACAACTCGGCGGCCGGGCCGTACTCGACCACCTCGCCGGCCCGCATCACCAGCACGTCGTGGCACATGCGGTGCACCACCGCCAGGTCGTGCGCGATGAACAGATAGGTCAGACCCAGCTCACGCTGCAGCTCGGACAGCAGGTCGAGCACCCGTGACTGCACCGACACATCCAGCGACGCGGTGGACTCGTCGAGGATCAACAGATCCGGCTCGGTGGCCAGCGCACGGGCGATACTGACCCGCTGCCGCTGACCACCGGAGAGCTCGTGCGGATAGCGAGATGCGAAATCCGTTGGTAATCCAACGAGTTCGAGGAGTTCTGCCACCCGCGCGGCGCGGGCACGCCGTCCTGCCGCCAGCCGGTGCACCCGCAGCGGCTCACCGATCGCCGAGCTCACCCGGGCCCGTGGATCGAGTGAGGCGAACGGGTCCTGGAAGACCAGGCTGATCCGTCGGCGCAACTCATGCCCGCCGGCGAAGACGTCGTCGCCGGCCAGTGTCGCCGTGCCCGCCGACGGTGCCGCCAGTCCGGTCAGGGCGGCTGCTACCGTCGACTTGCCCGACCCTGATTCGCCCACGATGCCCAGCGTCGTCGCCCGTCGGATCTCGAACGACACGTCCTTGACCGCCTGCACCGCGCCGTAGCGCACCTCAAGTCCCTTGGTCTGCAACAGAACCGGTGTATCGACGTCAGCCGGTTCGGGCCCGGGGCCGTCCACCAGGGGGCGGGCCGCCAGCAACTCACGGGTGTAGGCGTGCTGCGGATGATCGAAGACATCGAGGATCGGCGCCTGCTCGACGGCTTCGCCGTCACGCAGCACCGTCACCTCATCGGCCACCTGACCGATCACCCCGAGGTCGTGGCTGATCCACACCACCGCGGTGCCGAAATCCCGCTGCAGGTCCGCGACCAGCTCGATGATCTGGGCCTGGGTGGTCACATCGAGGGCGGTGGTGGGTTCGTCAGCGATGAGCAGTTCCGGATCGCAAGCCAGCGCGATCGCGATCATCACCCGCTGTCGTTGCCCGCCGGACAGTTGATGCGGGTAGGCATCGAGCCGGTCCTGGGGGAGTCCGACGGCATCGAGCAGCTCGCCGGCGCGGACACGGGACTGACGGCGGGTCATCTTGCGATGTGTCTCAAGGGTTTCGGTGATCTGACGTTCCAGAGTCAGCAGGGGGTTCAGCGACGTTCCGGGATCCTGGAAGACGAATCCGATCCGGCTTCCGTGCACCGCCCGCAGGGCCCGGGCCGACGCCCCGACCAATTGGGTGCCACCGGTCAGCGTGCTGCTCCCGGCGACCACCGCGCCCGGTGCGTCCAACAGACCGGTGGCAGCCAGCACCGTCATCGACTTGCCGGACCCGGATTCTCCGACGATGCCGACGGTCTGCTCACGGTGCACGTCGAACGACACACCCCGCACGATCTCGCGGCGGCCGATCGCGACCCGGAGGTCGCTGACTTCCAGTACCGGTGAGGTCATCGTCGACCCGCCCTTCTCGCCTCGATGGACGTTCGTTGCTTGGGGTCGAGGACATCTCGGAGACCATCACCGAACAGGTTGAACGCCAACACCATCACGAAGATCGCCGCACCCGGGAACACCGCCATCCACCAGGCCAGGGTGACGAATCCCTGGGCGTCGAAGATCATCCGGCCCAGCGAGGGCTGCGGTGGCTGGATACCCAGCCCCAGGAACGACAGTGCGGCCTCGGCCAGGATTGCGAACGCCAGCGACAACGACAGTTGAACGATCAACGGCCCGGCGATATTCGGCAGGATGTGCCGAATCAGGATGTAGCCGTCTCCGGTACCCATACTCCGCGACACCGCGACGAACGGTTCCACCCGCACGCCCAGCGCCGACGCCCGGGCCACGCGGGCGAAGATCGGAATGTAGACGATCCCGATGGCCAGCATGGTGGTGGTGATGCCGGGGCCGAGAACCGCCACGATCGCCAGGGCGAGCAGCAACACCGGAAACGCGAACATCACATCGACGATGCGCATGACCACGGTGTCGATCCAGCCCCCGCGGTAACCGGCGAGGACACCGATCAGTACGCCGATCACCGCGGCCAGCGTCACCGAGACCACCGCCACCCGAAGCGACGCCGCGATCGCCACCAGTACCCGCGAGAACACATCGCGGCCGAGTTCATCGGTGCCGAACCAGTGTGCGGTGCCGGGGCCCTGCAGCGCGCTGGGCACGTCGATGTCGTTGATCCCGTACGGCGCGATCCACGAGGCGGAGACGGCGACGATCAGCACGGCGAGCAGTACCGCGGCGCTGATCGCCGTCACCGGATTGGACAGCAATAGTCGCCACGAGGCGACGCGGGAATCCTGAGTTTCTGTCATGACAGCCGGATCCTCGGGTCGACGATCGCATACAGCACATCCACCAGCAGGTTGATCAGCAGGAACAGCACCGCGATCAACAGGACCGCCCCCTGGATCACCGGATAATCCCGGGCGGCAACCGAATTGAACACCAGTCGACCCAAACCCGGCCAGGCGAACACGACTTCGACCACGATCACCCCACCCAGGATCGTGGCCAACTGGATTCCGGTGATGGTCAACACCGGCAGCAGCGCGTTGCGCACAATGTGACGGAACGTGACCACCGGCGGGGGCAAACCCTTCGACCGTGCGGTTCGGACATAGCCCATGGCCGCGACCTCCAGCACCGCCGAGCGCACATACCGGGTCATGATCGCGCCGGCCACCAGGCCCACGGTCAGTCCGGGCAGGATGATGTGGCGCAGCCAGCCGCCCGGATCCGCAAGCAGCGGGCGGTATCCCGAGGTGGGCAACCAGCCCAGCGTCGAGGCGAAGAGCCCGATCAGCAGGATGCCCAACCAGAAATCCGGGACCGACACGCCGAATTGGCTGGCGACCCGCACGATTCCGTCGCTGAGCCGACCTTCCCGCAGCGCCGAGAAGATCCCGGCGGGCAGCGCGATCACCAACGCGATGAGGATCCCGACCACGCCGAGGGACAACGTGGCCGGCAGCCGGTCGAGCAGGGTCAGCGTGACCGGGTCACCGTCGCGGAAACTGACGCCGAGGTCGCCGGTCAGCGCCGAGCCGAGATAGGAGAAGAACTGCTCGACGATGGGCCGGTCCATACCGCTGGCGGCCCGCAGCGCGTCGTAGGCCTGCGGGGTGTAGCGGGTGCCGAGCGCGATCCGGACCGGATCGCCGGGCACCAGATGGACCAAGGCAAATACCACGATCAGCACGCCGATGAGCACCACCGCCGAGTACAGCAGCCGTCGGGCCAGGAACTCCGCGATCGGGTGGTCGGCACGGGCCTTGTTGAAAGCTGTCAGATTCACCGGGTTTCACCTTGATCCAGGTCGGCAGTGCGGAACCGGACGGCGCCGTCGCGGCGCACCTGATACCCCGACAGGTTGTTGGCCCAGGCCTGGATCACCGACGGGTTGTACAGGTAGATGTAGCTGGCCTCATCGGCGATCCGGGTTGCGGCCTTGGCATAGAGGTCTTTTCGTTTGGCGACATCGGTTTCGGTGCGGCCGGCGTCCAACAGGTGGTCGACCTCGGGATCGGAGAACTTCTGGGCATTGCTGGTGCCGTTCGTGTGGTGCTGGGCGTAGTAGAAGTCATCCGGGTCGATATTTCCGAGCCAGCCCATCATCAACATGTCGAAGTGTCCGGTGTTCTGTTCATCGAGCCAGGTGGCGAAGTCCACGGTGCGAATGTTCACCGTGATGCCAAGGGGTGCAAGGTTGTCGGCGATGATCTGGGCCGCCGTCACCGTCTCGGGGTACTCACTGGTCACCAGCATGTCCAGGTTGTGCGGTGCGGCGCCGGCTTCGGTGAGGAGCTTTCGCGCTTCTTCGACGGAGTAGCGATAGCGGTGGTAATCGGTGAACCACGGGCTGCCCTGCGGGATCGCCAGTTGATTGGTCTCGGCAGTGCGATAACTGGTGGCCGTGGCGATCGCGTCGCGGTCGATGCCGTACGCGATGGCCTGCCGCACCCGCGGGTCATTCCACGGTGCGCGGGCCTCGTTGAGTGCGAGGTACCAGTAGTCGTTGCCCGGTGTGACGGCCAGTGTCAGCGAATCGTCGTCACGCAGCTGGGCGACGCGCTGTGGCGGTACCGAATCCGTCCAGTCGACCTCGCCGGCCTGCAGCGCCGACAAGGCCGTCGTCGGCTCGGAGATGAACCGGAACGTCACCCCTGAAATCGGGGGAGGGCCGCCCCAGTAGTGCGGGTTGGCCTTCAGAGTGATGGAGTCACCGCTGCGGCGTCCGGCGAACGAGAACGGACCGGTGCCGACCGGATGGGTCGCGATCTGGCCGCTCTCGACGTTGGCCCGCTGCACGATCGCCATGCCCTTGAACCCGCCGAGATTGGTCAGCAGATTCGGCGTGGGCCGGCGGACCGTGATCCGGACGGTCGCGGGATCGAGCGCGGTGACACCGCTGACGGCACTGAATTTGTCGACGTTGGTCAGCTGCTCGTCGATGATGCGCCGGTACGAATACACCACGTCGTCGGCCGTCAGCGGGGTGCCGTCGTGCCAGCGGACGCCGTCGCGCAGGTGAAAGGTCCAGACCAGTTGGTCGTCGCTGACATCCCAGGACCGGGCCAGCGCGGGACGCATCTGCAGGTTCTCGTCCGGCTCGACCAGCGTGTCGAACACGTTCTCCAGCACCTCGAACGAGAAGTAGGCACTGGTGCGGTGCGGGTCGAGTTGATCGGGTTCTCCCGCGATGGCCGCGATGAGATTGCCCGCCGATTCGTCGCCGAGGTCCACCCGGCTGCCGGTGGAACACGCCGTCGAACAGGCAGCCAGCACGAACACCAGGACTGCTGCCAACGCTTTCACCGCTGGTCGTGTGGTCACGATTTCTCCAGGATCACCGCGGGCGATCCGCCACTGCGCTCACCCGCTGGGGCCGTCAGGCGGGTCCAGATTGACGCGTATGGGCCCATACCGGTGACGACGCTGATGAAGACTGCGATACTCACCCATTGTGACCTTCAAGCGCACGGCGGCCGCGACCGCCCTGATGTCGGCCCTGGGAATCGGACTCAGCCTGGGGGTTGCAGCTCCTGCACAGGCCGAGCCGCTCATGCAGGGCATCTACAACTACACGCAGGAGGGCCTCGCGCACGAGTCCTGGTCGGTCTGGCCGTCCTGCGTCCCGACGGTCGGAGATCTGCGTGAGCCGCTGGAGTTGGCGGTGGCGTGCCGACTGCACGTGGAAACCACCCGCGGCACCAAGGGCGGCGATGCCCGGCTGACGGGCGGACAGTGGGTCTATTCGACCGCGGTGCTCGAGGGCATCGAGTGCTCGGATGGCAGTTGGGCGCCGACCAACGAGACCTACAAATTCGACGACATCGCACTCACCGGCACCCGCAGCGTTGCGAACAACGAGGCGTGTGGCGGCACGTTGGCGCCGGCGATCCACACCTTTCCGTTCACCTTGAAATACGATCGGCCGCTGCAGATTCCGGTCGACACCTATCCGCTGAATTGTCAGACCTGGGGCCTGCGCTTGTGCATGTGAGCGGTGCCGTCCCGTTGATCGACGGCAAGGTCGTCGACATCACCGGGCCGGGACGCACCGACCGGTTCGGGGTCACCGCCACCGATCTCGGCGCGTCGATCATCGCCCCCAACGGCAAGTTGGTGTCGGTGTTCGGTGACACGTTCTCCGGCAGCCGCGTCGGGCAGGGCGACTGGCGTTCACCGGTGGTGCTGATCGGCACCGGCGACGCCAACCACGAGATCGTCTACGAATACGCCGGCGGGCCCGACCCCGCCTATGCGCGGCAACTGTGGGATTACCTCCACGACGACGAGGCGTCCGGTTGGCGGCGCGGCGGCATCAGCACCGTGATCCCGTCGGATCTACTGCGCGTCGGCGACTCGCTGTACCTGCACGCGATCGTCAACCATGGCTTCGGCACGGTCATCTGGACCGAGATCTGGCGCTCCGACGACAGCGGGGTGTCCTGGACCCATATGGGGGAGCAGGCGAAGTTCCCGGCAGATCTGCACGACGGTCACGCGCAATGCTGGTCCTGGGACTACGACCCCCACGACGGTTGGGTGTACGTGGTGGCGACCGGATTTCAGCGCGACAAGGGCATCATCCTGATGCGGGTGCGGCCCGACCAGATCGGCCGGCGGTCGCAGTATTCCAGTTGGGGGTTCGTCAACGGGCGCTGGCAGTGGGGAACCCAGGCCACTCCGATCACCCCACCCGACGAGCACTGGGGTGAGCTGAGCTTCCGCCGCACCGCCCCCGGCCGATGGGTCCTCGGCGGATTCCTCGCGTCCTCATATGCGTTGGGCTACCGGGTGGTGTCCTCGCCGGTGGCCAACATTTACACCACCCCGATTCAGACACCGATCACCGGATCGTCGTGGGATGCCGAGGACCAGGCGAACAGCAAGGTTGCCCAGCTGTACGGCGGCTACCTGCTGCCGGGCTCGCGCTTCGGCATCACCGGCGGTGTCGGGCTGGTGGTCTCGCAGTGGCGCACCGACACCGGATGGCCTTACCGCGCAATGCAATTCAAGTCCACACTGAAGGACACGTCCAAGAAGCCGCAACGGCCCGACCCGATCAACCTGTGAGCGATCAGGCGGTGAAGCCGCCGTCCACGTTCCAGTTCGCCCCGGTGACGTAGCCCGACTCCGGGCCGGCCAGGAAACTCACCACGGCCGCGATGTCGCGGGTATGCCCGTAGCGTCCCAGCGCGGTGGTCTGCCGTACGGCATCGGCGAATTCGCCTTCGTCAGGGTTCAAGTCGGTGGCGATCGGCCCTGGCTGCACGTTGTTGACGGTGATACCGCGAGGCCCCAGATCGCGGGCCAGGGCGCGGGTCAGGGAGGACACCGCCCCCTTGGTCATGGCGTACACGGCGGTCCCACCGGTGGGTACCCGGTCGGCGTTGATGCTGCCGATGTTGATGATCCGGGATCCCTCACCGAGATGGCTGACCGCGCTGCGGATGGCCGAGTACACCCCGCCGATGTTGATGGCGACCAGCCGGTCGAACTGCTCCTGCGGGAAGTCGTCGATCGGGGCCAGGTACGCCGTTCCGGCGTTGTTGACCAATACGTCCAATCCGCCGAGCGCGCCCACCGCCTCTTCGACGGCGCTGGACACCTGCGCCGGATCGGCGCTGTCAGCCTGGATCGCGACGACCTTCGCGCCGTCGGCGCTCAACTCGCCGACCAGTTTGTCGGCCTCGGCGGCTGAGGCCCCGTAGGTGAAGGCCACCGCGGCGCCGTCGGCGGCGAGCCGTCGCACGATTCCTGCGCCGATTCCGCGGGATCCGCCGGTCACCAGTGCGCGTCGTCCGGCCAGTGTGTTTGTGCTCATCGGAGTCCCTTTCGTCCTGAGTTCGAAGCTGTGCGAAACCGATCGATTACTAAGGACATGCGGCCGCGCGATATCGATGCCCGGTGTGACCGGTATCACCGCGCGAACATCTGGCGACGGGCTGGCCGGATCCGCCACGGGGAGGTACCTAGTACACCTAAGGTGAACGCCGTGACGAAACGAGTTGTGGTCTGGGGCACCGGGTTTGTGGGCAGCATGGTGATCGCCGAGATCATGCGGCATCCGCTGTTCGAGCTGGTCGGCGTCGGTGTCAGCAATCCGGAGAAGGTGGGCCGCGACGTCGGCGAGATCTGTGGTCTGGGCGCTCCGATCGGCGTCACCGCCACCGACGACATCGCCGCGCTGATCGCGCTGAAGCCCGATGCGCTGGTCCATTACGGTCCCACGGCGGCCCACGCGGACGTCAACATCGACGTCATCACCCGGTTCCTGCGGGCCGGTATCGACGTCTGCTCCACCGCGATGACCCCGTGGGTGTGGCCCAAGATGCACCTCAACCCGCCCAACTGGATCGAGCCCATCACCGAGGCGTGCGAGGCAGGCGGGGCGTCGTGCTTCACCACCGGAATCGACCCCGGCTTCGCCAACGACCTGTTCCCGATGACCCTGATGGGCCTGTGCTCGGAGGTGCGCCAGGTGCGGGCCTCGGAACTGCTCGACTACACCAACTACACGGGCGACTACGAATTCGAGATGGGCATCGGCAAACCGCCTGAGCACCGGGCCCTGCTCGAAACCCCGGACATCCTCATCTTCGCCTGGGGCGCAACGGTTCCGATGATCGCGCACGCCGCGGGGATCGAACTCGACGAGATCACCACCACGTGGGACAAGTGGATCACCCCCGACGAACGCAAGTCCGCCAAGGGCATCATCCCGGCCGGCAACGTGGCCGCGGTGCGGTTCACGATCAACGGTGTATACCGCGGCGAGACGCGGATCCAGCTCGAACACGTCAACCGGATCGGCCTGGACGCCGCACCGGACTGGCCATCCGGAAACGACAACGACGTTTACCGCGTCGACATCGAAGGCACTCCGAGCATCTTCCAGGAGACCGCGTTCCGGTTCACCGACGGTTCCGGTCGCGATGCCGCTGCCGCGGGCTGCCTGGCCACCGGACTGCGCGCGCTGAATGCCGTGCCTGCGGTGAATGAACATTTGCCCGGCTGGGTGACTCCACTGGATCTACCTCTGATTCCTGGGTTTGGCACCATTCGCTAGGTAACGCTCGCCGCGTCAAACGAGATGGAATACCGGATAGGGTCCTTCTCGAAACGGGGTGACATGGCTGACGGGATCGGGTTGTCGATCGGATCGACGAACCTCACAGCGGTAGTGGTGGGCCGCGCCGCGGTGACGCGGTCGCCGGTGCTGACGCTCTTCGGCCACCGGGCTCCCGAAGTTGGCGTACCCAGCGAGAACCCCAACCTGAACGAACGCGGTCTGATCCTCACCGACTTCGTCGAGCGGGTGGGCGATCCGGTCGGCATGCTGGCTCCCGACGGCTCGTCGCACCGGGGCGAGACCGTGCTGGCAGACGCCCTGGCGGCGCTGCTGCGCACGTTGACCGGGGGACGCCCGCCGGCCGATCCGATCGTGGTCACCCATCCTGCCCATTGGCGGGCCAACCAGGTCGAGGCGCTGCGCGCCGAACTGGCCGCCCTCGGCGGGTTCGGTGATCCGGTTCTGGTGCCCGACGCGAAGGCGTCGTTGGTCGCACTGCAGGACAACCCCGGGGTGCCGACGCGGGGTGTGATCGCCGTGTGTGACTTCGGGGGCAGTGGCACCAGCATCACCCTCGCCGACGCCGACCGCGGCTTTCAGCCGATCGCTCCGACGATCCGACATTCCGATCTGTCCGGCGACCTGATCGACCAGGGACTGCTCACCCATGTGGTGAACGACCTGTCTGCGGCCGGGACGATCGACCTGGCCAGCACCTCCGCGATCGGCTCGCTCGGTCGTCTACGCGCCGAATGCCGGCGGGCCAAGGAACGCCTGTCCACCGAATCCGTCACCGCTCTGGTCGCCGAACTTCCGGGCCATCGCAGCGACGTGCGGCTGAACCGCAACGAACTCGACGACGTGATCGCCCAACCTCTGCGCGAGTTCATGTCGGTCCTGCAGGGTGCGATAGAACGCACCGGGCTGCGCCCCGGAGAACTCGTGGCGGTGGCGTCCATGGGCGGGGGCGCCCGGATCCCGGCGATCACGACGACGCTGTCCGAACATCTCCGCCTGCCGGTCATCACCGCGGCCCAGCCGGAGCTGACCCCGGCCATCGGTGGCGGCCTCATCGCGGTGCGCGGCACCGTCGAGGACGGGAAGACGGCCATGGCCCCGGCCTCCATGGCCGCGGCCCCGCCGACGCAGGCCGCGGCCCTGGTGGCGCCCGAGCCTCCGGCCGCGTCACAGGCACTGGCCTGGTCCGATGCCGAGAACGTGCCCGACGTCGCGCCGATCGATGACTACCGGGCAGAGGAGTACGGCGACGACTACGGGACCGACTTCGATACCGGGTTGGACGCCGCGGGCGGAGGACGGACCACGGCGCGACCGCAACTCGAGTTCGGTGAGCGGGAGCTGACCGAACGCGACGAGATCGCAGCCATGCCCTGGTATCGGCGGCCGCCGGTCCTCCTGGGTGCCGGCGCCGCGGCGGTGTTGGTCGGTGTTGTCGCGGTGTTGGTGAGCATCATGGGGAGTGACGAGCCCACCCGTCCGGCGTCCACCTCCAAGGCGGTCACGTCGAGCACCGCAGCCCCGGATGAGCAGGCTCCTGCTACGGCGGTCGACCAACCGGATAATGACCAGGCGCCGCAGACCGTCACTCGGGAGGCGCCGGCCCCGCACACCGTGACGCAGACGGTGGAACAGCCGGCCCCCGAGGCCCCGCCGGTGACGGAGAACCCGCCGCCCGCCGAGACGCCGCCACCGCCGACGACCACGGAAGCGCCGCCGACGACGACGGAAGCTCCGCCCACCACCACGACACAACCGCCGACCACCACGCAGGCGCCCACCACCACGCAGGCGCCCACCACCACGCAGGCACCGTGGAGTCCGACCGCCCCGTATCCGACGATCCCCGGCCTGCCGTGGGTGCCGGCACCCGGCGGCGGTCACACCGGGGGCTGAGGCTCAGCGCCGAACCGATTCGGTGTCGCCGTTGCACGGTGGGCCCCACAGGCCGCGATGCGCTTGTCGCGCTTCGTTTTCGGCCGCCGCGATCGCGTCATAGCGCGTGACGGGACGGTGACCGTAGACGTAGGCGTGGGCCATTCCGGCCCTCGCGGCTTCCACTGAGTAATCCCAACCGTCGGCTCGGACCAGGTACGCCAGGGTGCGGTTAACTGCAGTTGGATGATCCACGTGGTGCGGCTGTGCAGGCTCAACTTGTCGGCCGGTGCGTTTAGTCTCCACGCAGATTGAACTTCCGGACCAGGGGCTGTGATGGATGACGGGATCGAACCGAGACTTGTGGAGGTTCTCGATGTCCCGAGGCTTGGTGCGGTCGTTCGCGGCAATGCGGGCTCGTTGCCGTGGCGTTTGGTCGACGAGTCGGGTGCCGGCGTAAACCACGTCAATCTGTGGTTGGCCGACCTGTTCGCGTGCGACAACTCGCCTGCGACGCTGCGCGCCTATGCGTACGACCTACTGAGCTGGAGTCGTTTCCTCGGCGCACTGCAGGTTTCGTGGACTCAGGCAACGCGGGGCGAAGTCCGGGACTGGGTGAGGTGGTACCGGTGTCGCGCGAACCCGCAACGACGCCGCGGATCGAGTGCGGATACTCATCGGCCGACCCCAGGTTCTGTGAACGAGCGGACGGGCAAGGCCTACCTGGAGTCTTCCTACGCGCGGTCGTCGATGAATCGCAGACTGTCGTCGCTCAGTGGCTTCTACGAGTTCGCCCTGGAGTCGGATCTCGGGCCGCTCATCAACCCGGTACCGAAATCGCGCGACGATCTCACTCGACTCGACGTGCACCGCCAGCACTTCGATAACCCGCGCCCCCAAAAGCGCGCGCCTTATCGGCAGAAGCTAGTGGAACGTGCGCCGCGCGCGCTCAGCGACGACCTGTACGAGGAGGTATTTGCATCGCTGAGAACAAACCGCGACCGTGCCATTGTCGCTACGGCGATCTCCTCTGGTTTACGCGCCAGTGAACTGCTCAGCATGCGGCGGGGGATGCTCCATGCCGCCGACCAAACCGCCGATGTAATACCCAAGGGCGGGAATGGAAGTCGTGTCATGGTCCGTATCAGTCCCACTGCGTATCTCTGGATCGCCCGGTACCTTGCTGAGCGCCCCGTGGGTCCGCCTGAAGAGCCAGTCTGGCTGACATTGCGCGGCACACCGCGGCCGCTGAGCTATTGGGCAATGCGACAGATCCTTGAACGCAGCAACGCGCTGCTGGGCTCCAACGTCACGATGCATGACTTCCGGCACACCTTCTGCATGCGTCTCGCCCAGGACGAGAACATGACCATCGCGGAAATGCAGGAGCTGATGCGGCACGCGTCGATCGCCAGCACCACACGCTACCTGCGACTCACCGTAGCCGAACTCGTCGACAAACTTGATCAGCACTGGAATAGACCCCCGTCACCGCAGCCCACGCCGGCGAAAGGCTATGCGGCAGAAGATCTCCAAGTTCTTTTCGGTCGGGCATTCTGATGGCGCGGGTGCTCACGCGTGCCCAGTCGCTGGCGAGTTCGTCTGCGTTTGCCAACCATCCAGTCGAAGTACTGCCTTCGCTGTCCCCGACGCCCGAGGACCATCCGTGGTTCGGAAACACTGTCACCTGCGCCGAACGTGAACGCATCATCACTGCGGGACTTCCGCTCGTGATGGCACGGATGAGTGAGAAGTACCGCAGCGAGGCAGTAGCCCGCAGCGGTGCACGGCTCTGGCTGAGTCGCCTATTGGACTGGCTGGATGGCTTTGTCGGCGACAGTTATCAAGACCGTTGGATCGCCAGCGATTCCGATCGCCAGCCGAAGGCGTGGTGCCCAGCCTTATCAACCGGATCGCATACACGGCTTGGGGCAAGGCTGTCGATCAACGCACTCATAATGCTGGGGGTCATTCGTCCCGGCCATGACTGGTTGATCGAGAACAAGCAGGCGCGGTTCTACCGTGACTGGACGACCACGCACGAACCGAAGGCGTGGGATCGCTACTTCGCCGCCGCGGAGCACGAGGGCGCACCGGAAGTGAAGAAATGGCGAACCGCCACCCACCTGGTACGTATCAGCATCTGCAACGGGCTGCCAATCACCGAGCTGCACAGCCAGCATGTGTTGGCCTACCGAGACTTTCTCGTCTCGACCGGCAGGATGCCGGGGGATCTTCTCGCCATGTGGCACTACGGACGCCGCGGCGGACTGTTCGCCGGTGAAGCCGACGACCTGCGGCACTACCTCATCGCCAAACGTCTCAGTCCCACCGAACTGGTCGACCGCTTCAATGTGCGAGCTCCCAGCGTGCGAGGACTGTTGATCGCCTACCTCGCCGAGATCGCCGTCGGTCAGGACTACGCCAGCCTGGACGGAACCAGCCGAAACCTGGTGAAGCTGTTCTGGAAACCGATCGAAGACGCCAACCCCGGCATCGACACAATCAGTTTGACGAAGGCCCAGGCATCCGCCTGGAAAGAGTGGTTGCGCACCAAACCGGATGGGACTCCGCGCCGGCACGCCGAGAGCATTCTGGGAGCGGTCCGCAGCTTCTACCTCGACGTGGCTGCCTGGTCCCACGAGGATCCCTCGACGTGGGCCCATTGGGCTGTCTCATGCCCGGTCAGCATCCGCGACGTCCGAGGCCAGCAGAAGCGCCGGGCCCAGCGGGCACACCGCATGCATGCCCGCACCCGCACCCTCACCCCGCACGTCGATGCACTCGTCGCTGCAGCCCGGCGGGCGTACGTGCAAGCAGCAGAGCTGCAAGCGGTCGCGACGACAGCGCCGTTCGGTGAACCGTTCGCCGTGCACGGGAGCACCTACATCAAGCACACACCGGGCAAGCGGGCCGACCGAGTGCGCATCCATGTTCTGCAGGATGGATCGGAGAAGCGGGTTGACATCCACTACACCGTGACACGGGCCTTCATGACCTGGACGATCATCGAGGTGTTGCGCCACACCGGTATCCGGATCGAAGAGATGCTGGAGCTGACCCATCTGAGCATCAAGCAGTACCGCAAACCCGATGGCACCGTGATACCGCTCCTGCAGATCGCACCGAGCAAGACCGATCAGGAGCGGATATTTCCCTGCAGCCCGGAGTTGACCACCACCTTGGCGCGACTGGTCGAGTTCGTCAGCATCGATGGCCGCGTTCCGCTGTGCTGCCGAATCGACACACAGGAACGCCAGGTGTCGGCGCCGATGCCGCATCTGATCCAGATCCGAGAGGGTGGACGGTCGCGGGTAATCAACCAGTGCACGGTCCGAAAGTGGTTATCAGAGCTGGCCAACAGCATGGCCTTGAAGGACGCTGACGGTACTTCGCTGCATTTCACGCCACACGACTTTCGCCGGATCTTCATCACCGACATCGTCAACGCCGGGTTCCCGATCCATTTGGCCGCAAAGATGGTGGGCCACAACAATATCGAAGTCACGCGCGGCTACACCGCGGTGTATCAGAAAGATGTCTTCGAGGCATATGACCGGTTCATCGACAACCGTAGACAGGCACGGCCATCGGCCGAATACCGTGAGCCCACCCAAGCCGAATGGGACGAGTTCGTCGAACACTTCGGCCAGCGCCGGATCGCGCTCGGCAATTGCCACCGCCCCTATGGATCTGACTGTTCCCATGAACATGCCTGCATCCGGTGCGATTTCTGCGAGGTTGAACCGGCCCAGGCCGCAAGGCTCGATGAGATCCGTGACAACCTTCGCCTCCAGGTGGTCGAGGCCCAAAAGAACCGGTGGCTGGGCGACGTTAACCAATTACGCCTCACCATTGAGCACGCCGACCGCAAGGCGGCGAGGCTGGCAGCCCTCACCGAGGCGGCCCCGGTACTCCTTGCCGCGCACACGTCCTGACGCGAGCAGTAAGGGACCGTCCTTCTGACAGCTAGGTGCAGCAGTTGGGGTCGAGGACGACGCAGAGTGCCTGCAGGGCTTCGGGTTTGACGCGGTGAAAGACGTTCATGCCGCGCCGGTCGGAGATCACCAGCCCGGCTTTGCGGAGCTGGCCCAGGTGGTGGCTGACGGTGGATTCACTCAGGTCGAGCACCGCGGCCAGATCGCCGCTGGTCTCTTCGCCGGGGCGTGAGCTGAACAGCAGCGACATCATCTTGACCCGCACCGGGTCGGCGAGCGCCTTGAGCCGCATCGCGACCTGCAGGGCATCGGCGTCGCTGATCGGGCCCGCGGCGACCGGGGCGCAGCACACCGGGGCGGACATGTCGATCACGGGCAGCGCTTTGGGCATGACCCCATCCTGCCACCTGTCTTGACATATATCAAAAAGGTGGCATCCTGAGGTCGACGCGCCAGTTCGATATATGTCTCATCCCTAGTGGGAGGTCCATCATGTCCCGTATGCAACTCGCCCTCAACGTCGATGACCTCGACGAGGCGATCACGTTCTACACCAAACTGTTCGGCGTCGACCCCGCCAAGGTCAAGCCCGGCTATGCCAACTTCGCCGTCGCCGAGCCGCCGCTGAAGCTGGTGCTGCTGGAAAATCCCGGTAAGGGCGGCACCATCAACCACCTCGGCGTCGAGGTCCAATCCAGCGACAAGGTGCACGCCGAGATCGCCCGCCTGACCGGCGAGGGGCTGTTCACCGATGAGGAGATCGGCACCACGTGTTGCTTCGCCACCCAGGACAAGGTCTGGGTGACCGGGCCGGCCGGAGAGAAATGGGAGGTCTACACGGTGCTGGCCGACTCCGACACCTTCGGCACCAGCCCACAGCACCTCGACGATTCCGCCGACGGCGAGGGTGGGGTGTGTTGCGGCGGAGCCTCCAAGGAGGCTGACCCCGCCGCAGCGTCCTGTTGCTAGCCGATCGCACCTGCCGCGGCCGTGGTCACATGGCCGCGGCAGGCGCATGATCGGGGCATGGACCGCGATGCCATCGCTGCCGATCTGGAGCGCGCGCGTGTCACGTTCCACCAGCTACTGGCGGCCGCCGGCCCCGACGACTGGGATGCGCCGACGCGCGGAACCCGGTGGACCAACGAACAATTGCTGTTCCACATGGTGTTCGGCTACGTGGTCGTGCAGCGGCTGCTGCCCCTGGTGCGGGTGATGGGCCGACTACCTGACCGCGTCAGCGGGGCATACGCCCGGTTGCTCAACGCCGCGACCACGCCGTTTCATCAAATCAACTACTACGGATCATGCGCCGCCGCCATGGTCTACAACCGGCGCAGGATGGGCGCCAAACTCGACCGGGTCATCGACTCACTGCAACACCGGCTCGCCCGCGAGACCGACGACACCCTGCGGCGCGGCATGCATTTCCCGCCGGGATGGGATCCGTTCTTCTCCGACTACATGACGCTGGAAGACGTCTACCGCTACCCCGGGCGCCACTTCGACTTCCACGCCGCCCAACTCACCTTCACCTGACGTTTCATTTGCCAACAACTTCGATATCCGTCAATATTGATGTATGTCGAAGTCGCAGGAGTCGTTGACCGACGGGGACGCGTGCTGCCCACCCGGGGCGCTGCTGCGCGAACCCCTTACCGCCGCGGACGCGGCGGACATGGCGGTCAAACTCAAAGCGCTGGCCGATCCGGTACGCCTGCAGCTGTTCTCCGCGATCGCCAGCCACGCCGGTGGTGAGGCCTGCGTCTGCGACATCTCCGCCGACATCGAGGTGTCACAACCGACCATCAGCCACCACCTCAAAGTGCTGCGCGACGCCGGGCTACTGACCTCACAGCGCCGGGCCTCCTGGGTGTACTACGCCGTGGTGCCCGACGCGCTGGCCAGCCTCGCCGTCCTGTTCGGCATTGACGCAGCCGCCGGGGTGTCGGCATGACCGACACCACCACCCCGGCCCCAGCGGTCGTGGGCAAGCTCTCCACCCTGGATCGGTTCCTGCCGCTGTGGATCGGCGCGGCGATGGTCGCCGGGTTGCTGCTGGGCCGCTGGGTTCCCGGCTTGAACACCGCGCTGGAAAGCGTTCAGCTGGACGGGATTTCACTACCCATCGCTCTTGGCCTGCTCATCATGATGTACCCGGTGCTGGCCAAGGTCCGCTACGACCGCCTCGACACCGTCACCGGCGACCGCAAGCTGCTGCTGTCCTCACTGGTCCTGAACTGGGTGCTCGGCCCCGCGCTGATGTTCGCGCTCGCGTGGCTGCTGCTGCCCGACCTGCCCGAATACCGGACCGGCCTGATCATCGTCGGCCTGGCCCGCTGCATCGCCATGGTCATCATCTGGAACGACCTGGCCTGCGGCGACCGGGAAGCCGCCGCCGTCCTCGTGGCGCTCAACTCGATCTTCCAGGTCATCATGTTCGCCCTGCTGGGCTGGTTCTATCTGTCGGTGCTGCCCGGCTGGCTCGGCCTGGAACAGACCACCATCGACACCTCCCCGTGGCAGATCGCCAAGTCCGTGCTCATATTTCTGGGCATCCCGCTGCTGGCCGGCTACCTGTCGCGCCGGCTCGGCGAGAAAACCAAGGGCCGTGACTGGTACGAGGCCAAGTTCCTGCCCCGGATCGGGCCGTGGGCGCTCTACGGGCTGCTGTTCACTATCGTGATTCTCTTTGCGCTGCAAGGCGACCAGATCACCCACCAACCGTTCGACGTCGCCCGCATCGCCCTGCCGCTACTAGCGTACTTCGCGATCATGTGGGGCGGAGGCTACCTGCTCGGCACCATGCTCGATCTCGGTTATGAGCGCACCACCACCCTGGCGTTCACCGCCGCGGGCAACAACTTCGAACTCGCCATCGCCGTCGCGATCGCCACCTACGGCGCCACCTCCGGCCAAGCCCTGGCCGGCGTCGTCGGCCCGTTGATCGAAGTCCCGGTCCTGGTCGGGTTGGTCTACGTGTCCTTGGCGTTGCGCAACCGGTTCCACCACCACACCTCCCAACACCTTCCTGCCGACGGCTCGACGACGAGAACGGAACCCAATCCATGACTGACAGCCCCGTCACCCACGAGCTTCGCCACGATCTGTCCATCGACCAGCAACTCGCCCTGAAAACCGCGGCGACCCGGCTGGGCGGTGAGTTCGATGGCACCTTCGGTACCGAAACCATCGAACGGTTCTTGCATTCGTCCTACGACCAGTTCGCCGGCCGGGCCACCATTCCGAACTTCCTGCCGCTGTTGGCCGAACGGTTCGCCCGCCAACGCCTGCACGCCCTGGCGAGAGTGGAAGGAAAGATCAGCGACGGCAAACCGACCGTGTTGTTCCTGTGCACCCACAACGCCGGCCGCTCGCAGATGGCGCTGGGCTACTTCACCCACCTGGCCGGTGACCGGGCCGTCGCCTGGTCCGGTGGATCCGAACCCGGCAACGAGATCAACCCCGCCGCGATCGCTGCCATGCACGAAGTCGGTATCGACATCACTGGCGAATACCCCAAACCCTGGACCGACGAAATTGTGCAGGCGGCCGACGTCGTCATCACCATGGGCTGCGGGGACGCCTGCCCGATCTTCCCCGGGAAACGCTACGAGAACTGGGAACTGCCCGACCCCGCCGGCCAGGGCCTCGACGCCGTCCGCCCGATCCGCGACGACATCGAAGAACGCGTCCACCGTTTGTTGGCCGACCTGAACGTGCCCGTCACCCGGTAGCCGCGAAAACCTCAAGGGAACACACCGAATATGGCTGACACATCAGTGTTGTTCGTCTGCGTCAGTAACGCCGGAAAATCGGTCATGGCCGCCGGGCTCATGCGCCAGATCGCCGGACCGACCATCCACGTCAGCTCGGCGGGCACCCGCGCCAAGACCGCCGTCAACGACCTCTCGGTACAAGCCTTGGCAGAAGTCGGCGTCGACATCAGCGACCATCAGCCCGCCCAACTCACCGCGCAGATGCTCGACGACGCCGACCTGGTCGTCATCGTCGGCAGCCAAGCCCACCTCGACGAGTACTGTCCCGGCGTCACCATCCAGCGGTGGGATACCGACGAACCCTCCTTGCGCGGCATCGACGGAATCGACCGCATGCGAATCATCCGCGACGACATCACCACGCGCGTCCAGGCCTTGGCCGCCAACCTTTCCACCGCGATCACACCACCCACCGGCCAGCCATCCCGATCCAACGCGCGTATTGAGCGAAGCTAGATGTATGCGTGTGGAACTTCTCACGAGCCCGGGATGTCCGAATGCAGCGGCGGCTCGGCGCTTGCTCGCCGAGTGTCTGTCTGAGGTTGATATCGCTGAAGATGTGGTGGTGGAAAGGGTCGGTGGATATCCATCGCCAACAGTGCTCGTTGATGGTATGGATGTCATGAAGCCGGGCACTGAGCTGGCAGCTGATGCGTGCCGATTGGACCTTCCGACCAGGGATCGCGTGCTGGCGGCGCTTCGGAGTGCGACGCCGTTGACGTGATCGATCCGGGGTCTTACCCCGATGTTGCGGCCCCGAGTTCAGCTGGCTGCCGTGGTCTTCTGGTTGCGGGTGTGGGCCAGCCGGTGGGAGTCGGTTCCGGTTTCGATGATGGTGCCCCCGAGGGGCTTGGTGCGTCCGGCGCGCACGCCGTTGGCGATGACGACGATTTCGGCGAGTTCGTGCACCGCGACGACCGCGGCCAGCCCGAGGACACCGGTGAGGGCGAGCGGAATGAGCACCGTAATCAATGCCAGTGAGAGGCCGACGTTTTGCAGCATGATCCGCCTCGCGCGCCGCGCGTGGGCCAGTGCTTGGGTGAGGTGGCGCAGGTCTTCACCCATCAGCGCGACGTCGGCGGTTTCGATGGCCACGTCGGTGCCCATCGCGCCCATGGCGATACCCAAATCGGCAGTGGCCAGGGCCGGGGCGTCGTTGACGCCGTCACCGACCATGGCCGTCGAGGAACGTTGGCGCATTTGACCAATTAGCGCGGCTTTGTCTTCGGGCCGCAGATCGGCATGCACGACCTCGATGCCCACCTGCTTGGCCAATGCGTGGGCGGTCGCTTGGTTGTCACCGGTGAGCATGGCCACCTGATACCCGCCGCGGCGCAGCTGGGCGACGACGTGGGCGGCTTCGGGCCGCAGCTCATCGCGCACCGCGACTGCCCCGATGATCTGGTCGTTGTCTTCGATGAGCACGGCGGTGGCGCCGGCGGCCTGCATGGCCGCGACCTGGCCGGCCAGCGGGCCGGGGTCAAGCCAGCCGGGGCGGCCCAGCCGCAATCGACGGCCATCCCGCGCGCCGGTCAACCCGGCACCGGTGACCGCCTGCACGTCATCAGCCGGTTGCACGGGGCCCTGCGCGGCGGCGAGAATCGCTGCCGCGAGGGGGTGTTCGCTGCGGGCCTCCAACGCCGCCGCCACATCCAGCACGTGCTCGCGGGTGGCGCCGTTGGTGGTGGCGACGTCGATGACGGTGGGTGCGTTGGCGGTCAGGGTGCCTGTCTTGTCCAGCGCGATCGTGCGGACCGCGCCCAGGGCTTCCAGCGCCGCCCCGCCCTTGACCAAGACACCGAGCTTGCTAGCCGCGCCGATCGCGGCGACCACCGTGACCGGCACCGAGATCGCCAGCGCGCAAGGAGAGGCCGCCACCAACACCACCAGGGCACGTTCGATCCACACCAGCGGATCGCCCAACACGCTGCCGATGGCGGCGATGAGGACCGCGGCGATCATGATCGCGGGGACCAGGGGTTTGGCGATGCGGTCGGCCAGGCGCTGGGCTTCGCCCTTGCGGGACTGCTCGGCCTCCACGATCGCCACGATGCGGGCCAACGAGTTGTCAGCAGCAGTGGACGTGACCTCAACCTCCAGCACGCTGGTGCCGTTGATCGACCCGGCGAACACCTCATCACCGGGCCCGGCCTCTACCGGCACGGATTCGCCGGTGATGGCCGAAACATCCAGCGCCGTGCGCCCCGACACGATCGTGCCGTCGGTGGCGACGCGTTCGCCGGGCTTGACCAGCATCCGGTCACCCACCGCCAACTCTGCTGGGGCGATGGTGGTTTCGGTACCGTCGCGGAGCACGGTGGCCTCATCGGGCACCAGCGACAACAACGCCCGCAGACCTCGGCGGGTGCGGGCGAGGGAGTATTCTTCGAGGCCCTCGCTGATGGAGAACAGGAACGCCAGCATGGCGGCCTCGCCGACCTCGCCGAGGATCACCGCGCCGACCGCGGCGATCGTCATCAGCGTGCCGACCCCGATCTTGCCCTGCGCCAGCCGGCGCAGCGTCGAAGGCACGAACGTGTAGGCACCGATCACCAAGGCGAGCGCATACAGGCCGATTTCGACCGCATGGGGGCCGCCGGACCAGCCGACCACATAGCCGGCCAAAAGCACCACGCCCGCCACCGCGGCGGCGCGCAGTTCGGTGATCTCCCAAAGCCGTTCGGGTTCCTGCTCGTCCTCGCCGGGGCGGTCGTCGCTGCCGCAGCCGCACGCCTCACTCATCGCGCAACCTTCTTCCGCTCAGTCGGGTGGCCGTAGTTGGGGCACAACGCCACCGCGTTGCCGGTGGCCTCCAAGACAGCTTCGGCGGCCCGCAACATGTCCAGTAGTTCCGGGCGGGCCAGCCGATACACCGAGGCGCGGCCCTGCGGCCGGAAATCCACCAGCCCGCAGTCGCGCAGGCACGCCAGATGCGCCGACACCGTCGACTGCGCCAACCCCAACTCGCCGGTCAGATCCACCACCCGCGCCTCACCGACCGCCAGCCGGCGCAGGATCGCCAACCGGGTGCCATCCGAGAGGCTGTGAAACAACGCCGTCGCCGCATCCACATTCCCGCACATCGCGGGATCGACCGAACCACTTTTCATCGCCACACGACGATGATAGCGTCCAACACTATTGATCGGTCAACCCCGCCAACATCGATACAACCCGATGGATGAGGACGCAGGGCGGGGACGGGCCGACCGGGAAGGAGCAGGCGATGGCACTGACTGCACTGGGCCTGTTCGCGATGTTGATGCTGGTGATCGGGGCCTGTCGGCGCCGGATCCAGCTGGCCCGCATCGGCGACAGCGGCAACCGGCGGGGTTGGCGGCCCGACGGCACCCTGGAATGGTGGGCGCTCGCGCTCGCCGACGTGGGCTATCTGCTGGTCGGCGTCGGCGCCCCAGCGGCGGCCCTGGCCGGGCTCGCCCCACTGCGTTTCGCCGACCATCTGCTGGTTCATGCGACTGGGATCGCGGTTGCGGTGGTGGGCATCGGGCTGACCTTGCAGGCCCAGCTGGGGTTGGGGGCCTCGTGGCGGATCGGGGTTGATGAGACCGAACGCACCGAGCTGGTCACCGGCGGCCCGTTCGCGATTGTGCGCAACCCGATCTTCACCACACTGCTGCTCACCCTGACCGGCCTGACGCTGATGGTGCCCAACCCGATAGCGATCGCCGGCCTGCTGATCGCGATCGCCGGCATCCAGCTGCAGGTGCGCGAAGTGGAAGAGCCCTACCTGCGCCGCGTCCACGGCCACACCTACCGCGACTACACCACCCGAGTGGGGCGCTTCCTACCGTGGCTCGGCCGCACCAGAGATGAGACCAATGATGCTGCCCGACACTACACCTGACTTCGACACGGTCGAGGCGACGGCGGCGTTTGTCGACCTGGCCGGCTACAGCATCCTCACCGAAATCTGCGGCGACCACGAAGCCGCCCAGCTCGCCGCGCGGCTTGCCGACCTGGCACAGGCTGCACTACAACCGGGCGTGAGGCTGGTGAAGACGATCGGGGACGCGGTCATGTTGACCGCCGACACACCCACCCAGATGCTGGCCACCCTCACCGACCTGGCAGAGCAGGTCGCCGGCGAGGACGGGTTCCTGGCGCTGCGCGCCGGAATCCATCACGGACCCGTCATCGCCCGCGGCGGCGACGTGTTCGGCCACACCGTCAACATCGCCGCCCGCATCACCGCACTCGCCGGGGCCGGCCACGCCGTGATCACCGACCCGATCGCGGCTGCCGCTACCCGACAAGGCCTGTCCACCCCAGCGATCGGTGCTCCGCCGCTGCGCAGCATCACCACCCCGATTCCGCTACACACGCTGGCCCTGACCGAGGCCCGCTACCCCCGCGACCCGGTCTGCGGCATGCGGATCAACCCGGAAACCGCCCGGGCGCGACGCCGCTACCAGGACCGGGATTGGTGGTTCTGCTCGACCGACTGCGCCCACCAATTCACCACCACCCCAAGCACTTACACATCGACACTCCCGGTCACCGCCAGTGAACGGCAGCCGACATGAGCCGCCCCTGGGGCCGCAACCGGCTCAAATTCGCCCTGGCCGGACCGCTGTTCGAAGCCGGCAACCGGTTCATCCCCGGCCGACCCCATGACCGGCTCGCCCAGCTCGTCGCCGACCAGAAACCGAAACGAGTGCTCGAACTGTGCGGCGGCACCGGCTACGCCGCCCGCCTGCTCGCCCGCAAATCCCCGAGCACACGAGTGGATTGCCTCGACATCTCCCCGGAAATGCTGGCCGTCGGCCGCCGCTACCTCACCCGCGCCGGGATCGGTACCGTGGCGCTGCATGAAGGTGACGCCGCCGCACTGCCGTTCGGCAATGACACCTTCGACGTGGTGATGAGCGTGTTCGGCTGGCACGAACTGCCCACCGACATCCGCCACCGCGCCATCGACGAAGCCATCCGCGTTCTACGTCTCGCCGGCCAGGTCATCGCCATCGACCTCGACCCACCACCCACCGCCCGCACCATCTTCGAGACCTACATGCGGCTCGCCGAACGACCCCACGCCCGCGACGTCCTGGGCACCGGCCTGGCCGACGCATTCACCGCACACGGACTGGCCGTCACCACCCATCTGCCCGCGCGCAGCTGGGCCGCCCCGTTCCAGATCGTCCACGCCCACAAAAGAGGTATCTGAATGGCGCGCACCAGCCGCATCCTGCTCACCGCGTTCGTCATCGCCGCCATGGCGATCGGGGCGCTGGTCTACCTGTCAGTGCGCGACCGCGACTCGACCACCACGGCACAGCCCGATACCGGCGAGGCCGGGCAGGTGGTGCGCGAGAACAGCCACCGACTCAACACGGTGCCCGACAGCACGGTGACGTTCGTGGAGTTTCTCGACTTCGAATGCGAGGGCTGCCGCGCGGTCTACCCAGAGATCGAAAAAGCGCGGGCCGAATACGGCGACCGGGTGAATTTCGTGATCCGCTACTTCCCGCTGCAAGCCCACGTCAACGCCGAGCGGGCCGCCCGCGCGGTGGAAGCCGCCGCCCAGCAAGGCCAACTGGAGGCGATGTATCGCAAAATGTATGACACCCAAGCCCAGTGGGGTGAAAAGCAAACCCCAGCCGATGACGTATTCCGCGGATTCGCAACAGAACTCGGCCTGGACATGGCCGAGTTCGACGCGGCCTACGCCAATCCCGCCACCCTCGAACGCATCCAACTCGACATGGCCGACGGCCGCGCCTTGGGCGTGCAGGGCACCCCGACCTTCTTCCTCAACGACACCCGCATCCAGCCACACAGCTATGAAGACCTAGCCCAGGCCTTCGATCAAGCGCTCGCCGAGAACTAGGCGCGGCCTGCCGCATCCATCGGCTTGACCGCCCCTCTCCACATCGACACTCATCTCAGTCCGGCCAGGAGGTTCACCCATGCCCGCCACCGCGCTCGTTCTCTACCTGGTCTTTGCCGTCTTAGGGTTCGGCTGGCGCAGCTGGACCCAGCACCGCCGCACCGGCTCGACCGGGTTTCGCGGCATCCACGGCCGGCCTGGCTCGCTGGAATGGTTCGCCGGCGCCGGATTCATCGCTGCCATCCTCGCCGGGGCGGCCGCACCGCTGCTGCAACTGCTCGGCATCCTCACCCCGATCGCGCTCCTGCAGGCGCCGTGGATTCAGGTGGGCGGGACGGTGCTGGCGGTGGCGGGTATCGCGGCCACCCTCTACGCCCAGCGCGACATGGGCGAGTCCTGGCGGATTGGCGTCGACCCCAGTGAGACCACCACATTGGTGCTCCGTGGTGTGTTCGGGCTGGTGCGCAACCCCATCTTCACCGCGATGCTGATCTTCGCCGCCGGCATCACCCTGATGACCCCCAACCCGCTCGCCCTGGTCGCGTTCGTCGTGCTGCTGGCCACCATCGAGCTGCAGGTCCGCGTCGTCGAAGAGCCCTATCTCAACGCTATCCACGGCCAGGCCTACCGGGACTACTGTGAGACGGTCGGCCGGTTTGTTCCCCACATCGGACGCACCCGAATCGTCTGACTGGCCGACTCGAATCGAGGTGAACCATGGCCACCGGTGATCGCACCGCCCGATGGAACCGATACTGGGACAAGAAATCCCGTACCTACGACCGCGAAATCGGATTCTTTGACCGCCACCTGTTCGGCGACTCCCGCCAATGGGTCTGCAGCCAAGCGGCCGGCACCACCCTGGAAGTCGCCGTCGGCACCGGCCTCAACCTCGAGTTCTACCCCGACACCGTCACGCTGACCGGGATCGACTGGAGCGAACAGATGCTCGACCTGGCTCGTCAACGTGCCGCCGACCTCGGCCACCCCGCCACGCTGCAACAAGCCGACGCCCACCACCTACCGTTCGACGACGCCACCTTCGACACCGTCGTCTGCACCTTCGGGCTCTGCGCCATCCCCGACCACACCAAAGCCCTCAACGAAATGACCCGCGTCCTGCGCCCCGGCGGACAACTCATCCTGGTCGATCACATCCGCAGCAGCGTCGCCCCCGCCCGAGCCGTGCAACGCTTCCTCGAACTGTTCACCGTTCCCCTCGGCGGCGAACACTTCCTGCGCCGCCCCCTCAACCACATCCGCAACGACCCCAACCTCGACATCGAACGCGTCGAACGCTTCAAACTCGGCCTCGTCGAACGCCTCACCGCCCGCAAACCCACGTAACCCGAGGCGAACTCACCGACCATCCAGCTAGAGCTGTCCCACATCAACAGCTCAGCCGCGCCCTCGAAGGCTCCAAAGACTCCGACTGATGACCGGCCCCGGTGAACGGATTGACTAGTGCAGATAAGTGCGCCCATATCGATCCGTCCTGTCTTGAGTCGGATCGGGCTGAAGCGCCACCCGTTGTCCGACCATGTTCGACCTCGCGAACTCCGTCGCCTCCGGGCCCCAGCAACCGACGGTGTAGCCAGGCTTCTTGGTTTCAGGCGTGTCGATGCCCAGGATTCGCACGCGAAGCCGACCCCGCACGTCGTCACGGATGTCGATGGTGTCGCCGTCGACCACTCGCAATACTTCTGCTGTCGTCGCGACGGGGTCGGCCGAGACCAGCGGAGGGGTGAGGAAAGCGAACAGGCACACTACGACACCGACAACGCGGATCGCGATCGTCGATGCCACGGTGGGTCAGGACTTCTTCTCGCAGGCGATGCCGTCGCCGTCGCGATCGAGGTGGGCGGCATAGCCGGGATCGTCGGTAGTCATGTTGAACTTGCCGTCCGCGTAGGCGTCCTTGCAGTATCGATACGGTGGGTCGGCCTGTGCCATAGGGGCTACACCGATGGCGCCGCCGATGATGGCCGCCGCGACCATGAAGGCACGAAACATGTGAACCCCCTTGTGATCTTGAATTGACGCGATCGTAAGTAAGCGCATCGTAATACGCGCGAACCCATCGGAGGGTGCGTTTGCTGAGGAATCTCGTCAGTTGCGCCTGACAAGACTTGCGGTCCGGACCTCTGTCAGCCGAGCAAGAGTGACGTTGCCGCTCAGCCTCGCGTGATCGCGTCGATGGCCGCCGTCGCCTCCGAGGTGTAGGTGATGGCGGGGTCGAGAGTGGTTGCGGTACGCAACGTAACGGCCAACGCGGCGGCGGCGAGGTCGACCAGGACCTCGATGTCCACATCGCGGTGGGTGATGCGGTCGATCATCATCTCGTCGAGGAATCCGATCCAACCGTGCATGGCGGTGCGCAGGGTGGGCGCTACGGGCTCGGCGATACCCAGGGCCGACAGAATGCGTTGCGAACCCAACCATCGGAGGTGTTCGACGGCCGACTGATGTTCGGGATCGGCGCCCAACGCGCCGTGCAGCAGCGCGACGAAACTGTCCGAGTACGAATCGATGTGGGTGATGTGGCTGCGCAGGGCATGGCGTAGCTGGTCTGCCAGGCTCGCACCCGGCGGTGCGGCGGCGGTCTGAACCGCGGCGATCTCCTCCGCGATTTCGTTCATCACTGCCAGGTACAGCCCGCGTTTGTGGTCGAAGTGGTGGGCGATCAGGCCGTAGGCCACACCGGCATCCTTGGCGACCTGCGCGGTGGTGACCTGGTCGTAGGGCTTGGTCGCGAAAAGTCTCCGCGCCGCATCGATGATGAGCTGCCGGCGGTCGGTTGACTTGGCTTGCGCGTTCACCGAATTGGCCCGGCCAGTGCGCCGCGGGTATCGACCCGCCGACCGCCCACTGTGGCGAGCATCCGGCCCAAGGCTGGAACCTCCAGGGGGAGAAGCGAATATCGTGGATGAACGACCCGTCGGGCGCCGCGATCCAGCCCGCGGACGATGGCCGCGGCGATGGACGCGGGCGCCACCGGCGGCAATGTCGGCGGCGGGGTGGTTTTCCACGGCAGCTCATCGATGTCGCGCAGTGCTGTGTCGGTCGCACCGGGCACCACCTCCAACACCCGGATGCCGGTTCCGGCCAGCTCCAGCCGCAGTGACTTCGTCGCCTGGGCCAGGGCGGCTTTGGATGCGGAGTAATAGCCGAGCAGGGGGATCGGCACGGCCTGAACAGTGGAGGTGACATTGACGATCACGCCGGAATCGGCTGCCCGCATGGCCGGCAGCAGTGCGGAGGTGAGCGCCAGCGGGGACCAGACATTGACTTCGAAGACGGCCCGGGCAGCAGCCGAGTCGGCCACGAGCGATTGTGCTCCGGTCAGGTTGGTACCGGCATTGTTGACCGCGATGTCCACCGTGCCGAGTGCATCCAGGGCCCGGCGGCCGAGTTCGACCGCGGAACCGGGTATGGCCAGATCGACGGGGAGCACGGCGGGGCGGGGCACTCCCGTGCCCGAAATCTCGTCGGCGAGGGCGTCGAGCAGATCCTTGCGGCGGGCCGCGAGCGCCAGCGTCGCTCCCCGCTGCGCCAGGGCCAGGGCCAGCTCGCGTCCGATCCCGCTCGATGCCCCGGTGATCACCGCCTTCTTGCCGGAAAGGTGGATTCCGCGGTGTCGCATGTCTGGCTCCGCTCAGCCCGTTGGGATGTAGACGATGTAGACCCACGGTGCCAGACTGACTGATAATCAGTCAAGATCTCGCGGTGGCATCCCGAGCGGCTGCCGACCAATATGGACGGGTGCACAACGGCGGGCAGAAAACTGAAAATGGCGCGCGGAGCGTCTCATGAGCACCGGCGCCGAAGTGGTGGTGAACCGCCTGCTCGCCGAGGGCGTCGACGTGTGCTTCGCCAACCCGGGCACCTCGGAGATGCATTTCGTTGCCGAGCTGGATGCCGCTCCGGCCATGCGTCCGGTGCTGTGTCTGTTCGAAGGCGTCGCCACCGGAGCAGCCGACGGCTATGCCCGCATCGCCGGCACTCCCGCGGCGACCCTGCTACACCTCGGCCCAGGGATGGCCAACGGTCTGGCCAACCTGCACAACGCCCGGCGCGCGTTCACCCCGGTGGTCAACGTCGTCGGCGATCATGCGACCTACCACCAACCACTCGACGCGCCGCTCGAATCGGACATCGGTGCGCTCGGGTACTGGACAGGCGGTTCGGTGCACCGGCCTGAATCAGCCGCCGACCTCGATGCTGCCGTGCACGCTGCGGTGCAGAGCGCGACTGGCACACCCGGACGTGTCGCCACCCTGGTCCTGCCTGCCGACTATTCCTGGGGCAGCGCGCCGCAGAACCCCTTGCCCGACACAGGTATCGGACATCCAGTTGGCGACGGACCGGCCGGCCTGATGGATGTCGCCGGCGCCGCCGAGTTGCTGCGCACCCAGGGGGAGCGTGCGGTGGTGTTGCTGGGCGGTGCTGCGACCCACGCGGACGGTCTACGGGCAGCGGCGCGGATCGGTGCGGCAACCGGGGCGCGCGTGCTGGTCGAGACTTTTCCGGCCCGGCTGGCCCGCGGACAGGGCGTGCCGCCCATTGAGCGACTCGGCTACCTGGCCGAGCAGGCCACCCAACAACTCTCCGGGGCAACGCATCTGGTGTTGGTCGGTGCGAAATCGCCGGTGTCGTTTTTCGCCTACCCGGGCAAGCCGAGTGTGCTGGTACCCGAAGGTGCCGAGGTGTGTGGGCTGTCGGTCCATGAATTGGCCGCACTGGCAGACGAATTGGGTGGAACGCTACCCGCCCCGCCGCCGCCCGGCCCGACCGAGTTGCCCACCGGCCCACTCAACCCACAGAATCTGGCGCAGGTGATCGCGGCGCTATTGCCTGAAAACGCGATCATCTCCGACGAGGCCAACACCAGCGGCGTGTTCCTGCCGGCAGCCACCGCGTTCGCGCCGCGCCACGATGTCCTCACCCTGACCGGCGGTGCCATCGGACAGGGCTTGCCGGTCGCGGTGGGAGCCGCGATCGCCGCGCCGGACCGACCGGTGATCGCCCTGCAGTCTGATGGCAGTGCCGCATACACCATTTCGGCCCTGTGGACGATGGCTCGCGAGCAACTCGACGTCACCGTGGTGATCCTGAACAACCACGCCTACGCCATCCTGCAGCTCGAGTTGTTGCGGGTGGGGACTCAGGCCAACGGGGAACGGTCGCGCTCACTGCTCGACCTGAGCCGGCCGGATATCGACTTCGCCTCGATAGCGCAGGGATTCGGAGTTCCGGCTACCCGGGCCACCACCGCCGACGAGCTTGCCGACCAGTTCCGCGCGGCGCTGTCGGAGCCGGGACCGCATCTGATCGACGCGGCTCTACCGGCCTGGTCGCCGGTGTGATCACTGGCTCGGCCGGCGTTTCTCCAACACCACCGCGGCGATCGGAATGCGCATCTCCTCGGGCTCGGCGGACAACCGTGCCGCGATGCACGCATGCAGCCGGTCGTAGAACACCGGCAACCGGTCGGGTCCACCTTCTAGTGTCGCCCCCAGATCGGCGAATGCCGTGAACCTGAGGAAATCGGCCCAGCGGGTGCCGAAAGCGCCTGCGTCCTTGTCACTGCGGTAGGCGTTGAAGATTCGGTCCTCCGCGTCGATCAGTTCGACGTGCTGGATCTCCAGCCGCTCGAACCGCCCCGACGGCGCGAACGGTGCGGTGAAATCCGCGGCACGCCGTCCCGCGATCGGCAACGACATGCGCGTCGCCTCCTCGGCGCTCACCACACCGGTGGCGATCAACTCGGTCAGCGCCCCGACGACGGCGCGGAACAGCGGGCGATAGCCCAAATCACCGTCATCGTCCACTGCGGTCGTCAACACCACCAGGCGACCACCCGGACACAGTTCGCGGCCGCGGAAAGCGATGAACTCGTGCCAATCATGAGCTGCCTGCCTGACATAGGCAGCGCGCACCCGCTCGTCGTTGCTGTAGGCCGCGACGACGTGGTCGGCGACCGGCATCGGCACCGTGCTCAGTCGCGCTACCGCCCAGGCCGACCAGCCCAGGTGCACGCTGTTCGACGGCAGGATCTGGCTGTAGAACGACCGGCCGATCGCCGAACTGAAGGTGGCCGAATCTCGGTGCCGATAGGACTCCGGATCCTCCTCCAGGATCCGGAACATCGTGGAGAAGTCGTTGTCGGCGACATCGGTGTGTGTCACCAGAATCGAGTGCTCGGGTCGGGTGCGGCTGCGCACCGCGGCGATGGCGGCGTTGATCGGTTGCATCGAATTGTGCGCGGTGCCGGCCCCGTAGTCGGCGATGACGACGGGTTGAGGCGCCGCCGGGATCGGTACCGTGTGCGCCGCGAGCTCGAGAAGCTTGATCGCCGAACTCATTCCGGCGGTATGCGGGCGGGGTGTGGTTCGGCGCGGTCTGGCCATGATCAGGTTCGCCGTCGCCGGCGCAGCAGCAGTCCGATGAGTAGGCCCATGACGAAAATGATGACCAAGGTGAACCACATCGGCGACTCGACGGTCACCCACAGCACGTGTACACCCACCCGATCACGGTTCTGCGCGACGAAGATTGCAGCCAGGGCGACCAAGATCAGCGCCACCCAGTAGCGCAGCGCCAACCGGCGTGCCGGTCGGGCGGTCTCGGTGCTCTCCGTGTCGTCGCGAGGCATACCCCGACGGTAACCCGCCACCGACCGGCTATGACACACTTCGGCGATGAGTAACGGAGGGGGCGCCCCGCGGACGGCGATCATCGTGTCCGTCATCGCCTTGGTCATCGGTGTTCTCGGCATCTTTGCGTCGGTGATGGTGAACGCGTTCGTCATCGCAGATGACGATGCCTACGGCGAGGTGCCGATCCCGGGCTCGGCGAGTCTGGAGTTGCCCGCCGGCGACGTGGACATCGCCTACCGTGCCACGACCCTCACCGTGGGCGGCAAGGGGGTGATGGTGCCTCCGATCCAACTGGCCATCACGCCGCCGACCGGAGTGGCCACACCGCTCATCACCGACTCCATGAGCAGTTCATCGAAGACCAACCGGGAAATCACGGTGCGGGTCTTCACCGCCCACATCAAGGAGGCGGGCACCTACCGTATCGACGCCAAGGCCTCGGTCTTCGAGTCTCAGAATCCGAGGCTGACATTCGGACACAGCAGCCCCTATTACTGGGTGATGTGGCCCTTCATCGGGATGACGGTCCTGGCCGCTGTCGCGCTCGGCCTGTCGATCATGTGGAGCCTCCGCTCGGGGAAGCGGGCGACTCCGCTGCCCAGCTACCCGACGACGTACACACCGACCGGCACCCCGACGTACGCACCCACATATTCCGGATCCCAGGTTCCCAGCGATCAGGATGTCCGGATCGAACAGATCAAAACCATTGCTGCCCTGCGTGATACCGGTGCGTTGACCGAGGCCGAGTTCGAAGCGGAGAAGCGCCGGATCCTGGGCAGCTGAGGCTAGGCGGCCCGCGTCACCAGGCCGGAGCGCTGGAAGGATCCGACGGGGACGAACCGCTCCAGTAACGCGTCGGCCGGCTCACCGGAGAACTCGGTGATCAGCTGCTTGGCGGCGGCCACCGAGTCGAGACGTTCGACCGGCCTCGGATCATTCAGCAGTCCATAGAGTTTCGAGGCGAACCGCGGGCTGCCCTGTGCCGCCGCGAAGAACAGGTTGCCGTACTCGGCCAGCTCGGGATCGGACAGGAACAAGCGGGTGACCAGTTGCGCGGCCCGTGCCCGGTCCGCATAGAAATCCTCGAATGCGTTGCGCAGCCACGCCTCGTCGAACGGTCCGTCGTGCTCGGCTGCCTTGCTCACCAGTGCTGCGGCCTGTATCAGGCCGCCTTGGGCGCCCTGGCCGGCGATCGGATCGTAGGTGACGGCGGTATCGCCCAGGGCGGCCACTGGATGGCCGCCGGCGGTGCGGCCCACCCCGCCGCGCACCACCTGGGTGACGGCGCCTTTGAGCCACGAGTGCGGATCGGTCTCGATGGTCTTGAGCTCACCGACCTCGGGCAGATCCCAGTCGATGAAGTCACGGTGCAGCGCGGTGACGATGTCGAGTGCGGATTGTGCGTCCTGCGCGCCGGCGAACCGGTTCTCCCACTCGCTGCCGGGGCGCGCCCAGCCCAGGAACGCCCAGGTCGGTCCGGCATCCTTGTGCAGGTATCCGCCCCACCAAGCCTCACCCTGATCGGAGACCACCGTCAAGGCGCTGTGGCGCCCACCTGCGCCGCTGCGATGGGCGAAAACCTCAGGCCCGTAAGGTAAACCGGTCAACGTCACCGTCAACAGACTGCGCTGGGGCCGATCGTAGGCGGAGCGCTCGGCGTCGACAGGAAACAGAGACGACAACCCACCGCGCCCGGTGGCAACCAGCGTGAGGTCGACACTCGCAGCGATCCGGTCCAGGCGCACCGGGTCGACGGCCTCGACCACGAACCGCCCACCGCGCTGCTGGAACAGGGTGAGCCGATCATCGGCCTTGAGCCGGGTATCCACCGCAAGCCCGACGAAGCCATCGAAGTCGACGTCGAAGGCGATCTCCTCCGACCGGTCCGGACCGGAACCGTCCACCACGCGCACACTTTCCCCGGTCGAAGTCGGGGCGGTGGCCAGGTAGGTGTTCAGACCCAGCGACTCCTCGGCCCGCTGGGCCTCCCCGAAGATCAGCGCGGTGCCGGTGGCCGGAACGTCGTCGCGCAAACTGCGCTGGTCACGGTCGCTGTACAGGGTGACCTCAAACCCGTTGTCCAGCAGCCCGAGAGCGGCCGTCACCCCGGTTTGTCCCGCGCCGATCACCGCTGCGGTGCGCCCATCTGAACTCGTCATGGGTGCCACTATGGCGGCGCCGCCGCCTGCCGGTAAGGGACTGGCTCAGCGTGATCGCAACCCGGGGTCAGTGCCCGCGCGCAACCCATTCGTCGTAGTGGACGATCTCGTCGCCGATGGTGGTGGTGTCACCGTGGCCGGTGTAGACGACGGTCTCGGCGGGCAGCATCCCCAGCCGCTTGGAGATGGAGTCCAGGATCGTCGGGAAATCCGAGAACGACCGACCGGTGGCACCCGGGCCGCCCTGGAACAGGGTGTCGCCCGAGATCACCGCGTTGAGTTCGGGGATCGACCAGCAGACCGAGCCGGGGGAGTGACCCGGGGTGTGCAGGGCGTGCAGTTCGATGCCGCCCGCCCGCAGCACCTGACCCTCCTCGACCGTACGGAAGTCGTTGTCGGGGTGCACGACTCGCCACAACATCTCGTCGGCGGGGTGCAGCAGCACCGGTGCGTCCAGTGCCTTGCCCAGTTCGGGCGCAACGGTGATGTGGTCGTTGTGGCCGTGGGTGCAGACCACTGCGACGACGTTGCGGCCGCCCACGGCCTCGATGATCGGCGCGGCAGTGTGGGCGGCGTCGAACACGATGACATCACTGTCGTCGCCGACGATCCAGATGTTGTTGTCGACGTCCCAACTGCCGCCGTCGAGTTCGAACTTGCCGCTGGTGACAACGCGCTGAATCTGCGAAGGCCCGCTCATTTCTTCAACACCACCACCGAGCGCAGCACCTCGCCGGCGTGCATCTTGTGGAAAGCATCCTCGATCGAGTCCAGTCCGATGCGCTCGGAGACGAACTTCTCCAACGGCAGCCGGCCCTGCAGGTACAGGGAGATCAGGGTGGGGAAGTCACGTTCGGGCAGGCAGTCGCCGTACCAGGAGGACTTCAACGATCCGCCGCGGGAGAAGAAGTCGACCAACGGCATCTCCAGGGTCATGTCCGGGGTGGGGACACCGACCAGCACCACGGTGCCGGCCAGATCGCGCGCGTAGAACGCCTGCTTCCAGGTTTCGGGGCGGCCGACCGCGTCGATCACGACGTCGGCGCCGAAGCCGTCGGTGAGGTCCTGGATGGTCTTCACCGCGTCGAGCTCACGGGCGTTGATGGTGTGGGTGGCACCGAAATCGCGGGCCCAGTTCAGCTTCTTGTTGTCGGTGTCGACGGCGATGATCTTCTTCGCGCCGACCAGGGCGGCACCGGCGATCGCCGCGTCGCCCACGCCGCCGCAGCCGATGACGGCGACGGTGTCGTCTCGGGTCACCGCACCGGTGTTGATCGCCGCGCCGATGCCTGCCATCACACCGCAGCCCAGCAGGCCGGCCACGGCCGGGTCGGCCGCGGAATCGACCTTGGTGCACTGGCCTTCGTGGACGAGGGTCTTGTCGGCGAACGCGCCGATACCGAGCGCCGGAGTGAGCTCCGTGCCATCGGTCAACGTCATCTTCTGCGCGGCGTTGTGGGTGTCGAAGCACAAATGCGGGCGGCCACGTTTACAGGCGCGGCATTCTCCACACACCGCGCGCCAGTTGAGGATGACGAAATCGCCGGGTTCGACGTGGGTGACTCCCTCGCCGACCGACTCGACCGTGCCCGCGGCCTCGTGGCCGAGCAGGAACGGATATTCGTCGTTGATACCGCCCTCGCGGTAGGTCAGATCGGTATGGCACACGCCGCAGGCGATGATGTCGACCACCACCTCACCGGGACCCGGATCGGGGATGACGATGTCGACCAGTTCGACCGGCTGACCTTTGGACCGAGAAATCACACCACGCACCGTCTGGCTCATGCCTATAACCTAATGCAAACCGGACAGGTGTCCAATTAGTGGCCGGATGTCGTCGTCCACTGAATCTCGGTCCGGTGGAGCGCCCGCGCGTTACCGTGGGTTGTGGTCGACGATCGAACCCAACTGCTGGTGGTCGCACGCTCGGCGTATCGGCGAAATGACTGGCGTACCAGCTACGAATCCTTCAGCCGGGTCGACGGCGTGCTGACCCTCGACACCGACGATCTTGCCGTGTACGCCGCGGCGGCCTGGCGGCAGGGCCATGGCCGCGAATCGGTGCGGATCAACGAACAGGTGCACACCCGGCTGCTGCGCACCGACCCGGTGCAGGCCGCGATGAAGGCGGCCGAACTCGGCCTGGCCTGGTTGGCTCGCGGTCACGTGTCGCTGGCGGGCAGTTGGGGGCAGCGGGCGCAGATGCTGCTGGACGGCGTCCCGGAGACCACCGCGCACGGTTACCTGACATACCTACTCGCGGCGACAGCGGCCGACACCGGCGATGACGACCAATTCGGCGCTGCGACCCGCCAATTGTCCGTCCTCGCAGAGAACTTGGACGACGCCGCCCTGGCCACACTGGCGCGGGCGCTCGTCGGCATGGCCGCCGTCGCGGCCGGCGATCCGACCGGTTACCAGGCGCTCGATCAAGTACTGCTGCCGGTGCTCGACGAACCGGTGCCGGTGGAATGGGCGGCGGATGTGTACCGACGGTCGTTGAGCCTGGCGCGGCGGCAAGGTGCCGGTGATCGGTTGACGTCGTGGACACAGTCGATGCAGCAGTGGTGTGAGGCCACCGAACCGGACTCACCGGAGTCGGCCTATCGCGCGGTCCTCGACGTGCACCGGCTCTCGGCGGTTGCGAACCCCGATCCGCAGGAGTTGGTTCGGCGGGTGGTCGGACTGCGCCGCCTGGTCGCCGACGTGGATGCGGTGGCCGCGGGCATGGTCGAGGAGATGCTGTCCCGGAGTCTGGGGCGTGCCCGATAGATTTGGTCTCGATGAGCGCCGCCGAAGTTCTCCGCGTTATCGATACCTGGCCCGTCGACACGGCGGCTGCGGCAGTGGTCGGCCCCTCGGGTGTGTTGGCCGGCCATGGCGATCTCGATAAACCCTTCACGCTGGCCTCGGTGACCAAACCGCTCGTGGCCCGGGCCGCGCAGATCGCGATCGAAGAGGGCGCGGTCGAACTCGATACTCCGGCCGGCCCGCCCGGTTCGACGATCCGGCACCTGTTGGCCCACGCCTCGGGCGTGTCGATGCGTTCGGCCGAAGTGCTCGCCCGGCCGGGGCAGCGTCGGATCTACTCGAACTACGGATTCGAACTGCTGGCGCGTGCTGTCGAGAGTGCTGCCGACATCGAGTTCGCCAGCTATCTGACCGAGGCGGTCTTCGAGCCGCTGCAGATGACCAAGTCCACTCTGTTGGGCGGGACGCAGGCGGCCGGGTTCGGCGGTGTTTCGACCGTCGGGGATCTGGCGGCATTCGCCCGGGAGTTGCTCCGCCCGGCACTGGTGTCGCAGCAACTGCACGACGACGCGGTGACGGTGCAGTTTCCCGGGCTCGACGGGGTGTTGCCGGGGTTCGGGGTGCAACGGCCGAACGACTGGGGGCTGGGCTTCGAGCTCCGGGACGGCAAATCGCCGCACTGGACGGGGTCGGCAAACTCGGCGCGCACGTTCGGGCATTTCGGTCAGTCGGGGACGTTCCTCTGGGTCGATCCGGCCGCTGACCTGGCCTTGGTGGTGCTCACCGACCGCGACTTCGGGGACTGGACCTACCCGCTGTGGCCCGCGATATCTGATGGAGTGCTGAGAGAAAACGGGACAGACTAGCGCAACACTGGCCACACAGGGCACAATAGACACGCGCGGCACACACAACTGCATGCTCGATCGGAATACCAGGCCGTTGGGGAAGACGTCCCTCGTATCCGAAGGAGTAGCAGATGCGTGCGTCGAACCAGTTCGCCGACGCGGCGACGGGCGTGGTGTATGTCCATGCCTCACCCGCGGCGGTATGCCCGCATGTTGAGTGGGCGTTGTCGTCGACCCTGTCGGCGCGGGCGAACCTCAAGTGGACGCCGCAACCGGCCATGCCCGGCCAGTTGCGCACGGTGACCAACTGGGTTGGGCCCGTCGGCACCGGGGCGCAGTTGGCCAATGCCCTGCGCTCCTGGTCAGTGCTGCGCTTCGAGGTGACCGAGGACCCCAGTGCCGGGGTGGACGGGCACCGCTGGTGCCACACCCCCCACCTCGGTCTGTGGAGCGGTGCGATGAGCGCCAACGGCGACGTGATGGTCGGCGAGATGCGGCTGCGCTCCCTCATGGCCGGCGGCGCCGACATGCTGGCAGCCGAACTCGACACCGTGCTGGGTACCGCATGGGACGAGTCGCTCGAGCCCTACCGCAACGGCGGTGACGGCGCCGAGGTGTCTTGGCTGAACAGGGGCGTAGGGTAGCTCGTCAGCTACGCGCCCAGAGGCAGTAGCCGCTGAGCTTCGTCGTGAACATGTGGTCGCTGACCTCGATGGTCAGCGACTGGCCCGGGTCTGCGCTGAACGTCTGCGGCTCCGATGTCCTGCCTGCGCCCAGGACATCGACCACTTCGGCGCCACAATGGGCCTCGGCGGTCTGCGGGGTCGCTGTCCAAGTGCCCGCCCGGGCTTCCGGGTTTCGCCTGCCCTGCCCGTGCAGTATCACCTGGGGCCCGGTGGTCAGCCAGCGATCCGACGAGGGATAGGGGCCGCCGAACGTCTGCCAGGTCCCGGCCGTGCACTGCAGCAGACGCCGGTTGTTGCCGGTCTGTGCGGGATCAGCCGGAGTCAGTGTCCCGTCGACGTTTTCGGCGCACGACGAGTCTGGTTGAGGCGCTGTGGTTTCCGATGGTCCCTGCGGCACCGGCTCGGGATCGGCGTGCGCACAGGCACTCGTGCTGAGTGCGGCAGCCACGGTCAGGACCGCCGCACTCAACGCCAACGTTCGAGACATCCGGCTACACCGAGACCGTCTTCATCGTGGACAGGTCGGTCTGCATCAACCGGACGTTGTAGTCGCCCCAGTAGGACAAGTTGTAGTACAGGTACTGCGAGTTGTCCTCCACGACATTGCCGTTGGCGTCGACCTTGTTGAAGTAATCGGTGCCCGACATCGGGTGGACCATGGGTGCATACATGCCGGTGTTGGTCGTCAGGTTGTTGTTCACCAGCGTCGTCGTATCCGACCATTCACCCTGCGGTGAATCCGACACCCGCATCACGACGTTGTTGCCGCCATCGGTGTAGAGCACGACGTACTTGCCCAGATACTCGTTGTACTGCACCGACATCTCGCTGACATTGCCGCCCGTGGGCAGCCCGCCGACCCAGATGCCGTTGGCGATCTTGGTGAACAACCCGAAGGTGAAGAAGTCCGCCACCTTGTAGAGCGTCGGCAGGAAATCGGTGCTGCTGGAGCCGAACACCGGAACCGCCGCCGACGGATCACCCGTCACCCACTTCCCGGCGCCACTGGAATCCTCACCCGACCAGTACTCGTAGGCATCCAGATTGGTGATCTGATCCTTCTGCACCCGAGCTACGTACGCCGAACCCTGCCTGCCCGAGGGAGTTCCGTACACGTAGACGTACGGGTCGGTCGGGTCGTCCGACATCACCAGCGCGTTCTGCTGGAAATGTTCGTCGCCAGGGACGTAGGCCGGGCCGGCTCGGAACCAGCCCGACGAGCGCACGGTGTCGCGGTCGACGGTCCAGGTCTTGCCGCCGTCGTCGGAGTAGGCGATCGCGGCGTAGTTCGTGGTCCAGCTGCCCGGGTTGTCCCAGGTGCGGATCGACATCACCGTGGCGTACTGCCGGTAACCGCCTGCCGCGTCGGGATTCTCGATCGCGATGGCCGACGTCGGGATCATCGTGTAGGTCTGGCCGAACAGCCCGTTGAGGCCGCCCGGATCGTAGATGATCTGAGAGGCGCCCGCAGGCGCACCACCGGTGCCGTACCACTCATGAGTCCCGTTGGGGTCGCCGGGATATTGCGCCCCAGCATTGATCACCGCACCGTCGAATTGCAGACCGTCGGACAGATCGGTGTCGATCGTGCGGAACAGCACGTTGTTGCGCCAGTCGCCGGCCATGCCGGGCTCGCTGTAGGTATCGCCGAACAGCGTGTAGATGACCGGTTTTCCGGTGACCGGGTCGGTGTAGCCGCTGTTCCACATGATGCCAAGGTCGGTCCCCGCGACGTACCAGTGGTCGGTGACGCCTACCCCGGTCACCCACTTGAGCGCTGTGGTGGCGCTCGCCAGGGAAGACGGGACCTGAGGCTTGGGTGTCAGGTCATCGGTCTGCACAGCGGCATTGGGGGCGGCCGCAGCCATCGGCTGGATCTCACCCTCGGCGACCACCGAGGCGGCGTCATTGGCCGACACCACACGCGACCCGACCGGATTGATCGTCCGCTCGAATTCCCTTCGTGTCCAAGCCATCATGGCCCACAAAGCGGGCGACTGGCCGGGTGCGACCGGGGTGTTACCCGCACCGAACGGCGACAGCCCCGCGACACTCAGCAGGGCTGAGACGACGGGCGGTGCGCTGATCTTGGGTGCGGTGGCGGGAGCAGCCGGGACGGTGGTCTTCTCCGGCACGATGTCGGGGATAGTGGGGATGTCGAACTTCGCGACCTCGGTGCCCAGGGTGGAGGCGGCCTCGTTCAGACGCACCACCACCGTGTTGGTGTTGGGGCGTTGCGTGCGCTTCAGCGTCGGCGCAGACGTCGCCGCGTCCGGGGCGATCCGGGTGTTGTCTGTCTTCGTAGTGATGTCGGCCTTGTTGCCGGTTTCGGGGACATTGGTGAGTGTGCCCTGAATCTTGCTCCGGGCCTTGGTGGTCCGGTTTCGCAGCGGGGTGCGGGCGGTGTCCAGGCGGCTCTGCGTCTGCTTGAGCGTGTCGCCGACATCGTTCAGTCCCGACTCGACGTCCTTGCGGATCCGCTCGCCGATCTTCGACAGTGCGCCGGACGGCGTCGTGGCCGGCTTCTTGATCGTCGAGGGTTTGCTCGGGTTCTTCTTTGTCCCCGGGCTCGAGGTGGAATCGTCGGCGCTGCCCGTCGTTGATTTGCCGGGATCGCCGGACCCACCGTCGGCCCAGGCGATTCCGGTCCCCGAGGTCAACGCTGTGCCGATGCCGAGAGCAACGGCCAGTGCGCCTACGCGGCCGATGTACTTGGTCGATTCCATGACGCTCCGTACCAGTCCACTCCACTCAGAACCCCGACCCAGACGAAACGTACCGTGTGCCGTTCACGGTGTCGGGCAAACACGCCGAATCGCCGGGGGTGGGTGGGTACCGCGAAGGCTCGCCGTCACCTGATCCGGTAGTGGGCGGGGTCCGGTGCGGACAGCATGCGCGTGAGGGTAGCCCGGTCGAACGGCCACAGGTCGATGGTTCCGGCGTCGGTGAAGTACCACGAGTTGCACCCGGTGTTCCAGACCGTCGGACCGAGCGCGTCGGCGACTGCGGCGTTGAACTCGTCGGTGGCCTCTTCGGTGACCTCGACCTCGCAGAGTTCGCCGTTCTCAAACCGCTTGAGCCAGGCCACGATGTAGCCGGCGGTGCGCTCGGCCGAGTACTGCAGCGGGATCGATCCCGTCGGTGAGTTCGGGCCGAGCACGGTGAACAGGTTCGGAAACCCGGGGATTGCTGTCATCCGGTAGGCCCGTGGACCCTTGACCCACGCCTCATCGAGGGTGATCCCGTCGCGGCCCACGACGGTCATCGGCCGCATGTAATTGTGTGCCTGGAAACCTGTGGCCAGCACCGCGACATCCACGTCGTGGTGCGTGCCGTCCGCGGTGCGGATACCTGTCGGGGTGAATTCCTGGATGGGATCGTCGACCAGCGTGGCATTGGGGCGCTTGATGGCGCGGTAGTACGTGCCCGAGACCACTTGCCGCTTACACAGCGGTTCATAATCCGGAATGAGTTTCGCCCGCAGCGTCCGGTCACGGACCTGGGCGGCCAGGCTCCACCGGGCATAGGACTGCACCAGTTTGCGTCGCCACGAGGGCGTGGTGACGACATCGGCGAGGATGTTCGAGCCCCACTGCAGACGTCGGAAGAGAAAGCCATGCCATCCCGGCCGCCGGTGCAGGACCTTGGCGAGCACCGACGACTGCCGCAGCGACATCGGTGCCCACAGGATCCACTGCGGGGATCTGGCGAAGTGCAGCAGCGTGCGGGCCTTGGGTTGCAGGGCCGAAACCACCTGCACGCCGGTCGATCCCGTGCCGATCACGGCGATTCGCCGACCGTCGGTCTCCACCCCCGGATCCCACCGCGCGGTGTGCACGATCTGCCCGCCGAAGGTGTCCATGCCGGGAATGTCGGGTATCGACGGATGGTGCAGCACCCCGGTGGCACAGATGACGAAATCGGCCGTCAGAGTGTCGCCGTCGGCCGTCGTGAGTGTCCATGACGTGGCGGTGCTGTCGTAACGCGCCTCGGTCACTTCGGTGTCGCACCGCAGATGGGCGTCGAGTCCGAACCGTGCCATGACATCGCGGTGATAGCGCTGGATGTCCTCACCGGTGGCCCAGATGTGGCTCCAGTCCGGTTTCGGTGCGAACGAGAACTGGTAGATCTGCGACGGCACGTCACAGGTGAGTCCCGGGTAGCGGTTCCAGTGCCAGACGCCTCCGACGTCCGAACCTTTTTCCAGGATGGTGAAATTTGTGAATCCGGCTTGCTGAAGCGTGTAGGCGGTGGCGATTCCGGCCATCCCCGCGCCGATGATGACGATGCGGACTTCGCGGCTCATCGAGCTTCCTCGCTGACGGCGAGTGCCCGCCGGACCGTGGTAGGTGCGGTCAGCATCGATGCCTCGAACGCCGACTGCCGCCGGTCACGGCGCATGAAGTGGGAACCCAGGCCTGCGAGATCTGCCGCGTCAGGACGGATGAGGACCACCTGGGTGCCACGCGCACGCACCGCCGCCACTTCGCGGTCCAGACCCACCGACATCGGCCGGCGCAGCAGACCGTGCTCCAGCCTGCCGCCGAGTCCCGGTGCGCGCGTTCCCGGTTCGGAGGCCATGGGGGTGATCACGTAGATCGTTTCGGCTTCCTCGGGTCCGATCAGATCGACGGATGCCGTCGAGGCGGCGCCACCGTCGACGAAGTTCCTGCCGCCGATCGTGACCGGCGGCATCCAGCCGGGGACCGCCCAGGATGCGCGTAGGGCTTCACCTGCGGTGGCCTGCGGCGCACCTGGCGCGCCGAAGGCGACACGTTCGCCACGCTGGTAGTCGAACGCGACCATCCGGGCACCGGGGTGTCTCATCCAACCTGTGCCATCGGAGAATCCGTCGGCAAGGCGCTGCAGCCAGTCGGTGTTGCCTCGACCGACGGGGGCGATGCCGGTGGCGGCGGCGAGACCCTTTTGGCCGACGAGCAGCCGGGGGTTGAGCAGGCGGGGCGCAGGAATCGGCGGCACGCTGGGCGGCGTGTCCGCGATGTGGCGGCGCAGGCGCTCGTCGGTAGAGGTGCCGCGCTGCATCGAGATCAGATCGCCCACCGTGGCACCGCCGCCGAGAATCGTGACGAGCTCGGCTCCCGCCGAGGTGCCCTGCAGCACAGCGGCGTCGCGCGGATCCCATCCGGTTTCTTCGGCCAGGGCATGCAGCGCCGCGACTGTCCACGCTCCTCCGATGGTCCCACCGCAGCCGATCACCAGTGCCTTGGTCATGGCGCCACCTCGGAATCGGACTGTGCACCATGGGCTTTCGACTGGCGGTCGAGACGCTGCAGGTAGCTGGATCGGCCCTGCGCATCGAGGGCGGTCAGGGCGCGGCGGTCGTCGATCCTGGCACGCACCGCGCTCTGGAGTGCCTCGGGCACCAACGCGTCCACCAGGGCCCACCCGGGAGCGACCCAACCCGGCACCGAGGTGCGGGCGGCGTGAGTGCGGACAGTTTTGAGGATCGCGCGTGCGACATCATCGGGATCCACTGTGGGAAGGCCGTTTCCGAGCTGCACGCCAGAGGTGAGTTCGGTTCGAACCGCTGACGGCAGCACTGCCGACACGGTGATCCCGGTGCCCGCGTACTCGCGACGTGCGGCCAATGACGCGCCGAGTGCGGCGAACTTGCTGGCGTTGTAGGTCACCATGCCGGGGATCGGGATCATGCCCGCCATCGACGCGACATTGACGACGTGCCCGCGCCCACGGGCCACCATCGACGGGACCACGGCGCGCATGCCGTTGAGGACGCCACGAACGTTGACGTCGAGGATCAGGTCAGTGGTGGCCTCCGGTTCGGCGTCGAATGCACCGAGGGGCATGACCCCGGCGTTGTTGACCAGGATGTCGACGCGGCCCGATTCCCGGACGACGTCGGAGACGAAGCGATCCCACGACGACCGCTGCGTGACGTCGAGGTAGGCCGCCCGGCAGCGGGGGATACCGGCCGCGGTCGTCGCAGCCACATCGGCATCGACATCACCGATCCATACCGTGGCGCCACGGGCCGAGAACAGCTCCGCCGTCTTGGCACCGATGCCCCGCGCCCCGCCGGTGACGATCACCACCGCGCCGTCCACCGACGCCTTCCGCTGTGAAAACCGCACGTCATGCCTCCCCTGAAGTCGCTTCACGACCGTTCGGATACTGACGGTATCTGAATACTTTGAGTTAAATCAATACCCAAAGTCTGCTGCGCTCTATCATCAGCGCATGCCGCGGCTGACCAGGGCTCAACGCCAGGAACAGACGCGGGCCGAGCTGTTGCAGGCCGCCAAAAAGCGCTTCCTGAGCCACGGGTATGCCGCCACGAGCCTCGAAGACATCGCCGACGACGCGGGCTTCTCCAAGGGAGCCGTGTACTCCAACTTCGGCAGCAAACCCAACCTCTGCCGCGATGTCCTCGAGTTGATCCACCGCGAGAAGTTCGCCGAGATGGCCGAACTCGCGATATCCGATGCCGAGTTGGACACCCGCGTGGAGGCGTTGAGCGCCTGGCTGGAGCGCACCGCAGGCGACGTCGGCTGGACCATGCTCGAACTCGAATTCGCGGTCCTGTCGCGGAACAACCCCGAGCTGGCCCAGATGATCACGGCGTTGCGCAACGAGGCCGCGCAGATGGTCATCGACGTGGTCAGGTCGATGTCTGCTGAGCTCGGCCTCACCGAAACGCAATTGGTGAACAGCGACGTGGCAGCGAGCCTCGAGGATCTCGGCAGTCTGCTGCTCAGTGCCGGGATCGGCCTCGGCATCCAGCGGGCCATCGATCCCTCGGTGCCGGCGCGGCCGTTCACCGACGCATTCGGGCACCTGGTGAAACTGCTTGCCGCCCTGGGATCGCCGAAGTAACCCGAAGGAGTTTGGATGGAATTACCGGCCGCCGCACTGTCGACCCGACGCCCGAGTCGCAGATCCCGGGCGTGCTACGGCATCGCCCGCCGAACCCTCCTCGTCCAGGTACGTAGATCCGTCGCCTATCAAGGGAGTCGATCCGCCGAGGATCGCCTTACGGCAATCGGTCGTCGCATCAATGCACTCGCGCGGCTCCAGCGACTGCGTCCGAAGCGGGGGCTGCGGGTCAGCCGGATCACGCTGGGGCGCGTCACCGTCGAGACCATCCGCACCGCCGAAGCTGCACACCGCCCCCTGTCCGACGGTGCCATCCTCTATCTGCACGGCGGGGGGTTCTTTCTCGGCGGCTTCGACACCCACCAGCACGTCGTGGTCGCACTTGCCCGGCGAACCCAACTTCCCGTGGTGCACGTCGAGTATCGGCAGCACCCTGATGTGACCGTCGACGAATCCGTCGCGGACTGCCTGCGCGTCTACCGCTGGATGTTGGACCAGGGCGCAGAGCCGGCCAACACCGTGGTGGCAGGTGACTCGGCAGGTGGATTCCTGGCCTTCGCAACCGTTCTCGCCGCCCAGGCGCAGGATGTCGGTACGCTCGCCGGCGTCATCGGTGTCAGCCCACTGCTCGAACTCGACGGAGAACGCCGCTCCGGCCATCCCAACTTCGCCGAGGACAGGATGGGAATCGGACTTGCCCTGCCGATGATCGTCGAATGCGTCGGCCCCAAGGACTCGGACGGTCATGCCCTGTCACCGGTCAACGGAGTGCTCACCGATTTTCCGCCGAGCCTGATCATCGCGGCGGAATCGGAGGCACTGCGTTGCGATGCCGAACGCATGCATGAGGTGCTGACCGAAGCGGGCCGGTCGAGCACGCTCAAGGTCTGGCCCGGTCAGCTCCACGCTTTCCCGGCGTTCCTGCCGTTTCTGCCGGAGAGCCGGGAGGCCCGCGACTGCATGGTCGAGTTCATTCAGGACTGCTTGGGCACCAGTAAGCGCAGTGCAGCCGGCACCGCGGACACCGTGACCGGCAACGGAGCCGCGTAATCCCCGTCGGCGTAGGCGTTGATCCCTGGGCATTCCACGTGGATTGTCTTGGCCCGCTTGGTGGTCACCTCGTCGAGCTCGACGTGGGTGCCCTTGAAAACCGTGGGGAACAGGCGGATCAATCTGGTGCGGGATGCCGACGTGATCATCGTGACGTCGAGCAGTCCGTCCGAATGGTCCGCACCCGGGCAGATCAACATGCCACCGCCGTAACTGCGGGTGTTACCGAACGCCGCCAGGGTGAGGTCGGTGCGGATCTCTGGGTCGTCGTCAAACGTGAGCCGGAACGGCAGCAATCGTAGCTTCGAGATCTCCGCGACCATCGCCACGTTGTAGCGCATCCGGCCGTGCGGCCACCGCATCCGGTTGGTCCGGTCGCTGACCAGCGAATCGAATCCGGCGGCCATCACGGTGCCGAACCACTTGACCGCGCCGGCGGCATCCTCGATGTGACCGAGGTCGACCGTCTCGGTGTAGCCGTCGGCGATGACGTCGGCCGCGGCCTCGGGATCGCCTGTCGGCAAACGGTATTCGCGCGCGTGGTCATTGCCCGTCCCGGCCGGGACGATGCCCAGCGGGACATCGCCGGTGGCCAGCGCCTGCAGGGCCAGCGAGATCACCCCGTCGCCGCCGACCACCACGAGGGCGTCGGTGCCACGGTCGAGGGCCTCGTCGACCAGGCGGCGGGCGTGCGCGGCGTCGGTCCCGACGATGGCGCACACGTCGATGCCGCGCCGCTGGAGCTGCGCGACCGCCCGCTCGGCCGCATGCGGCGCATTGCCATGTCCCGATAGGGGATTGGTCAGGACCGTGACCCGATTCACGGAATCAGCTTGCCCGGGTTGAGGATTCCTGCCGGATCCAGTGTGGCCTTGACGGCGCGCAACACCTGGGCGCCGAGGTCTCCGATCTCGTCCCGCATCCACGGGCGGTGGTCCGCACCGACGGCATGGTGGTGGGTGATGGTGCCGCCGTTGCGCACCATCGCTTCGGAGGCCGCGGTCTTCGCGGCCTGCCACTGCTCGATCGGGTTGCCGCGCTGGGCGGCGACGACCGTGAAGTAGAGCGAGGCGCCCGTGGGGTACACATGCGAAATGTGGCACATCACCAGGGCCGGCGTGCCGGATTCGGCGAGCGCGGTGGTCAGGGCCTCGGTGACCGCGGCCTTCAGCGTGCCCAGGTTGGACCAGGTGGTGGCGGTCTCCAGTGTTTCGCACAATGCGCCGGCGGCCAGCAGTGAATCACGCAGATACGGTGCGTTGAACCGGCCGTGCTCCCAGCCTCGCGCCGGGGCCTCGCCCAGCGACGTGCCGCCCTGGGCTTCGAGGACTGCGCGGGTCTCCTCGTGGCGGCTCTCGGTGTGCGCCGCGGTGCCCTCGAACAGCGTGATGGCCAAGCAGCCCCCGGTGATGCTCTGCTCGCCGATGCTGTCGGTGGTGGCCAGGTTCACCCCGGTCTCGGCCTCATTGGACAGCCGGATCACCGTCGGCCCGGTGCCGGTCTGGATGACCGCCCGCAGCGCCTCGGCGCCGGTCGCGAAATCCGGGAAGGACCACGCCTCGTAGCGGGTGGTCTCGGGCACCGGGTGCACGCGAACCCGGACCCGGGTGATGACACCGAACACCCCTTCCGAACCGAGGAGTAGCTGGCGCAGATCCGGTCCGGCCGCCGAGGCCGGGGCGCGACCGAGCTCGAGCGTCCCCGCCGGGGTCACGGCGCGCAGTCCACGGACCATGTCGTCGAAACGCCCGTAGCCGGCCGAATCCTGCCCCGAGGACCGGGTGGCGGCGAACCCGCCGATGGTGGCGAACTGAAAGCTCTGCGGAAAGTGGCCCAGCGAGAAGCCATGTGCGCCCAGCAGTGCCTCGGCCTGTGGCCCGGTGACGCCCGCGCCCAGTTCTGCCTCGCCGCTCACCTCGTCGAGGCTGTGCAGCGCGTCGAACCGGCGCAGATCGAGCGCCACGACCGCGGCGAAGTCGCCGCGCAACGGATCGAGGCCGCCCACCACGCTGGTCCCCCCGCCGAACGGGACGACCGCGATGCGGTGTTCGGAACAGTAGGTCAGGATTGCGGCGACCTCGTCGTCAGTGCCGGGCAGCAGGACCGCATCGGGTGCATCCTGAACGGCGGAACCATTGCGGCGCAACAGGTCCAACGTCGACTTGCCGCCGGCGCGCAGTAGCCGTGACATGGTGTCGGTGCCGCAGTGGGGTGCACCGACGATGGCGGCGAGGGCCTCGCGATCGGCGTCGGTCAGGGCCGACGGCTGCAACTGCACCTGCTCGGGTGTCGGCTCTGCCGCCGGAGCTGCGTCGACGCCCAGCGCCTGTTGCAGCAGGGAGCGGATTCCGTCGGACAGCGGCTTGGCCGCGTCCGGATCGCCCCAGGCATTCCACTTCATCGGAGGCAGAAACTGTTCGGCCGGCTGAGTCATGCGTTACAGTATTACACATGATGTCAATCAGTAACGAGAGATCGCTGAGCGACCAGATCTTGGATGCCGCCGCGAGCTGCGTGCTGGCCTTCGGCGTGGACCGGGTGACCCTGGCCGAGATCGCCCGCCGGGCCGGGGTCAGCCGCCCGACCGTGTACCGGCGTTTCCCCGATACCCAGTCGATCCTGGCTGCGCTGCTCACTGCGCGGGTTGTCGGTGTCCTCGATGCAACCGAAGTGAGCGGTCCGGACCGGGCGGCGCTGGTCGACCGCATCGTCACGGTGGCCGCGCGGCTGCGTCACGACGAGGTGATCATGGCGGTCCTGCACTCGGCGCCGGAGGTGGCGATGGTCTACATCTCCGAGCGGCTGGGCACCAGTCAGCAGATCCTGATCGATGCACTGGCCGGGGAACTCAAGCTCGCCCAGGAGGTGAGCTCTGCAACCGACCGGGTCCGCGCGGGGGATCCCCGCCAGCTGGCGACCATGTGCCTGCTGATCACCCAGTCGGCAATCCAGTCCGCGCAGATGGTCGAGCCCATCCTCGACGCCGATGCCCTGGCGGTCGAGCTCACCCACGCACTGAACGGATACCTGGCATCATGACCGGCCCGACTGCGCTCAATCACACGAGGCGCACAACCGAATTGGCGGCACTCGCCGACGGCGAACAGGTCGACGTGATCGTCATCGGCGGCGGGATCACCGGTGCGGGCATCGCCCTGGACGCCGCCACACGGGGTCTGAGCGTGGCACTGGTGGAAAAGCACGATCTGGCCTTCGGGACCAGTCGGTGGAGCTCGAAACTCGTACACGGCGGACTGCGCTACCTGGCCACCGGCAACATCGGGATCGCTCGCCGCAGTGCCATCGAACGCGGAATCCTGATGACCCGCAACGCACCCCACCTCGTCAAGGCCATGCCGCAGCTGGTGCCGCTGTTGCCGTCGATGGGCCGCGGGTCACGCGCGTTGGTGCGCACCGGATTCGTGGCCGGAGATGGGCTGCGCAGGCTGGCCGGTACCAGCGCGTCGACCCTGCCACGCTCACGCCGGGTGGACGCACGCCGCACTGTCGAACTGACCCCGACTGTGCGCACCGAGGGGCTCGACGGCGGTTTCCTGGCCTACGACGGTCAGCTCATCGACGACGCCCGTCTGGTGGCCGCCGTCGCCCGCACCGCCGCGCAGCACGGAGCCCGCCTCCTGACGAGGGTGTCGGCCGGCGCTGCCGGCGCCACCTCGGTGCAGCTGACCGACGAACTGACCGGCGATTCCTTCGATGCGTCCGCGCGCGTGGTGATCAACGCCGCCGGCGTGTGGGCCGGTGATCTCGACCCGGCGCTCACGTTGCGCCCCAGTCGCGGAACACATCTGGTATTCGATGCCGCGGCCTTCGGCAATCCCACCGCGGCCCTGACCATTCCGATACCGGGGGAGTTGAACCGGTTCGTCTTCGCGATGCCCGAACAGCTCGGCCGGGTCTATCTGGGGCTCACGGACGAAGATGCACCGGGTCCCATTCCCGATGTGCCCCAACCGACTCCGGGTGAGGTCAACTTCCTGTTGGACACCGTCAACACCGCGCTGGCCACCGACCTGACCACCGAGGATGTGCGGGGCGCCTATGCCGGGCTGCGGCCGCTGATCGATACCGGGGAGGGCAATACGGCCGACGTGTCCCGCGAGCACGCGGTGGTGGAGTCGGCGAGCGGGGTGATCAGCATCATCGGTGGGAAGCTCACCGAGTATCGCTACATGGCCCAGGATGTGCTCGACCGGGCTCTGGCGCTGCGCGGGCTCACCGCCTCGGGGTGTCGTACCGCCAACCTGCCGCTCGTCGGCGCGCCGGCGAATCCGGTGTCCACCTTGCGATCTGAACACGCGTTGCCGTCGTCACTGGTCGCGCGGTACGGCTCCGAGGCTCCCAACGTGATCGCGCGGGCACAGTGCGCTCGCCCCACCGAGCCGGTGGCCGAGGGAATCGACGTCATTCGCGCGGAATTCGAGTACGCCGTCACGCACGAGGGCGCCCTGTGTGCCGATGACATCCTCGACCGGCGCACGCGTATCGGGCTGGTCAGCGCAGACCGGGACCGTGCCGCCGGCGTGGCCGCCGAGATGATCGCCGAATTCGGGGAAGTCGAGTAGCCGGCGAACCCGGTCTGTGACTACGGCTGCGCCAGCAGCGTTTCGCGCACCGCTGAACTGGTGTGGCGCTGCCACATCGCCTGGGCGCCCACCAACAGCGGTGGTTCGAGTTCGATGACCATCACCCGGCCGTCCATGGCAGGGCCGGGGGGAGTGGTGACGAACGTGACCGCCCCAGTCGTGAGAGGGGCTGCGACGGTGGCCGCGCCTTGGACCCGGCTGACGACGTATTCGGGTTCGAAGCCGGCCCGCCGGCAGGCACCTATCAGAAAGTCGCTGTAATACGACGCCCCAGGGGGAGCCCACAGGGCGATGCGCTCGCCGGCCAGCTCGTGAATGCCGACGACCGGCCGGGCGGCCAGCCGGTGTTCACGCGGCACCGCTAGCCGAATGCGGTCGTAACCCAGGATGGCCGTTGCCAATTCGTTGGTCGGAACAACTCCCCGGCGTAGACCGAGGTGCACGCTGCCGTCGAGCACCGCATCGGTGAGCTGATCGGGGTAGAGCTGACGAAAGGTGAAGGAGGTGTCGGGGAATGCGTAGATGGCGGGTTCGAGACGGGTATAGGCCTCGCTGCCGCTGAGTGCCGGGGTGTGGCCGACTACGAACATCTCGGCGGTTCCGTGGGCGCTGTGTTGCACCCGTGTGGCCACGGTCTGTGCCGCTGCCAGCAGTGGCCGGCCCTCGGCGAGCAGCAACTCACCGGCCCGGGTGAGCGTCAGGCGGCGGCCTTCGCGCCGGAACAGCGTGGCACTGAGGTCCTTCTCAAGTTGCTGCATGGAACTGCTGAGAGCCTGCTGGCTAATGTGCAGCGAAGTGGCCGCAGCGGTAACGCTACCGACATCGGCGATGGCGATAAACTGACGTAAACGTCGCAGATCAGGCACGTCCGGTGACACTGGTTCACCCTATACAACTTGTGCTTGTGGATGCCTCCGGTTTTTGCGTTGTTGCTCTGTGAATGACGAAACTACGCTTGTGATTGTGAGCAAACTAGAGGGTAAGTCAGCAATCGTTGCCGCCGGCGCGAAGAACCTGGGTGGTCTGATCAGCGCGACGTTGGCTTCGAGGGGTGTCAATGTCGCGGTTCACTACAACAGTGCCTCCAGCGAGGCCGACGCCGACAAGACGGTGGCGGCAGTGCAGGCCGCCGGGGTCAAGGCGGTCAAGGTGCAGGGCGATCTGACGGTGCCGGCCAATGTCGAGAAACTGTTCGACACTGCGATCGATGCCTTCGGTAGCGTCGACATCGCGATCAACACCGTCGGCAAGGTACTGCGTAAGCCGTTCGTGGAAACCACTGAGGCCGAATATGACTCGATGTTCGACATCAACGCCAAGGCGGCCTATTTCTTCCTGCAACAGGCAGGCAAGCGGCTCAACGACAACGGCTCGGTGGTCACCATCGTCACCGCATTACTGGCGGCCTACACCGACGGGTACTCGACCTACGCGGGCTCCAAGAGTCCCGTCGAACACTTCACCCGCGCCGCCTCCAAGGAATTCGGCGTCCGCGGCATCAACGTCAACAACGTCGCCCCCGGCCCGATGGACACGCCGTTCTTCTACCCGCAGGAAACCCCGGAGCGGGTCGAATTCCACAAGTCACAAGCGATGGGCAACCGGCTGACCGAGATCACCGACATCGCCCCGCTGGTCGTGTTCCTGGCAGACGAGGGCCACTGGATCAACGGGCAGACCATCTTCGCGAACGGTGGTTACACCACGCGCTGAAACGCCGAATGGCCAGTTATTGCACGGGCTTTCGCCTGAAATGTGCAATAACTGGCCATTCGCGCCAGCTGAAGAGTTACAGCGGGATGTTCTTGTGGCGGCCGCGCCGGTGCGGGGCCTCGGCCAGCGCCTGCGTCAACTTGCTGCGGGTGTGGGCCGGGTCGATCTTCTCGTCGACCACGCCGATCTCGATCGCCGAATCCACACCGCCGGCGATGCGCTCGTGCTCGATCGCGAGTTCCTCGTGCAGGGTGTCGCGTTCGGCAGGATCGGCGACTGCGGCCAGCTTGCGCTTGTGCAGGATGCCGACGGCCGCCTTGGCGCCCATGACCGCGACCTCGGCGTCCGGCCAGGCGAACACCTTGGTGGCGTTGAGCGACCGCGAGTTCATCGCGATGTAGGCGCCGCCGTAGATCTTGCGGGTCACCAGGGTGACGCGGGGGACCGAGGACTCACCGAAGGCGTGCAGCAGCTTGGCGCCGCGACGCACCACGCCGCCCCATTCCTGATCGACACCCGGCAGGTAGCCCGGAACGTCGACGACCACCACCAGTGGAATGCCGAAGGCGTCGCACAACCGCACGAAACGTGCTGACTTCTCGGCGCTTTCGGAGTTCAGGCAGCCACCGAGGCGAAGCGGGTTGTTGGCGATCACGCCGACCGACCGGCCGGCCAGGCGACCGAGGCCGACGACGATCGACGGGGCCCACTTACCCTGGAACTCCTCGAAAGGCACACCCTCGTCGAGGAGAGCCTCGATGATCGGGTGCACGTCGTAGGCGCGGCGAGCCGATTCGGGCATCAGCGCGGCCAGGTCGGTGTCGCCGGCCTCGGCCTTGGTGCGATCGAAATGACCCTGCTGGCTGAACAATCCGACCAGACGGCGGCCCCGCTCGTAGGCGTCGAGCTCGTCGTCGGCGACGATGTGGCACACACCGGACTTCTTGTGGTGGGCGTCGGGGCCACCGAGCGACACCATGTCGACGTCCTCACCGGTGACACTGCGCACCACGTCCGGACCGGTGACGAACACCTTGCTGTCCGGGGCCATGATGATCACGTCGGTCAGGGCGGGACCGTAAGCCGCACCGCCCGCGGCGAATCCGACGACCACCGAGATCTGCGGGATGTAACCCGACGCCCGGATCATCGCCTCGAAGACCAGGCCGACCGCGTGCAGCGCCTTGACGCCCTCGGCCAGCCGCGCACCGCCGGAGTGCCAGATCCCCACGATCGGGCTCTGCTCTTCGATGGCGTTGTCGTACGCGTTGACGATGTGGGCACAGCCCTCGATGCCCATGGCACCGCCCATCACGGTGCCATCGGTGCAGAACGCCACCGTGCGAACACCGTTGACCGTGCCGGCTGCCGCCAGCACGCCCGAGCGGTCCCGCTCGTGCAGCAGCTCGACGCTGCCGTCATCGAAGAAGGTCTGCAGGCGAAGCAGCGGGTCGCGGGGGTCGAGCGACTCGGCAGCGGTTTCGGGGGCCATGATCGTCATTTAGGTCTCCTTTAGTGGAAAGCTCTGGAAGCTCAGTACTTTCCGAAGGCGAGCGCGACGTTGTGCCCACCGAATCCGAACGAATTGTTGATGGCGTACTTGTAGTCGCCTTGCCGCGGCTCACCGGCCACCACGTCCAGATCGATCTCCGGATCGAGGTTGCGCAAGTTGAGCGTCGGAGGAATGACGCCGTCACGCAGCGCCAAAACCGTCAGGATGGACTCCACAGCACCGACCGCGCCGACCGAATGGCCGAGCGCGGACTTGGGCGCGTAGACCGCGGGTGTGTGACCGCCCATCGCGTTGTTGATTGCCTTGCCCTCGGCCACATCGCCGACGCTGGTGCCGGTGGCATGCGCGTTGATGTGATCGATGTCTGTAGGTTGCAGGCCCGCCAGTTGGACGGCGCGGGTCATGGCGTAACCGGCCTGTTCGCCGTTCGGGTCCGGCGCCACGATGTGGTAGCCGTCCGACGTCACGCTCGCCCCCATGAGGCGGCCCAGGATGTTGGCGCCGCGTGCCTTGGCGTGCTCTTCGGTCTCGATGACCATCAGCGCACCGCCCTCGCCGAAGACGAATCCGTTGCGGTCTTTGTCGAATGGCCGACAGGCACCCGCCGGATCATCGTTGCTGTTGGACAGCACGATGCGCATCTGCGCGAAGCCGGCGATCGGCACGGCTTCGATCTTCGTTTCCACGCCACCACAGATCGCGATGTCGGCCTCACCGAGCACGATCTGGCGCCAGGCGTTGGCGATGGCTTCCGAACCCGAGGCGCAGGCGGAGATCGAGGTGCACACCCCGGCCTTGGCCTTGCGATCGAGTCCGACGGCTGCCGCCGCGCCGTTGGGCATGTACATCTGCACCACCAGCGGCGACACGGCGCGCAGCCCCTTGTTGCGCATCCCGTCGTACGCGAACACGAGTTCCTCGGAGGAACCCATGCCCGTGCCGATGGACACCATGAGCCGTCGGGTATCGACCTCCGGGGAGCCTGCGTTGGCCCAGACCCGGCGGCCGATCACCGTCGACATCTTTTGCAAATATGACAGTCGGCGCAGTTCTACCCGCGACAACTCGTGATCAAAGTCCTCCAGGAGATGACCACCGATGCGAACCGGCAGGTCGTACTCCTCGACGAACGAATCGGTGAGAGTGCGGATGCCACTCTGCCCGTCGAGCAGCTTCTTCCAAGTGCTTTCAGCATCGGTTGCCAGCGCCGTTGACATGGCTACGCCGGTGACAACCACATTGGGAAAACCATTCCCCGTGGACAATCCCGCCATATTTACGGAGTTCTTCCTTCCGTGCATTCCCTCGGTTTTTTACCCTCGGGTTTACCTACTGGACGTCTGCCGCCCTCAGTACTTCCCAAAGGCCAGAGCCACATTGTGGCCACCGAATCCGAACGAGTTGTTGATGGCGTACTTGTAGTCGCCATAACGAGGCTCGCCCGCAACCACATCGAGATCGATCTCGGGATCCGGTGTCTCATAGTTCAGCGTCGGGGGGATCACCCCGTCCCGCAAGGCGAGCACCGTCAACACCGACTCGAGGGCACCGACCGCACCGATCGAGTGACCGAGAGCCGACTTCGGCGCGTACACGGCAGCGTTCTGACATCCGGCAACGCGGATGGCATTGGCTTCGGCGGTGTCACCGATCGGGGTGGCCGTGCCGTGGGCATTGATGTGATCAATGTCCTTGGCTTCCAGACCCGCGGTTTCCATCGCCCGCTTCATCGCGGCACCGGCACGCTGACCGTTGTCCGCCGGAGCGACCATGTGGAAGGCGTCCGAGGTGATGCCGGCACCCATCAGGCGGGCCAGCGGCTTGGCGCCACGAGCCAGGGCATGCTCCTCGGTCTCGATGATCATCATCGCGCCGGCCTCGCCGAACACGAAGCCATCACGATCCTTGTCGAACGGCCTGGACGCACCCGCGGGATCCTCGTTGCGGGTCGACATGGCGCGCATCATCGAGAACGCTGCGATCGGCAGGGCCTCGATTCCGCCTTCCACGCCGCCGACGACGGCGAAGTCCGCGTCACCCATCACGATCTGACGCCAGCCGTGGGCGATGGCCTCGGAGCCCGACGAGCACGCCGACACCGGGGTGATGACCCCGGCACGGGCGCCCAGCTCCAGGCCGGCGACCGCGGCCGCACCGTTGGGCATGATCATCTGAACGGCGAGCGGGCTGACCTTGCGGATCCCGCCCTCGTTCATCGCGTCGTAGGTCTCGACGATCTTCTCGCCACCGCCGAGACCGGTGCCGATCACGACCGCGAAACGATCGGGATCGACCTCGGGCGCACCCGCGTTCTTCCATAGCCGGCGGGCCAGCACCAGAGACATGCGCTGCACGTAGGAATTACGGCGCAACTCGATGCGGGTCAGGTGACTGTCGACGTCATCGACGAGGTGACCACCGATACGCACCGGAAGGTCCCACTTGGTGACGAAGTCGTCGGTCAACTCACGGATGCCGCTTTCTCCGGCCAGGAGGCCCTTCCACGTGCTCTCGATGTCAGCAGCGAGCGCCGTGGTGGCCTCCACGGCAGTCACCACGACGTTCGGGAAGCCTCCGTTAGCAGTGGAAGGTTTTGTCATTCCGAGCCAAACTTCTCGCGCAGGGCGGCGGCGGCCTCGGGGTTCTCTTCTTCGAGCTTCTGGATGTAGGAGACCACGTCACCGACGGTGCGCAGGCCGGCCAGATCCTCGTCGGGGATCTTCACGCCGTACTTGTCCTCGGTCTGCACGGCGATCTCGACCATCGACAGCGAGTCGATGTCCAGGTCGTCGACGAACGACTTCTCGGGGGTCACCTCAGACGGCTCGATGCCGGTGACCTCTTCGATGATCTCGGCGAGACCGGCGATGATTTCTTCTTGACTGGCGGCCACAATGGCTCCTTCTTGTTGTTGACAGCCCTCCGGGTGCGGAGGACATACGGGACGTTCGGTTGGTGCTGCTATTCAGTTGTCGCTGGACTTACAGCTCGTCCAGCCCATCCAGGTCTGCTGGGGCTTTAATAGCCCTGGCCGGTGTGCCCTTCAGTTCGCGCTTCGCGATGCCGACCAGGGTGCCCGCCGGCGGGAACTCGACGATCCCGGCGCGCTCGGCGCCCTGGAAGCGATCCCGCAGGGTGGCGGTACACAGATCCCAGCGCACCGGCTTGGTCAGCTGGGACACCAGCTTCTCCATGGCATCGGCGGCCGAGGCGACGGGCTGGCCGTCTGCGTTCGACAGGAGAATCGTGGTCGGGCCCAAGGACTCTGTGGTCGTTACCGCTTCAACTGCGGCGGCGTAGCCGTCGAGGGCCGAGGCCATGTACCGGGTGTGGAATGCACCTGCGGTGGCCAGCTGACGGACGCGGGCCTTGGCCGGCGGATCCTCGGCGAGCTTCTCCAGCGCCGCGATCGCGCCGGCAGCCACGATCTGGCCGGCCGCGTTGCGGTTGGCGGGTACCAAGTCCAGCGACTCCAGCCGCGCCAGGACTTCGGCCTCGTCGCCACCGAGAACCGCCGACATGCCGGTCGGCTCGACCGCGCAGGCCTTGGCCATCTCGGCGCCACGGGTGGCGGCCAGCTTGACCGCATCATCGGCGGAGATGACGCCGGCGATCGCGTAGGCCGCGATCTCACCGACGGAATGGCCCGCGACGATGGTTTCAGCGGTCTGGGGGAGGCCCCGCTTGGTCAGTTCCTCATACGCCAGCAAGGTGGCGGCCACGACCAGCGGCTGGGTCACCGCAGTGTCGGTGATCTCCTCGGCGGTGGCGGTGGTTCCGAGGCGCGCCAGGTCCAGGCCGCTGATCTGCGACCACGTGGCGAGGCGATCGGCCGCACCGGGCAGCTCCAGCCAAGCGGAGAGCATGCCGGGCGTCTGCGATCCCTGTCCGGGGGCAAGCAATGCGAGCACGGGTTGAGGCACGTCATTAAGAGAACACTGTGAAGACGGTTTTGTGGGGTGTAAGAGATTATGAACCTTGTCTTATGTTTTTGTAGGTTCCCCACAAAAGTGCATGTTATGCGACGTTCCCTATATCGCAGCGCAATCTGGCACAGGCCTCTCGGGCGGCAGGTGATTCAAGATCAGGCCCGCTGCCTCGGGGAATGAGCCGGGCGAATCGCCGAGATGGCGGCGTTACCACCATATGGCGTGTTCGGCTGGTATGCCTGTTTGCTCAATCTGCCGACGGTCGACGCAACCCGCAGCACGTAGGCGTCCCGTGGAACGACCGGATCGCGGCCGGTGAAGTCGCCGATCCGTTTGAGCCGGTAGCGCACCGTGTTTGGATGAACGAACAATTTGCGTGCACAAGCTTCTATGGCGCCCCCGGAATCCAAGAACGCGTCGAGGGTCTCCGTGAGCGCCGGGCCGGCGTCGGCCAATGGGCGCATGACCTCGGTTTCCAGTGCTGCGATCGCAGTCTCGTCTCCCAGCAGAGCCCGTTCGGGCAGCAGCTCGCGTGCCGGCACCGGCCGGGGTGCGCCGGGCCAGCCGGCCACCGCGTTCATGCCGGAGATCGCCTCGGTCGCGCTGCGGTGTGCGGCCGTCAGTGTCGGGGAGGTCGGCCCGACCACCACCGGACCGTCCGCGAACACCGACAGCAGGTCCACCAGGAAGCGGTCGGTTGCTGACAGCGGGCCCGACACGATCGTCACCAACCAGGTTCCGTGCACGTCGGACAGTGCCGCCCGGTCGTGACGCTTCACGACGTCGTGGATGTCGTCGCGGGCCAGATCCAGCCGGTCCGGACGCGGCAGGCCGACGATCACCGTGGCCGGAGCGGTGGCGTCCCAGTTCAGCGCCGCCGCCTGGGACTGCAGCTCGGGCCCGGTATCCCCGCGCACCACGGCGTCGACGACGTTGGCCTCCATCCGCAGATCCCACGCCCCGCGGGCCTCGGCCTGGTCGGCGTACGCGCTGGCCGCCGCGAACGCCAGGTCCCGGCTGTAGCGCAGGATCCCTGCGGTCAGCGCGTTGAGCTGCACCTCGGAGCGGGCCAGCAGCGGCACCACCTCTTCGAAGAACTCCATCGAGGTCCGGACCATCTCGACCGATTGGCGTAGGGCGATCCGTCGACGCAGGTCCTGCGGCACCACCTCGAAAGCCTGCGCGGTGTAGCTGACGTCGCTTTCCGGGTCGCGCATCCACTCGACGAAGTTCACGACGGCGGTCTGCACGACCAACTGGACGCTGGCCCGCTGCGACGCGTCGAGATCGGAGAAGAAGTCGAGACGCTCGGCCATGGCGTGGACCGCCTCGGTGGCCAGCCGGCCGGAATACTGCTTCAACCGGCGCAGCGTCGACTCGGGCACGCTCTCAAGGACCTCGACGGTCGATTTGGGCGGCACGAACCGCTTGTCAGCCATCCCTAAAAGCTACGCCAATATTCTGGTGGATTCCTCCAAGAGGACCGCGCCGAGGGCTGTCGCTCCCTTAAGAGAGACAGCCCTCGGCGCCCTCGGCTAGGCGCTGCCGGTGTCGACGTAGGACACCGCCGCGGCGAACACGTCGTCGATCTTGTATTGCTTGGCCGCCGCGGTGGGCACCGAAGGATCGATCTCCCCGTCACGGGCCAGCCCTTCCAGTGCTGCCACCACGACCGACTCGGCGTCGGTGTTGAAGAAGCGCCGCGCAGCGGGCCGCGTGTCGGAGAAGCCGAAGCCATCGGTGCCCAGGGTGATGTAGGTACCGGGGACCCACGGCCGGATCTGCTCGGGCACCGCACGCATCCAGTCCGATACCGCCACCACCGGGCCGGCCGCATCGGCCAACGCGCTGGTGACATGCGGGGTGCGGGCGGGCTGATCCGGATGGCGCAGCCGGTGCCGCTCGATCTCCACGCCTTCGCGGTTGAGCTCGCCCCAGCTGGTCACCGACCACACGTCGGCCGCCACATCCCACTCCGCCGCCAGCATGTCCGCGGCGCGCAGCGCCTCGGGCATCGAGACGCCCGACGCCAGGATCTGAGCGGTGTTGCTGCGTGTCTCGGCGGCCCGCCGGTAGCGGTACATGCCGCGCAACAGGGCCTCGGTGTCCAGACCGGCCGGTTCGGCGGGCTGCACGTAGGGCTCGTTGTAGATGGTGATGTAGAAGAACACGTTCTCAGCGTGCTCGCCGTACATCCGCTGCAAGCCGCTCTCGATGATGTGGGCGATCTCGTAGGCGAACGCCGGGTCATAGGTCACCGCGGCCGGATTGGTCGACGCCAGCAGCAGCGAATGACCGTCGGCGTGCTGCAGGCCCTCACCGGTCAGCGTGGTGCGCCCGGCCGTCGCGCCGAGCACGAAGCCCTTGGCCATCTGATCCGCCGCGGCCCACAGGCCGTCGCCGGTGCGCTGGAACCCGAACATCGAATAGAAGATGTAGATCGGGATCATCGGCTCGTTGTGCGTCGAGTAGGAGGTGCCGACGGCCGTGAACGACGCGGTCGAACCGGCCTCGTTGATGCCCTCGTGCAGAATCTGGCCGACTTCGGATTCCTTGTAGGCCAGCATCAGTGCCGAGTCCACCGAGGTGTAGAGCTGCCCGTTGCGGTTGTAGATCTTCAGGCTCGGGAACCACGAGTCCATGCCGAACGTGCGCGCCTCGTCGGGGATGATCGGTACCAGCCGCGGTCCGATGTTCTTGTCCCGCAACAGTTCCTTGAACGTGCGCACCGTCGCCATCGTGGTGGCCACGGACTGGTTGCCGGACCCCTTCTTCAGCGCCTGGTAGGTCTCTGAGCCGGGCAATGGCAGCGGGGTGGTCTTGTTGCGGCGGGCCGGGACGAATCCGCCGAGGCTCCGGCGACGGTCCAGCAGGTACCGGATCTCTGGGGTCTCCGGTCCTGGGTGGTAGTACGGCGGCAGGTACGGGTCCTCTTCGAGCTGGGCGTCGCTGATAGGCACCCGGGTGACGTCGCGGAAGTCCTTGAGGTCTTGCAGCGCAAGCTTTTTCATCTGGTGCGTGGCGTTGCGGCCCTCGAAGTGGCTGCCCAGGGTGTAGCCCTTGATGGTCTTGGCCAGGATGATCGTCGGCTGGCCCTTGTGCTCCATCGCGGCGCGGTAGGCGGCGTACACCTTGCGGTAGTCGTGACCGCCGCGCTTGAGGTTCCAGATCTCCTGATCGGTCATCGGCTCGACCAGGGCCTTGGTACGCGGATCGCGACCGAAGAAGTGATCGCGCACGTAGGCGCCGTCGTTGGCCTTGTAGGTCTGGTAGTCGCCGTCGGGCGTGGTGTTCATCAGGTTGACCAGCGCGCCGTCGCGGTCGGCGTGCAGCAGCGCGTCCCACTCGCGGCCCCACACCACCTTGATGACGTTCCAGCCCGCGCCGCGGAAGAACGACTCCAGCTCCTGGATGATCTTGCCGTTGCCGCGCACCGGGCCGTCCAGGCGCTGCAGGTTGCAGTTCACCACGAAGGTCAGGTTGTCGAGCGCCTCGTTGGCGGCCACCTGGATCAGGCCGCGGCTCTCCGGCTCGTCCATCTCGCCGTCGCCGAGGAACGCCCACACGTGCTGATCGGAGGTGTCCTTGATGCCGCGGTCGTGCAGGTAGTGGTTGAACCGGGCCTGGTAGATCGCATTCATCGGACCCAGGCCCATCGACACCGTCGGGAATTCCCAGAAGTCCGGCATCAGGCGCGGGTGCGGGTAGGACGGCAGGCCGCCGCCGGGGTGGCTGTGCTCCTGGCGGAAACCATCCAGTTGGTCGGTCGTCAGCCGGCCTTCCAGGAAGGCGCGGGCGTAGATGCCGGGGGAGGCGTGGCCCTGGATGAAGACCTGGTCGCCGCCGCCCGGATGGGATTTGCCGCGGAAGAAGTGGTTGAAACCGACCTCATACAGCGACGCCGACGATGCGTACGTCGAAATATGGCCGCCCACACCGACTCCCGGGCGCTGGGCGCGGTGCACCATGATGGCCGCGTTCCACCGGATCCAGGCGCGATAACGTCGCTCGACGTCCTCGTCGCCGGGGAACCAGGGCTCCAGTTCGGTCGGGATGGTGTTGACGTAATCGGTCGACGTCAGGGCTGGGATGGCGACGCGCTTCTCGCGTGAGCGCTCGAGCAGTCGCAACATCAGGTACCGGGCGCGCGCCGGGCCGGAGCGCTCCAGCAACTCGTCGAACGACTCGAGCCATTCCGCGGTCTCGTCGGTATCGATATCCGGAAGGTAGGACGCAACCCCCTCCCGAATGACCCTCACCCGGTCGGGTTCGGCTGCGGTAGAGGAGTTTTGGGCCAGATCCTGGCGCACGAACTCGGTGGTCAACTTCCGCTCCTTGTTAGGCGGTAACAACTGACAGTGCTTGTGGCACCTTCTATCGTCCACCCATCTTGCCGCCTCCGCGCCGCTGGGGGTGGGGGTGCGTAAGTTACCCATGAGTTGCTTTGTGAACCGGTAACGTCTGCAGATCGTGCCGGTTGATGGGCGATTTGGGGCAAAGGCGAGGATTGCCGCGCGCGCAGTCGGCGGGGCCGCGGTGATCGCCATGGTGGTAGTGGGTTGTACGTCCATTACCGGCGGTACCGCACAGGTCGATTCCTCCGCTGCTCCCGTATACCGGGCATCGGTGAAAGCGTCGATCGAAGAGTCCTCTCTGAGCTCGGTGACCCGCGAATCCGAACGCCAGGCCTCGTTGACCACCCGCGCCGTGCACACCGTGTGCGAGGACCTCAGTACCTCCACGGTCGACGCAATCAATGCGGTCAACGGCTACGTCGAGGCGGTCAACAACGGGGGTGACACCGCCGCCAAGGCCGGCCCCGCGATCGACGGGCTCAACCGCAGCGCCGATCTGGTCGGTTCCGGCCTGTCGGACGCGCTGTCCCCGGATCTGCACGCCGCCCTGACCGAGTGGATCGACTCGGCGAGAGCCCTCGTCAGCGCCATTTCCGGCCACGTCGGCCCGGATGAGTTCAACGCCGTATCGCAGCGATCGAACACCGCACGAGAGAACGCACTCACCAGATGCGACAAGGCTTACTGACAGGTGCGCGGACAAACTCGCCCGCCGGACACCCGCACTGATGCCTCGTCGTGCGACGATAGATCGCAACACGCATCGCGCACGCGAATGAACGAGTGATGGTCAAGTCTTGAGAGAGGCTCGAGAAGAGGTTAAGGAGGACCGACGGTGGTCGCGGCGGGGACGGACTCAAGCCCGAACTACGCCCACATACTGGGCATCCAGAAGGATCAGATAGTCCAGGAACTGGGTTGGGACGAGGATAGCGACGACGACATCCGGGCCGATATCGAAGAAGCGTGCGGATCTGAGCTGGTAGATGAGGATTCGGACGAAGTAGTCGATGTCGTATTGCTCTGGTGGAGGGACGACGACGGGGATCTCGTCGACCGGCTGATGGATGCCATCACCCCACTCGCCGAGGACGGCGTGATCTGGGTGGTGACTCCCAAGACCGGTAGACCCGGGCACGTGCAGCCCGCGGAGATCGCCGAATCGGCGCCGACGGCCGGTCTCATGCAGACCTCGTCGGCCAAGTTGGGGGATTGGACGGCGAGCCGGTTGGTGCAACCCAAGTCGAAGGCTGCCGGAAAGAGGGGATAGTGCTCGCTGTCGGTGCCCCGGCGCCCGATTTCACGCTCCGGGACCAGAACGGCAGGCCTGTCACCCTCAGCGCGTACCGCGGTGCCAAGGACGTGCTGCTGGTGTTCTTTCCGTTGGCGTTCACCGGTGTGTGCGAGGGCGAGCTCGGAGAGATCCGCGACAAGCTGCCGCTGTACGAGAACGATCACACCGCGACGCTGGCTGTCTCGGTCGGCCCGCCCCCGACGCACAAGATCTGGTCCATCGAAAGTGGATTCACGTTCCCGGTGCTCTCGGATTTCTGGCCGCACGGCGAGGTCGCCCAGGCCTACGGCGTCTTCAACGACGAAGCCGGGTATCCGAACCGCGGCACGTTCGTCGTCGACAAGACCGGTAGGGTCCAGTTTGCCGAGATGATGGACCCGGGCCAGGCGCGCGATCAGGCGGTGTGGCGGGAGGCATTGGCGGCCTTACGGGTCTGACTAGTCTTCGCGGGATTTCCGGTCACGCCCCTGCGGCGTGTACCGTGCCTGCGACGGGGCGCGTAGCTCAGTGGTAGAGCTCTGGTTTTACACACCAGCGGTCGGCGGTTCGATACCGTCCGCGCCCACCAAGATCATCATCAGCCCGTCGGGCGTCATCCCTTGCAGTGCAGGTCGACGTAGACCGTGGTGTAGCGCGTTTGGGTGCCCACCTGGCCGGCCGGTCCCCGGATGATCCAGTTGTTCTTGACGTCGTGGCCGTCGCGCACCGCACTGACGGTGCACTGATCCACCGAGTTGTTGCCGACCTTGGCGACGATGACGTTGTAGCCGTCGGCCTTCAACTTGTCGATGGTCTCCTGCGCGGACGGGTTCGACGGTGCGGGGACGGCGGGAGCGGCCGTTATCAGGCCCAAGGCCGCTGCACCTCCGATAATCGCCACAACACCGGTCATTCGGTTATATCTTGGTCCTTTCATGATTGGAAACACCACCTTTCCAGTAGGTGAAATATCCTTCAGTCTAAGTTCGAATAGAGGTGGCATCGACCACCTCATATCGAAATCACATGTTTTCACCGGATGGTTTCCCACGGAGAATTCATATGAATCGAATGTCTAATTCACAGAGGATGGCCAGCGTCATAGAGTGCGCCATCGGCGATCCTAAGGTGAATTGCGTTCTAGAGAATCATTCCCCTGGCCGCAGCATGTATCCGACTCCGCGAACGGTGTGGATCATCGGCGAACGTCCGGTGTCGATCTTCTTCCGCAGATATGAGATGTAGAGGTCGACGATGCTCGACCGGCCGCCATATCCGTAATTCCACACCCGGTCCAGGATCTCGGCGCGGCTGAGCGCCCGGCGCGGGTTGCGCATCAAGTAGCGCAGCAGCTCGAACTCGGTGGCGGACAAGGACACGGGCACCCCGTCGCGCAACACCTCTCGGCTGGCGTCGTCAAGCACCAGATCACCCACCTGTAGCGTCTCGACCTCAGGTGATGCCACGTCACTGGATCTGCCCAGCAGGCCGCGTAACCGCGCCATGAGCTCTTCGAGGCTGAATGGCTTGGTCATGTAGTCATCGGCTCCCGCTGCCAGCCCCGGTGCGCGGTCCATCACCGAATCGCGCGCAGTGAGGAGCAGGGTCGGCGTGTAGCTGGCGGACTCCCGGACGCGTCGCAGAACCTCCAGCCCGTCGACATCGGGCAGCATGACGTCGAGCACCACGACATCCGGGTCGGTCTCATCGAAACTTGTGACAGCTTCCTGGCCGTTGCGAGCGACCTCCATCACCCAGCCCTCGTAGTGCAGGGCCATCTTCACCAGGTTGGCCAGCGCCGGCTCGTCGTCCACCAGCAGAACTCGAATGGGTGAACCGTCGGCACGGCGAATGCGCGGCTGTTGACCGGGGACCGCTCCCCGGGGTCGCTGCACACCTGTCACAGACGCCGATGTCATGATTCCATTTTCCTGACGACGGCAATCGCTGTCACCGAGGTCATATCGACTCCTAATGTGCGCAGCTCGCAATACGTTGAATGACGCATCGAACTGCATTCGAAGCGCAAACATTTGGGTTCGCTATGCGTCGGTCCGCATTGCTTGACGCCACTTTCCGACGATTAATAGCCTGGTAGTGGAGAACGGGTAAGCGATGATCGCCTACCCGCGGGTGAATTCGTTCGTGAATACTGCACAGCTTTCTTTTGGTAACGACGTCGGCAACGAAATGCCGCCTTGCCGACGCCGACCATCGACCGAAGGAGCCTGCCATTGCGCAGCGACTGACGCCGGCCACTCAGCGGCCCGCCGACGAACCAATTGGCCCGTCGGAGCAGTCGCGTCTGCACTCACTACTGCGCTATGACCTGCCGGCGTCGCTCGTCGTCTTCCTCGTCGCGCTGCCGTTGTCGTTGGGTATCGCCGTTGCCTCCGATGCGCCTGTGCTTGCCGGAATCATCGCCGCGATCGTCGGCGGCATCGTGGTGGGCATTCTGGGCGGCTCACCTCTGCAGGTGAGTGGGCCGGCCGCCGGGCTGACGGTGATCGTGGCCGGACTCGTCGCCGAGTTCGGTTGGGCTGTCACCTGTGCGATCACCATCTGCGCGGGTGTGCTCCAGGTCTTGCTGGGGCTCAGCCGGATTGCCCGCGCGGCGCTCGCGATCTCGCCCGTCGTCGTACACGCAATGCTTGCCGGCATCGGAGTCACGATCGCCTTACAGCAGACTCACGTGCTGCTCGGCGGTGACTCCGCAAGCTCCGCCTGGCGCAACGTCACCGGACTACCCGGGCAGGTCCTCGATGCGCACGGGCCCGGTACGTTCCTCGGCCTGCTCGTCATCGGCATCCTCGTCGGATGGCGCTGGATGCCGGCGCGGGTGAAAGTGGTGCCCGGCCCGTTGGTGGCGATCCTCGGGGTGACGGTGCTCTCGCTCGTCGCACCATTCGATGTGTCACGGATCAACATCGACGGCTCGCTCGTAGATGCCCTGCAGCTCCCGAACCTGCCCCATGGAAATTGGGGTGCGTTCGCCACGGGGGTACTGACGGTGGCGCTGATCGCCAGCGTCGAAAGCCTGTTGTCCGCCGTGTCGGTAGACCGCCTCCAAAGCCGCGCTCCGCGCACCAATTTCGACCGCGAGCTGATCGGTCAGGGGGTGGCCAACATTGCGTCGGGTTCCATCGGCGGACTGCCGGTGACCGGCGTGATCGTGCGCAGCTCCACCAACGTTGCCGCCGGCGCCCAGACCCGCGCGTCGGCGATCCTGCACGGCGTGTGGGTGCTGGCGTTCGCGGTGCCGTTCGCGGGTCTGGCCAAGCTGATCCCGACATCGGCGCTGGCCGGTCTACTGATCGTGATCGGCATACAACTGGTCAAATGGGCCCACATCAAGACGGCGTGGCGCACCGGCGACCTTGCGGTCTACCTCGTCACGATCATCGGTGTGGTGTTCCTCAACCTGCTCGAGGGCGTGCTGATCGGTCTGGCACTTGCCATCTCGCTGACCGTGTGGCGGGTGGTCCGGGTCAAGATCACTGCCGATCCGGCCGGCGACGGTGAGTGGCGCGTCGTCATCGACGGTTCGGTGACCTTCCTGTCGCTCCCAAGACTCAACAGTGTGCTGGCGTCGGTGCCGGAGGGGTCGCATGTCACCGTCGAGTTGTCGGTTGACTTCATCGACCATGCTGGCTACGAGACCATCGACTCGTGGCAGCGTCAGCAGGTCGCGTCGGGCGGCAGCGTCGACATCCACGATGTCGGCGCGGTCGAGATGGACAGTGCCGTCGCTGGGCCGCCGATGCGCGGATTCACCCCCATCGACAAGCGCACCGGCGTGGTGCCCTGGAGTTCCTGGCAGCCGCGGCTGCGGCCGTCGGTGCTGCACGGACTGGCGGTCTACCACCGCCGCACCGCGCCCTACATCCGGCCGCACATGCAGGAGTTGCGGCACGAACAGAGTCCCGAGACGCTGTTCATCACCTGCGCCGACTCGCGGATCGTGCCCAACGTGATCACCAGCAGCGGACCCGGCGACCTGTTCACCGTCCGCAACGTAGGTAACTTCATCCCGACCGGGCGGCAGGACGTGTCGGTGGACGCTGCGATCGCATTCGCGGTGAAGGCCCTTGACGTGTCGTCGATCGTGGTGTGCGGACATTCCAGCTGCGGCGCCATGAACGCGGTATTACGCGATGGCTCAGGCCAGTCCACTGGTGACGAAGTGTTGGACACCTGGCTGGAGTATGCACGCCCGACCCTGGCTGCCTTCGACGGTGGTTGCCACCCGATCGCGCGGTCGGCAGCCGCCGAAGGGTTCGACGCAGTGGATCAGCTGAGCATGGTGAACGTGGCGTTGCAGGTGCAGACGCTCACCGAGCATCCACTGTTGCGTGACCATTATCAGCAGGGTCGGCTCGACATTCTCGGGCTGTTCTATGACATCCCCAGCGCGGCGGTACTACGGGTGACGCCGACCGAGGTGAGCGCATTCGAAGTGGGGCCCGCACGGTCATAGTGGCGTCGCCAGACCGTCGTGTCGTGCCTCGTCATTCCTTGGGGCGCAGCATGTATCCGACACCCCGCACGGTGTGGATCATCGGCTCGTGGCCCACGTCAACCTTCTTGCGCAGGTACGAGATGTAGAGGTCGACGATGCCCGATTTGCCGCCGAACCCGTAGTTCCACACCTGATCGAGTATCTCGGCGCGACTCAGCGCCCGTCGCGGATGACGCATCAGATACCGCAACAGTTCGAACTCGGTCACGGTCAGCGTCAACGCCGTACCGTCGCGCGTCACCTCGTGACTGGCTCCGTCCAGCACGATGTCGCCGACTCGCAGCACCTCGTCGACCGGCGGTGCAATATGGCTGGACCGCCGCAGCAAACCCCGCAGCCGAGCAACGAGCTCCTCCAGGCTGAACGGCTTGGTCATGTAGTCGTCCGCGCCGGCGGTCAACCCCGATACCCGATCCACCACCGAATCACGCGCAGTGAGAAACAAGGTCGGGGTGTAGGTCTCGGCCGCCCGCACTTGCTGCAAGATCTGCAACCCGTCGATGTCGGGCAGCATGATGTCCAGCACGACGACGTCGGGTTCGGTATCGGTGAACAAAGCCATTGCGTTGCTGCCGTTGTGGGCGACATCCACGGTCCAGCCCTCGTAACGCAACGCCATCGTGACCAGGTTGGTCAGCGCCGGCTCATCGTCGACCAGCAACACTCGGATCGGTGACCCGTCAGCACGATGCATCCGGGGCAGCTGCCCCAGCATCGCCTGCCGGGGTGTTTGTCCACGTGGAGACACCGACATCGCCGCCATAACACCATTGTCCGGAGGCATAGATAACTGTCACATGGTTCATGCCGAATTCATATGCAAACAATTCACGGGTCGATAACTTCATTTCGAAGTATTTGCGCCCCGTGCGGGTCCCAGCTGTGTGCGGCTGGTCGGCGGGCTCTGCGTCGTCCGCCCAAAGATGTTCGGCCGCAACTCAAACGGAGATGGCCGATTGTGGCCTGGCGGCCACTGCGGTCATGGTCCTTGGTGAATTTCGGTGCTACGACCACACCGCCTTCGCGCGTCTCAGCGCGAGTTGTTGCCCGCGCATGGCGGTATCGCCCCGGCAGGATGGGCTGTCCCGGGAGAACTTCATGTTCACGAATCCCGTGAGATCGGCTCGGATGACGTATTTGAACGGAACCGGGCCCGTCCTGTACTCGGGGCTGCCGGGCCGGCACTGCATGCCGGGGTTGACGCGCTCACCGACCCACGCGCCGTTGTGCCGATCGGCGGCGGGGTCCCAAGCCAGATCCAGCTGCCAGGTGCCCTCCGGCGCGGGTGAGAGCACGTGCAGGCACTGCGGGCCGCACCCCGACAAGGTCCAGTTGTAGGGCTCCGGCGCACGGTCCGCCGAAGTCTCGGTGACGGTGTAGAGGCCCGGCCGAGGCAGCGGCGGAACCGGTGCCTGCGGGGCGGCGACCGGCGGGCCCGATGAGTGGAGGCCGCCGATCGCAAAACCGATTGCCAGGGAAGCGGCAACCGGGGCAATGAGCTCTTTCAAGGTTCCTCCGCGTGGGATCATATCCACGGACTCGGCGATACCCTGCCGTACGACCCGAATTCAAGCTCCGGCGAAGAACTCCAGCGCGATGCCGTCGGGATCGCGGAAACTGAGCCCCGACCCGTACGGTGCGTCGACGATCCCGCCATGGGCGATGCCCAGGCCGTCGAGTCGGTCCACCCAGGCCTGCAGTTCCGCACGTGACGCACAGCCGAAGCCGACGTGGTCCAGGCCCACCCGGAACTCGCTGAAACGTCCATCAGGGGCCGGGGTCTGATGCTGGTGGATGCCGAACAGCGTGCCGCCGTCCAGCAGCCACACCAGGTGATGGAAGCCGGCATCGGTGTCCTCGTCGAGCACCGGATCGGCACCGAACAGGGCTCGATACCACGGCCCGCTGATCGCCAGATCGCGAACCGTGACCGCCACATGAGCAAGAGCGGGGAACGTCATCTTGGCCTCCTGAAACAGACTGAGTCAGACCACTCGCTTGCCGAGCCGGTCGCGGATCCGCATGTCCCACAGGTAGATCTGATAACCCAACAGCCACACCTCGTGCGGGATCACGCGATCGGCGACCCGCAGCCCGGTCAACAGCCACTCGAAACGCCGCTGCTGATCGGCTGTCCAGCGCAACTGCATGCGGCTGCGGAACTCTGCGGGTAGAAACCCGGTGGTGGCGAACAGGTTGAACCGGCCGGCCAGCAGGCGCAGCGGGGCGGGCAGGAACGCCATCGCTGCCACGCCGTGCAGATGCTCGCGTACCGGAGGGTCGATCCGCAGGTCGTGCAGCGACTGCTTCCAGTACGTATCGAAGGCGTCCCGGTCTTCCGGCCACATCTCGTCGCGCACCTGCAAGGTGGTGCCCAGCGCGCGGGCGTCGGCGTAAATCGCGTCGGCCGATTCCTCGTCGAGCGGGCCGTAGAGGAACTCGTGCATGTCGACGTAGTAGCGGTACAGGCAGGCCGCCACCCACAGCTGTAGCCGAGGGTCGAAAGCGTTGTAGGACACCGGGCTTGAGGCCCGCGAGCGGACCAGGGCATGCACCTTGTCGATCTGGGCGCGCAGTAGCGCCCGGTCGGTGTCGGTACCCATGGTGGCCGCGGCCAGATAGGTGCCCGTGGTGCGGGCCCGTTTGAACGGATGCTTGTAGACGTTGCCGCTGTCCACCGGGCTCTCCAGCACCCCGTAGCCGACCCCGGGGGAGGACAGCTGCATGATGACGTTGGCCGCGGGCAGCAGCGCCGCCGCCGGGTTGAGCAGATCGGTGACACGTCGCGGGCGTCGTGGCGGACCCAGCCTCATGACTTCGAGTAGACCACCTTGTGAGACGCTGCCGGGGTGTTTGCGCGTAGAAGCCCGCAGGTCTGGCACCGTCGGGCCGCCGGTATCGCCGTCGGGTTCCTGGCCGACCTGCTGCTCGGCGATCCGCGCCGCGGGCATCCGGTGGCCGGGTTCGGCACTGGCGCAGCACGGTTGGAGAAGCTGACCTATGCCGACAATCGCAGGGCAGGTGCCGTGCACACCGCGCTGCTGCTCGGTGGGCTGGCCGGGCTGGGCTGGGCGGCGGGACGCGGCGACCGCATCTGGGTGACCGCGGCGGCCACCTACGTCGCGCTCGGTGGCACCTCGCTCAACCGGGTGGGTGGGCAGATGTCGACGCTGCTGGGAACGGCCGACCTCGACGGCGCCCGCGCCCTGCTGCCTTCGTTGTGCGGGCGGGATCCGGCCGCACTGGACACCTCGGGTCTGACCCGGGCCACGGTGGAATCGCTGGCCGAGAACACCTCTGACGCCCAGGTGGCGCCGCTGGTGTGGGCGGCGATCGGCGGGGTACCCGGGGTGCTGGTGTACCGGGGCGCCAACACGCTGGACGCGATGATCGGGCACCGCTCACCGCGGTACCTCAACTTCGGTTGGGCCGCAGCCAGATTCGACGATGTGCTGAACTACCTGCCGGCCCGGCTGACCGGGGTTCTGACGGTGCTGTGTGCGCCGGTGGTGGGTGGGTCACCGCGGGCGGCCTTGCGGGCGTGGCGGCGCGACGCGGCCCGCCATCCCAGCCCCAACGCCGGGGTGGCCGAGGCCTCCTTCGCCGGTGCGCTCGGGGTGCGGCTGGGCGGCCCGACGCAGTACGCGCATCAACTGGAAATCCGGCCCACCCTGGGCGACGGCCGCATTCCCGAAGTGGTGGATGTGGCCCGCACGGTGCGACTCTCGCGCGCGGTGCAGGCCTCGGCGGCGGCCGTGTCGGTGCTACTTGTGGTTGTCAGCGCCGCTTGCCGTAGCGATCGGCGATCTTCTCCTCGCCGGTGAGTTCGCGGGGCGGTTCCTTTGCGGCCGCCTGGGCGACGGCCCGTTCGCGCCGGCGCTGCTGAATCTCGGCGTAGACGAAGTAGCCCACGCCGAGCGGGGCGACGATGCCGAATGCGATCCACTGGATGCCGTAGGACAAGAACGGTCCGGCGTCGAGGTGCGGCAGGGACAACTCCCCGAGACCGCCGGGTTGGTTCGCCACCAGCTGCAGATACGACCCCGTCAGCGGCACACCGGTGAGCGCGGCGATCTGCTCGGGGTTGATCGAGTACACCTGCTGTGCGCCGTCGTCGCCGCGGAACGGCTCCTTCCCCGGCAGGCGTGCTTCTGCATCCCGGACCCGGGCGGTCACGGTCACCCGGTCGGTCGGTGCCGGCGCGAACTGGGGCACCTTGTTTCCGTCGATCGGGGTGATGAAGCCACGATTGACCAGCACCACCGGCCCGCCGTCCACGGCGAACGGGGTGAGGACCTCGAAGGCCGGTTCGCCGTCGACCACCCGCAGCCGGACCAGCACCTCCGACTTCGGCAGGTAGTGCCCGGTCGCCGTGACCCGCTGCCACTGGGCATCGGGCGCGACCGAATCCTGGTGTGGCAGAACAGTGGTCACCGGGACCGGATCGGCCTGCAGCGAATGGCTGATCTGGTTGTTCTCACGCGAGGTTTTCGTGTTCTTGCCCAGCTGCCAGGGCGCCAGCACCGTGAAACACAGGTAGGCGAAGGCGGCCACCACGATGAACAACGCCACCCATTGCGGCCGCAGCAGGAAGGTCAGGCGTCGCATCAGACTGCCGTTCCCCGGATTCCCCGGTCGGCCAGCGCCGCGTCGACCCAGGCGTGCAGCCCGGGCAGGGACGACTCGATCACGGTGAACACGTCCTCGAAATCGGCCTTGCCGCCGTAATACGGATCCTCCACGTCGAGGGCGTGCGCTCCCGAGCGCGGGTCGAACGAGCGCAGCATCCGCAAACGGTCGGGAACCACGCCCAGATCGGTCAGGATGCGCAGGTGGTTGCGGCCCAACGCGACCACCATGTCGGCGCCGAGATGGTCATCGCAGACCTGGGCGGCGACGTGCTCGCTGGGATAACCGCGCTCAGACAACACCAGGCAGGCGCGGCTGTCGGCGCCGTCACCGGCGTGCCAACCGCCCGTGCCGCCGCTGCTCACCCGGACCACGTCGGCCAGGCCGCGCTCGCGGATCTGGTGGGCGAACATCTTCTCGGCCATCGGGGACCGGCAGATGTTGCCCGAGCACACGAACGTGACATGCAGCTCAGACACCGAGCACCTCCCGAAGTGCGGTAACGCTGTCCACGTGGGCGTGCGCCGCGACCGCGGTGGGGCCGGTGAAATCGGCGGCGCCGTAACCCCAGCCGACCACCACGGTGTCGATACCGTGCTGGGCCGCACCCTCGACGTCGTGCATCCGGTCACCGACCATCAGGACGCGCTCCGGCAGGGGCTGCAACTGGGCCAGCGCGTAGGCGACCACGTCGGCCTTGGCTGCCCGGACGCCGTCGGGGCTGGCTCCCGCGATCACCTCGAAATAGCCGTCCAGGCCGAAATGCTCCAGGATGCGTCGCGCGGTCGGTTCGGCCTTCGACGTCGCGACTGCCAGCCGCACTCCGGCGGCCCGCAGATCGGCCAGCACCGCCTCGACCCCGTCGAACAGGCTGTTCATCGCCCAGCCGCGGCTCGTGTAATCGGCGCGGTAGGCCGCGATCGCGGCGTCGGCGTCGAAACTCGTCGTACCCAGACTCAACGCCTGCAACGTCTCGTGCATGGGTGGGCCGACGATGCGTCCGACCAGGTCACCCTCCGGAATACCGGCGCCGACATGGGTCAGGGCATGGCGGAAGCTCGACACGATCCCGGCCGCCGAATCGGTCAGGGTGCCGTCGAGATCGAACAGCACCAGCTGCGGTCGGGTGAGTTCCAGCGTGTCAGTCACGTCCCCATTCTCCCGTATGCCGCGGGCAGCCCTCCGACCACTAGTGTCGTGCTGTGCCGAACCCACCCCGCGCAGGCGCCCGCTACCACGGCGACCAGGCCGCATTGCCGGGAATGCTGGACTTCGCGGTCAACGTCCGCCCCGGTGGGCCGCCGGTCTGGCTGACCGACCGCTTGGCCGCCCGACTGCCGGACCTGGGCAGCTACCCGACCCAGGCCGATCAACGCCGTGCGGTGGAAGCCGTGGCGACGCGGCACGGCCGAGCCACCGACGAGGTGGCGCTGCTGGCCGGTGGAGCCGAGGGCTTCGCCCTGCTCGCCGGGCTGCGGCCACGGTTGGCTGCGCTGGTCGCCCCATCGTTCACCGAACCCGAAGCCGTCCTGGCCGCAGCCGGTGTGCCGATCCAGCACGTGGTGCTGCCGCCGCCGTTCACGCTGACCGGAGCTGTCGTGCCGGAGGAAGCGGACCTGGTGGTCATCGGCAACCCCACCAATCCGACCGGGGTGCTGCACCGCGCCGACGACATCCTGGTGTTGTGCCGGCCGGGTCGACTGGTGGTGGTGGACGAGGCGTTCGCCGACGGTATTCCCGGTGAGGCGCAGACACTGGCCCGCGAATCACTGCCCGACGTGCTGGTGTTGCGCAGCCTGACCAAGACCTGGGCACTGGCCGGGCTGCGGGTGGGATACGCCCTCGGCGCGCCCGACGAGCTGGCCCGACTCACCGCGCCGCGTCCGCACTGGCCCCTGGGCACCCTGCAACTGGAGGCCATCGCCGCGACCGGCAGTCCGGAGGCCGTGGCCGAGGCGGACGCCTCAGCCCGGCGGCTCGCCGGGTTGCGGGCCTCGATGGTCGCCGGGCTCGAGGAGCTCGGATTGGGCGTGGTGGCGGGCGACGCGCCATTCGTGCTGTTCACCGTGCCCGACGCGGAGCTGATGCGGAAACATCTGGAAAGCAAAGGCATCGCGGTACGGCGTTGCGATACTTTCGTGGGCCTGCCGGAAAACTACCTGCGTGCTGCGGTGCGGCCGGAATGGCCCGCACTCGTCGACGCCATGACGGAGGTACTGCAATGAGCGCGCGACCGGCCGGGGTGCCGTTGGCCGACGTGATCGCCGCCCTGGACGCGGCATACCCGCCGCACCTGGCCCACGACTGGGACTCGGTCGGGTTGGTGTGCGGCGACCCCGGCGAGCCGGTGGAATCGGTCACGATCGCCGTGGACGCGACCGAGGCCGTGGTCGACGAGGTCCCGGACCGCGGCCTGCTGTTGGCTCACCACCCGCTGCTGCTGCGCGGCGTGGACACCGTCGCGGCCGACACCGCCAAGGGCGCGTTGATCCACCGGTTGATCCGCACCGGCCGGGCCCTGTTCTCCGCCCACACCAATGCCGACGCGGCCTCACCCGGCGTGTCCGATGCGCTGGCCGAGGCGTTGGGTCTGAGGGTCGACGCGGTGCTGTCGCCGGTGGCATCCGGTCCCGATCTGGACAAATGGGTGGTGTTCGTACCGGCGGCGGACGCGGCGACGGTGCGCGAGGCGTTGTTCGACGCGGGCGCCGGGCGCATCGGCGACTATTCGCACTGCAGCTGGAGTGTGGCCGGAACCGGCCAGTTCCTGCCGCACGACGGGGCCGCCCCGGCCATCGGCGAGGTGGGCACCGTCGAGCAGGTGGCCGAGGACCGGGTCGAGGTGATCGCGCCGTCGCGGCTTCGGTCCACCATCCTGTCTGCCCTGCGGGCCGCGCACCCCTACGAGGAACCTGCCTTCGACATCTTCGCGCTGGCGCCGATCCCCGGGGACGTGGGCATCGGTCGGATCGGGCAGCTGGATCGGCCAGAGCCCTTGTCGGCGTTCGCATCCCGCGTCCGAGCTGCGTTGCCGGCCACCTCGTGGGGGGTGCGGACCTCGGGGGATCCCGACGCCATGGTGTCGCGCGTCGCCGTCTGCGGGGGAGCGGGCGACTCACTGTTGGGCACAGTGGCCCGCGCCGACGTACAGGCTTACGTCACCTCGGATTTGCGGCACCATCCCGCTGATGAGCACCGACGCCTGTCACCGGTCGCGCTCATCGACGTGGCGCACTGGGCCACCGAGTTCCCCTGGTGTGCCCAGGCCGCCGGAGTCCTGCGCGGGCAGTTCGGTGACGCGCTGAAGGTGCGAGTGTCCTCCGTACGCACCGACCCGTGGAACGTCGAGTGCTGATCGCTACCAACAACATGAAAGTCAGGGCATGAAAGCCGAAGTAAAACAACAACGTTCGCTTCTCGCGCTGACGGAGGTCGATGCCGAACTCGGGCGCATCGAGCACCGCGCCAAGCACCTGGCCGAACAGCAGAAGGTGGACGAGGCACAGGCCGCGCACGCCGCCGCCGGTGACGGGGTCGGCGTGCTCGGCATCGCCCTGGAAGACCTGGAAGCCCAGGTGACCAAGCTCGAAAGCGAGATCGACTCGGTCCGTCAGCGGGAGGACCGCGACCGCAAGCTGATCGACGGTGGCACGGTGGCCGCCAAGCAGGTCGCCGAGATCCAGCATGAGCTGGAAACCTTGCAGCGCAGGCAATCGAGCCTGGAGGACTCCCTGCTGGAGCTCATGGAACGCCGCGAGGAACTGGCGGGACAGCAGGCCGAAGCGATGCAGCGCATCGATGACCTTCAGGCCGCGCTGTCGTCGGCACAGCAGGCCCGTGACGCGGCATTGGTGGAGATCGACCAGGCCAAGCACCAGGCGGTGACCCGCCGCGAAGGACTCGTCGGTCTGATCGATCCTGAGCTCGTCGGTCTCTACGAACGCCTGCGCTCCCGAGGCGGGGCAGGTGCCGGGTTGCTGCAGGGCCGGCGCTGCGGCGCTTGCCGGATCGAGATCGACCGCGGTGAGAGCGCCCGGATCGCTGCGGCGGCCGAGGATGACGTGCTGCGCTGCCCCGAGTGCGGAGCGATCCTGCTGAGGTTCAAGCAGTGAAGGTTCTCGTCGAGGCCGACGGCGGATCCCGGGGAAATCCGGGACCGGCGGGCTACGGCGCGGTGGTGTTCGACGCCGAACACACCGCAATACTGGCCGAACGTAAGGAATCGATCGGCCGCGCCACCAACAACGTCGCCGAATACCGCGGCCTGATCGCCGGTTTGGAGGCCGCTACCGAGCTGGGCGCGGACGAGGTGGCAGTGTCGATGGATTCCAAGCTCGTCGTCGAACAGATGTCGGGACGCTGGAAAGTCAAGCATCCCGACCTGATTCCTCTGCAGCGCCGGGCGGCTGAGCTGGCCGCGGGCTTCGACCGGGCCAGCTACACGTGGATTCCGCGCGAACGCAACAGCCATGCCGACGGGCTGGCGAACGAAGCCATGGACGCTGCGGCAGGCATTCTCACCGAGCAGCCTGCGCCCGAGCCGGCCAAGGAGCCCGTGCAGGCCGAGAAGGCTGCGCTGTCGGCGCCGGGTTGGACCGGTGCGACCGGCGCTCCCACGCGGCTGTTGCTGCTGCGGCACGGTCAGACCGAATTGTCCATCGCCCGGCGCTATTCGGGCCGCGGGAACCCGGTGCTGACCGAGGAGGGGCGCAGGCAGGCCGACGCTGCTGCGCGGTATCTGGGCGCCGGCGGGGGTGTCGCGGCGGTGGTCAGCTCGCCGCTGGAGCGGGCCTATGAGACCGCAGCGGCGGCGGCCAAGGCGCTCGGCGTCGACGTCCGTGTCGACGATGACCTGATCGAGACCGACTTCGGCGCGTGGGAAGGACTGACGTTCGCCGAAGCCGCGCAACGGGATCCGGAACTGCACCGGCGCTGGCTGCGTGACACCAGCGTCGAGCCGCCCGGTGGCGAGAGCTTCGATGCGGTGGCGCACCGTGTCGGTCGGGCCCGCGACCGGATCGTCGCCGAGTACGGCGCGGCAACGGTTCTGGTGGTCTCGCACGTGACCCCGATCAAGACGATCCTGCGGCTGGCGCTCGATGCGGGGGAGGGCATCCTGTACCGGCTGCACCTGGATCTGGCTTCGCTGTCGATCGCCGAGTTCTACGGCGACGGTGGATCTTCGGTGCGGTTGGTGAACCAGACCGCATACCTGTAGGTCAGGCGTGCAGGTGTAATTGTTCGCCGTGCGGGCCGAAGATCGTGATCGCCTCGACCGGTCCGTCGATGACCCCGAACCAGTGCGGGGTCCAGGTCGAGAACTCCACGGCCTCACCGGGTTTGACGACGAAGTCCTGCTCGCCGAGGATCAGGCGCAATTGGCCCGACAACACGTACATCCAGTCGCGTCCTTCGTGGACCGGGAATTCGGCGGGTGGCTTGCGGCGCTTGGCACTGATCCGGATCTTGTAGGCGTGCAGCCCGGACGCCGGGCCCTGCCGGGTCAACGGCCAGTAGGTGATGTCGTGGTGGGTGTGTGAGCTGCCGGTGACCCGGGGATCCTCGGCCTGTGGCGCGCGCAGTAACTCGTCGGTGGTGACCGACAGCGCGGCGGCCAGTCGGGGTAGGTGGTCCAGGGCGAGTCGGCGCTTGCCCGATTCCAGCCGGCTCAGCGTCGATACGTCGATCTGGGCGCGGCGCGCAACATCTTCCAGGGTGAGCCCGCGTTGGGCGCGCAACTCACGAAGCCGGCTGCGGACCAGGGCGTCGATGTCGGCCGGATCGGCTGCGTTTGCCTCCATGGCAAATTAGCTTGGCACTTTGCCATGTGATTGGGCAAGCTCGAAGTCATGGAGAATGTTTGGGACTGCGTAATCGTCGGTGGTGGGGCGGCCGGACTGAGTGCGGCGCTGGTGCTGGGCCGGGCCCGCCGGCGCGTGCTGCTCGTCGACGCGGGGAATCAGAGCAATCTGGCCGCACCCGGCATCGGTGGTCTGCTGGGCAGTGACGGCCGTCCGCCTGCCGACCTCTATGCGGCAGGCCGCGCCGAGTTGGCTGCCTACCCCACCGTGGAGGTGCGCACCGGCGAAGTCGTACGTGGTGAGCCCGGATTCGCCCTCGAGCTGGCCGACGGAACCCGCGAGCAGGCGAGGACGATGCTGTTGGCCACCGGCATGGAGTACCGCGCGCCGAACATCGCGGGGCTCGAAGGCCTCTGGGGCGGCTCGGTTTTCCACTGCCCGTTCTGCCACGGCTGGGAGATGCGCGACGCGCCGGTCGCCGTGATTGCCCAGGGCGACCGTGCGGTGCACTCGGCGCTGATGATGCGCGGCTGGACCGAGGATCTGGTCGTATTGACGAACGGGGACAGTGGGCTGGACGACGCACAGGTCAAGCAGCTGGACGCGGCCGGAATCAGTGTCGACGACCGTTCGATCGCCGGCTTCGTCGCCCGCGACGGTGAACTCGAAGCGGTCGAATTCGCCGATGGCACCCGGCTGGCCAGGCGCGGTGCGCTCGTCGCCGCCACACTGCACCAGCGCTCGCCGCTGGCCGCGCAACTCGGGGCGGTCTCGGCGCCCGGGCCGATCGCCGCCGATGCGCTGCTCGTTGACGGGTTCGCACGCACCTCGGTGCCGGGCTTGTTCGCCGCGGGTGACCTGAGTGCCCAGATGCCCCAGGTGGCCGCGGCTGTCGCATCGGGCAGCCAGGCCGGCGCCGCCGTCGTGCAGCACCTGCTCGGCGAAGACGTCGGACTGCCGGTGCCGCCGTGGCCCGCGCAGACGGCCGTCACTGCCCAGTACTGGGAACGGCATTACGGGCAGCGCGGCCGCATCTGGAGCGGCCGGGTCAATGCTCAGCTGGCGAAGATCGCCGAGGGCCTGCCCGCGGGCCGGGCTCTCGATCTGGGCTGCGGTGAGGGGGGCGACGCCGTCTGGCTGGCCGAACACGGCTGGGAGGTCACGGGAGTCGACGTCTCCGAAACCGCGCTCGCCCGGGCCGCGGCCGAGGCGCGGGAACGTGGTGTGGCGGAACGGATCACGTTCGAACGCCACGACCTGTCCGAGAGCCTTCCGGACGGTCGCTTCGACCTCGTCTCCGCCCAGTTCCTGCAGTCGCCGATCGGCATGGACCGTGCCGCGATGCTGCGTCGCGCCGCCGGTACTGTGGCCGACGGCGGCCTGCTGGTCGTTGTCGATCACGGGGCTGCGCCGCCCTGGGCTCCCGAGCATGTCCGGAAATTTCCGTTCCCCAGCGCCGACGAGGTGGTCGACTCGCTGAGCCTCGACGACGCGCAATGGGAACGGGTTCGGGTGGGTGCCGACGAGCGGGAGGCGACCGGTCCCGATGGGCAACCCGGCACCTTGATCGACAACGTGATGGTGTTGCGTCGTTTGGGCTGAATCGACTTGTCGTACCCGTGTGGCATAGTCGAATGTATGTTCGATATTGCGGGTTTGGCGCAGGTCAACCCACATGCCGATGAGGCCGAGTTGCATCGGCGCATCGAGGAACTCGAACGGGCCAAGTCGGCTGCGGCCGCCGGCCAGGCCCGGTGCGCGGCCTTGTTGGACGAGAAGCGCCGGGCCGACGAGGCGGCGGCGCGGGTGCCGAGGGCCAAACGAGGTCGTGGGGTGGCCTCGGAGATCGCGCTGGCCCGCCATGATTCGCCGACGTGTGGCAGTCGGCATCTCGGGTTCGCCAAGGCGTTGGTGTACGAGATGCCGCACACGTTGGCGGCGCTGGAGTCCGGTGTGCTGTCGGAATGGCGGGCGACTTTGATCGTGCGGGAGTCGGCATGCCTGACGGTCGAGGATCGCCGGGCGCTGGATGCCGAGATGTGTGGCGATGTCACCAAGCTTGACGGTCTGGGAAACGGGCGGATCGAGGCGGAAGCCAAGAAGATCGCCTACCGGCTGGATCCTCAGGCATTCGTCGACCGGATGGCGAAGGCAGCGGAGGATCGAGATGTCTGGATCCGGCCCGCGCCGGACTGCATGGCGCGGCTGACGGTGTTGTTGCCGGTGCAGAAGGGCGTGGGCGTGTATGCGGCGCTCAAACGCAGCGCTGATACGACGTTCGACGGCCGGACGCGCGGCCAGGTGATGGCCGACACCGTGGCGGAGCGGGTGACCGGCCGCCCCGCCACGGTGCCCGAGCCGGTGGCGGTGAATCTGTTGCTCTCCGACCAGACTCTGGTCGGGGAAGACGAGAATCCGGCCGTGGTCGAGGGATACGGACCGGTGCCGGCGTCGGTGGCCCGTTCCCTCGTGAGTGACGCGGTGGCCGACGAGCGGTCGCGGGCCACCCTGCGGCGGCTCTACCGACACCCGAAATCCGGGGCGCTGGTGGCGATGGAGTCACGGTCGCGGCTGTTTCCCAAGGCGCTGGCCCAATTCATCGGATTGCGGGACCAGACCTGCAGAACCCCCTACTGCGACGCCCCGATCCGCCATTACGACCACGCCCAGCCGCATGCCCGGGGTGGTCCCACCAGTGCACGCAACGCTCTCGGCGAGTGTGAACGGTGCAACTACGTCAAAGAATCACCCGGGTGGAGAGTGACGACCAGTGACGAGAACGGTGTGCACACAGCCGAATTCGTCACCCCGACCGGCGCGGTCTACCGGTCCACCGCCCCGCCGCCACCCGGGCCCATCGAGAGGTACGACAGCGTGACCGAGCTGCGGGTCGCGATCGAGTTCGCGCGCTGCGCGCCCGCGGCTTAGTCACTGCGGTTCAGTCCGTGCGTTGGGTCAGTCGGATGCTGTTGCCCGACGGGTCACGGAATCCGGAGTCGATGCCGTAGGGCATCTGATTGGGCGGCTCGGTGAACTCGACGCCGCGGGCAGTGAGCTCCTCGTAGCTCTTCTGGCAGTCGTCGGTGGTCAGAAACACCGTGCCGGCGAAGCCCTTTGCGGTCAGCTCCTGGACTTGCTTGCGGGTCGTTTCATCCATCACGGGCTCGCCGGGCACAGCCATCAGCACGATGCCGACGTCCTCCTGTCCCGGCGGGCCGACCGTGACCCACCGGAAGTTGCCCATCTCCTCCGGAAACGAAACATCTTCGCGCACTTCCATTCCCACCTTCTCGGTCCAGAACTTCAACGCGACTTCCTGATCGTGAACCCACAGATGCGTGTAGGCGATTTTCATCATGAGCAGACGCTACGTCCGCTCCGGCCCGGCCGTCTTCTCCGTTTGTGCTGTCTTGGCCCGTCCGGTGTGCGCGCGCCGGGTATCGCGCGCCAGAATGCAACTGGGCACCGGGGCGCGCAGCATCGCAGGCGGCAGGCCGGCGCGATAGGCCGCCGGAGGCTTGCCGTACACGCGAGCGAAACTTGTGGTGAACGACCCCACGCTGTGCAGGCCGACCATCACGCAGATGTCCGCCACCGAGCGGTCGGTGTTGCGCAGCAGTGCCGCAGCCCGCTCCAGGCGCCGGCTCTGCAGATAGGCGCGCGGAGACTCGCCGAAGGTGCGGGTGAACATGCGGCTGAAATGCGCACGGGACAAGCCGGCCGCCGCGGCAAGGTCGTCGACGGTGATCGGATCCGCGTAGCGGGCGTCCGCCAGATCCTTCGCGCGGAGCAAATATCGTGCCGGTGGCACCTGAGCCATGATTTTGAGGGTAGTCTGACCAGCGCGAACGAGTTGGCTGGGCGGCCGCGGCACCTTCGGGTGTCGAGGAAAGTCCGGACTTCACAGAGCAGGGTGATTGCTAACGGCAATCCGAGGCGACTCGCGGGAAAGTGCCACAGAAAACAGACCGCCACCTGAGCCCTTGCGGCCAGGGGTAAGGGTGAAACGGTGCGGTAAGAGCGCACCAGCACCCCGGGTGACCGGGGTGGCTAGGCAAACCCCACCCGAAGCAAGGCCAAGAAGGCCGCAACCTGGTTGCGGCCGCGCAGGCGTTCGAGGGCTGCTCGCCCGAGCCTGCGGGTAGGCCGCTCGAGGCACCCGGCAACGGTGTGTCCAGATGGATGGTCGCCACTGACCCTCCTGGCAACGGGAGGGCCAGCACAGAATCCGGCTTACAGGCCAACTCGTTCGCCCCCAGCCCCCTAGTGGGCCTTGCGCACCGCCTTGGCCAGCTTCTTCAGCGCGTCGTCCAACAACGCCCGGGACTGCTGGGCGGCGTCGTGCTCCTGTTGATAGAGCAGCCCGTAGGTGAAGGTGTCCTCACCGGCGGCATGTGCGGCATCGGCTTGGGTGCTCAGATGTGCCTTGCTCACCACGCTGTCCTGGTGGTCGCCCAGCAGGGTCTGGATGCTCTTCGCCCGATCGGACACCTTGTCCGCCCCGGTCGCAGCCGCGGTGTAACGAAGCCGCTTGGCGCCCTTGCGGATCCGGTGTAGCGCCTCATCCTTCTCCTCAGCGCTGGCATCTTCGGCAGCCACCGCCGCAGCGGTCTTGGCCGCCTTGCGTACCCGCTTGTACGCGGCGTCGATACTCACCGAAGACTTTGCAGAGTCCGCGGATTCCGCCTGCTCGGCACTGACCAACTCTTCCAGTGAGTCCAGCAGCCGGAAGTAGCGCTGCGACCGCATCGCCAACAGGGAACGTCGCCAGCCGGCGGTGTAGCGGCGGTTGGCACCCTCGACCAGACGCTGGCGCACCGGGCCGCGGACCAGCTCGGCGGGCATCTCGTCCAGCGCGCGCTGATAGCGCTCGCCCAGCACCTCGGCATCACGGGCCACACCCAGGACGGCGGCCAGCGCCCGCAGCTCGTCGAGCACCCAGCCGTCGTCATCGAGTCCGAAGGAGTCCTTGGACTCCTGCAGCAGACTGCGGATCTTGCGGGTCGTCACCCGCATCTGATGCACCGAGTCGTAGGCGTCCGCACGTACCGCGCGGTCCCACTCCAGCAGTGCGTCGATCTGCTCCGCGATGGCCCGGTGTACCGGATCGGCCGGGGGAGTCGGGGCCGGGACCTGGTCGGTACCGAGGACTTTGGCCAGTTTCGAACCGTGCCCGGCCGGTTCCGCGCCGGCATCCGCCAGCCGGTTTGACAGCCGATCCATCAGGTCGTCGGGCACATCGGCGGTGAGCAGCTCCAGCTCCCACTCCCGCCAGCTCTGTTCTTCGCCCTCAACGGCCGAAGCGGTCACCCGGTCATCACAGAATTCGACGAGTGCGACGCCGTCCGTCCCGTGCAGTACCTCGACGCTGCGTTCGGTGCTGACCCGGGCCACCGGGGCCAGCGGACGATCCCGGACGATCGCCAGTACGATGTCGCGCAGATCCTCGGGCACTGTGTCGGTCCCCGCGCCCAGTGGGGTGCGGACCTCGGTGCGGGTGTCGACCCCGGCCGGGAGCTTCAGGTGCCAGCCCGCGTCGCTGCCGCCGGTGCGGCGCCGCAACGTGATGCGGTGCGCGGCCAGGTCGCGATCGGGGGTGTCGAAGTACACCGCATCCAGATGCTGGGTCGGGGTGTGCTCCACCTCGGTGACGGCCGACAAACCCTCGAACGAGGGCGAGACGGTGTCCTCGGTGACGGCGAACTTCCGCTCGATTTCGGTGTATCTCGCGGTCTTGGATTTGCCGGGAGCCATAGTCACCTTCGCTGTGCACCGGAGGCGGGAGATCGGATGGCACCAGCGTGCCATATCCGGGTGGGTGCCACGACCGGTGTCCGGTCACAGCAACATCAAGACTTGGCGCTGTCCCGACCGCGCTGTCGGTCAGGTCCGCAGACGTCTCTTACTGTTGCTGGCATGGGGGCTGAGACGACACCGGCGAACGCCAGTGCCGGGCGCGGACGCCCGCGGCTGGAGCGGCCGCGGCGGCCGGGCACGACTGCCCGCGAACAGATCCTCGACGCCGCCGCCGAGCTGTTCACCAACCACGGCTACGCCAGCACGTCGACCCGGCGGATCGCCGACGAGGTCGGGGTGCGACAGGCCTCGCTGTACCACCATTTCGCCACCAAGGACGACATCCTCGACGCCCTGCTGGCAGGCACCGTCGACGAGGCCCTGCGCCTGGGCGCCGAACTGCTCGACAGCGCGGGTACGGCGGCACAACGCCTGCACATCCTCGCCGTCGCCGATGCGCGCCAGTTGTGTGCAGGACGGTGGAATCTGGGTGCCCTCTATCTGCTTCCCGAGCTCCGGACCGACCGGTTCGCGCCGTTCCGGCAACGGCGCGCCGAGCTTCGCGAGGTGTATCGCAGGTTGTCAGAGGCGGTGATCGCCGAGTGCGAGGGTCCACCCGCGGCCGCCGACCTGCCGTTCCGGTTGGTCGAATCGGTGGTCAACACCCGCTCCGACGAGGTCGAGGGCACGCCCGCGCAGCCATGGGTGATTGCGGAGGCGGCGCTTCGGATCCTCGGGTTCGACGGCGACTTCAGTCCGCTGGTGACTGCCACCGCGGCCCGACTGGGGGTGCGACCGCCGCAAACCCCGGCCCGCTAGAGTTCGGGCCGTGACCGAGCCCACCTATGAAGCCATCTCGTTCGAACAGTCCGGAGCCGTCGCGTACATCACGCTGAACCGCCCGGACGCCGCGAATGGCATGAACGACACCATGACTCGCGAACTGGCCGACGCCGCGCGGCGCTGCGACACGCCCGCCACCAAGGTCGTGGTGCTGACCGGTGCGGGCCGGTTCTTCTGCGCGGGTGGCGACCTCAAATCGTTCGCCACCGCGCCCGACCGGGGCCGCTTCATCAAGGGCGTCGCCGACGACCTGCACCAGGCCATCTCATCGTTCGCCCGGATGGATGCCGTGCTGATCACCGCGGTCAACGGCACCGCGGCCGGCGCCGGGTTCAGCCTCGCGGTGACCGGCGACCTGGTCCTGGCCGCCGAATCCGCCACCTTCACCATGGCGTACACGAAGGTGGGCCTGAGCCCCGACGGCAGCGCGTCCTATCACCTGCCGCGGCTCGTCGGCCTGCGCCGGGCACAGGAGCTCATCCTCACCAACCGCACGCTCTCGGCCGCCGAGGCACAGGAGTGGGGACTGGTCACCGAGGTGGTCGCGGGCGACGAACTGGCCGCGCGTGCCGCCAAACTTGCCGAGCAGGTGGCCGCCGGTTCCGGCGGATCCAACGGTGCGGTCAAGTCGCTGTTGGTGTCCTCGTTCAAGAACAGCCTCGAAGAACAGATGGCTGCCGAAGGGCGCTTCATCGCCGAGCGGGCCAACTCCGCCGACGGCCGCGAGGGCGTCGACGCGTTCCTGGCCAAGCGCAAGCCCGACTTCGCCTAGAAGCTCTGGCCGTGAAAGCTCAGGCGTAGCCCTCGATCACCACGGTCTCCATGTCGGGAACGTCCTGGCGTAGTGCCAACAAGACGCCGGGCGCGGCCACCAGTCCGAGGATCGCGTCGAAGGGGACTTCGGACACCGGCTGACACGTTGTGTTGCTGAACATCCGCAAGAACGACGGACCGTCTGGATCGCTGCCGTGCTCCCGGCTGAAATCGGACACGACGAAGCCGTCGCGCAACGCCACGTAGCCGACGTCGGATTGCCTGCGGTTGGGTAGTAGCGTGCCTGCGGGGTACACCGGTGTCGTGGTGGTGCAGCGCGGTTTCCCGTCGTTGCCGTACACCGACAGCACGTCCCACTTGCGTCCGTCGTAGTGGTGGCGGACCAGGAAGTCGTCGGCGGGTGCCGGCGTGGTCTGCGCGCCGACATCCGCCGGCAGCGGCACGATGAGCTTCTTGCCCGGATCGACGTAGTAGTCGCTCGCGCGGCGCGCGTCGTGCGCACCGGTGCGGAGATAGAGACCGGTCGAGCCGGTGGGGAACGCGTAGATCGAGAAACCCCGCCAGGAATCGTCATCGAGCGACACGTCCGGCAGGTACGTGTGCTCCCAGAGCTTCGCACCGTTCTGTGGGTCAGCAGTGAGGATGCGGTGGTCCACCACGTACCGTCCCTCGCTCTCGCGTTCGCACCACAACAGTGACGTGAGCCGATTACCGGTATCGACGGCGCGCTGCTCCGAACAATCTCCGCTCGGATTCGCCACCGACCACATGGGCTCACCGGTGCGAGCATCGAACCGGGTCCACGTCTCGTCGGTGCGGTCGATAAGGAAAGGATCGGCGTCATAGAGGCCTGATTCAGCGAGGAATGCTGACGTCAATCGCGCGTCGCGGCGGGTCCACAGCCGTTGCCCGGTAACGGAGTCCAGGCCCAGCAGAACATATTTCCGGTCCCGGCCAGGGGACGGTGCCGCACCGAAGTCCGCTATGACCACGGTGGTGCCCTGGTCGTAGACCCGCGCCGAGAGTGCGGGCTCTGCCGGTCCGCTTCTGCGGTAGTGCCAACGCTCCTGACCGTCGGCACCATATGCCGTGACTTGACCGCCATAACTGACGATGAAACCCGCACCCGCCGGCCAGATTTCGTAACTCGCCTGGTCGAAAGCTGGCCGCGCCCCAGGCAGTTTCACGCTGAATCTGTGCTGACCGAGCGCTGTCGGGTACGGCGGAATGTCGACTCGATCCGCTGTGGTCGCGTCGATGAATCTGGAGTCGTTACCGGCGAACCCCGCGGCGACGGTCACCGCGCCGGACAGCACGACCGCGACGACGACACCGACCACCAGCGCCGACTTCACGCGTCGAGTCCACCAGGGCAGCCCGAAGCCCGCGAACACCGTGGCGACTGCACCGGCGATGGCAAGCACCCAGGCGCCCACCGCCGCCGGCAGCGCCACCGTGATGGGGCCTTCACTCATGACATCGCGGAAGTAGCCAGGCACGCCGGTGCTGAACGCGGCGAGGAACACGAGGGCGCAGATCGCCACCACGCCCACGGAGCCCCAACGGGGTGGCGTGGCGGCTGTCCGCGGCCGCATGGTGCGTTGGAGCGGGATCAGCAGCAATACGGCGACGACGGCTGCCGACACGGAAAGGAAGGTGGCCGAGTTCCACGGATGCTCGTCGACGCCCGAAGGGGGCGCGGCATCGCCGACTACACCGAACCTGGCGTCGAGGCGACTCCAGACTGCCAGTGCAATCGCCGACAACAGCAGGACAATGGCGGCGCCGGCGGAGAATGACGCAATTCGACTCGGTGCGGTGCGGTCAGAGGGCTTGTCCTGGTCGCTGTTCACACACTCAATCGTCACACGGATCAACGCACCGTCAGATCAACAAAAACGTCGCTGAATCCGTTCTCCAGCGACGCTTTCGTTGATCTCGGCGGGGGAGAGATCAGTAAGAGTGCTCTTCGGCCGGGAACACCCCGGACGCCACGTCGTGGGCGTACTGCGTTGCGGCCCGGTGCAGTTCGCCGCCTACGTCACCGAAGCGCTTCACGAACTTGGCGGTCTTGCCACTGGTGAGCCCGGCCATGTCCTGCCAGACGAGCACCTGGGCATCGCAGTTGGGGCCGGCCCCGATGCCGACGGTGGGGATGGTCAACTTGCCGGTGATCTGCGTGGCCAACTCGGCGGGCACCATCTCCAGCACGACCGCGATGGCACCGGCTTCCTGCACGGCGATCGCGTCGTGAATGGTCTGCTCGGCGGCGTCGCCGCGACCCTGCACGCGGAACCCGCCCAGCCCGTTGACACTCTGCGGCGTGAAGCCGATGTGCGCGACCACCGGGATGCCCGCGGCGGACAGAGTTGCGATCTGATCGGCCATCCGCTCACCACCCTCGAGCTTGATGGCCTGCGCGCCGGTCTCCTTCATGAAGCGGGTGGCGGTCGCCAGGGCCTGGGTGGGGCTGCTCTCGTAGCTGCCGAACGGCAGGTCGGCGATCACCAGGGCGTGCGGGGCGCCCTTGACGACCGCGCGGGCCAACGGGATCAGCTCATCGATCGAGATCGGCACGGTGGTGTCGTAGCCGTAGACCACGTTTGCGGCGGAGTCGCCGACCAGCAGTACCGGAATCTCGGCCTCGTCGAATACCCGTGCGCTGGAGTAGTCGTAACACGTGAGCATCGCCCACTTGTGGCCTTCGGACTTCCACTTCTGCAGTGTGAGCGTGCGGACCTTGGTGCGCGGCTTGGCTTCGACAGAATCGGAAGCACCATAAACAGACTGTTCAGACATCGTCGTCCCTTGTGATGGTCGGTTCGATCCTCGAGGCCGCTCTGCGGTCCCCGGGTTCGGCTGACAAATGCAAGTCTGCCACTGCACGTAATGAAGGCCAAAGCGACGTTCGAGTGGATTTCCTCACAGTTTGTGCGCGGAGCCCTAACATCAGCGGCATGCAACGGCTCAGCGGACTCGACGCCAGCTTCCTGTACCTCGAAACTGCCGCGCAGCCCATGCACGTGTGCTCGGTGCTCGAACTCGACAGCTCGACCATGCCGGGCGGCTACACCTTCGACCGGATGCGTGACGCGCTTTCCCTCACGATCAAGGCGATGCCGCAATTCCGGGAGAAGCTGGCCGACAGCCGGTTCAATCTCGACCACCCGGTGCGGGTGGAAGACAAGGACTTTGACGTCAACCGGCACCTGCACCGGATCGGCCTGCCCGGGCCCGGTGGGCGGGCCGAGCTGTCCGAGATCTGCGGACACATCGCGTCGCTTCCGTTGGACCGGACCCGGCCATTGTGGGAGATGTGGGTGATCGAGAACGTCGCGGGCACCGACGCCCAGGCCGGAGGCCGATTGGCGCTGATGACGAAGGTGCATCACTCCGGCGTCGACGGGGTGACCGGCGCCAACCTGATGTCGCAGCTGTGCACCACCGTGGCGGACGCACCGCCTCCGGATCCGGTCGACGGCGTAGGCGACGCCACTGGCGCCGAGATCGCCATCAGCGGTGCACTCAGGTTTGTGACCCGGCCACTGAAGCTGGCCAACGTGCTGCCCACCACCGCGAGCACGGTCATCGACACGGTGCGCCGGGCAATCAACGGGCAGGCGATGGCGGCCCCGTTCAACGCGCCGAAGACCGCGTTCAACACCAACATCACCGGTCAGCGCAGCGTGGCGTTCGCCCAGTTGGACCTTGAGGACATCAAGACCGTCAAGAACCACTTCGACGTCAAGGTCAACGACGTCGTGATGGCGCTGGTGTCCGGCGTGCTGCGCACCTTCCTGCACGACCGCGGTGAACTGCCGGAAAGCTCGCTGGTCGCGATGGTGCCGGTATCGGTGCACGACCGCTCCGACCGGCCCGGCCGCAATCAGGTGTCGGGGATGTTCTCCAAACTCGAAACCAACATCGAGGATCCGGCTGAGCGGCTGCGCGCCATCTCGGCATCGAATTCGGTTGCCAAGCAACACAGTTCCGCGATCGGCGCGACGCTGCTCCAGGACTGGACCCAGTTCGCGGCACCGGCGGTGTTCGGTGCCGCGATGCGGGTGTACGCGGCCAGCCGGCTGTCGGGAGCCAAACCCGTCCACAACCTCGTCATCTCGAACGTGCCCGGGCCGCAGGACCCGCTTTACCTACTGGGGTGTGAGGTCAAGGCCATGTACCCGCTGGGCCCGATCTTCCACGGATCCGGTCTCAACATCACCGTGATGTCGCTGACCGGCAAGCTCGACGTCGGCATCATGTCCTGCCCGGATCTGCTGCCTGACCTGTGGGATATGGCCGACGACTTCCACGTCGCGCTCGACGAACTCCTTGCCGCTACCCGATAGAGTCGGGGCACCTCGTGACCAGGCCCGGCCTGCGGCGATGTCGTGTCATGGCAGCATGGTCAGCCATGAAGTTCAGGATGAGGTTCGGCGCGCTGCTGGCGATGACGGCGGTGGCCGCGGCGGGCTGCACCCAGGTGGTCGACGGCCAGGCCAAGATCGCCGTTCCGCGGCCCGGCACGCCGGTGCAATGGCTGCCGTGCAACGCCGGCTCCGGGGACCACGTGCAGATCCCCGACAACGCCGAATGCGGGATGCTGTCGGTGCCGGTCGACTACTCGAAACCTGACGGCGACGTCGCCCGCCTGGCGATGATCCGATTCCCTGCCGCGGGCCAGAAGATCGGCTCGCTGGTGATCAACCCCGGCGGCCCCGGCGAATCCGGCGTGGAATCGGCCGTCTCCCTGCTGTCGGGCCTGCCGCAGTCGGTCAAGGACCGCTTCGACATCGTCGGGTTCGATCCGCGCGGTGTCGGATCCTCCACACCTGCGGTGTGGTGCAACTCCGACGAGGACAACGACCGGTTGCGTGCCGATCCGACGGTGGAATACACCCCCGAGGGCGTCGAGCACCTGGAGAACGAGACCAAGAAGTTCGTTCAGCGCTGCGTCGACAAGATGGGCAAGGAGTTCCTGGAGAACGTCGGCACCGAGAACGTCGCCAAGGATCTGGATGCCATCCGCGCGGCCCTCGGTGACGACAAGCTGACCTACCTCGGCTACTCGTACGGCACCCGCATCGGCGCCACCTACGCCGAGCAGTTCCCGCAGAAGGTCCGCGCGATGATCCTCGACGGTGCCGTCGACCCCAATGCCGATCCGGTGGAAGAGGACATCCGCCAGGCCGCGGCGTTCCAGAAGGCCTTCGACAACTACGCCACGGACTGCACCACCAAGAACCCCGACTGCCCGCTGGGCACCGATCCGGCCAAGGCCGTCGAGGTGTACAAGAGCCTGATCGACCCGCTGGTGGAGCACCCCGCCAAGACCCGCGATCAGCGCGGGCTGGGCTACAGCGACGCCACCGTCGGCACCATCCTGCCGCTGTACTCGCCGAATCTGTGGCGGCACCTCACCGAGGGCCTGACCGGACTCAAGAACGGTAACGGGGATGTCATGCTGGCGTTGGCAGACCTCTACATGGGTCGAGATGCCAAGGGCCACTACAACAATTCGACCGACGTCCGCGTCGCGGTCAACTGCGTGGACAAGCCCGCGATCACCGACCGGGCCACCGTCGTCGAAGAGGACCGGCGGGCCCGTGAGGTGGCCCCGTTCATGAGCTATGGCGAGTTCACCGGACATGCGCCCATGGGCACCTGCGCGTTCTGGCCGGTACCGCCTACCAGCAAGCCGCACGAGATCTCGGTGAAGGGCCTGCCTCCGACCCTGGTGGTTTCGACCACCAACGACCCGGCGACGCCATACCAGGCGGGCGTCGACCTGGCCCGCCAACTCGGCGGCACCCTGGTGACCTTCGAGGGCACCCAGCACACGGTGGTGTTCCAGGGCAACAAGTGCATCGACGACATCGCCGCGACCTACCTCGTCGACGTGACGGTGCCCCCGCCCGGAACCCGTTGCTGACCGGTCCGACCGTCAAGGTCACCGGTTGGTCTCCGGCCGATCTCTGGTCGGCCTCAGGCGCAGACCCGGCGGTGGCCGCCGTGCGACCATGACTGCCGTGTGGTGGGCGGGCAGGCGGGCGGCGAGAGCTCTTGCGGTGACTCTGCTCAGCGCATCCGCGGTGGTGTGCCCGGTCGCCGTCCCCGTCGCGGCTGCTGCGCCGGAATCCGGGCCGGAGTGGGGAAGTTGCGCTCAATGGGTGCAAGATCCGGCACGGATTCCGATGGCGCAGTGCAGCACGGTCGCTGTTCCGATCGATTGGAATTCCCCGGACCCCCAAGGCGCACAAGCACAATTGGCCGTCATCCGGATTCCGGCCAGTGGTGAGCGGATCGGCTCCCTGTTCATCAACCCGGGCGGCCCCGGTGCCTCGGCGGTGGACACCGTCGCCGGCATGGGTGCCGCGCTGGCCGGCTCCCCACTCACCGATCATTTCGATCTGGTCGGCTTCGATCCGCGCGGCGTCGGGCATTCCACCCCGGAACTGCGCTGCCGAACCGACTCCGAGATCGACGCCTACCGCCGCGAGCCGATGGCCGATTACAGCCCGGCCGGGGTCGCCCACATCGAAGACGTCTACCGCCAGTTCGCGCAGCAATGCCTCGACCGCATGGGCGCACCGTTCCTGGCCAATGTCGGCACCGCCTCCGCCGTGCGGGACATGGATGCGGTGCGGGCCGCGCTGGGGGAGGAACAGATCAACTATCTGGGCTTCTCCTACGGCACCGAACTGGGCGGCGCGTACGCCGAACAGTTCGGGAACCGGGTGCGCACGATGGTGCTCGACGGCGCGATCGACCCGAGCCTGGATCCGATCACCAAGAACGTCCGCCAGCTCGCCGGCTTCCAGAAGGCGTTCGACACCTACGCTGCGGAATGCGCGACGTCAGCCGACTGTCCTCTGGGCACCGACCCTGCCCAGTTCGTCAGCCGGTACCAACGGCTCGTGGATCCACTGGTGACGACGCCACACCCCACTGCGGACCCGCGTGGACTCGGCTACGCCGACGCGATCACCGGCACCGGCAACGCCCTGTACTCGGCGCGATACTGGCCGTACCTGACGAGCGGGCTGCTCGGATTGACGCGCGGCACCGACGCGGGTGATCTGCTGTTGCTCGCCGACGACTACTGGCGCCGCGACGAAGCCGGGCACTACCAGAACATGCAGGACGCATTCACCGCGATTCGGTGCGTCGACACGCCGTTCCCCACCGACCCGGCGGTGTGGGCCGACGCGGATCAACGGACCCGTGCTGCCGCCCCGTTCATGTCCTACGGCCAGTTCACCGGATACGCGCCGCGCGACATCTGCGCGCTGTGGCCGGTGCCCGCGACGTCGTCACCGCACCCAGTCACCGGGCCCGGACCGGGCAAGGTCGTGGTGGTGTCCACCACCGGCGACCCGGCCACGCCGTATCAGGCCGGGGTGGAACTGGCCCGGCAAATGGACGCGGCGCTCATCTCGTTCACGGGCACCCAACACACCGTGGTGTTCAACGGGAACGCGTGCGTCGACACCGCGGTACTGAACTTCTTCGTCACCCAGGGCTCTCCCGGCGACCTCTCCTGCTAACTCCTTGCAGGCCCGTAACACAGAATTAACAGCCGATGCCTACGCTGCGCTCATGGACCGCCAGAAGGAATTCGTGCTGCGCACCCTGGAGGAACGCGATATCCGGTTCGTTCGGTTGTGGTTCACCGACGTCCTCGGCTACCTCAAATCGGTAGCGATCGCGCCCGCCGAACTCGAAGGTGCCTTCGAAGAGGGCATCGGTTTCGACGGCTCTTCGATCGAGGGCTTCGCCCGTGTCTCGGAGTCCGACACCGTGGCACGGCCTGATCCGTCCACCTTCCAGGTACTGCCCTGGACCACCAGCGCCGGCAAGCACTACTCGGCGCGCATGTTCTGCGACATCACCATGCCGGACGGCTCACCGTCGTGGGCAGACTCGCGGCACGTGCTGCGCCGGCAGCTCGCCAAGGCCAGCGACCTGGGCTTCACCTGCTACGTACACCCCGAGATCGAGTTCTTCCTGCTGCAACCCGGCCCGGACGACGGGTCAGTGCCGGTGCCGGCCGACAACAGCGGCTACTTCGACCAGGCCGTGCACGATTCGGCCCCCAACTTCCGCCGCCACGCCATCGAGGCGCTGGAGCAGATGGGCATCTCGGTGGAGTTCAGCCACCACGAGGGCGCGCCCGGCCAGCAGGAGATCGACCTGCGCTACGCCGACGCGTTGTCCATGGCCGACAACGTGATGACCTTCCGCTACCTGGTCAAGGAGGTCGCCCTGGCCGACGGCGTGCGGGCGTCGTTCATGCCGAAGCCGTTCGGCGAGCACCCCGGCTCGGCGATGCACACACACATGAGCCTGTTCGAAGGCGACACCAACGCCTTCCACAGCCCCGACGACCCGCTGCAGCTGTCCGACGTGGCCAAGTCCTTCATCGCAGGCATCCTTGAGCACGCCAGCGAGATCAGCGCCGTCACCAACCAGTGGGTGAACTCCTACAAGCGCCTGGTTCACGGCGGTGAAGCCCCGACCGCGGCCTCGTGGGGCGCGGCCAACCGCTCAGCGCTGGTGCGCGTTCCGATGTACACCCCGCGCAAGGCGTCGTCGCGGCGCGTCGAGGTCCGCAGCCCGGACTCGGCATGCAACCCGTACCTGACGTTCGCGGTCCTGCTCGCCGCCGGTCTGCGCGGTGTGGAGAAGGGGTACGTGCTGGGCCCGCAGGCCGAGGACAACGTCTGGAGCCTGACACCCGAAGAACGGCGCGCCATGGGCTACCGCGAGCTGCCGTCCAGCCTGGGCAACGCGCTGGAGGCCATGGAGAACTCCGAGCTCGTCGCGGAAGCGTTGGGGGAGCACGTATTCGACTACTTCCTGCGCAACAAGCGCGCAGAGTGGGAGAACTACCGCAGCCATGTCACGCCCTACGAGCTGAAGAACTACCTGTCGCTGTAACGTCGGGGGATGGCCAAGCCTGCAACCGATCGCCCGAAACTGCCCAGCGTCGGTCGGCTCGGTCTGGTGCATCCCCAGGCAGCGGCCCACTTGGAACAGCTCGGCTGGAACACCGAGTCGCACGTCGAACTGCTGTGGTCGCTGTCGCGTGCACCGGACGCCGACGTCGCGCTGCTGGCAATGATCCGGTTGACCGATGCGCTCGGCGCCGACGCCGACGAACTCAACCGCCGGCTCCTGACCGACAAGGCGCTGCGGGGCCGGCTGTTCGGGGTACTCGGCTCCTCGCTGGCTCTCGGTGATCACCTCGTCGCCCATCCGCAATCGTGGCGGTTGTTGGCCGGTGCGGTCGACCTCCCCGGTGCCGATGAGTTGCACAGCGTGTTCACCGCTGCGGCCAGGTCAGCCGAGATCGACAGGGGCACAAGCAGTGCCGTGCCCGCGCTGCGGGATCTCTACCGGGACCGGTTGCTGGTCCTGGGTGCGCTCGACGTCGCCTCTACCGTCGAGAACGAGCCGGTGCTGCCCTTCGTCGAGGTGGCCGCCCACCTGTCCGACCTGGCCGATGCCGCGCTGAGCGCCGCGCTGACGGTGGCCACCCGCGTCGTGTGCGAAGACGGCGTGCAGCCCCGGCTGGCGGTCGTCGCCATGGGCAAATGCGGAGCGCGCGAACTGAATTACGTCAGTGACGTCGACGTCATCTTCGTCGGGGAATCGGTCGCGGACGGCGACGGCGACGACAACCTGGCCACCGCGACCCGGGTGGCCGGCGAGATGATGCAGTTCGCCGCCGATGCGTTCTTCGAGGTCGACGCCGCGTTGCGCCCCGAAGGTAAACGCGGACAACTGGTCCGCACGCTGGAATCCCATGTCGCCTACTACCAGCGCTGGGCGAAAACCTGGGAATTCCAGGCCCTGCTCAAGGCGCGTCCCGCCGCAGGCGACGCCGAACTGGGCAAGGCCTACATCGAGGCACTGATGCCGATGGTGTGGACCGCGTGCGAGCGTGAGGATTTCGTTCCCGAGGTCCAGGCCATGCGCCGCCGCGTCGAGGAGCTCGTCCCGGCCGGAGTGCGGGCCCGCGAGATCAAGCTCGGCACCGGCGGCCTGCGCGACGTCGAATTCGCCGTCCAGCTCCTGCAATTGGTGCACGGCCGCACTGACGACTCACTGCATGTGGCGTCCACCGTCGACGCGCTGGCGGCGCTCGGCGAGGGCGGTTACATCGGCCGCGACGACACCGCCAACATGACTGCCTCCTACGAATTTCTGCGGCTGCTCGAGCACCGACTGCAGCTGCAGCGGCTCAAACGCACCCACATGCTGCCCGACGACAGCGACGTAGAGGCGTACCGATGGCTGGCCCGTGCGGCGCACGTGCGCCCCGACGGCCGGCACGACGCCCAGGGCGTGCTGCGCGAGGAACTCAAGCGGCAGAGCATGCGGGTGTCGCGACTGCACGCCAAGCTCTTCTACCAGCCTCTGCTCGAAACAGTGGGCCAGCCGGCGTTGGGCATCGGTGCCGGCATGAGCACCGAGGCGGCCGAACGTCAGCTTGCCGCACTGGGTTACGAGGGGCCGCAGAGTGCATTGACCCACCTGGCCGCGCTCACCGGCCAGAACGGGCGTCGGGGCACAGTGCAGCAGGTGCTGCTGCCGACCCTGTTGGACTGGCTGTCGGACACCCCCGACCCGGACGCGGGCCTGCTGGCCTACCGCCGCATCAGCGAGGAACTGTCCGAGCAGCGCTGGTACCTGTCGACCCTGCGCGACGAGGGCGCGGTGGCCAAGCGGTTGATGCGGGTGCTGGGCACCTCGGCCTACATCCCCGAACTGCTGATGCGCGCCCCCGAGGTGATCCAGTTGTACGCCGACGGGCCCAACGGGCCCAAACTGCTCGACGGCGATCCCGACAGCGTGGCCCGCGCCCTGGTGGCCTCGGCCGGTCGGCACCCTGACCCGGTACGCGGCATCGCCGCCGCCCGCACCCTGCGCCGTCGCGAACTGGCCCGGATCGCCTCCGCGGACGTGCTGGGCCTGCTCGACGTGACCGACGTGTGCAAGGCCCTGACTTCGGTATGGGTCGCCGTGTTGCAGGCCGCACTCGACGCGGTGATCCGGGCCAACACACCCGAATCCGGCGCGCCCGCACGCATCGCCGTGATCGGGATGGGCCGCCTCGGTGGCGGCGAACTCGGATACGGTTCCGACGCCGACGTGATGTTCGTGTGCGATCCGAACACCGGCGTCGAAGACTCAGCGGCGGTGCGCTGGTCGGTGAGCATCGCCGAACAGGTCAGGGCACTGCTGGGGACACCGAGTGCGGACCCGCCGTTGGAGGTCGACACCGGGCTGCGCCCGGAGGGCCGTAACGGGCCCCTCGTGCGCACGCTGGCGTCATACGCGACCTATTACGAGCAGTGGGCGCAGGCGTGGGAGATCCAGGCCCTGCTGCGCGCTCACCGGGTGGCCGGTGATCTGGAGCTCGGCGAACGTTTTCTGCTCATCGCCGACAAGACGCGTTACCCCGCCGGTGGGGTGTCGGCCGAAGCCGTCCAGGAGATTCGCCGGATCAAGGCACGCGTGGACGCCGAACGGCTGCCCCGCGGCGCGGACCCCAACACCCACACCAAGCTGGGCCGTGGCGGACTGGCCGACATCGAGTGGACCGTGCAGCTGCTTCAGCTGCGCTACGCCCACAACCTGCCTGCGCTGCACAACACTTCGACCCTGCAGACCCTCGATGCGATCGGTGCGGCCGAACTGGTCGCCGAGAGTGACGTCGAGCTGTTGCGCGAGGCCTGGCTGACGGCCACGCGGGCGCGCAACGCCCTGGTCTTGGTGCGCGGCAAGCCCACCGATCAGCTGCCCGGGCCGGGCCGTCAGCTCAACGCGGTCGCGTTGGCGGCGGGGTGGGGCAGCGACGACGGCGGGGAGTTCCTGGACAACTATCTGAGGGTGACGCGGCGGGCGAAGGGTGTGGTCCGCAAAATTTTCGGCGGGGAGTAGCCGCCAGGGCTTAACTGGCCCCCGCGTGCAGGACGTCCCAGTGGCTGGTGTTAATAAGGGCATATAACCAATTCACTGGGAGTCCGGATGAAGCACACGTTCGACGTCATCAGCGCGGCCGAGCACGAACGGCTCGAAGCGCTCTACGAACCCTTTGCCCGGGCGATGCGCGAACTCGTCGACGCCGGCGTGCGCACCCAGGTGGACCCGCAATCCATCACCGAGGCCACCGCGGCCGTCGAGGCCGTCACCGCCTCGCTGCGCCGCGAACAGCGCGACGGGCCACACGCCTTGCTTCATGCCGAGACCAACCGCCCGGTGGTGTGGGCCAACCCGGTCGTCGGACTGCGCAACGCACTGGCCCCGCCGCTCGTGATCGAGCATGCCGAGGACGGCAGCTGCTGGAGTGAATTCGTGCTGGGCGCCGCCTATGAGGGGCCGCTGGGCTGGGTACACGGCGGCATCTGTGCGCTGGTGCTCGACCACATTCTCGGCGAGGTGGCCAGTGGGGGACTGAACGAGCCGCGCTACACGGGCACCATCACGTGCCGGTACAACCGCGGCACTCCGCTGGGGCCGCTGCGCGCCGAGGCCTACATCGACCGGACCGAAGGTGTCAAAACCTTTGCGCGGGGCCACATCAGCGATGGTGACGGGATCACCGTCGAGGCGGAAGGCATCTTCATCACGCCGGCGTGGGCACGGGACGCCGGATGAAGTTCTACGTAAGCATGGCCTTCATGGACACCCGGGAGGCCGTCGAAGTGGCCAGGGCCGCAGACGATCTCGGGTACGACGGCATGGGTATCCCGGATCACGTGGTGAACCTGGAGACGCTGTCCACACCGTATCCGTACACCAAGGACGGCAAGAGGCGCTGGGAGGCGTTCACCGACTGGCCGGACCCATGGGTGATGATCGGGGCGCTGGCGCTCGTCACCACCAGGTGCAAGTTCGTCACCACCGTCTACCTGCCCGCGATGCGTGACCCGTACTCCGCCGCGAAAGCCATCGGCACCGCGGCCTATCTGGCCGACGGGCGGCTGGAACTCGGCATCGGCGTCGGCTGGTGCGAGGAGGAATTCGAGCTGCTGGGCCAGCAGTTCGCACGACGCGGCAAGCGCACCGACGAGATGCTCGAGCTGATGAAGAAGCTGTGGCAGCCCGGCTGGACTGAGTTCGACGGCGAGTTCTATTCCACACCGCGTCTCGAGATGGAGCCCACGCCGCCGCGGATCCCGATCTACGTCGGCGGTCTGTCCGACATCGCGCTGCGCCGGGCAGCGCGCCACGACGGCTGGATCGGCGATCTGATCTCCACCGATGACGCCCTGCAGCGGGTCGATCGGTTGCGCGAGGTGCGCGCCGAAAATGGTTTGACGATGGATGATTTCACCATCATCACACCGCTGACCGACGCATTCACCCCCGAGCACTACGCGCGTGCGGAGGCCGGTGGGATTCAGGGCATCATCACCATGCCGTGGATGTTCTACTCCGGGCCTTCGGCGACCCTGGCCGAGAAGATCGACGGGATGAAGCGGTTCCGCAAGGACCTCGCGCTGGACTAGGCGGCAAGCCGCTTGCGGCGCGTGGCGTCCAACGCGTAAGCGCCACCACCGATCGCGGCGAGCAGCAGGAAGCCGAAGCAGTACAGCACGGCGAGTTCGCCGCCGTTTTCGATCGGCCACAGGCCGTTGGGCTGATGCTGGGTGAAGTAGGCGAACGCCATCTCGCCGGAGGCGATGAAGGCCGCGATGCGGGTGAACAAGCCCGCCATGATCATCAGGCCGAGCACCAGCTCGATGACGCCGGCGTACCAGTACGGCCAGGTGCCGACCGGGGTGGCGCCACTACCGGAATCGACTGGCCAGGCAAATAGTTTCGATGCCCCGTGGATGGTGTAGAGGAGGCCGAACACGACACGGAACAAACTGATGACGGCGGGCGAAAGCGAGCCGAGTCGGGTGTCCAGATTGGTCGTCATAGGCAGACAATACGCTTACCAGGACAGGAAACTCACAGCTCGAGCAGCACCGTTACCGGTCCGTCATTGACTAGTTCCACCTTCATATGAGCCCCGAAAACTCCTGTTTGCACAACCGCACCCAACTTCTTGAGTGCGTCCGCGAATTCCGCCACCAGAGGTTCAGCAACGGCACCGGGTGCGGCCGCGTTCCAGGACGGGCGCCTGCCTTTGTCGGTGTTGGCGTACAGCGTGAACTGGCTGATCACCAGGATGGGTGCGGCAACGTCCGCCGCGGACTTCTCACCGTCGAGAATCCGCAATTGCCAGAGCTTTTCGGCCATCCGCCGGGCCTTGGTGGCGTCATCGTCATGGGTCGCCCCGACCAGGGCGACCAGCCCCTGCGGGTTCGGCGCGATCGAGCCGACGATTTCGCCGTCGACCGCAACACTCGCCGATGTCACCCGCTGCACCAGAACCCGCATCGGTCCATTGTGCGGGCAGGGACCGCCGTTTCTACGCCTGGGTCGTGCTCATCGAACATCGACGACCCGGGAGTGGAAATCGACGTGACTGATCACGGTCTGTGGATACGGAAAGGCCGGGCGACACCCGAATCGGATGTGCCCGGCCTGGCCGTTCTACTGCGACTTACACGTCGCGTCGGCGGTGCCGACTTACACGTCGTAGTAGAGCGAGAACTCGTAGGGGTGAGGCCGGATCTGGATCGGCATGATCTCGTTCTCCCGCTTGTAGGAGATCCAGGTCTCGATCAGGTCCTCGGTGAACACGCCGCCCTCGGTGAGGTACTCGTGATCTTCTTCGAGCCTGTCGATGACCGCGGCCAGCGAGGTCGGGGCCTGCGGGATGTTGGCGGCCTCGTCCGGCGGCAGCTCGTAGAGGTCCTTGTCGACCGGGGCCAGCGGCTCCATCTTCTTCTTGATGCCGTCGATGCCGGCCATCAGCATGGCTGCGAATGCCAGGTACGGGTTACCCGAGCTGTCCGGGCAGCGGAACTCGAGGCGCTTGGCCTTCGGGTTGTTGCCGGTGATCGGGATACGGACGCAGGCCGAGCGGTTGCGCTGGCTGTAGACCAGGTTGATCGGAGCCTCGTAGCCCGGCACCAGACGCTTGTAGGAGTTGACCGTCGGGTTGGTGAACGCCAGCAGCGACGGGGCATGGTGCAGGATGCCGCCGATGTAGTGGCGGGCCAGGTCGGACAGCCCCGCGTAGCCGGACTCGTCGTGGAACAGCGGCTTGCCGTCTTTCCACAGCGACTGGTGGGCGTGCATGCCGGAACCGTTGTCACCGAACAGCGGCTTGGGCATGAATGTGACGGTCTTGCCGTTCTGCCACGCGGTGTTCTTGATGATGTACTTGAACAGCTGCACGTCGTCGGCCGCGTGAAGCAGCGTGTTGAACTTGTAGTTGATCTCGGCCTGACCGGCGGTACCCACCTCGTGGTGGCCGCGCTCCAGGGTGAACCCGGCGTTGATCAGGTTGGTCGACATCTCGTCGCGCAGGTCGACGTAGTGGTCGTACGGCGCCACGGGGAAGTAGCCACCCTTGGGGCGGACCTTGTAACCGAGGTTGGGACGGCCGTCGGCCTCGGAGGGCTCGCCGGTGTTCCACCATGCCGACTCGGAATCCACCTCGTAGAAGGTGCCGTTCATGCGGGAGTCGAAGCTCACCGAGTCGAAGATGTAGAACTCGGCCTCGGCACCGAAGAAACAGGTATCGGCGATACCCGTGCTGGCCAGGTAGTTCTCCGCCTTGCGGGCCACGTTGCGCGGGTCACGCGAGTAGGCCTCGCGGGTGAACGGGTCGTGCACGAAGAAGCTCAGGTTCAGCGTCTTGGCGGCGCGGAAGGGATCGATGCGGGCGGTGTCGGGGTCCGGCAGCAGCATCATGTCGGATTCGTGGATCGACTGGAATCCGCGGACCGACGAGCCGTCGAACGCGAGGCCGTCCTCGAATACGCTCTCGTCGAACGCCGACGCCGGGATCGAGAAGTGCTGGACGACGCCTGGCAGATCGCAGAAGCGAATGTCGACGTACTCGACGTTCTCGTCCTTGATCAGCTTGAAGATGTCGTCGGACGTCTTTTCTGCCACTTCAGTGTTCTCCTTTACTGGTAACCCGCGGGTTGACGCTAAGGACACGATGTTGCGCAGTCGTCAACCATATGTTGCGCGCAAGTTACGCGATGACCGTTCTCTGTGACATGAGCTACTCGCCGCAACGAAACCGGCCACGCCTATTCTGGCCCTATGGCGCGCACGATGGGAACTTGGCTGTCCGGACCTTCCTCCGAACCCGCCAGTGGATATCCGGGCGAGCGGCTCGGACTGCCCCAGCAGGGGTCCGGGTCGATCGCCCGATTCGGCCGGCGCGTCGGTGCCATTCTGGCCGACTGGCTGATCTCGCTGGGCCTGACGGCGGTGCTGGCAGTGTCCTTCGGGCTGATGAGTCGCGACGAACTGCTGTACTCGATGGATTTCCGGAACATCGCACTGCTGGTGTGGTTGGTGATCGGGGTCGCCGCCGTGCGCTTGTTCGGCTTCACCCCGGGCCAGTACCTGCTGGGTCTGGCGGTGATCCCACTCGACGGTCGCGACCACGTCGGGTTGGGCCGGGCGCTCACCCGCAACCTGTTGATCGTGCTGGTCATCCCGGCGCTGTTCACCGACGAGGACCATCGAGGTCTCCACGACCTGGCATCGAAGACCGCGGTGGTGCGGCGCTGAACCTAGCGCCGACGCACCGTGCGCTGCACGCCACGCATCTTCGCGCCGGCGGGCATCGGACCCTTGGGCATGCCGGCCGGACCGGCCTTGGTGCCCAGTGCAGCGAGCCGGGACTCGATCGAGTCCATCTGTTTGACGGTGATGTTGGCCGGCAGCTTGTTCAGGTGGCGCTCCAGCTTGGATAGCGGCACCTCGCCCTCACCGTTGCCGACCACGATGTCGTAGATCGGGATCTCGCCGACCAGGCGGGCGGTGCGCTTCTTCTCCTGCGCCAGCAGCGGCTTGACCCGGGTGGCCGAACCCTCACCGACGAAGATCACACCCGGACGACCGATCACCCGGTGCACTGCGTCGAAGTGACCCGTCGCGGCGACACCCGGGGTGACCCGCCACTTGCCACGCAGGTTGTCGAGCGCCCAGGCCGCGGCACCCGTCTGGCCCTCGGCCTTCTTGTACACCGACTTCTGGGCCCGGCGGCCGAAGATGATGAACGCGACGAGCGCGCCCAGCACCACACCGAGCGGCACCATCGTGTACATGGTGAACCCGCCGATGAGCAGGCCGGCGACCACAGCGGCGGCCACGATCAGCACGAACGCGCCGATCATGTACGGCAGCAGGCGCTTGTCCTCTTTGCGCTGGATCTGGAATGCCTGCCACAGCTGACTGCGCCGCTGTTTCGAGGCCGCCTTACGGGCAGCCTTCGCCTCGGCCTTTGCCGCCTTCGTTTCTGCGGCAGTGCGGGTTTTCGCCATTACTTCAGGATACGGGGGGGTGATCCGCGAACCGAACCCGCGCGGCCTGGGCATAGAGTCGGCCCGCGCGGTAGGACGAACGGACCAGTGGTCCGGCCAGCACACCGGCGAATCCCAGGCCCTCGGCATAGCTCGACAATTCGACGAACTCGTCGGGATGGACCCAGCGTTCGACCGGGTGGTGACGCGGTGACGGCCGCAGGTACTGGGTGATCGTGACGATGTCGCAGCCCGCATCGTGCAGGTCGTTAAGGGCCTCGCGCACTTCCTCGGAGGTCTCGCCCATCCCGAGGATCAGGTTCGATTTGGTGACCAGACCGAAGTCGCGGGCGGAGGTGATGACCGCAAGGCTGCGGTCGTAGCGGAACGCCGGCCGAATGCGCTTGAAGATGCGCGGCACCGTTTCGACGTTGTGCGCGAACACTTCTGGGCGCGACTCGAAAACCTCTTGAAGCTGTGCGGGCTCACCGTTGAAGTCCGGGGCCAACAACTCCACGCCGGTGTTCGGGTTCAGCGCATGGATCTGACGGACCGTCTCCGCGTACAGCCACGCCCCGCCGTCGGGCAGGTCATCGCGGGCCACCCCGGTCACCGTGGAGTACTTCAGCCCCATCGCCTGCACACTCTCGGCGACCCGGCGCGGCTCGTCGCGGTCCAGCTCGGCCGGCTTGCCGGTATCGATCTGGCAGAAGTCACAGCGGCGGGTGCACTGCTCGCCGCCGATCAGGAACGTGGCTTCCCGGTCCTCCCAGCATTCGAAGATGTTGGGGCAGCCGGCCTCCTCGCACACCGTGTGCAGGCCTTCGCGGCGAACCAGGCCCTTGAGCTCGGTGTACTCCGGACCCATCTTGGCCCTGGTCTTGATCCACGGTGGCTTGCGTTCGATGGGCGTCTGCGCGTTCCGCACTTCCAGACGCAGCAGCTTCCGACCTTCAGGCACCACAGTCACTGGTTCATCCTACGTTCAGCGCTACTTCCAGGCGTCCGTCGAGCGCGTCGGACACGGCCGCGGCGACGCGGCCGGTGACGTCCTCGACGGTGATGCGACGGCCGAGTTCCGCCGTCAGCGATGTCACGCCGGCATCCGCGATCCCGCACGGCACGATCGACGAGAACGCCGACAGATCGCAGTCACAGTTCAGCGCGAACCCGTGCAGCGTCGTGGCCCGGGACACCCGGATGCCGATCGCGCCGACCTTGCGGGCCGGCCGCAGCCCATCGCCGGGAACCCACACCCCGGACCGTCCCTCGACCCGGCCCGCCTGCAGACCGAGATCCGCGCACACGCTGATGAGTGCTTCCTCAAGGCGCCGAACGAAATTCACGACGTCGAGCGGCTCGGTCAGGCCGATGATGGGGTAGCCCACCAACTGTCCGGGCCCGTGCCAGGTGATCTTGCCACCGCGGTCCGTGTCGACGACGGGAGTGCCGTCCACCGGGCGTTCGTGCGGCTCGGTCCGCTTGCCGGCGGTGTAGACCGCAGGGTGCTGCAGCAGCAGCAGAGTGTCGGGCCCACCGGCCACCCTGGCATCGGCGATCTCGCGCTGTAGTTCCCAGGCGGCTTCGTAATCGACCGTCCCCAGCTGCCGCACCGCCACCGGTGTCGGCGCCGAGCGGATGGATGCTGCCATGATCGTCCACGCTACTCGCGCGCAAAATTGCTGACCGGCGCAGGGGTTTGCGCCCGATATCGTCGGACGGTGCCGACCTTTTCCGCTCGCTTCTCGCCGTGGCGACTGGTGCTGCTGCTGTTGTTCACGCCGCTTTTCGCCGCGATATCGGCCTCGATGACCTTGAACGCTGAGCTCTCGCTGCTGTACCGGGCACTCGGTGGGGCCAGTTGCCTGATTTCCCTGAGCCTGGTGGTCATCGCGGTGATCGGGCTGTTGGACCGCAGCGAGCAGGTCCGGGTGGCGCCCGACGGCATCTACTACAAGCGGTGGTCGGAGACGGTCATCCCGTGGGACGAGATCGTCGATGTGACGGTGTTCAAGGACCGCTATCAGAACTTCATCATGCTGCGCCTGGCGGACCCGCAACGGTTTCCGTCGACGACGCTGGTGGGTCGATTGGGCCGGGCCAATCGGCGGCTGGCCGGCGGTGACGTCGCAATATCGCTGACCTATATGGACCGTTCGTTCGACGATGCCATGACGGTGATCGAGGACTACCGGGCTACGTCAGCTCGCTAGTCCTTGGGCGCGGTGGCGTACGCCAGCGCCTCGCCGACGGTGTTGTGGTGGAAGCTGAATCCGGCCCGTTCCAGGGCAGCGGGGATCGCGCGCTGGCCGATGAGCAGTCCTTCGTCGGCGATCTCACCGAGCAGCGTGCGCAGCGCGAATCCCGGAACCATCACCGGGGTGGGACGGTTGAGCGCCCGGCCCAGTGCCGCGGTGAACTCGGCGTTGGTCACCGGGGCCGGCCCGGTGAGATTGACGGGGCCGGACAGGCTTTCGGTCGCCATCGCGAACAGCACCGCGCGGATCTCGTCCTCCAGGCTGATCCACGGGATGTACTGCCTGCCGTTGCCCAGCCTGGCGCCCAGGCCGAGAGAGAACAGCGGCTTGAGCCGGTTCACCATGCCGCCCGACGGGGACATGACCAGCCCGGTGCGCAGCAGCACCACTCGCGTCCCGGCGGCGACGGCCGGCGCGGTCGCCGCTTCCCAGTCCGCGCACAGCCCGGCAAGGAAACCGCGCCCTTCGGGCGCGGACTCGTCGGTCACCCGGTCCCGGGTGTCGCCGTAGTAGCCGACCGCGCTCGCATTGATCAGCACCGGCACCCCGGCATCGGCGACCGCCCCGGCCAGCACCTCGGTGGGGCCGATCCGGCTGTCGCGCAGGCTCTGTTTGAAGGCGCCCGACCACCGTTTGTCGCCGACGCCGACGCCGCAGAGGTTCACCACCGCGTCCACGCCCTGAAGCGCCCCGGCGTCGAACTCGCCGGTGTCGGGGTTCCAGAACAGCTCGTCGCCGTTCGATGGTGCCCTGCGTACGATCCGGAGCACCCGGCGATCGGCAGCGCGCAGCGCTGTTACCAGCGCCGAACCGATCAGACCGGATGATCCCGCTATCGCGATGACGGCGTCCGCCACAGTGGGGAGCCCCTCCTAACGGCGTTTACAGCCCGAGGTCGGCCTCGAAAGCACCTTCTTCGAGCCTGCGCTTGATGGTGGTCACGAACCGGCCGGCGTCTGCGCCGTCGATCAGCCGGTGGTCGTAGGTCAGCGGCAGGTAGCACACCGAGCGCACACCGATCGACTCATTGCCGTACTCATCGGAGATCACCCGCGGTCGCTTGACGATCGCCCCGGTGCCCAGCATCGCCGCCTGCGGCGGCACCAGGATCGGGGTGTCGAACAGCGCGCCCTGGCTGCCGATGTTGGTGATGGTGAACGTGCCGCCGGACAACTCGTCGGGCTTGAGGTTGCCCGACCGGGCCCGGGCCGCGATATCGGAGATGGCGCGCGCCAACCCGCCCAGCGACAGGTCGCCGGCGTTGTGGATCACCGGGGAGAGCAGACCCTGGTCGGTATCGACCGCGAAGCCGAGGTGCTCGGCGTCGTAGTAGGTGATCTCCTTGGTGTCCTCGTTGTAGCTGGCGTTGATGTTCGGGTGGATCTTCAACGCATCGATGACGGCGCGGGCGATGAACGGCAGGTAGGTGAGGTTGACACCCTCGCGCTCGGCGAAATCTGCCTTCGCCCGGGCGCGCAACGCCACGATCTTGGTCATGTCGACCTCGTGGGTCTGGGTCAACTGCGCAGTCGCCTGCAACGATTCCCGCGTCTTCTTCGCGGTGATCTGGCGAATCCGGTTGGCCTTCTGCGTCGTTCCGCGCAGGTGCGCCAGCGCCGGGGACGGGGCCGCCGAGGAGGCGGCAGGTGCGGCCGCGGCAGGGGCCGCCGGTGCGGCCGGAGCCGGGGGAGCCTTTTTGGCCTCGGCCGCGGCGAGCACATCCTGCTTGCGGACGCGGCCACCGACACCGGTGCCCTTCACCGATGCGAGGTCGACACCGTTCTCAGCGGCCAACTTTCGCACCAACGGGGTGACGTACGGCGAGCCGTCTCCGGCTGCTGCCGGGGCCGCGGGCGTCGGAGCCGCGGGAGTCGGTGCGGGGGCGGGGGCAGCCGGGGCCGGAGCAGCGGGGGCCGGCTCGGCCTTGGGTTCCGGCGTGGGCTCGGGCTTGGGTTCCGGCTTGGGCTCGGGAGCAGGTGCCGGAGCGGGGGCCGCCGGGGCCGGAGCAGCGGCCGGCGCCGCGGAGGCGTCACCGATCTTCGCCAGCTCGCCGCCGACGGCGACGGTGTCGTCCTCTTCGGCGGTGATCTCCAGCAGGGTGCCGGCCACCGGCGACGGGATCTCGGTGTCGACCTTGTCTGTGGACACCTCGACGAGTGGCTCGTCGAGGCCGACCGAGTCGCCGACCTTCTTGAGCCAGCGGGTGACGGTGCCCTCGGTGACCGACTCACCCAACTCGGGCATCACGACGGTGGTGGCCGACCCGGAGGCGGCGGGAGCCGGGGCGGACGGCGCCGGCTGTGCCGGGGCCGCGGGCTCCGGGGCAGCAGTCTCGGCCGGCGCGGCCGCGGGCGCGGTGGCCTCGGGCTGCGGCTCGGGTTCGGGTTTGACTTCCGGCTCCGAGGCCGGTGCTGCGGACGCTTGTTCGCCGGCGTCGCCGATGACGGCGAGCTCGCCACCGATCTCGACGGTGTCGTCCTCTTGGGCGACGATCTTCGTCAGCACACCCGCGGCGGGCGACGGGATCTCGGTGTCGACCTTGTCCGTGGACACCTCCAGCAGAGGCTCGTCGAGTTCGACGGTGTCGCCCTCTTGTTTCAGCCAGCGGGTGACGGTCCCCTCGGTGACGCTCTCACCTAGCGCGGGCATCTGGACGGAGATGGCCATGTATTGACTCCTCGGACGGTCACTTGTGACGACTCGAACTCTGGCTTACCACAGCTAGGTGCACTGGGTACGGCACCTAGGTGGATTGTCGGAACCATCCTGTCACTGCAGCAACATTCGCACTCACTCAGGGTTGCCGATCCTCTGGCACTATCGAGTGAGGGTTTGCAGGGCGGTTCGTCGAACTTCCCCAGAGCTGAGGAGATCCGTCCGTTGGGCCTGTTCGATACGTTTCGCCGAAACCGGTCGGCGCGCGGATCCGGCAGCGACCAGGCCGGAGACCTGCAGTATCTGCAACGTTGGGTGGCCGAGCATGTCGGGGTCGAGGCATTCGTCGAACCCCGCACCACCGTCACGGAGGTGACCGTGGTGCTCGTTGCTGCGGACGGGGAATGGACGCGGCGCCGCACGGGTGGCGAGGCGGGCGCGTGCAGGCTCAGCGAGCGTTTGCAGATCCCCGTGTACGACGTGCAGAAGGTGGGATATCCGCAACGGATGCGGGACTACGACGCGCGTCGACGCATCGAACGGCAGCGCGCCGTGTACCGCGAACTCGACGACCGTTAGAGTCAAGGCAACCGGTACCTCCGGTATTGGATACTGTTCGTCACAGGTACCTCGTGGAGGGTGGACTATGCAGCGCTTCGTCGACAGCTCGGACGGAACCCGTATCGCGGTTTACGAACAAGGGGACCGGCAGCGCCCCACGCTGGTGATGGCCCATGGCTGGCCGGACTCCCACGTGCTGTGGAACGGTGTCACGGGCGAACTCGGGGACCGCTTCCACATCGTGCGGTACGACAACCGCGGCGCCGGGGCCTCGGATGTTCCCAAGGCCGTCGCCGCCTATCGCATGGATCGCTTCGCCGATGACCTGTCCGCGGTGATCGACGCCGTGAGTCCCGGCCGCCCTGTGCACGTGCTGGCCCACGACTGGGGGTCGGTCGGCGTATGGGAGTACCTGAGCCGGCCCGAGGCCTCCGAGCGGATGGCGTCCTTCACGTCGGTGTCGGGACCCAGCACCGACCACTACGGATCCTTCGTGCGCGGCCGCCTGGCCCGCCCGTACCGGCTCATCCGGTTCGCCAAGGCGGTGAACCTGGCCTCGCGGTTCAGCTACTGGATCCCGTTCTCGGTCCCCGTCGTCGCGCCGGCCCTGATGCGGCGCGGTGCCGCGCGTCGACTGCAGGCCATCGACACCGCCGGCCCCAAGTTCCAGTCCGAGACGCTCGACACCGATGCTGCCAACGGGCTGAAGATCTACCGCGCCAACGCGATTCGCTCGTTCACGACGCTGCGGAGCGACCACTATGTGACGGTGCCCGTGCAGTTGATCTGCAACGACCACGATCCCGTGGTGCGCGGGCACGGCTATGACGAGTCGTCCAAGTGGGTGCCGCTGTTGTGGCGCCGCGACCTGAAAGCTGGCCACTGGGCGCCGTTCTCACACTGGCGGGCCATCGCCAACGCGACAGCCGAACTGATCGATCACATCGAGGGTGCCCCGGCCTCCCGGGCACTGCGGCGTGCCCAGGTCGGCCGCTCGCGTGACCCCTTCAGCGACACACTGGTTTCGGTGACCGGTGCAGGCAGCGGCATCGGCCGTGCCACCGCTCTGGCCTTCGCCGCGCAGGGCGCTGAACTGGTGGTCAGCGATATCGACGAGGCTTCGGCCAAGGCCACCGCCAACGAGGTCGCCGCGCGCGGTGGAGTAGCGCACGCCTATGGGCTCGACGTGTCCGACGCCGAGGCGGTGGAAAGTTTCGTCGAACAGGTCTGCAGCGCACACGGGGTGCCCGACGTGGTGGTCAACAACGCCGGAATCGGCCACGGCGGCAAGTTCCTCGACACCCCGGCCGAGCAGTTCGACCGGGTGCTCGATGTGAACCTCGGGGGAGTCGTCAACTGCTGCAGGTCATTCGCCCGCCGCCTCGTCGACCGCGGTACCGGCGGCCACATCGTCAACGTGGCCTCGATGGCCGCCTATTCGCCGTCGGCTTCGATGAACGCCTACTCGACCAGTAAGGCCGCAGTGTTCATGTTCTCCGACTGCCTGCGCGCCGAATTGGAGGCGGCGGGAGTCGGTTTGACCACGATCTGCCCGGGCATGATCGACACCAACATCATCGACACCACCCGCTTCGACGTCCCTGCCGAAAAGCAGGATCAGGTGGAGCAGTTGCGCGCGGCGACGAAGAAGGCCTTCGCCGCGCGGCGCTACGGGCCGGACAAGGTGGCCAAGGCCATCGTCGCCGCGGTCCGCAAGGACAAGGCGATCCGTCCCGTCACCCCGGAGGCCTATGCCGCCTACGGCGTGGCACGGCTGGTGCCCTCGGCGCTGCGCCGGGTGGCGCGGTCGGGCTCCCTGTAGACCGCTACTGCGGGTGGGCCGTCAGGTACTCGCCGACGGGTATCCGCGACTCCGCGGCGTACCCGATGGGCAGTAGTACGTCACCCGCGGTGGATACGTAGTACACATCCCAGCGGTAGAACGCGCCGAACGCCGCGGGATCGGCGGCCATCGCGGCGGCATAGTCGGTGACCGCTCGCACGTACTCGTCGGCGTTGTTGTACCGGAACAGGGCGTTGTCGGGGTCGTGCGCAAAACCGTTGGCGGCCAGGTAATTTCCGGCGGCCATGATGCTGTCCCGGGGTGAGTGGATGTCGCCGCCCAGGCCGTACGCGGCAAATGTGGATGGCATGAACTGCATCGGCCCCTGCGCGCCGGCCGAGCTGTCGCCGGTGACGCTGCCGAAGTGCGTCTCGATCAGGTTGATCGCCGCAAGGTAATTCCAGCTCACACCGGAGGCCGCCTCGGCCTCGCGGTACGCGTCCAGGAGCACCTGAGGCGGAGCCGGCGGGTTGATCCGCCACGCGGGCAGGCTGTCCCTGGGCTCGGCCAGCGTGGCGAGTTGCCGCCGCGCATCGACATTGTGGTCGTAGAACGCGACCAGTTCCGCGGGGATGCGGGGCCGGATGATCGCGTCCCATTCGGGGTGGCGGCCGATGGCCCGGTAGGCGACCTGCTGACGCCGGGCCGCCTGTATCAGCGCCGTCTCCGGTGTCGACGGATCGCGCAGGGCGCGCTCGTCGGCGACCAGATCCTGCGCCAGCCGACCCGGGTCCGCCGCCAGGAGCGGCTGCGCACCGGCGGGGGAGGTCTGCGTGGTGACAGGCGGCCGCGGTGTCGTGGTCTGGGTGCCCGGGCTCGGGGTTTCCGACGTTCCGGAACAGCCGGAAAGCACTGAGCCCAACGCGAACAAGATGGCGAGACTGCGAGCGATTCTCGGCATCTTGTTCACGTCGGCTCTGGCCCGATCAGCCGTTGTCGGCGATATCCTCCAGGACCGCGAACATCGTGCGCGTCGGCACTCCGGTGCCGCCCTTGGGCGTGTAACCCCAAGGCCCTCCGGTGTTGTAAGCCGGGGCGGCGACGTCGATGTGCGACCACTGGACCCCGTCGGCGACGAACTCGCGCAGATAGGTGCCCGCCACCAGCATCCCGGCGTAGCGGGACCCGCTGACGTTGGCCAGGTCCGCCACCGTCGACTTCAGGTCGTCCTTCAGTTCCTCGGGTAACGGCATGGCCCAGCCGTTCTCGCCGACGGACTGAGACAGCGTCGCCACCCGGTCACGGAACTCGTCGCTACCCATCACGCCCGGCGTGCGGGAACCCAGGGCCACGGTCTGCGCGCCGGTCAGGGTAGATGTCTCGATCAGATAATCCGGCTCGTCCTCGCACGCCCGCACGATCGCGTCGGCCAGGATCAGACGACCTTCGGCGTCGGTGTTGAGCACCTCGACGGTGATCCCGCCGTACTGGGTCAGCACATCGCCCGGGCGCTGCGCGGTCGACGACGGCATGTTCTCGGCCATCGGCACGGTCGCGATCACCTCGATCGGAAGGTTCTGCCTGGCGGCCAGCACCACTGTCGCGATGACCGCGGCGGCACCACCCATGTCCGAGGTCATGTGATGCATGTTGGCGGCCGGCTTGATCGAGATGCCGCCGGTGTCGAACGTGATGCCCTTCCCGACGAGCGCGACCCGCTTGGCCTTCTTGCCCTTGGCGCCCCGGTGGATCAACCGCACCAGGCGCGGCGGGCGCGATGACCCCTTGCCGACACCCACGATGCCGCCGTATCCGGCCTTCGCCAGAGCTTTGTCGTCGAGCACCTCGACCTCAAGCCCGGCGTCCTCACCCAAAGCCTTTGCGCGCTTGGCGAATTCGTCCGGAAAAAGGTGGCTGGGCGGGGTGTTGACGAAATCCCGGGCCGTCGCGACTGCCGAAGCGATGTCCACCGCGCGCTGCGCTTCCGCCTTGGTAGCGGCCTTGGTATCGGCGGCCAGGGCGACGATCTCGGTGAGGCCGGCGTCTTTGGGCGCGGTCTTGGCGCTGCGGAAGTCGTTGAAGCGGTAGGAGCCCAGGATCAGGCCCTCGACGGCGGCTTCCAGATCGATGTCGGACAGCGTGGTGACGACCGTCTCGGTCCCGTTCAACGACCGCGCGGCCGTGCCTGCGGCCCGGCGGATCGCATCGGCGGACCACTCGTCGCGCGGCTTGCCCAGGCCGACGGCCAGCACACTGGCAGCCGCGACGCCACTCACCACCACCCTGGTGACCTGGTCGGTGCCCCCCTTCGCGCCGAGCGCGGCGAGCGCGACGTCGATCTCACCGACCGCCTCGGCGTCGAGGAATGGGTTGCCGACGACGGTCGCGGTCGCGTCGTCATCCGGCCCGCTGACCACGGGAACGATCAGTACAGCGTCGCTCTTGCGTTTGGGCAGCGAGGCGCTGACGGTGACGTTGGGAACCTGGTAACCGGGATTTGCGGGGCTCACCCCGCCCACCCTAGACGCAGCGGATAGGCGGCGACCGGCTTGGCGAAGCCCTTCAGCGTCAGAGAGCGAGGCGGCGCGAACGCCTGTCCGTCGAGGAGTTCGCGCAGCGGCTCGGACACCAGGACCTGGCTGGGCTCGGCGGCCGCGACGAGGCGAGCCGCCCGATTCACCGGATTGCCGAAGTAGTCGCCGCCGATGGCCAGCATTTCTCCGAAATCGAGTCCGGCGCGCACCTGTAGATGGGTCTCGGCGGCTCGGGGGTGGGTCACCAGGTTTACGGCGACCTGGAGTAGCTCGGCGGGTTCGGAGCCGACCCACATGATGGCGTCCCCGAGGAACTTGACGACGCGGCAGCCGGCGGCGTGCACAACTTCGGTGCTGGTGGCACTGAACTCGTTGAGCAGTGCTGACAGCTCGGCGGACGTCAACATCTGGGTGAGCGTGGTGAACCCGGACAGGTCGGCAAAACCGATGCCGCACAACACATTCGAAGAGTCGTCGTGAACGACGTGCTCGAAATAGCTGCGCGCACTCATCACATGGTGGCGGTGCACGGCATCGATCATCGAGCCGATCCGGGGGATGAACCCGGCGGCCGTCCGGTAGGCCTTGGCGGTGATGAGCTCATCGTGGGACACGTTGAGCTGGACGTCGGGCGTGCTGGCTCGGCTCATCGCCGACAGCGCTTCGGCCAGGCGAGCCATACCCGAACCGATCACGCGCAGCAGGCCGGTGGCCTCGACGTCGCCGACCAGCAACCGCAACTCCGCCCAGGTGCGCAAGGTCTCCAGATCGGCCCTGCTCAGCGTCTTCACCTCGCAGCCGGCCACGGTCAGGCCCAGCGCGGCCCAGGCCCGCTGCACATCTTCCAGCGGGACGTCGAGCTCGGCGGCCACATCGGCCAGACAGAATTCCGGCGGACCCGACCACTGCAGGACATCCCCGGCCAGCCCGAACAGCCGACCCCGGGACTCGGCCTCGATCATCTGCTCGGCGGTGAAACCCAGCCCGTCGAGGTACTCGATGAGCGGGGCACGGTCCCGCGCATCGGTAATCCCGGCGGCGGCCAGTGCATCGAAATCGACCACCCGACCAGTGTGCAATCCGTCGGCCCGATCCGGCAGGCAGTTTAGGGTGAACTCGTGAGTGACGACCTGCTGCACGGACCGTTGGAAGACCGCCACCGCGAACTGGGGGCCAGTTTCGCCGAGTTCGGCGGATGGCTGATGCCGGTGTCCTACGCCGGGACCGTCTCCGAGCACAACGCCACGCGTGAATCCGTCGGCCTGTTCGACGTCAGCCACCTCGGCAAGGCACTGGTCAAAGGACCGGGTGCGGCGGCCTACGTGAACTCTGCCCTGACCAACGACCTGAACCGCATCGGAGCGGGCAAGGCGCAGTACACCCTGTGCTGCACCGAGTCGGGCGGCGTGATTGACGACCTGATCGCCTACTACGTCTCCGACGACGAGATCTTCCTCGTGCCCAACGCCGCGAACACCGCGGCTCTCGTCGCCGAACTGCGCAAGAACGCCCCCGACGGGCTGACCATCACCGACGAACACCGCTCCTACGCCGTACTGGCCGTGCAGGGGCCGAAGTCCGCCGAGGTGCTCGGCGCGCTCGGGCTGCCTACCGACATGGACTACATGGGCTACGCCGATGCCGAATACGACGGCGTGTTCGTCCGGGTGTGCCGCACCGGCTACACCGGCGAGCAGGGCTACGAACTGCTGCCGGCCTGGGACCGCGCCGGCGTGGTATTCGACGCCCTCGTCACGGCTGTGCGCGCGGCCGGCGGCGAGCCCGCGGGCCTGGGCGCCCGCGACACCCTGCGCACCGAGATGGGCTACCCGCTGCACGGACACGAGCTGTCGCTGGACATCTCGCCGCTGCAGGCCCGCTGCGGCTGGGCGATCGGATGGAAGAAGGACGCGTTCTGGGGGCGCGACGCGCTGCTCGCCGAGAAGGAAGCCGGACCGGCCCGGGTGCTGCGCGGCCTCAAAGCCGTCGGCCGCGGAGTGCTGCGCGCCGATCTCGCGGTGCTCGACGGGGACACCCGGATCGGGACCACGACCTCGGGAACGTTCTCGCCGTCACTGAAAGTCGGTATCGCGCTGGCGCTCATCGACACCGCCAACGACATCGCCGACGGGCAGCGGGTGAACGTCGACGTGCGTGGCCGCGCCGTCGAATGCGAAGTGGTCAAGCCACCGTTCGTGGCCCCGAAAACACGTTAGCCTCGGGCGATACAATCGCTGCATGACTAGCGGCCATCTCGAGTTCTCGGTTTCAGCCAACGCGAATCCGGCGACCGATGCGGTACGCGACTCGATCCTGGCCAACCCCGGCTTCGGCAAGTACCACACCGACCACATGGTGGCCATCGACTACACCGCCGGACAGGGCTGGCACGACCCGCGGGTGGTCCCGTACGGGCCGATCGAGCTCGATCCCTCGGCCATCGTGCTGCACTACGCACAGGAAGTGTTCGAAGGGCTCAAGGCCTACCGCTGGGCGGACGGCTCGATCGTGTCCTTCCGGCCGGAATCCAACGCCGCGCGGCTGCAGACCTCGTCGCGGCGGCTGGCCATCCCGGAACTTCCCGAGGACGTGTTCATCGAATCGCTGCGTCAACTCATCGCGGTCGACGAGGCGTGGGTGCCCGCGGCCGGCGGTGAGGAGTCGCTGTACCTGCGGCCGTTCGTGATCGCCACCGAACCGGGCCTGGGCGTGCGACCGGCCAACGAGTACCGCTACCTGGTGATCGGCTCGCCGGCCGGGGCGTACTTCAAGGGCGGCATCAAACCGGTCAGCGTGTGGCTGTCGCACGAGTACGTGCGCGCGTCACCCGGCGGCACCGGTGCGGCCAAGTTCGGCGGCAACTACGCGGCCTCGCTGCTCGCGCAGGCGCAGGCCGCCGACAACGGGTGCGACCAGGTGGTGTGGCTGGACGCGATCGAGCGCCGCTACGTCGAAGAGATGGGCGGGATGAACCTGTTCTTCGTCTTCGGCAGTGGTGGTTCGGCCAGGCTCGTCACCCCGGAGCTGTCCGGCTCATTGTTGCCGGGCATCACGCGAGACTCGTTGCTGCAGTTGGCAACCGACGCCGGATTCGCGGTCGAGGAACGCAAGATCGATGTCGACGAGTGGCAGAAGAAGGCCGCCGCCGGTGAGATCACCGAGGTGTTCGCCTGCGGTACGGCGGCGGTGATCACCCCGGTGTCCCACGTCAAGCACGCCGACGGTGAGTTCACCATCGCCGACGGGCAACCGGGCGAGATCACCATGGCCCTGCGCGACACCCTGACCGGGATCCAGCGCGGCACCTTCGCCGATACACACGGCTGGATGGCCCGGCTGAACTAGCCGATCGCCAGCCCGAGCGCGGTCAGCGTCGTCGTCACCTCGACGGCGGCGCCCAGCACGTCGCCGGTGATGCCGCCGAACCGTCGCACGCAGTGGGCGACCAACAGCGCCGAACAGCCCACGGCCACCAGCACCACGGCCGGGCCCTGCCACATCCGCGGACCTGCCCATGCGGCCAGGACGGCAACGGCGCCCACCCAGGCCGCCACGACGGCCACCGGCTGGGTGCCCGCCACCGCACCACCCAGTGAGCTTCCCGCTGCGGCGGGCACCGACCGCCGGCAGGCGACGACCGCCGCGACGCGTCCGGTGGTGACGGCGACGACGACGGCCACCGCGCTGAGTTGAGTGAATGCCATTGCCTGACAACCGATCACCACGATCACCGCGGCGACACCGAACGGCCCCGCCGAGCCGTCACGCATGACCGCCAGTGCCCGCTCCGGCGGGCCGTAACAGCCAAGACCGTCGACGGTGTCGCAGAAACCGTCGATGTGCAGTCCGCGGGTGGCCAGCAGCAGCACTGCCACCGCCAGGAGGCCGGGCAGGGCAGCACCGGTGCCGAAGGCCCACTGGCCACCGGCGACCACCGCGGCCGCGAGTGCCCCGAGCATCAGGCCGGCCACGGGCAGCGCGGTGAGCGCGCCCCGACCGATACCGGCCGAAGTTCGCACCGGCAGGACCGTGCCGAACGCGAACGCCCCGCCGAGCGCGGAAATCACGGTGTCTCTTCGGAGATTCCGGCTACTGCGGCCTCCTCGAAGGTGGCCATCGAGGCCAGGGTGGCGATCGCGGCCCGCACGATCGGCAGCGCCACCGCGGCGCCGGTACCTTCGCCCAGGCGCATGCCGAGGTCGACGATCGGCTCCAGTCCCAGCTGTGACAGCGCCAGGGTGTGGGCCGGTTCGGTCGACCGATGGCCGGCCTGCCACCACGCCTGCGCACCCGGTGCCAGCTTCTCGGCCACCAGGGCCGCGGCCGTCACCACCATGCCGTCCAACAGCACCGGGGTGCGCCGCACCGCGGCCTGGGCCAGGAACCCGGCCATCGCGGCCAGGTCGGCACCGCCGCACACCCGCAACAGACCCACCGGATCGCTGGTCACCGACCGGGCCCGGTACAGCGCGTCGCGTACCGCGCCGGTCTTGCGCATCCAGCCTTGGTCGTCGATGCCGGTGCCGCGGCCCACCGCCACGACAGGTTCGGTTCCCGTCAGTGCCGCCACCAGAGTTGTTGCTGCCGTGGTGTTTCCGATTCCCATATCGCCGGCGATCAGCAGATCGGCCCCGGCGTCGATCTCTTCGTCGGCGATCTGGCGCCCTGCCGAGATCGCCGCGACCGCTTCCTCTTCGCCGAGGGCGTCCTCGACCGCGATGTTGCCCGAGCTTCGGCGGATCTTGTGGGCGCCGATCGCGGGGGACAGGGGCTCGTCACAGTCGACGGCGATGTCGGCGACGCGCACCGTGGCGCCGGCCACCTCGGCCAGCACGTTGATCGCGGCACCGCCCGCGTCGAAGTTGGCCACCATCTGGCCGGTCACCGCGGACGGAAAAGCCGAAACGCCTGCGGCGGTGACCCCGTGGTCGGCCGCGAAGACCACCACGCGTGCCCGGTTGAGCGCCCGCGGCGGGCACACACCCTGACACGAGGCCGCCCAGACCGCGAGGTCTTCCAGCCGACCGAGGGAGCCGGGCGGTTTGGTGAGCCGGGCCTGGCGGGCCCGCGCCGCCGCGGCCGCCTCGGCATCTGGTGCAGAGACCGGGGCGAAGGCCTCGTCCAATTCCGTCATGACGGCTCCTTCACCGTGAGCGGTTGGCCGGCCACCACGAGCACCACGCGGTCGCACACCCTGGCCAGACGCTGGTTGACCGTGCCCAGTTCATCGGCGAACCGGCGTCCCGCCTCGGTGGCAGGCACCACCGTGAGCCCGACCTCGGGGCTGACCAGGACCAGGGGAGCGGTGAACGCGTCCACCGCCTGCACGAGGACATCGACTTCGCTGTCGACGGGTGCTCCGGTCCAGGCGCCGAGGCGGTCCATCGTCGCGGTCAGCCAGCCGCCGATGTCGTCGACAAGCGTTGCGGTGCCCGGACTCTCGCCGGCGCCGGAGTTCAGCGCCCCGGACAGATCACAGGTCTCCACGGTGTGCCAGTGCGCGGGCCGACGCACCTGGTGTGCGCTCACGCGGTCGGCCCAGGCCGGATCGCCGTCGCCGCCGGGCCCGGTGGCCAGGTAGCGCACGGGCGCCTCCCCGGCAGCGCGGGCGATCGCGGTCTCGGCCCACTGCGATTTACCCGAGCGGATACCGCCGAGCACCAGGGTGCGCACTCCTCAGGCCGCCTGGAATGGCATCAAGAGATCTTGTCGCCGCGTTCGACCGCCGGCCGCGGCGCGCGCATGCGGCGCAGCTGCGACGCCCGGCTGGCTGCGTAAAGTCCGAGCTTCCAACCGCTTTCGGTGTTGTCGGGGAACTTCTCGTCCACCATGTGATTCACCTTGCGGCCCACGATGAACCCGTCGATCAGCATGATGACGACCAGGATCAGCATCGCGTACGACAGGATCTGCTGGAACTTCAGCGACGGCAGCGCAAGCATGAAGAAGATCATCGCCAGGGCGGCGGGCATGAACAGGCCCAGCACATTGCGGCGGGAGTCGACGATGTTGCGGACATAGCGGCGAACCGGGCCCTTGTCGCGGGGCAGCAGGTAGGACTCCTCGCCGGCCATCATCTTCTCGCGGCGGTCGGACATGTCGGCCCGGCGGGTGAGCCGCTCGATCTTGCGTTCTTCCTTGGACAGCTTGGGTCCGCGCAGCTCCTTGCGGCGCTGCCGTGCCTCGGCGGAGGTCTGCGGTGCCGGTGCGACCGGGCCACGACGCTTGGCGGCCTCGTTGCGTTTTGGTGTCGGCCTGCCCTTGGGGGCGGTGCCTGAGGTCGCACCGCCGGCCGTAGATTCGGCGGCGGTCGATCCGGCCGACCCGTCGACGACCTGGTCGGTCCCGGCGGATTCGCCTTCGTTGTCCTTCTTGCGGCCCAGCAGCTTCACGACTGCCAGGTTACTGCCCGCCGCAGGTGGCCCGGCCACATGCCCCGGCCTGTGGATAAGTCGGGAATAGCGCCGGAACAAGGTACCGTTGAGGTAGTAGACGCGTGGTACGTCCTCGCGTTTCCTTGATGCCCAGGGATGTTTAGGGAGAGCTATGACTGTTCAGGACGCCACCTCCACCGAAACCCACGGTGTGACCCTGTCCGACGCTGCGGCGACGAAGGCGAAGGCGCTGCTGGACCAGGAAGGCCGCGACGACCTCGCGCTGCGTATCGCGGTTCAGCCGGGCGGCTGCGCCGGACTGCGCTACAACCTGTTCTTCGACGACCGCACCCTCGACGGTGACCTCAATGCCGAGTTCGGCGGCGTGAAGCTGGTCGTCGACCGGATGAGCGCGCCGTACGTTCAGGGCGCCACCATCGACTTCGTCGACTCCATCGAGAAGCAGGGCTTCACGATCGACAACCCGAACGCCACCGGCTCCTGCGCCTGCGGCGACTCCTTCAACTGACGTGAGCTGACGCCCAGCGGTCAGTACTGACCGCTGGTGCGCAGTACATACGAGCACACCAGAACGTGCTCGTTCTTCCCGTCTTTCTGCACCAGTAGCTGTGCCACGCCCTGCTGTTCCTGGGCGGTGGAGCTTTGGCCTCGTATCGACCCGCTGGCCGGTGCGACCTGCATGGTGAACAGCACCTGAGCCTGCGTGGTGGACCACGGCACGTTCGCGTCGATGCCCGTCACCTCGACGTGGCTGAATTGCTTCTGAAATGCGTCACTGGCCAGTCCGGCCACTGCGAGGTCCGCCTTGCGGTCCTTGACCCCGTCGTACAGCCCGCACAGCGTGTGCCGCGCAATGGTTTCGTCATCCCCGTCGAGCAGCGCGTCGAGGTACTCCTGGATCGCGGCCTGCGCCCGCGCATCGGAGACCACCACCGGTGCCGCGGTCCCGGGCCGGCCCGCGACCAGCACGGCCGTCAGCACCCCTCCCAACGCCGCCACCACCAGCAGCGCCGCCAGAATCTTGGGCCAGCGCCGCCGCGTGGGGTAGGCCACCGGCGGCGGGAGCGTCCCGGGGTATGCCGACGGTTCGGTCGGCACCGGCTCGGGATAGGGCTGGGGCGGAATGTGCTCGGGGTACTGGTAAGAACCAGTCATCAAATGACGCTCCCCGCGTGATCTGGAGGTGGGTCAGCCGTCTACGGTGACCGGGAATACGGTTATACGCAGGTTAGCGCAACCCGCGAGGTGCGACTCTGCGCGCAGATCGCCGGAAGGCCCACGCGGGTACTGTTATGTAGCCGACTTAACGAAATGAGGGGTGACACTACGTGACCATCGCAGTTACCGGATCCATCGCGACCGACCACCTGATGCGGTTCCCGGGCAAATTCTCCGAGCAACTGCTGGCCGACCACCTGCAGAAGGTGTCGCTGAGCTTCCTGGTCGACGATCTGGTGATCCACCGTGGGGGAGTCGCGGGCAACATGGCCTTCGCGATCGGTGCCCTCGGCGGCGATGTCGCGCTGGTGGGTGCCGCCGGACAGGATTTCGCCGAGTACCGGACCTGGCTGGAAGGCGCCAACGTCGACTGCGGCAACGTGTTGATCTCCGACAGCGCCTACACCGCCCGCTTCGTCTGCACCACCGACGAGGACATGGCCCAGATCGCCTCGTTCTACCCCGGTGCGATGTCGGAGGCGCGCAACATCTCCCTGGCCGATCTGGTGAACCGCGTCGGCAAGCCCGAGCTGGTGATCGTCGGTGCCAACGACCCCGAGGCGATGTTCCTGCACACCGAGGAGTGCCGCAAGCTCGGCCTGGCCTTCGCCGCCGACCCCTCCCAGCAGCTGGCCCGGCTCTCCGGTGACGAGATCCGCAAGCTCATCAACGGCGCCACCTACCTGTTCACCAACGATTACGAGTGGGACCTGCTGCTTCAGAAATCGGGCTGGAGCGAGGCGCAGGTGATGAGCCAGATCGGCATGCGCGTCACCACCCTCGGTGCCAAGGGCGTCGATCTGGTCAGCTCCGACGGCACGTTCGTGCACGTCGGCGTCGTGCCGGAGAAGCATCAGGCCGACCCCACCGGTATCGGCGACGCCTTCCGGGCCGGCTTCCTGACCGGGCGCAGCGCCGGATTGGGTCTGGAGCGCTCCGCGCAGCTGGCCTCCCTGGTCGCGGTGCTCGTGCTCGAGGCGACCGGCCCCCAGGAGTGGACCTGGGATGCGGCCGAGGCCGTGCAGCGCCTCACCGACGCCTACGGTGCCGAGGCCGGTGCCGAGATCGGCAAGGCGCTCGGCAACTAGCCTGCCGGCTCTGGGCCCGCTGGGCCCAGAGCCGCCTAGAGCTGTACCGGGTAGTGCGGTTCGGAGATCTGCGGGGTCACGCTGTGCTCGACGAAGATGGCGTGCCACAGCATGAAGATCAGCACGGTCCACAGCCGGCGGCTGTGATCACTGACGCCGCTGCGGTGCTCGTCGAGCATGGTGCGCACGGCGGCGAGGTCGACATACTGCCCCGCTCCCGACGAGGCCGTCATCGCGTAGGCCCAGTCCATCAGCTCTCCGGCGCGAAGCCAGTGCCGGATCGGGACCGGGAAGCCCAGCTTGGGCCGATTGAGCACATGGGCCGGAATGATTGGCTCCAGTGCCCGGCGCAGCGCGTACTTGGTGGTCGAGCGGGTGATCTTCTGATCGACGGGCAGCCGGGACGCCACCGCGAACACCTCGGGGTCCAGGAACGGCACCCGCAGCTCCAGTGAGTTGGCCATGGTGATCTTGTCCGCCTTGACCAGGATGTCGCCGCGCAGCCAGGTGAACAGATCGATGTGCTGCATGCGGGCCACCGGATCCCAACCCCGCGACTCGGCGTAGATCGGGGCAGTGACGTCGGTGTGCGTCCACTCCGGCCGGAAACCCGGAAGCACCGCCCGCAGCTGCTCATCGGAGAAGCTGCGGGCATTGCCGTAATAGCGCTCCTCGAGCGTCAGCGAACCGCGGTGCAGCAGGCTCTTGCCGCGCATGCCCTCGGGCAGTGGCTTGGACGCCTTGCCCAGCGACTTGCGCACCGGACGCGGCAGATAGTCGAAAGGCCGCAGCGACAACGGTTCCCGGTAGATCGTGTAGCCACCGAACAACTCGTCGGCGCCCTCGCCGGACAGCACCACCTTCACGTGCTTGCGGGCCTCGCGGGCAATGAAGAACAACGGCACCAGAGCCGGGTCGGCCACCGGCTCGTCCAGGTACCAGACGATCTCGGGCAGCGCCTCGACGAACTCAGCCTGGCTGACCACCTTGGTGACATGCCGGGCGCCGATGGCCTCGGCGGACGCGACGGCCACGTCCACCTCGGAGAAGCCCTCCCGCTCGAATCCGGTCGTGAAGGTGATCAACCGGGGGTTGTGTCGCATCGCCAGCGCCGCGGTGGCCGTCGAATCGATGCCGCCGGACAGGAACGCGCCGACGGTCACGTCGGCGCGCATGTGCTTGGCGACCGAATCCTCCAGGGCGGCGGTGATCTCGTCGTAGCGGGACTGCTCGGCGCCCTTGACGAAAGGCACCGCGTTGAACTTCGGGAAGAAGTAGCGCGTCACCTCGGGACGACCGCCGGGCTTCAGGCGCGCGTAGCTGCCCGACTCCAGCCGGCGGATGCCGCGGTGCAGCGTCTCGGGTTCGGGTACGTACTGCAGCACGGTGTAGTGCTGCACCGCCCGCTCGTCGATGGTCAGGTCCAGCCCGAGAATGTCGGCCAGGCCCAGCAGGCACTTCTTCTCGCTGCCCACCGCGGTGCCCCCGGGCCCGGTGGCCATGAACAGCGGTTTGATGCCGAACGGATCCCTGGCGCAGAACAATTCACGCTCGACGGTGTCCCAGACCGCGAACGCGAACATGCCGCGCAGTCGATTCAGCGCGTCTGCGCCCCAGTGGTGGTACGCGGCCACGATGGCCTCGCCGTCGCCGTCGGTGTGAAATACGGCACCGAACTCGGTGCGCAACTGCTCACGCAGCTCCAGGTAGTTGTAGATCTCACCGTTGAAGACGAGTGCGTAGCGGTCCGGCGCGTCGGCGGGTCCCCAGCGCAACGGCTGGTGACTGTGCGCGATGTCGATGATCGACAGCCGGTTGAAACCGAGCACCACAGTGGCGTCGCCGCTGGTGTCGGCCCACGTGCCGGGCTCGTCGGGGCCGCGGTGACGCATCAGGTGGGAGGCGCCCGCCACCGCGTCGACCAGCCGCGATCCGGCGTCGGGGGAGGCGTCACCCTGGGTGGATTGGGCTGGGTCAGTTACCAAGGCGAGCAGTCCACACACCGCGTCAGTATGCCTAATCCGGCGGCTTCCCGAGACCACCACCCGCGCGGTCGCGCCGGTCCCTCCGCTCGCGTTGCGATCCCATTCCCGAGTCGCTTCGCTCCCGTGGACCGGCGTGGTCTACGCTGCGTAGTATTCGCAAAACAACGACCGGTCGCGGTCGCGAAATACCGATCTAGGAGGCGCCAACGTGACACCTCGCGGGCTTAAGAAGGTGGCCCGAGCGGCGTTGTTGACCATTGTCCTGGGTGGCTCAGCGCTCTTGCTGAGCGGCTGCAGCTGGCAGGACGCACTCGCGCTCGGTTGGCCGACCGGAATCACTCCGGAGGGCAAACTCAACCGAGAGCTGTGGATCGGCTCCGTGATTGCGTCCTTCGTTGTGGGCGCCATCGTGTGGGCTCTGATCTTCTGGTCGAGCGCGTTCCACCGGAAGAAGAAGGGCGACACCGAGCTGCCGCGCCAGTTCGGCTACAACATGCCGCTGGAGCTGGTGCTGACGGTCATCCCGTTCCTCATCATCTCGGTGCTCTTCTACTTCACCGTGGTGGTCCAGGAGCGCATGCTGCACAAGGACCCGAACCCCGAGGTCGTCATCGACGTGACCGCCTTCCAGTGGAACTGGAAGTTCGGTTACCAGAAGATCGACTACGCCGACGGCACGTTCGATTACGACGGTGTCGACCCCGAGCGCAAGGCCGCGATGACGTCCAAGCCCGAGGGCAAGGATGCGCACGGCCAGGAGAAGGTCGGCGCGGTGCACGGTCTCAACCCTGAGGACCGCACCTACCTGAACTTCGACAAGATCGAGACCCTGGGTACCTCCACCGAGATTCCGGTGCTGGTCCTCCCGGTGGGCAAGCGCATCGAGTTCCAGCTCAACTCCGCGGACGTGATCCACGGTTTCTGGGTGCCGGAATTCCTCTTCAAGCGCGACGTGATGCCCGACCCGGTGGCCAACCACTCGGACCACATCTTCCAGGTCAGCAAGATCGAGCAGACCGGCGCGTTCGTCGGGCGTTGCACCGAGATGTGCGGCACCTACCACTCGATGATGAACTTCGAGGTCCGGGTCGTCGAACCCAATGACTTCAAGGCCTACATCGACCAGCGCAACGCGGGCAAGACCAATGCCGAGGCGTTGACGGCGATCAACCAGCCGCCGCTGGCCACCACCACGCACCCGTTCGATACCCGACGCGGTGAGCAGGCACCGCAGGCGAGCAAGTAGGGGCTACACGCAATGCATATTGAAGCTCGACTGTTCGAGATCCTCACGGCGTTCTTCGCCTTGTCGGCGGTGGTCTACGGCGTGTTGACGGCGATGTTCGCCACCGGTGGCGTGGAGTGGGCCGGTACCACCGCGCTCGCCCTCACCACCGGCCTGACCTTGATCACCGGCACCTTCTTCCGCTTCGTGGCGCGGCGTCTCGACACCCGCCCCGAGGACTACGAAGATGCCGAGATCAGTGACGGCGCAGGGGAACTCGGCTTCTACTCGCCGCACAGCTGGTGGCCGATCCTGATCGCGCTGTCCTTCTCGGTCGCCGCGGTCGGTACCGCCCTGTGGCTGCCCTGGTTGATGGTCGCCGGCATCTGCTTCGTGCTGATGGCGGTCAGTGGCCTGGTCTTCGAGTACTACTGGGGTCCTGAGAAGCACTGACCCCGTCCGGACGTGCCGATTGTGGCCTGCTCAGGTCACAATCGGGCCGTCACTTCATCCGCCACCGGCAGCGCCGGACTCGCCGGCTTCACCTCGTTGGGTAATGTTGCCGGGGCACTGTCACCAGCGAACGGTTTCGTTCGTTCCGCGTGGCAGTGAAGTTGTCGAGAAGGATAGGCGTAGATGAGCGGGCCGAATCCCCCGGAACCGGGTGCCTCCGGTTCTGATTTGCCGGATCAACCCGGAAAACACTCCGCACCCGAGGATCGGACTCCGGTGGCGGGCGCTGACGCGGATGGCGGCGAGACCGAGTTCTACTCGCAGGCCTACTCCGCGCCCGAGTCGGAGCAGTTCACCAGTGGGCCCTACGTGCCCGCCGACGTGGCGCTCTACGACTACGACGACTACGACCCGGCGACCGAACTCGTCGACACGGCCCCACCGCCGCGCTGGCCGTGGGTGGTCGGTGTCACCGCCATCATCGCCGCGGTCGCCCTGGTGGCCTCGGTGGCCGTCCTGGTCACCCGGGATGAGGACACCGCCAACCTGGCCACCCCGAAGCCGAGCACCACTACGTCGGCGCCGCCGGTGCAGGACGAGATCACCACGACGACCCCGCCCCCGCCGCCGCCCCCGCCACCTCCGACGTCCGAGGAGCCCCCGCCCCCGCCGCCTCCGGAGACTGTGACGGTGACCGAGCCGCCCCCGCCGGCGCCCGCGCCGACCGGCGAGGCACCTCCGCCTGCCCCGGGTACGTCGGCCCCGCCGACCACCACCACGACGCATGCCGGACCGCGTCAGGTGACCTATTCGGTGACGGGCACCAAGGCGCCGGGTGACATCATCACGATCACCTACGTCGACGGGAACGGAAACCGGCGCACCCTGCGCAACGTCTACATCCCGTGGACCTTCACGATGACCCCGATCTCGAACTCGGATGTCGGCTCGGTCGAGGCGTCCAGCCTGTTCCTGGTCAGCAGACTGAACTGCTCCATCACGGCGAGTGACGGCACGGTGCTCTCGTCCAACGCCAACAACTCCGCACAGACTGCCTGCTGATGTCCGGGCCCATCAGCGAACTCGAGACCACCGACCGGGTTTTGCTGGGCGCCTGCGCCGCGGTGTGGCTCGCGGCGCTGGGCGCCGGAGTGGCGGCCGTCGTCGCCCTGGTGGACCTGGGTCGTAGCCATCCGCAGGGCTCCGAGAACGCCGACGTTCCCTGGGTGCTGTACACCGTGATCGGCCTGTCGGTGTTGGTGATCGCCGGGGCGGTGCCGCTGCTGCTGCGGGCCCGAGCCCAGGCCGACAACCGCCAGCCCGGACGCAGGCCTCAGCCGCCGGCCCGCTCACCACGCCCGATCGGGGGCAGCTACCGGGCCGCGCCGGTCGAGATGAGCCGCTACGCCGCGGGCAACGGCGGCGCCGCCGCGGCCGAGGCGCTGTGGCTGCGCTGCATCCTGGCGCTCGTCTGCGCCATCGGGTTGGGCGCAGCAGCCATCGGGCTGGCCACCTATCTGATGGCGACGGGCAGTGAGGTGGCGGCCTGGTGCCTCTATGGCCTGGCCGGTGTGGTCATTGTCGGCATCGTCGCGCTGCCGATCGTGGCGGTGCGCCAGTTCGACGCGTTGCCCTCCTGAACTCGCGCGAGGCCCAGCGCATCTCGGGTTTTGCTGCGAAACGTGCCGGCTGGTGCGTAGCCTCGGTGTCCAGGTGCGGACAAGGGGCCAACGACACGGAAGGCGAGGCCGCGCATGAGAAAGCTCTTGGCGGGCTTGGTAGCGGCCGGCGTGGGCATTTCGCTTGTCGGTTGCGGGACTGACACCAAGACCGAGCCCACAACCTCCTCCGGTGCCACCTCGGCGACGACGACCACGAGTGCCGCCGCAGAGCGGCCGAACATCACCGGTCCGAACAAGACGATCAACGACTACATCACCGAGAACAAGATCGCCGAGACGCCGTTCAAGCCCGACGAGCCCGGCACGCCGGATTTCGACTTCCCGTTCCCTCCGGGCTGGAGCAGTGCAGGTGACAAGACACCCGACTGGGCCTACGGCGCCATCGTCTACGACAAGCCGGTGGATCCCGCCGATCCACCGGCCATCATCGCCATCGCATCGAAGCTGACCGGCAACGTGGACGCGGCCGAGGTCCTGAAGCACGCGCCGGGGATGTCGCAGAACCTGCCGGACTACAAGTCGGTGATGGATCCCGAGAAGGCCACGCTGGGTGGCTTCGAGGCGGTCCGGTCAGCCGGCACCTACACCCACAACGGCGAAGCGCGCGTGATCGCCCAGAAGACCGTGGTCATCCCCGGCAACGACGCCCTGTTCGTGCTGCAGCTCAACGCCGAGGCCCCGGAAGGGCAGAAGGATGTGGTGATCGACGCAGCCAAGGTCATCGACGAGCAGACCAAGATCACCCCGTAGCGGAGACCATGACATGTTGATCAGAACCAGGGCACCCGAGCTCCTGTTGGCGACTCTGTGCAGCACGATGCTGGCCTCCGCGGTTCTGGCGGCGGCTCCGTCGGCGACGTCGGCGCCCTGTCCGGGAGGCAGCACTCTGGACCCGACCACCGGCATCTGTTGGTCGGAGAACAGCCCGAGCAACAGCTTGGGCGGCTCCGGCAACATCCCTTGCCTCCCTGGGCGTCTGGGCCTGTGCCTCGGTGCGCTGCAGAACACCCCGGTTCCAGGGGCGGCACTGCAGACGACGCACCCGCCTGCCGGGCCGGCGCCGCGGTCAGGGCCCAAGGGCACCTGGCCGTAGCACTCGTCGTCGCCGGCTCCGTACCCCCGCACATAAAACAATCGCCGCAACCTCTTTCGAGAGGCTGCGGCGATTGTTCGGGGTAGGGGAGTGGTCAGTGGTGACCGTTGGTCTCCCCGTTGCCATTTCGCTCCTGCTGTTCGCGCAGGGCGGTCAGGGCCTTGTGCTCGGAGGCATGGGCAGCCTCGGTGAGCGCATCGTGCTCGACCGCCGGATCGGCGAACAGGAAACTGCCGGTGCCGGGTGAACCAGCCGAACCGAGCTTGTTCATCCGCTTCGGCAGGGCAGCGCCCTGGTACTCCAGCGGGATCGGGTGGCCGTGGTCGTCCACCGGTCCCAGCGGCTGGTGCAGCTCGACGTAGGCACCGTGCGGCAGGCGCTTGATGATGCCGGTCTCGATGCCGTGCTCCAGCACCGCACGGTCGCTGCGCTGCAACGAGATGGCCCAGCGGTAGGCGATGAAGTACACGATCCCCGGCAGCACCACCATGCCGATACGGCCGATCCAGGTGGTCGCGTTCAGCGAGATGTGGAACTTGAGCGCGATGATGTCGTTCATCGCGGCCAGGGTCAGCACCATGTAGAACGCGATCGCCATGGCACCGATCGCGGTACGCACCGGCACGTCACGCGGACGCTGCAGCAGGTTGTGGTGGGCGTCGTCGCCGGTGACCTTCCGCTCGATGAAGGGGTAGGCGATCAACAGACCGAACACACCGCCCATGATCAAGGCAACCCAGACCACCGCGGGGATGGTGTGACCGAACGGGTAGAACTCCCAGGCCGGCCAGATACGCGCCAGGCCTTCGGTCCACATCATGTAGAAGTCGGGCTGGCTACCCGCCGAGATCTGAGACGGCTTGTAGGGCCCCAGATTCCAGATCGGGTTGATCGTCAGCAGACCGCCCATGAGGCCGAGCACGCCGGTGATCATCGCGAAGAACGCACCCGACTTCACCGCGAACACCGGCATGACGCGCACGCCGACCACGTTGTGCTCGGTGCGGCCGGGGCCGGGGAACTGGGTGTGCTTCTGGAACCAGACCAGCGCCATGTGCGCGCCGATCAGGGCCAGGATGATGCCCGGGATCAACAGGATGTGCAGTGCGTACAGGCGCGGGATCAGGATCTCGCCGGGGAAGTCCCCGCCGAACAGCGCCCAGTGCAGCCAGGTTCCGATGATCGGCATGCCCAGGGTGATCGACGACAGCGCGGCGCGCAGACCGATACCGGACAGCAGGTCGTCGGGCAGCGAGTAACCGAAGTAGCCCTCGAACATCGCCAGGATCAGCAGCAGTGAGCCGATCACCCAGTTGGCCTCACGCGGGCGGCGGAACGCACCGGTGAAGAAGATGCGCGCCATGTGCACCATGATCGATGCGGCGAACATCAGTGCGGCCCAGTGGTGGATCTGGCGGACGAACAGACCGCCGCGCACCTCGAAGCTGATGTCGAGTGCGGACTCGTAGGCCCGCGACATCTGAACGCCCCGCAGCGGTTGGTACACGCCGTCGTAGGTGACGTGTGCCATCGACGGATCGAAGAACAGCGTCAGCCAGACACCGGTGATCAGCAGCACGATGAAGCTGTACAGCGCGATCTCACCCAGCAGGAAGGACCAGTGGGTGGGGAACACCTTGTTCAGCTGCCGGCGCACCGCCGCCGAGGGGTGGTAACGGGAATCGATCGCATCGCCCTGTGCGGCAGCGATCTTGGCAAGGTCAGGGCTCATGATTTGCGCTCCCAGAATGCCGGTCCGACGGGCTCGACGAAGTCGCCGTTGGCGACCAGGTAGCCGTCTTTGTCGATGGTGATGGGCAGCTGCGCCAACGCGCGCGCAGCCGGACCGAATATGGGCTTGGCGAAGTGCAACGCGTCGAACTGCGACTGGTGGCACGGGCACAGGATGCGGTAGGTCTGCTGCTCGTACAGCGACGAGGGGCAGCCCAGGTGCGAGCAGACCTTGGTGTAGGCGAACAGCTCACCAAAGTTGAAGCTCTCCTGGCCTTTTCGCTTGACCACGCGGGGCATGTCGGCCGGCTTGATGCGGATCAACATGACCGGATTACGCACACCCATCGAGATCTCGGTGAGGTGGTGCTCGGACTCGACGGTGGTGCCGTCGCCGTCAGACTCGCGCCAGGGGAAGACCGTCTCCATGCCACCGGCGTCGAGATCCTCGGGCCGCATCTTGACGAACGGCGACGAACCGGGACGTCCGGTCGCGCGAGCCAGGTAGATGGTCTCGCCGTGGAATCGGGGCGTCCACCCCGAGGTCCACAACACGGCCTTCTTGCCTTCCGCGGTGGGCACCACGGGCTTCCACGGGTTCTTGATCAGACCGCCGATGAAGGCCACCAGGGTGCCGGCCCCGAATGCGCCGAGGCCGATGCCCAGCGACAAACCGATCAGCTTGCGGCGCTTGACGGTCGAGCCCTCGAGGGCGTCGGTCAGGTTGGCCGCGATGGTCTTGCGGGCGATCTCGGGGGAACGCCCGTCGTGGCGGTCCTGGACCGAGATCTCCTCGGGGATGAACTTCTTCTGGAACAGCACCGCGCCGATGCCGATCGCCAGGATCGACAGGCCGAAGGTCAGGCCGTACAGCGGGGTGGCCAATGAGTAGAGGAACTCGCCCTCCGAGCCGAAGGGCTGGTACTCCCACGGCCAGAACAGGAAGACCAGCAGCAGCGCCAGGCCCGAAAGCCCGCCGAGCAGAAGCCAGTACGCCACCAGCCGCTCGGTGCGCTTCTCCGCCTTGGTGCCGGGGACCGGCCAGCGCGGCTCCTTGAAGATGGTCTCGACACCGTCGATCTTGCCGCCGAGCTCGACGAGCTCCTCACGCGACATCTCAGCCAGTTCGGCGTCTGACGGGATCTTCGGGGTGTTGTCGGTCATGCTCGTGCCCCGATCCACATTGCCACGCCGATAGCGGCGACCATTCCGATAATCCACATCGCCATGCCCTCGGGAGCGGGGCCGAAGCCGCCGAGCCCGTATCCGCCGTAGCTGGGCGTCTGAGCCGACTCACGGACGTAGGCGACGATGTCGCGCTTCTCTTCCGGCGACAGCTGCCGGTCGGAGAACTTGGGCATGTTCTGCGGCCCGGTCTGCATCGCGGTGTAGATCTGTGCCGGCTCGGTCTCGCCGAGGTCCGGCGCGTACTTACCGGAGGACAGCGCGCCACCCTTGCCGGTGAAGTTGTGGCAGGACGCGCAGTTCAGCCGGAACAGGTCGCCGCCGCGGGCCACGTCGGACCCGATCAGCGATTCCTGGGCCACGCCGCCGTGCTCGTCGCGGATCACGGTCGGGCCGCCGCCGTTGGCCTGAACAAAGGCGCCGAGAGCGTCGATCTGGTTCTCGTCGAAGTGCTCGGGCTTGGACGGTGCCTGGGCCTCACCGCGCATCGCGGGCATGCGACCGGTCGACACCTGGAAGTACACCGCGGCCTCGCCGGTGCCGATCAGGCTGGGCCCACGATCGGGCACACCCTGCAGGTTGGCGCCGTGGCACGAAACGCACGACGTGTCGAACAGTTGCTTACCGGTGCGCAGCAGCGCCGACTGAGACTCGTCGGCGACTGCGACCTGCGGTGTGGGTGTCAGCGTGGCCGCAACACCACCTGCGACTGACAGGCCGACCAACAGCAGGAGACCTGCTGACAGTCGTCGGCGCAGTCGTCGGCGCGACTTGCTGGTCATCGAACCCCTTCTCATCGAATCGAACATCGGCCGGCCGATCAGCGGACGAAGTAGATGGTGGCGAACAGCGCAATCCAGACGATGTCGACGAAGTGCCAGTAGTACGAGACGACGATCGCCGCGGTGGCCTGCGCGGGCGTGAACTTACTCATCTTTGTGCGGGCCAGCAGCAAGATGAACGCAACAAGTCCGCCGATGACGTGCAGGCCGTGGAAACCGGTCGCGAGATAGAAGACCGATCCGTAGGCACTGCCCGGGATGGTGGTGCCGTGCTCGACCAGGTGGATGTACTCGTATCCCTGGCCCAGTACGAAGAACAGGCCCATCAGGAACGTGATCACATACCACCGGCGCAGCCCGAACACGTCGCCGCGCTCGGCGGCGAACACGCCCATCTGGCAGGTGAAGGATGACGCGATCAGAACCAGCGTCACCGGAACAGCAAGGGCCAAATTGAGTTCGGTCGGCTCGGGCGGCCAGTCGCCACCGGCTTGCGCGCGCGCGGTGAAATACATCGCGAAGAGTCCAGCAAAGAACATGAGTTCACTGGAAAGCCACACGATGGTGCCGACACTGACCATGTTCGGTCTGTTCAGCGAATGAACGCGCGACGTTATTGCCGTTCCCGAGGTACCTACAGCGCTCGTCACATCCGCAAGTATGACGCTTTGTAGTTGTCGAACTCCACCCGGGTCGAGCAATTGGTCGGATTCGTGTCGCGTTGGGTTCCCCGCGCCCCGGAGACGAGTCCCGCCCGGGCGATAGCATTCGGCGGTGGCTCCTGCATCTTCATCGCTATCCGCATCGTCGTCCGGCTCTGTGGCGGCACCGTCGTGGCCCCTCATTCTCGGGCGCCTGACCACCGAGCAGAGCCTGCCCAACGGTTATGCGGGTTGGGCCATGGACCAGATCATGACCGGAGTTGCGACGCCGGCTCAGATCGCCGGCTTCGCCGTGGCGATGAAGATGAAGCGACCGACCTCGGCGGAGGTCGGGGAGTTGGCCGACATCATGCTGTCGCACGCGCGTCGGGTACCGACGGATCGGATCGGTCACGAGACCGTCGACATCGTGGGGACCGGTGGCGACGGTGCCAACACGGTGAACCTGTCGACCATGGCGGCCATCGTGGTGGCGGCCTGTGGCGTTCCGGTGATCAAACATGGCAACCGGGCGGCGTCCTCGCTGTCGGGTGGCGCGGACACCCTGGAGGCCCTCGGGGTGCGGATCGACCTGGGCCCCGATGAGGTGGCGCGCAGTGTCGCGGAGGTGGGGATCGGGTTCGCCTTCGCGCCGCAGTTCCACCCGTCGTATCGGCACGCCTCGGTGGTGCGCCGGGAGATCGGGGTTCCCACGGTCTTCAATCTGCTTGGGCCGCTCACCAATCCGGCCGGGCCGCGGGCGGGGCTGATCGGCTGTGCCTTCGACGACCTGGCCGAGGTGATGGCCGGGGTCTACGCGGCCCGTGGTTCCAGCGTGCTGGTGGTGCACGGCGACGACGGTCTCGACGAGCTCACCACGACGACCACCAGCACCATCTGGCGCGTCCAGGCCGGGACGGTGGACCGGCTGAAGTTCGACCCGGCGGCCTTCGGATTCAAGCGCGCGGACATCAGGGAGTTGGTCGGCGGTGACGCCACGGCCAACGCCGCCGAGGCGCGGGCCGTGCTGGGCGGCGCCAAGGGCCCGGTGCGTGACGCGGTGGTGCTCAATGCGGCGGGCGCCATGGTCGCCCATGCCGGGCTAGCCAGCGACGCCAAGTGGGTGCCGGCGTGGGAGGCCGGTCTGGAGCGGGCCGTCGAGGCGATCGACTCGGGTGCGGCCGAACAACTGCTCGCGCGTTGGGTGCGGTTCAGCCTGCAGTTCTGAGTTCTGCTGCTGGGCCGCGGCCAGGCGGGCCGAGCGGGCGGTGGCGGCCCACGTCGCGTAGCGACCCGCCGCCCCGATCGGTGTCGCGTAGCCGGTGTCGGTCCGCACGATGCGGACCCCGGGTGCGGCCAGCCAGCGGGCGATGAGCGCGGTCTCCTCCACGAGCGCGCCACCCAAAGGTGTTGCGGTGGGCAGGATCACCTGCGCGGCAGCGCAGATCGCGTCGACCACCGGCATCGGCGGAACCCCGCGCCCGGCTGTGCCTGCCCCGGCCAGTTGGCCATGGCGGATCACCGCGAAATGCCAGCCACCGTGGCCGTCGGCGCGGGCGGCCACGAGTTCGGGGAGATCGGCCAGGGCGCGCAACCGCTGCCCCCGCCACAGCGCCTCGATGGCGACCGCGGCGTGATCGCGCAGCCGCGCCGCGGTCTCGTACCGCCGGGCTGTCGCGATCTCGCCGATATGGGTGAGCGTGGCCGCCAGCGCACTGTGGTCGGTGCCGTCGATCAGTGCGGTGGCACGTTGCACCGCCCCCGCGTACTGCGCGGCCCCGGTGTCCTGCGGTGCCGGGCACGGGGACAGTTCCACCTCGGGACAGCGGTGCACGGCTGCCGCGCCGAAGCGGGCCGTGCAGGTGCGCACCCCGGTGAACCGGGCCAGCAGCGCCGCCGATCCGATGGCGTCGGATCGGGCCGAGAACGGTCCGAAAGCGGTGCGGTGCCCCGGGTTTCGCACCGCCGACAGTCGTGGGAAGGCCTCGTCGGTGAGAACCACCCACCACCACCGCTGCGGGTACTTGGAGCGCCGGTTGTACGGCGGCGCGTGCGCTGCGAGCAATCGGAGCTCGCGGACCCCGGCCTCCAGATCGTGGGCGCATTCGACGTGGTCGACGGCGCGCGCCAGCGAGGCCATCTCCTTCATCCGGGTCCGCGGGTCGGCGCCGGTGAAGTACTGGCGGACCCGGCGGCGCAGATCGACTGCGGTGCCCACGTAGAGCACCTCGTCGGAGGGGCCGCGGAACAGGTACACGCCGGGACGGTTGGGCAGCCGGTCGGCCAGTGAGCGGTTGCGTCGCTGAGCCGGTGTGACGTCGGGCAGATAGTTCTTCAGGTCGGCGAAGGTGTGGATGCCCTGGTTGCCGACCCGCTCGATCAGCCCGTGCAGGACGTCGACGGTGGCACGGGCATCGTCGAGGGCGCGGTGGGTGGGTGTTGTGGACGCCCCGAACAGGCGGGCCAGGGCCGACAGTTTCACGCTCGGCGCCTCGTCGCGGGTGAGTACGCGGCGGGCGAGTTTGACCGTGCACAGCACCGGAGGCCGCGGCCAGCCGAGCTCCGCCCGTTGGGCTGCCGCCCGCAGGAAGCCGATGTCGAAGCCGGCGTTGTGGGCGACCAGCACCGCACCTCGGGAGAACTCCAAAAACATGGGGAGGACGCTGTCGATCTTCGGCGCATCGCGCACCATCGCCGTGGTGATCCCGGTGAGCTCGACGATCTGCGGTGGGATGGCCCGGCCGGGGTCGACGAGCGTCGCCAACTCGCCGATCACCTCGCCGCCGCAGATCTTGACCGCGCCGATCTCGGTGATGGCGTCGTAGCCGTCGCCCGGTGTCTTCGCGGTGGCCCGGCCCCCGGTGGTCTCCAGATCCACCACCACGAAGGTGGTGTCGGCAAGCGAGAGGGCGTCCATGGCGCCGTCCGAGCCAAAGCCGAAGGCCAGCTGCTCGGCATCGGCGATCTTGCGCTGGCCCATGCCGATGACGGTAGGCACTGCCCCCGACAATCTGAGGCCGGCTGTCCGCGTGTCGCGCCGGATCGGCGCGCCGCTACTTGTCGGTCCGTCCCGATAGCGTGCGCCCAACACCGATCGAGAGGACGGTCAAGATGAGCGGAGTACGCCAGGACAACTGGTTCTACGCCGACGAGCCCCACCCCCATGAGCCCGACACCGGCAGCGTGACCATCGACTGCGACGATTGCGCGGTACGCGGGCCCGGCTGCCAGGACTGCGTCGTCAGTGTTCTGCTCGGGGCTCCCGAAACTTTGCTGGATGACGAGCGTCAGGCACTGGAAGTGCTCGCTGACGTGGGCCTTGCGCCACGGCTGCGGCTCGTGCCCATTCACCGGAACGGCAGATCTGGCGTCGCCTGACGACACGCAGCGCTTCGTGCACAGGAAAATATTCCGGGTGAGCTGTTAAATTTGCAGCTTCTGTTGGACAAGGCCGATGCCGTTTCGTAACCTATCTGAGACCTAAGAGCAGTTCGAGGCGGCTCGCCATCGCCAGTTGTGAGGACAAAAACTTGAGGCACGAGCGCGCGCACCGGCCCACAAGTCGTTTCAAGCGACCCGTTGCAGGTGCAATAGCGAGCTTGACCTTGATATCCGGATTCTTGGCCGCGAGTTCGCAGGCCGATCCCGCCGACGATGCGATGGCAAAGCTCAATGAGTTGTCCCGGCAGGCCGAGCAGACCACCGAGGCCATGCACTCGGCGCAGCTCGACCTGAACAACAAGGTTGCCGCCCAAGAGATTGCGGAGCGTAAGCACGCCGAGGACACCGCGACGGTCGATGAGGCCAAGTCACAGCTGGCAACCTTTCAAACTTCGGTCAACAAGGTAGCTGCGGCCCAGTACATGGGCGGTCGCACCTCCGGCGTCGATGCCATCCTGACGGCCGGCTCACCGCAGCAGCTGATCGAGCAGCTCGCCGTGCAGCGGGTGATGGCGACCGAGATGTCGGCGCAGATGAAGAACTTCCGTTCGGTGGGCGAGAAGGCCGCTGTGGCCGAGCGTGAGTCGGCGAAATCGGCCGCCGACGCCAAGACCGCCGCCGAGCAGGCTGCCGCGGTGCGCGCCGAGCTGCAATCCAAGCAAAGCCAGCTGCAGGTGCAGATCGCGATCGTGAAGTCGCAGTACCAGGCCCTGAGCCCGGCCCAGCGGGAAGCGATGAACGCCCTGCCGCCGACCCCGCCGGTGCCTGCCCCCGAGGCGTTGCCGCCGGCGCAGGATCCCGCCGTGTTGGCCGACCCGCCGAACGGCATTCCGCCCGGTGACGTCGCCCCGCCGGAAGGCGCACTCCCAGGTGGGGGCGACGGACATTCCGGCACCGTCATCCAGGCCGCGCTGAGCCGCATCGGCTCGCCGTACTCCTGGGGCGCGGCCGGTCCCAGCTCCTTCGACTGCTCCGGCCTGGTGATGTGGGCGTTCCAGCACGCCGGGATTTCCCTGCCGCATTCGAGCCAGGCCATGGCCCGCGGCGGTCAGCCCGTCTCGTCAGATTCGATGCAGCCGGGTGACGTGGTGACCTATTACTCCGACGCCTCCCACGTCGGCATCTACATCGGCGACGGAATGATGGTGCACGCGTCGACCTACGGCACCCCGGTGAGGGTCGCCCCGGTCAACAATGCGCCGATCTACAACGTTCGTCGTTACTGAGTCATCCGACAGCGGCTCTGATCTGAGCACCCGCAGGCGGCTGCTGGTCGCGGTATTGCTGGTGGAACTGGCGTTGGCGACCGCGCTGCTCTGGCGGTCCGCGTCACCCTCGCCGTCGCTGCCGGCTGCGCCGCCGCAAGTCACCTCGTCTCCCGCCGTCTCGGCACCGCCGGAGCCCGTCACCTCGATGGTGTTACCCGACGGGCGCACCGCCCTGCTGCTGGCCCTCGGCGGGCCGCAATCTTCGGCCCTGCTGGACCGTCTCGGCCCCGAACTCGGCGCGGCTGACGCTGCGGTGACGGCGTTCTGGGGCCCGGACTGGCCCCGCGACATCGAGATCGCAGTCGCAGGCTCCGATGAACAGTTCCGGGTGCTGGCCGGCGGAGCCGCCGACATCGCCGCTACCACCACCAGGCAGCGGATCATGTTCGCCCCCGGGGCTGCCGGCATGAGCCCGGCTGCGTTACGAATCGTGTTGCGCCATGAACTTTTTCATTATGCGGCGCGCTCGCGGACCGCGGCCGACGCGCCCCGCTGGCTCACCGAGGGAGTGGCCGACTACGTCGGTAGGCCACCCGCGCCGGTCCCCGGTCCGTCCCGGGCCGGCGAGCTGGCCCAGTTGCCCACCGATGCCGATCTCGACACACCCGGCGCCGCCCGCAGTCTGGCCTACGACCGGGCATGGTGGTTCAGCCGTTATGTCGCCGATGCGTACGGCATCGGCAAGCTGCGTGAGCTGTACCTGCGCGCCTGCGAACCCGGGCACCCGGATGTGGCCACTGCGCTCCGGGAAACCCTGGGCGCCGACCTCGATGCCGTAGTTGCCGGTTGGCACCGTTGGTTGACCGGATAGCCTGTCGCCGATGGACGGCAAACGGGCGGGGACAGCGCGATGACGCGGGTTTTGTTGGTCACCAACGACTTTCCACCGCGTCGCGGCGGGATCCAGTCATACCTGGAGGCCTTCGTCGGGGAGTTGATCCGCGACGGCTCGCACCAGCTCACGGTGTATGCGCCGAAGTGGAAGGGCAGCGCCGATTACGACGTGGCCGCCGGGTACCGGGTGGTGAGGCACCCGACCACGCTGATGATCCCGGAGCCGATGGTGGCGACGCGCATGCAGCGGTTGATCGCCGAGCACGACATCGAGACGGTGTGGTTCGGGGCGGCCGCCCCGTTGGCGCTGCTGGGCCCGCTGGCCCGACGCGCCGGAGCCACCCGCGTGGTGGCCAGCACCCACGGCCACGAGGTCGGCTGGTCGATGCTGCCGGTGGCGCGGAGCGCCCTGCGCCGCATCGGAGATGACGCCGACGTCGTGACGTTCATCAGTCGCTACACCCGCGGCAGGTTCGCCTCGGCGTTCGGTCCCCACGCGGCGTTGGAACGTCTGTCGCCCGGCGTCGACACCGACCGATTCGTGCCCGACCCGGTGGCCCGGGCCGAGCTGCGCGCACGGTACGGGCTGGGACAGCGCCCGGTGGTGGTCTGCCTGTCCCGCCTGGTGCCGCGCAAGGGCCAGGACATGCTCGTCCGCGCCTGGCCCGCGATCCGGCGTCGCATCCCCGACGCGGCCCTGGTCATCGTCGGTGGGGGACCGTATCTGCCGACCCTCAAGCAACTCGTGCACACGCACGATGTGGCCGCCGACGTCGTTTTCACCGGTGCGGTGCCGGGTGCGGAGCTGCCCGCGCACCACGCGATGGCCGACGTCTTCGCCATGCCGTGCCGTACTCGTGGAGCGGGGCTGGACGTCGAGGGACTCGGCATCGTCTACCTGGAGGCCTCGGCCTGCGGCGTGCCGGTGGTCGCCGGAACCTCCGGCGGGGCACCGGAAACAGTGCTGGACGGTCAGACCGGCACCGTCGTGGACGGCACCGACGTGGCCGCGGTGGCGACGGCAGTGGGCGATCTACTGGCCGATCCGGGCCGCGCCGCCGCGATGGGTGTGGCGGGGCGGCACTGGGCCGTCGACAACTGGCAGTGGCGCTCGCAGGGCGCGCGGCTGACCGGGTTGCTGTCGGGCTGAACCCGGTTCAGCCGTAGCCGGCCTCAGCCGTACAGCGCCGCGATGTCGGTGGCGAACTTCTCGGCCACCACCTTGCGCTTGACCTTCAGCGTCGGGGTCAGCTCGCCGGTGTCCTCGGTGAAGTCGACGGGCAGGATCCGGAACTTGCGGATCGACTCGGCATGCGACACCGCCTGATTGGCGTCCTTGACCGCCAGGTCGATCTCGGCCAGCAGGTCCGGGTCGTCGGCGAGATCGCCGACCGAGGCGCCGGTGTCCTTGCCGTTGCGCTGCTTCCAACCCGGGAATGCCTCAGGGTCGATGGTGATGAGTGCGGCGATGAACGGCTGTTGATCGCCGACGGCCATGGCCTGGCTGATCAACGGATGGGCCCGCAGCCGGTCCTCGAGCAGCGCGGGGGCGACGTTCTTGCCGCCGGCGGTGACGATGATTTCCTTCTTGCGCCCGACGATGGTCAGGAAACCGTCGTCATCGATGGCGCCGAGGTCGCCGGTGTGGAACCAGCCGTCAGAGAACACCGCGTTGGTCTCGGACTCGTTGCCCCAGTAACCGCTGAACACCACGCCGCCCTTGACCAGCAGCTCACCGTCCTCGGCGATACGCATGCTGTTGCCGGGCATCAGCTTGCCGACCGAGCCGACCTTGAGGTCGTTGACCCGGTTCACGGTGATGGCCGCGCTGGTCTCGGTGAGGCCGTAGCCCTCGTAGATGCTCAGGCCCACACCGCGATAGAAGTGGCCCAGCCGGGCACCCAGGGGTGCGCCACCGGAGATGGCCGCCCGGCATTCACCGCCGAGGGCTGCCCGCAGCTTGCCGTAGACCAGCTTGTCGAACAAGGCGTGCTTGGCGCGCAGCAGCAGACCGGCGCCCCCGGTGTCCTGCGCCTTACTCCACTCGATTGCGGTATCGGCTGCGATCGAGAAGATCTTGCCCTTGCCGTCGTTGCGGGCGTTCTGCTCGGCGGTGTTGTAGACCTTCTCGAACACGCGGGGCACCGAGACCACGAGCGTCGGCTTGAACACGCCGAAGGTCGGGACCAGGTTCTTGATGTCGCTGGTGAAGCCGAGGGTGACCTTGTTGGTGAAGGCGGCGATGGTGATGGCCCGGGCCAGCACGTGGGCCAGCGGCAGGAACACGAGCATCCGCTCGCCCGGGGCCAGCTCGGTGGGGAAGCACGCCTTGGCGCCCCGGATCTCGTAGAGCAGGTTCGAGTGGGTCAGCTGGCAACCCTTGGGCTGGCCGGTGGTTCCCGACGTATAGATCAAGGTGGCCGGATCGGCCGAGCGGATGCCGGCCAGGCGCTTGTCGAGTTCGGCGGGGTCGGCCGACTTACCGGCCTCGGCCATGGCCTCCAGCGCGGGGGTGCCGGTGCCGTCGATCCGCAGCACCTTGCGCAGCTCGGGCAGCTGGCCGCGGAGTTGTTCGACGGTCTGCGCGTGCCCGTCGGTCTCGGCGAAGATGATCTTCGCCGCAGAGTTGTCCAGGACGAACCGCACCTGCTCGGCCGAGGAGGTCTCGTAGATCGGCACGGTGACCGCGCCGACCGACAGGATCGCGAAGTCGATGATCGGCCACTCGTAACGAGTGGCCGAGATGATCGCCACGCGGTCGCCGGGCTGGATTCCCTCGGCGATCAGCCCCAGGGCGACCGAACGAATCTGGTCGGCCGCTTCGGCGCAGGTCACGTCGGTCCAGGCCCCGTCGACCAGGCGTCGGAAGATGACGTGGTCAGGGCTGTCGGCCGCGTGCGCGGATACCGAGCTGACGACGCTGTCGTGCTCGTCGACGGCAAAGGACGCGGGCACGTTGTACTCCCGCATTGACTCACGCACGATCTTGCCCTCCAGGCTTGTGATGGTGGCTTTGCGCGTCAGCCTAGTCGGCCGCGGTAGGCAGGTGATCGCGCATATGTGAAGCTTGTCCGCGATGAACAGCATTCAGATCGCCGACGAGACATTCGTCTGCGCCGATCCGGTCGCCGTGGGCGCCGCGGTTGCCGACCCCGCCAGCTGGCGGCGGTGGTGGCCCGACCTGGTGCTCAAGGTCGTCGAGGACCGCGCCGAGAAGGGCCATCGCTGGAATGTGACCGGTGCGTTGACCGGCACCATGGAGGTCTGGCTGGAGGAGGTGATGGACGGTGTGGTGCTGCATTACTTCCTGCACGCCGAACCGTCCGGTGCCACGGCAAAGCAGTTGGCCGACATGGATCTGGCAAAGATGAACCACCAGCGGCGCGTGGCGGGCAAGGCGATGTCCTTCGGGATCAAGCAGCGGTTGGAGTCGGCGCGCCCGGTCGGGGTGTCCCGACTGGCCTGACGTCTGGCGCGTTTGACCGGGTCTATCTGCGGGAGGGTAGATTTCTCGGCGAGAGCCAGAGCACCCCCGCGGGGCGGGGGAAGTAGGGGAACCCCGCGTGCGGGGAGATAGGGCGATGCGGTGGCCGACAAGACGACACAGACCATCTACATCGACGCCGATCCGGTGACGGTGATGGACGTCATCGCCGATATCGGCTCGTATCCGCAATGGGTCGCCGAGTACAAGGAAGCCGAGGTCCTGGAGACCGACGCACAGGGCAACCCCAAGACGGCCAGATTGGTGCTCGACGCCGCGGTGCTCAAGGACACGATGGTGCTGGCCTACGTGTGGCCTGCTGATCGCACCTCGGTGACCTGGTCCTTGGTGTCCAGTTCGTTGCTGCGGTCGCTCGAGGGGGCATACCGCTTGGCGCCCAAGGGATCCGGCACGGAGGTCACCTACGAGTTGTCGGTCGACCTCATCATCCCGATGATCGGGTTGCTCAAGCGCAAGGCTGAGCGCAGGCTCACCGACACGGCTCTGAAGGACCTCAAGAAACGAGCCGAGGCTGAGTGACTTCGCCGGATGGGAGCACACCTTCTCCTGCGAGGATCAGCCTTTTCGTCGGCAAGGGCGGCGTAGGTAAGTCGACGCTGGCGACCGCCACCGCGGTGCGCGACGCCGCTGCCGGCCGGCGGGTGCTGATCGTGTCCACCGATCAGGCGCATTCCACCGGCGATGTCCTCGGGATCGCGCTGGCTCCCACCGGGCAGCGGGCGCCCACCCGCGTGCTCAGTGATCTCGACACGGAACTGACCGGCACGGGCGGGGTCCTGGATGCCCTCGCGTTGGACACGCTGGCCCTGCTGGGTGCGCGGTGGGTCTCCACGGCCGGCCCGTTGGCAGCCCGGTTCCCCGAGTCGGATCTGGGAGACGTTGCCCCAGAAGAACTTTCGGCGCTTCCGGGAATCCAGGAAGTGCTCGGTCTGCACGAGGTGGGTGAGCTCGCCGATTCCGGTCGCTGGGATCACGTCGTGGTGGACTGCGCCTCGACCGCCGATGCGCTGAGAATGCTGACGCTGCCGGAGACCTTCGGTCTGTATCTGGAGCGGGCCTGGCCCCGGCACCGCAGACTGTCGGGCTCACCGGATGCAGTCAGTGCGGCCATCGTCGCGCTGATCGAACAGGTGGATGCCGGTATCCGCCGGCTCGGCACCTTGCTGACCGACGGCTCACGGGTGAGCGCGCATCTGGTGCTCACGCCGGAGCGGGTGGTGGCCGCCGAGGCCTCGCGGACCCTGGGATCGCTTGCCCTGATGGGCGTCGAGGTGGGCGAGATCATCGTCAATCAGATTTTGGTACAAGATGATTCGTTCGAGTACCAGAACCTGCCGGCGCACCCCGCCTTCGACTGGTACAGCGAGCGGATCGCCGAGCAGCAGACCGTGCTCGACGAACTCGACGCCACGATCGGAGACGTGCAGCTGGTGCTCGTACCGCACGTGCCGGGCGAACCGATCGGTCCCAAGGCGCTGGGGGAGCTGATCGACAGTGCCCGGCGGCGCGACGGATCGCCGCCGCCGGGACCGCTGCGGCCCATCGTCGATCGGGAGTCGGGGTCTGGACTCGAAGCGGTGTACCGATTGCGGCTAGAGTTGCCGCAGATCGATTCGGCCGGCCTCACGCTGGGCCGCGTCGATGACGACTTGATCATCGGCGTCGCAGGCATGCGCCGCCGCGTGCGGCTGGCCTCGGTCCTGCGTCGGTGCATCGTGACGGATGCCCAACTGCGCGGTGGCGAGCTGACCGTACGTTTTCGTCCGAACCCGGAGGTGTGGCCGGCATGACGGGGTCTCATCCCGAGCTGGGTTCGGAGCTGCGGCAATTGGCGCAGGAAATCCTCGACCGGCTGGATCCGGCTGTGCGGTTGGCAGCGGCCAACTTCGCGGCGTCGGCCGACAGCGCGCCGGGCAAGTGCCAGCAGGTGTGGTGCCCGGTGTGTGCGCTCGCGGCGGTCGTCAACGGTGAGCAGCATCCGCTCCTGTCGGTCATCGCCGAGCACAGCGTGGCTCTGCTGACGGTGATCCGAGCGGTCCTCGACGATGAACGAGCCGATGGATCCGGCAGTGGTGGGGATGGCGGTCCCGAGGGAGGTAGCCCGTCACCCGACGGGGGACCGGACGCACCGTCGCCCGACGATTATCCGCCTCCGCCGCCTCCTGGTCGCTACCAGCACATCCCGGTCACCTTCGAAGACTGAGCCGGCTGAGGCGCGGCTGAGACACAGCGGGCATTCAGGCCTTGATGTGGTAGCCACAACATGGCCTGGGTACAGTTGTCGCAGAGCATTGCGCGGTGCGCACAAGGTGGAGGGTCCATGTGGTATTGGCTGTTCAAGTACATCCTGTTGGGCCCCTTGCTGGCCGTCCTCGGTCGGCCGAAAATCACTGGGCTGGAACATGTTCCGACCGACGGTCCGGCCATCCTGGCCAGTAACCACCTGGCGGTGATGGACAGCTTCTACCTGCCGCTGGTGGTCAGCCGCCGCATCACGTTCCTGGCCAAGCAGGAGTACTTCACCGGCACCGGGATCAAAGGCCGGTTCCTGGCCTGGTTCTACACCGTCGTCGGCCAGGTGCCGATCGACCGCACCGACGCGGATTCGGCGCAGGCCGCCCTGACCACCGGCGCGCGGATCCTCGGCGAGGGCAAGCTGCTCGGCATGTATCCCGAAGGCACCCGCTCACCCGATGGTCGCCTGTACAAGGGCAAGACCGGACTGGCCCGGCTGGCCCTTGAGACCGGGGTCCCGGTGATCCCCGTGGCGATGGTCGGCACCGACGTGGTCAACCCGCCGGGATCGAAGGGGCTGCGGTTCGGCCGGGTCGAGGTCAGGTTCGGCAAGCCCATGGACTTCAGCCGGTTCGACGGACTGGCCGGCAACCGCTTCATCGAGCGCGCCGTGATCGACGAGGTCATGTACGACCTGATGGACCTCTCCGGTCAGGAGTATGTCGACATCTACGCCGCCGCCATCAAGGAGAGCGCGCAGCAGACCAACGGTCAACCGGTCGACACCACCAAGCCGGCGTCGCGCCTTCCGCACGCCGCGGCGGGTTAGGCCGCTTCGCCCCCGGTCAACCGGACCAGTGGGGCGGCGGGCTCAGCGGTGGTCTGACCCGCCCGCGCGGCGGACACGAACCCGATGACCGCGATGACCGCGAGCGCCCACCACAGGTAGGCGTCACCGGCGAGCTGCCGCATCAGCGACGCGGCGGTCTCGTGGTGGGGGGTCAACAGTGCGATGGGCGTCCACACCATCAGGGCGAGTCCGATCAGCGTCACCAGGGCCAGCGACAGCGCGGCCAGGGAAGTCTTGCGCATCCGGTAGGCGAGCACGCCGGTCACCAACAGGGTCGGCAGAGTCCAGACCCAATGATGTGACCACGACACCGGTGACACCACCAGTCCGAACATGGCCACGCAGATCAGTGCGAGCACCGGGCCCTCATCGGCGCCTGAGCGGAGGATCCGTCGGGCCGCCCACACCGTCAGTGCCAACACAGCGAAGCAGGCCACGACCCACAAGGCGAACCGCGGTCCCTCGGACAGGCCGAGGCGGGCCAGCGTGCCTGCGATGTTCTGGTTGGTGTTGAGAGTGGCCGTACCGATCCGGTCGGTGTTGCGCACCGTCTCGGTCCAGTACTCGATCGAGTCCGTCCAGGCCAGGACAAACCCAGCCAGCGTCGCCACCACCGCGGCCGCGGCGGTCCGCAGCAGCGTGTGGATGTCGCGGCGCAACAGGAAGTACAGCAGGAACACCGCGGGGGTGAGTTTGAGCGCGATCGCCAAACCCAGCAGCACGCCGCGCGGCCACGGCGTGCGGCGCGGAACGCAGTCGGCGACCACGAGCGTCATCAGCACCACGTTGATCTGCCCGAACTCGAAGTTCGACCGGATCGGTTCCAGCCAGATGACCGCGGGCGCTACGAGGGCGGCGGCCAGCCAGCAGCGCCGCAGCCAGGCCGGCTCGGAGGTGATGGTCGTGTCGGGCCAGACGTTCAGCCGGGTCAGCACGATCACCATCGAGACGATCAGCAGCACCAGTGTGGTGGCCGTGATCGCCACGCTCGCCGCCGGTAACGAGAGCCAGGCGAACGGGGCGAACATGATCGCCGCGAGCGGGGGATAGGTGAACGGCAGGTCGAGACCGCCCTGCGTGTGGAAAATGGCGCCGTCGGCGTACAGCGGCTGGTTGTCCAGCCACGCCCGCCCGCCCATCCGATATACGTCGATGTCGATGCGATAGGGCACGTGCCCCAGAAGCTTCCAGCCGACCAGGATCAACCCGGCCGCTGTGAGCAACTGGAAAAGCCGCCACCCGATCGTCGGTGCCCAACCAGCCCCGCCGGGCGACTGCCGCTTACTCATGTCCTCAACAGACTATCGGGGGCAACTCGCAGAGGGCGCATCCGCACTCGCGACGCGCGCAGGTCGGCGTAAGTTCTCTGTCCGTGCACGCGACCGTCCACCTCGATTTCCTCACCCGCGATCGCCTGCCGCTGCTGTGCTGCCTGGTGGCGTTCATTCTCACGTTCTTCGTGACCCGCATCGTGGTGCGTTACATCCGCCGCAATGCCGGCAGCGAACGGCCGCCCAGGTGGTGGCAGCCCCGCAACATGGGACACGGTTCCGTACACATCCACCACATGGTGATCGGTGTGGTGCTGGTGCTCGTGTCGGGCGTGACGATGGTGACGCTCGCGGTCAACGGCGGTGTACCGGAGTTCACGGTGGCTGCGGTGTTCTTCGGAATCGGCGCGGCCCTGGTGCTCGACGAGTTCGCGCTGATCCTGCATCTGTCGGACGTGTACTGGGCCGAGGACGGCCGGACGTCGGTGGATGCGGTGTTCGCCGCGGTCGCGGTGGCGGGGTTGTTGATCCTGGGTTTCAATCCGCTGTCATTCTTTGATATCGGTATCTGGCGCGAGGACCAGTCGGCGGCCATGCGCGCGCTCGTGGTCGGGGTGGCGGTGCTGACCCTGCTGCTGGCGGTGGTGGTTCTGCTCAAAGGCAAGGTGTGGACTGGATTGGTGGGCATGTTCATTACCCCGTTGTTGTTCGTCGGGGCGGTTCGGCTGTCGCGGCCGCATGCTCCGTGGGCGCGCTGGCGCTACACCGGCCATCCGCGCAAGATGCACCGTGCACTGGAGCGGGAGCGCTGGCTGCGCCGGCCCGTGGTGCAGGCCAAACTGTGGTTGCAGGACGCGATCACCGGGATGCCGAAGTTCCCCGACGACGCCACTGTCGATGCGCAACTGGATCGCGAGATCCACGCGGCCCCCGCACCGGTGTCGACGGCGGCGGCGAAGACGGACGAGCGGGCAGGACGGATTGGTTGATGCGCTACTTCTACGACACCGAGTTCATCGACGACGGTCACACCATCGACCTGATCTCGATCGGCGTGGCCGCCGAGGACGGACGCGAGTACTACGCGATCTCGACGGAATTCAATCCGGACCGGGCCGGTCGGTGGGTGCGCAAACACGTACTGCCCAAGCTGCCGTCGCCGTCGTCGAAGCTGTGGCGGTCCCGGCGGCAGATCCGGTCGGAGCTGGAGGATTTCTTCGACATCGACGGTGACGAACCGATCGAGCTGTGGGCCTGGGTGGGCGCCTATGACCACGTGGTGCTATGTCAGCTGTGGGGGCCGATGACCGACCTGCCTCCGGCGATGCCGCGGTTCACCCGCGAGCTGCGCCAGTTCTGGGAGGAGCGCGGTTCGCCGCGGATGCCGGCGCGACCGACCGATGCGCACGATGCGCTCGTCGACGCACGGCACAATCTGCACCGGTTCCAGCTGATGACGGGTGAGGGGCTCAGGCCGGCGCGGCAACCCGGGTGACAAAGCCCTGAAAACGGCCGTTCACCGGCGGCTACCATGAACGGGTGAACTGGACCGTCGACATCCCCATCGACCAGCTGCCGCCACTGCCTCCGCTGACCGACGAGCTGCGTCAACGGCTCGATGCGGCGCTGGCCAAGCCGGCGGTACAGCAGCCCAGCTGGGACCCGGACGCGGCCAAGGCCATGCGTACCGTGTTGGAGAGCGTGCCTCCGGTCACCGTGCCGTCGGAGATCGAGAAGCTCAAGGGCCTGCTCGCCGACGTCGCCCGCGGCGAGGCCTTCCTGCTGCAGGGTGGCGACTGCGCCGAGACGTTCGTCGACAACACCGAGCCGCACATCCGGGCCAACATCCGCACCCTGTTGCAGATGGCGGTGGTGCTGACCTACGGCGCCAGCATGCCGGTGGTCAAGGTGGCCCGAATCGCCGGCCAGTACGCCAAGCCGCGGTCGGCGGATCTGGACGCGCTCGGCCTGAGGTCCTACCGCGGTGACATGATCAACGGCTTCGCGCCGGATGCTGCGGTGCGCGAGCATGATCCGTCGCGGTTGGTGCGGGCCTACGCCAATGCCAGCGCCGCGATGAACCTGGTGCGCGCGCTGACCTCGTCCGGGCTGGCGTCGCTGCACCTCGTGCACAACTGGAACCGAGAGTTCGTCCGGACCTCGCCCGCCGGTGCCCGGTACGAGGCGTTGGCGGGGGAGATCGATCGGGGCCTGAAGTTCATGTCCGCCTGCGGGGTGGCGGACCGTAATCTGCAGACCGCCGACATCTTCGCCAGCCACGAGGCGCTGGTGATCGACTACGAGCGCGCGATGCTGCGGCTGGCCGATCCCGCGGAGAACCCGGACGGGCCGCCCAAGCTGTACAACCAGTCCGCGCACTACCTGTGGATCGGTGAGCGCACGCGTCAGCTCGACGGTGCCCATGTGGCACTGGCCGAGGTGATCGCCAACCCGATCGGGATCAAGCTGGGGCCGACCACGACGCCGGAGATGGCCGTCGAGTACGTCGAGCGGCTGGATCCGAACAACGAGCCCGGCCGGCTGACCCTGGTGACGCGGATGGGCAACAACAAGGTGCGCGATCTGCTGCCGCCCATCATCGAGAAGGTCCAGGCCACGGGCCACCAGGTGATCTGGCAGTGCGATCCGATGCACGGCAACACCCACGAGTCGTCGACCGGCTACAAGACCCGCCACTTCGACCGCATCGTCGACGAGGTGCAGGGGTTCTTCGAGGTGCACCACACCCTGGGCACCCACCCCGGCGGCATCCACGTCGAGATCACCGGTGAGAACGTCACCGAGTGCCTCGGTGGGGCGCAGGACATCTCGGATTCGGATCTGGCCGGTCGCTACGAGACCGCGTGCGATCCGCGGCTCAACACCCAGCAGAGTCTGGAGTTGGCGTTCCTCGTCGCGGAGATGCTGCGCGGCTAGCACTGTGGGCTAGAGCAGCGCCGCGACATGGCTGCCCAGCGTCCATGCTGCGGCGGCGACGAGGCCCGTCAGGGTGAGAACCGCGATCACCCAGAACGCCAGCGCCCGTTTGGCGCGCTGCTGGGCCCAGTAGAACTCGCTCATCTCGATACCGGCGAATTGCCCTGCCTCGAAAGAGTATTCGGCGTCTTCGGGGCCGGCCGGGATCGGTGCCCAGTCGTGCTGGTCGCGGGTGATCTCGCGGGTCGGCTGGCGCGGTGCGGGGGGGACCGGTGGCGCAATCGGCGGGGGCGGCGGGGCGGCCGTCACGACGGTGGCGCTCTCCGCCCGGCGGCCGTCGGCGGCACCGAGATCATGCACGCGGGTAGCGGCCAGGTGCTGCGCCGAATGTTGCGGTGCGGGCACCCGGAATGCCGGCAGCCCGAGGTCGTCGACGATCTCGGTCAGTTCCGCCCGCATCTCGTCGGCGTCGGCGAAGCGCTGCCCCGGATCGCGTGCCGTGGCGCGGCGTACGAACTGGTCGAATTGCGTTGGCACCCCGGCGATTACCCCGCTCGGCGCCGGCACATCGTTGTCCATGCGCTGGTATGCGACAGTGAGCGCCGAGTCACCGGTGAACGGGGTGACTCCCGTGAGCAGTTCGTAGGTGAGGATCCCGACGGCGTACACGTCGCTGCGCGGATCGGCGTCACCGGTACTGACCTGCTCGGGGGACAGGTAGGCCGCGGTACCCAGGATCACGCTGGTCGAGGTGATCTTGGCCTCGGCGACGGCGCGCACCAGACCGAAATCGGCGATCTTGACCTCGCCGTCGTCGGAGATCAGGACGTTCTCGGGCTTGATGTCGCGGTGCACGAGGCCGGCGCGGTGTGCGACTGCGAGCCCGCCGAGTACCGGTGCCAGCACCGCGGCGACCGCGTGCGGGGGCATCGGGCCGCGTTCGGCCAGCAGCTCGCGGAGCGTGCCACCCTCGATGAGTTCCATCACCAGGAAAGGTGGTTGGTGGGATGGTCCGGAGCCTCCGCCGCCCTGGTCGTAGACCGCGACCAGCCCAGGATCCTTCAACCGGGCCACGGCCTTGGCCTCGCGTCCGAACCTGGTCAGGAAGTGGCTGTCGCCGCTGTAGCGGGAGTCCATCACCTTCAGCGCCACGGGGCGGTCCAGGCGGACGTCGAGGCCGCGGTAGACCGTGGACATGCCACCGGTGGCGATGGTGGTGTCCACGCGATAGCGCCCGTCGAGCATGGTGCCGACGAGTGGATCCGATTGCTGCTCCACCGGACACATGTTACGAGTTGCGGCCGTAGTCCTAGAATCAGTGCGGTGAGCAGCATTCCGGTCGCCGATGATGTCTTGGACCCCGACGAGCCCGTCTACGATCTGCCGACGGTGTCGGGTTTGCTCGGCATCCCGGTCACCAAGGTGCATCAGCAGTTGCGCGACGGCCAGTTGATCGCCGTGCGCCGCGACCGCGTCATGGTGGTGCCGCAGGTCTTCTTTGATGACAAGGGCCACGTGGTCAAGCACCTGCCCGGCCTGCTGGTCGTGCTGCGTGACGGCGGCTACCGCGACACCGAGATCGTGCGCTGGTTGTTCACCCCGGACGAGTCGCTGACGATCACCGCCGACGGACGCACCGAGCAGGTGCCCAATGCCCGCCCGATCGACGCCCTGCATTCCCACCAGGCACGTGAGGTTCTGCGCCGCGCGCAGGCGCTAGGTTACTGACGGCTGGTTTTCGGCCGCCGGCTCAGCCGCGGGCCGCTCGGGTGCGCGGTACAGCGAGTACCACGCCACCACTGCGCATGCCGTGGTCAGCAGGACGTGCGCCCACGAATACATGCCGTGGGCCCCATCGGGTTTCCACATCACCATGATCCAGGTGGATAGCCCGGCCACCACCGCGATGGCGGGCCGGGTCTGGATCAGGGCGGCCGCCACGGCCAGCGGCCAGGTGTAGTACCAGGGCAGCGCGGCGGGGACGAACAACACGACCACCGCCATGACCAGGGCGGTGCCGGTGAGGGCTTCGCGGTCGGTGTGCCGGTAGCGCCACCACAACAGCGGCAGGGCGATCACGATCGTCAGGATGCCGATGATGCGGGTGACCTCGAGCACGGCGTAGAAGTTGACCGGGAAGATCAGGCCGCCGATGGCGTTGATCAGGTTGGCGGCGGCCGTGGGCACGGTGAGCCAGTTGATGATCTTGACGTTGCCGGCAGCCAGGGCCGAGAGCCAGCCGAGGCCGACGCCCGCGAGCCACGACATCACCGCGAACACGGCGGCGAGGATCGCCATGGAGGCAACGGTGGCCACGACGAATGCCCGCACCGGCGGTTGGTCGCGGCGGTCGCGCAGTTGCCGCGCCCACACCCACACGATGAACGGAAGTGCAAGTCCCGCGGTCGCTTTGACTGCGACGGCCATGGCGATCAGGCCGACACCCCAGACCGGGTGCCGTCGGAACGTCAGTGCGATGCCGGCCATCATGAGCCCGACCATCAGCATCTCGTTGTGCACGCCGCCCATCAGGTGGATGATCACCAGCGGGTTGAGCACGCAGACCCACAGGGCGGTGGCCGGACTCGCGCCGATGTGCCGCGCGACGCGCTGGGTCGCCCAGATCAGCAAGACCAGTCCGGGCAGCATGCACAGCCGCAGCAACATGGTGCCGGCCACGACGTCGTCGCGCACCAGCATCGTGACGAACTTCGCGACCAGGATGAAGGCCGGTCCGTAGGGTGCGGTGGTCGTCGTCCAGATCGGGCTCACGTTGTCCAGCAGGACGTTCGGATTCTCCACCGGCCCGACCACATAGGGATCGAGGCCGTCGCGCAGCAGCGCGCCCTGGGCGAGGTATGAGTAGGTGTCGCGGCTGAACAGCGGGACGCTCAACAGTAGTGGCGCGAGCCAGAAACCGGTCGTGGCCACCATGGTGTACTCGCTGGCGGTGCGGTCGATCACGCGCCGGCCCAGCCACAGCCAGGCGATCAGCATCATGGCGACGCCGACCCACAGCAGGATCGAGGACAGCACGAGGCCGTGCCCGAATCGCAGCCAGGACAGGTGCAGTGACTCCAGGAGCGGGTCGTGTATTCGGGTGCTGCCCGCGCCCAGTCCGCCGATGGTCAGTACGGCCGCGCCGAGGAAACCCAGCCGGGCCGGGCGGGCATCGGCGGACATCGCAAATGCGGCCAGGCGTGAGATATGTTGCGCGACCCCGGTTCTCGGGGTCTCGGTCGGCATAGTTGTCATGAGGGAGTCGTCATGTCGTTGTGACGTGCTCCTACGCCGACCGGTTCGCCGCGAACCGGGCGATCTCGGCCAGACCGGTCTTTGCCTGGGGGTGGATGGGAGCGGCGGCCAGGGTGTCCAGGGCGCGGTTGGTCAGCAGCTCGATGTGCGCCTCGACGGCGGCCAGGGCGCCCACCGATTCGATGGCCCGGCACAGGTCGCCCACCTTGGCGTCGGACAGTTCGGTGCCCACCGAGGTGCGCAGCAGCTCTGCGGCCGCGGGGTCGGACTTGTCGGCGAGCTCGAGAGCCTCGGCCAGCAGTACCGTGCGCTTGCCGGATCGCAGGTCGTCACCGGAGGGTTTTCCGGTCACCGCCGGGTCGCCGAACACCCCGAGCACGTCGTCGCGGAGCTGGAAGGCGACCCCCAGATCGTTGCCGACCTGGTGGAAGATCTGCTGCACGTCGGGCCGGTCGGCGGCCGCGGCGGCGCCCAGCTGAAGCGGACGGGCCACGGTGTAGGACGCGGTCTTGAAGGTGTTGACGTTCATCGCCGAGGCCACCGATTCGGCGCGGCTGGCCTCCGCGACGATGTCGAGGTACTGGCCGCCGAGGACTTCGGTGCGGATGTGACGCCAGACCTGCTGGACGCGCTGCTGCGCGTCGGCGGGGATCGGGGCGGAGGCGACGATGTCGTCGGCCCAGGACAGCGCCAGGTCGCCGGCCAGGATGGCCGCCGACAACCCGAACTGTCGCGACGAGCCGTGCCAATTGCGCTCGCGGTGCCGGTCGGCGAACACCCGGTGCACGGTGGGCAGGCCACGGCGGGTGGCCGAATCGTCGATGACGTCGTCGTGCACGAGAGCACAGGCCTGCAGCAGCTCCAGTGCGGCGAACAACCTCAGCACATCGGGATCGGCGGGGCGGTCGGCCGGGTCGATCACCGCGCGCCAGCCCCAGTAGGCGAAGGCGGGGCGCATCCGTTTGCCGCCGCGCAGCACGAATTCTTCGAGAGCCTCGGTCAGCTCGGCGTAGTCGGTCCCGATGTACTCGCAGTCGCGGCGGCGCTCACGGAGGTAGTCGCGCAGTTGGTCGGTGACGGCTGCGGCCAGCTCGACGGTTGACGGAGCCGATGTTTGCACGCTCAGCGCCCGCCCCTTTCTGTGTTCAACGGTGTGTCCGGAGAGTGCACTCAGCGTAGAGCGTGTCACGCGTTTTGTACCAAGTGAGGGCCGCCCGGCAATTGCTGGGCGAGGTCGGTGGTCAGTCGCCGCCGGTGACCGGGTCACCCGGTTTCGGGGAGGTGTCCCGGCTGATCCAGGCCAGGCTTCCGATCACGCCGGCCACCAGGAGTGCGCCGACGATGAGCCAGATGGTCGCGGTGGTGAAGGACCGGGCACTGGGATCGGTGTAGCGGGCCTGGGCGCTCATGGTGCTGACGATGCCCGGCCGCAGTTTCCATTCCACGATCGAGGAACTCACCTGATCGCCGTTGGTCGAGGTCACTTCGCCGGGGAACGACACCGTCAGCAGAACGTCGGCCTGCGGATCGTTGAGCGAGGTGAGGTCCACCCGGCCTTCCAGGATCACCAGGTCACCCGCGCGGCGCAGGGAGATGTCGACGCCGGCGGCATCCCGGCTCATGCCGGCGAGCTGGGGCAGTTCGGCGAACGTGAGGTCGGAGAAGACGGCCTGGGAACCGACGTAGTCGTCGCGGCTGTACTCCGAGACGGCGACCTTCGTGGCGAACGGAAGGTTGTTCAGCAGCTGCGGGCCCTTGTCGTCGGCGTCGCGCGGCTTGGCGGCGGCGATGATCTGACCGGACACCCTGTCGTCGGGGGAGACCGTGATCGACGTGCGGACCCGGACGCAGCCCACCGCCATGGGCAGGATCAGCAACAACATCACCAACGTGAGCAGGCGGGTCCGTCGGCTACGTCTGGGAAGGCGGCTGGGTGGTCGGACATGCACGCTGGTCATCGTGCCAGATCTCACAACGGCAGTGGGCGACCGAGGATGGCGAACGGCCGGGGGTCGCCGGCGAAGTGGTATCCGCGGATGACGTCGGTGAAGCCCAGCCGCCGGTACAACCGCCACGCCCGGTTGGCCTCGCCGTTGATCTCAGGGGTCGACAACAGCACGTGCGATTCATCCCGACCGGCCAACAGTCGCCTGGTCAGAGCCTCGCCGAGGCCCTGACCCTGGGCGCGCGGCTCGATGTGCAGCTCGGTGAGTTCGAAGTAGCTGGCCATCAGGTCGGCGATGTGTACCGGGTTGGTGCCCATCCGCTGGAGGCCGGAGATGACCTGTTGCTGCCACCACTGATCCGGCGCGCCGCTGTAGCCGTATGCGATCCCCTGCAGGGGAGCGTCGAGCAGATCCGCGCTGTCGGGCCTGGTGGATTCGGGGGCCTCGACGGCGGCCACGCATTTCCAGCCTGCGCGGCGCGTGTGTTCGAGCCACAGCGCGGCGCGCTGTTCCTCGGTTCCGCGTGGGTAGCGCATGGCGTCGACGTACACGCGCAGAGCCTCGGGAAGCCGGCGCTTCATATCGTCCGGCGACAGATCGATGAGATACGTCGCCAATGCTTTCGCCTTTCGCCCGCCCGGTGTCCTGCCTAACTCATTATCTTCAGCATTATCCGGTTGACAGACGGTCGGTCCCGTCGACCCGAGCTATCTCATGACGACCTACAATCGACGGCGAACAAGGTGGTACGGCTCGGATCGACCTCGTATCATTAGGGTTAGGTGCCCGTGATTGCGGGCACGTGAAATCTTGAAAAGCGACGGCGGCGTCGGCAAGGAGGGACGAATGCCACTCTCCGATCATGAGCAGCGCATGCTCGACCAGATCGAGAGCGCGCTGTATGCCGAGGATCCCAAGTTCGCCTCGAGCGTTCGTGGTGGGACCTTGCGCGCGCCATCGGCTCGGCGCAGGCTTCAGGGCGCGTTGTTGTTCGTCCTCGGCCTGGCGTTGTTGGTAGTCGGTGTCGCGGTGAAATCGCTGTGGCTCGGTGGTTTCCCGGTGCTGTCGGTGTTCGGCTTCGTCGCGATGTTCGCCGGCGTGGTGTTCGCCGTCACCGGCCCGCGCGTGACCGGCGGTCCCGGGCGGGCAGCCCAGGGTTCCGGCAATGCACCGCGGCAGCGTCGTCAGCGCGGCGGCGGCTCTTTCACCACTCGGATGGAAGACCGGTTCCGGCGCCGGTTCGACGACTGAACCGTCTGACTGAGTCAGGGGGCAGCCCGTAACGGGTTGCCCTCTTTTTTTGTGCGCTTTTCCTGCCTGCCCGGCCGGTGCCGAGGGCGGCCCAGCGACACGCCGGAGTAGGTGCCCCGCTCCCGGCTGTGGGGCGATGTGGGGGAGCGCAGCAGATTCTCAGGGAATTTCTCCCCACAACCCCCCACCTTCTCGCCGCAGGCCTTCACCTGCGGTTTTTCTGTTTCCGTGGGCGTCGGTGGGGCGCTGAGGTGTCGCCAGGGGGCAATTGTGGGCGGTTCGGGTGGGGAGAACGCCCAAACTGGACCAACTAAATGGAGCAAAGTGGGGGATCGTGGGGTAAAGTGGCGGCCAACGGGGAAACAGAACCCCGTGCGGAGGGCACAAGGCCTGGATCTCACAAGCGACTCGGGATCCGAACTCCGGCGGCGGGAGGTGTCCAGATGTTTCTGGGTACCTACACGCCCAAGCTCGACGACAAGGGGCGGCTCACACTGCCCGCCAAGTTCCGCGACGTACTGGCAGGAGGGTTGATGGTCACGAAGAGTCAAGATCACAGCCTGGCCGTGTACCCGCGGGATGAGTTCGAGGAACGTGCACGCAAAGCGGTGGAAGAGGCCAAGGCGCATCCGGAGCGTCGCGCGCAGTTGCGGGTTTTCGCCGCGGCCGCAGACGAGCAGCGTCCGGACGGCCAGGGGCGGATCACCCTGTCGGCGGATCACCGTCGCTACGCAAACCTGTCCAAGGAATGTGTGGTGATCGGATCGGTCGACTACCTGGAGATCTGGGACGCCGACGCGTGGCAGGAGTACCAGCAGACCCACGAAGAAAACTTCTCCGCGGCCACTGATGACACTCGCGACGTTCTGTGATGGTGCCGCTGATACAGCCGGTCAACCGGCGGCCGGTCTGGAGTTAGCCCGTGCAACGAGGCCTCTGCCCGAATTGGCCCTGGCGTACTTCCCCAACGCCAGGTCCGTGAATTCGGACAGAGACCCCGGTGCAGGGGCCATTCCGAGCGGAGGTGTTTCAGCGGTGCCAGATTCCCCAGATCAGTCCGACTCCGAGGGCCACGGTCACATCCCGGTTCTGCTCGACCGCTGCGTCGAGCTGCTGGCCCCCGCGCTAACCCGTCACCACGACGACGGCACGGGCGCTGTGCTGGTGGACGCCACGCTCGGCGCAGGCGGCCACTCCGAGCGCTTTCTCACCGACTTTCCGGGCCTGCAGGTGATCGGCCTGGACCGTGATCCCAACGCGCTCGGCATCGCCGGTGCCCGACTGGCTCCGTTCGGTGACCGGATGCGGCCGGTGCGGACCCGCTATGACGGAATCGCCGGGGCGATCATGGATTCCGGCTTCACCCGGATCGACGGCGTGCTGTTCGACCTCGGTGTGTCCTCCATGCAACTCGATCAGACCGAACGCGGCTTTTCCTACTCCGCGGATGCGCCGCTGGACATGCGGATGGATCCCGACGCTCCGCTGACGGCCGCGGACATCCTCAACACCTACGACGCCAAGTCGATCGCACGCATTCTGCGCGACTTCGGTGAGGAGCGCTTCGCCGGCCGGATAGCCGACAAGATCGTCAAACGCCGGGCTCAGCAACCATTTTCGACAACCGGTGAACTGGTCGAGCTGCTCTACGAAGCGATCCCGGCACCGGCTCGTCGTACCGGAGGGCATCCGGGTAAGCGCACCTTCCAGGCGCTGCGGGTGGCGGTCAACGGCGAACTGGATTCGTTGCGCGCCGCCCTGCCTGCGGCGCTCGCCGCACTGACCGACGGCGGACGGATCGTGGTGATGTCCTATCAGTCGCTCGAGGACCGGATCGTCAAGCAGGCGTTTGCCGCGGCCACCGCCTCGCGGACCCCTCCTGGCCTACCCATCGAATTACCCGGCCATGAACCGGAATTCGTCACGCTGACCCGCGGTGCCGAGAAGGCCCGCCAAGTCGAGATCGATCGCAATCCGCGTAGCGCTCCGGTGCGCCTGCGGGCACTGGAGAAGGTTGGGGAAGGGGGCAACTCATGAAGGTCAAGCGACCCGAGCAGCTGCGCGAGGCAGACCGCAGGCGTCCGGTGCGTCAACCCGCCCGAGGTGGCGGGCGGCGCACCGAGCAGGCCCCGCCGCGCAAGCGCCGGCCGGGTTCCGAACAGCGGCCCGCGCGTCCTGCGTCGAGTGCCGGCCCGATTCAGCGGCCGGGTACCCGTCCGGCCCGCCCCAAGAGCACCAGCCAGGCCAAGGCTCGGGCGAAGGCGCGTAAAGCCAAGGCTCCCAAGGTTGTCCGTCCGCCACTGCGGGTCCGCCTGCGGGAGCGTCTGCTGGTCCGGCTGGCCTCGATCGAGCTGAACCCACGGGTCCTGATCTCCCGGGTCCCGTTCGTCGTGCTGGTGATCGCGGCGCTGGGGCTGGGGCTCGCGGTCACGCTGTGGCTGTCGACCGGTTCGGCTGAGCGGTCCTACCAGTTGGGCCACGCCCGCCAGGTCAATCAGGGTCTGATGCAACAGAAAGAGGCGCTGGAGCGCGATGTGCTCGAGGCGCAGGCGGCTCCGGCGCTGGCCGAGTCGGCCCGCAATCTGGGCATGATCCCATCGCGCGATACCGCACACCTTGTGCAGGATGCCGCAGGCAACTGGACTGTCGTCGGCACCCCCAAGCCTGCCGAAGGCGTGCCGCCGCCCCCGCTGAACACGCCGCTGCCCGAGGAGGCTCCGCCGGCTCCGCCCGCGCCCCCGGCCCCGCGGGTCGTCGATCCGCGCGAGCTAACGGTGCGGGCACCGCGTCCGGGTGTTCTTGGCGTACCGGGCATTCCGGTCCCTCAGGCCGATGCGCCCCACGGGGCGCCCGGAGCGGTACCGCCGGCTCCCGGGCCGGTACCGGCTGCCGGTCCCGCACCGGACGTGCTCGCAGCTCCGGCACCTGCCCCGTTGGCCGCGCCCGCGCCGGTTGACCCCGCGCAGATCGCCCCGCAACAGGTTCCCGATCCGACGCACGTGCCCGGTGTGCCGACCGCACCCGGACCGGCCGTGCCTGCACTGGCCGCGCCGGTGCCGGTTGCTCCTGCACCGGCCGCTCCTGCGCCGGCTGCTCCCGCGCCCGTCGCGCAGGCGCTGGCAGCTCCGGGCCCGGTCACCCCGGTGGAGCAGTTCAGCCCACCGGTGGCGCCGGCGGCACACGTCCCGGCTGCTGCCGTGAACGCCCAGGCACCGGCCGCATGAGCCGCGGCCCGGGCCGCGGCGGCCAGACGCCCAAGCCGCAGCGGGCCAAGAAGGCCTCGCCCGGACCGGGGCACGAGGCGGGGGTTCGCCGCACCAGGGTTGCCGCTCCCGAAACAGGTTTGCGCAGCTCGTCTTTCGTGTTCCGGCACCGGGCCGGGAACCTGGTGATGCTGGCGGTGCTGGTGGTCGCCGCGGTGCAGTTGTTCACGCTCCAGGTGCCAAGGGCGGCGGGTCTGCGTGCCGAGGCGGCCAGTCAGCTCAAGGTCACCGATGTGAATCCCGCGATGCGGGGCAGCATCGTCGACCGCAACGACGACAAGCTGGCGTTCACCATCGAGGCCAAGGCCCTGACGTTCCAGCCGGTCCGGGTCCGCAAGCAGCTCGCCGAGGCCAAGGCCAAATCCAGTGAGGCGCCGGATCCGGATCGTCGGCTGTCCGACATCGCCAAGGAGATCGCCGCCCGGCTCGACAACCGGCCCGATTTCAAGACCGTGCTCAAGAAGCTGCGGAGCAACGAGACCTTCGTCTACCTGGCCCGCGCGGTCGACCCCGCGATCGCGAGCGCGATCATGGACAAGTTCCCCGAGGTCGGCGCCGAGCGCCAGGACCTTCGCCAGTACCCGGGCGGGTCGCTGGCGGCCAACATCGTCGGCGGCATCGACTGGGACGGCCACGGCCTACTGGGACTTGAGGATTCGCTCGACGCGGTGCTGGCGGGTTCCGACGGTTCGGTCACCTACGACCGCGGCTCGGACGGCGTGGTGATCCCGGGCAGCTACCGAAACCGCCACGACGCGGTGAACGGGTCCACGGTGCAGCTGACCCTCGATGACGACATCCAGTACTACGTCCAGCAGCAGGTGCAGCAGGCCAAGGACGCCTCGGGTGCCAAGAATGTCTCGGCTGTCGTGCTGGACGCGAAATCCGGTGAGGTACTGGCGATGTCGAACGACAACACGTTCGACCCGAGCCAGGACCTGGGGCGGCAGGACAGCCGCCAGATGGGCAACCTTCCGGTGTCCTCGCCGTTCGAGCCCGGTTCGGTGAACAAGATCATCACCGCCTCGGCGGCGATCGAGTACGGTCTGGCCAACCCCGACGAGGTCCTGCAGGTGCCCGGCTCGATCGACATGGGCGGGGTCACGGTCCGCGACGCGTGGAACCACGGCGTGATGCCGTACACGATGACCGGTGTGTTCGGGAAGTCGTCGAACGTCGGCACCCTGATGCTGGCCCAGCGCGTGGGTCCGGATCGGTTCTACGACATGGTGCGCCGGTTCGGGCTGGGGCAGCGCACCGGCGTCGGCCTGCCGGGCGAGAGCTCGGGGCTGGTGCCGCCCATCGATCAGTGGTCGGGCAGTTCGTTCTCCAACCTGCCTATCGGACAGGGTCTTTCGATGACACTGCTGCAGATGGCGGGGATGTATCAGACGATCGCCAACGACGGGGTGCGGATGCCACCGCGGATCATCAAGTCCACGATTGCGCCGGATGGCTCCCGGACCGATGAGCCACGGCCCGAAGGGGTTCGGGTGGTGACGCCGGAGACCGCCCGCACGGTCCGCAACATGTTCCGTGCCATCGTGCAGCGCGATCCGATGGGTGCGCAGCAGGGGACCGGCCCGCAGGCCGCGGTCGAGGGCTACCAGATCGCGGGGAAGACCGGTACGGCGCAGCAGATCAACCCGGCGTGCGGTTGCTACTACGACGACGTCTACTGGATCACCTTCGCCGGCATGGCGCCCGCGGACGATCCGCGCTACGTCGTCGGCATCATGATGGACGCCCCGCACCGCGCTGCGGACGGCTCACCGGGATCCTCGGCGGCGCCGCTGTTCCACAACATCGCCTCGTGGCTGCTGCAGCGTCACAACGTCCCCTTGTCGGCCGATCCGGGTCCGCGGTTGACCCTGCAGGCGACCTGACCGCGATAGTCGTGGGTGGTGCGGTCGGCGGACCGCAGATGGGTACTGTGGCATGGCCATGAAGCTGCGTCCCAGCCGTCCCGCCGGCCAATACCTCGTGCCGCTCGCCGAACAGGTCCAGGCGGTATCCGCCACCGGAAATCTGTTGCCCGAACTTCGGGTGACGGGAGTGACCCTGCGTGGCCAGGATGCCCGGCCCGGTGACCTGTTCGCGGCGCTGCCGGGTTCGGCGGTGCACGGCGCGCGCTATGCGGCCGACGCGGTTGCCGCCGGAGCGGTGGCGGTGCTCACCGACGCCGCCGGGGCGGCCGAACTGGACGCGCTCGAGGTCCCGATCCTGGTTCATCCCGACCCTCGTTCGGTGCTCGGCGAGGTGGCCGCCGAGGTGTACGGGCGTCCGTCGGAGCGGCTGACCGTCATCGGGGTGACCGGCACCTCGGGCAAGACCACCACGACGTATCTGGCCGAGGCCGGCCTGCGGGCCGCCGGGCGGGTGGCCGGGCTGATCGGCACGGTGGGGGTGCGCATCGCCGGCCGCGATCTGCCGAGCGCGCTGACCACGCCCGAGGCGCCGGATCTGCAGGCGCTGCTGGCCCTGATGGTCGAAAGCGGGGTCGACACCGTGGTGATGGAGGTGTCGAGCCATGCGCTGACGCTGGGCCGCGTCGACGGAATCGTCTTCGCGCTCGGCGGGTTCACCAATCTGTCGCGCGACCACCTGGATTTCCATCCGACGATGCAGGACTACTTCGAGGCCAAGGCCGGCCTGTTCGACCCCGGGTCGCCCAACCACGCCCGCGCGGCAGTGGTCTGCGTCGACGACGATGCGGGTGTGGCGATGGCCCGGCGGGCCGAGAAGGTGACGACCGTCAGCGCCGCGGGCGCGGCAGCGGACTGGCAGGTGCGCGACGTCTCGGCCGTCGGCGTCGGATCCCAGGAGTTCACCCTGATCGACCCGGCCGGGGTGGCCCACCCGATGCGGATCGGGCTGACCGGTGCCTACAACATCGCCAATGCGGCTCTGGCGGTCGCGCTGCTGCACGGGGCCGGCGTGACACCCGAGCAGGCGGCGCCGGGGCTGCGTGCGGCGACCGTGCCGGGGCGGCTCCAGCCGATCGACCGCGGACAGGAGTTCCTGGCGCTGGTCGATTACGCGCACAAGCCCGGTGCGCTGCGCGCGGTCCTGGAGACGTTGAGGGCGAGCGCAGCGACGGGGGATCAGGCAGCGCGGGCGTCGGGGCCGGGCCGCATCGGGGTGGTGTTCGGGGCGGGCGGCAACCGGGATACCGGCAAGCGTGCGCCGATGGGCCGAGTGGCGGCCGAACTGGCCGACCTCGTCGTCGTCACCGATGACAATCCACGCGACGAAGACCCCGCGTTGATCCGGGCGGCGATCATGGCCGGCGCCGCCGAGGCGCAGACGTACGCGGAGGTCGTGGAGGTCGCCGACCGGCGAGCGGCGATCGAGCGTGCGGTGGCCTGGGCCGGGCCCGGCGACACCGTGCTGATCGCCGGTAAAGGCCACGAGAGCGGCCAGACCGGAGGCGGCCACACCAGGCCTTTCGACGATCGTGACGAGTTGGCGGCGGCGTTGGACGCACTCAAGACAGGGGAGTCGGGCACGTGATCGAGATGACCGTTGCCAGGATCGCCGAGATCGTCGGCGGTGAGTTGGCCGACATCACCGCCGAAGAGGCGGCCGCCACCACGGTCACCGGCACCGTCGAGTTCGACTCCCGCGCGGTGGCTCCCGGTGGCTTGTTCCTGGCGTTGCCCGGTGCCCGCTCCGACGGCCATGACTTCGCGGCGGGGGCGGTGGCGGCCGGGGCCGTGGCTGTGCTGGCCGCGCGCCCGGTCGGGGTGCCCGCCATCGTCGTCAAGCCCGAGCCTGGGGCTGCCGACGCCGCTTCTGGCGCTTTGGAATTCGACACCGACGGCTCCGGCGCGGCGGTGCTGGCCGCGCTGGCCAAACTCGCGGCGGCGGTGGCGGCCGAGCTCGTCGCCGGTGGGCTGACGATCATCGGGGTGACGGGATCCTCGGGCAAGACCTCGACCAAGGATCTGCTGGCCGCGGTGTTGGATCCGCTGGGGCAGGTCATCGCGCCGCCGGGCTCGTTCAACAACGAGTTGGGCCATCCCTGGACGGTGTTGCGCGCCACGCCCGAGACCGATTACCTGATCCTGGAGATGTCGGCGAGACACCCGGGCAACATCGCCGCCCTGGCCGCGATCGCCCCGCCGCAGATCGCGGTGGTGCTCAACGTCGGCACCGCCCACCTCGGCGAGTTCGGTTCGCGCGAGGCCATCGCCAACACGAAAGCCGAGTTGCCGCAAGCTGTTCCGGCCTCAGGCGTGGTGATCCTCAACATCGACGACACCGCGGTGGCGGCCATGGCAGGCAAGACCGCGGCCCGCGTGGTGCGGGTCTCGCGTGAGCCCGGTTCCGAGGTGGACGTGTGGGCCGGTCCGGTCGCCCTCGACGGTCTGGCCCGGCCCCGGTTCACGCTGCACGCGGGCGGCGAGATCGAGGTGGCGCTCGCGGTGCACGGCGATCACCAGGTGGGCAACGCGTTGTGCGCGGCCGCGGTCGCGCTACAGTGCGGCGCGGGCCTGGATCAGGTGGCGACGGCGTTGGCAGGCGCCGGCCCCGTCTCGCGCAACCGGATGCAGGTCGGTACCCGGGCTGACGGTGTGACGGTGATCAACGACGCCTACAACGCCAATCCGGACTCGATGCGCGCCGGGCTGAAGGCGCTGGCCTGGATGGCCCGTGAGGGCTCGGGTGAACCGGCCGTTGACCACGCGGGTGAACCCGCCTTTGACCTGCGCGGAAAGCGCCGCAGCTGGGCGGTGCTGGGTGAGATGGCCGAACTCGGTGACGACGCGATAACCGAGCACGACGCCATCGGACGGTTCGCGGTGCGCTTAGATGTGTCTCGGTTAATCGTCGTCGGAACCGGGAGGACTATGAACGCCATGCACCACGGCGCGGTGATGGAGGGTTCGTGGGGATCGGAGTCCACGATGGTCGACGACGCCGATGCTGCGCTGGCCTTGCTGCAGGCTGAGCTGCAGCCCGGGGATGTGGTGCTGGTGAAGGCATCCAACTCGGTGGGGCTGGGTGCGCTGGCCGATGCGCTGGTTGCCGCTGAGGACGCAGACGATCGGAACGCCGACCGATGAAGCTCATCCTGATCGCCGTCGGTATCGCCCTGACGGTTTCGATCCTGCTCACCCCGGCACTGATCCGGCTGTTCACCAAGCGTGGGCTGGGACACGAGATCCGTGAGGACGGCCCGGCCAGCCACGCCAAGAAGCGCGGGACGCCATCCATGGGCGGCGTGGCGATCGTGGCCGGCATCTGGGCGGGCTACCTGGGCACCCATCTGGTCGGGGTGGCCCTGGGCGGTAACGGTCCGTCGGCCTCGGGGCTGCTGGTGCTGGGGCTGGCCACGATGCTCGGCCTGGTCGGCTTCGTCGACGACCTGATCAAGCTGCGGCGCTCGCGCAACCTTGGCCTGAACAAGACCGCCAAGACCGTCGGCCAGCTGACCGCCGCGGTGCTGTTCGGCGTGCTCGCCCTGCAGTTCCGCAACGGTGACGGCCTGACCCCGGGCAGCCCTGAACTCTCCTATGTCCGCGAGATCGCCACGGTGACGCTGGCGGGCTGGGTGTTCGTGTTGTTCTGCGTTGTGATCGTCAGCGCCTGGTCCAACGCGGTGAACTTCACCGACGGCCTGGACGGGCTGGCGGCAGGCGCAATGGCGATGGTGACCGCGGCCTACGTCCTGATCACGTTCTGGCAGTACCGCAATGCGTGCGCCACGGCGCCCGGTCTGGGCTGCTACAACGTGCGCGACCCGCTGGACCTGGCGATCATCGCCGCTGCGACCGCCGGCGCGTGTATCGGCTTCCTGTGGTGGAACGCCGCACCGGCAAAGATCTTCATGGGCGACACCGGCTCGCTGGCCCTTGGCGGCATCATCGCCGGGCTATCGGTGACCAGCCGCACCGAGATCCTCGCGGTCGTTCTGGGTGCGCTGTTCGTGGCCGAGGTGACCTCGGTGGTGGTGCAGATCCTGGCGTTCCGTACGACGGGCCGCCGCGTGTTCCGGATGGCGCCGTTCCACCACCATTTCGAGTTGGTGGGCTGGGCTGAGACCACGGTCATCATCCGGTTCTGGCTGCTGACGGCGATCGCCTGTGGTCTGGGTGTGGCCCTGTTCTACAGCGAGTGGCTCACCGCAGTCGGGGCCTGACGGTGGCTGGCCCATCCGGCGGGCACGGCGACGACCGGGGGCTGCTCTCGCTGCTGACCCCGGGTGCCCCGGTGCTGGTGACCGGTGCGGGGGTGACCGGACGTGCCGTGCTGACGGCGTTGGCGCCGCTGAACGTGGCTGCGACGCTGTGCGACGACAACGCCGAGGCGCTTCGTGTTCTCGCGGAGCAGGGCACCGCCGTGATCGATCCGGCCGGCGCCATCGCGTCCATCGCCGACTACGCGCTGGTGGTGACCAGCCCGGGATTCCCACCCACGGCGCCCGTGCTGGCTGCTGCCGCCGGGGCCGGGGTACCGATCTGGGGCGACGTGGAGCTGGCCTGGCGGCTGGACGCTGCGGGGCATTACGGTCCGCCGCGGCGCTGGTTGGTGGTCACCGGTACCAACGGCAAGACCACCACCACCTCGATGCTGCACGAGATGCTGCTGGCCGATGGACGCCGAAGCCTGTTGTGCGGCAACATCGGTGACCCGGTCCTGGCGGTACTGGACCAGCCGGCGGAGTTGCTGGCGGTCGAGCTCTCCAGTTTTCAGCTGCACTGGGCGCCCTCGCTGCGCCCGGACGCCGGTGTGGTGCTCAACGTGGCCGAGGATCACCTCGACTGGCACGGTTCGATGGCCGGCTATGCCGCCGACAAGGCCAGGGCACTGTCCGGGCGGGTGGCCGTGGTGGGTCTCGACGATCCGGTGGCCGCCGGTCTGCTGCCGGCCGCCGGTGCGCCCGTGCGGGTCGGGTTCCGGCTGGGCGAACCGGCCGCCGGTGAGCTCGGGGTCCGGGACGGCAAGCTCGTCGACCGTGCGTTCGGCGACGACGTCGAGTTGGCTGATGCCGCGACGATCAGGGTGGCGGGGCCGGTCGGTGTGCTCGATGCGCTGGCGGCCGCGGCCCTGGCGCGTGCGGTCGAGGTGGCGCCGGCTTCGATTGCCACCGCCTTGGCGTCGTTCCAGGTCGGCAGGCATCGTGCCGAGCTGGTGGGCGAGGCCGACGGGGTGCGCTATGTCGACGATTCCAAGGCCACCAACCCGCATGCCGCGCAGGCCTCGATCACCGCGTTCGATCGGGTCGTGTGGATCGCCGGGGGCTTGCTGAAAGGCGCTTCGGTCGACGATTTGGTGCGTCACGTGGCGAATCGCCTGGTTGCTGTGGTGCTGATCGGGCGGGATCGGCGAATGGTTGCCGATGCGTTATCGCGACACGCCCCGGATGTCCCCGTCGTCGAGGTTGTGGCGGGGGAGGATTCTGGGGTGCTTGAGACAAATGAGTCTATTGGTGATCATGTGACTCGTGTGATCGATGTCGGGGACCGTCCGGTCTCCGATGCGGTCATGGCGGCGGTCGTGGATGTCGCCCGCGGGTTGGCCGGCGCGGGGGACACCGTGTTGCTGGCCCCGGCAGGCGCGTCCTTCGATCAGTTCAGCGGCTACGGCCAGCGTGGCGATGCATTCGCCGGCGCCGTCCGCGCCGCGATCGGGTAGGGCGGTGGCCGGCATCCTGGCCCGGCTGCGCCGCCGTGACGGTGCCGCAGCCGGCGAAACCGCCGATTCAGCCGCCGGAACTTCCGAGGCTGCACCCAGCTCGAACGCCGCGGCTGGATCGTCGGCGGCTCCGCGAACCCGGTTCGGCGCCTGGCTGGGCCGTCCGATGACCTCGTTCCATCTGATCATCGCGGTCACCGCGCTGCTGACGACGCTCGGTCTGATCATGGTGCTCTCGGCGTCGGGCGTGTACTCCTATGACTTCGACGGGTCGCCCTGGGCGGTGTTCGGCCGCCAGGTCATGTGGACGGGCGTCGGGCTGATCGCGTTCTACATCGCCCTGCGGATGCCGGTCCGCACCCTGCGCCGGATAGCCTTCCCCGGCTTCGCCTTCACGATCCTGTTGCTGATCCTGGTGCTCATCCCCGGAATCGGCAAGGTGGCCAACGGCTCTCGCGGCTGGTTCGTGGTCGCCGGGTTCTCGATGCAGCCTTCGGAGCTGGCCAAGATCGCCTTCGCGATCTGGGGCGCGCACCTGCTGGCGGCCCGGCGCATGGAGCGGGCCTCGTTGCGCGAGATGCTGGTCCCGCTGGTGCCTGCCGCGGTGATCGCGCTGGCATTGATCGTCGCCCAGCCCGACCTCGGGCAGACCGTCTCGCTGAGCATCATCCTGCTCGGTCTGCTGTGGTACGCCGGTCTGCCGCTGCGGGTGTTCCTGTCCTCGCTGCTTGCCGCGGTCGTGGCGGCCGCGGTGCTGGCAGTCTCCGCGGGCTACCGGTCCGACCGGGTGCAGTCCTGGCTCGACCCGGCCGCCGACGGCCAGGGCATCGGCTATCAGTCCCGCCAGGCCCGGTTCGCCCTGGCCAACGGAGGTATCTTCGGTGACGGCCTGGGCCAGGGCACGGCGAAGTGGAACTACCTGCCCAATGCCCACAACGACTTCATCTTCGCCATCATCGGCGAGGAGTTGGGCTTCGTCGGCGCGCTGGGCCTGCTGGCCCTGTTCGGTCTGTTCGCCTACACCGGGATGCGCATCGCCCGCCGTTCGGCCGATCCGTTCCTGCGCCTGCTGACGGCCACCACCACGCTGTGGGTGGTCGGTCAGATGTTCATCAACGTCGGCTACGTGGTGGGCCTGCTGCCGGTCACCGGGCTGCAGCTGCCACTGATATCGGCCGGTGGATCATCGCAAGCCACAACACTTCTGATGATGGGCCTGGTCACCAATGCGGCCCGGCACGAGCCGGAGGCCGTCGCGGCGCTGCGGGCCGGCCGCGATGACCGGGTGACCCGGCTGTTGCGGCTGCCGTTGCCCGAGCCCTATATCCCCACCCGCCTGGAGGTCGCCCGCAACCGGCTGCACGATCGTCGGAAGTCGCCCTCACGCGGTGCGGGCAAGCCGGCAGGCAAGGCCGGCGCCAAGCCCGCAGGCAAGGCGGGTGCCAAGACCTCCGGCAAGCAGACGGGCAAGCAATCCAGGACCAGTCAGGCGAACGCCAGACAGGCGGCGCCGCGCCGCACGTCGCGGAGCGGGGACCGGCCGGTGCGCCGGGCCGGGCGCGCTGCTGGTCAGCAGCCGGCGGGGGGCGGTAAGTCCTCGGTCCGATATCCTGCAGGCCAGCGGAAACAGGGTCATCGGGCCCGGACTTTGGAAGGTCAGCGTTACGGGTGAGTGAGGGTAAGACGGGCCGGCGGATATCTGGTCCTCGGGGCCAGGAGCGAAGCGAGCGCGGGATATCTGATCCTCGGGGGCAGGAGCGAAGCGACCGGGGGATATCGGTCGTTCTGGCCGGTGGTGGCACGGCAGGTCACGTCGAACCGGCGATGGCGGTGGCGGATGCGCTGCGGGAACTCGATCCGCAGGTCCGGATCACGGCCCTCGGAACCGCCCGCGGTCTGGAAACCCGCCTGGTGCCGCAGCGCGGTTATGACCTCGAGCTGATCACGCCGGTGCCGCTGCCGCGCAAGCCGTCGGGAGACCTGGTGCGGTTGCCGCTGCGCGTGCGGACCGCGATCCGTCAGACCCGTTCGGTGCTGGCCGGCGTGGAGGCCGACGTGGTGATCGGGTTCGGCGGCTATGTCGCGCTGCCGGCCTACCTCGCGGCCCGCGGTGGCTTCGGTGTGCACGGGCGTCGGCGCGCCGTTCCGGTGGTGGTCCACGAGGCCAATGCCAGTGCCGGCCTGGCCAACCGGGTCGGCGCGGTCTCGGCCCGCCGGGTGCTCTCGGCGGTGCCCGAACCGGGGCTGCGCAAGGTCGAGGTGGTGGGCGTACCGGTGCGCGCGTCGATCACGTCACTGGACCGCGCGGCGCTGCGCGCCGAGGCCAGGGCGTTCTTCGGTTTCGCGCCGGATGCCAAGGTGCTGTTGGTGTTCGGTGGTTCGCAGGGCGCGCAGTCGCTCAACCGCGCGGTGTCCGCGGCGGCCGAAGCTCTTGGTGCTGCCGGTGTTTCGGTGCTGCATGCGCACGGGCCGAAGAACACCCTCGATCTGCCGCCGGCCGCGGCGGGGGCGCCGCCGTACGTCGCGGTGCCGTATCTGGACCGGATGGACCTGGCCTATGCCGCAGCCGATCTGGCGATCTGCCGGTCGGGGGCGATGACGGTTGCCGAGGTGACCGCAGTGGGCCTGCCCGCGGTGTACGTCCCGTTGCCGATCGGCAACGGCGAGCAGCGGCTCAACGCACTGCCTGTGGTTTCGGCCGGTGGCGGCATCGTCGTCGACGATGCCCAACTCGACGGGGGATTCGTGGCGGATACGGTCGCCGGCCTGATGACCGACGACGCTCGGTTGGCCTCGATGACGGCCGCCGCCTCGTTGTCGGGCCACCCCGACGCCGCTCGGCGGGTGGCGCAGGTCGCCCTGGATGTCGCTCGCGACCGACGAAAGAGGCTGCAGTGAACGCTAATTCACTTCCGGCTGAACTGCAGCGAGTGCACATGGTCGGGATCGGGGGCGCCGGGATGTCGGGCGTGGCCCGGATTCTGCTGGACCGCGGTGGCCTGGTGTCCGGATCGGACGCCAAGGAGTCGCGCGGTGTCGTGGCCCTGCGGGCCCGCGGCGCCGAGGTCAGAATCGGTCACGACGCGTCGTCGCTGGATCTGTTGCCCGGTGGGCCGACCGCGGTGGTGACCACCCACGCCGCGATCCCCAAGACCAATCCGGAACTGGTCGAGGCCCGGCGCCGCGGAATCCCGGTCATCCTGCGGCCGGTGGTGCTGGCCAAGCTGATGGCCGGCTACACCACGCTCATGGTGACGGGTACCCACGGCAAGACCACCACCACCTCGATGCTCATCGTGGCCTTGCAGCACAGCGGTTTCGACCCGTCGTTCGCGGTGGGCGGGGAACTGGGCGAGGCGGGCACCAACGCCCATCACGGCAGCGGGAAGTGCTTTGTCGCCGAGGCCGACGAGAGTGACGGCTCACTGCTGGAGTACACCCCGAATGTCGCGGTGGTCACCAACATCGAAGCCGACCACCTGGATTTCTTCGGTAGTGAGCAGGCCTACACCGCGGTGTTCTCCGCATTCGTCGACCGCATCGCGCCGGGTGGCGCGCTCGTGGTGTGTACCGATGACCCGGGGGCGGCTGCGCTCGCCGAACACACCGACTCACTGGGCATCCGGGTGCTGCGGTACGGCAGCACGCCCGCCGGCGATCTGGCCGGCACCCTGCTGAGCTGGGAACAGCAGGGGACCGGGGCGGTCGCCCACATCCAGCTCGCCGGTGAGCCGCATCCGCGCGCGATCCGGCTCGCGGTGCCCGGCCGGCACATGGCGCTCAACGCACTCGCTGCGCTGCTGGCTGCCATCGAGGTGGGTGCGCCGGCCGAGGCCGTGCTCGACGGACTGGCCGGATTCGAGGGGGTGCGACGGCGTTTCGAGCTGGTCGGGTCACTGAACGGCGTCCGGGTCTTCGACGACTATGCGCACCATCCCACCGAGGTCCGGGCCACTCTTGAGGCGGCCCGCACGGTCGTGGATCAGACCGGTGGCCGGGTCATCGTCGCGTTCCAACCGCACTTGTACTCGCGCACAGCGACTTTCGCTACGGAGTTCGGGTCCGCCCTCAGCGCGGCCGACGAGGTCTTCGTGCTCGACGTGTACGGCGCGCGGGAGCAGCCGCTGCCCGGTATCAGCGGCGCCACGGTCGCCGAACATGTCAGCGTGCCGGTCACCTATGTTCCCGACTTCTCGGCGGTCGCCGCGGCAGTCGCCGCCGCGGCCCAGGCGGGTGACGTGGTGCTCACCATGGGTGCCGGTGACGTGACCATGCTGGGCAAGGAGATCGTGACCGAGCTCGGGATCAAGGCGAATCGCACCGCGCCGGGCCGATCATCGACGGAATCGCCGTGACCGAGACGGGTCCCGGCGGTCCCGACGAGGTGACCGAGGAAACCGCTCCGGTGGAATCCGGCCCGGTTCACGAGGAATCCGGCCCCGGCGAGCCCGGCGACCCGCCCACGGGTGAGTCCGCCCAGCCCGCGGCGGGGTCGGATGTGCCACCCGCAGCAGAGCCCGATGTGCCGAGCGCGGCAGAACCCGACTATGAGGGCCCCCGCCGCCGCGCCCGCCGCGAGCGCGAGGAGCGCCGGGCCGCGCGCGACCGGGCAGTGGCGATCGAGCATGCCCGCCGCGAGGCCAAACGCAAGGTGAACGGGCAGCCTTCGGACAGCCCGAACACGGTGGCCCGTAGCACTATTCGTGGTCTGAAGGTGCTGCTGTGGTCGGCGTTGGTCAGCGTGGTCGCGGTGGCGTTGGGCCTGGTTCTCTACTTCACGCCGGCAATGGCGGCGCGCAACGTGGTGGTCAACGGTGCCGCGGCAATCCCGCAGGAGCAGGTGCTGGCCGCCGCTGCGGTGGCGCCCGGTACGCCGTTGCTGCAGATCAACACGGATGCGGTCGCCGAACGGGTGGCCACGATCCGTCGGGTCGCCACCGCCCGGGTGCAGCGTGAGTATCCGTCGACCCTGCGGATCACGGTGGTCGAGCGGGTGCCGGTGGTGGTCAAGGACTATCCCGACGGCCCCCATCTGTTCGACCGCGACGGAGTCGATTTCGCCACGGAACCGCCACCGCCGACATTGCCGTATCTGGACACCGACCATCCCGGTCCGGCGGATCCGGCCACCAAGGCTGCGCTCGAGGTGATGTTGGCCCTGCCACCGGATGTGGTCGCACAGGTGGGCCGGATCGCCGCCCCGTCGGTGGCCTCGATCGCGCTGACGCTGGCCGACGGCCGGGTTGTGGTGTGGGGGACCAACGATCGGACCGACGAGAAGGCACTGAAGCTGGCCGCCCTGCTGACCCAGCCGGGCCATACCTACGACGTCTCCAGCCCAGATCTCCCGACTGTCAAGTAGTTCGAGCCAAAATTGCCGCGCGGCGCGTCGGCGCGCCTGCCGCGATCACCGGCGTTGGCCCCCTACCGTTCTGTTTGCGCGGAACTACTTGACATAACTCTAAGCCTATGGTTGAGGTTGAGAGTTTGCCCCAAGAAGGATTCGGCGTCAGAAGCACTGTGAACACCCAACCTGGGAGGAAGACGATCCATGACCCCCCCGCATAACTACCTAGCGGTAATCAAGGTGGTTGGTATCGGCGGCGGCGGTGTCAACGCCGTCAACCGGATGATCGAACAGGGCCTCAAGGGCGTCGAGTTCATCGCCATCAATACCGACGCACAGGCACTGCTGATGAGCGACGCCGACGTCAAGCTCGACGTCGGCCGCGACTCCACCCGTGGGCTCGGCGCAGGCGCGGACCCCGAAGTGGGCCGCAAGGCTGCCGAGGATGCCAAAGATGACATCGAGGAGCTGCTGCGCGGCGCCGACATGGTGTTCGTCACCGCCGGTGAGGGCGGCGGCACCGGAACCGGTGGCGCACCGGTCGTCGCGTCGATCGCGCGCAAGCTCGGTGCGCTCACCGTCGGCGTCGTCACCCGGCCGTTCTCGTTCGAGGGCAAGCGCCGAAGCAACCAGGCCGAGAACGGCATTCAGACGCTGCGCGAGAGCTGCGACACCCTGATCGTCATCCCCAACGACAGGCTGCTGCAGATGGGCGACGCCGCGGTGTCGTTGATGGACGCGTTCCGCAGCGCGGACGAGGTGCTGCTCAACGGCGTCCAGGGCATCACCGACCTGATCACCACGCCCGGTCTGATCAACGTCGACTTCGCCGACGTCAAGGGTGTGATGAGCGGCGCGGGCACGGCGTTGATGGGCATCGGCTCGGCGCGCGGCGACGGCCGGGCGCTCAAGGCCGCCGAGATCGCGATCAACTCGCCGCTGCTGGAAGCCTCGATGGAAGGCGCGCAGGGCGTGCTCCTGTCGGTGGCCGGCGGCAGTGATCTGGGCCTGTTCGAGATCAACGAGGCCGCCTCGCTCGTGCAGGACGCCGCCCATCCCGAAGCCAACATCATCTTCGGCACGGTGATCGACGACTCGCTCGGTGACGAGGTGCGGGTCACGGTCATCGCGGCCGGCTTCGATATGGCCGGGCCCAGTCGCAAGCCTGTGGTCAGCCCGAGCTCGGCGCCGACCCAGCCGATCGCCTCGGCGCGTTCCGGCAAGGTGACCACGTCACTGTTCGAACCGACGGATGCGGTCAGCGTCCCGGCACACACCAATGGCGCCACCGTGAGTGTCGGTGGCGACGGAGACGGCGGGATAGCCGACGACGATGTCGACGTCCCACCGTTCATGCGGCACTGAGCGGGGCCCGGCGGCGGGTCCGGATACTGGGATCGTGAGTGTTCGTATTCGGCGGGTGACGACCACCCGCGCCGGCGGGGTCTCGGCACCGCCCTTCGATTCGTTCAATCTCGGCGACCATGTCGGCGACAACCCGGCCGCGGTGGCCCAGAACCGGCGTCGCCTGGCGGCCGCCGTCGGGGCCGACGCGCTGGTCTGGATGAATCAGGTGCACAGTGATCATGTCGTCACGGTGGACGGGCCGCGCGACACCGCGGTCGATAATGCCGACGCATTGGTGACGACGACCCCGCGTTTGGCATTGGCTGTGGTGACCGCCGATTGTGTCCCGGTATTAATGGGCGATGCCCGCGCCGGCGTGATCGCCGCCGTCCATGCCGGACGGGTCGGCGCGCAGAACGGCATCGTGGTCCGGACCGTGGAGACGATGCTGGCCGCCGGAGCCCGGGTCGGGGACATCTCGGTGCTGCTCGGTCCTGCGGTCAGCGGCGCCAATTACGAGGTGCCCGAAGCGATGGCGGCCGAGGTCGAAGAGGTCTTGCCCGGTGCTCGGACGACAACCTCGCGCGGCACGCCCGGTTTGGACCTGCGGGCCGGAATCGCCCGGCAGTTAACGGGTTTGGGCGTCACCGCGATCGACGTGGACCCGCGGTGCACGGTCGCCGACCGGGCACTGTTCAGTCACCGCCGGGACGCGCCGACCGGACGGCTGGCGAGTGTGGTGTGGATGGAGCAGCAGCCCGGATGAAGCCTGGAACCGGCCCCGAATGAGCCTGGAGTGAGAGTGAGATGAGCACCGTGCAGCGCGGGCGTGACGCCGATCGGACGGCCCAGTTGACCGCCGCACTCGGTGCCGCGCGGGCGCGTCTGGCGCGGGCCGCAGAATCGGTCGGGCGAAATGTCAATGAAATTGAATTGCTTCCGATCACGAAATACTTTCCGGCCTCCGATGTCATTATTCTCAATCAATTAGGGTGCCTCGCATTTGGTGAATCCCGCGAACAAGAGGCCGCGGATAAAGTCGATTCTGTTCGCGCGGAATTAACGGATGTTCCGATTCGCTGGCACATGGTGGGACGCATCCAGCGGAAGAAGGCGCGGGCCGTCGCGGGCTGGGCGCACACCGCGCACTCGGTCGACAGCATCCGTCTGCTGACCGCACTGGACCGGGCTGTGGGCGAGGCGCTGGCCGCGGGTGCGCGGACCGATCCGCTGCGCGTGTACATCCAGATCAGTCTCGACGGGGACACCGAACGCGGCGGTGTCGATGTGGATGCCCCCGATCTCGTCGACGAAATCTGTGGGTCAGCGAACTCCGCCGAGGCGTTGGAGTTCGTTGGTCTGATGGGAATTCCGCCACTCGCGTGGGATCCCGACGACGCTTTTGCGCGGCTGGCCGCCGAGCGGGACCGGGTGCAGCGCGACTACCAGCACCGGCTCGAGCTGTCGGCGGGAATGTCCGGGGATCTCGAAAGCGCCGTCAAACACGGATCGACGTGTGTGCGTGTCGGAACCGCGCTGATGGGGCAACGCCCGCTAACGTCACCGGAAGTAGTCACACCAGTCACATCTTCATCACAGACACCACCACCCCCATCGTCAGCAGAAGGGTCGCCGAGATGAGCACACTGCACAAGGTCAAGGCCTACTTCGGCATGGCGCCGATGGAGGACTATGACGACGAGTACTACGAGGACGACGATCGCGGTGCGGCCCGTAGCTACGCCCGGCGTCCCCGTGACGAGCGGTTCGAAGAGGACAGCTACGGCTACGAGGCTCCCGAGTACGACGAGGGCCCGGCCTACCGGGGCGGGTACCCCGGCGGTTTCGCCGACGAGCCGCGGTTCGATGCCCGGATGCGCGCCCCCCGCGAATTCGACCGTGCCGCACCGCGTCTGGGTGCACTGTCCGGATCCACCCGGGGTGCGCTGGCGATGGATCCCCGCCGGATGGCGGAGCTGTTCGAAGCAGGCAGCCCGCTGGCGAAGATCACCACCCTGCGGCCCAAGGACTACAGCGAGGCACGCACCATCGGCGAGCGGTTCCGGGACGGCACCCCGGTGATCATGGACCTGGTGTCGATGGACAACGCCGACGCAAAGCGCCTGGTCGACTTCGCCGCCGGGCTGGCGTTCGCGCTGCGCGGATCGTTCGACAAGGTGGCGACGAAGGTGTTCCTGCTGTCGCCGGCCGACGTCGACGTCAGCGCCGAGCAGCGGCGCAGGATCGCCGAGGCCGGCTTCTACGCCTATCAGTAGAGCCGCGACGTGAGTCGCGGAGTTGTGGCGCCGCCGCGCATGCCTGAGGTCTCAGAAGGGCCCCGGGTAGGCTGGCGGCGTCGCACTATCGGCTGACCACGTCATCTGTGTGAGATGTGTCCGGCCTACGGCGACCTGTATCCAATGTCACACATCCTGCTGTAGTGAGGTCGGCTCAGTTGTCGCTGTTCTTCGAAATTCTCGGTTTCGCGCTGTTCGTGTTCTGGCTGCTGCTCATCGCGCGCGTCGTCGTCGAGTTCATCCGGTCCTTCAGTCGCGACTGGCATCCCAAGGGGCTGACCGTCGTGATCCTGGAGCTCATCATGACCGTGACCGATCCGCCGGTGAAACTTCTGCGGCGGCTCATTCCCCAGCTCACGATAGGCGCCGTGCGCTTCGACCTGTCGATCATGGTGCTGCTTCTCGCGGCGTTCATCGGGATGCAATTGGCGTTCAATGCGTCGATGTAGAACGTCTGCGCGAGTGGGTGGGAGAGACCCGCTCTCGGCGTTTGCCGAATGGTCCACAAATGCGTAAGAAGATTGAAATTCGTTCTTAAAAATAGGCCTCCACTGCAACCGCCGGGTCTGGTGTGACAGGATGGACTCCAGTTGCGATCAAGCAAGGCTTTACACTTTGAGATCGGTTGACGGTCCAAGACTTCAAGGGGGCAGACAATGCCGCTCACACCAGCGGACGTCCATAACGTCGCGTTCAGCAAGCCGCCCATCGGCAAACGTGGCTACAACGAGGACGAGGTCGATGCCTTTCTCGATCTGGTTGAGAACGAGCTGACTCGGCTCATCGAGGAGAACGCCGATCTTCGGCAGCGCGTGTCTGAGCTCGATTCTGAGCTGGCATCGGCGCGGTCGGGAGCGGGCGGCGCTCAGTCCACCCAGTCCATCCCGCTCTACGAGCCGGAGCCCGAGCCCACGCCGCCGCCCCAGCCGGTCTACGAGGCCCCGGTGGCGCCGGTCGCCCCTCCCGCTCCGCAGAGCGAGGACACCGCCGTGCGTGCCGCCCGGGTGCTCAGCCTGGCGCAGGACACCGCCGACCGCCTGACCTCCACGGCCAAGGCCGAGTCGGAGAAGCTGCTCTCGGACGCGCGCGCCCAGGCCGACGCCATGGTCAGCGATGCGCGTAAGACTGCCGAGACCACCGTCTCGGAGGCCCGGACCCGTGCCGACGCGATGCTGGCCGATGCACAGACCCGCTCGGAGACCCAGCTGCGCCAGGCTCAGGAGAAGGCCGACGCGCTGCAGGCCGACGCCGAGCGCAAGCACTCCGAGATCATGGGCACGATCAATCAGCAGCGCACGGTCCTGGAGGGCCGCCTGGAGCAGCTGCGCACGTTCGAGCGTGAGTACCGGACCCGTCTGAAGACCTACCTGGAGTCTCAGCTGGAAGAGCTGGGCCAGCGCGGTTCGGCCGCTCCGGTGGACTCCAGCGCCAACAACGACTCGGCGGGTGGTTTCAGCCAGTTCAACCGCGGCAACAACTGACCGGTAAGCCCGACTTCCTCACACTGTCGTGAACCGGCCCGATCACGGGCCACCACACTTAGGGTTGAACGATGTTGATCATTGCGCTCGTGCTTGCCGTCATCGGCCTGGCCGCGCTGGTGACCGCGGTGGTCACCAGCAATGAATTGATCGCCTGGGTCTGTATCGGCGCCAGCGTGATCGGCGTGCTGCTGCTGATCGTCGACGCATTGCGGGAACGCTCGCGCGGAGCGAAGACCGGTGCCGCCGAAGACGCTGACACCGCGGCGGCCGACGAGGCCAACGCCACCGAGACGACCGAGACCTTCGACGCGGTCGACGCGCCCGTGGACTATCCCGACGAGCTGGTCGCCGAGCCGGAGTCGGATGTCGCCGTGGAGTCCGACGCCGCCGATGCGGACGTCGAGGTCGACGATTCGGCCGAGAAGTACAACAAGAGCTAACGCGCGCCGGGCTGTGTGGTGGGTGCTGCCAGTAGGCGGCGTACCTCGTCGTCACTGACCTGGTGGAAGTCGGCGAACGCCTGGCCCACCGCTTCGAACCGGGGTGGGGTGCTGGTGCACACCACCTCGTCGGCCTCCGCCATGAGCTGACCGCTCACCGTCGGTGGTCCGACCGGGACTGCCACCACGACCCGTCGCGCCGCGCGTACGGCACGGACCGCGGCCAGCATCGTGGCGCCGGTGGCGATACCGTCGTCCACCAGGATCACCGTCCGGCCGGTGAGGTCGGGAGGTGGTGCACCCCCGCGGTAGGCCTGCTCCCGACGCTCGATCTCGGCGGTCTCGTGCCGGATCGTCTCGGCGATGGTGTCGTCGTCGATGCCGAGGCGGTTCACCAGCTCATCGTTGAGGACCAGCCCGCCGCCCGAGGCCACCGCACCCATGGCGAGTTCCTGCCACTGCGGCACGCCCAGCTTGCGTACCACGAACACATCCAGCGGCGCATGCAGGTACGAGGCGACTTCCCACGCGATCGGCACTCCGCCCCGGGCCAGGCCGAGAACGAGTACCTCGGGTCGGTCGCGGTAGGACACCAGCTGCTCGGCCAGGACCCGGCCCGCCTCGTGGCGGTCCTGGTAGGTGCGGTCCCTGCTCGCTCGAAGACTCCAGGTGTTCATCGGCACTGTGCCGACGCTGATGGAGAATTCCGCCGGCTCATGTCAGCCTACGTCGATGGTCGGTCCCGGACCACCCGGCTGAGGAAGCCCCGGACCAGGATGCGTAGCCGGGATGCCGCGTCGTCGATGAATTCCGTTGTTTGCAAGCGCAATTCGTCAGGACTACGGCCGATCTCGGCCACCGATCCGTCGCGGTCGTGGGCCAGCCAGACTTCCAACAGCCCGGAATCGAGCTCAGGGTGGAACTGCAAGGCCAGCGCTGTGCCCAGCACGAAGGCCTGTGGGGCGGCGGGCGTGAGGGCGATCTCGGTGGCGTCCGGCGGCAGTGTCCAGCGGTCGAAATGCCACTGGAACCATCGGCCGCCGGGAACCAACTGCTCGTCGTCGGTGGTCACGTCGTACCAGCCGACCTCGGGTGCCGGCGACCTGCTGACCGATCCGCCGAGGGCCTGGGCGACGAGCTGTCCGCCGAAGCACACCCCGAGCACCCCGACCCCGGCCTCGACAGCCGCGCGCACCATGGCCATCTCGGCTCCGACCCAGCTGTCGAGCAGGGTCTCGTCGTAGACCGCCCAGCGGGCGCCCAGCGGAACGATCACGTCGTAGTCGGTCGGATCGGGGAAGATCACCTCGCCTGCGGGGGTGTCCTCCCGCTCGGGCGCAACCACCTGGAACGTGTCGATGTCGAACCCGCATTCGGCGAAGACATCGGCCAGCATGGCCTCGGTGGCCGTGTGGTCGTTTCGGAGGAACAGAACCTTCGGTGTCACGCCGCCATTATGCGATGCCCGGCGACCTTCAGGTCTAATTATTAGACCTTCAGGCTGCCTCGAAGTTCAGCGGCAGTGACGCGGGACCGGTAATTCCTGTCATCGGTTTCCAGGGCGCCCGTCCCTCGCACCGGGGGTTGCGCAGCTTCCGGGTGAGTACGCGCAGTGCCTCGGTGAGCTCGACCCTGGCCAGATGGACACCCAGGCAGTAGTGCAAACCGCCCCCGAACGTCATCATCGCCGGGGGTCCGATGCGGTTGACGTCGAATCGCTCGGGCTCGCCGTACACCTGGGGATCCCGGTTCGCCGCAGCGAAGTTCACCACCACCTGGGTTCCGGCGGGGAAAGTGAGGCCGCCCAGTTCGGCATCCTGCAAGGCGATCCGCACACTGCTCAGTGCGATCGGCGTGTGGCGCAGCAGTTCATCGACGAAAAGTGGTGCCATATCAGGGGTCTCGGCCAGCATCAGCCACTGGTCGGGGTAGTCGCACAGCACCTGGACGGCCGCCGCGAGTTGATTGCGGGTGGTATCGGTGCCCGCCAGTATGACGCCGCCGGCCAGCATCAGCAGCTCGGAATGTGTGAGGCGGTCACCGTCGACCTCCGCCCGGACCAGATCCGAGAGCAGATCATCGGTCAGGCTGGAATTCCGACGCTCCACCATGGCATCGACGTAATCGTCGAGCTGCAGCCAGGCCGCCTCGACCGTGTCGGCGTGCTCGCCGAGGTTCCAGCTGAACATCTTGAAGATGTCATCGGCCCACTGGGAGAACAGGTGCCAGTCCTGGCGCGGGGCGCCGAGCAGCGCGCAGATCACTGGGATCGGATACTGCACGGCGATGTCGGCAACCATGTCGCAGTGCCCCTGCGGCAGGTAGGGGTCCGTGAGTTCGGTGACGATGTCGACGCAGGTTTCGCGAAGCCGGTCGGCGCTGCGGGGTGCGAACGCCTTGGCGACGAGTCGGCGCAACCGGGTGTGCGATTCGGTATCGACACCCAGCAGGCTGCTGTTCGCGCGGTCCCACAGCGGGCCGGACGTGATGCCCTGCGCGGCCAGGAACACGCCTTTCGGGAACCCGAAGCGTGCATCGCGCAGGGTCGTGCGGACCAGGTCGTAGCTCAACAGCTCAGGACCGTGGGGCCCCATCGCGATCGGGGAGTGGGCGCGGGCCTGCGCGATCAGCCGGTGCGCCGCCTCGGGATCGGTCTCGTGCTCGTAGTCGAGCGGGGGGAGGTCGGCATCGGTTACCAGCGTCATGACGGCCTCCGCGTGATCGGGGCAAGAAACCTGCTGATAGTGATGCTGGTCTTTGCGACGCCGCGAGTCGTGAGTAGTGGGCTACCTCACTTGGCCCGGTAACGCCGTTCGGGCCTACCCGTTCCGTATTGCAACCGCAGTTCCAAAGTCCCGGTGCTGAGATAGTGCTCCAGATAGCGCCGCGCGCTGACGCGTGAAATCCCTACTAGTTCAGCGCATTCCATGGCTGAGACCTCACCGGCGGTGCGTACCGCGGCCATGACGAGGCGACCGGTTTCGGCGCCGAGTCCTTTGGGTAGGACCACCGCCGAGCCGCCGAACAGCGCGTCGATGGTCGACTGATCGGCGCCTCCGGCGCCCGCGAGCGCCTCGGCGCGGGTGGCGAACGCCGCCAACTTCGTCTGCAACTGATCGAAGTCGAACGGCTTCACCAGGTAATCGGCGGCGCCGCCGTCCAACGCGCCTCGGACCGTGTCGAGTTCGCGGGCCGCGGTGACCATGATGACGCCCACCTGGTTGCCCTCGGCGCGCAACCGCCGGAGCACCTCAAGCCCGGTCATGTCGGGCAGGTAGACGTCGAGCAGGATCAGGTCGGGACGCAGCTCGGCTGCCGCCGCCAGCGCGTCGGCCCCGGTGCGGACCACGCCGACCGGGCGGAATCCGTCGACGCGTTCGACGAAGCGGCGGTGGATCTCGGCCACCATGAAATCGTCGTCGACCACCAGTACGTCACGCATGCAGTCTCACCACGAACAGGGCGCCGCCACCCGGCGCGTCGGTAACCTCGACGGCACCCCCGTGCTGGGCCGTGACCAACCGGACCAGGGCCAGGCCGATGCCTCTCCCGCCGGGCACCTCGGCCTTGGAGGTGACACCGCGGGAGAAGATGGACTCCCGAAGGTGTTCGGGCACGCCGGGTCCGGAGTCCGAGACCGCCAGTACCAGGCCGGCCGCATCGTCGATGCGCACGTCCACCCGTGCGGCCGCCGAGCCCACCGACACGTCGACGGCGTTGTCGATCAGATTGCCGAGCAATGTGATCACGTCGGTGGCCAGAGCCGGGTCGAGTGCGTCGAGGTGGCTGTCGTCGGTCAGGCCGAGGGTGACCCCGCTCTCGGCGGCCAGTGACGTCTTGGCGATCAGGAGCGCGGCCACCGCCGGATCTGAAACATGTTGGGTGACAGCCTCGTTGATCTCGGCTCTGCGCCGGGTCAGGGTGCCCACCAGAGCGCGGACCGCGTCGAACTCGCCCAACTGGGTCAGCCCCGAGATGGTGTGCAGTTGATTGGAGAACTCGTGGGTCTGGGCCCGCAGCGTGTCGGTCACGCTTCGGTGTGAGGACAGTTGAGCCTGGAGTGCGGCGAGCTCGGTGCTGTCGCGCATGGTGGTCACCGTACCGATCCGTTGGCCCTGGCTGCGGGCGGCGCGGCGGTTGAGTGCCAACACCCGGGTGCGCGTGGTGATCACCACGTCGGATTCGTCGGCGCGAGTTCCCTCACCGGACAACAGAAATGCCACCACCGCCGGTTCCAGGCCGACCGCATCGGCACGGCGGCCCACCGCGTCCGCGCCGATGCCCAGCAGATCGGACGCGCTGTCGTTGACCACCGTGATGACTCCGTGGTTGTTCACCGCCACCACACCTTCACGGATGCTGTGCAGCAGCGCTTCTCGGTGATCGGCCAGGTTGGCGATCTCCGCGATGTCCAGGCCACGGGTGTGACGGTTGATTCGGCGCGACAACAACCACGATGCCAGCATCCCGAGCGTCGCACCCAGTCCGAGGTAGATCAGCAGGCGCTCACCGGCACCGCCCAACAACTCCCACAGCGACGGGTAACGCTCGCTGACCGAGACGATCGCCAGCACCGCGCCGTCGGCGGCCAGGATGGGGACCTGTCCGACCAGGCGGTGCGTGCCGTCGACGTCGCTGTCGCCGGACCACGCACGGCCCTCGTCGGCCCGGCTACTGCTCAGGTCGAGTCGTCGGCCGATGCGGTCCGGATCCGACGACACCCGCACAGTCCCGGCGGGATCGGTGATCTCGGCCCGCTCGGCGCCGGACAGGGCCACCGCACGTTCGACCTCGGGCGCCAGCACCGAAGCAGCGAACGGGTCGGCGTAACGATCCCGGACGACGGGTGTCGACGCCACGTTCTCGGCGACCGCGATCATCCGCTGCCCGCGGACATCACGGAACTCCCGCGTGGACTGCGCCACCGACACCGCGGCCACCGCGACCAGCACCACCGCGACCACCAGAAGCTGGAACACCAGAAAGCGTGCGGCCAGGCTGCCATTGGGCAAGAACCGGGTCCGTGACCGTGGTGTCCGCGGGGCTGGTGAACTCAACGAACAAAACTTCCTTTGCGTCCGAATGGGTGACCTGCGTCACGTCATGGGTCCAGTATTGCTGACCATGAGGTTTCGACGACTAGGTGCCGGGCTGATGGTGGCCGTGGTCGCGCTGATGCTGGTCACAGCCTGCGGGGTTACCCGCGGCGACGAATCCAGGGGTCTGCATCGGCTGCGCATGATGGTGCCGAACAGCCCAGGTGGCGGTTACGACCTGACTGCCCGTACCGCGGTGAAGGTCATGGAGGACACCGACATCACGGGCCGTATCGAGGTGTTCAACGTCATCGGCGCCGGCGGCACCGTGGCGATGGCCCGGCTGATGAACGAGAAGGGCAACGACGACCTCATGATGATGATGGGGCTCGGCGTGGTGGGTGCCGTCTACACCAACGGCTCCTCTGCGCGCGCCTCGGACGCCACCGCGCTGGCCAAGATGGTCGAGGAGCAGGAAGGCATTCTCGTGCCGGGGGATTCGCCGTTCCGCACCATCGGTGATCTCGTGGCGGCGTGGAGGGCCGACCCCGCCAAGGTCACGATCGGCGGCGGATCCTCACCGGGTGGGCCCGACCACCTGTTCCCCATGGAGACCGCACGGGCGGTCGGAGTCGACCCGCGCAAGGTCAACTACATCACCTACGACGGCGGCGGTGATCTGCTGACGGCCCTGCTGGGCAAGAAGATCGCGGCGGGTACCACCGGCCTCGGCGAGTTCGTCGACCAGATCGAGGCGGGGCAGGTCCGGGTGCTGGCGGTCTCGGGTGCCAAGCGGGTCGAGGGGATCGACGCGCCGACCCTGAGCGAGGCCGGCATCGACCTGACGTTCACCAACTGGCGCGGAATACTGGCGCCGCCAGGCATTTCAGGTGAGGCCAAGGATGCGATGGTGCGGGCGCTGACCGACCTGCACGGCACCGAGCAGTGGCGCGACGCGCTGGTCAAGAACGGCTGGAGTGACGCGTTCAGCACGGGAGCCGACTTCGAACAGTTCCTGCGTGATCAGGACAACCGCGTCTCGACGACGCTGAGCGAATTGGGGTTGTTGTGAAGGTCGACAAGGCCCAGTATCTGGTCTGCGTGGTCCTGGTGGCCGTCGGCGCATTCCTGATCTACGACGCGCTCACGCTGACCGGTGGATTCGCCAAGGTCGATCCCGTTGGGCCGCGCGACTTTCCGCTGGGGATCGGGATCATCCTGATCGCGCTCGCACTGGTCCTGGCGATCGCGATCCCGCGCGGATCGGTGGGCGAGGCCGATGCCGGCGAGGATGTCGACCCGAACATGCCGGGGGACTGGCGCACGGTGGGGCTGCTGGTCGGACTGTTCGTGTTGGTGATCGTCCTGGTCAAACCGCTGGGCTGGGCCATCACGGGAGCACTGCTGTTCGCCGGGGCGGCAACGATTCTCGGTAATCGCCATTACCTCCGCAATCTTGCGATCGGCACGGTGCTCTCGGTGGGGAGCTTCTACGCGTTCTACTCCGGGCTCGGAATCCCGCTGCCCGCAGGCATTCTGGACGGGATTCTGTAGATGAACAACTTCGAATGGTTGCTTCAGGGTTTCGCCGAGGCAGCGACCCCGATGAACCTGCTGTACGCCGTGATCGGGGTGCTGCTGGGCACCGCCGTCGGCGTGCTCCCGGGCATCGGCCCGGCCATGACAGTGGCCCTGCTGCTGCCGGTGACCTACAACGTCAGCCCGAGCGCGGCTTTCATCATGTTCGCCGGGATCTTCTACGGCGGGATGTACGGCGGATCGACCACCTCGATTCTGCTGAACACCCCCGGTGAATCCTCGTCGGTGATCACCGCGATCGAGGGCAACAAGATGGCCAAGGCCGGCCGGGCCGCCCAGGCCCTGGCCACCGCCGCCATCGGCTCGTTCGTCGCCGGCGCCATCGGCACCGCGCTGCTGGCGGCGTTCGCGCCGCCCATCTCGCGGTTCGCGGTGACCCTCGGCGCCCCCTCGTACCTGGCGATCATGCTGTTCGCACTGGTCGCGGTCACCGCGGTGCTGGGTTCGTCCAAGCTGCGCGGCGCGATCTCGCTGTTCCTCGGCCTGGCGATCGGCGTCGTCGGCATCGACTTCCTGACCGGCCAGCCTCGTGCCACCTTCGGCCTGCCGCAGCTGTCCGACGGCATCGACATCGTGGTGATCGCGGTGGCGATCTTCGCTCTCGGCGAGGCACTCTGGGTGGCCGCGCACCTGCGCCGCCGGCCGGCGGACGTGATCCCGGTGGGGCGGCCGTGGATGAGCCGGCAGGACTTCGCCCGCTCGTGGAAACCGTGGCTGCGCGGCACCGCCTACGGATTCCCGTTCGGCGCGCTGCCCGCCGGTGGCGCCGAGCTGCCGACGTTCCTGTCCTACATCACCGAGAAACGACTCTCGAAACATCCCGAGGAGTTCGGCAAGGGTGCCATCGAGGGCGTCGCCGGTCCGGAGGCGGCCAACAACGCCTCGGCCGCGGGCACCCTGGTGCCGATGCTGTCGTTGGGCCTGCCCACCAATGCCACCGCCGCGGTGATGCTGACCGCATTCGTGTCCTACGGAATTCAGCCCGGGCCAACGCTTTTCGAGAAGGAACCGCTGCTGATCTGGACATTGATCGCCAGCCTGTTCATCGGCAACTTCCTGCTGCTCGTGCTCAACCTGCCGCTGGCGCCGCTGTGGGCCAAGCTGCTGCGCACCCCACGGCCCTACCTGTACGCCGGCATCCTGTTCTTCGCCACGCTGGGCGCGCTCGCGGTCAACGTGCAACCGCTGGACCTGGCGCTGCTGCTGGTGTTCGGGCTGTTGGGTTTGATGATGCGCAGGTTCGGGTTACCGGTGCTGCCGTTGATCATCGGGGTGATCCTGGGCCCGCGCATCGAACGGCAACTGCGCCAGAGCCTGCAGCTCGGCGGGGGTGACTGGACCAGCCTGTTCACCGAGCCCGTCGCGATCGTCACCTATGTGCTCATGGCCGTCCTGCTGTTGATGCCGTTGGTGCTCAAGCTGATGCACCGCAGTGAGGAGACGCTGTTGATCGTCGAGGATGACGCGGATCAGCAGCAGAAGGCGGCCCGGCAATGACCGACGAGCGCTTGCGCGAGGAGCATCAATGATTGTCGTCGGCTACACCGCGGATGCCTTCGGCATTGCCGCAGTCGAGCACGCCATCGCCGAGGCCGCCCTGCGGGGCACCAGCGTGCTGGTGATCAACGCGACCTCGGGCGAGGCCTATGTGGATTCCCGGTTCGCCCGCTCCGGTCAGGTCCACGACGTCGAGGAACGGCTACGGGAGAGCGGCGTGCCGTTCGAGTTGCGCCAGCCGGTGGGGGTCGATGCGGTCACCGAACTGCTCGATGCGATGGACGCCGCCGACGCCGAGTTGCTGGTGATCGGTATCCGGCACCGCAGCCCGGTGGGCAAGCTATTGCTGGGCAGCGTGTCGCAACAACTGCTGCTGGAATGCCCCAAACCGGTTCTTGCGGTCAAACCCGAGCACCACTAACACAGCCTGAACTGGGGTTATTGCCCTCACAGGCGGCAGCTTCACGCGGTGAGGATCAGTTTTCGTGGCGATAACGTCGCTGGAAAGATCCGACAACACCCTCACCGCACGATGGGGGCATGGCGGACGGCGCGGCCCCGGGTTCGGTCCCGAACAAGACACACCGGACTGCGTGTTCGTACTGTGGCGTCGGCTGCGGTATCGAGGTCACTACCAGGGTCGATGACGGCCGCACGGTGATCGCCCGGGTGAGCGGCGACAAGCTGCACCCCACGAATTTCGGTCGGCTGTGCACCAAGGGGGCGATGCACGCCGAGATGATGGCCGCCGACGACGACCGGCTCACGTCCGCTTTGCTGCGGCCCACGCGTTCCGATGAACTGCTGCCGACACCGGTGGACGACGCGGTAGCCGAGGCGGGACGCCGGCTGCGGGCCATCGTCGACGAGCACGGCCCCGACGCCGTCGCCCTCTATGTGTCCGGCCAGATGACGCTGGAGGCGCAGTATCTGGCCACCAAGCTGGCCAAAGGCTTCCTGCGTACCGTGCACATCGAATCGAATTCCCGGTTGTGCATGGCGAGTGCGGGCACCGGATTCAAACAGTCGCTGGGCTCCGACGGGCCGCCGGGGTCGTACACCGATTTCGACCGGGCCGACCTGTTCTTCGTCACCGGTGCCAACATGGCCGACTGCCATCCGATCCTGTTCCTGCGCATGGCCGATCGGCTGAAGGCGGGCGCCAAGCTGATCGTGGTGGACCCGCGCCGGAACGCGACCGCCGAACGTGCCGACCTGTTCCTGCAGATCAACCCGGGAACCGATCTGGCCCTGCTCAACGGCCTGCTGCACCTGCTGGTGGAGCGCGGCGACATCGACGAGCAGTTCATCGCCGAACACACGGCGGGGTGGGAGGCGATGCCGGAGTTCCTGGCGGACTACCCACCGGAGCGGGTCGCCGAGATCACCGGGATCCCCGAAGCCGACATCCGCACCGCCGCAGCGATGATCGCCGAGGCCGGGGAGTGGATGAGTTGCTGGACCATGGGCCTCAACCAGAGCACGCACGGTACCTGGAACACCAACGCGATCTGCAACCTGCACCTGGCCACCGGCGCGATCTGCCGTCCGGGCAGCGGCCCGATGTCGTTGACCGGTCAGCCCAACGCCATGGGTGGTCGGGAAATGGGTTACATGGGGCCGGGTCTGCCCGGTCAGCGGGCGGTGTTCGCAGCCGATGACCGGGCGTTCGTCGAAACTCGGTGGGGGCTGGCGCCCGGCACCATCCGCTCCGAGGTCGGTCCCGGCGCCATCGGCATGTTCGAGCAGATGGAGCAGGGCTTGATCAAGGCCTGCTGGATCATCTGCACGAATCCCGTTGCCAGCGTGTCCAACCGTAAGACGGTGATCAACGGGCTGGAGGCCGCAGAGCTGGTCGTGGTTCAGGACACCTACCGGTCGACGGCCACCAATCACTACGCCGACATCCTGCTGCCCGCGGCGTTGTGGGCGGAATCCGAAGGCGTCATGGTCAATTCGGAACGCAACCTGACCCTGCTGTCCCCATCGGTCGCCCCGCTGGGGCAGGCCCGGCCGGACTGGCAGCTGATCTGTCAGGTGGCTGCGCACCTGGGCTTTGCCGAAGACTTCGGTTACCAGTCGGCAGAAGAGATCTTCTCGGAGATCTGTGGGTTCGCGAACCCGAAGACCGGATACGACCTGCGGGGTGCCGGGTACGAGAGGTTGCGCCAGACCCCGCTGCAGTGGCCGGTTCCTCCGGTCGACGGCCCCGGTGGGGACGAGGACCGGCACCCGATCCGCTACCTCAACGACGGCGTGAGCCAGGAACTGTTCGTCGACGCCACCGGGCACCGGCCCCGGCTGGCCTTCGCGACGCCGTCGCGGCGGGCCGTCTTTCACGCCCGGCCGCACATGGATGCCGCGGAACTGCCCGATGACGACTATCCGATGGTGCTCAACACCGGCCGGCTGCAGCATCAATGGCACACCATGACCAAGACCGGCAAGGTGGACAAGCTCAACAAGCTCAATCCCGCGCCGTTCGTCGAAATCCACCCGCTGGACGCCCTGGAGCTCGACATCGTGGAGGGACAACCGGTCGAGCTGACCTCGCGGCGCGGCCGTGCGGTACTCCCCGCGGTACTGTCCGACCGGGTCCGGCCAGGCAACTGCTTCGCGCCCTTTCACTGGAACGACGAGCACGGCGAGTACCTCACCGTCAATGCGGTCACCAACGATGCCGTCGACCCGGACTCGCTCCAGCCGGAGTTCAAGGTGTGCGCGGTCAGCCTGCGTCCGGTCCGGTCGGTCGACGGCACCCCGGCAGTGCATCCGCTCGCCGCGGAGATGGGCTTGGGCGCTGAGCGCAAGCCGGCTCTCAACCAGGACGAGAAGATCTATCTGGCAGGGTTTTTCACCGGACTGCCGGACGACCCCGTAGGTGTCCCGGTGCTTCCGGCAACGGCGCCGCTGAGTTCCAGGGTGCGGCTGTGGGTGGACGGAGTGCTGGCCGGGCGCTATTCGCGGGCCGGTGACGGTGCGCCGGGCGAGCGGTCGGTACCGGGTGGGCCGCTGGTGCTGTGGGCCTCGCAGACCGGCACCGCCGAGGAGTTCGCCGCCGGGCTGGTGGGCCGCATCGACGGGGCGTCGTTGGTCAACATGGACGACCTCGCACTGTCCGACCTGGCCGCCGCACGGGACATCCTGATTGTCACCAGTACATTCGGTGACGGTGGTCCGCCAGACAACGGCGCCGACTTCTGGAGCCGGTTACAAGCCCCGGATGCACCCCAGTTGCACGGGGTTCGCTACGCGGTGCTCGGCATCGGCGACAAGTCCTACGACAACTTCTGCGGGCACGCCAAATCGCTGGATCAGCGGCTGGCCGATCTGGGTGCCACCAAGCTGCTCGAGCGCGCCGACTGCGAGGCCTACGATGACGAGCCGATGCGGCGCTGGGCCGATTCGGTCACCACGGCGCTGACCGGTGCGACGCCCGCCCCGGCGGTCGTCGGTGTGGCCAGCCGCGCCGTGATCCCCACCGAGCCCGACGAATTCACCAGGGCCAAGCCTATTCTGGCCGCTCTGGCGCGCAATGAGCTGCTGACGACGCCGAGCGCGGCCAAAGAGGTGCGTCAGTTCGGCTTCGACATCTCCGAATACGACGTGAGCTATTCGGTCGGTGACTCCCTGGGCGTCTACGCCAGTAACGACCCGGCCGTGGTCGACTCCTGGCTGGCGGCCACCGCGCTGAACCCGAACTCGGTGATCGAGGTCGACGGTGTCGAGCAGTCGCTACGCGATGCCCTCATCTCGTCGTACGACATCTGCCGCGTGACGCCGGACCTGTTGCGCTTCGTCGCCGATACCTGCCCGGATCGCGGCGCGGCCAAGGTCTTACGTAATTCCGGTGAGCGGCGGAGCAATTGGCTGCGAAACCGCAACGGCCTCGACGTCGTGACCGAGTTCGCGGTGCACGCCGAACCCGAACAGTGGCAAGAGGTTCTGGTCCGGCTGACCCCGCGCAACTACTCGATCTCGTCGAGCCCGCTGGTGAGTCCGCACGAGGTCCAGTTGACCGTATCGGTGGTGCGCTACCGCGGGCCGGGGGGCGCGGCCCGGGGCGGGGTGTGTTCCACGTTCATGGCGGACCGCGCTGCGGCCGCGCCGGTGTTCCTGCAGCGCTCACCGCATTTCCGCCCGCCCGAGGACACGGGCGCGCCGATGATCATGGTCGGCCCGGGTACCGGGGTGGCGCCGTTCCGGGGATTTCTCCAGGAGCGCCGGGCGCTGGGGCACAGTGGTCGCAACTGGTTGTTCTTCGGCGATCAGCACCGCAGGGAGAACTTCTACTATCGGGATGACCTGGAGGACATGGTCAGTGATGGGTTCTTAAGCCGGCTGGACCTGGCGTTCTCGCGAGATCAGGCCGACCGGGTGTACGTGCAGCACAAGATGCTCGACCGCGGGGCCGACGTGTGGCGCTGGCTGGACGACGGCGGTCACTTCTACGTCTGCGGTGACGCAGCCAGGATGGCCAAGGACGTGGACGCCACGCTGACCACGATCCTGCGCACCCACGGCGGGATGTCCGAAGACGCCGCGCGCGACTACAAGCGGGAACTGGTTGCCCAGAAGCGGTATGTGCGCGACGTCTATTGAGATCGACTATTGCGCTGGTCTCATCTACCTAGGTCGTTCCAGACGATCTTGGCGAGCTCGTCGCGGTCGGCCACCCCGAGCTTGATGCAGGCGCGGTAGATGTGGCCCTCCACGGTGCGGACCGAGACGGTCAGTCGTTCGGCGATGTCGCGGTTCGACATTCCCTGGGCGACCAGACCGGCCACCTCGCGTTCGCGTCCGGTCACCGGAAGGGGCCGGGCGGCCGATCGAATCGCCGGGGTGGCCGCACCGCCGCACTTGGATGCCAATTGCAATGCGTGCGCGGCAGATTCGGTGCTGTTGCGGCGGTGCCCGGCCTTGTCGTGCAGGGGTACTGCCTGGGCGGCGGCGTCGGCTGCCGACAGCAGCAGGCCGGCCTCCTCGAACGCACCCGCCATCTTGTCCAGCTCGACGGCGTCGGCGGCGGCCACCGCGGCGGCGTGCCGTGCGTACAGGGCGGGCAGCGGGCCGCCGACCCGGTCCACCAGGTCCTGCAGGCGGCGGGTCACACTGCGGTCACCGAAGCGCGCCGCGCTGTGCAGGGCCTCTGCCTCGACCGCGAACTGGCCGGAGGAATGCGCCGCATCGGCGGCCGCCCGGGCCAGGTCGATCGCCGAGCGGTGCCCGCCCTTGGCGGCGGCCAGCCAGGCCTTGGCGACCATCCTGAGCGGCTCGTGCAGCGCCATGAACTCGCCCGAGTGTTCCTTGGCGTCCTCGAGTACCCGTTCCGCGTCGGCGGGGTTACCCACCCCGGCGTAGGCGCGGGCCAGCAGTAGCCGGCCGGGCAGTTGCCAGGGCAGGGAGCTCTCGGCGTTGAGCGCGGCCAGGGCCTGCTCGATGGCCAGGATGGCATCGTGGAACCGGCCGCTGTGGGTGGCGGCCACGCCGTCCATGATCTTGGCGATGGCCCAACCGGCGAACTGGCCTGCCGAGGAGAACTCGGTGTACTCGGTGGCGCGTTGCTGGGCCAGTTCGAGTTGACCGGTGTAGGCCAGGGCCAGCACCTCGCCGTAGAACACCATGATCCGGACCATGCCATCGGTGGTCTTGCGCTGAGCGCGGCACCGCGAAGCGATCGGCAGGTAATCGTTGCCCCGACCCACCAGCGGCATCGCCAGGCCTGCGGCGAACGCTGCGAAATCCACGGCCTGCCGGGGCGCCTCGGGGTTTGCCAGAACCCGTTCGGCGATCTCGAGTCCTTCGGGAATCTTGTTCTCGTGGACAGCCATTCCGCCGCCGAAGGCGTCGATCACCAGTCTCAGGGTCGGATGGGTGACCCGTTCCCGTAGGAGGGCGAGCACCTGACCGGCGCGCGTCACGTCGCCCATGGACCAGAACAGGTTGGACAACCGCGGAATGCCCCACTGCACAAGTTCCATCTCGTTGAGATCGGCAGCCGAAAATTGTTCCAGGATGGCATCGGCCTGCGCCGGATGGCCCTGCCACAACAACGCGCGGGACAGCAGCGCGGCTGCGCCGAGTCCGCCGCCGTGATTGAAAGCAGCGCGGGCCAGTTTTTCCCCGAGTGGGAGGTTGGACAGGAAGACCGCGTCCTTGGCGGCTGTGATCAGCAGTTCGATGTCGGTGCCCTGGTCGCTCTCGATGGCCAACTCGGCCAACTTGATTCGGCTGGCAGGGGAATCGAGGTTGCGCTCGTGCAGGATCTTGGCGATGCGGCCGCGCAGCTTGCGGGCCGAGGCGGTGCCGACCCGGCGGCGCACCGCCTCGCCGAACAGGGGGTGGCTGAAGCGGACGTTGATCTGGCCGTCGTCGGCGACGATCCGGATCAGCCCGCGCATCTCGGCCGCGTCCACCGCTTCCTCGCCGGCCAGTTCTGCCAGCGCATCGATATCCAGCGGTTCGCACAGCGACAGCAGCTTCAGGGCGTGCAGGACATCCTCGCCGGCATGAGCCAGACGTTCGTCGAGCAGCTCGACGAGCCCGGAAGGAATGACGGTGGGGCCGCGGAACTGCCACACCCCGTTGACCTCCGTCAGCGTGCCGGCGTCGACCGCACCCTCGACCATGTTGCGCAGGAACAGTGGGTTGCCGCCCGAGGTCTCCCACATCACGTCGGCACTGAGCCCCTCCAGCGTTCCGCCCAGGACGGTTTCGATGAGGGAGATGCTCTGCTGCTTGGTGAACGGGTTGAGTTCGAAGCGCTGGAGGTAGCCGTCCTTCCACAACGAGGTGACGGCATCGGGCACCGGCTCACCGCTGCGCACGGTGGCCACCACGTGGCCCGAGCGCTCCACGGCGATCTGGTGCAACAGTGTCGCCGACAACTGGTCGAGCAGATGCGCGTCGTCGATCCCCACGATGGTGTCGCCGTCGGCCACAAGTGATTCGCGTGCCGAGCCGATGAGGGCGATGGGGTCGCGTGACCCCGACGACGACACCCAGTGGGCGAACGCGCCGAGCGGGATGCTGCGAGACGACTCGGTGCATGCGGTCCAGTGCACTTTCCGGCTCAACGATGCGGTGACGGTGCGCGCCAAGGTGGTCTTGCCGACACCCGCAGCTCCGACGAGCACGACTCCGCAGCTGTCCGTCCCGCTGAGGGCGGCCCGAATGGCCTCGTGCTCGGCGGGCCGGTCCAAAAGCTGCCACTGACCAGGCATGAATCCTGAGTCTAGGGGTACCAGGCCCGGATCGCTGCCGAACAGAGGGTCGACAGGGCGTCGGGTGTCGGCCGTAGGGGCGAATGTTCTTCCCATTGCAAGTATTTCCCGTTCGCTGGGGCTCAGTCCGGCAGTTCGGCAATGTCGAAGGGCTCGTGTCGGTCGATGTGATTCATCTTGTGCCTGAAGTCGCTCGACGCCTCATACACCTTGCGCTTCAGCCGATTGATGGATCCCAGTGGGCGATGTGCCTCAAGGCCGCGCCACGAGTTGAACGAGAGCACGTCGTCGCCGTAGGCGCGGCGCAGCGCGCTGTACGGGTTCTGTTGGGGAAACACCACCTTGGCCACCGGAAGGTACGGGGATTTCCAGGGTTTCGTGGCGTCCTCGATCGGCATCTGTTTCGCGTCCAGACACAGTTGCACGCTGAACGTGTACTCGGCGGAGTGCTTTTCGAAGAACGCCATGATCAGATCGCGGTGCTCGTCCTGTCCGGGATTACGCGGAAGGGTCTGGTCGGCAAGCGCTTTCACCTCCGGTGAGGTCGGCTCGTACTTGAAACGTGCCACATAGTCGCCGTACCGGATCGGGGCGGAGGAGTAGAAGGTCTCGCCCAGGATGGGACGGTTCGGGGCGATGAACACGGCCAGATTCGGCGGTATCGGCAGGCCGATCTTGTTGAGCGCGCTGAGCAGTTCGCTGCCTGCCCACAGCGCGCCGTCAGACAACCGGGCGAGCAGGGTGGCGCTCAGCATTCCCAGCCTGCGGTAAGCGTGTGCATCGGCGAACAGGAATTCCTCGTGGGTGACGAGCACGAAGTCCTGCGTGACATTCGATTCGTCGGTCGGGTCCTTCATGGCGCGCTCCCCGTGCACGCCGATGGCCTTGATTCCGAGTCCACGCACGCCGCGGTTGCGGTCGCTGCGCAGTACGCCGGAGGTGGTGGAGATACGGGCGATCACCGGGTAGCTGCGCGCTTCGGCGAACATGCCCTGGGCGAGCACCTCCGGTAGATCCGGGTTGACGATGAGTTCGCCGCGCAGGATGGCGTGGCTCTTGGCGTGTGCGTCACGCAGCCCGTGCTTGAACTTCTTGTAGGCCCGTTCGTTGTTCTTGTGCAGAGACCCGATGATCTTCTCGATGTCCTCGGCCTCGTCCGCCCTGGGCTGCTCGAGATTCTCGCGGTAGGGAACCGGGCTCAGGCTTTCGACGATGCGACGTACGTCGGCGGCGGTCATGGCAGCGGTCATGCGGAGGCCTTTCTGATGGGGGAGACAGGGGACCAGGGGGCGAACGGGTTGGCCACACCGGATAGGGCGGGAGCCAGTTCGGGGAAGTGGCGTAACAACACCGAGCGCATGTCGTTGTCCCGCACCCACTTCATGCCGGCGACGGTGTAGGTCTCTTCGCGGAAGTCGGTGGTGAAGAAGCGGTCGCTTTCCAGGCGGCGGGTGGCCATCAGGATGAAGACCCGGAATGCGGTGTCGCTGAAGCCGAATCCGGATGGTTTGGGCTCGGCGTACAGGCCGATCACCAGGTCCACGAGGTCCACGTCGTCGTCGTAGATCTCGCGCAGTTCGGCCGCCAGCGCGGTGTCACCGGTCAGCTCCTCGAACGTCCTCACCGGCTTGAGCCGGAACAGCTTCCGGAACTCGTTGTACCGCGGCACCCCTCGTTCCCGGCAGCGGATCAGATCGATCGTGGCCAGGTCGATCAGGGTGCCGTCCACCCGGTGCAGGTGCTGCAGATGCCTGGGGAAGTTGTGCAGCGACAGCGCGCCGGGATGGGCGCGGCCGAAGGAGTAGAAGAGGTCGGACATCGGGGTTTCGGCCAGCCGGGCACGCACATTGAGCACCGACAGCTCGGGTAGCTCGTGCCGGGCGGTGACGTGGTCGTCGGCCAGTGCGCGGAACGTGAACTCGTCGGGGATCAACGGGTGCATCCGGTACACCGCCACGAATTCCTCGGTCAACGAGTACGGCACCCCGTGATGGGTGGTGGGCGAGCCGGGGATGCCGTGCAGCAGGGGACTGCTGCTCACGCGTCCGAAGCTTCGCCTGAACCGGGGGCCGAGCTTCTCGCCCAGCAGCCCGAACCAGTTGACCCGCATGGCTGTCACCGTTGTCGGGTGCGCGATGATGGCCGGGGTCCAGTCCACGGTGTGGATCTTCGCCATCAGGGCGGAATTGACCAGCCGCGCCTTGTCGTAGAGCTGTTGGCCGGTGAGGTACGGGTACTTCTGCGCCAGGTGGTCGCAGATGGCGTTGTGCTCGCGCATGAACAGCGAGTGCAGTAGTGCCAGGCCCACCCAGAAGTTCCCCGCGGTGCCGGTGAGGTCGGCGGTGGCCTCGACCTCGGCGGGCGGCAGGCCGGACTCGTCGATGCGCAGCTTGCCGCCGTCGGGTGCACGCAGGGCGCTGGCGAATGCCGGTGTGGTCCCGTAGATCTGGGACGCGTCCCACCAGTGCGACTCCTGGGTGACGAAAGTGGGCGGGCCGGCCGGCCCGGGCTGAGGGTCCGGCGGTGTGCGCTCGACGCGCATCGGTCGCTGGGGCCACGGATCGTCGTCGAGCAGCGGCACCACCCAGGGTTGGGTGGCGACCGAGCCGTGGGCGAACCAGTCGTGCACCTCGAACTGAATCCACGCGGCGGCCAGCAGGTTCAATGTGGTCGCGGGCTGAAAGCTGTCGCGGGTCAGCAGGCTGCGGCTGATCAACCGTGGATTGGGGTCGAGCAGTCGCTGGTCGGATTCCGGATAAGAGTGTTCCGGCGGGACGTTACGGCCGAACCGGCAACCCACGGACCCCATGCCCGGGACTTTGAGATCGTTGTAGGACCCGTCGCGGGTGCGCGCGCCCAGATAGTTGCCGGCCCCGGCAGGACCGCCCGGCGGTATCGGGCCCGGTTCAGCGGCATACAGATTCGACGTTCGCAGCTGATGGCGCAGTCCGATCAGGACGGCCAGCCCGATCGCCTTGGGCAGTCGGGCCCAACCCACCGTCTGATCGATGTACTGGGCGACGCGGGCCGCGAAGGTGGCCGTCAGCGATCGCGACCGGGACCAGACTGCGGCGACGAACGCCGGCGTCTGTCTCGCCGTGGTCACCATTCGTTGTTTCCCTCCGGCCGAAATATCGAGCCTGTCGGCCTCGATTGTTGTTCACGGAAGCAGAAATGACATGAGTAGTCGGCTACTCGAACCGGCACCGACGCTTCGCCGAGTATCGAGTAGTCGAATACGCGTGTGCGCGTGGCTCGGCTGAGCGACGATCAATCGACGCAGGAAAACCTGGGGTGGTTGATTATGCCGAGGAGTGCGGTGAGTTCAACGGGGGAAGACTGGGCGGATCGGGTGCTCAGTGCGCTGGGGGATCTGGACGACGCCGGCACTACCGCAGACATGGCACTGCTGACCGAGACGGTCGCCGCCAAGTTCGCATCGAGGTTCGACGAGCGCGACCGACAGTACGAGAAGGACAAACCCTACTGGCACAACCGCGTTCACGATGCCGTCACCGGACTGCGCCGACGGAAGCTGATCGCCCCGAAGGCGCCGAAGAGCACGACGGTGCAACTGACCGACACCGGCCGTGCCGCTGTTGCGGACGCCCGCGAACGGGCCGGGTCCGCAACCGAGCCGGCGGTGCGGGCCGTGGCTCCCACGGATCTACCGCCACCCCAGGTCGGAACTCCGGAACCACCCAAACGCGACCCGGTTCTGGCCGGCGTCGTGACCGCGCCACTGCGCACAGCGATGGCCCAGGCGGACGGCACCACGGCCATACCGATCATGGTCGAGCTCAACCTCACCTTCCAGCCGTCGGTGGCCGACGCGATCGAGCGGGTGAGACGGCTGTGGGAGATGGTCGGCGGGGCGGGAACTCCGGTGCCGCTGGCCGATCAGTTCATGGCAGGCGACCTCACGTCGGACCAGATCAAATCGCTCGTGTCCGCCGACGCCGTCCCACAGACCTGGGCCGGGCGGGCGATCTACCGGATCTGGCCGGACTTCGAGGTGCACACCCAGATCGACGCCTCCTCGACCACCATCAAGGCCGTCGCCGCGCAGCGGTCGTTCGACAGCTTCGGGGAGGGGATCGTCTGGGCCGTGGTCGATTCCGGGATCGACGAGACGCACGCGCACTTCGCGGAGTACCAGAACCTGCGTCATCCGTCGGTGGTCGATCTGCACCACGACTTCACCGGCGGCGACGCTCCGCTGACCGACACCGATGGGCACGGCACGCACGTGGCCGGGATCATCGCCGGAGGCCTGGTGGGTCGCAAGCCCGCTGATGTCGTGGTGGTCGAGAAACGGCTCAATGACCCTGAGCATGGCGGCGATCCGATCACCGCACCGCGCACGGTCTCGGATCCGGACCGCTTGGCGGGTATGGCGCCCAAGGCCAAGCTGGTGAGCCTCAAGGTGCTGGGCCCCGGGGACCAGACCTCTCGGGTGAGCCGGGTCATGCAGGCGCTGGCCTATGTCAGGAAGCTCAACGCCGGAAGTGAGCGGGTACCGCGGATACACGGCGTGAACCTCAGCCTCGGATACGAGTTCGACGCCGAGTGGTACGCCTGCGGGCAGAGCCCGATGTGTATCGAGGTCGACAAGACCGTGCGCTCGGGCGTGGTGGTGGTCGTGGCCGCGGGCAATTCCGGCTATGTGTCGCTGAGTACGGCATTCAGCAAGGATTCGGTGAAGTTCACCGCGGACATGACGATCAACGATCCCGGCAACACCGAAAGCGCCATCACCGTCGGTTCCACACACCGCAGCTCGCCGCACACCTTCGGGGTCTCGTACTTCTCCTCACGCGGCCCCACCGGGGACGGGCGGCGCAAGCCAGACCTGGTCGCACCGGGTGAGCGCATCACCTCGGCCGCGGCCGGGGAGCGCCGGGAGGCCGTGACCAACCAGATCGACGTCAAGCCCGGCGTGCCGGTGTACGTCGAGGAAAGCGGCACCAGCATGGCCGCACCGCATGTGTCCGGAGCGATCGCGGCGTTCCTGTCGGTGCAGCGCGAGTTCGTCAGTGAACCCGAGGCCGTGAAACGCATCTTCGTCGAATCAGCGACCTCACTGAACCGCGACCCCGCCTTCCAGGGCAGCGGCATGGTCGATCTCATGCGTGCACTGCAATCCGTCTGACCTGAAGGGGACTGAAATGACCAACGATGTGGCAGAACGGATCTGGCGGCTGGTGTTCGACGCCGAGGGTGATCCCGATCCAGCGGTGCTGGCCGATCTCAAGGGCCGGATCGGTGCTGCGGGGCTGACCGATCTGATCATCTTCTCCCACGGCTGGAACAACGACGAAGCGGCTGCCAAGTCGTTGTACGAGCGGTGGTTCGGGCTATTGGCCCCGCAACTCGACCCGGCGCGTGCGGTCGGGTTCGTCGGGTTGCGGTGGCCGTCGCAACTCTGGCGTGACGAACCGATCCCGGATTTCTCCGGGGCGACGGCACACGACGGCGGGGGCGCCGCCGCGCTGGGAGACGAGGTGGCGGTGGTGCCCGCCGGGCCGGCGACCATCGAACCGGCGCAGCTCGACGAGCTCAAGGACCTGTTTCCCGACGGCAAGGAACAATTGGACGCCATCGCAGGCCTGTTGGCGGCGCCGCCGAGCAGCGATCGGCTGCCGGAACTGCTCGATGCGCTGCGCGCGTTCAGCGCCGCCACCCAGACCGGCTTCAACGACGGCGAGGTTGCCGCCCCGGACGCCGGGCCGGGGATGCTCGACGAACACCAGGACCCGGAGCAGCTGTTCACCACCTTTGCCGACGAATTATCCAATGCCGGTATGCAATTCGATGACGATGGGGGTGGGGGAGCGGCCGGCCTCGGTGACATCGCGGGGCGGCTGTGGCACGGCGCCAAGGAGGCGCTACGGCAGTTGAGCTACTGGAAGATGAAGAACCGTGCCGGCGTGGTGGGCCGGCGCGGACTGGGCCCCGTCGTCGATGCGTTGCACGCGGAGTTCCCCGATCTGCGGATTCACCTGGTCGGGCACAGTTTCGGGGCCCGGGTGGTGTCCTACGCCATCGCGGGGATGAGCGAGGTGCAACCCTCACCCGTCAAGGCGGTGACGCTGCTGCAGGGCGCGTACTCCCGGTTCACCTTCACCGAGCGGTTGCCGTTCCGGAAGGGTTCCGGTGAGTTGGTCGGCATGCTCAACCGCATCGACGGCCCGCTGACCGTCTGCTTCTCCAGCCATGACCGGGCGCTCGGCACGTTCTATCCGCTGGCCTCGGCAGCGGCGGGCGAGGACGCGGCCGGGGCCGAGGATCCATTGTTCCGGTGGCGGGCCATGGGATCGCACGGGGCGTACCAGTCGCAGACCCAGAGCCTGGGCACCGTGAATGCGACCTACCCGTTCCAGCCCGGCCAGATTCTGAATCTGAATTCGTCGGAGGTGGTGGCCAAGGACGACGGCCCATCGGGCGCGCACAGCGACATCTTCCACGAGGAATTGACCTGGGTTGCCGTCGCCGCCGGGAAATTGAACCCGGCTTGATTGATTGTGTGTCCGAGGGGGGACTTGAACCCCCACGCCCGTTAATAGGGCACTAGCACCTCAAGCTAGCGCGTCTGCCATTCCGCCACTCGGACTCGACCGACCACTCGGGGTCGGGCGCCTAAGGTTATCGGATCGAGTGCCCTAGACCCAAACCGGCGTCTCGGTGGTACGAATGTGACTGTGACTGTCCCCGCTTCCAGCGCGGACGAGGTAGTCGATCTCGTCAGTGCGCTCATCCGATTCGACACCTCCAACACCGGTGACCCGGCCACCACCAAGCCCGAAGCGGACTGTGCGGAATGGGTGGCCGACCGCCTCCGTGAGGTCGGCTACACGACCGAATACGTCGAGGCCGGGGCCCCCGGCCGCGGCAATGTCTTTGCCCGGCTGCCTGGTGCCGACCGGTCCCGCGGCGCCCTGATGATCCACGGGCACCTCGACGTCGTGCCGGCCGAGCCCGCCGACTGGAGCGTGCACCCGTTCTCGGGTGCCGTGAAGGACGGCTATGTCTGGGGCCGCGGCGCGGTGGACATGAAGGACATGGTTGGGATGACCATTGCGGTGGCCCGGCATTTCAAACGGTCCGGCATCGTCCCGCCCCGCGACCTGGTGTTCGCGTTCGTCTCCGACGAGGAACACGGCGGCACCTACGGCGCCAATTGGCTGGTGGACAACCGGCCCGACCTGTTCGACGGCGTGACCGAGGCCATCGGCGAGGTGGGCGGCTTCTCCCTGACCGTGCCCCGCAAGGACGGCGGGGAGCGCCGGCTCTACCTGATCGAGACCGCCGAAAAGGGACTGGCCTGGATGCGGCTGACCGCCCGCGGCCGCGCCGGTCACGGCTCGATGGTGCACGACGACAATGCCGTGACGGCCATCGCCGGCGCGGTGGACCGGTTGGGTCGCCACCAGTTCCCGCTGGTGCTCAACCCGGCGGTGGAGGAATTCCTCACCGCGGTGGCCGAGGAGACGGGCTACGACTTCGACGTGAACTCGCCGGATCTGGAAGGGACCATCGCAAAGCTCGGCGGGGTGGCCCGGATCGTGTCGGCCACGCTGCGCGACACGGCGAACCCGACCATGCTCAAGGCGGGCTACAAGGCCAACGTCATTCCCGCATCGGCGGAGGCCGTGATCGACTGCCGGGTCCTGCCGGGCCGCAAGGAGGCCTTCGAGCGCGAGGTCGACGAGTTGATCGGCCCCGACGTCACGCGCAGCTGGGAGCGGGATCTGCCGTCGTACGAGACCACGTTCGACGGTGATCTGGTGGACGCGATGAACGCAGCGATCCTGGCGATGGATCCCGAGGCCCGCACCGTGCCCTACATGATGTCGGGTGGGACGGACGCGAAGTCGTTCCAGCGGTTGGGGATTCGCTGCTTCGGCTTCGCCCCGCTGCGGCTGCCGCCGGACCTGGACTTCGCGGCGCTGTTCCACGGCGTCGACGAGCGGGTGCCGGTGGACGCGCTGCAGTTCGGCGCGGGCGTTCTGGAACACTTTTTGCGGAACTGCTGACCGCACTACGACACGAGCTACGACGAGAGGGAACCATGACCGCATCTCCGTACGACAACCTGCCGAAGCTGCCGACGTTCACCCTGACCTCCGAATCGGTCACCGACGGTCAGCCGCTGGCCAACGACCAGGTCAGCGGGATCATGGGAGCCGGCGGTGAAGACGTTTCGCCGCAGCTGAGCTGGTCGGGCTTCCCGGCGGAGACCAAGAGCTTCGCCGTCACGGTGTACGACCCCGACGCGCCGACCGCCTCGGGCTTCTGGCATTGGGCGGTGGCCGATCTGCCCGCCACGGTGACCGAGCTGCCGGCAGGCGCCGGCGACGGGGGCGACCTGCCCGGAGGCGCCGTCACGCTCACCAACGACGCGAGCCTCAAGCGCTACCTCGGTGCGGCACCGCCCGCCGGTCACGGCCCGCACCGCTACTACATCGCGGTCCATGCGCTGCCGGTGGAATCGTTGGAGCTGCCCGAGGGCGCCACCCCGGCCTATCTGGGCTTCAACCTCTTCGGTCAGGCGATCGCCCGCGCCGTCATCCACGGCACCTATGAACAGCACTGAGCAGAAGTAGCAATTCTGCGGGCGCGGTGGGGTCAGCGTGCAGCTGATCCCACCGCGTCGCTCAGCGACGCGAACCCGCCGGCGTGCAACCGGTCGGCGACGCCGTCGTGAATCTGCTTGGCCCACAATCCGCCGCCGTAGATGAACCCCGTATAGCCCTGGAGAAGCGTCGCCCCGGACGTGATCCGCTCCCAGGCGTCGTCGGCGGTTTCGATGCCGCCGACGCTGATCAGCACGAGCTTGTCACCCACCCGGCGGTACAACTGGCGCAGCACCTGCAGGGACCGGTGCGCCACGGGGCGTCCCGAGATCCCGCCGGTGCCGAGATCCGCGACGCCGGGCGTGGCGAGCCCGTCCCGCGAGATGGTGGTGTTGGTGGCAACAATGCCTGCCAAGCCGAGTTCGACTGCCAGGTCGGCGATTTCGTCGATGTCGGCATCGGAGAGGTCCGGGGCGATCTTGACCAGTACGGGCTTGTGCGTCTCGGCCTTGACCGCGGCCAGGATCGGCCGTAGCGATTCCACGGCCTGCAGATCCCGCAGTCCGGGGGTGTTGGGGGAGCTGACGTTGACGACGATGTAGGCGGCGAGTGCGCTCACCAGTCGGGTGCTCTCGGCGTAGTCGGCCACCGCGTCCTCGGGGGGCGTCACCTTGGTCTTGCCGATGTTCACCCCGATCGGCACATCGGGGGTGTGCTGGGCCAGCCGGATGGCCAGGGCGCCGGCGCCCTCGTTGTTGAAGCCCATCCGGTTGAGCAGCGCATGGTCGTCGGGCAGCCGGAACAGCCGCGGCTCGGGATTACCCGGCTGCGGTTGCGCCGTGACGGTGCCGACCTCCGCGTAGCCGAAGCCGAGCGCGCCCCAGGTCTCCAACCCGCGGCCGTCCTTGTCGAACCCGGCGGCCAGCCCCATCGGACCCGGGAACCGCACTCCGAACACCGTGCTGGCCAGTGCTGGATCGGTGGGCGCCAGCCGTCGCTCCAGCGCCCGACGCAGGAAGGCGGGACCGGTGACGGTGCGCAGCAGGGTGAACACCCACAGGTGGATCCGTTCCGGGGGCACCAGGAACAGCGCCCGCCGCAGGGCCGCGTAGATCACAGCGACGGCGCCTGGGGTGTGCCCGGCATGGATGACGCGGATTTCTTGCGGCGCAACAGCACCCGTCGGCTCCCATCTGTGTAGGCCCGCACCCGGGTCAGTTCCCAGCCGCGGTACTCCGCCTCGATCGACAAGCGGATCGAGGCGCTGATCCTCGTGACATCCGGCGGTAGCCGCAGCGGAATCCAGTCGTACTCCTCGGAATGGTCCTCGGCGACGACCTTGTCCCATCCCGGGGGCATGCGGCCCTGCTGGATGGTGGTCATCGGCGACCCGACGCGCTACCGATCACCTGAACCCCCGCTCCCGACCCCGACACCACGTAGAGGGTGTCGGTCTTGTCGTCGTAGGCCAGGGAGTTCGGTTGCTGCACGGTTCGATAACGCACCTTTTCCACCGGTATGCCGGTGGAAAGATCGTAACCAATCACGTTATTGGTCGCGGTTTGCGACACCCAGGCCAGCTTGTCGGACCCGACCAGGCCGTAGGGCGCGGCGGGCACCGGGTAACGCTGCCGCATGATCAGGGGATCTGCGCCGAACACCAGTAGCTCGTCGCCGCGGGTGTCGGCGACGAGGACCCGCCCGCGCGCGTCGGCGGCCAAGGTGGTGGCGCCTTCGCCGGCCCGCAGCGCCTGTGCGGCCTTGGTCCCGCCGGGATTGACGGCCGTCACCGAGGTCTGGCCGCGGTCGAGAACCACGGCCGTGTTTCCTTGTGTGACAAGCGAATCGACCCGCGCGAAGATCTTGAGCTGGGCAGCCACGGTGTGGTCGCTGCCCAATGTGTAGACCGCTCCGTCGGCGCTGCCCAGCACCGGATTGCCGTCGGCGCGCAGCGCGATCGCCGTGAAGTCGACGCCCTGCGCACCGTCCACGTCGATTTTGCTGGGCTTGGCGTCGGCCAGGCCGACCCGGAAGTATCCACCGCGGGTGGATGCCAGGACATCACCCTTGCCGTCGACGCTGAGCGCGGTGGCCGCGGGCATCAGCGTCACCTCGCGCGTTGGGCGGCCGGCGGCCAGCAGGCTCAGCGTCGACTGACCTTCGGACGCCGGGGCCAGAACGGCCAGGGTGCCGGTTGCTGGGTCGAATACCGCACTCACAGCATGCCCGCGTAATTGTCGGATCTGACCGTCCGGCGTGGCGGTGACAGGAGGCGAAACCGCAGCCTGAGCGGGCTCGATGGTGGGCGGCGGGGTGTCGGCGGGGTTGGACGTGCAGCCCGCGGTGAGCAGCAGGGCCAGCGCAACGAGGCCGGCGCGAACTGGCTGACCTGCAAGGATTGGGCGCAACGGAGGGCTCTCGGTCGGAATCGGATGGTCGGTGACGTGCAGGAATACAGTCTAGGCATGGCGCTGGATCTGAAATGGTCGCGTCTGCAACCATCGCGGCATAAGTAGAGGTATGGTTCGACCATGACCCTCGCCGCAGACCGGGAACTGGGCACTCGAGAGTTTGCTATGGAGGATATTTCCACTGGTGTACACGCCAGTGGGTTTGGCCAAGTTGGCGATGGCCGGAGTTTTTCTTTCCACATCGAACGTCAGCAACTCGTGATCGAGGTCTACCGTCCGCGGCTGTCCGGACCGGTTCCGGTCGAGGACGATGTGGTGGCCATGGCCACCCGCAAACTGACCGACATCGACCTGTCTGATGAACGCAGCCTCTCGGCAACGGTCCGGGACGCGGTAGCCGACGCGCAACGGGTTTCGCGCGCCACTCGCTGACGCATCGCACTGCCCGCGTCACGGTACGGTCGTCGTCGTGACTGACGTCGGTGCCATGTCCTGGCTGCAAGTGGTTGTGTTGTCGATTGTCCAGGGGCTCACCGAGTTTCTGCCGGTCTCGTCCTCGGGACACCTCGCGATCACCTCCCGGGTGTTCTTCGACGACGACGCGGGCGCGTCGTTCACGGCGGTCACCCAGCTGGGCACCGAGCTGGCGGTGCTGGTGTACTTCGCCAGGGATATCGGCCGGATCATCAAGGCCTGGTTCGCGGGGCTGTTCAATGCGGCACACCGGTCCTCCGACTACTGGCTGGGCTGGTGGGTGATCATCGGCAGCATTCCGATCGGAGTGTTCGGCCTGCTGTTCAAGGACGAAATCCGTACCGGCGCACGGAATCTGTGGTTGGTGGCCTCGGCGCTGATCGTGTTCTCGGCAGTGATCGCCGCGGCCGAGTACTACGGCAGGCAGGTTCGCCGCGTCGAGCAGCTGACCTGGCGCGACAGCATCATCGTCGGCCTGGCCCAGTGCCTGGCCCTGGTACCGGGGGTCTCCCGCTCGGGCGCGACCATCAGCGCCGGGCTCTTCCTCGGCATGGAGCGCGAGCTGGCGGCCCGGTTCGGCTTCCTGCTCGCGATCCCCGCGGTGTTCGCCTCCGGCATCTTCTCGCTGCCCGACGCCTTCCACCCGGCCGGAGACGGAATGAGCGCCAGCGGCGCCCAACTGCTGGTGGCCACCGTGATCGCCTTCGTCGTCGGCTTTGCGGCCATCGCCTGGTTCCTGAAATTCCTGGTGTCGCACAGCATGTACTGGTTCGTCGGCTACCGGGTGGTGCTGGGCGCGGTGGTGCTGGCCCTGCTGGGTACCGGGGTGGTCGCAGCGCAGTGATCCCGACCGTGCAAGCTGAACTGTGACCGACGAGCGCTGGCGCAAGGAGCCGATATGACCGTGATCCTGCTGAGGCACGGCCGCTCGACCTCGAACACCGCACACACGCTGGCGGGCCGGAGCGAGGGCGTCGACCTCGACGAGCGCGGTACTGAACAGGCCACCGGCCTCGTCGCGCGCATCGGGGAGCTGCCGGTGACCGCGATCGTGCACTCTCCGCTGCTGCGTTGTGTGCGCACCGTGGCGCCGCTGGCCGAGGCGCTGTCCTTGCAGCCGATCGTCGACGAACGGCTGACCGAGGTGGACTACGGCAGCTGGACCGGGCGCGCCATCGGTGAACTGGTGAAGGAACCCCTGTGGTCGGTGGTCCAGCAGCAGCCCAGCGCGGCGGTGTTCCCCGAGGGCGAGGGGCTGGCTCAGGTTCAGGCCCGGGCGGTCGCCGCGGTGCGCGAACGCGACCGCGCGCTGGCCGAGGAGCACGGCGCCGACGTGCTGTGGCTGGCCTGTACGCACGGCGACGTGATCAAGGCGGTGCTAGCCGACGCGTTGGGGGTGCACCTGGACGGATTCCAGCGCATCACTGCCGATCCGGCATCGATGAGCGTGATCCGCTACACCGAACTGCGCCCGTTCGTCATGCACATCAACCACACCGGGACCCAATTGAGCGCCGGGCTGGCCGCCAAACCCGCCACCGACGCCGTGGTGGGTGGGTCCACCAACTGACCAGCGGTACCGATACCGGTATTTTGGAAGGTGCCATGTCCCGCGCAATTCACGTCTTCCGCACACCCGACCGTTTCGTGGCCGGGACCGTCGGCCAACCCGGTAACCGAACTTTCTACCTGCAGGCTGTCCATGACAAGCGGGTGATCTCGGTGATCTTGGAGAAGCAGCAGGTCGCGGTGCTGGCCGAGCGTATCGCGGCATTGTTGACCGAGATCAACCGCCGCTTCGGCACACCGATCCCGCCCGACACCGGTGAAGTCAGTGATCTACTGCCGCTGGTCACTCCGGTCGACGCCGAGTTCCGGGTCGGGACGATGGGGCTGGGTTGGGACTCGGAAGCGCAGACCGTGGTGGTCGAGCTGCTGGCGGTCTCTGAAGGCGAGTTCGATGCCTCGGTGGTCCTCGACGATGCCGAGGACGGTCCCGACGCCGTGCGGGTGTTCCTCAGCCCGGAGTCGGCCCGGGAGTTCGCCACCCGATCCAATCGGGTGATCTCGGCCGGACGCCCGCCCTGCCCGCTGTGCGATGAGCCACTGGATCCCGACGGCCACATCTGCGTGCGTACCAACGGCTATCGGCGCGGTGAGGTGGCCGGGTCCGAAGATGACGCAGATTCCTAGCCCCGATCCCGACCCCGACGATGACGCGGTCCTGGCCGACGGTGAGTTGACGGTGATCGGCCGCATCCGGTCGGCCAGCAACGCCACCTTCCTGTGCGAGGCCAACCTGGGTGCGCGGCAGGTGCACTGCGTGTACAAGCCGATCCGCGGTGAGGCGCCGCTGTGGGATTTCCCCGATGGCACCTTGGCGGGCCGTGAGCTGGGCGCCTACCTGGTATCGGCCGCATTAGGTTGGGACGTCGTGCCCCGCACCATTATTCGTGACGGACCGGCCGGTCCGGGCATGCTGCAGCTGTGGGTGGACCAGCCCGGCGATCAGGTGGGCGACGAGCCCGATTCCGGCCCGGACCTGGTGGACCTGTTGCCGGCCGGGCACCTGCCGCCGGGCTTCCTGCCCATCCTGCAGGCCTACGACTACGCCGGCGACGAGGTGACGCTGGTGCACGCCGACGATCCGCGACTGTTCCGGATGGCCGTGTTCGACGTGCTGATCAACAACGCCGACCGTAAGGGCGGGCATATCCTGGCCGGTCTCGACGGCGCGGTCTACGGCGTGGATCACGGGGTGAGCCTGCACGTCGAGGACAAGCTGCGGACCGTGCTGTGGGGCTGGGCCGGCAAGCCCGTCGACGACGAAACTCTGGCCGACGTCACCGCGCTGCGTGACGGGTTCGGTGACCTGGCAGAGCAGCTGTGCGCACACATCACGGACGCCGAGATCGCCGCGTTGCGGTCCAGAATCGTTGGACTACTGGGCAATCCGGTGATGCCGACGCCGGACCGGCATCGGCCGATCCCGTGGCCCGCGTTCTGACCAGGTCACTGCGGTAGCGGCTTACGCCACTGCGGCAGGCTCAGTTCGATCCGTTCCGCCGGCGACTCCGACCAGCTGGCCGCCAGCCCGTGACTGGCAGCCAACTCCACGATGCGCTTGCCGACGATGACATCGGTCTGGGCCAGCGCCTCGTCCTGTGCCGCCTCGTCTCCGTTCGCTGCGGCGCTGCGGATCGCGTCGGGCAGCGTCGGGTGCGGGTTGAACGAGCCGAATCCCAGGTACAGCGTCGCGTCGGGGTAGCCGAGATCGAATGCGTCCTGCTGGTGGAAGTAGACGTAGCCGACCTCGCGGACGCCATCGGGCGGAAGCGGTGTGGCTTCGGCGGCGATGTCGTTGGACGCGCAGGTTGCGCAGCAGGTGAAGCACATGCGGGCCACGATCGATTCGGATTCCAGCTGGTCGAAGATGCGTTGCAGCCGCCCATAGTCGCCGGTATCGGGCCAGCGGGCCTGCTCGGTGAGCCGGTCCTCCCACATTGTGCGCACCAGGGTGGTCACCTCGTCGCGATGCTCGTCGAGACCCTCGCTGCGCTCGAACGCCCACTCGGTGATGTCGTCGAGTGTCCAGAAGCCCGCCACCAGATATGGCGTGACGTAGGCGATCAGGTCGCGTCGGAGGGTTTCGGGCAAGCTCATGATTCCGAATCTAAGGCCACCCGGGCCGCGTCTTGCGCACCAAATTCTCGCGCGGTTGCCCGCGTTCTAGCGGGCGCGCCCGAACCCTTCGAACGGATTCCAGGACTGACTGCCGCGCACGACGTGCAGGTAGTAGGCGTAGTTCGCGGTGGACATCGCCAATGCCCCGACACCGATGCTGATGGCCCGGCCGATCGAGTCGCTGACGTCGAGCACAATCAGCACCGCCGCCACTGCGATGGTCAACCCCAGCAGCGCCAATCCCTTGCGCCACATGCCTTTGACGAAGAAGTAGATCGGCCCGAACAGGAACGCCAGGATGTTCGACGTGAGCCGCAGCTTGGCCATGAAGCTGAGGTTGCGGTACGCGGCCTTGGATTCGGGGCTCGAACTCGGCAGGCCGTAGGTGTTGAAGAAGTCGAACTTCCAACGCCACGAGTCGGACAGGTTATCGACGGGGGTCTGCTCGGTCATCGCCCGACCTTAACGGCACAACCGGCCCCGCCAGCACATCGACCGGGCGTGCCACCGATACTGGTCGGATGCACTCGACCGATGCCGACCTGGCTGCCGCAGTGGCCAAGGAGGCCGGTGAGTTGTTGCTGGCCGTGCGTGAAGAGATCGGTTTCTACGACCCGTACTACCTCGGCGACGAGGGGGACCGGCGCTCCAATGCCCTGATCCTGGACCGGCTGGCCCAGGCCCGTCCCGGCGATTCCGTGCTCAGCGAGGAGGCGGTCGACGACCTGTCCCGCGTCGACGCCGACCGGGTCTGGATCGTCGACCCCGTCGACGGCACGCACGAGTTCTCCCTGCCCGGTCGCGAGGACTGGGCGGTACACATCGCGCTGTGGCAGCGCTCCGTCGGCGTCGACGGAGGCCTGTCGGACGCTGTGGTGGCCCTGCCCGCCCGCGGTGAGGTCTACCGCAGTGACACGGTCAGCCCGCCCCGCCCGCGCCGTGACGGTCCGCTCTTGATCACCGCGAGCTCGAACCGGCCCCCGGCGGTGCTGTGGCGAATGCGCGAACAACTCGACTTCCGGATGGTGCGCATCGGCTCGGCGGGAGCGAAGGCCATGGCGGTCGTGCGCGGCGACGTCGACGCCTACATTCACGCTGGCGGCCAGTGGGAGTGGGATTCGGCCGCTCCCGCGGGCGTGGTGCTGGCTGCGGGCCTGCATGCCTCGCGCCTCGACGGCTCGGAGCTGCGCTACAACCGCGCCGACCCGTACCTGCCGGATTTCGTGATGTGCCGCAAAGAGCTGGCACCGATCCTGTTGGAGGCGATCGGGATGGCCCGATGAGAAATGCGCACGGCGATTCGGGAATGGAATGGGCCGCGGCGTTGTCTGACTTGCTGAACTGTGCGGGACCGACCGGCGGGAGGCCGTCCTGAGCGAGCACCTTAGAGTCGAGGCCATGCGATCGTGGTCGGCACCGTCAATTCCGGTGCTGGAGGGGCGTGGTCCGCAGCTGCGGCTGTACGACAGCGCCGACCGTCAGGTACGTCCGGTGACCCCCGGGCCGACGGCCACCATGTACGTCTGCGGCATCACTCCCTATGACGCCACCCACCTGGGCCATGCCGCGACCTACCTGACGTTCGATCTGGTGCACCGGCTGTGGCTGGATGCCGGGCACACCGTGCACTACGTGCAGAACGTCACCGACGTGGACGATCCGCTGTTCGAACGGGCCGAACGCGACGGCATTGACTGGCGCGACCTCGGCGACCGCGAGACCCAGCTGTTCCGCGAGGACATGGCGGCCCTGCGGGTGCTGCCCCCACACGACTATGTGGCCGCCACCGAGACGATCACCGAGGTGGTCGAATTGGTGGAGAAGATGCTGGCCTCCGGTGCGGCGTACGTCGTCGACGACGCTGAGTACCCCGACGTGTACTACCGAGCGGACGCCACCGCGCAGTTCGGCTACGAGTCGGGCTACGACCGCGAGACCATGCTGCGGCTGTTCGGCGAGCGGGGCGGCGATCCCGACCGCTCGGGCAAGAGCGACGAACTCGACGCCCTGCTGTGGCGCGCCGAACGGCCCGGTGAGCCCAGTTGGCCGTCACCGTTCGGGGCGGGCCGGCCGGGCTGGCACGTGGAGTGCTCGGCGATCGCGCTCACCCGCATCGGCTCCGGGCTGGACATCCAGGGTGGCGGCAGCGACCTGATCTTCCCGCACCACGAGTTCTCCGCCGCCCACGCCGAATCCGTCACGGGGGAGCGGAGATTCGCCCGCCACTACGTGCACGCCGGCATGATCGGCTGGGACGGGCACAAGATGAGCAAGAGTCGCGGCAACCTGGTGCTGGTGTCCCGGCTGCGCGCGCAGGGAGTGGACCCGTCGGCCATCCGGCTCGGACTGTTCGCCGGGCACTACCGCAGTGACCGGTTCTGGAGCGACGCCGTGCTCGACGAGGCCAACGCCCGGCTGAAGCAGTGGCGCACGGCCACGGCCCTGCCCGCCGGTCCGGATGCCACCGACGTGGTGGCCCGGTTACGCCGGTATCTCGCCGACGATCTGGATACCCCGAAAGCGCTTGCCGCACTGGATGGCTGGTGTACCGATGCGCTGGCCTACGGCGGACACCACACCGCTGCGCCACGACAGGTCGCCGCCACCGTGGATGCGCTGCTCGGCGTCGAACTCTAGGCCTCGTCGGGCGCGCCCCGGTGGGGTACGTTGCGGCAATGGGTTCTGTGAACGGGAAAGTCGTCTTCATCACCGGCGGAGCACGCGGCATCGGCGCCGAGGTGGCCCGCCGACTGCGGCGCCGCGGCGCCAAGTTGGTGCTCACCGACCTCGATGAGGCGCCGCTGAGCGCACTGGCCGCCGAACTCGGCGAGGAGCACGTGCTGACCGCGCTGGCCGATGTGCGTGACCTGACCGCCATGCAGAAGGCCGCCGACGCCGCCGTCCAGCGGTTCGGCGGCATCGACATCGTGATGGCCAACGCCGGTATCGCCAGCTTCGGCTCGGTGATGCAGGTCGATCCCGAGGCGTTCAAGCGGGTCATCGACATCAACGTCGTCGGCGTGTTCAACACCGTGCGGGCCACGCTGCCGTCCGTGGTCAAGCGCCGCGGGTATGTGCTGGTGGTGTCCTCGCTCGCGGCCTTCACCTCGGCTCCCGGGCTGGCCGCGTACCACGCTTCCAAGGCCGGCGCCGAGTACTTCGCCAACACATTGCGCCTCGAGGTGGCCCACCTCGGCGTCGACGTCGGCTCGGCGCACATGAGCTGGATCGACACCCCGCTGGTGCAGGACGCCAAGTCGGACCTGTCGGCGTTCCGGGAGATGCTCTCCAAGCTGCCGCCGCCCCTGAACCGGACGACGACCGTCGACGCCTGCGGCGCCGCCTTCGTCAAAGGCATCGAGGGCCGCAAGAAGCGGATCTACAGCCCGGAATGGGTCGGGGCGTTCCGATGGATCCGGCCGTTCGTCACCACGCCACTGGCCGAGCGCGACATCCGCAAGTTCACCCCGACGCTGCTGCCGAAACTCGATGCCGAGGCCGCCGCACTCGGCCGCTCGACCAGCGCCCGTATCGAGGCCCTGGAAGACAAGTAACACCGCCCGCTCGGCGGGTCAGCGCCCCCGGCGCCGCAGGTAGCGCTCGAACTCGGCCGCCAGCGCGTCGCCGTCGATCTTGCCGAGCGCCTCGTTCATGTCGACCTCGGCGTCGCCGCGCTGCTCCAGGGAGGCGACGTATTCGGCGATCTCCTCGTCCTCGGCGGTCATCTCGGTGACAGCCTGCTCCCACTCCTCGGCGGCAGCGGGCAGATCGGCCAACGGCACCTCGACGTCCAGCACGTCCTCGACCCGGCGCAGCAGCGCCACCGTGGCCTTGGGGCTGGGCGGCTGCGACACGTAGTGCGGAACCGCGGCCCAGAAGGTCACGGCCGGGATGCCGGCCTGCACGCACGCGTCCTGGAACACCCCGGCGATCCCGGTCGGACCTTCGTAACGGGTCTCTTCCAGGCCGAAGAATTTCGCCGACTCGGCCGAATACGCCGAGCCTGACACCGGCACCGGCCTGGTGTGCGGGGTGTCGGCCAGCAGCGCACCCAAGATCACCACGGTCTGCACATTGAGTTTGTCGGCGATGGCCAGCAACTCGGCGCAGAAGGTGCGCCAGCGCATGTTGGGCTCGACGCCGTGCATCAACACCACGTCGCGGTTGCTGCCCGGCGGACGGCAGTGCGAGATTCGCATCGACGGCCACACCAGTTCCCGGGTGACGCCGTCGACCTGGCGGATCACCGGACGGTTCACCTGATAGTCGTAGTACGACTCGTCGTCGATCTCGACGATCGGTTGGGCTTCCCAGATCGCATCCAGGTGGTCCAGCGCGTCACTGGCCGCGTCACCGGCGTCATTCCAGCCCTCGAAAGCCGCCACGACGGTGGCGTCCTTCAATTCGGGCAAGTTCATACGCCGGCCGGCGTTCGGATACGACGGTGTCACACCTTCAGCCTAAGCCTTGGATGGTGCCGATGAGCCCGTTGTCCGCGCGGGTCGCGGCGGCACCGAACCGGCGTATTCGATAGACCGACTATCCTGTTTGTGTGGCTGTCGCTGACAAGTCTGCCCACGACGCGAATCTGCTCGACACCTTGTCGCAGCGCGTGGTGGTGGGCGTCGGCGCAGTCGAGACCAAATACGTTCGGCTGCAATCTGGTCAAGGCGCGCGTCGCCAAGCGGGTCGGGTCGATCGCAGCGACGAGTTGGGCGTCCAGACGTCGATCAGGTGACGACGTAGACTCTTCTGGTCGAGAGGCGTTGCAACGGCTATCTGGGGGATCAGGTCTCCCTCGGTATCCGCCACGCTCGGCAGAGTCAAGGACGCCTTCCGTTATGGAAGGAGTGCACTGTGAACGCCCCCGAGCCGAACAAGCTTGAGCCCAATATCCGCCCTGACTGCACCGAGGCACTGACGGACACCCTGCGTCGGCGGATCATGGTGATCGACGGCGCGATGGGCACGGCGATCCAGCGCGACCGGCCGGACGAAGCCGGCTACCGGGGCGAGCGGTTCAAGGACTGGCCCAGCGATCTCCAGGGCAACAACGACCTGCTCAACCTGACGCAGCCGCAGATCATCGAGGCGATCCACCGGGAGTACCTGGAGGCGGGCGCCGACATCCTGGAGACCAACACGTTCAACGCGAACGCGGTCTCGCTCTCCGACTACGACATGGCGGACCTGAGCTACGAGCTGAACTACGCCGGCGCTGCCCTGGCCCGGGCGGCCTGCGACGAGTTCAGCACCCCGGACAAGCCGCGCTACGTGGCCGGGGCGCTGGGCCCGACGACGCGGACCGCGTCGATCTCGCCGGACGTCAACGATCCCGGAGCCCGCAACGTCTCCTACGACCAGCTGGCTGCCGCGTATCTCGAAGCCGCCAACGGGCTGATCGACGGCGGCGCGGACCTCATCATCATCGAGACGATCTTCGACACGCTGAACGCCAAGGCCGCGGTGTTCGCCCTCGAGACGCTGTTCGAGGACCGCGGACGCCGCTGGCCCGTGATCATCTCGGGCACCATCACCGATGCGTCCGGGCGCACACTGTCCGGCCAGGTGACCGAGGCGTTCTGGAACTCGATCCGGCACGCCAACCCGATCGCGGTGGGGCTGAACTGCGCCCTCGGCGCGCCGGAGATGAGGCCCTACATCGCCGAGATGTCGCGGATCGCGGACACCTTCGTCTCCTGCTACCCCAACGCCGGCCTTCCCAACGCGTTCGCCGAGTACGACGAGTCGCCGGAGAGTCAGGCCTCCTACATCGCCGAGTTCGCCGAGGCCGGCCTGATCAACCTGGCCGGTGGTTGCTGCGGAACGACGCCGGCACATATCGCCAAGATCGCCAAGGTCGTCGACGGCAAGCCGCCGCGTGAGGTGCCGGAGATCGAGGTCGCTACCCGGCTCTCGGGCCTGGAGCCGCTCAACATCACCAAGGACTCCCTGTTCGTCAACATCGGTGAGCGCACCAACATCACGGGCTCCGCCCGGTTCCGCAACCTGATCAAGGCCGAGGACTACGACACCGCGTTGTCGGTCGCTTTGCAGCAGGTCGAGGTCGGCGCGCAGGTCATCGACATCAACATGGACGAGGGCATGATCGACGGCGTCGCCGCGATGGACCGGTTCACCAAGCTGATCGCGGCCGAGCCCGACATCAGCCGCGTTCCGGTGATGATCGACTCCTCCAAGTGGGAGGTCATCGAAACCGGCCTGAAGAACGTGCAGGGCAAGCCGATCGTCAACTCGATCTCCATGAAGGAGGGCGAGGAGAAGTTCATCCGCGAGGCGCGGTTGTGCCGCAAGTACGGCGCCGCCGTCGTGGTGATGGCCTTCGACGAGCAGGGGCAGGCCGACAATTTGGAGCGCCGCAAGGAGATCTGCGGGCGCGCCTACCGGATCCTGACCGAAGAGGTCGGCTTCCCGGCCGAGGACATCATCTTCGACCCGAACTGCTTCGCGCTGGCGACCGGTATCGAGGAGCACGCGACCTACGGGATCGACTTCATCCAGGCCTGCGCCTGGATCAAGGAGAACCTTCCCGGGGTGCACATCTCCGGCGGTATCTCGAACGTGTCGTTCTCGTTCCGGGGCAACAACCCCGTCCGCGAGGCGATCCACGCGGTGTTCCTGTTCCACGCCATCAGGGCAGGCCTGGACATGGGCATCGTCAACGCCGGTGCGCTGGTGCCGTACGACTCGATCGATCCCGAGCTACGCGACCGGATCGAGGACGTCGTCCTGAACCGTCGCGAGGATGCGGCCGAGCGGCTCCTGGAGATCGCCGAACGGTTCAACAAGTCGGAGAAATCCGAGGATCCGGCCGCAGCCGAGTGGCGCGGCCTCCCGGTCCGGGAGCGGATCACCCACGCCCTCGTCAAGGGCATCGACGCCCACGTCGACGCCGACACCGAGGAATTGCGGGCCGAGATCGCCGCCGCCGGCGGCCGCCCGATCGAGGTGATCGAGGGCCCGCTGATGGACGGCATGAACGTCGTCGGCGACCTCTTCGGTGCGGGCAAGATGTTCCTGCCCCAGGTGGTGAAGTCGGCCCGGGTGATGAAGAAGGCGGTCGCGTACCTGCTGCCCTACATCGAGGCGGAGAAGGCGCAGAACGGGACGGCCGACTCCAAGGACACCAACGGCACCATCGTGATGGCGACGGTGAAGGGCGACGTCCACGACATCGGCAAGAACATCGTCGGGGTCGTGCTGCAGTGCAACAACTTCGAGGTGATCGATCTCGGTGTGATGGTGCCTGCCCAGAAGATCCTGGACGCGGCGAACGAACACAACGCCGACATCATCGGGCTGTCCGGCCTGATCACCCCGTCCCTGGACGAGATGGTCAACTTCGCCGTCGAGATGGAACGCCAGGGCCTGGAGATCCCGCTGCTGATCGGTGGGGCGACGACCTCGCGCGCCCACACGGCCGTGAAGATATCGCCCCGTCGCAAGGGGCCGGTGGTCTGGGTCAAGGACGCCTCCCGCTCGGTGCCGGTCGCCGCCGCGTTGCTCGACGACAAGCAGCGCCCGGCACTGCTGGAGTCCACCGAGGCCGACTATGCGTCTCTGCGTGAACGGCACGCCCAGAAGAACGAGCGGCCGATGCTGACGCTGGAGAAGGCCCGCGCGAACCGCACGCCGATCGAGTGGGACGGGTACACCCCGCCGGTGCCGGCTCAGGGTGTGGGAGTCCGCGATTTTCACGATTACGACCTGGCCGAGCTGCGGGAGTACATCGACTGGCAGCCGTTCTTCAACGCCTGGGAGATGAAGGGCCGCTTCCCCGACATCCTCAACAACCCGGCGTCGGGCGAGGCCGCCCGCAAGCTGTACGACGACGCCCAGGAGATGCTCGACACCCTGATCAAGGAGAAGTGGCTGCGCGCCAACGGGGTGATCGGGTTCTTCCCGGCGAACGCGGTCGGCGACGACATCGAGGTCTACACCGATGAGACCCGTACCGACGTGCTGACCACGTTGCACAACCTGCGCCAGCAGGGCGAGCACCGCGACGGCATCCCGAACCGGTCGCTGGGTGACTTCATCGCACCGAAGTCCACGGGTCTGGCCGACTACGTCGGGGCCTTCGCGGTCACCGCGGGGCTCGGCAGCCAGGAAAAGATCATGGAGTTCAAGGCCGCCCTCGACGACTACAGCGCGATCCTGCTGGAGTCGCTGGCCGATCGGTTGGCCGAGGCGTTCGCCGAGCGGATGCACCAGCGGGTCCGTGAGGAGTTCTGGGGGTACCAGCCCGACGAGCACCTGGACAACGAGGCGCTCATCGGCGAGAAGTACGTGGGGATCCGCCCGGCCCCCGGCTACCCGGCCTGCCCGGAGCACACCGAGAAGGTCACGCTCTGGAAGTTGATGAACGTCAAGGAGCGCACCGGTATCGAGCTGACGGAGTCGATGGCGATGTGGCCCGGTGCTGCCGTCAGCGGCTGGTACTACTCACACCCGCAGTCGCAGTACTTCGTGGTCGGCCGGATGGCTCAGGATCAGGTCGCCGACTACGCGAAGCGCAAAGGTTGGACCCTCCAGGAAGCCGAGCGTTGGCTCAGCTCCAACCTCGCCTACAACCCGGAGGACTGAGCGAGCCGAAGCTGCTTGAGCCGGAACGGTTCTCGTTCCGGCTCAAGCGCGAGGCGGCTAGGTGAACAGGCTCCGGTTGCGGGCCGCCCACTGCGCGATCGATTCGGCCGGTGTGCCGGTCAACAGCTCGACGTTGTCGTTGGCGGACTGAGGCTCCAGTTCGCCGTCGAAGAGGTCGAGGTACCAATGCGCACCGTCGCCCATGACGGGGCGCAGCAGCGCTTCGGCCTCGGCGCGGTTACATTGCTGCGCGTCGACCGGCAAGCCGATGCCCGCACCTATCTGGCGGGCAATGTCGGCGCGTGACAACGCGACCGGGCCGGTGAGTTCGTACATCGCGCTCAGATGCGCGTCCTGCAGCCCGACCAGCAGGTGCGCCGCCACCCGGGCGATGTCGTCCATCGACACCGGCGATTCGACGTGATCGGGGGCGATGTCGCGGACAGTGCCGGTCTTGATCTGCGGAGCCCACATCGCGAAGTTCTCGCAGAACTCGCCGGGCCCCAGCTGGGTGTGCGCCAGCCCTGAGCCGGTGATGGCCTCGGCGTGCTCCGTCCAATGTGCACCGCCGGACAGCGCCACGATGTACTGCACACCCGCTTGCACCAGCATCTCGAGCGTGGGTCCGACGGTGGCGGGGAACGGCGCCAGATACACCCGCTCGACGCCCTCCAACGCGGCCGGCAGCGTCTCCGGCTTTCCCAGGTATCCGGTGATTGCTGTCACAGATTCCGGCAGTGCCGCCTTCGCCGGGTTTGTGGTCAAAGCGCGGATGCCCCCGGCGCCCAACGTGATCAGCTGATCCACGACGCGCCTGCCGATGTTTCCTGTGGCTCCCGTCACCAATACCGTCATGCTCCCACGCTATCGACGCTGTCCGACAATGCGAGAATGGCTGCCATGCGTGCGGTGCTCTGGGATATGGACGGCACGCTCGTCGACTCCGAAAAGCTGTGGGACATCGCCATGCACGCGCTGTACGCGCGCAACGGCGGCGTTCTGACCGACGAGGTCCGGGAATCCACCGTCGGCGGCTCGGCCGAGACTGTCATGCGCATCGTCTACGACGATCTCGGCCTTGACCCCGATCCTGCCGCGATGGCCGAATCGGCGGACTGGCTGCATGACTACACCGGTGAGCTGTTCGAACAGGGATTGCCGTGGCGGCCCGGGGCCAAGGAGATGCTCGACGGTCTGACCGCCGCCGGGGTCCCGATGGCGCTGGTGACCAACACGCGTCGCGGGCTCACCGAGCGGGCCCTGAAAAGTATTGGCAGCCACTACTTCACGGTGAGCGTCTGCGGTGACGAAGTGGACCGGGCCAAGCCGGCGCCGGATCCCTACCTGCGGGCGGCGCACCTGCTCGGGGTGCCTGTGGAGCACTGTCTGGCCGTGGAGGACTCGGTCACCGGAACGGCGTCGGCCGAAGCCGCCGGTTGCCCGGTGTTGGTGATACCAAACGATGTCGCGGTGCCGGCGGGAACGCGGCGCAGGCACGCCGAGACGCTCGGCGCGCTCGATGTCTCGGACCTGCGGACGATCCATGCCGAGCTGGCGGCGGACACGGACGCACGCAGCGCCTGACCCGCGTCCAATTCAGCTGCCGGATATGGCCCTAGCTGCCGGTCCGCTGTGCCAAGGTGATTGTGATCGGTCACGCAATGGTGCGGAGGGGACACGGTATGGCACACGGTCCGGCAGGTGACGGCACTCCCGCGGTCCACGACGACGACTATTACTCATCCGGACGCAGCGCGGTGCGCATCGCCTCGGTCGCTGCCCTGGGTGGGTTGTTGTTCGGCTACGACAGCGCGGTCATCAACGGTGCGGTCGACGCCATCCAGAAGCACTTCGACATCGACAACAAGATCCTGGGATTCGCAGTCGCCTCTGCGCTGCTCGGTGCGGCTGTAGGTGCGCTCACCGCGGGCCGGATAGCCGACCGGATCGGCCGGATCGCGGTGATGAAGATCGCCGCGGTGCTCTTCTTCATCAGCGCGATCGGCACCGGGCTGGCGCCCAGCGTGTGGGTGGTGGTGTTGTTCCGTGTCGTCGGCGGTATCGGAGTCGGGATCGCCTCGGTGATTGCCCCGGCCTACATCGCCGAGACCTCGCCACCGCGGATCCGCGGCCGGTTGGGATCGCTGCAGCAGCTCGCGATCGTGTGCGGCATCTTCCTGGCCCTGAGTATCGACGCGCTGCTGGCCCACATCGCCGGGGAAGCCGGCAAGGAACTCTGGCTCAACCTGGAGGCCTGGCGGTGGATGTTCCTGTTGATGACGGTTCCCGCTGTCGTGTACGGCCTGCTGACCTTCACCATTCCCGAATCACCGCGGTATCTGGTTGCCACACACCGGATTCCCGAGGCGCGCAAGGTGCTGTCGCGGCTGCTGGGGGAGAAGAACCTGGAGATCACCCTGGGCCGGATCCAGGACACCCTTCAGCAGGAGAAGCCGGCGGCATGGCGCGACCTGCGTAAGCCGGCAGGCGGTGTCTACGGCATCGTGTGGGTGGGCCTGGGGCTGTCGGTGTTCCAGCAGTTCGTCGGCATCAACGTGATCTTCTACTACTCGAATGTGTTGTGGCAGGCCGTCGGATTCGACGAGAGCTCGTCGTTCATCATCACGGTGATCACCTCGGTGACCAACATCGTCACCACGCTGATCGCGATCGCATTGATCGACAAGATCGGCCGCAAGCCGCTGCTGTTGATCGGTTCGGTGGGGATGGCGGTGACACTGGGCACGATGGCGGTCATCTTCGGGACTGCCCAGACACATGAGGTGCTCAACAAGTCGACCGGTCTGATGGAGCTGCAACCGTATCTCGGCGGCATCACCGGGCCGATCGCCCTGGTCGCGGCGAACCTGTTCGTGGTGGCCTTCGGCATGTCCTGGGGCCCGGTGGTGTGGGTGCTGCTCGGCGAGATGTTCCCCAACCGTATCCGGGCGGCCGCGCTCGGCCTGGCCGCCGCCGGGCAGTGGGCAGCGAACTGGCTGATCACTGTGTCGTTCCCGGAACTGCGCAACGTCCTTGGCGTGGCGTACGGCTTCTATGCCATCTGTGCGGTGTTGTCGTTCGTGTTCGTGTGGCGCTGGGTCGAGGAGACCAAGGGCAAGAACCTCGAAGACATGCACGCCAATGCGTTGAGCGCCTAGCGGTCAACCGGCGGGTCCCGGTCCGGCGGCAGCAGAGGTGGCTCGAAATCGTCGGCATACGGCGACCAGCCCACGCTGCGGGCGATCTCGACAGCTGCCTCGACCAGCTTCTCGGGCGAGCAACCCTGGTGGGCCAGATGGACCTCGCAGTGCCCGACGACCACCCAGACGCTGGACAAGTGTGGTTGCACCAGAGCGAACTCGGCGGGATCGGCGCGGTGTGCCGCGTAGGCTCCCTGGGCGGGATCCGCGCCGTAGCGCAGTTCCTCGACCTCGGCGGCGAAGTCCGGCACGGGATGCATCGACAGCGTCAGGGTTGCGGGCGAGGTCGGGTCAGAGCCCCAGGAAGCCGACAGGCAATCGAGCGGCGGGATGGGGTTGGCGCGGCGATTGTTCTGGACCAGGTCCGCAACGGGCAGGTGTTTGGCCAGGATCGTGCGGATTGCCGAGACCCGGGCGGTGTAGGTCGGCAGCGCGTCGCCGACAGATTCGCTCACCCTTCTATGGAACCCCACAAATGGACCCCCTCCGAGCATGAAACAATTCATGCCTGTGAAGACCTTCGAGGCCCTGTTTGCCGAACTCAGCGACAAAGCGCGCACCAGACCTGCCGGTAGCGGCACGGTCGCTGCCCTTGACGCCGGCATCCATGGGCTCGGCAAGAAGATCCTGGAAGAGGCCGGCGAGGTGTGGCTGGCCGCCGAGCACGAGAGCGACGAGTCGCTCGCCGAAGAGGTCAGCCAGTTGCTGTACTGGACCCAGGTGCTGTTGCTCTCCCGGGGCCTGACCCTCGACGACGTCTACCGGAAGTTGTGAGCCGTGGCCGATCAGATGTTGCGCGTCGCGGTGCCCAACAAGGGCTCACTCAGCGAGGCAGCCGGCGAGATCCTCGCCGAGGCCGGATACCGTCGCCGGCGCGACCCCAAGGACCTGACCGTCGTCGACCCGGTCAACAACGTCGAGTTCTTCTTTCTTCGTCCCAAGGACATCGCGATCTACGTGGGTTCGGGTCAGCTCGATCTGGGCATCACCGGACGTGACCTGGCTGCCGACTCCGATGCCCCGGTGCGTGAGCGACTGTCGCTCGGCTTCGGCAACTCCACCTTCCGTTACGCCGGACCCGCCGGCCGGGAGTGGAGCTCGAAGGACCTGGCGGGCAAGCGGATCGCCACCTCATTTCCGAATCTGGTTCGCAAGGACCTTGCCGCGCAGGGCATCGAGGCCTCGGTCATCCGGTTGGACGGTGCCGTGGAGATCTCGATCCAGCTGGGGGTCGCCGACGTGATCGCCGACGTGGTGGGTTCGGGCCGCACCCTGGGCCTGCACGATCTGGTGGCCTTCGGTGCGCCGCTGTGCGAGTCGGAGGCCGTCCTGATCGAACGTGACGGGGCCGACGGTGACGACAATGCCTCGGCGCGCGATCAGCTGACGGCACGCGTGCAGGGCGTGGTGTTCGGCCAGCAGTACCTGATGTTGGATTACGACTGCCCGCGTGCGGTTTTGGAACAGGCCACCGCGGTGACGCCGGGGCTGGAGTCACCGACCATCGCGCCGCTGGCGGATCCGGATTGGGTGGCCGTGCGGGCTCTGGTGCCGCGCCGCGACGTCAACGCGATCATGGATGAGATCGCCGCGATCGGTGCCAAAGCGATACTCGCATCGGATATTCGGTTCTGCCGCTTCTGATCGGCACGCACCGCCGTCTCTGATCGGCGGGTGCCGCGACGTCTTGCGTGTTAGCGTCCGGGGGACAATTCCAGGCCTCGGAGGTTGCCGTGACGCATTTTCTGGTTCTGTTGTTGGCTCTGCTCATCGGCGTGGTGGCCGGATTGCGGGCGTTCACCGCACCGGCCGCGGTGGCCTGGGCCGCTGCACTGAGCTGGATCAACCTCGACGGCACCTGGGCCCAGTGGTTGGCGCACCCGGTCACGGTCACCGTGTTGACCGTTCTCGCTGTGGTGGAGTTGGTTACCGACCAGCTTCCGCGCACGCCGAGTCGTAAGACGCCGGTGCAGTTCGTCGCTCGCCTGCTCACCGGCGCCTTCGCCGGTGCGGTGATCGGTACGGCGTGGGGGTACACCTTCGGTGGTCTGGGCGCGGGTCTCGTCGGCGCGGTGCTGGGAACCTTGGGCGGATACGAGGCACGCAGCCGCCTGGTCGCCCGCAACGATGGGCATGATCTGCCGGTCGCTCTCGTCGAGGATGCGGTCGCCGTGCTCGGCGGTTTCGCGATCGCCGCCCTGACCGCGATCGTCTAGCGCGTGGCGCCCGCGCGGAGTTTCGACGCGATCGTCATCGGCGCGGGTCAGGCCGGGCCGCCGCTGGCGGGCCGGCTGACCGCCGCGGGCCAGACCGTCGCGGTGATCGAACGCAAGCTGGTCGGCGGTACGTGTGTCAACTACGGCTGCATCCCCACCAAGACCCTCGTGGCCAGCGCGCACGCCGCCCACCTGGCACGTCGCGGAGCTGATTTCGGCATCGGCACAGGCGAAGTCGCCGTCGACATGGGCAAGGTCAAGGCCCGCAAGGATGCGATCATGCTGTCCGACCGGCACGGGGTCGAGGACTGGCTGCAGGGCATGGACGGTGCGGAGCTGATCCGCGGACATGCCCGTTTCGTGGACCCGCACACCGTCGACGTCGACGGTGAACTGCTGCGGGCCGAGCGGATCTTCCTCAATGTCGGTGGCCGCGCGGTGGTCCCGGATTTTCCCGGCTTGGACGGCATCGACTACCTGACCAATGTCGGCATCCTGGACCTGGACGTTCTGCCCGAGCACCTCGTGATCGTGGGCGGCAGTTACATCGCTCTGGAATTCGCGCAGATGTACCGGCGGTTCGGTGCGCGGGTGACGGTGATCGAGAAGGGGCCGCGGCTCACCTCCCGTGAGGACGAGGACGTGTCGGCCACGATCGCCGAGGTCCTGCGGGCCGAGGGCATCGGTGTGGTGCTGAACGCCACCGACATCCGGTTCAGCAAGCAGGACGGTGGTTTTGCGGTGATCCCGCGCGACGGCGCCGATCCGATCGTCGGGACACACCTGCTGCTCGCGGTGGGGCGCACACCCAACACCGACGACCTCGGGTTGGAGCACGCCGGCGTGGAGCTCGACGGTCGCGGCTACGTCGTGGTCGATGATCAGCTGCGCACTACGGCCGGGCACATCTGGGCAATGGGGGACTGCAACGGCAAGGGCGCGTTCACCCACACGTCCTACAACGACTTCGAGATCGTCGCCGCCAATCTGCTCGATGACGACCCGCGGCGGGTGAGCGATCGCATCACCACCTACGCGCTCTACATCGATCCACCGCTGGGCCGGGCCGGCATGACCGTCGACCAGGTGCGGCAATCGGGCCGAAAAGCGTTGGTGGGCAAGCGCCCGATGACCCGGGTCGGCCGCGCAGTGGAGAAGGGTGAAACCCAGGGCTTCATGAAGGTGGTGGTGGATGCCGACACCGAAGAGATTCTGGGGGCAGCCATCTTCGGGGTCGGCGGTGACGAGGTGGTGCATTCCATTCTCGACGTCATGACCGCGAAACTGCCCTACACCGCGATATCGCGGACCATGCACATCCATCCCACCGTCAGCGAATTGGTTCCTACGATGCTGCAGGAGCTGAAGCCGCTGGACTGAACGTGCGGCCGATGTTGAGCTGGCGCGTCACCAGCGCGACCCGCTGCCCGAGGTGGTGGCAGGTGCGCACATCGGAGGGATGCACCTGGTCGGGGTTGGCGTCCACGTTGGTCTGAGCGCCGGCGCCCAGGAAGAAGCCGAGCCGGTTGAGATCGTCCTCGCTGCTGAACGAGTGGTTCCAGCCGGTGCTCAAACCCAGGTTGACCCAATGCATGTGGTGTTGGGCGGCGAAGACCACCAATGAACTGAGTGTGTTGAGCTTGTCGCCGCTCTTGCCTCCGGAGTTCGTGAAGCCGGCGGCCACCTTGTCTCGCCAAGTGCCGTCCATGCACCGCCGGCCGGTTTTCTCGGCGAATGTCTGAAATCCTGCCGAGACGTTGCCCATGTAGGTGGGGCAGCCGAAGATCATGGCGTCGATGTTGTCCAGCAGGTCCCAATGCTCGTCGGACATGGTGTCGACGTGGATGACGGTGACGTCGGCGCCGCCGTCACGAGCGCCCGCCGCGACAGCATCGGCCAGGGTTGACGTGTGGCCGAATCCGGAGTGGTAGACCACGGCGATCGTGGGTGCGGCAATGTCAGTTCCATTGTGTGGCATGTTGTTTCCTTCTATCGGGTCCACTAGGTGCCGAGCTTCTTGGCGACGTCCTGATAGCGCCGGGCCCAGTCGGGCAATGGCTGTCCGCCGAGATGCGCCTCGAGCCGGTCCAGATAGGCGTGAGTGCCCGGGTGGAAGCCCTGGCCGTCCGAGACCGTCAGGCCGCGGTGGCTGAACCGCAGCAGGGTGCCGTCGCCGTCGGGGGTCAGTTCGTAGCGCACGACACCGGGCTCGGGAGCGGACAGCACCGCCTGGCTCCATTCGTGCTCGAAAACCCTTGGCGGGTCCCATACCCGGATCCGCCCGGTCATCTTCTTCTGCTGCGGCGGAATCGGAGGTGCATGGGGGATCATCTCGATCGTGCCGCCTTCACGGGCGTCGATCGTCGTTTCGCCCATCCATTGATTGCGCTGCGCGGGATCGGTGATCGCGGCCCACACCGCGTCGACGGGATAGGGGAGGCGCCGCTCGAAATTCAGTGCGGCCCGATCGCCGTCGACGGTGAGTTTTCCTTCACGGCTGGTCATTTCGTCTCCTTGTGGGTCGCTTTGAGGTGACGCTCCAGGGCGTCGAGATGATCGGACCAGTAGCGGCGATACCGCTCGATCCACTCGTCGATCTGCACCAGCCCGTCGGGACGCAGCGCGTAGATGCGGCGCTGCGCGTCGGGCCGTACCTCGACCAGGCCGACCTCCCGCAGCACTCGAAGGTGCCGTGACACGGTGGGTTGGGTCAGCTCCGGGAGGGTGGCCACCAGCTCGCCCGCGGTGCGTTCACCCTCGACGAGGGCGTCGAGCAATACGCGGCGACTGGGTTCGGCGACTGCCTCGAACACGTCCATGCGCCGAGTATTGCACTACATCTATATAGATACAAGAGAATACAAGCCCCGCAATCTCAGCGACGCCTCCGCGAGTCGGCCCGCCGAGACCTGAGCGCAACCCGCTACAGCAGGGTCGCGTAGATTCTTTGAGGATCAATCCGAGCATCTAACGCAGCATTCAACGAAGGCCATCATGTCCGAGGATCAGAACGCAGACGTTCCACCGAATCACCTCTCCATCGACCCGCGGAGCGCCTTCTACGACGAACAGGTGCTCCTCCGCGACGTGGGTATTCGGTTCAACGGCGTCGAGAGAACCAATGTTCACGAATACGACGTGGCCGAGGGTTGGGTGCGTGTTGAAGTGCCTACCGCGAAGGATCGCCGCGGAAATCCTATGGTCGTCAAGCTCAGTGGCACGGTTGAACCTTATTTCCGCTGAGCCCAAATAGCGGACGCCCTTGGGCTTCGGGGGCCTGAAGCAAGCCTTGCGGCCATGCCTCGTCGGACTACAGTGGGCAGGGTCGGGGTGCTCTCTTGAGGCGATGGCCGGAGGTGCGACATGAACCGATTGAAGAAACTCGGAATTATTGCCGCCGGACTAGGTTCGGTTGCGGTACCGATCGGCACCGCAGTCGCCGGGGCCGGGCCGGCTTCGGCCGATCCGGGGCTGTGCGTGAACGGTCCCTACGGCTACGCGCAGGCCTGCGTCGACGTCCCCGGCTGGTACAACGGCTGGTATGACGGTCCGCGGTGGCGCGGCGGCTGGCACGGCGACGACCAGGGCGAGGACGATTAGCCGCAGGATCGGGCAGCGGCCCGTAGCATCCGCAGTTGCCCGATCTCGGCGGCGTTCTTCGTCAGCTCGACGTTCAACCACAGCACCATGTCGGCCAGTGACCGGCCGGAGTCCGGCCCCCACGGAAACGTCGCGGGGACAAGGAGATCCGTGTCGGTCAGCGAATCCAGCAGGCCGCTCCAGCGGGCACTGAGCACCCTGATCCGCTGCACCGCGGCCTCAGGGCCGGGCCAGTCGATCTCGGTACGCGGCGTTGGGGACCTGCCGTCGACGTGGTCCAGGGCGGTCGACCACCAGAAGATCATGTGCCACGTGAGCCAGCCGATGGTCGGAACCGGAATCGGATCGGGCTCGGTATCCGCCCAGTCCGGCCACCATCGACCTGCTGAGTCCTGGTGCACTGTCCACACCAGAGGGCCGGGCTCCCACAGGTGATCCTCGTCGGACAGGGCGGAGAGGTGCAGGTCGGCCAGCGCCCAGGCCAGGTCGAACTGACGGCGCAGCTCGGTGATCACGGTGTCCGCATCACCAGCAGTGTCTGCGCCGAGGTTCCGATGAACCCTTTGCGGTCAAAGATTTCCGCCGTCGTCGCACCGACACCGTCCGGTCCGATGGAACCGCGGGCCCGCACCGCGAAGTCCGAGCCTTCTGGAAGCCGGTGCAGATGCACCGCGGTGTCGGTGTTCATGAAGATGAACTTCTCCGGATCCAACGCTGCGCCAATACCGTTGGCGGAATCCACCACGAGCGCCAGGCGCTGCAAGGCCGTCGTCTCCTCGTCGTCGACCACGGGTGTCAACGGACTCATCCATGCCGCGGCGGCCTCGCCCTCGGCGGTGCGCTGCCGCCGCCAGGACACACTTTCCAGATAGCCCGGTGCCCCTTCCCAGTTGTGCGCGACGTCGGCGGCCTCGCCTTCCACCAACGGGGCAAAGCGGTCGGTGGCCACGTCACTGGTGTCGCTGGGAGCCAGCAGCCACGCCGTCACCCGCGCCACCGCGCGCCACGTGCCGTCGGGACGAGCCGCCTCCATCTCCGAGGCGACCATCGAGATCCGTGACCCGGGCCGGTCCACCCAGGCCCGGACCCGCACCGGCGCAACGGGAATGGCGCCGAGGATGTCCAGGGTCAACCGTCCCACCCGCAGGCCCGAGCCCGCGGTCAGCTCCTCGATCACCTTGGTCAGCAGTGCCAGCGGCGGTGAGCCGTGCTGAATGGCCGGATCCCAGTTGCTCCGCGTGTCAGCGGTGGATTCGAACAGCTGGTACTCACCATCGGTACCGAGCCGATGGTAGTGACACCCGATCATGCAGCTCCTGATTCTGGCCACCCGGGATACGGCGGCGGGGTGCCGCCGAACGCCGGACACAAACTCTGATGCGCACACCACGAGCACAACCGCGACGGGTTGGGCCGGAAGTCACCCGTGGCCCCGGCCGCCTGGATGGCCTTCCAGATCGCCATCAGCGTGCGCTCGAACCGCAACAGCTCGTCGTGCGCGGGGGAGTAGTCGAGCACCTGGCCGTCGGCCAGATACAGCAGCCGCAGCCGCGACGGCATCACTCCACGCGAACGCAGCAGCGCCACGGCATAGAACTTCATCTGGAACATCGCCTTGAACTCGGCCTGCGCCCGCGCCTCCGGCGGGGCCTTGCCGGTCTTGTAGTCGACGACGCGCAACTCGCCGGAGGGGGCGACATCGATCCGGTCGACGAATCCGCGCAACAGGGTGCCGTCGGCCAGTTCGACCTCGAGCCGGTGCTCGCAGCACTGCGGATCGAACCGCGTCGGATCTTCCAGGCGGTAGTACCCCGACAACAGAGCCCTGGCCTCTGCGAGCAACGTGTCCGGATACTCGGTGTCGGCCAGCTCGGGCTCGGCAGCGACGACCTGCTCCCACGCCGGCTCGACCAGCGTCAGCGCGGTGTCATGCACCCGCTCGGCCGCGGGCAGCCCATAGAGCTGCTCCAACGCGGCGTGCACCAGCGACCCGCGCAGCTGCGCCGTGGACCGCGGCTCGGGGAGCCGGTCGATGGCGCGAAACCGGTAGAGCAGCGGGCACTGCTTGAAATCGCCGGCGCGCGACGGTGACAGCGCCGGGCGGCGCGGCGTCGGGGCCGGTTCTTCACTCACACCGGTAAGCCTAGGACCGGGCTCCGACAAATTTGCACAACCCCGGGCACCCGGCCCGGTGCGGGTACTGGCAGGCTGGACGTCCGTGGCAGGGAAGAGACCGACCGGACCGTTTGCCGTTGGCGACCGGGTGCAACTCACCGACGCCAAGGGCCGGCGCTACACGATGGTGCTCAATCCCGGCGGTGAGTTCCACACCCATCGCGGCATCATCGCCTTCGACAACGTGATCGGGCTGCCGGAAGGCAGCGTGGTCAAATCCACCAACGGCGACCAGTTCCTGGTGCTGCGACCGCTGCTGGTCGACTACGTGATGTCGATGCCGCGCGGTGCGCAGGTGATCTATCCGAAGGACGCCGCGCAGATCGTCCACGAGGGTGACATCTTCCCGGGCGCCCGGGTGTTGGAGGCCGGTGCCGGATCCGGCGCGCTGACCTGCTCGCTGCTGCGGGCCGTCGGCCCCGAGGGCCGGGTGACGTCGTACGAGATCCGTGACGATCACGCGCCGACCGCCGAGAAGAATGTCATCACGTTCTTCGGTGAGCGCCCGGAGAACTGGGACCTGGTGATCGCCGACCTCGCCGACTACGACGGCCCGGAGCAAGACCGCGTGGTGCTGGACATGCTGGCGCCCTGGGAGGTGCTGCCCGCCGTCTCCAAGGCGCTGGTCGCCGGTGGCGTGCTGATGATCTACGTCGCCACCGTCACCCAGCTGTCGCGGGTCGTGGAGGCGCTGCGTGAACAGCAGTGCTGGACCGAACCGCGGGCCTGGGAGAGCATGCAGCGCGGCTGGCACGTGGTGGGTCTGGCGGTGCGCCCGGAACACAACATGCGCGGCCACACCGCGTTTCTGGTCAGTGCGCGCAAATTGGCGCCGGGCGCGGTGGCGCCGGTCCCGCTGCGCAAGAAGCGTCAACTCGCTGTCCAGGCCGCCGTCGACGCCGCCCTCGAATCTGAGTCGGGCGCCTGACGGCGTATCGGTCGTCGTCGTTTTTTGCATAGCGGTTGCTTCGTGGCCGCAATCACTGCCCTCAGGTCGAAAACGGCGCGCCTGGCGATCCGCGCGCTGACGGGTCAGTCTTCGCTGTGGTGCAGGCCCCGCCGGGTGGAGAGCAGCTCGAGTTCGGGGCGGCCGGCCACCATCCGCTCGGCGGCATCGAGCACGTCGACCACGTGGTGACGGTCGGCGGCGACGAGAGCGACGCCGATGCCGGCGCGGCGGTGCAGATCCTGGGTTCCGGTTTCGGCCGCCGACACCGCGAGCTTGCGCTGAAGCTCGGCGATCACCGGTCGGATGACCGAGCGCTTCTGTTTGAGCGAATGCACGTCACCGAGCAACAGGTCGAACTCCAGCCAACCGATCCACATGAGTCAGCGGGGCGGTGTCGGGGCGGGCGGTGTGGATGCCTCGGCACCCGCACCCATGACCAGCAACATGTCGGCGGTGTGTCTGGTCAATTGCCAGCCGTCGCCGTGCGGGGTGAATTCCATCGGGAAGCTGAAGGTGCGGTCCGAATGCTCGCCGCCCGCGGTGGCCTTGACGGTTGCCACCACGTTCTTCGGCTCGGTCGGCGAGAAGGCCAGGTCGGTGGCCTCGAAGGTCAGCGGCATGAAGCCGTTGTCGGCCAATGCACGGCCGAACTTGTCCAGCGCCGCGGCGTCCTCGGCGGTGCCCTGTTCCACCAGGACCACCTTGTCGGCTCCGGGGACGTTGACGTCGGCCAACCGGTCCAGCACCCCGGTCAGCGCCTCGGGGGCAGGCAGCGGTGCCGAGGGCGGTGCCGCCGGCATGGTCGTCGACACCGCGCTGGTGGTCGGGTGTGATCTCTTGGCCGGGTGCTCGCCACTACTACACCCGCAGAGCCCAAGTGCCGCCACGATCGTGGCGGCACTCAGGACTGCGATACGGCTGTGGTTCAACTACCTACTCAGCCGACAGAGGACAGCAGGTTCAGGGCCGACCCCTTGGAGATCTGCCAACCGGTCGGGCTCGGGCCCGCCACGAACTGGATGTTCTGGGTGGCGGTGCCGCCGGTCGCCGAGGTGGCGGTGACGTCGGCGTAGGCCACGCCGCCCTGGTCATCGATGTTGGCGATGTCGAAGGTCAGCGGGAACTTTCCTTCAGCGGCGGCCTTGCTGTACGCGCGGTCGGCGGCGATGCTCTCGATCCGGCCGATGCCGCCCTGGATGTAGGGGGCCTTGCCGCTGAACGAGCCGCCGCTGGCGAGCGCCTGCAGGGTCTGCACCAGTGGCGACGCCAGGTCCGGTGCCGGGGTGGCCGGCAGGGGCGCGTCGAACACCACCGGCTGGATGGCCGGGGCGGCCGACATGCCGCTGGATGCAATAGAAGTCACACCCGCCGCTGCTCCGCCCACCACGGCGGCGGCAGCAGCTGCGGTGATAAAGCCGGTAACGAGGGTTTTCAAGGCCACGATTGTCCTTTCGATCGGACCAACTGAACTAAGAGGCTAACAGTGGTGCTGGTGTGTCTCGTTCCTAGAGCGCACACAATGGCTGAATCGCCGGTAGCGTTGAAGTTGTTACTGCACCAACTTACGGTGCGGGAGGGAGCGCAATATGAGTGAGTCAGAGCGTTCGGACGGCCATGCCGAGAGTTTCTCGGCCGGCCACCCGCAACCCATGTCCAGCGATGATGCCGCCGAGCTCGAATCGCTGCGCCGTGAGGCTGCGGTTCTGCGTGAGCAATTGGAGAATGCGGTAGGGCCCCAGAGTGGGCTGCGAAGTGCCCGTGACGTCCACCAGCTTGAAGCCCGGATCGACTCGCTCGCATCGCGCAACGCCAAGCTGATGGACACCCTCAAGGAAGCCCGCCAGCAGTTGCTCGCCCTCCGCGAGGAGGTGGACCGGCTGGGCCAGCCGCCCAGTGGCTACGGCGTGCTGCTCGGCACCCACGAGGACGACACCGTCGACGTGTTCACCTCCGGCCGCAAGATGCGACTCACCTGCTCTCCGAACATCGAGACCTCCTCGCTCAAGCAGGGCCAGACGGTCCGGCTCAACGAGGCGCTCACCGTGGTCGAGGCGGGCAACTTCGAGTCTGTCGGCGAGATCAGCACGTTGCGCGAGATCCTGGCCGACGGACACCGAGCCCTGGTGGTCGGGCATGCCGACGAGGAACGCATCGTCTGGTTGGCCGAGCCTCTGATCGCCGCCGAGGACCTGCCAGAAGATTCCGACGGCGCTCTCGACGACGGCCGGCCCCGCAAACTGCGTCCCGGCGATTCGCTGCTGGTCGACACCAAGGCCGGGTACGCCTTCGAGCGGATTCCCAAGGCCGAGGTCGAGGACCTGGTGCTCGAAGAGGTGCCCGACGTCAGCTACAACGACATCGGTGGTCTGGGTCGGCAGATCGAGCAGATCCGCGACGCCGTGGAGCTGCCCTTCCTGCACAAGGAGCTCTACCGGGAGTACTCGCTGCGGCCGCCGAAAGGTGTGCTGCTCTACGGTCCGCCCGGGTGCGGCAAGACGCTCATCGCCAAGGCGGTGGCGAACTCGCTGGCCAAGAAGATGGCCGAGGTTCGTGGCGACGACGCCCGCGAGGCGAAGAGCTACTTCCTCAACATCAAGGGCCCCGAGCTGCTGAACAAGTTCGTCGGTGAGACCGAACGTCACATCCGGCTGATCTTCCAGCGTGCCCGTGAGAAGGCGTCCGAAGGCACCCCGGTGATCGTGTTCTTCGACGAGATGGACTCGATCTTCCGTACCCGCGGCACCGGCGTCAGTTCAGATGTCGAGACAACGGTTGTGCCGCAGCTGCTTTCGGAGATCGACGGCGTGGAGGGGCTGGAGAACGTCATCGTCATCGGCGCCTCCAACCGCGAGGACATGATCGATCCGGCGATCCTGCGGCCCGGCCGCCTGGACGTCAAGATCAAGATCGAGCGGCCCGACGCCGAGTCGGCGCAGGACATCTTCTCGAAGTACCTGACCGAGGCGCTTCCGGTGCACGCCGACGATCTCGCCGAGTTCGGTGGCGACCGGTCGCTGACGATCAAGACGATGATCGAGAAGGTCGTGGACCGGATGTACGCCGAGATCGACGACAACCGGTTCCTGGAGGTCACCTACGCCAACGGTGACAAGGAAGTCATGTACTTCAAGGACTTCAACTCCGGCGCCATGATCCAGAACGTCGTCGACCGGGCGAAGAAGAACGCCATCAAGAGTGTGCTGGAGACCGGTCAGCCCGGTCTGCGCATCCAGCACCTGTTGGATTCGATCGTCGACGAGTTCGCCGAGAACGAGGACCTGCCCAACACCACCAATCCCGATGACTGGGCCAGGATCTCGGGCAAGAAGGGCGAGCGGATCGTCTACATCCGCACGCTCGTCACCGGGAAGAGCTCGTCGGCGAGCCGTGCCATTGATACCGAATCGAACCTGGGCCAGTACCTGTAGTAGCGGAGGTCGGGGGCCGTGCACCCGCCACGGTTCCCGGCCGGCCGCCCACACCGCCGGGCAGCGATGCCGCCCCCGGGCGGCACCGACCCCATCCACGGATCGAATCCTGGGTCAATGCATGCCATTTCGCGCTGTTTGCGGTGCCCTCAGACGCGCTTCCTGAACTCTGACTCGCGCTGAACATGTTGATGGCAACCAACCGCCGTGGCCTGACGGGCTAGGGTGGTGGGCTGCCACAACAGGAGGGTGATGTCCCGTGAGCCGGCGGTATCTCGGACTGGCGATGCTGATGTTCTTGCTCTGTCTGATGAACGCGATTGCGCCCCGGGCGTCGGCACAACCTGAACCGGAACCGGACCCTCGATCCATCACTGTCGCCGTCCATGCTCTCGAGCCGTTTGTCATGGAGACCGGCAGTGACACCCTCACCGGGTTCTCGATCGATCTGTGGGAGGAGATCGCCCAGCGTCTCGACTGGGAGAGCGACTATCAGAAGTGGGACGACGTTCGCGGCCAATTGCAGGCCGTGGCAGATGGCAAGGCAGAGGTGGCGATCGGGGCGATCTCCCTGACTTCGGCGCGGGAGAGGATGTTCGACTTCTCCCAACCCACCCTCGACGCGGGGCTGCAGATCATGGTGCCGGTGCACGACACCACCCCGTCCACACCCGGACTGGCCGGGTTTCTGGGCCTGATCTTTTCCAAAACCATGCTGGTCTGGCTGATGGCGGCGGTGGTGGTGAGTGTGTTGCCCGCGCACATCTTCTGGCTGGTGGAACGGCGGCACGCGAGTCCGGCCGTGTCCCGCGCGTACTTGCCTGGCATTTTCCAGTCGTTCGGGTGGAGCGTTGGTTCCCTGGTCGGTCGGAGCAGCACCGCACCGCGGCGCTGGGTCACCAAATCGTTGGCGATCCTGTGGGGTTTCGCCGGAATCGTCTTCGTCGCGTTCTACTCGGCCAATCTGACGGCCACACTCACGGTTGCGAAGCTGGAATCGAAGATCAGCGGACCCGCCGACCTGTACGACAAGACTGTCGCCACCGTCGCGGACACCACCTCGGCGTCCTACCTACGCGGCATGGGGGTGAGCGCCACCGAGATGCACTCCATCGAGGAGTGCTACGAGGCCTTGCGTGAAGATGGTTACGACGCAGTGGTTTTCGATGCCCCGGTGCTTCGATACTATGCCGCCCATCGCGGTGACGGCGTCGGGGTGATGGCAGGCCCGGTGTTTCAGGACGAGAACCACGGGTTCGTCTTCGCCGTCGGAAGCAAGCTCCGCAAACCGATCGACCAGGCGCTGTTGCGAATGCGTGAAGACGGTTCCTACGACATGATCAAGGAGAAATGGTTCGGCGACGACGTCGCCACCTCGGCGGCCAATCCGAACTGACCGGGTGGTCAGTCCGGGACGGTGGCCGAGGGGATGTCCGCGCCGATCGCAGCCAGCTCCTCGAGCACGACGGAGACGGCCGGGCGCGCCGCCGCGCCCGTGCGGGTGACCGCCTCCACCCGGCGGGCCACCGAGATATCGGTGATCGGCAGCCGCACCAGCTCGCGGGTCAGCCTCACGTAGCGGGGCATCAGGGCGATCCCGGCGCCCACCTGTACCAGCTCCTCGACCACGCGGAAATCGTTGATTCGCTGCGTGATTCGTGGTTGGACGCCGGACAGGATCGCTATCGAGTTGAGTACGTCGTCGACCATCAGTCCACCCTCGACGCCGATCCAGCGTTCGTCGGCCAGGTCGGCCAGCCTTACCTGATCCCTGCCGGCGAAGCGGTGCCCGGCGGGTACCACGACATCCAACGGCTCGCGTAACAGTTCTTCTGCCTCGAAGCGCGGGCCCCAGGAGGCGGGGTCGCGCTCGTCGCGGTGGACCACCACGACATCGAAGTCGGCCAGTTGTGCCGGTGCCCGGGACGCCGGCACGTCGACGTCGCGCCCGAGCACCTGGACCCCGCGCTCGGCCGCCCGGATGACCAACGGGGCCAGCAGCATTGCCGCACCAGAGGGGAAGAACGACACACTGACCGTGCCCCGGGGAGTGCTGCGGTAGGCGTCCATCTCGCTCCGGGCCCGGTCCAGTGCCGCCAACACGGCGTCGGCGTGGCCCACCAGGACCTGTCCGGCATCGGTCAGACGTACCCGTCTGCCCTCGGGTTCGATCAGCGGTACGCCCGCCTCGCGTTGCAGGATCTTGAGTTGCTGTGAGACCGCCGAGGGCGTCATGGACAGCACCTGGGCCACCGCGGCAACGGTGCCGTGGTCGGCGAGTTCACGCAGCATCCGCAGGCGTCCGGCATCCATAAAGTAATGCTACATATAAACAGTAGAAACATTAGCTTGACTGAACTATTGGGCAGGCGACACGCTGATTCGCATGACCCGTCGCACCGACCTCTGTTTGCTTGCCGTGGCGGTGGTGTGGGGTTCGAGCTACCTGGCCACCAAGGAAATCGTCACGGCGCAAACGGTTTTCGTGATACTGGTGGTGCGGTTCGCGGTCGCGGCCACGGTGCTGGCCGCGGTCGTGTCCCGGCGGTTGCCGGAGCTGACCCGCACCGAGGTGGTTTCGGGCGTCGTCGGTGGGGGTCTGCTGGCTGCCGTCTGTGTCGCCGAAACCTATGGTGTGACAATGACTTCGGCGTCCAACGCCGGGCTGATAATGGCGCTCACCATCGTGGCCACGCCGGCGATGCAGCGCCAGCGGGTAGACCACCGCTTCTATCTCGCGGCGACGCTGGCGGTGATCGGTTGTGCGTTGCTCACTCAATCCGGCGGCCTGACCGTCCCGCGCACCGGGGACATCGTGATGGTGATCGCCGCCCTGTTGCGGGCGGTCCACGTCACCGTCATGGCACGCTTCTCCGACGGCCGCGGGATCGATTCGGCACGAACCACTTTGGTGCAACTGCTGACGGTTGCTGCGGTGGCGTCGGCGCTGTGCGTGGCGTCTGGGCAGTCGGTCGTCGCGACGACGGTCGCCCACGGCCCGGCTGAATGGGCCCTTGTCGGCTACCTGGCGCTGGCGTGCACGGTGTTCGCGTTCCTGGTCCAGCTGCGGGCGCTGAGCACGACCAGCCCGGCCAGGGTCAGCCTGCTGGTGGGTACCGAGCCGCTGTGGGCCGGGATCTTCGGCGTCGCCTTCGCCGGCGATCCCGTCACCGGTGCCGGCAGTGCCGGGGCCGTACTGGTGGTGACCGGTGCCGGCTGGGGGCGGATGGTGCTGGGCTACGGATCACGTGGTGTTGCCCGTAGTGCGATCCGGCGAGCAACGCGGAGCCGTCGATTGCAGGGGAAAGGTCCGAGGCTATTCGATCGGGACATTATCGTGCGCCACACCAGCGATTATTAAATTTCGATTGGAATTTTTCCAATGAAATGTTGTCGGGAAATGGTTGCGGATGCGTTCGGTTGACCTGTTCGGGTCGGCGTGGGGGACTGGGTGGAGACGGCCGCGGGCGACGAGCTGGTACCCCCGCCCAAGTGTAACGATTAGATAACGGTGCAAACGCTTTTCTGAGATTGACGAATGTCGAAGTTAATGCAGGTCAAGAGCTGTCTCTGTAGACGTATCTGCGCGCCAGGAGGAGTGTCGGCGCTTGATCCCGGCAGGGCGGTGTGCTTACGTCGAGGGCACCGATGGCATGAAACTGACGATGATCGTTGAGAAGTTCGGTGGTGACTTTTAACTCGATATGCACGTTTTAGAAAGCGTCCCGGGGCGCCATTCCCGGGAAGAATTCCTGCGCCAACCACGGGGTACCGATGCCATTGGCATCCGTGACCTCGCGGAAGCTACCGGGGTGCTGGATGTGAATTCCACTTACGCCTATCTGTTGCTGGCGACCGATTTTGCTGCCACGTCAATAGTGGCCGAACGTGACGGTGACCTGCACGGATTCATCACGGGTTACCACCCTCCGCCGCGACCCGATGTCCTGTTCGTATGGCAGGTGGCCGTGGCGCCGTCGGCGCAGGGCGGGGGACTGGCAAGCACCATGCTCGACGCGCTCGTCCACCGGGTGCGGTCGCAGCGTGACGGGCGTCCGGTCACCGTGGAGGCCACGGTCGCCCCCGGCAACACCGCGTCACGCGCATTCTTCGGCGCCTTCGCGCGCCGTCACGGCGTCCCCCTCGTCGAAGATCCGCACTTCGGATCCGACCTGCTCGATGCAGGCGGAGCGCACGAGGATGAGCCCATCCTGCGGATGGGGCCGATCACCACACCGCTTTCGCGCTGAAATCAATTATCTGATAACCATTTTGATCCGAATTGGAAGGATTGTCCCTTGCTGCTCGCAACGACAGCTCCCCTGACCGAATCTGACCTGCCCGACGTCTTCAGCTCGGTGGAATCCGAGGTCCGCAGTTATTGCCGTGGCTGGCCCACCGTGATGAACAGCGCCTCGGGCTCCTGGGTGACCGACACCTCGGGACGCACCTACATCGACTTCTTCGCCGGGGCCGGGGCGCTGAACTACGGCCACAACAACGCCGCCCTGAAGGAGCCGTTGCTCGAATACCTTGCCTCCGACGGCATCGTGCACTCGCTGGATATAGCGACGGCGGCCAAGCAGCGCTTCCTGGAGACCTTCGAGCGGCTCATCCTGCGGCCGCGAGGGCTCGACTACAAGGTGCAGTTCCCGGGGCCGACCGGAGCCAACTCCGTCGAGGCGGCGCTCAAGTTGGCCAGGAAGGTGACCGGCCGCGAGTCGGTTATCAGCTTCACCAACGCATTTCACGGCATGACGCTCGGAGCACTGTCGGTCACCGGAAACTCGATGAAGCGCGCCGGTGCCGGTATCCCGCTGGTGCACGCCACCCCGATGCCCTACGACAACTACTTCGGTGGAGTCACCGAGGACTTCCAGTGGTTCGAGCGGGTGCTCGATGATTCGGGCAGCGGGCTCAACCGACCTGCCGCGGTGATCGTCGAAACCGTCCAGGGCGAAGGCGGACTCAACGTCGCACGGATCGAATGGCTGCGTGCCCTGGCCGAACTGTGCCGCAAGCGCGACATCCTGTTGATCGTCGATGACGTCCAGATGGGTTGCGGTCGCACCGGGCCGTTCTTCAGCTTCGAGGCAGCCGGCATCGTGCCGGATATCGTCACGATATCCAAGTCGGTCAGCGGATATGGCCTGCCGATGGCGCTCACGTTGTTCCGCCGCGACCTGGACGTGTGGGCGCCGGGGGAGCACAACGGCACCTTCCGCGGGCACAACCCGGCTTTCATCACCGCGACGGCGGCGATCGAGACATACTGGGCGAACGATGAGTTCAGCGCCGACACGGTTGCCAAGGGCGAGCTGGTCCGAGTGCGGCTGGAGGAGATCGCCGCTGCCCACGACGGAGTGACCGCCCGTGGCCGTGGCATGGCCCAGGGTCTCAAGTTCGTCGAGGCGGACCTGGCCGGTAAGGCGTGCCGGGCCGCCTTCGACCGCGGTGCGCTGATGGAAACCAGCGGTCCGTCCGACGAGGTGGTCAAACTTCTACCGCCGCTGACCACGACGCCTGCCGAACTGTCGGAGGGGCTCGACATCCTCGCCGAGTCCGTCGCCGTCACGCTGGCCTGAGGGGGGCTTGAAACATGATTGTTCGTACCACTGCTGAGATCACCGGGACCGATCGCGATGTGGCCGACGCCAGCTGGCGATCGAAGCGCATCATCCTGGCCGGTGACGGCGTCGGTTTCTCGTTCCACGAGACCACCATCGAGTCGGGTTCGGTCAACGAGTTCCACTATCAGCACCACGTCGAGGCGGTCTGGGTGATCGAGGGCACCGGCACGCTGACGGATTTGGAGACCGGGCAGGAGTATCCGCTCGCCGACGGAACCATGTACCTGCTCAACAACAACGACCGCCACCGGGTCACCTGCGATCAGCAGCTGCGCATGCTGTGCGTGTTCAACCCTCCGGTGACCGGGCGGGAAGTGCACGACGAGAACGGTGTCTACCCGGCGCCGCAGTCGGTGGCATGACGGCAGTTCATCGAGGAGCCGAAAGCGGATCACGCATCGGCTTGCCCAACGAGGAACGGATGGATCACTACCCGACCCGGCTCGACCACGCCATCGAGCCGATACCGCGTCGCGAGCCTGTGGTGTGGGGTGGCGCGGCCGACGGTCCGCTCAGCCAGCCCCACCTGGACGGCTTCTCCGAGTACGGGTACCTGGTGGCGCCGGAGACCGTGTCGGATGACTGGCTCCCGCTGCTCCGCCATGAAATGGACCGGATCGCAGCGGATCTGGACACCGATGACCCGCGGGTGATCCGGGAGCCGGGTGGCACGATCCGGTCGATCTTCGAACCGCATCTGCTCAGCGACCTGGTCGCACAGGTGGTCCGGCTCGACACGGTGTTACCGGTCGCGCAGCAACTGCTGGGCGGCGACGTCTACATCCATCAGGCCAGGATCAACCTCATGCCCGGCTTCACCGGGACCGGGTTCTACTGGCATTCGGACTTCGAGACCTGGCATGCCGAGGACGGCATGCCAGAGATCCGCGCGGTCTCGTGCTCGATCGCCCTGACCGAGAACTACCCGTACAACGGGTCACTGATGGTGATCCCCGGATCGCACCAGACGTTCTACCCGTGCGTCGGCGCCACGCCCGAGGACAACCACGACACGTCACTGGTCGCCCAGAACATCGGCGTGCCCGATCAGACGACGCTGACCAAGGCCGTCGACGAGCACGACATCCACCAGTTCACCGGTCCGCCCGGTACCGCGCTGTGGTTCGACGCGAATCTGCTGCACGGCTCGGGGTCCAACATCACCCCGCTGCCGCGCTCGAACGTGTTCCTGGTGTTCAACTCGGTGGACAACGCGCTGACCGACCCGTTCGCGGCCAAGCGGCCACGGCCCGAATACCTGGCGGCTCGGGGCGCACAAGCCGTCACCTAGGCTGGCCCCATGCAACGGATCATCGGAACAGAGGTCGAATACGGCATCTCCTCGCCGTCCGATCCGACTGCCAATCCGATCCTGACGTCGACTCAGGCGGTGCTGGCGTACGCGGCGGCCGCCGGGATCCAGCGCGGCAAGCGCACCCGGTGGGACTACGAGGTCGAATCCCCATTGCGCGACGCCCGCGGGTTCGACCTGTCCCGGGCCTCGGGGCCGGCCCCGATCGTCGACGCCGACGAGGTCGGCGCGGCGAACATGATCCTCACCAACGGTGCCCGGCTGTATGTGGACCACGCCCACCCGGAGTACTCGGCGCCCGAGTGCACCGACCCGATGGACGCGGTGATCTGGGACAAGGCCGGTGAGCGGGTGATGGAGGCCGCCGCCCGCCACGTCGCCAGCGTGCCTGGGGCGGTCAAGCTTCAGCTGTACAAGAACAACGTCGACGGCAAGGGCGCCTCGTACGGGTCGCACGAGAACTACCTGATGAGCCGTCAGACCCCGTTTTCCGCGGTGATCGCGGGGTTCACCCCGTTCCTGGTGTCGCGGCAGGTGGTGACCGGCTCGGGCCGTGTCGGCATCGGGCCCTCGGGGGACGATCCCGGCTTCCAGTTGTCGCAGCGGGCGGATTACATCGAGGTCGAGGTCGGCCTGGAGACGACGCTCAAGCGCGGCATCATCAACACCCGCGACGAGCCGCACGCCGATGCCGACAAGTACCGCCGGTTGCACGTGATCATCGGTGACGCCAACCTGGCGGAGACGTCGACCTACCTGAAAGTCGGCACCAGCTCCCTGGTGCTCGACCTGATCGAGGAAGGCCCGCAGTTCGGGCTCGACCTGTCCGATCTCGCGCTGGCCCGTCCGGTGCACGCCGTGCACGTGATCAGTCGTGATCCGTCGCTACGGGCCACGGTGGCGCTGGCCGACGGCCGGGAGATGACCGCCCTCGCGCTGCAGCGGGTCTACCTGGACCGGGTGGCCAAACTGGTGGACAGCCGGGACCCGGACCCGCGGGCTGCGCATGTCGTGGAGACCTGGGCCCATGTGCTGGACCTGCTCGAGCGCGACCCGATGGAATGCGCCGAGATCCTGGACTGGCCGGCCAAGCTGCGGTTGCTGGAGGGCTTCCGGAACCGCGAGAACCTGGCCTGGTCGGCGCCGCGGCTGCACCTGGTCGATCTGCAGTACTCCGATGTCCGGCTGGACAAGGGCCTGTACAACCGGTTGGTCGCCCGCGGTTCGATGAAACGCCTGGTCACCGAGCAGCAGGTGCTCGACGCCGTCGACAACCCTCCGACCGACACCCGCGCCTACTTCCGGGGTGAATGCCTGCGTCGATTCGGTGCCGACATCGCCGCGGCGAGCTGGGACTCGGTGATTTTCGATCTCGGCGGCGATTCGCTCGTCCGGATTCCGACCCTGGAGCCGCTGCGGGGAAGCAAGGCCCATGTCGGTGCTCTGCTGGATTCCGTGGACAGCGCGGCCGAACTCGTCGATCAACTCACGAACTGACCATCTGGACCGGTGAGCTATCCCCGGCAATCGGGGTGCCGACCGGTACTGTGGAAGAACCGGTTGGGCGGTTAGCCCAGCCGATGACAATTGCAGGAGGCAGCGATGGCTCAAGAGCAGACCAAGCGTGGCGGTGGCGGCGGCGAGGATGACGACCTCCCGGGTGCATCCGCTGCCGGCCAGGAGCGTCGCGAGAAGCTGGCTGAGGACACCGACGATCTGCTCGACGAGATCGACGACGTGCTGGAAGAGAACGCAGAAGACTTCGTGCGTGCATACGTCCAAAAGGGCGGCCAGTGACCTGGCGCGAAAACCTGTCTCTGCCCCGACCAACCCTCTCCGGTACCCAATCTGTAGCCATGGACCTGTCGTCTTTCTCTGAACTGCTGCGCCGGCAGGCCCCCGAGCTGTTGCCGGTCAATCGTGTCGCCGACGGCACGATCAACCCCACCAACGCGGTGCCGCACGGGACCACCATCGTCGCGATCAAGTACCCCGGAGGGGTGCTGATCGCCGGTGACCGCCGCTCGACTCAGGGCAACATGATCGCCGGGCGCGACGTGCAGAAGGTGTACATCACCGACGACTACACCGCGACGGGCATCGCAGGCACCGCGGCCATCGCCGTGGAATTCGCGCGCCTGTATGCCGTGGAACTGGAGCACTACGAGAAGCTCGAAGGCGTTGCCCTGACCTTCCGCGGGAAGGTCAACCGGCTGGCCATCATGGTGCGCGGCAACCTCGGTGCGGCACTGCAGGGTTTCGTGGCCCTGCCGTTGCTGGTCGGTTTTGATGTTGATGCCAGCGATCCGCAAAGTGCGGGCCAGATCGTGTCCTTCGACGCGGCAGGTGGCTGGAACATCGAAGAAGAGGGCTACCAGTCCGTGGGCTCCGGGTCGATCTTCGCCAAATCGTCGATCAAGAAGCTCTATCCCGGTGTGGTGGATGCGGATTCGGCTCTGCGGGTGGCCATCGAGTCGCTCTACGACGCCGCCGACGACGACTCCGCCACCGGCGGCCCCGATCTGGTGCGCGGCATCTATCCGACTGCGGTGACCATCGGTGCCGAGGGAGCCGCGGAGATCACTGAGGAACGCATCGCCGAGCTGGCCCGCGACGTCATCGCGCGCCGGACCCGGACGGGCGGTGAGGGGTAAATGAGCTTCCCGTACTTCATCTCGCCTGAGCAGGCGATGCGTGAGCGTTCCGAACTGGCGCGCAAGGGCATTGCCCGCGGGCGCAGCGTCGTGGCGTTGGCGTATGACAGCGGTGTGCTGTTCGTGGCAGAGAACCCGTCGCGGTCGCTGCAGAAGGTCAGCGAGCTCTATGACCGGGTCGGTTTTGCCGCGGTCGGCCGGTTCAACGAGTTCGACAACCTGCGGCGCGGCGGAATCCAGTTCGCCGACACCCGCGGGTACGCCTACGACCGCCGCGATGTGACCGGCCGTCAGCTGGCCAACGTCTACGCGCAGACGCTGGGCACCATCTTCACCGAGCAGGCCAAGCCTTACGAGGTTGAGCTGTGCGTGGCCGAGGTGGCGCACTACGGCGAGACGAAAGCCCCTGAGCTGTACCGCATCACCTATGACGGGTCGATCGCCGACGAGCCGCACTTCGTCGTGATGGGCGGCACCACGGAGCCGATCATCGCCGCGCTGAACGAGTCGTACAGCGAGAACCCCGACCTGGGTGCGGCGGTCAAGATCGCCGTGGAGGCGTTGAGCGCGAGCGGCAACGGCTCTGAGCCTCGGACTCTCGGTCCCGCGACACTCGAGGTGGCCGTCCTCGATGCGACCCGGCCGCGTCGGTGCTTCCGTCGGATCACCGGGGCCGCGCTGGAAGCGCTTCTGCCCGAGGCTGTTTCGGACAAGCCGGCCGCTGATGAGCCGTCGGAGAAGCCGAAGAAGTCAGGAAAGTAGGTTGATCACCGCTTCGGCCTCCGTGCCGTCGCGGTAAAGACCCCACGCCAGCTCCGCCAGTTCGTCGGGATTTATCGTCGGCAGGTCGGCGTTACCCGCCATCGCTCGGTGGATGTCACCGCGCTCGATGAGTCCGCCGATGGTGATGGTGCCGGCATAGACACCGACGGGTCGGAGGGCGGCGTGCAGGGTGACCGCATAGTTGCGCAAGGCGGCCGCCGCGAGTGCCAGGCCACCGAGTGGGGGCATCGGCACCACGCTGCTCAGTCCGCCTGCGAACAACAACCCGCCGGTGCCGCGTTCACGCATCTCGGGTAGGAGCCGGCTCGCGAAGTCGACCGCAGGCACCACGCTGTTCAGTGCGGCGCGGGCGCCGGTGGCGTCGAGATCGGCGATGTCTTCGGTGGGTGCCGTTTCGAATGCGGCCGGGCCGTAGTAGCCGACGTCGATGCGTCCGAAGCGTTCGCGCACCGCACCCAATGCCGCCGCGAGTTGTCCGGAATCGTTCGCATCGGCCACGTAGGCCGCGGCCTCCACGCCGTTGCCGGTCAGGGCCGCCAGGTAGTCGGGGTGACGTGCGGGGGACCGGGAGATCAGGGCCACGCGGTGTCCGGCGGCGCCGAAACGCTGAGCAATCGACAGTCCGAGCCCGGGTCCGACGCCGAGCACCACCAGGACCGGAGACGAAGTTGAGGTCATACTCAACTTACTAGCATAAGTTGAGTGTTGTCTCAACTTCGCTATGCTGGGCGACATGTCGGCGATGCGTGCAGATGCGGTCCGCAACCGGGACCGTTTGGTGGCGGCAGCCGCTGAGCTCTTCACCGAACGAGGCGTCGACGTACCGCTCGACGAGATCGCCCGTGCGGCCGGCGTCAGTATCGGCACGCTCTACAACCACTTCGCGAATCGCGGGGCACTCCTGGATGTGGTGCTGTCCGACCGGTTGGCCGTCATCGACCGGTTGGCGAGGCAGGCGCTCGACGACGTCGACCCGTGGCGGGGATTCGTCGGATTCCTCGACGGGCTGTTCACGATGCAGGCGTCCGACCGCAGCATCAACGACGCGGTGGCCAGGAATCCGGTCGGTGCCGTCGACGTCGCGGGCGAATGTGGCCGAGCCGGTGGGCTTCTCGAGGCCGTGGTGGGCCGGGCCAGGGCTGCCGGGGTGTTGCGCCCCGACTTCGGTGCCGATGACCTGGCCACGTTGATGTGGGCCATGTCGAAAGTGATCGCGATGGCCGACGGTGACGACGCCGTGTGGCGGCGCCACCTGGGGTTCGTGCTGGACGGGCTGAGGAGCCCTGCCGGCTCACCTGCTGTCGGTGGTCTCGGGGCGCCAGCCGACGTAGGTGAACCACAACCCCATGGCGGTCAGGAGTAGGAAAAAGCACCGCGCCGCGATCAGCAGCCCGGGGCTGGCCACGGTGGCGTCGGCGCCGGATTCGACGGCCGAGGGGATGGCCATCATGGCGGCCCCTCGCAGTGCGACGAACCAGCCGAACAGGGAGATCAGCACCGCCGTCACGCTGTACCAGTACTGGTGGAACGCGATCACGACCAGTCCCATCAGCAACATGGCGGCGCCCAGGATCCAGGGCAGGATGCCGCTGGTGAACAGGTCGCCGAGCAGGGTCTGCAGGGTGGGCAGCCGGATCGCGATGATCACGGTGGCAACGGCGACGAAGGGGCCGAGGACCCGGGCGAACGCGCGGGTGCGTTGTCGGGCCTGCGGGGTGGGTTGCGGCATGTGCGGCTCCTGATTGATAAACCGACTGACGGTCTATTTTTAGGCTAGGCTCGGACTGCGCCCAACGTCAATGGAGGATTCGTGGCACGCCAGGTGAACCCCGCCGAACACGCCGCCCGGCGTCGGGAGATCCTCGATGCGGCCCTGCGGTTGATGCACGACAAAGGCTACGAGGCGATGACGATCGAGGACCTGCTGGCCGCATTGCAGATCTCGAAAGGCGCGCTGTACCACTATTTCCGCTCAAAGCGCGCCCTGCTCGAGGGGGTCATCGAGCAGATGGGTGAGAGCGCCACCGCCCGGTTGGCCGGCATCGTCGAAGACCCGCACCGCAGTGCGCTCGACAAGATGCACGCCTACTTCGACGGATCGAGGGCCTGGAAATCGGAGAGTGCCACCGAGGTGGCAACCCTGATCCGGTTGTGGCACGACGAGAACAATGCGCTGTTGCGGCAGAAGATGACCCAGGGCTCGATGCGCACCACCGCGCCCATGCTGGAGGCGATCATCCGCCAGGGGTGCGCCGAAGGCGTCTTCGACACCGACTACCCGCACGAGGCGGCAGGCATCCTCATCGGCATGGGGCTCCACCTGGCCGATGCGTTCATCGACGCCATCGAGGCAGACGGCGCCGTGGGTTCCGACATCAGCGGGCCGCATGCCCAGAAGGTGGTGGGTGCCTACCTGCAGGCGTTCGAACGCATCCTCGGTGCACCGGCCGGGTCACTGCACGAACCGGCGTCGTCAGCTCAGGGGGAAACGTAGTTTCGCGACCGCGGTCTGGTTCCAGATGCCGGCGGTGATCTCGTCGGGCCGGACGGCGTAGGCCGCACCGCCGTTGTCGAGTACCGTCACCGCGACTCGGGACAGCACGTCATAGCCGGAATCGTCGTAGTGCAGCGCTCCGGTGGCGGCTTCGATCCGGCCCACCACATCGACGGTGAAGTTGTACACCAGCGTGTCCACCGCCCCGGCCGTCGCGGCCCGGGTGATGTCGCCGAGATCGGTGGCCACTAGTCCCTTGCTGATGTCGTTGCCCAGCTCGTCGACCCAGGCGCTGGCCTGTTCGGCGTTCAGGGCGGGCAGCGACTCACGGATGGCGCCGTCGATCTGATCGGGCCGCAGCTGGTCCGCTGCACCGGGCACCGCCACGATCTGGCGCTTGTGGTCGAGCCCGCGGTACATGTCGAGCAGCGGGTCGGTCGCGAACAGGTACAGCGGCCGCGTCGATGACGGATCGAGTTGCCCCAGTTCGCCGTCCACCGCATCGGCGACCCGCTTGGCGTACTGCTCCAGCAATAGCTTCTTGCCCTCGTCACCGACCAGGCGCCGCACATGCCCCCGGTCGCGCACGGTGGCCCGGTTGGTCGCATCGGCGACGTCGGCCGCGTACTCGCCGGTGAGCTCCAACTCCTCGGCCCGCGTGCTGGCGGTCGCCTGCCACAGGTTCCAACCGTCGGCGGACAGCGTCAGCGCATATGCGTCCTGCGGTGTGGTGACCGCCCGCACCAGCTGGCCGATGTCGAAGTAGCTACCCACCTGCAGCTGGCTCTCCAGGGCGTTGGGTAGGACGTAGACCTCATGGAAGTCGTCGGCGATGAAGATGGCCACCGAACGGGACAGGCTCAGCCACAGTTCCGATTCGGCGATCTCGTTCCACCGTGATCGCAGCTGTTCCTCCACGGCATGGCGCGCCCCGGATTCGCGGATCGTGCGCAGGGCCCGGTCCACCGCGCTCTTCGCGGTGAGCACGCTCTTCTCCCGCTCGTCCGGTCCCGGTGCGGTTTCCGCGTAGACCGTGATGGCGTTCTCGTGAGGCTCGCCAAGGCGGATCAGGTCGGCAACATCGGGCAGTTCGTAGCGGGTCATCACCACTCCTTTGCGCGGACTCCTTTCGGTCCATCTTCCCGTGACTTGGGCTGACCAGGGTCAAAAGTCCCAGATCGGTGGCGCCACGAACACGATGACGGTGCTTGCCCACCGTTACCGTGAACCACCCCGTAAGCTCGTTAGCGTGCAGCGACGAATCATGGGCATCGAGACGGAATTCGGTGTGACCTGCACGTTCCATGGCCATCGCCGGCTCAGTCCCGACGAGGTTGCCCGCTATCTGTTCCGGCGGGTGGTGTCGTGGGGCCGCAGTTCCAACGTCTTCCTCCGAAACGGCGCCCGGTTGTATCTCGACGTGGGTAGCCACCCCGAGTACGCGACCGCCGAGTGTGACAACCTGACGCAGCTGGTCACCCACGACCGCGCCGGTGAGCGCGTCCTGGAAGATCTGCTGATCGACGCCGAGCAGCGCCTGGCCGACGAGGGCATCGGCGGCGACATCTATCTGTTCAAGAACAACACCGACTCGGCGGGCAACTCCTACGGTTGCCACGAGAACTACCTGATCGTGCGGGCCGGCGAGTTCTCCCGGATCTCCGACGTGCTGCTGCCGTTCCTGGTAACCCGACAGCTCATCTGCGGTGCGGGCAAGGTGTTGCAGACGCCCAAGGCCGCCACCTTCTGCCTGAGCCAGCGCGCCGAGCACATCTGGGAGGGCGTCTCCAGCGCGACGACGCGCTCGCGGCCGATCATCAACACCCGTGACGAGCCGCACGCCGACGCCGAGAAGTACCGCCGGCTGCATGTCATCGTCGGCGACTCCAACATGTGCGAGGCCACCACCATGCTCAAGGTGGGCACCGCCTCGCTGGTGCTGGAGATGATCGAGGCCGGCGTCCCGTTCCGGGACTTCTCCCTGGACAACCCGATCCGGGCCATCCGCGAGGTCAGTCACGACCTGACCGGTCGTCGTCCGGTGCGGCTGGCCGGTGGGCGGCAGGCCAGCGCCCTGGACATCCAGCGGGAGTACTACAGCCGGGCCGTGGAGTACCTGCAGACCCGTGAGCCGAGCACCCAGATCGAGCAGGTGGTCGATCTGTGGGGCCGCCAACTCGACGCGGTCGAGAGCCAGGACTTCGCGAAGGTCGACACCGAGATCGACTGGGTGATCAAGCGCAAGCTGTTCCAGCGCTACCAGGATCGCTACAACATGGAGCTGTCCGATCCGAAGATCAGCCAGCTCGACCTCGCCTACCACGACATCAAGCGCGGTCGCGGGGTGTTCGACCTGTTGCAGCGCAAGGGGCTGGCGTCCCGGATCACCACCGACGAGGAGATCGACGCCGCGGTCAACACGCCGCCGCAGACGACGCGGGCCAAGCTGCGTGGCGAGTTCATCAGTGCGGCACAGGAAGCCGGCCGGGACTTCACCGTGGACTGGGTGCACCTCAAGCTCAACGACCAGGCTCAGCGCACCGTGTTGTGCAAGGATCCGTTCCGATCGGTCGACGAGCGGGTCAAGCGCCTGATCGCCAGCATGTGAGCTCTAAGCTTTCATCTCGTGGCGGTATCCAAAGTCGAGCGGTTGATAAATCTTGTCATCGCGTTGTTGTCCAGCGATCGGTTCCTGCCTGCCGACAAGGTCCGCAAGATCGTCCAGGGCTACGAGGACAGTCCCACCGATGAGGCGTTCTCCCGCATGTTCGAGCGCGACAAGAACGAACTGCGCGACCTCGGGATCCCGTTGGAGACGGGCCGGGTTTCCAAGTTCGACTCGACCGAGGGCTACCGCATCAACCGCGAGGAATATGCATTGCCCGCGGTCCAGTTGACGGGCGATGAGGTGGCGGCGGTCGCGGTGGCCACGCAGTTGTGGCAGTCGCCCGAGTTGATCACTGCGACGCAGGGGGCGCTGCTGAAGCTGCGTGCGGCCGGCGTGGACGTCGATGCCGACGGGGTCGGTGTCGCCATTGCGTCGACTGCGACGCTGCCCGGGTTGCGCGGTTCTGAAGAAGTGTTGCGAATCCTGTTGGCGGCGATCGACTCCGGGCATGCGGTGCGGTTCCGGCACCGTGCCTCGCGCAACGCCGAACATACGAGCCGCACCGTCGAGCCCTGGGGCGTCGTCACCCATCGCGGCCGGTGGTACCTGGTGGGGCATGATCGCGACCGCGACGACACCCGTACTTTCCGTCTTTCCCGCATCGATGCCGACGTGAGCACCATCGGACCGGCAGGTGCGGTGGCCAAGCCCGAGGGGGTGAACCTGCGCGACATCGTCGCCCGCGCGGTCGCCGAACAGCCGACCGGGGAGCAGGCCAGGGTGTGGATCGCCGGCGGACGTGCCACCGCGCTGCGCCGCCAGGCCATCGAGACCGTACCGCGCACGCTGGGCGGGCGCGCAGGGGAGGAGATCACCGTCGACATCGGAATGTCGGACCGGCTGGCCCGTGAGATCGCCAGCTACGGCGTCGATGCGGTCGCGCTGGAACCACAGTCGTTGCGCGAGGATGTGGTGAGCAGGTTGCGGGCGCAGGTGGCGCAGGCATGAGTCAGGTCTCGACCCGGCTGGTCCGGATGCTCAACATGGTGCCGTATTTCCAGGCCAACCCGAAGGTGACGCGTGACGAGGCAGCAGCCGCGCTGGGGGTCACCCGCAAGCAGCTTGATTCCGATCTCGAGCAGCTCTGGATGTGCGGGCTCCCCGGCTACAGTCCCGGCGATCTCATCGACTTCGACTTCGAAGGCGACACAGTCGAAGTCACGTTCAGCGCGGGTGTCGACCGCCCGCTGCGACTGACGTCCACAGAAGCCACCGGAATCCTGGTGGCGCTGCGGTCGCTGGTCGACGTTCCCGGCATGGTGGATCCGGAGGCCGCGCGCAGCGCCATCGCCAAGATCGAATCCGCGGCAGGCACCCAGCGCGCGGCCCTCGAGGAGTCCGGTTCCGACGAGAGCATGCCCCAGGAAACCGGGGCGGCCGCGGCGGTCCGCGCTGCCGTGCGGGACGCCCGCGCGCTGACCCTGGAGTACTACTCGGCGTCGCGTGACTCGCTCACCACCCGCACGGTGGACCCGATCCGCGTGGTGCTGATCGGCGACAACAGTTATCTGGAGGCGTGGTGTCGCACCGCCGAGGCGGTCCGGATGTTCCGGTTCGACCGGATCGTCGCGGCCGAGCGTCTCGCCGATCCGTCGGCGCCACCGTCGCCGGCGGTACAGGCCGGCACAGACACCTCGCTGTTCGATCCCGACACCGCGGACCCGTCATTGCCGTCGGCCACCCTGCTGATCGACTGCTCCGCGGCGTGGATGTTCGACTACTACCCGTTGCGGGTGGTCAATGAATTGCCCGACGGGGCGTGTGAGGCAGTGATGACCTACGCCTCGCCCGAGTGGATGGCGCGCTTTCTGCTCGGGTTCGGTTCGGCGGTGCGGGTGTTGGCCCCGCCGGACCTCTCACAGCGGGTACAGGAATCTGCCGGTGAGGCTCTGCGCGTCTACGACGCGGTGGCGCCGCACGCCTACGACGCCGGCGACACACGCGCGTAGACTCAGCACAGACGTCTGGAGGTAACCAAATTGGGTGGTCTACAACCCTGGCACTGGATCATTGTCATCGCGGTGTTCGTGCTGCTTTTCGGCGCCAAGAAGCTGCCGGACGCGGCCCGGTCGCTCGGTAAGTCGATGCGGATCTTCAAGTCGGAGATCAAGGAGATGCAGTCGGATTCTTCCGGGTCTTCGGCCGACGCGCCGCAACCGGCGAAGCCGATCACGTCCGAGCGGGTCGAGACTCCCGCCCCGGAGCAGTCCCCGGACCGCCACACGGCCTGACCGGTCCGGCAACCGATCGCGGTCATCGCCCCGCGATGCCGTGTCGCGTCTACGACCAGGCCTCTTAGAACACGCCCGTGACCTCCGGATTCATCAAGAAGCTCGATCCTCGCCGCCGCCGTTCGCGGGTCAACCCCGACGGCACGATGTCGTTGGTCGACCACCTGCACGAACTGCGCAATCGTCTGCTGATCGCGGTGGCCGCAGTTCTGGTCACCACCATCTTCGGATTCCTGTGGTACACCCACGGTTTCTTCGGCGTGCACAGCCTGGGCGAATGGCTGCGTGGTCCCTACTGCTCGCTGCCGGATTCGGCCCGGGCGACCATCGCCCCCGACGGGGAGTGCCGGCTGTTGGCGACCGGCCCGTTCGACCAGTTCATGCTGCGCCTCAAGGTGGCGTTGGCAGCCGGCCTGGTGATGGCCTGCCCGGTCTGGCTGTACCAGCTGTGGGCGTTCATCACCCCGGGTCTGTACAAGAAGGAACGCCGGTTCGCGATGGCGTTCGTCGGGGTCGGCGCGGTGTTGTTCATCACCGGTGCGGTCCTGGCCTACGTGGTGCTGGCCACGGCCCTCGGCTTCCTGCTGACCGTCGGCAGTGACGTACAGGTCACCGCGCTGTCAGGCGAGCAGTACTTCGGATTCCTGATCAACCTGCTGCTGGTGTTCGGCATCAGTTTCGAATTCCCGCTGCTGATCATCATGCTCAACCTCGTCGGCATGCTCAGCTACGAGCGGCTGAAGGCGTGGCGCCGCGGACTGATCTTCGGGTTGTTCGTGTTCGCGGCGTTCGCCACGCCCGGCTCGGACCCGTTCACCATGCTGGCGCTGGCCTGCGCGCTGAGTCTGTTGCTGGAGTTCGCCATCCAGGTCGCCCGGATCAACGACAGGCGCAAGGCCCGGCGCGAGGCTCTGGAGGTGCCGGAGGACGAGGCCGCGCCGATCCCCACGGTGGAGCCCGTTCCGAGACCCGACCCGGTGACAGCGCCGGACTCGGGGGCACCGAGGATCGGCATCGACGACGATGCCACCTGAGTCGGGTGATCAGAACGGTGGCGAACTGACCAAGTTCACCGCCGAGTACCCGTTCGCACTCGACGATTTCCAGCTCCGTGCCTGCCGCGCGCTGGAAAGCGGCCACGGCGTCCTGGTGTGTGCGCCCACCGGGGCGGGCAAGACCGTGGTCGGCGAGTTCGCCGTGCACCTGGCGCTGGCGGCCGGCGGCAAGTGCTTCTACACCACACCGATCAAGGCGCTGAGCAACCAGAAGCACAACGACCTGGTGGCCCGCTACGGTGCGGACAAGATCGGACTGCTCACCGGCGACCAGTCCATCAACGGTGACGCCGACATCGTGGTGATGACCACCGAAGTGCTTCGCAACATGCTGTATGCGAATTCGCCTGCACTGCACGGACTTTCCTACGTCGTGATGGACGAGGTGCACTTCCTGGCCGACCGGATGCGCGGGGCGGTGTGGGAGGAGGTGATCCTGCACCTGCCGGAGGAGGTGCTGCTGGTCAGCCTGTCGGCCACCGTCAGCAATGCCGAGGAGTTCGGTGGCTGGATCCAGACCGTCCGGGGTGACACCACCGTCGTCGTCGACGAACACCGGCCCGTCCCGCTCTCCCAGCACATGCTCGTCGGCCGGCGACTGTTCGATCTGTTCGAGGGCACGAACAGCACGCTCGTCGACCCGGACCTGTTGCGCCACATCAGCCATCGGCGTGAGGCCGACCGACTGGCGGACTGGGAACCACGGGGCCGTGGACGTGGTCGGGGCGGGGGTCGTCCCCAGCTGTACCGGCCGCCCAGCCGGCCCGACGTCATCGCCACCCTGGACGCCGCGGGGCTACTGCCCGCCATCACCTTCGTGTTCTCGCGGGCCGGCTGCGACGCGGCCGTCCAACAGTGCCTGCGTGCACCACTACGGCTGACCACGGACGAGGAACGCGGCCGGATCTCCGAGATCGTCGACCGGCGCTGCGCCGACCTGGCCGAATCCGACCTGATCGTGCTCGATTACCACCAGTGGCGGGAAGGCCTGCTGCGCGGCCTTGCCGCCCACCACGCCGGCATGCTGCCGGTGTTCCGGCACACCGTGGAGGAACTGTTCACCGCGGGCCTGGTCAAGGCGGTCTTCGCCACCGAAACCCTGGCACTGGGAATCAACATGCCCGCTCGCACCGTGGTGCTGGAGCGGCTGGTGAAGTTCAACGGCGAGCAGCACGTTCCGTTGACACCGGGGGAGTACACCCAGCTGACCGGACGGGCCGGGCGCCGCGGCATCGACGTCGAGGGCCACGCCGTGGTGCTGTGGCGGCCCGACGACAGCAACGCCGAACCTGCCGAGGTCGCCGGCCTGGCTTCGACCCGAACTTTCCCGTTGCGCAGCTCGTTCGCCCCGAGCTACAACATGACGATCAATCTGGTGCAGCAGATGGGCCCCGAGCAGGCCCACAAACTGCTGGAACGGTCCTTCGCCCAGTACCAGGCGGACCGGTCGGTGGTCGGGCTGGTGCGCGGGATCGCGCGAGGTGAACGGATGATGGGCGAGCTGGCGGCCGAACTCGGTGGGGCCGACGAGCGCTCGCGCGAGGAGCCGTGGACTGAGCCGCCCATCCTTCAATACGTCCGGTTGCGGGCCAAGATCGGTGAGCGTGAACGTGCGCAGTCGCGCGCCTCACGCCTGCAGCGACGTAGGGCGGCCACGGACGCGTTGGCAGCGCTGCGCCGTGGCGACATCATCACCATCACCCAGGGCCGCCGCGGCGGACTGGCGGTCGTGCTGGAGCCTGCCCAGCGCGACAGCGACGACCCGAGACCACTGGTGCTGACCGAACATCGCTGGGCCGGCCGGATTTCGTCGGCCGACTATTCGGGCGCCTCGGCGCCGCTGGGTGCGATGACGCTACCCAAGCGGGTGGAGCACCGGCAGCCGCGCGTACGCCGGGACCTCGCGTCGGCATTGCGGTCGGCCGCGGCCGAGCTGTCGTTGCCCTCGAAGCGCTCGAGCCGTGGCGCCGCTGCCCCCGAACGTGACGTCGATCCCGAACTCGCCGGCCTGCGTGCCGAGTTGCGGGATCATCCGGCACATCAACAACCGGGCCGTGAGGCGCAGGCCCGGATCGCCGAACGCTATCTGCGCATCGAACGCGACAACGCCCAGATTCAGCAGAAGGTGAACGCGGCGACGAACTCACTGGCCCGCACCTTCGACCGGATCGTGGCGCTGCTCAGCGAACGTGGCTTCATAAAAGCGGACAACGACGGAGAACTGAAGCCGGATCTCAGGGTCACCGATGCCGGCCGGCTCCTGGCCCGGATCTACAGCGAGAGCGATCTGCTGGTCGCCGAATGCCTCCGCGGCGGTCAGTGGCAGGGCCTGCAGCCGGCGGAACTGGCCGCGGTGCTCTCTGCCGTCCTGTTCGAGTCGCGGGGAGACACGGCGGGCGGTGTGCTCGGTGTCGACATTCCCACCGCGGGCCTGCGCCGCGCGCTGGCCCAGACCCGGCGGATCTCGGCGGACCTGCGGGGCGACGAGCAGCGCCACCGGCTGGCCCCGGGCCGCGAACCCGACGAAGGATTCGTCACCGCCGTCTACCGCTGGGCCACCACCGGTGATCTGGCAGCGGCCCTGGCCGCCTCCGACGTCGGGTCGGGTTCGGCGCTTTCGGCGGGCGATTTCGTGCGGTGGTGCCGCCAGGTGCTCGATCTGCTCGACCAAGTCCGTAACGCCGCGCCGCAATCCGCGCTGCGCAATACCGCGAAACGCGCTGTCAACGATGTTCGGCGCGGCGTTGTTGCTGTTGATGCGGGGTAGGGTGTCGGGGGCGACACCGAACAGGATCAAGGAGAACCATGAGCGGACCGCAGGGACCTGACCAGGGACAACCATCGCCCGGTCAGCAGCCCGAGCCCGGGTCGGACCAGGCGCCGGGCGCCGAGGCGTGGCAGCCGCCGACTCCCGCCTCCGAGGACGCCTCGACCAACGCTCCGGCCTGGCAGCCCCCGGCGTACACGCCACAGCAGTATCCGTCGTACCCGCCGCAGCCAGGTGTGCAGCAGCCGGACTATTCACAGCCGCAACAGCCCCAGCAGCCGCAGTACCCCGGGCCTGAGCAGTACGCCCAGCAGCAGGCGTACCCGCAGCCCGGCCAGCAGCCCCAGTACGGCCAGGTGCCCGGTTATGGACAGCAACCCCCGTACGGTCAGCCCGGACAGCCGGGTCAACCCGGCCAGCCAGGTCAGTTCGGTCAGCCGGGGCAATACGGTCAACCGGGCCAGTACGGTGCTCCCGGTCAGTTCGGTCAGTACGGCATTCCAGGTGCCGAGCAGGGCTCGAAGGCATCCCTCGGAGTGATCGGTGGCGTCGTCGGCGGCGTTCTCGCCGTCATCGTGCTGGTGGTCTGCATCCTCGGTTTCTGGAAGCCGGGCTTTTTCGTCACGACCAAGCTCGACATCGACAAGGCCCAGAGCGGCGTCGAGCAGATCCTCACCGACAAGACCAACGGCTACGGCGCCACCAAGGTCACCGGCGTCAAGTGCAACGACGGCGAAAACCCGAAGGTCGAGAAGGATGCGACCTTCGACTGCGAGGTCACCATCGACGGCACCAAGCGCAAGGTCACGGTGACGTTCAAGGACGACAAGGGCACCTACGAGGTCGGCCGGCCCAAGTAGCCCGTCGGCCGGGTAGTCCCTCCGGCCAGGTAGCCCTCCGGCGTCGTTTTCTACTGCAGGGTCGTTTCTCCGCCGCGCCGGGAACCACCCTGAGGTAGAAAACGACTCGGATCAGTGACCGCGAACCCGCGCGATCAGCCGGGCAGTCGGTCCAGAGCCGCCTGCAACCGGCTGATCGACGAGGTCACGCCGTACGCTTCCGCCAGTTGGGCGACCCGCGCGGGGTCACCGGCAGCCAGTGGCAGCTCATCGGTTGCATTGGATAGCGCGACCGGAGCATCCGTGGCCACCCGCACCACCGGTTCGGCCGCGGCCATATAGTCGGCGGCGGCCAGCAGTTTGGCCCGATGTGCTTTGGACAGTGAAGATTTCGGGTCCTGAGCGGCTTCCTGGATGCCCACCAGCGAGCCATGCCGGGCCAGTAGCGTCGCGGCCGTCTTCTCGCCGATCCCGGGCACCCCGGGGAGACCGTCGGACGGGTCGCCCCGCAGCAGAGCCAGCTCCGCGTAGGCCGGCCCGGCCCGGTCGATCGGAACCCCGTACTGCTCGGCCACTTCCAGCGGGCCGAACTTCGTCGCCTTGGCCAGACCGCGGCCGATGTAGAGCACCCGGACCTCGGGGGCCGGCTCGTCGCGCACGAGTTGCAGCAGGTCACGATCGCCGCTGACCACCACCACGGGATCGTGCTGCTCGCGGGTGGCCAGCGTGCCGAGCACGTCGTCGGCCTCGAACCCGGCCGCCCCGGCCGTCGCGATGCCGAACGCGTCGAGCAGCTCCATGATCATGTCGACCTGCGGGGTGAGCTCGTCGGGAACCTCTTCGACGTACAGGGGGGCCGCCGGAGCCGCTCCGGCGGCGACATCCGGCAGAGCCTGGGGCTCTTCGACCCGGTGGGCCTTGTACGACGGCACCAGGTCCACGCGCCACTGCGGCCGCCAGTCGTCGTCGCGGCACACCACCAGCCGGCGTGGCCGCTCCCGGGTCACCAGCGTGGCAATGGAATCGAAGAACCCGCGCACGGCGTTCACCGGCCGGCCATCGGGCGCCTTGATCGACGACGGCACCCCGAAGTACGACCGGAACCACATGCTGGCGCCGTCGAGCAGCAGGACGGGGTCGCTCATCGGGTTTCCTCCATCCGACCGAAGACATAGGACGCGGCGGTGACGGCTTTGCCGTCGGCACCCTCGTCGTGCAGGGTCGCGCGCACCGCGATGGTGCCATCCGCCCCGGGCAGCACCTGGGTGTCGACCCGGAACGGGCCGGCCTTGCCGCGAGCCAGGAACATCACATGCGACGAAAGACCTTGCAGTGCCTCGGTCTTTGCCGCGCCGGCGGCGGCGTCGGCAGCGGCCGCCTCCAGGATCACGAACTGCGGCCCGATGTGCAGCGCGGCGTCCGGTGAGGCCACCTCGACTGCCAGTTCCGGCAGTGCCCAGTGCCCATCGGTGCGTTTGGTCCCGCCGAACACCTGCCACAGCGGCGGCAGATCCGGACCGTCGACGATGTCGATCGGGTCGACCGGCATCTTCCCCAGCCCCTCCGGTGGCACGCCGATCGAGATTCCCTGCCCCTCGGTGAGCGCGATGACCCGGTCCGGATTGTCGGCGTCGACGATCACCGACCGGCTGTAGGCCAGTTGCCTGCCCTGCTTGAGCACTTCGGTGTCCACCCGGATGCGCTTCACATCGCGCGCCGGGTCCAGCACCTGGCAGGAATGGATGACCGGATTGGGCACGGCCTCCAGATCGCTCACCCCGCCACTGTCCGGGGAGGAGATGCCCAGCACCGCGAGCAGCACTCCGCCGGTTGCGTTGCGCATGTCGCGGCGCAACGTCACCGTGTCGTCGACCGGGCCCAGATCCATCGAGGAGTAGGAGCGGCCGAGGTAGCGGTAACTCAGCAGGCCGCCCCAGCGCCGACGCAGCTCGGCAGCGTAGGCCTCGGGATCGTCGGTGAGATCACGGATATCACGCAACATTCCAGCGACAGTAGCCGGTGCGAGGTGGCGCCCCTGGGCGGACACTCGGACGGACACCGGCGCGACGCAGCGATTAGCCTCGACCCCATGACCGTCAGCCGATTCAGCACCGATGTCTACGCCCACCGTCTTTCGGCGGCCGCGTCAGCCGCCGCGGATGCCGGCCTGGCCGGTCTGGTCATCACCCCGGGATATGACCTGAGGTACCTGGTCGGCTCACGGGCGCAGACCTTCGAGCGGCTGACCGCACTGGTCCTGCCTGTCACCGGTGATCCGACCATCGTGGTGCCGCGCCTGGAGCTGGCTGCCTTGCGGGAATCCGCGGTCACCGATCTCGGTGTGACGGTGCGTGATTGGGTGGATGGCCAGAATCCCTACCAGATGGTGGCCGAGGCACTCGGTGGAACCGGCGTGAAGACAGCGGTCACCGACTCGATGCCCGCGCTGCACCTGCTGCCGCTGGCCGACCTGCTCGGGGTCGTCCCGGTGCTGGCCACCGACGTGCTGCGGCGGCTGCGGATGATCAAGGACCCGGCCGAGATCGACGCGCTGCGGAAGGCTGGTGCGGCGATCGACCGCGTGCACGCCCGGGTTCCCGATTTCCTGGTGCCCGGCCGCACCGAGGCTGACGTGGCCGCTGACATCGCCGAAGCGATTGTGGCCGAAGGGCATTCAGAGGTGGCGTTCATCATCGTCGGCTCCGGCCCCAACGGCGCCGACCCACACCACGAATGCTCGGAACGCGAGCTGAGCGCAGGCGACGTCGTCGTCGTCGACATCGGCGGGCCGTACGAGCCCGGCTACAACTCCGACTCCACCCGCACCTACAGCATCGGCGAGCCGGATCCTGAGGTGGCGCGGCGCTACGCGGTGCTGCAGCGGGCCCAGCAGGCGGCCGTCGCGGCGGTACGGCCCGGCGTGACCGCCGAACAGATCGATGCGGCCGCCCGCGATGTGCTGGCGGCAGAGGGCCTGGCCGAGGCGTTCGTCCACCGCACCGGACACGGCATCGGACTCTCGGTGCACGAAGAGCCCTACATCGTGGAGGGGAACGACCTGACGCTGGAAGCCGGGATGGCGTTCAGTGTGGAGCCCGGCGTGTACTTCCCGGGGCAGTGGGGCGCCCGCATCGAGGACATCGTGGTGGTCACCCAGGACGGCGCGGAGTCGGTCAACAACCAGCCGCACGATCTCGTCGTGGTGCCGGTTCGGTAGGGGGAACTAGCCCTCGCTGCGGTCCAGCAGCTCCGAGGAGCCCAGCACGCGCTCGATCCGTACCTCGATCACCACGCGGCGGGGATTCACCCGCGGGGTGCGGTAGCGCTGGGCATACCGAAGCTCGGCGTCGCGGACGGCGTCGGGCTCGCTGCTCACCGTGGACTTGCCCTCCAGCGACAGCCAGCGCGCACCGTCGACCTGGCTGAGGACTGCGATGCCACGCTCGTGCGCGTTCACCGCCTTCTGCGAACCACCGTTGGTGATGACCCGCGCGATGTGGGTCTTCGGGTCGAAGGTGAAACCGACCGCCACGACGTGCGGGGAGTTGTCCGAGCGCAGCGTGGTGAGCATCGCGAGGTGACGTTCGGTGAGGAACGCCAACGCTTCGCTGGTGAGCTTGGTGGTTGCCTTGCCACGAGATGTAGCCATCGGGGTCCACGCTAGCGCAGGACATAATCGCTGCCATGGAGGACACAGCAGACACGGCCGGGATTGCCGGCACGGATCCCCGTGTCGTGGTGATTTTCGGGGGTCGTAGCGAGATCGGTGCCGAACTCGCGGTGCGGCTCGCCGCCGGAGCGGTCGTCGTGCTGGCCGCCCGCCGTGCCGATCAGCTCGATGAGCAGGTTGCTGCGGTGCGGGCGGCGGGCGCTGCGGCGGTACACACCGTCGAGTTCGATGCCGACGACGTCACCGGTCACACCGGCGTGGTCGAGTCGATCGAGGCCGCGCACGGGCCGATCGGCACCGCGGTGCTGGCCTTCGGGGTGCTGGGGGATCAGGACCGCGCCGAGGCCGACCCGGCCCACGCCGTGGCCGTCGTACACACCGACTATGTGGCCCAGGTCGGCCTGCTGACCGTGCTCGCTCAGCGCATGCGCGCCAGGGACCGTGGCCGACTGGTGGTGTTCTCCTCGATCGCCGGGGCCCGGGCCCGCCGGGCGAACTACGTCTACGGTTCGGCCAAGGCCGGCCTCGACGCATTCGCCTCCGGCCTGACCGACGCCCTGCACGGAACCGGCGTGCACCTGCTGATCGTGCGGCCCGGGTTCGTGATCGGCCGGATGACCGAGGGCATGGATCCGGCGCCGTTCTCCAGCACCCCGGCCCAGGTGGCCGACGCCGCGGCCAAGGCGCTGCGCAAGGGCAAGCGCGCAGTGTGGGTGCCGTGGGTGATCCGCCCGATGATCTTCGTGACGCGGTTCGTGCCGCGGCCGATCTGGCGCAAGATGCCCCGATGAGTCCGACGATCACCGTGGTCGGCATCGGGGCCGACGGGATGGCCGGATTGTCGCGCACGTCGCGCGACGAATTGGCGCGCGCCACCGTGGTGTACGGCTCACCCCGGCAACTGGAACTGCTCGACGACAGCGTGACGTCGGACCGGCGCGAGTGGCCGTCGCCGATGCTGCCCGCGCTGCCGACACTTTTCGGCGACGCCGATGTGCATGTGGTGGCGAGCGGGGATCCGCTGCTGCACGGCATCGGCGCGACGCTGATCCGGTTGTTCGGCGCGCAGCAGGTTCGGGTGCTGCCGCATGTGTCGAGCGTGACGCTGGCCTGCGCCCGGATGGGGTGGCCGATGCCCAACACCGAGGTGATCAGCCTGGTGACCGCCGCGCCGCACACCGCGGTGCGGCGTGGTGGCCGGGCGGTGGTGCTGTCGCGCGACGCGCAGACTCCTGCCGTGCTGGCAGGACTGCTGAGCGAATCCGGCCGGGGCGATTCGGAATTGACCGTGCTGGAGCAACTGGGCGGGTCAGGGGAGCGCCGCCACGACGGCCTCGCCCGGGACTGGGCGAGTACACCGCCGGCCGGAATCGACGACCTCAACGTGATCGCGGTGTCCTACCTTCCCGACGAGCGCCGGGCCCAGGCGCTGCCGGACGAGGCGTTCACTCATGACGGGCAGCTGACCAAGCAGTCCATCCGGGCCGTCACCCTGGCCGCGCTGGGACCCCGACCTGGGGAGCTGCTGTGGGATGTCGGCTCGGGCTCGGGCAGCATCGCGATCGAATGGTCGCGCAGCGCAACCGGTTGCGCGGCGATCGCATTCGAACGGGATGAGCAGCGGCGGGACCGGATCATCGGCAACGTCACGGCGTTCGGGGTCCGGGTGGACGTGCGGGGTGGTGCGCCCGAGTCGCTCGACGGTGCGCCCGATCCTGACGTGATCTTCGTCGGCGGCGGCGTCACGCAGCCCGGGCTGCTGAAGGCGTGCTTCGACCGGCTGCCCTCAGGTGGACGGCTGGTGGTCAATGCCGTCACGCTGGAATCTGAAGTAGTTGTCGCGCAATGGTATTCGAAGGAAGGCGGCGAGTTGCGGCGTTATCAGCACTACCAGGGCGGTGCGATCGGCGGATTCACCGGCTGGCGTCCTGCGCTGCCGGTGACCCAGTGGGCGGTGGTCAAGCGATGACGGTGTACTTCATCGGCGCCGGCCCCGGCGCGGCCGACCTCATCACCGTGCGCGGCGCCAAGCTGCTCGGCAGCTGTCCGGTGTGTCTGTACGCCGGGTCGATCATGCCCGACGATCTGCTGGCGTTGTGTCCGCCCGACGCCAAGGTCGTCGACACCGGTCCGCTGAACCTGGATCAGATCATCGACGAGTTGGTGGCCGCGGAGCGCGCGGGTGTCGACGTGGCCCGGCTGCATTCCGGCGATCCGTCGATCTACAGTGCGTTGGCCGAACAGTGCCGCAGGCTCGACGAACTAAGCATCGGGTACGAGATCGTGCCCGGTGTACCGGCATTCGCGGCGGTGGCCGCGGCCCTGGGGCGCGAACTCACCGTCCCCGGCGTGGCCCAGACCGTCACCTTGTCCCGGGTGGCCACGCTGTCCACGGCGATGCCTGAGGGTGAGGATCTGCGCACGCTGTCGGCCCCGGGCGCGACGTTGGTGCTGCACCTGGCCGCCGCCCAGATCGACAACATCGTCCCGCAGCTCCTCGACGGCGGGTATCGCCCCGAAACCCCGTGTGCGGTCGTGGCATTCGCCAGCTGGCCGCAGGAGATCGTGCTGCGCGGCACGCTCGCCGACATCGCCGAGAAGATGCATGCCGCCGAGGTGACCAAAACCGCGGTCATCGTCGTCGGCGATGTCCTTGCCGCGGAAGGGTTCTCCGACAGCTACCTGTACTCGTCGGATCGGCGTCGCGGGGCCACCCACTGATGAAAGTCCTGCTGCTCGGTGGCACCGGGGAGGCTCGAGCCCTGGCCGCGGCGCTACACCCGGAGGTCGAGGTGATCAGCTCGCTGGCCGGGCGGGTCCCCGACCCGGCGCTGCCGGTCGGTCCGGTACGCATCGGCGGGTTCGGCGGTGTGGACGGTATGCGGCGCTGGCTGGTCGACGAGCGTGTCGAGGCGGTTGTCGATGCCACCCACCCGTTCGCCGCCACCATCACCGCGCACGCGGCACAGGTGTGCGCCGAACTCGGCGTGCCGCATCTGGTCCTGGCCCGGCCGGCCTGGGCCCCAGGAGCGGCGATCGTGGTGGGATCGGACACCGAAGCCGCCGAAACGGTGGCGGCCAACGGCTATGCGCGGGTGTTCCTCACCACCGGCAGATCCGGCACCCGGGCGTTCAAAGGCATCGACGCCTGGTTCCTGATCCGGGCCGTCACGCCGCCCGACTCCGACACGCTGCCTGCCGATCACGAACTGCTGCTGTCCCGCGGGCCGTATGACTACGACGGGGAACTGGCACTGCTGCGGGAGCACCGCATCGATGCGTTGGTGACCAAGAACAGCGGCGGTGCGATGACCGAGCCCAAACTGCGGGCGGCCGAGTCGGCGGGCGTGGCGGTGGTGATGGTGGACCGGCCGGCACTCCCACCCGGCGTGCAGACGGTCGCCACGGTCGCCGAGGCTGCGGGCTGGGTTAGAGCCAAAACCGCAGGCTGAGGCACCCCGCAGCAGTAGGCTCCGAACGTGGCGGAGACGTCATATGCACCGTGCGGCGGTCTGAGTCTCGCCTACCAGGTATTCGGAGACGGGCCCGTCGACCTTGTCTACGCCGGTTCGTTCGTCAGCCATCTGGAGCTGTTCTGGACGATGCCCGAGTTCGAGGCCTTCATGGAGCGGATCTCGACGTTCTGCCGGGTCCTGCTGTACGACAAGGCCGGCGTCGGGCTTTCGGATCCCGTCCCGCAGGTACGCACGCTCGACGAACGGGCGGCCGAGATCGAGGCCGTGATGGATGCCGCGGGGTTCGGCCGTGCGGTGCTGTTCGGGTTGAGCGAGGGCGGACCCGCGGCGATGCTGTTCGCGGCGACCCGGCCCGAACGCACCCAGGCCCTCATCCTCGCCGGCACCTTCGCGTACTTCGGTATCACCGAGTGGGCTGACTTCGACCGTGACCCGTCCGAGCTGCACGCGCGGATTCTCACCGAGATGGGCGAGGACTACACGCCCTCGACCCGGCAGCTCGCCACCTTTCAGGAATTCGGCCGCGCCAGCACCTCTCTGTGGGGTACCGGTGCGGCACTCAAACTCCTGCTTCCGGACGCCGGTTCGGTGCGCCAGCTCGGGATGGTCGAGCGGATGAGTGCCAGCCCGGGAATGGCCCGGGCCACGCTGGGGGCACTGTTCCGGATCGATGTGCGGTCGGTCCTGTCGACGATCACCGCGCCGACTCTGGTCATCCATGCCACCGGCGATCTGGTCCCGATCCAGGGCGGGCGGTATATCGCCGCCCGCATTCCGGGTGCGCGGCTGTTCGAGGTGGACGGCACCGACCATGCGCCCTGGATTGCCAACCCCGACGAGATCACCAGCAAGATCGAGGAATTCCTCACCGGCAGCCATGCCGCACCGTCGCAGTCGCACCGGGCGCTGCGCACGGTGCTGTTCACCGACATGGTGGCCTCCACCCAACACGCCGCGGCCACCGGTGACGAGCGGTGGCGGGCGGTGCTGCATCGGATGGGGGAGATCACCGGTGACCTGACCGGTCGATTCGGTGGTGTCGTGGTGAAGAGCACCGGTGACGGACACCTCGCCACATTCGACGGCCCGACACAGGCGATCCGCTGCGCCGAGGCGCTGCGCGATCAGACCGAGACCATGGGCATCGAGATCCGCGCCGGCATCCACACCGGCGAATGCGAGCTGCTGGACGGCGATATCGGGGGAATCGCCGTCCACATCGCGGCGCGCATCCTCGGGTTGGCCGGCGCGGGGGAGATCCTGGTGTCGAGCACCGTCCGCGATCTCGTCGTGGGCTCGGGAACCGGCTTCCAGGACCGCGGCGACGTCCAGCTGCGTGGGGTGCCGGGCACCTGGCGGCTCCTGGCGGTCGATCGCCACGGCGCGCGGGCCGGAACGCCCGAAGCGGAGCTGGCCGCGGTGCCCACGCCTGGTCCGAGGCCCACGATGCGTCGATCGGATCAGGCCATGGCGGTGATGGCACGGCGGATGCCTCGGATCGTGCGGGGGATTGCCCGCGTCACCCCTGGCACCCGGGTCACGGGACCGCCGGTCAGACGTTGATCAGATCGAGCGTGCCGAGTTCGCGGATGGCCTGGCAGCCGCGCTGGGCCATCACCACCATCATGTCGTCGCCGCGCTCGGTGGAACTGGCGAACGCGGTGCCCAGCACCGTGATCAGCGGCGCCTGCAGCATGCCCAAACGGTAATCCTGCCAACAGGTTTCGCGGTCATAACCGGTGACACCGTGGGACAGTAGCCGGTCGTGGTAGGCCGTGACGAGGTCGGCTTCGGCGGCAGCCCGGACGGTCGGATCCAGGCTGGTCGCGGTGAAGTACGACAGGTCGCGAGCGGGCAGGCCGGAGCCGAGAGTCTGCCAGTCCACCACGGTGATCCGGGTCCGGTCGGGGTCGAACAGCATGTTGTCCAGGCGGTAGTCGCCGTGCAGGATCGCGAACCGGTCCGGTTCGGCCAACAGCCACGGGGTGACGACCGACATCGCGGCACGCATGGTGTCCTGGTCCTCGGCGCTCAGGCGTGCGCCGATCTTGTCCAGCGTGATGTCGGCGGCCATCTTGGCGACGTCACCGAATCCCTTGGCGGAGTCGGGCTCCGGCTTGGGCATGGCGATACCGGGAAAGTTGGCCCACCGCGGGTCGGCCCACGTCGGCCCGTGCAGGTCGGCGAGTGCCAGGACTGCCAGCGTGGCCTCGGCCGGGGTGCAGCCGGCGATCTGATCACCCTGCTCGGCCGGCGCCATATCGGCGAGGAGCAGGACGAAATCGGTGCCCTCTCCGGCGATCTCGCAATGGTGGCACTGTGGGACCGGGATCTGTACGTGGTCGGCGACATTGGTGTAGAACGCATGCTCTGAGCGGTACCCGATGGTGACGCGGTCGCGCACCGTCTCGTCCTGTGACGGCAGCTTGACCGCGAACGTACCCGGAAGAACATCGTCGTCGCGGTAGGTGACCGACACCCGGTAGGTGGCACCGGTCTGGCCCGTGCCGATCGGTGCGGTCTGTACCGAATCCACTTCGGCACCAAGGACCTTCGACAACCATCCGGCGGTCACCTCGGCAGGTTTGCCCGGGATGGACATGGGGATGGAACCCGCCGCGGTCATCGAATCGTCCCGTAGATCGAGCCCATCCACATTGCCTCAGCACCTTCCGATAGTTGTTGTCGCGACAGCGGTCCACCGAGGACGAATCGTTCGACCAGTCGATCGTTGAACTCGATCAGCAGGCTCGCGAGTACCACCGGATCGGCGCCGTCGGGCGCCCGGCCTGCGGCGCGTTCGGCGGTGATCACGGTGGAGACGGTGGGGACGAAGGACTCGCGCGCCTGGTCCCACAGATCACGAACCGCCCCGCTGGATCCCCGCGCCTCCAACATCGCTTGCACCAGGTAGCGATGATCCTCGGCTGTCCGCAGCACGGCCTCGATGGTGTCGTGGACGCGGTCTCGGGGTGGCCGGGTCGCGTCGGCCAGGATGTTGTTGGCGGCGAACAACGCGTCGTACATGGGCTCGACCAAGGCTGCGACGGCGGCTGCCTTGTTCTCGAAATAGAAATAGAACGCGGATCGACCCACCCCGGCCTGGCGTGCCACCTCGGCGATGTTCAGCGCGTCGAACCCGGTCTTCTGCAGGTGCTCGTTGAGCGCCTCCAGGATCGCGGTGCGGCGCTGATCGCTGCGTTGGGGTTGCCGACGGTCGACCGGTGACCGCGCGGGTGCGTCCTGTGGTGCCGTCGGCATGGTGGCCGGCCCTCCCATTTCGAACGGGTGTGACGCCGGACACTATCGGTCCTACTGACAGCTGTCAATGAATCTCGACGCGCGTCAGTCGATGAGCTCAGCCGGGGTACTGGCGCGGGGTGAACACCCGGTCCTCGGTGGTGTCACCGGCCGCCGAGCCGCTGTACCACTGCGTTTGCGACGAGCCGATGATCAACATCGTGCGCATGTCCACCTGGGCGGGATCCAGATCGGCGAGTCGGACGACGGACACCCGTTCGCCCGGGCCCGGCTCGGCGCCGGAGACGGCCCGTGCGACGACCACCGGGGTACTCGGATCGCGGTACTCCAGCAGCAACTCGCGCATGGCGCCCACCTGCCAGGTCCGCGTCTTGGAGGCCGGGTTGTAGATCGCCAGCGCCAGATCGGCCTTGGCCGCGGCGGTGAGACGCTCGGCGATCACGTCCCACGGCTTGAGCCGGTCGGACAGCGAGATCACCGCGTAGTCGTGGCCGAGCGGGGCGCCCACCCGGCTGGCGACCGCCTGCGCGGCCGTCATCGCGGGGATCACCCGGACCTCGACGCCGGGCCACTGCTTGGCTTCCTCGAGCACCGCGGTGGCCATGGCGAATACGCCGGGATCGCCGGAGGACACGACCGCAACCGTCCGGCCCTCCTGGGCCAGCTTGCAGGCCAGCTGCGCGCGGGCCGGCTCGTCGGTGTTGTCGCTGGGGTGATGGTGCTGCCCGGCGCGGGCCCCGACCCGATCGAGATACGGGCCGTAGCCGATCAGGTCGGTGGCGGCGGACAGTTCGCGGCGGCTCTGCGGGGTCATCCAGTCCGAGTCGCCCGGTCCGAGGCCGACGACCACGACACTGCCCTGAGGTGTGGTGGAACGTGACCGGCCGGGCACCATGGCCAGGGAGAAGTACGGCACCTTGACGTCCGTGGCGCCGTCGCCGCCCACCTCGGCCGCCGGCGACACCCGCTGCCGGTCGGTGCTGGCCCGCTCGACGTAGTACGCCTCGTCGAGTCGTCCGGTCGACTCCAGGGCTTCCCGCACCCGGGTGTACGAACGGCCCAGCTTGAGCACGACGGCGGCGTCGGTGTCGGCCAGGCGGCGTTCCAGCTCTGCGGTGGGCAGTGTGCCGGGCAGGATCGTCAACACGTCGTCGCCCTGCACCAGCGGAGTGCCCGTGGCGGCCGAGGCCGCGCTCACCGAGGTGACACCGGGAACGATGACGGCATGGAATCGCTCGGTCAGCCGGGTGTGCATGTGCATGTAGGAGCTGTAGAACAGCGGATCGCCCTCGGCCAGCAGGGCCACGTCGCGGCCGGCCTCCAGGTGCGCGGCGATGCGCTCGGCCGCGGCGGCATAGAAATCTTCCATCGCGCCGACGTACCCGCCGGGGTGCTCGGTGGTCTCCGTGGTGACGGGGTAGACCAGGTGTTCCTCTAGCTGACCTTCGCGCAGGTAGGGCTCGGCGATGCCCCTGGCGATGCTGTGACCGTGTTTGGCGCTGTGGTAGGCCACCACGTCCGCCGCACCGATCAGGCGGGCCGCCTTGACCGTCACAAGTTCCGGATCGCCCGGGCCCAGCCCGACGCCGTACAGGGTGCCCCGGGTTTCACGTTCTGACGCCGTTGTGCTCACTCGTGCTCACTCGCAATCGAATTGACGGCGGCCGCGGCCATGGCGCTGCCACCGCGCCGGCCGGTCACCACCAGATAGGACATGCCACGCGGGCGCTCGACCAGTTCCTGCTTGGACTGCGCCGACCCGACGAAACCGACAGGCCCGCCCAGCACCGCGGCCGGCACGGGCGCACCCTCGTCGAGCAGTTCCAGCAGCCGGAACAGTGCTGTCGGCGCGTTGCCGATCGCCACGACCGCCCCGCCGAGGCGGTCGGCCCACAGGTCGACGGCGGCCGCCGACCGGGTGAATCCCAACTTTGCTGCCAGCTCCGGGGCGCGCGGATCGGCCACCAGTGAGACGACTTCGTTGTCGGCGGGCAGTCGCGAGCGGGTGATCCCGGCCGCGACCATCGACGAGTCGCACAGCACCGGGGCGCCAGCGGCGAGGGCGGCGTGTGCCCTGGTCACGACATCGTCGGAGTAGGAGACGTGATCGGCGACGTCGACCTGGCCGCAAGTGTGGATCAGCCGGACGACCACCCGCGACACATCGTCGGGGAAGCGCGACAGGTTCGACTCGGCACGGATCGTCGCGAATGACTGCCGGTAGATCTCGGCGGCGTCACGGATGTAGTCGAGCACCCGCATACCCTACGGGGGCGCGATACGCAGCCGGTATCCGTCCTCAGTAGCGATCAGGACCTCGGCGGTGGGTGGGCTGCCGCAGGCCCGCTCGCAGCCCACGAAGTGCCGGTGCGTCTCCGTGGGGTTGTCGACCGCCTCGGCCGCGTCGCCGCGCACATCGGCGATCGACTTGGCGCATCCGGGGCTGCCGGTGCAGGCGCTGACCCGCAGCCACGGCGAGTTCTGGTCGAACACGAGTCCCAGTGGCGCGAGCACACGAAGCGACATGTCCGCTTCACCTTCGCCGACGTCGCACACCAGCACCGAGCGCCACGGGGTGATCACCAGTGGCGACTCGATCGCAGCCAGGAAGTGGGCGGTCCGGGCCGGCAACACACCCAGGGGCAGTCCGGCGCCCAGAGTGATGCGGCCGTCGTTCTGCTGAATCCAGCCGACGGGCGGTTGCACTGTCGGCGGCCAGGTGGCGCCCGCCGGGGCAGTGACGTCCAGACCGTCCAACAGCGCCGAATGGTCGTCGAGTTCGGTTATCCGCCAGGCCTTTCCGCGGATGTCGAGGAACCGTCTGGCCACCTCGATGAGGGTGGTCGTCGCGTCACCGATGTCGAGTCGTACCCCGGTGTCACGGCCGGCCAGCAGGAGTGCGCACGTGCCGTCGTCCAGCGCGTGCACCCCGGCGTCGGCGTCGATCCCGGACATGTCGCCGCGGCCGTCGTCGAGGCTGAACCAGAACCTGCCCGGCAGCGCGGCCAGCGCCGGGTCGGCCTGGATGGCGTTGTCGAGTTCGGTGACCAGTGGGCGGACGTCGATGATGCCGCCCGAACGTCCGGACAGGGGTGAGGCGACGATGTTGCGGGCCCGCTCGTGGGTCGGCGATGGCAGAAGCCCGGCGTCGGCCAGCACGGTGGCCGCCCCGTCGGTGTCGGTCAACGCCCGGATCTGGATGTTGCCGCGCGAGGTGAGTTCCATTGCCGGAGAGCCGAACTGCTCGGCGACGTCGGCCATTGCGGTCAATTGCGTCGAGCTGATCATGCCGCCGGGGAGCCGAACCCGCACCAGGGCGCCGTCGGCGGCCTGGTGCACCGTCAGTGCGCCGGGGCAGGCGTCGTTGTCGCGGGTTCTGGTCATCTCGCAGTCCATCCTACTTTCGGCCGGTGTTGTGACATCCGTCATAGGTGCGGAAACCTGTTCGGTCGCTTACAGATCGGCCATTTTCGACGCCGCCGGACGTACCGTTTAGGGGAATTTCCGGGACCACCGGTACCGGGAAGTTGAACAGGTTGACAGAGGCTCTGACGAAAGGAGTGATCCATGCTCGCCTTCGGTGCATTCGCCGTGCTCGTGCTGGTGCTCGTTGCGACGCCGGGCCGGCCCTACCGGCAGTCGTGGCACGACCGGTTCGGCGAAACCCAACCCTGAACGTTGCTGATCCGTACCGCACCGGCTGCCCCGATCGGGTAGCCGGTGCGGTACGAATGGGGGGTGTCCCACCCTTCTGACGCCGCCGCTTCGACCGCCGCAAACGATGCCGCTACGCCCACCGTCCTGCTGCTGTCGACCTCGGACACCGATCTGATCACTGCCCGCGCCAGTGGGGCGCGGTACCGCTGGGCGAACCCGTCGCGGCTGGTCAGCGGTGAGCTCGCGGAGCTCCTCGAGGGTGCCGACATCGCGGTGATCCGGATCCTCGGTGGGTACCGAGCCTGGCAGGACGGCATCGACACCGTGGTGTCGAGCGGCCTGCCGACCATCGTGGTGAGCGGCGAGCAGTCGCCCGACGCCGAGCTGATGGGGCATTCGACCGCCCCGCAGGGTGCGGCCCTGCAGACCCACATCTATCTGGCCCAGGGCGGTCTGGAAAACCTCGCGAACCTGCATTCCTTCCTGTCCGACACCTTGCTGATGACCGGATTCGGTTTCGCGGCGCCGGTGAGCACTCCGAATTGGGGTGTCCTCGAGCGCGCCGCCACCGACGCCGCCGGTCCGACCGTGGCCGTGCTGTATTACCGCGCCCAGCAACTCGCCGGAAACACCGGCTACGTCGAGGCATTGTGTGACGCCGTCGAGCAGGCCGGCGGCCGGGTGCTGCCGGTGTTCTGCGCCTCCCTGCGCACCGCCGAACCCGAACTCCTCGAGTTGCTGGGCACCGCCGATGCGCTCGTCACCACAGTGCTCGCTGCCGGCGGCGCCACCCCGGCGACAGTCGGTGCCGGCGGTAACGACGATTCATGGAACGTCGCTCACCTTGCCGCACTGGATATTCCGATCCTGCAGGGCCTGTGTCTGACCAGTTCGCGGGATCAGTGGTCGGATAACGACGACGGCATGTCGCCACTGGACGTGGCAACCCAGGTCGCCGTTCCCGAGTTCGACGGGCGCATCATCACCGTGCCGTTCTCCTTCAAGGAGATCGATTCCGAAGGGTTGATCTCCTACGTCGCCGACCCCGAGCGTTGTGCGCGGGTGGCCGGCCTGGCCGTACGGCACGCTCGGTTGCGAGCCATCCCGGCTGCGGAAAAGAGAGTGGCCGTGATGTTTTCGGCCTATCCCACCAAGCACGCCCGCATCGGCAATGCCGTCGGTCTGGACACCCCGGCCAGCGCGGTCGCACTGCTGCGCACGATGCGCGATGCGGGGTACGACATCGGCGACACCGGAGCGCCCGGCGACCTTGCCACAATCGTCGACTCCGGCGACGGGGATGCCCTGATCCACTCTCTGATCGAGCGCGGCGGTCAGGACCCGGACTGGTTGACCGACGAGGCCCTGGCCGCCAACCCGATCCGGGTTCCGGCAAAGGATTACCGGGCCTGGTTCGCCACGCTGCCTGCCGAGCTATCCGATGCGGTCGCCGAGCACTGGGGCCCGCCACCGGGAGAGCTGTTCGTCGACCGCAGTCGCGATCCCGACGGAGAGATCGTCATCGCGGCCATCCAGGCCGGCAACGTGGTGCTGATCGTTCAGCCGCCGCGCGGCTTCGGGGAGAACCCCGTGGCCATCTACCACGACCCCGACCTGCCGCCCAGCCACCACTATCTGGCCGCCTACCGCTGGCTGGACAAGTCGTTCCCGGGTTCGTTCGGTGCGGACGCCGTGGTGCACCTGGGGAAGCACGGGAACCTGGAATGGCTGCCGGGCAAGACGCTGGGTATGAGCGCGGCCTGCGGCACCGACGCCGCACTCGGGGACCTGCCATTGATCTACCCCTTCCTCGTCAACGATCCGGGGGAGGGCACCCAGGCCAAGCGCCGGGCGCACGCCACCCTGATCGACCACCTCATCCCGCCGATGGCGCGCGCCGAAACCTACGGTGACATCGCCAAACTCGAACAGCTGCTCGACGAGCACTCCACAGTCTCCGCGCTGGACCCCGGCAAGCTGCCGGCGATCCGCCAGCAGATCTGGACGCTGATGCGCGCGGCCAAGATGGACCACGATCTGGGTCTGGAGGATCGTCCCGACGAGGAATCCTTCGACGACATGCTGCTGCACGTGGACGGCTGGCTGTGCGAGATCAAGGATGTCCAGATTCGCGACGGTCTGCATGTGTTGGGTCAGAAGCCCACCGGCCCAGGTGAACTCGATCTCGTGCTGGCCATCCTGCGGGCCCGGCAGCTGTTCGGCGGCGAGCAGACGGTTCCCGGGTTGCGTCAGGCGCTGGGCCTGACCGAGGACGGCAGTGACGACCGCGCGGCCGTCGACGCCGCCGAGGCCGGTGCCCGCGAGCTGGTGGCCGCGCTCCAGGAATCCGGTTGGGACGCTTCCGCAGTGGACCGCATCACCGACAATCCCGAGGTGGCCCGCATCCTGCGCTTCGCCGCGACCGAGGTGGTGCCCCGGCTGGCCGGTACCGAAGCGGAGATCGACCAGGTGCTGCGCGCCCTGGCCGGCGGCTTCATCGCCTCCGGGCCGTCCGGCTCGCCGTTGCGCGGACTGGTCAACGTGCTGCCCACCGGCCGCAACTTCTACTCGGTGGACCCCAAGGCGGTTCCGTCGCGGCTGGCCTGGGAAACCGGTGTGGCGATGGCGGATTCACTTCTGGACCGCTACCGGACCGACTACGGCCGCTGGCCGCAATCGGTCGGGCTGTCGGTGTGGGGTACCTCGGCCATGCGCACGGCCGGTGACGACATCGCCGAAGTGCTCGCCCTGCTGGGAGTGCGGCCGGTGTGGGACGACGCGTCCCGCCGGGTCGTCAACCTGGAGCCGATCGACCTGGCAGAACTCGGCCGACCACGCATCGACGTCACGGTGCGCATCTCGGGGTTCTTCCGCGACGCCTTCCCCCACGTGGTCACCATGCTCGACGACGCCGTGGCATTGGTGGCGGGTCTCGACGAGCCGGTCGAGGATAACTACGTTCGTGCCCACTCGCAGGCCGACCTGGTCGAACACGGCGATCAAAGGCGAGCCACCACAAGGATTTTCGGTTCCAAGCCGGGAACCTACGGGGCCGGTCTGCTGCAGCTGATCGACAGCCGCAACTGGCGCGACGACGCCGACCTGGCTGAGGTGTACACCGCCTGGGGCGGATTCGCCTACGGTCGCGGACTCGACGGAGCCCCCGCCGCCGATGACATGAACCGGGCCTACCGGCGAATCGCGGTGGCGGCCAAGAACACCGACACCCGCGAACACGACATCGCCGATTCCGACGACTACTTCCAGTATCACGGCGGCATGGTCGCCACCGTGCGGGCACTGACCGGACAGGCCCCGGCGGCCTACATCGGTGACAACACCCGCCCAGATGCCGTCCGCACCCGCACGCTGTCAGAGGAGACCAACCGGGTGTTCCGGGCCCGGGTGGTCAACCCGCGCTGGATCACGGCAATGCGCAGGCACGGCTACAAGGGTGCCTTCGAGATGGCGGCCACGGTCGACTATCTGTTCGGCTACGACGCCACCGCGCACGTGATGGCCGACTGGATGTACGAACGGCTCTCGGCCGAATACGTTCTCGACGACGAGAACCGCAAGTTCATGTCGGAGTCCAACCCGTGGGCGCTTCACGGCATGGCCGAGCGACTCCTGGAGGCTGCGGGGCGTGGCATGTGGGCCGAGCCCGAGCAGGCCACCTTGGACGGGCTGCGTCAGGTGCTGCTGGAAACCGAGGGCGAACTCGAGGGCTGACCGCGCTGACTCTGCGCCCAGGGCGCACCGTTCTCGCACATTTGCGCCCTGTTCGCAGAGTCAACGCCCGCCGACCTGTTGGCTTAGATTGGGCAGCATGGCTCTCACCTTCGCCGATGTCGCCAAGGCCAACTACGTTCTGCTGACCACGTTCACCAAGGACGGGCGGCCCAAGCCGACCGCCATCTGGGCCGCGCCGTCACCTGACGGGCTGGTGGTGATCACGCAGGAAACATCCTGGAAGGTCAAACGGATCCGCAACACGCCGCGGGTCACCCTCGCGGCCTGTGACGTGCGTGGCAATCCCAAGAGTGAGGCGGTGGAGGCCGTCGCGGAGATCCTGCCCAAATCGGCCAACGGCGCCACCTACGATGCGATCGGCAAGCGGTACGGCCTGCTGGGCAAGACGTTCAACGTCTTCTCCAAGCTGCGCGGCGGCATGCAGAACAACGTTTCGCTTCTGCTCAAACCGGTGAACTGAGTCTCATGGCACCTACCTTCGAGGACGTTTACCGCGAGAAGTACCTGCTGCTGACCACCTTTACCAAGACCGGCAAGCCCAAGCCGACCGCGGTGTGGGGCGTCCCGGACGGTGACAAGCTGCTGATCATCACCGACGACGGATCGTGGAAGACCAAGCGCATCAACAACACCCCGCGGGTCACGATCCAGAAATGCGGTGTGCTCGGCGCTCCGAAGGGCGATCCGGTGGAGGCGGTGGCGCACAACCTGCCGAAGTCCGAGACCCGGCGGGTGTTCGAGGCGATCATCAAGCGGTACTGGAACCACGTCTGGTACTTCGTGCCGCGGGCCCTGTTGCGCGGCGGCATCGACAAGGTGCACAGCGCGATCGAGGTGCGTGCCGCCGACGCACCGGCACCCGCTCCGGAACCGAACCGCCCGCCCGATCGTTGACCTGGCATGGCAAAGCGGCTGTTTCTGATCTATCTCCTCGTAGAGATGGCGGTGATGGTCGCCCTGGTGGCGACCATCGGGTTCGGCTACACCGTGCTCTTGCTGCTGGCCTCGTTCGTGATCGGGCTGGTGTTGGCGGGTTCGCAGCTCAACCGGCACATCCGCCGGTTGCGCGCGGGCCTGTCAGGTGGCCTGTCCGATCCCCAGGGCGCGGTGTCCGACAGCCTGCTGGTGGCGCTGGGCACCGTGTTGGTGGTGATTCCCGGACTGGCCAGCTCGGTCGTCGGCGCACTGTTGCTGTTGCCGCCCACGCGGGCGGCCGCACGGCCGGTGCTCACGGGCCTGGTCGCCCGGCGGGTGCCGCTCATCGTTGCCGCCCCCGCCGGTTTCGGTGCAGCGACCGGTGCCGCCGATTTTCGACGGGGGACAGGCGACTACATTGACGGCGAAGTAATCGACGTCAACGACGTCGATCCGTACCGTCTGCCTCCCCAGGCCTGACCGCCAGCCGAAACAGCTTGACCACTCTCCTGATCAACGGGCGTATCCACAGCCCCAGCTATCCCGACGCGACGGCATTCGCCGTGCGCGGCGGAGTAGTGGCGTGGCTGGGTACCGACGACGTCGGCCGGTCACAGTTTCCCGATGCCGAGGTAATCGACCTAGACGGCGGGTTCGTCGCCCCGGCGTTCGTCGACAGCCACGTGCACCTGACCGCCACCGGGCTGAATCTGCGCGGCCTGGACCTGCGTGGGGCCACCTCGTTGGCGCACTGCCTGCGACTGGTGGACGAATACGCCCGCTGGAATCCGGACGGGCCCGTGTGGGGGCACGGCTGGGACGAGTCGGGCTGGCCGGAACGCACCGGCCCCAGCACCGAGGACCTCGACGGCGTCCTGGGAGACCGTCCCGCCTATCTCGCCCGCGTCGATGTGCATTCCGCCGCCGCCACCACCGCGCTGCGCCGGTTGGTGCCCGCACTGCCCGAGGCCGCCGGGTTCGATCCGCAGCGCCCGCTGAGCGCCGAGGCGCATCACCTGGTGCGCGCCGCCGCGCGTGAACAGCTGACCGCGCAGCAACGGCACGACGCCCGCGTCGAGGCGCTCGACCACGCCGCCGGGATGGGAATCGCCGCGGTCCACGAATGCGCAGGCCCGCAGATCGGCGGCCTGCTGGACTGGCAGGAGCTGCGTGCGCTGGAGCACGGAGTAGAGGTCGTCGGATATTGGGGCGAGCCGGCCCGCGACGCCGAACATGCCCGCCACCTGATTGCCGAGACGGGCGCGCGGGGGCTGGCCGGAGACCTGTTCGTCGACGGCGCTCTCGGCTCACGCACCGCGTGGCTGCACGAGCCCTACCACGACGCACCCCACACCTGCGGCAATTCCTATCTCGACGTCGGTGCCATCACCACACATCTGCAGGCATGCACGGAGGCCGGAATCCCGGCCGGGTTCCACGTGATCGGCGATGCCGCCGTCGCCGCGGTCGTCGAGGGATTCGAGGCTGTGGCGCAGCGGCTGGGTGGCCCGGCCGTGGCCCGCTGCGGTCACCGCCTGGAGCATCTGGAGATGGTCAACGCCGAGCAGGCCGCCCAGTTGGGCGCCTGGGGTGTGATGGCCAGCATGCAACCCATCTTCGATGCCCTGTGGGGCGGCGAAGACGGCATGTACGCCCAGCGTCTCGGGCTTGACCGAGTTCACCGGCTCAACCCGTTTGCGCTGTTAGCATCCGAAGGCGTGCCCCTTGCCTTCGGCTCAGACACCCCGGTCACCAGCATGAATCCCTGGCAGACCGTGCGTGCGGCGGTGTCACACCGCAGCGCAGGCAGCGCCATTTCGGCTCGGGCAGCGTTCGCTGCGGCCACTCGTGGGGGCTGGCGGGCCGGTGGGGTCCGCGACGGTGTCACCGGAACGCTGACGCCAGGGGCCGCTGCCAGTTATGCGGTGTGGGATGCCGACGATCTGGAGGTCAGCGCACCGGCAAACGCCGTCCAACGTTGGTCCACCGACCCGCGGTCACGCGTTCCCGCACTGCCGCGGCTGGCCGCCGACGCGGACCTGCCGCGCTGCCGTCAGACCGTCCACCGGGGTGTCGTCATTCATGGGCAGTGACCGTCCCCGAGACCGATCCGAGCGCTCCCGGGCGCCGCGGCCGGATGGTTTGGGCCGCCCGCGACCCAACGAGACCACCGACGTGATCCCGGCCATCGAGGAAGACGAACTGGCAGAACTCGACGAGCTCGACGACGAGTCCTTCGGCGAACTGGATGAGGACGTCACCGGGGATCCGGTGGCCGACATCGATCCCGACGACGAACCCGAGGACCGCGGGTATCGCCTGACCGTGGCGGGCACTCCCGACCGCTGGTCCGTGGTGACCGTCCGGGCGTCGCGGTTCGGCCGCGCCGCCGCGGCGCGGTGGGCGCAGTTGAGCGCGTCGGTCGGCGGCGGACTCGGGCTGTGCCTGAGCTACCCACCCACCGGCTGGTGGTGGGCGGCCTTTGTCGGGCTGGCGTTGATCGGCTGGGTGCTGACGCTGCGGTCCACGACCCTCGCCGGCGGCTTCGGCTACGGATTCCTGTTCGGACTGGCCTTCTACATCCCGCTACTGCCGTGGATCAGCGGTCTGGTCGGCGCGGTGCCCTGGCTGGCCCTGGCCGCCATGGAGGCCGTGTTCTGCGGGATCTTCGGCCTGTCGGCGGTCGTGGTCAGGCGATTGCCCGGATGGCCGTTGTGGTTCGCGGCGCTGTGGAGTACCCAGGAGTGGCTCAAGTCGACCGTGCCGTTCGGCGGATTTCCCTGGGGCGTGGTCGGATTCGGCCAGACCAACGGACCACTGCTCGCCATCGCGCGCTGGGGCGGCGCCCCGCTCCTGTCGTTCGCGGTGGCGCTCGTCGGCTTCAGTGCGACGCTGCTGGCACTGGAGATCGCGCACTGGTGGCGTCACGGGCACAAGCCGGGCTTCCCCGCGCCTGCGGTCATGCTGCCCGGCCTGAGCATCACAGTGGTTCTGCTGTCCACCGCACTGTTGTGGCCGCAGGTCCGTCATTCCGGGACCGGCGCGGGCGATGAGCAGACCGTCACCGTGGCCGCCGTGCAGGGCAATGTGCCCAGGCTCGGACTGGAGTTCAACGCCCAGCGCCGTGCGGTGCTCGACAACCACGTGAAAGAGACGCAGCAGCTGGCCGACGACGTCCGCGCGGGCAGGGCCCCGCAGCCGATGTTCGTGGTGTGGCCCGAGAACGCCTCCGACATCGACCCGTTGGCCAACGCCGACGCCGCGGCTCAGATCACCGCCGCCGCCGACGCCATCGGCGCGCCGATCCTCGTGGGAACCGTCACCAAGGCCGACGGTTACACCGCGGACAACCCGGTCGCCACCAACACCGTGATCGTCTGGGATCCGGAACACGGGCCGGGGGAGCGCCACGACAAGAAGATCGTGCAGCCGTTCGGCGAGTACCTGCCGTGGCGCAGCTTCTTCAAACACCTGTCGTCATATGCGGACCGGGCCGGCTACTTCGTGCCGGGTGAGGGTAACGGCGTCGTCCACGCCGCGGGAGTGCCGATCGGGGTGACCACCTGCTGGGAGGTGATCTTCGACCGGGCCGCGCGGGAGTCGGTGCTCAGCGGCGCGCAGGTGCTGACGGTGCCCACCAACAATGCGACGTTCGACGAGAGCATGAGTGCGCAGCAGTTGGCGTTCGGCAAACTGCGGGCCGTCGAGCACGATCGGTACGTCGTGGTGGCCGGGACCACCGGGATCAGTGCCGTGATCGCGCCGGACGGACGTGAGCTGGCTCGCACCGAGTTCTTCCAGCCCGCCTATCTGGACAGCCAGGTCAGGCTGAAAACCGAGCTGACACCCGCCACCGAGTGGGGACCGGCCTTGCAGGTGGCGCTGGTCACGATTGGATTTGGGGCGTTGCTCGCCGCAATACTGCACAATGGAGGGTTCGTGCAAAGAATGAGGCGTCGCACCGGCGAAGGCCCGCGACGATGAAGGAGCCACATGACAGTCCCTGGTGACGGAGCGCAGCGGCCGGGGGAATCCAGCCCTCGCCGGGACGGTGAACGCCCGAGTCAGCGCGCCCTGGTGATCATTCCCACCTACAACGAGCGGGAGAACCTGCCGCTGATCGTCGGGCGTGTGCACCACGCCAGCCCCGAGGTGAACATCCTGGTGGTCGACGACGGCAGCCCCGACGGCACCGGCAAGCTGGCCGACGAGCTGGCCCTGGCCGACCCGGATCGCATCCACGTGATGCACCGGACCAGCAAAGCCGGCCTGGGTGCGGCGTATCTGGCCGGTTTTGCCTGGGGTCTGGGCCGCGGGTACTCGGTCCTGGTCGAGATGGATGCCGACGGCAGTCACGCGCCGGAGGAATTGAGCCGACTGCTGGATGCGGTCGACGCCGGTGCGGACCTGGCCATCGGTTCGCGCTATGTCTCCGGCGGGACGGTGCGCAACTGGCCCGTTCGGCGGCTGGTGCTGTCCAAGACCGCCAATACCTACTCCCGGTTGCTGCTGGGTGTCGGTATCCACGACATCACCGCCGGCTACCGCGCGTACCGGCGGGAGGTGCTGGAGAAGATCGACCTGTCCGCGGTGGACTCCAAGGGCTACTGCTTCCAGATCGACCTGACCTGGCGTGCGATCAACAACGGCTTCAAGGTGGTCGAGGTGCCCATCACGTTCACCGAACGTGAGCTCGGGGTCTCCAAGATGAGCGGCTCCAACATCCGTGAGGCGATGTTCAAGGTCGCGGAGTGGGGTATCCGCGGACGCCTGGACCGCGCCAGGGGTGTGGTGCGAAGCTAGTCGGCGACGCAAAAAACCGCGGCCATGCCCACTGGGCATGGCCGCGGTTTTTTATCGGGTTCAGCTACCGCGACGCTTGGTCTTGATGAGGTCGAGGCGCTCCTTGAGCAGCTCTTCGAGCTCCTCCACGGAGCGGCGCTCCAGCAGCATGTCCCAGTGGGTACGCGGCGGCTTGACCTTCTTGGGCTCCGGCACGTCGCCGTCGATCAGGGTGCCCTCCATGCCGTTCTTGCATGGCCAGGTGCCGGGAATCTCGGCGTCGTCGGCGAACGGGACGTCGAATATCTCACCGTTGTCGGTGCGGTAGCGCGCGACCTGACGCGGCGCCAGGTCATGGTTGCGGTCGGTCTCGTAGCTCACGGCTCCGAGGCGACTGCCTCTCAGGACGCGATCAGCCATCGTCAACACTCCTTGTTCGGCGTTTGTCCGGATGTATCAACGCAGCAACGCGTTGCGAAGTTCCCGACTCGACCATCGATGATACGCGGGTCGCGGCGTCGGGCAGTCTACAGTCGGGACCCATGGCGCACCACCACCGAAAGAATCGTCCGCAACCCTGTCGGTGGTGTGGTCGTGAGGTCGCCGATGCGCAGATGGGCCGGCGTCGCCAGTATTGCAGGCAATCCTGCCGGCAGCGAGCCTACGAACAACGCGCGATGGTGAAAGGCACCTCACTGGCCCCGGATTCGGTGGTGCTCTCCGCGGACGAAGCCGCCCAGCTGTCCGACCGGGTGTATCAGGTCCGGTGTGCGGCCGAGGATGTCGCGATCGCGGTCGACGAGGGTGCCGGAACCGACGAACTGCGACAGTTGTGCGACGCGTTGCTGCAGGCCGCGAAGGTCGCCGACGGCTGGCGCTAGTCGGGCGGGCAGCTGAGCTGACGCCCGACGCCCACCGGCGGCGGGACCGGCTTGAGGCAGCCCAGTGGTTCGACGCCCGACGAACTCAGCAGCACCGCGGACTGGTGCGCGTAGTTGACGCACACCAGCGTGGTGTCGTCGGCGCGGCACCGGTAGTCGCCGAAGGCCAGTGACTTGCCCGCGGCCAGTTCCGCACCGTCGCCGTAGTTGAACCGGCCCGGATCTCCGTGGAGCGAGCCGATATCCACCGTCTCCCCGCCGAAATCCACCCAGCCGGGAATCCACTGGCCCTCGACGTCCGACGGTTTCGAGGGGAGGTCGCTGGCCTGGATGAGGCACGCCAGTTGGCCTTCGACCATCTTGTCGGTGGCGCAACGGGCCTTGCCCGACGGGGCGACGAACGCGACATCGTCACCCAGATTGGTGGATTGGCCTTCGCGTGTTGCCGTATGGAAGCCCGACGGATCGGCAGGGGTACCCGCCTCGACCCACTTGATCACACGGTTCATCGGGGTACCCGGGTCCGGAGCCGTGGTGGGCAGCGGCGAGGTGGTGGTCGTGGTGGTTGTGGTGATCTTGGTGTGCGGGGCGCCTGCCGGCATCGACATCCGGGGCTGCGAGTTCGGCTGCGTCTCGTGCCCCCCTCCGGGTGAGCAGGCCGCCACGAGCGCCGCCAAAAGCGCAGCAGCCCCAACAGTCACAGCGATTCGCATACCCGCAAGGCTAGCGGTCGCATGCCACGCCCACCGCCTGTCCGCCCCCAATGGTGTTGTTCGATACGGTCGGTCTATGCACGAGCGGACTGTCCGGGCAAAGATCAGTACCGGCATCGTCGAGGGCTTCACGCGTGACGGCGTACATCGTTGGCGTTCCATCCCTTACGCCAAACCGCCGGTCGGGCCGCTGCGTCTGCGGGCGCCCGAGCCCGCCGAGCCTTGGCCGGGTGTGCGCTATTGCCACGGGTTCGGTTACTGCGCGCCCCAGCAACGCCGCTACACGCTCGTCGGTGTGGGTAAGCACCAGCCGATGAGTGAGGACTGCCTGACCCTCAACGTGGTGGCGCCGGAGAAACCGAACTCCGACGGTCCGCTGCCGGTGATGTTCTTCGTTCACGGCGGTGGCTACATCATGGGCAGTTCGGCCACGCCCGTCTATGACGGTGGCGCGCTGGCTCGGCGCGGTTGTGTGTTCGTCTCGGTCAACTACCGGCTCGGGATGCTCGGGTGCGTCGAACTGTCGTCGCTGGCGACACCCGACCATCCGATCGAGGACAACCTGTTCCTGCGTGACCTGGTGCTGGCCCTGCGTTGGGTCCGCGACAACGTGGCGGTGTTCGGCGGAGACCCCGACAACGTCACGATCTTCGGTGAGAGTGCGGGTGCCCATGCAGTCGCGACACTGCTCGCGGTGCCGGAGGCCGAAGGGCTGTTCGCTCAGGTCATCTCGGAGAGCCCGGCCAGCGGGATGGTCAGCTCCATGGATGCCGCGGCCCGGCTCGCGGATCAGCTCGCCGAATTGGTCAGTCCCGATGGGGGATCGGCGGCCGCCGCGCTCATGTCCGCCCGCCCCGCGGACCTGGGCCGGGCCCTGGAATCACTGATCATGAGCGGACAGACGGACATGCCGGGCGCGTTTCCGGTCGGCCCGACGTTCGGCACGGAGTACCTGCCGGTCGATCCGGTGACGGCGATGGCCGAGGGCAGTGCCCACCGGGTGCCGTTGATCGTCGGTAACAACGCCGACGAGGGCCGGCTGTTCACCCGGTTCCTCCCGTTGCTGCCGACCAATGAGCCGATGATCGAAAAGTTGTTCGCCCGTACCGATCCCGAGGACCGCCGTCGAATCGTCGCGGCCTACCCGGACTATCCGAGCAGCGCGGCCTGTGTGCGACTCGGTGGTGATTTCGCGTTCGCCTCGGCCACGTGGCAGATCGCCGAGGCACACAGCAAGCATGCACCCACCTACGTGTACCGCTACGACTACGCGCCCCGCACCCTGCACTGGGCGGGGCTCGGTGCGACGCATGCGATGGAACTGCTCGCCGTGTTCGACACGTACCACACGACTTACGGCGCGCTGCTGACCGCCGTGGGGGACCGCACGTCGGCCCGGCGGGTCAGCCGAGACGTGCAGCGTCGGTGGCGCGAGTTCAGCCGGTCCGGGGAGCCGGGCCCGGGGTGGCCGGCCTATGACAGCGATGACCGCGCGGTGTTCGTATTCGACCGTAAGCCCCGCGTCGAATACGACCCGCGGTCGGTGCGACGCCAGGCTTGGGAAGGGTTCACCCTCGCCGAGCGCTGAGTTCGTTTGATCCAACTCTGAGCGATTCGCTGCACGGAATCCTCCGGTGTGGTTGCGTATTTGACGTGGATTACCCCTTGGATCCGCTGTCTGCCGACGAGTTTCGTGCGGTGGCGGCGATATTGCGGCGTGAGCGCGGAGTGGGTGCGGGCTGGCGGGTTGCCTCGGTGGAACTCGTGGAGCCGTCCAAGGCCGAATTGGCCGCGTTCGACGGTGGTGGCGTTGCACCGGCCCGGCGGGCGGCCGTGATCTGCCTGGAGCGGGCGGCCAACGCCACGTACAAGGGCGTGGTGTCGCTGACCGATGACCGGGTCGAGAACTTCGACCATGTTCCGGGCGTCCAGGCCAATTTCACCGTCGACGAGTTCGTCGAATGCGACGAGGTACTGCGCCGGCACCCCGACGTGATCGCCGCGCTGGCCAGACGCGGCATCACCGACCTGGACAACGTCTTCATGGACACCTGGACCTACGGCGATGCCGTGGCGCCACCCGAATATCGTGACCGGCGGATCGGCTGGTCGGACACCTGGTACAAGCAGGCCGCCGGCGCCAATCCATACGCGCACCCGGTCAGCGGTCTGCATTGCGTGATCGACATCAACAGCATGGAAGTGCTGCGGGTCGAAGATGACGGCAGTTCCGAAAAGCCGGACGTGATGGGTGAATACGTGCCGCATCACATCCCGGAACGGATCCGGGCGGCATCGCGCCGGGATCCACTCAAGCCGCTCGACATCACGCAGCCGGAGGGCCCCTCGTTCACCTTGGACGGAAATCTGTTGCGGTGGCAGAACTGGTCGCTGCGGATCGGGTTCAACCATCGCGAGGGCATGACCCTGCACACCGTGCGGTACCGCGATGGAGACGTGGATCGTTCGGTGGCACACCGGATGTCGTTCGCCGAGATGGTGGTGCCGTATCGGGACTCCTCGGTCGATCACTACCGGCGCACGGCGTTCGACATCGGCGAGTGGGGTCTGGGATTCATGACCACCTCGCTGGAGCTCGGCTGCGACTGCCTCGGTGAGATCCGCTATCTGGATGCGGTTCTGCACAACAGCAGCGGTGAGCCGTACACCATCACCAACGCGATCTGCATCCACGAGGAAGACAACGCCGTGCTGTGGAAGCACGTCGACCACGATGCGGGTGCCGAGGTACGCCGGATGCGCAGGCTCACACTGTCTTTCCACGTCACCGTCGCCAACTACGAATACCTGGTGTACTGGCGGCTGTACCAGGACGGCAACATCGAGTGCGAGGTCCGCGCCACCGGGATCATGGTCACCACACCGTTCCCGGCCGGGCCGACGCCGAAGAACGGCACGCTGGTCGACGAGCGCACCTACGCGCCGTTCCATCAGCACTTCCTGATCGCCCGGTTGGATCTGGATGTCGACGGCACCGACAACACGGTCTACATGACCGAGTCGTATGCAGAACCGATCAGCCCGGACAATCCGTATGGCCTGTCGCTGGTGGTCCGCAATCAGGCGCTGCGCACCGAGCAGGAGGGCAAACAGGACGTCAACTTCGCCACCCAGCGGGCCTGGAAGGTGGTCAATACCAACGTCGTCAACGGCCTCGGGACCCATCCGTCGTACAAGCTGGTTCCCACCGGCGCGATCCCGGCGATGTTCGACCCCGCCTCACCGGTGATTCAGCGTGCGAATGTCATCGCCCACACGCTGTGGGTCACCCCGAACCAACCGGACGAGCGCTGGCCGGCGGGGGAGTTCGTCAACCAGTCGGTGACCGATACCGGGTTGGGCGAGTGGACGAAGGCCGACCGGTCGATCGACAACACCGACGTGGTGCTGTGGTACGTGTTCGGCATCCACCACATCACCCGTCCGGAGGACTGGCCGGTGATGCCGGTGGACGTGGTGTCGTTCTGGCTCAAGCCGTTCGGCTTCTTCGACCGCAACCCGGCACTGGACGTGGTGGCCACCCCGCCGAACGCCTGTGCCCACGGTCATGCCAAGGCGGCACACCATTAGTTGACACCTGTCATGTGTGACGCGGAACACTGCTAGGTTGCCTGTGTGCAACCGACTCAGACAGCCGTACTCGACCGCCCCGAAGACCTGACCTGTGACTGGCTGACCGCCGCCCTCGGCGCCGGCGAGGTCAGCGCTTTCACTTTCGAGCGGATCGGCACCGGCCAGATGAGCGAGTGCTACCGCGTCGCGCTGAGCTATGCCGGGGACTCGGCCGGGCCGGCCTCGGTGGTGCTCAAGGTGGCCGCCACCGATCCCAACAGTCGTCAGACCGGGCTGGCCCTCGGGCTCTACGAGCGGGAGGTGCGGTTCTACACCGACATCGCGCCCGCCTTGGTGCCCGGGCCCGTGGCGCCGTGTTATCACGCCGCGATCGACACCGAGACCGGTGCCTTCGATCTGCTGCTGGGCGATGCGGTGCCCGCCGTGGTGGGTGACGAGATCCGTGGCGCCACAGCCGAACAGGCCGCCGTGGCGCTCACCGAGCTCGGTCACATGCACGGGTCGGAACCCGGCGCCGAGGCGCTGAACCGGGCCGAATGGCTCAACCGTGAGGCACCGGTCAACCAGGCGCTGATTTCCGGTCTGTATGCGGCCTTCGTCGACCGGTACGCGGGTCTGATCACGCCGGGGCAGCGCCACGTCTGCGAGCGACTCGTCGAGAGTTTTGACGCCTACCTGGCTGACGAAGGCGCGTCCGACCGGCCTCTGGGTCTGGTGCACGGCGACTATCGACTCGACAACATGCTGTTCGGCGATGCGGGTGCGGACCGGGCCCTCACGGTGGTCGACTGGCAGACCGTCACCAAAGGGCCGGCGTTCACCGATGTCGCCTACTTCATCGGCTGCGCCCTACCCGTCGAACAGCGCCGCACGCACTACGACGAGCTGCTGGCGGCGTATCACCAGGCACTGGGTTCGGACTCGGCACTGACGCTCGATCAGGTGCGCGACGGCGTGCGGCGGCAGAGCTTCTTCGGCGTGATGATGGCGATCATCTCCTCGATGCTGGTGGAACGTACCGAACGCGGCGACCACATGTTCATGACGATGCTCGACCGGCACTGCAGCCATGTTCTGGACACCGGGGCACTGGATATCCTTGCGCCAGCGTCGGTTCCGGAGCCGTTGGTGCCTGCCGCCGAGGACGACCATCCGCACCTGCCCACCGACGAAGAGCTGTGGAACGAGAGCTGGTACTTCGACTTCACCGATCCCGCCGCGGGTTTCGGCGGTTGGGTCCGCCTGGGCCTGATCCCCAACCAGGACACCGCGTGGGTCAATGTGCTGTTCTGTGGTCCGGGCATGCCGACGGTGGCGCTCAACGACTTTCATGCCGTACCGGCCGCACCGGAGCTGATCAAGGGTGACGGGGTCGAGTTGAGCCTGCAACCGGTCGAACCGCTCAAGACCTACCGCGTCACGGCGTCGGGTACCGGGCAGTCTCACGATGATCCGGCGGCGCTGCTGCGCGGTGAGACCGGTCGGCCGGTTGACGTGACCATGGACCTGACCTGGACCACAGTCGGAACCCCGTACCAGTACCGGATCACGCCCCGCTATGAGATTCCCTGCACGGTCACGGGCACCGTGACGATCGGGGAGCAGACGTTCGGCATCAACGCCGTGCCGGGTCAGCGCGACCATTCGTGGGGTGTGCGGGACTGGTGGTCGATGAACTGGGTGTGGAGCGCGATCCATCTCGACGACGGCACCCACCTGCACGGCGTGGACATCCGGATCGCCGGAATGCCACCAATCGGTATCGGCTATTCGCAGCGCGACGGTGAGCCACTCGTCGAATTACAGTCGGTGACAGCGCAATACATGGTCGGAGCCGACGATCTACCGGTGTCGACGACGCTGACCCTGCAGCCCGGCGACATCGAGGCGACTGTCGACATCCAGGGGCACGCCCCGGTGCTGCTGGTGGCCGCCGACGGTCGCATCAGCCAGTTCCCGCGTGCCTGGGCGAAGGTTCGCACCGCCGACGGGCGTACCGGCATCGGCTGGCTGGAGTGGAACCGCAACCTGGGGTAGTGGCCTGCTCAGGTGATGCGAAAACGCTTGAGCCGCGCAGTCACTCCGGAGATCAACTCCACGCGGCTGCGCGGCACACCCAGATGCTGGGCAAGCAGTTTGGTGACGGCGTCATTGGCTTTGCCGTCGACCGCTCGTTCCTGAACGTAGATGGTGAGCGCGCCGTCGTCGGCGACCTCGACCAGCGGGCCTTTGCGGCTGCCGGGTTTGACGCGGACGACGACGGCTTCGCTCACACCTTCATGGTTGCGCGAACGTGCGGAAAATGCCGGTGCGCGGCGGCGTGTCGCGGAGCAGACACGCACGCTCGCGGGGCCACGTGACTACCGGGCGACGATCACCGAGGAGCCGTGGCCGAACAGGCCCTGGTTGGCGGTCACGCCCACCTTCGCGCCCTCGACCTGCCGGCCGGTGGCCTGACCCTTGAGCTGCCAGGTCAACTCGCACACCTGCGCGATGGCCTGGGCCGGGATGGCCTCGCCGAAGCAGGCCAGACCGCCCGACGGGTTGACCGGCACACGCCCGCCGATGGTGGTGGCGCCCGAACGCAGCAGCTGCTCGCCTTCACCCTTGGCGCACAGGCCCAGGTGCTCGTACCAGTCCAGCTCGAGCGCGGTGGACAGGTCGTAGACCTCGGCGAGGCTGACGTCCTCGGGGCCGATGCCCGCCTCGGCGTAGGCCGCGTCGAGAATCTGGTCCTTGAACACCCGCTCCGGCGCCGCCACGACTGCGGTGGAATCGGTTGCGATGTCCGGCAATTCGGGCAGGTGCTGCGGGTAGCGCGGCGTCACCGTCGAGATCGCGCGTACCGACGGCACACCCTCGAGCGACCCCAGGTGCTTCTCGGCAAACGACTTCGAAGCCACGATCAGCGCGGCCGCGCCGTCGGAGGTGGCGCAGATGTCGAGCTGGCGCAGCGGGTCGGAGACCACCGGGCTGGCCAGCACGTCCTCGATCGCGGATTCCTTGCGGTAGCGCGCATTCGGGTTCTGCAGGCCGTGGCGGGAGTTCTTCACCTTCACCTGGGCGAAGTCCTCGGCGGTGGCGCCGTAGAGATCCATCCGGCGCCGCGCCAGCAGGGCGAAGTACACCGGGTTCATCGCGCCGAGCAGGTGGAAGCGCTGCCAGTCGGGATCGTTCTTGCGCTCGCCGCCGACGGGCGCGAACGCACCCTTGGGCGTGGTGTCGGCGCCGATCACCAGCGCGACATCGCAGAACCCGGCCAGGATCTGAGCCCGGGCGCTCTGCAGCGCCTGCGAACCCGACGCGCACGCCGCGTACGAAGACGACACCGGCACGCCGTTCCAGCCGAGCTTCTGGGCGAACGTCGACCCGGCGATGAAGCCCGGGTAGCCGTTGCGGATGGTGTCCGCGCCGGCGATGAACTGGATCTGCTGCGCGTCCAGCCCCGCCTCGGCCAGGGCCGCGCGGGCGGCGACGACGCCGTACTCGGTGAAGTCGCGTCCCCACTTGCCCCACGGGTGCATTCCCGCGCCGAGGATGTACAGCGGTTCGGGTGCGCTCATCAGGCGATCCTCCAGGCGTGGGTGGTGCGCTCGACGCCCTCGTCGTCGGTGTAGAGCGTCATGGTGGTCAGCTCCATCTCCATGCCGACCTTGAGGTCGGCGGCGAGGGTGCCCTCGACGACCTTGCCGAGAACGATCAGGCCTTCGTCGGCCAGTTCCACCGCGGCGATCGCAAACGGCTCGAACGGGTCGGTCTTGGGGTACGGCGACGGCGGGAGGTACCGGTTCTCGGTGTAGCTCCACACCTTTCCGCGGCGGGACAGTGGCACCAGGTCAAGGGTGTCGCTGGCGCAGGCCGGGTTGGGGCAGTTGTTCTCGCGCGGCGGGAACACGAAGGTGGCGCACTGAGTGCACTTGCCGCCGATCAGGTGAGTGGCACCGGCGTCGTCGGTGGCGAACCATCCGTCGATCGCGGGTTGCGAAGATGCTGCTGGCACGAGGCCAGCCTAAACGATCAAGACCGCAAAACTGAAACGTGTTGCAGTTTTGTCCCGCGGACCAGGATATTGGTTTGAAGAGTACGAAACGGTTTCGTACGCTTCGGGCATGGTGCGAGGCATGGAACGTGAACAGGCAGTGTTGGCTGCGACGGCCGAACTGCTGGCAGAGCGGGGATATCAGGCACTGACGATGGACGCCGTGGCCGCGCGGGCAGGTGCCAGCAAGGCCACCATCTACCGCCGGTGGCCGAACAAGGCCCAGCTGGTGCGCGCCACTCTGGACGCTGCGGATGCCGCCCGCAACGCCGCCATGCCCGACACCGGGGCGCTGCGCAGCGACCTGTTCGCCGTCATGGATGCGGTCGCCGCGGAGGTGGCCGACCCGTTGACGCGGGTGACCGCAGAGCTCGCGACCCTGATGCGCCACGACCCACAGTTGGCCGAGGCCGTCCGCGAACACGTCGCCCAAGAGGAGCTCTCACCGTTCCACGATGCGCTGCAACGGGCCATCGCCCGTGGTGACATCGCCGCGGATACCGACGTCGAACTGATCCACGATGTGGCAGAGGCGATGATCCTGCGCCAGGTCCACCTCGACCTGCCGGTCGACGCGGCGTTCAGTGCGCGGCTGATCGACGAGGTCCTGCTGGTTCTGTTGGGAGGTGTCTGTCGATGACGGTCGTGATCGCGGGCGCCGGGCCGACGGGACTCACCCTGGCCATCGAACTGGCGCGTCGAGGCGTGCCGACCCGGGTGCTGGACAGGGCGGCGACGCTGTTCCCCGGGTCACGCGGCAAGGGATTGCAGCCGCGCACCTTGGAGGTCTTCGACGACCTCGGTGTGATCGGTGCCGTACTGGCCGCCGGTGAGCCCTTCCCGCCCATGCGGCTCTACCGCGGCGCAGACGTGGTCTGGGAGAAACCGATCTACGACCTCCTCGGGCTACCCGAGCTGGAGCCCGCAGCGGCGGTGCCGTATCCGTACACCTGGCTGATCCCGCAATGGCGCACCGACCAGATCCTGGCGACGCGGTTCGCCGAACTCGGTGGCACGATCGAATTCGACACCGAGGTAACAGGTTTCACGCAGGACGACGAGGGCGTCACGGTGCACACCAACCGCGGGCGGATCCAGGCCGACTACCTGGTCGGCGCCGACGGCGGCCGCAGCACGGTGCGCAAGGTGTCCGGTGTCGAGTTCCTCGGAGGTGCGCTGACCGAGGAACGCATCATTGTCGGCGACGTGCGGGCCGCCGGACTCGACGGCCGTTGCTGTCACATGCTGACCCGTGACGGCGACCAGTCCCGGCGGTTCTCGCTGTGGAACCTCCCCGGCACCGAGCATTACCAACTGGTGGTCACCATGGCGCCGGGCGAGGACCCGCCCCCGCTGAGCCTCGAGGGAATGCAGGCGGTGCTCGAACAACGGTCGGGCCGTCGCGACGTCACACTGTCGGACCTGCGGTGGATCTCGCTGTACCGGGTGAATCTCCTGCTGGCGCAACAATTCCGGATCGGTCGCGTGTTCCTCGCCGGGGATGCCGCTCACGTGCACTCACCGGCCGGAGGACAGGGTGTCAACATCGGGGTGCAGGACGCCTACAACCTCGGTTGGAAACTGGCCGCGGTGATCGCCGGTGCGCCCACCGACCTGCTGGACAGCTATGAGGCCGAACGCCTGCCAGTTGCCGCCGAGGTACTGCAACTCAGCGGTGCGCTACACCGCCAGGGTTTCGGCGGGACGGGGCCGGCGCCGGCCGCGATCCACCAGTTGGACATCAGCTACCGGGGCGGTCCACTGGCGGCCGGCGACCCGCGCATGGGCACGCTGCAACCCGGCGACCGGGCACCGGACGGTCTGTTGCCCGATGGCCGTCGGTGGTTCGACGTATTCCGCGGACCGCACTGGACTGTGCTGGAATTCGACTGCAAACCAGTCGATTTCGGCGTTCCCCAGGTGAGCCTCGGACCCAGTCCGGACTACGACGTACCTGTTGGCACCTACGTGTTGGTGCGTCCCGACGGTTATATCGGCGCAATCAGCACCCAGGCGAACGTCATCCGCGAGCGGCTCAGTCTGGCGGGGGAGCCACTGACCGCTATGTCAGGTGTCGGAGCAACTCCGCTCGGGACCACGGTGTCAGCCGAAACCGACTATCTCGAATGACTGCGACGGCCACGTCCCCCACGTCGAGGCCCGAATGATCGGCGGGCGTGAAGTGGTATTTGCCCTCAGGGGTGAGGCATGTCAGGGATTCCATGGCCTGCCGGACCGCGTCCGGAGTGTCCTCGCCCGCCGCGTCGATGGCTCCGGCGATGAGCTTTACGGCGGTGTACCCGTCCACCGCGAACTGTGACGGTGGCGCACCGTGACGGCGCTGAAACGGTTGGGTCAGGCCGGCGATGACGGCGCGGGTCGCCGACGGTGGCAGGTCGGACTCGACGCCCACCAAGGAAGTCGCCACGACGATTCCGTCGGCGCCCGGACCGACCTCGTCCACGAATGCCGGACTGGCGGCACCGATTCCGGCGACCATCGGAATGCTCAGGCCCGCTGAGCGAAATGCCAACGCCAATCCGGTCGCCGGGGGACCGGTGACCCACGCCATCAGAGCCTGTGCGGCACTTGCAGCAATCGCCGCGATAACGGGCCCGAAGTCCCGGGTGTCGACCTTGACGGATTCGACTGCGACAACCTCGATTCCGAACTCGCTCAGCATGGTCTCCTGTGCCGCCCACGCCTCGCGGTTGAAGACACTGTCGGAATCGAACACCACCGCGATTCGGGTCAGACCCTGATCGCGGAAGTACCTCAGCAGCTGTGCGGCGACCAGCCGCCCGGTCGGCGGCGTCATGAACACATACGGACGGACCGGATCGACCTGGGTATGCGCCGCTCCCGTCGATACGTACACGACCTTGCGATCGTCGGTGTGCGGCAGGACCGCCAGGCTCGCGTTGGAGAACGAAGTGCCGACGACGGCACTGACGCCCTGATCGGCCAACCGGTGGTAGCCGGCCACTGCGCCTGCAGGGAGACTCGCGTCGTCCTCGACGGTCAGCGCTACGCGGCGGCCGAGGACACCGCCGGCGTCGTTCAACTGCCGTACCGCGAGTTCTGCGCCGTCCCGGTTCTCCAGACCCATGTAATTCGAACCGGTCAGCGACGTCACCTGACCGATCGGAATCGAGCGGGGTGACGGCACGAGGGAAGGTTACGCGACCGACGCGTCGTCGGCGGACTACCCGCCGGCGGCGTCCCGCAGGATGCGCACCAGATCAGTGTGGTTGTCCCGCATGAGGTTGTGCGCCCCGTCGAGGGCATACGTCGTCCATGCGGGGTCGCTGCGGAGCCGCTCGTAGGTCGGCGCGAACGGCGACTCCGTCGGCCACCGGCGGGCGCAGACGTAGATCCGGCGAATCCCGGGCGGCTCATCGCCGAGGCGAACCGGCTGCAACAGTGACGCCAGCGGGTGGGCCGTCGCGCGTTCGTCGAAGAACGGCAGCGGGGGCACGCCGTATCCGGTCGCGTCGACTCCGATGTACCACTGGCGCTGCTCGTCGTTGGTCAGCGACCAGCACGACTCGCCGTCGCGCGGGACGAACGCATCCAGATAGACCAGCGTGCGCACACGATCCGGGATGCGGTCCGCGACCGCGGTGATCACCATGCCGCCGTAGCTGTGCCCGACCAGTACCGCGTCGGTGACGCGGTGGGCGTGGAAATCGGCCAGCACATCGGCGATGTGGGTGCCCAGGTTGACCCCGGCGTGAGCCAGGTGCGCGCGTTCGGCGACCCCGGTCAGGGTCGGCGTCAGCACCCGGTGGCCGTCGGCCCGCAGCGCAGCGGCCAGGTCGTCGAAGCACCAGCCGCCGTGGCATGCGCCGGGTATGAGTACATATGTGGTCATCGGGAACTCCGGTCCGCCAGTGTGTTTCGGCGGTAGGTGGCGGTGACGCGGTCCAGGTCGCGCGGGTCACCGGTGTGCATCTCACGGTTGGCATACACCACTGCCGTCGTCTCCGGGACGCGGCGGGCTTCGTACCCGGCGATACCGCGGCCGGCGGCCAGTTCGTCGGCCAGCGCGGTGGCGTCGAGGATGGCCTGGGATCCGCCGTTGGCTCCGACCGGGTACATCGGGTGTGCGGCATCGCCGAGCAGTGTGATGCGCTGAGTTCCCCAGTGCGGCAATGGCTCCCGATCGACCATCGGGTACTCGAACACCGTGTCGGATCGGGCCACCAGCTCGGCGGTGTCCAGCCAGTCCAGGTGCCACCCGGACATATGGGCGGTCACGTCTGCGGGATCGGTCGGGGTGTTCCAGTTCGCGTCGCCGGGAAGGGTGCCGGGGCCGGCTTCGGGGACCTGCAGTACCCAGTTCACCAGATCACCGCCGATCGGATACGTGACCAGCTCGACACCGCGGGGACCCTTGACGATGGCCATCGTGCGGCCGTCGAGGAACGGGGGAATCCGGCTGGCGCCACGGAACATCCGTACGCCGGACCACAGCAGGGGATCGGGGCCCGGGTGCAGCCTGCGCCGCACCATCGAGCCCACCCCGTCGGCGCCGACGAACACGTCGGCGGTGAAATCGCCGGCACGGGTTTGCACGCGCACTGCGTCTGCCGTTTCGGCGAAATCCACGACGCCGGCACCGGTCCGGACCGCGTCGGATCCGAGTCGGGCCCGGACCGCGTCGAGCAGCACCATCTGCAACCGGCCGCGGTGCACCGAGCACTGCGGGTAACCGTAGCCACCTTCGATTCCGCGCGGCTCGCGGAACAACAGTGTCCCGTCCGAGGAATAGAAATCGATGACGGCCGGGGTGGCTGCGATGGCGCGGACCGCGTCGCCCAGGCCGAGTTCGGTCAGCTCACGGACCGCACGCGGAAGCAGGTTGATACCGACACCGAGTGCGGTGAGCTCGCGCGCCGATTCCACGACGGTGACGCCCATGCCCCGGGCATGCAGGGCGAGTGCGGTGGTGAGGCCGCCGATACCGGCCCCTGCGATCACGATGTCCATGACCCAAGCCTGCGCGGAGCAGTATCTATAAGTCCAATACCATCTCAGTACACAAACTATAATCAAGTGTTATGGAATTGCGGCAGCTCGAGTACTTCGTCGCCGTCACCGAGGAGGCCAACTTCACCCGCGCCGCGCAGCGTGTGCACGTGGCGCAGCCCGCAGTCAGCGCCCAGATCGCCCGGCTGGAGCGGGAATTGGGTCAGCCGCTGCTGGACCGGTCCCGGCGCGAGGTCCGGCTGACCGCTGCCGGGGCGGCGGTGTTGCCCTACGCGCGGGCCGCCCTCGACGCGGTGCGGCACGCCAGGACCGCGGTCGACGAACTCACCCAGCTGGTCCGCGGCTCGGTGACGGTGGGCACCGTGACAGCCCACAACGTCGACCTGCCGCAACTGCTTGCCGATTACCACCGGGCCCACCCTGCGGTGGAGATCACCTTGTCCACCGATACCTCGGATGCGCTGATCGACGGTGTCCGCAGCGGCAGGTTCGATGTCGCGATCACGTCGGTCGGTTCTTCCGAGGTGCCCGACGGCCTGGCGGTCGCGACCACGACCGAGGAGCCGATCGAGGCTGTGGTGAGCCGTTCTGACGCCTGGGCGACGCGTCGCACGGTCACCCTTGCGGCGCTCGCGCAGCGCCCGCTCATCTCGCTGCCTGCCGGTGGCGGCATCCGTCGGCAGTTCGACCGGGCCTGCGCCGCGGCCGGCGTCACGCCGCACGTGGTGTTCGAGGCCGCCACGCCCGACGCGCTCGCCGATCTCGCTGCGCGGGGGCTGGGCGTGGCGATCGTCCCGGGTTCGGTGGCACGTCAACGCACCGATGTCCACGCCATTTCGATCCGGCCTGAACTGCGTGGTCGGCTCGTGCTGGCCTGGCGCGCGAGCGGGCCGATCAGCCCGGCCGCGCGGGCGCTGATCGAGATGGCCGCCGAACTCGTCGGCGGCGGTGCATAGAGTTAGGGCCGTGACGGACGCGAAGCCCACACTGATGCTGCTCGACGGTAATTCCCTGGCTTTCCGCGCGTTTTACGCGCTGCCTGCGGAGAACTTCAAGACGCAGGGTGGGCTGACAACCAACGCCGTGTACGGCTTCACCGCAATGCTCATCAATCTGCTGCGCGATGAGCAGCCCAGTCACGTCGCCGCAGCCTTCGATGTGTCGCGGCAGACGTTCCGCAAGGAGAAATACCCCGAGTACAAGGAAGGCCGGTCGGCGACGCCCGACGAGTTCCGCGGCCAGATCGACATCACCAAGGAGGTGCTCGGCGCGCTGGGCATCACGGTGTTGGCCGAGCCCGGCTTCGAGGCCGACGACATCATCGCCACCCTGGCCACCCAGGCCGAGGATGCCGGTTACCGCGTGCTGGTGGTCACCGGCGACCGTGACTCGCTGCAGCTGGTCAGCGACGACGTGACCGTGCTCTACCCGCGTAAGGGAGTCAGTGAGCTCACCCGGTTCACGCCGGATGCGGTGGTGGAGAAGTACGGCCTGACACCGACGCAGTACCCGGACTTCGCCGCGCTGCGCGGCGACCCGAGCGACAACCTGCCCGGCATCCCGGGTGTGGGGGAGAAGACCGCCACCAAGTGGATAGTCGAATACGGCTCGCTGCAGTCCCTGGTCGACAACGTCGACAAAGTGAAAGGCAAGGTCGGCGAGTCGCTGCGGTCCAATTTGTCCGGCGTCGTGCTCAACCGCGAGCTGACCGAACTGGTCAAGGATGTGCCGCTGGCCCAGACCCCGGACACGTTGCGCCTGCTGCCGTGGGACCGCGACCAGATCCACCGGCTCTTCGACGATCTCGAGTTCCGGGTTTTGCGGGATCGGCTGTTCGACACGCTGGTGGCCGCCGAGCCGGAGGTCGAGCACGGGTTCGACGTGCGGGGGCGTGCACTGGAGCCGGGCGAGCTGGCCGCGTGGCTTTCCGAACACAGCCTGGGTAACCGGTTCGGGATGGCGGTGGTGGGCACGCATCTGGCCTACGACGCCGACGCCACGGCCCTGGCCATCGTGTCCGCGGACGGCGACGGCCGCTACATCGACACCGCCAAGCTGACGGCTGAGGACGAGCAAGCGCTGTCGTCCTGGCTGGCCGACCCGGGCCCACCCAAGGCCCTGCACGAGGCCAAGCTGGCCATGCACGACCTGGCCGGCCGCGGGTGGACGCTGCGCGGGGTCACCTCCGACACTGCGCTGGCGGCCTACCTGGTTCGGCCGGGGCAGCGCAGCTTCGCCCTCGACGATCTGTCGGTGCGGTACCTCAAGCGGGAACTGCGCGCCGAAAGCCCGGAACAGCAACAGCTTTCACTACTCGACGATTCGGACGGGGTCGACGAGCAGGCGGTGCAGACCGTGATCCTGCGGGCGTGCGCGGTGCTGGACCTCGCCGATGCGCTCGACGAGGAGCTGGCCAAGATCGACTCGTCATCTCTGCTGGGGCGCATGGAGCTGCCGGTGCAGCGGGTGCTCGCCCAGGTGGAGCACACCGGCATCGCCGTGGACAGCGAGTACCTCACGGAGCTGCAGAGCGAGTTCGCCGATCAGATCCGCGACGCCGCTGAGGCCGCGTATGCGGTCATCGGCAAGCAGATCAATCTCGGCTCGCCCAAGCAGCTGCAGGTCGTGTTGTTCGACGAGCTGGAGATGCCCAAGACCAAGCGCACCAAGACGGGTTACACCACCGACGCGGATGCGCTGCAATCGCTGTTCGACAAGACCGGGCACCCGTTCCTGCAGCATTTGCTCGCCCACCGGGACGCCACCCGGCTGAAGGTGACCGTCGATGGGCTGCTGGCGGCGGTCGCCGCCGACGGCCGGATTCACACCACGTTCAACCAGACGATCGCCGCCACCGGTCGGCTCTCGTCCACCGAGCCCAACCTGCAGAACATCCCGATCCGAACCGAGGCGGGCCGGCGCATCCGGGACGCCTTCGTGGTCGGCGATGGGTATTCCGAGCTGATGACGGCGGACTACAGCCAGATCGAGATGCGGATCATGGCGCATCTGTCTCGCGACGAAGGCCTGATCGAGGCGTTCAACACCGGCGAGGACCTGCACTCGTTCGTCGCGTCACGGGCATTCGACGTGCCGATCGACGAGGTCACCCCGGAGCTGCGTCGCCGGGTCAAGGCGATGTCCTACGGCCTGGCCTACGGCTTGAGCGCATACGGGCTGGCCAGTCAGCTCAAGATCTCTACCGAAGAAGCGAAGATCCAGATGGAGCAGTACTTCGCGCGCTTCGGCGGCATCCGCGACTACCTGCGCGACGTCGTCGACCAGGCCCGCAAGGACGGCTACACCTCGACGGTGTTCGGGCGCAGGCGCTACCTGCCCGAGCTCGACAGCAGCAACCGCAACGTTCGCGAGGCCGCCGAGCGGGCCGCGCTCAACGCGCCCATCCAGGGCAGCGCCGCCGACATCATCAAGGTCGCGATGATCAACGTCGACGAGGCCATCAAGGACGCCGGGCTCAAGTCACGCATGCTGCTGCAGGTGCACGACGAACTGCTCTTCGAGGTGGTCGAGGGGGAGCGGGACGCGCTGGAGGCGTTGGTGCGTGAGCACATGGGCAACGCGTATCCGTTGGATGTGCCGCTGGAGGTGTCGGTGGGCTACGGCCGCAGCTGGGACGCCGCGGCGCACTAGCCGCGCATAGGCTGGAGCCGGCGCATTAGCGTGCGTCGGCGCCCAGCCCGATGCCCAGCGCCACCAGCGCGGCCCCCATCACGCGTTCGATCCGGCGCCGGATATGGGTGCGGTTCAGAACGTTGCGTGCGCGGTGGGCGGCCATCACGACGCCGACGCACCACGTGGTGTCCACCACGAGCTGGATGAGCGCGAGTACGAGCAACGTCGGCAGGACAGGTCCGCTGGTGGGCAGAAACTGAGGCAGCACCACGATGCCGAAGGCCGCCGCCTTCGGGTTGGCGGCGATGGACAGCAGTGCCGCGCGAAACGCGGCGGCCGGGGTCCGGCCGCGCGGCGGGAGTGCCAGGTCCATGTCGGCGGGGTGCTTGGCGCTGCGCCACGCGCTGACACCGAGCCAGACGAGGACGGCGGCTCCGACGATGTGCAGCGCCAGTGACAGCATGTGGTTGGCGGTCAGCAGCATCGACAGTCCGCCACCGCCGGCCAGTGTCCAACCGCAGATGCCGATCTCGTTGCCCACGACCGCCGCCAGGCCCGCGGCACGGCCGTCCCGCACCGAGCGGTGCAGGAACAGCACCGTGGCCGGACCGGGCAACGCGGCGAGGATCACCGACGCGACCAGGAACGCCGGCAGGACGTCGAGAATGTGGGCGAGCATCCACGAAGTATGGCTGACCTGTGCAAATCAAGCCGTGCTGCCGGTGCGTCCGACTAGCTCTGCGGCAGCGATGTCGAGGCGGTGTGGTCGTGTGTCGGGACGATCCGGACCTGGTCTCTGACCGCGTGCAGCCGGTGCAGAGTGCGGAAGCTCGCGTCGCGATCCTCATCGGCGAATACGCCTGGGTAACTGGGCTTTTGCCGGATGTGTTCCACCCCGAGACTGTGCCATGCGGCGTCGCCGGCCAGCAGTACCCATCCGCCGGCCGTGTTGAGCAGGAGGCCGATGCTGCCGGGAGTGTGGCCGGCGAGGTCGACGAGTTGCACCGCGCCGTCGCCGAATAGATCGTGGCTTCGCTCGAACGTCAGGACGGGCGGGCCGTCGAGCGTGAATGTCGTGATCGTCCTGTGCTGCAGGGAATCCCGCACGCCGCCCGCCGGTGCGACCGGACCGCTGGTGGCCCAGTCGAGTTCTGCGTGGTGGACGTGCACGGGCATGGCGGGCAGGTCGAGAAGCCCGCAGATGTGGTCCCAATGCAGATGGGTCGGCAGCGCGAAGTCGACGTGATTCTCGCCGAGCTCCTCGGCCAGTGCCGCCGCGGTGGTGATCGCCTCGGCCGGCGGCCCGACAGCCGGACGCAGCACGGCAGGCAGCTGGCTCAGCACCCGGACGCCGACATCGGTGCACATGCCCGGATCCACCACGAAGCGGGCCTGCGGATGCTCGATGACGAACGCTGTCAGGGCGATGGGAATACGCCGTGGAGTGTGGGTTCCCTCGACGGTGCCTGCGGTGGGCACCCATTTGGGCATCTGGCGTAGTGCGCGGACTCTGACGGTCTGTGTGGCGGGCGGCAGGCCGGCGTCGGACAGCTGTTGCAGGAAGCTCCGGTCGGCGCGTCGCGGCCGGACGAGCCCGACCGGTGCCTGGGCGAATGCCGAGCAGCAGGCCCACAGGCTCGGTTGTCGAACCGGACTTTGGACGGCAGTGGTAGTCATGTGTGCGAAGCTAGAACTTCAGGTCGACCTGAAGTCAAGGGGAGAACCCACATGGGCGATATGTACGCGGTCGGGGCTGCCGCCGCGGCGGTCGGTGTCGAGTCGCACGTGCTGCGGCACTGGGAAGACGTCGGAGTCCTGGTCCCGCTGCGGAGCGCGTCAGGGCACCGGCGCTACGACGACGAGCTGCTCGCCAGGGCCCGGCTGGTGCGGCTCTGCCAACACGCCGGCCTGGCTTTGGCGGAGATCCGCGAATTGCGCGCCGCAGACCGGGATGCCCGAATCGACATGATCACCGCCACGCTGCAGCGGATCAGAACTGACATTGCTCGGCTGGAGCGCGCAGAGCAGTTCCTCTCCCACGTCGTCGCGTGCGTGCATCCGATCGTTTCGGAGTGCCCCGACTGTGCAGAATTCGCACAATCGGCGCGTTAGCGGGCGGGCGCGCGGTATCCCGCCAACCACTGCAGGATCGGTGCGGCCGAGCGGGCGGCCGCCACCGAATACACCTCTTCCTGCTGCAGCGCGTACACCTGGGCATCGCCGAAACCGCGGTCGATGCGGTCGCGGACGAAGGCCAGTTCGACGACGGCGGCCGCGAACGCAGCGACAGCCTTGCCCGCGGGGCGCCCGGCGGCCAGCGTCGCCTGCTGCACGGCGCCGTGGCGGGTCTTCAACGATCCGAGCCAGGTGGCCTCGTTGGGGGTGATGAGCCCGGCGGCGACCATGCCGGGCAGCTTGGCTGCCACCACGCGCTGTTCGCGGCGACGGCTGGTGACGGCGACCACGATCATGATGATGAAGATCGGCACCATCCACACGATGTAGACGATGAAGTAGGTTCCGGCGCCGAGCAGTGACGAGCCATTCCACAGCCCGTGCATGAGCACCGCGCCGAGGTAGCCGGCCAGGATGCACAGCGCTTTGGCGACGCCGCTGCGCCGCTGCAGTGCGAAGTACACCCCGATCGCGGTCATTGTGGTGAACAGCGAGTGGGCGAACGGCGCCATGATCAGTCGCAGCGCCGCGGTGAGCAGGGATCCCCCCAACGAATCCGCGCTGGAGATGTACATGATGTCTTCCAGCCAGGCGAACCCGAGACCGACCAGGCCGGCGTAGACCAGGCAGTCGGTCAGCGAATTGAGCTCATTGCGGCGCTTGCCGGTCATCATGACCAGCAGGAACAGGCCCTTGGCGGCCTCTTCGATGAACGGCGCCCGGATCGCCACGGAGGCGAAACTGTGGGACGAGTCGACCCCGGGAGTCGCCAGCAGCGCATCGGCGAACAGTCCGAGTATCAGGGAGAGCACGACGGCGACCGCGGCACCCCAGCCGAACGCCAACAGCAACAACCGGGGCGGCTCCGGCTCCCATCGGTCCAGCCACAGGTAGGCGAACACCGCCCCGGTCATCACGATGCTGGACAGCGTGAACCCGATGATCGCGCCGGCCGGGTTGAGTGCGGTGAACAGCAGCACCAGCGCACCGATGACGACACCACAGGCGATGATCGCGGCCAGCGGGGCCCCGACCTTGCGTACCGGTCTCGGCATTGGTGCGGTGATCGGGAACCACGGCCGATGAGGGGGGCCGGGGGTCGGGGAGTACGCCACGTGCGAAGCGTAGCGGTGGGTAGCTGCCATCCCTGGCACAAATTGGGCTGCCATCCCCGGCGCTGTTTCGCGGACGCTCCGGCGGGCCGTCGGAACGACCTTCAGGGGAGCCGGTTTGTCCTGCGTGTGCCTGGTCGAGTACCCTCGTTACGTATCTGTGCGTACAGCTGGACAACTTCTAGTCGCCGTCACGGATCCGCACGAACGCAATACATGCAACACAATTGTCCCTACTAGTAAACCTGTCCGGAGCAACCCACCACATGCCCTCTCCCTCCGTCACCTCGCCGCAAGTAGCCGTCAACGACATCGGCTCGGCTGAGGACTTTCTCGCCGCCATCGACAAAACCATCAAATACTTCAACGATGGCGACATCGTCGAGGGAACCATCGTCAAGGTTGACCGTGACGAGGTCCTGCTCGACATCGGTTACAAGACCGAAGGTGTCATTCCTTCCCGCGAACTCTCCATCAAGCACGATGTCGACCCCAACGAGGTCGTTTCCGTGGGCGATGAGGTCGAGGCCCTCGTTCTCACCAAGGAGGACAAGGAAGGCCGCCTGATCCTGTCCAAGAAGCGCGCTCAGTACGAGCGTGCCTGGGGCACCATCGAGGAGCTCAAGGAGAAGGACGAGGCCGTCAAGGGCACCGTCATCGAGGTCGTCAAGGGCGGCCTGATCCTCGACATCGGTCTGCGTGGCTTCCTGCCCGCATCGCTCGTCGAGATGCGTCGTGTCCGCGATCTGCAGCCGTACATCGGCAAGGAGATCGAGGCCAAGATCATCGAGCTGGACAAGAACCGCAACAACGTGGTGCTGAGCCGCCGCGCCTGGCTGGAGCAGACCCAGTCCGAGGTGCGCAGCGAGTTCCTCAACCAGCTGCAGAAGGGCGCCATCCGCAAGGGTGTCGTCTCCTCGATCGTCAACTTCGGCGCCTTCGTCGATCTCGGCGGCGTCGACGGCCTGGTGCACGTCTCCGAGCTGTCCTGGAAGCACATCGATCACCCGTCCGAGGTGGTTCAGGTGGGCGACGAGGTCACCGTCGAGGTGCTCGACGTCGACATGGACCGCGAGCGGGTTTCGCTGTCGCTCAAGGCGACTCAGGAAGACCCGTGGCGCCACTTCGCCCGCACCCACGCGATCGGTCAGATCGTGCCGGGCAAGGTCACCAAGCTGGTGCCGTTCGGTGCGTTCGTCCGCGTCGAAGAGGGCATCGAGGGTCTGGTGCACATCTCGGAGCTGTCCGAGCGCCACGTCGAGGTCCCGGACCAGGTGGTCCAGGTCGGCGACGACGCGATGGTCAAGGTCATCGACATCGACCTGGAGCGTCGCCGGATCTCGCTGAGCCTCAAGCAGGCCAACGAGGACTACACCGAGGAGTTCGACCCGTCGAAGTACGGCATGGCCGACAGCTACGACGAGCAGGGCAACTACATCTTCCCCGAGGGCTTCGACGCCGAGACCAACGAATGGCTCGAAGGCTTCGACAAGCAGCGTGAGGAGTGGGAGGCCCGCTACGCCGAGGCCGAGCGTCGCCACAAGATGCACACCACGCAGATGGAGAAGTTCGCCGCGGCCGAGGCCGAGGAAGCTGCCCGTCCGACCTCGTCGTCGTCCAACGGCGCTGGTCGCGAGGAGTCCACCGGTGGCACGCTGGCCAGCGACGCACAGCTGGCCGCTCTGCGCGAGAAGCTCGCAGGCAACGCCTAGACAAGTACGACAACGAACGCCCCGGCCCTTTGGGTCGGGGCGTTCGTCGTTGTGGGGGCCTGACACACTGTGGGGCGTGCTTCGTATCGGGTTAACCGGCGGTATCGGCGCCGGGAAGTCAACAGTGTCGGCCACATTCAGCGATCTCGGCGGCATCATCGTCGACGGTGACGTCATCGCCCGTGAGGTGGTCGAGCCCGGAACCGAGGGCCTGGCCAAGTTGGTCGAGGCGTTCGGCGACGGAATTCTGCTGCCCGAGGGGGCGTTGAACCGTCCTGCGCTGGCGGCGGTCGCTTTCAGCGACGACGAGAAGCGCGCCACCCTCAACGGCATCGTGCATCCGCTGGTGGCGCACCGTCGTTCAGAGCTCATCGCCGCAGCCCACGAAGACGCCGTGATCGTCGAGGACATCCCGCTGTTGGTGGAATCGCAGATGGCGCCGATGTTCCCGTTGGTGATCATCGTCAACGCCGACGCGGAACTGCGCGTCAAGCGGCTCATCGAATACCGCGGATTCACCGAGGAGGACGCCCGCGCCCGCATCGCCGCTCAGGCCACCGAGGAACAGCGCCGTGCGGTCGCCGATGTGTGGCTGGACAACTCGGGCAGCCCGGGCGCCGTCGTCGAGCAGGCTCGCGCCCTCTGGCACGAGCGGATCCTGCCCTTCGCGCACAACCTGCAGATCCGTCGGCCTGCCCGTCGCGACCCTGCCGTGGTGCCCTATGACCCGACGTGGCCGGATCAGGCTCGCCGGATCCTGGCCCGGCTCAACACGGCCTGCGGCCACCGCGCGGTGCGCATCGACCACATCGGTTCGACCGCCGTGCCGGGGATGGACGCCAAGGATGTCATCGATGTGCAGGTGACGGTCGGCTCGCTGGAGATCGCCGACGAACTCGCCGAGGCACTGTTGACCGCCGGCTATCCCGTGGTGCCGGACATCACCACCGACACACCGCACGATGGCGATCCGGCGTTGTGGCAGAAGCGTTTCCATGCCTCGGCGGATCCGGGCCGGCCGACCAACGTGCACATCCGGGTAGACGGCAGGCCCAATCAGCGGTTCGCCCTGATGTTCGTCGACTGGCTGCGGGCCAACCCCGGCGTGCAGGCCGACTATCTGGCGGTCAAGCGTGCCGCGCTCGCGACGGCCGATTACGCCGTGGCCAAAGAGCCGTGGTTCCTGGATGCCTACCGACGCGCCTGGAAATGGGCAGATACGACGGGCTGGCGGCCCTAGGCCGCTGGGCGGCACCAGGTTTCGCACGTCGCTATCCAGGTCGGCTGCGTGGGCCGCTGTTCTGCTGTGCGGTAGCGTTCGAAGCGTCCAAAGGGGGGACGAACGTGCCAACATTGAAACCGGCCTTGGTTCCGGTCCGCCAGATTGCCGCACACGAGCTGGTCGTCGACCAGATGCGGCGGGCGCTGGAACGCGGTCAGTTCCGGCCCGGGGATCGGCTGCCCACCGAGCGCGAACTCTCGGACGTGCTCGACGTCTCTCGCACCACCGTGCGCGCTGCCGTGGCCGTCCTCGAGAAGGAGGGCCTGATCACCGTGCGGCGTGGCCGTGGTGGCGGGTTCACCGTCCAGGCGCCGCACTACGACGCGGCCGTGATGCGCCGGGAGATGCGCCGTAACAAGCGTGCGATCCGCGATGCCTTCGACTACCGCGTGATCGTCGAGACCGGCGCCACCCGGATGGCCGCCGAGCGGCGCCGCGCCACGGACGTGACCGAGCTGCGCAGGCTGCTCAAAGACATGGATTCCGCGCTCCAGACGGGGATGAACGACCAGTCTGCCCAGCACACCGCGGATTTTCAGACCCTGGACTCGGCGTTTCATCTCGGTATCGCCCAGGCTTCGCAGAATGATCGGCTGGCCGAGGCGGTCGCGGACGCCCGCCGGAGGATGTGGCTACCGGTCGGTGCGATCTTCGGACGCCTGGAGCCCAACGCGAACGACTACCACGAGTCGATCCTCGAAGCTATCGCGAACCGTGATCCGGAACTGGCCGCCACCCAGATGGAAGCCCATATCAACGACACCCGGCACACGGTCGAGTCCTGGCTGAAGCGCTGAGGCTACGCCGCCGGCGGCTCAGCTTCTGCCGGCGGCGGGACTGCGGGGTCGGCCTGCGGGAGTGCGGCATCGGTGTTCGGCGGCACGGTGTCGGCGATGGTGCCCGGTACCGGCGCGCTCAACGGGGCGCCGCAGGGCAGGCTGCCGTAGCTCGGATCGTCCTTGGGCCGGGTCAGACGCGGGCCGACGAAGGTGTCGGCCTGCGCGATGAGCTGGTCGTCCACCAGGATCTCGCAGTGCAGGTTCGCCGAGTACGGCCAGTCGATGCGGACCGCCATCCCGGCCGTCTCCGGATCGGACACCACACCGGTGGCTTCGAAGATCCGGCCCGGCAGCATGGACGGGTCGGCGGTGTTGATGTTGTCGTCGTCGATCTTGTAGGCGATGGTCGCGTTGCGCGAGACGCCGTCGATCCTGGCGCGGTAAGTGACGTTGTGTAGCTGCTGGTCGGGCAGCGGTTCCACCTGGGGCGGGGCCTCCGGGTCGGCCTGTGCCGCGGCGGGGATCAACAGTGCGCCGGTGAGCAGTCCTGCCAGCGCGGGGAGGGCTCCCCAGATGTACTTAGCTGAGCTCATGAATCCTGACCTTACGCTCCCCGCCACGTCAGGGCCATTCCGTTGCCGGACAGCCACCGATCCAGGTCATAGCCGCAGCTCGCCAGGCCCTCGATCGCGGTCGCCGCGGTTTGCACCGCCTGTTCTCCCACCTCCGGACTCAGCAATCCATGGCGGACGGCGGTGAGCAGCTCGTCGACGTCGCACAGCTCGACGCCGCGCCCGGTGCGGATCACCAGGTCCAGGTAGTGGTCCTCGGAGTCCCACACCGACGGACCCGCGGTGTAGCTACCGATGTCGAGGTAGAAGTCCTGGTCACGCTCGTGGCCGGGGCTGAAATGGAACACGCTGGCCCGCAGCCCGAGCGAGGGCAGCAACCACGATTCCAGGTAGTGGAACTGGGCTCGGCCGGGCGTCGGCCGGGCCATGTAGAGGCCCCAGGGCTCGACCGTGTAGACGTCGACGGCCCGCACGATGCCCTTGGGGTCGGTGTTCGTGCGGGCCACCAGGTCGAATGTCTCGTGCTTGGGCGGGTGGATGGGCCAAGCCTACGCGGGGAGCGAACGCAGGCGGAAGTTGTCGGTGCACAGTTCTACGCTGGTGAGCATGGCCTTTGCGACCGAACATCCTGTGCTCGCGCATTCGGAGTACCGACCGGCGGCCGATGCCGTGGCTGGTCTCGTCCGCACCGGTGCCCGGTTCGAGGTGGTCAGTGAGTACGACCCGGCCGGTGACCAGCCGGCGGCGATCGACGAACTCGAGCGCCGGATCAAGGCCGGCGAACATGATGTCGTGCTGCTCGGCGCCACCGGTACCGGAAAGTCGGCCACCACGGCCTGGCTGATCGAGCGGTTGCAGCGGCCCACCCTGGTGATGGCGCCGAACAAGACGCTGGCCGCGCAGCTCGCCAATGAATTGCGGGAGATGTTGCCGCACAACGCTGTTGAGTACTTCGTCTCGTACTACGACTATTACCAACCCGAGGCGTACATCGCCCAGACCGATACGTACATCGAGAAGGACAGCTCGATCAACGACGATGTCGAGCGGTTGCGCCACTCGGCGACGTCGAGCCTACTGTCGCGGCGCGACGTGGTCGTGGTGGCTTCGGTGTCGTGCATCTACGGCCTGGGCACGCCGCAGTCCTACCTCGACCGCTCGGTCGAGCTGGAGGTCGGTCAGGAGGTGCCACGCGACGGGCTGCTGCGGTTGCTGGTCGACGTCCAGTACAACCGCAACGACGTGGCGTTCACCCGCGGCACGTTCCGGGTGCGCGGTGACACGGTGGAGATCATCCCCTCCTACGAGGAGCTCGCCGTGCGGATCGAGTTCTTCGGCGACGAGATCGAGGCGCTGTACTACCTGCATCCGCTGACCGGGGACATCGTCCGCCAGGTTGATTCGTTGCGGATCTTCCCGGCCACGCACTATGTGGCCGGGCCGGAGCGGATGGAGCATGCGATCTCCACCATCGAGGCCGAGCTCGAGGCGCGGCTGGCCGAGTTGGAGGGGCAGGGCAAGCTGCTGGAGGCCCAGCGGCTGCGGATGCGCACCAATTACGACGTCGAGATGATGAAGCAGGTCGGGTTCTGCTCGGGCATCGAGAACTATTCGCGCCACATCGACGGCCGGCCGGCCGGCTCGGCGCCCGCGACACTGCTGGACTATTTCCCCGAGGACTTCCTGCTCGTCATCGACGAGTCCCACGTCACCGTGCCCCAGATCGGTGGCATGTACGAGGGCGACATGTCGCGCAAGCGCAACCTGGTCGATTTCGGCTTCCGGCTGCCCTCGGCTGTCGACAACCGGCCCCTGACCTGGGAAGAATTCGCCGATCGGATCGGGCAGACGGTGTACCTGTCGGCCACTCCGGGTGCTTACGAGATCAGCCAGGCCGGCGGTGAGTTCGTCGAACAGGTGATCCGCCCGACGGGTCTGGTCGACCCTCAGGTGGTGGTGAAGCCGACGAAGGGCCAGATCGACGACTTGATCGGCGAGATCCGTACCCGCACCGAGCGCGACGAGCGCGTGCTGGTCACCACGCTGACCAAGAAGATGGCCGAGGACCTCACCGACTATCTGCTGGAGCTCGGCATCAAGGTCCGGTATCTGCACTCGGAGGTCGACACCCTGCGGCGGGTCGAGTTGTTGCGGCAGCTGCGCCTCGGCGAGTACGACGTACTGGTCGGCATCAACCTGCTGCGTGAGGGTCTGGACCTTCCCGAGGTGTCGCTGGTGGCGATCCTCGACGCCGACAAGGAGGGGTTCCTGCGCTCCACGCGCAGCCTGATCCAGACCATCGGCCGCGCGGCGCGCAACGTGTCGGGCGAAGTGCACATGTACGCCGACAAGATCACCGACTCGATGCGTGAGGCGATCGACGAGACCGAACGCCGCCGCGCCAAGCAGGTCGCCTACAACGAGGCCAACGGGATCGACCCGCAGCCGCTGCGCAAGAAGATCGCCGACATTCTCGACCAGGTGTACCGCGAGGCGGACGACACCGAGTCCGTCGAGGTCGGCGGTTCGGGACGCAACGCCTCGCGTGGCCGGCGCGCTCAGGGTGAACCCGGGCGGTCGGTCAGTGCCGGCATCGTGGAGGGGCGCGATACCACGAACATGCCACGGGCCGAATTGGCCGATCTGATCAAGGATCTGACCGAGCAGATGATGACGGCCGCTCGCGATCTGCAGTTCGAACTGGCAGCGCGCATCCGCGACGAGATCCAGGACCTGAAGAAGGAGCTGCGAGGGATGGACGCCGCCGGCCTGAAGTAACCAGAGTTGACCTCAACGGCGGTTCAGCTTCTAGCGTCATCGGTGTGACCGATACCGTGACGCCCGATACCGGGACCTGGCGCCAGTTGTTGGGTGCCCGCTATCTGGGCGCGTCCACCGTGTTGGCCGGCGGCGTGCTGCTGTACGCGACCAACGAGTTCCTGACGATCAGCCTGCTGCCCAGTGCGGTGGACGACATCGGCGGGCAGCGGTTCTACGCCTGGGTGACGACGGTGTACCTGGTCGCGTCGGTGGTCGCGGCCACCACGGTGCACTCGCTGCTGATGCGGTTGGGCCCCCGACATGCATACCTGTTGGGGCTCACAGTGTTCGGTGCCGGAAGCCTGGGCTGTGCCCTGGCCCCCAGCATGGAGATCCTGCTTCTCGGACGCACCGTGCAAGGCTTCGCCGGTGGACTGCTGGCCGGCCTGGGTTACGCGGTGATCAACACGGCGCTGCCGAATACGTTGTGGACCAAGGCATCCGCGTTGGTGTCGGCGATGTGGGGCGTCGGCACACTGATCGGTCCGGCGGCGGGCGGACTGTTCGCGCAGTTCGGGCACTGGCGGTGGGCGTTCGGTGTGCTGGTGATCCTGACGGTCGCGATGGCGGTCCTGGTGCCGGTCGCCCTGCCCGCCCGGGGGACGGCATCGGCTCCGGCGCCCGGTATTCCGGTGTGGTCGCTGGCCCTGTTGGGTGCCGCGGCGATGTCGGTCAGCGTGGCGGGTATCCCGCACGACTGGAGGGGGACCGCAGCACTGCTCGGTGTCGGGCTGGCACTGGTGGCCGGGTCCCTGTATGTCGACCGCCGCGGCAGGGCATCGGTGTTGCCGCCCAGCACATTCCGGCCCGGTCCGCTCAAGTGGATCTACCTGAGCCTCGGGGTGCTGATGGCCGCCACCATGGTGGACATGTATGTGCCGCTATTCGGTCAACGTCTGGGGCACCTGACTCCGGTGATGGCGGGATTCTTCGGCGCAGTGCTGTCGGTCGGCTGGACCACGGGGGAGATCGTCAGCGCGTCGCTGCAGAGCCGGCGCGCGATCGGGCGCACGGTAGCGGTCGCGCCCCTGGTGATGGCGGCCGGTCTGGCCTTGGGTGCGCTGTTGATCCGGGACGGCATGACGCCGTGGTTGGTCGGGGCGTGGGCGGTGGCGTTGGTGGTCACGGGTGCCGGGATCGGTATCGCCTGGCCTCACCTGTCCGCCTGGGCCATGGGCAGCGTCGACGACCCCGCCGAGGGGCCGGCCGCGGCGGCGGCGATCAACACCGTGCAACTGATCTGCGGGGCGTTCGGCGCGGGTCTGGCTGGAGTCGTCGTCAACCTCAGCGCTACCGCGGACGCGGCCGCAGCGCGCTGGCTGTTCGCCGCATTTGCGGTGCTCGCCACCGTCGGTGCCCTCGCCTCGTTCCGTTCTGCACGGCGAGCGTGCGTGTCTGCTCCCTGACACGCCGCGAAACGTCCACACTTTGCGCGCCCTCGTGCGCGATGAGTTTCGGCGGCGCCGCGAGTCTCACTCGTATAGGACCAACACGAGGAGTGATTCGATGCCGCTGACACTGAATGCCTATCCAGATGCGGTCACCCGGGACGAGTGGCTCGAGGCGCGCAGGAAACTGCTGGCCCGCGAACGTGAGTCGACGCACCTGCGCGACGCGGTCAACGCCGAACGCCGTCGGTTGCCCATGGTGAAGGTGGAGAAGGACTACACGTTCGAGGGTCCCGACGGGGAAGTGACGCTCCTTGGCATGTTCGAGGGCCGCAGCCAGCTCTACATCCACCACTTCATGTGGATCGACGCGATCGATGCCGGATGTCCCAGTTGCACGGCCGCTGCCGACCTCACCTTCACCGAAGAGGATCGAGAGCTGTTGCACGGCAAGGACGTCACCTTCGCCTGTGTGTCCCGCGCGCCGTACGCCAGCATCGCGGCCTACCGCGACAGCCACGGCTGGACGTTCCCCTGGTACTCGTCGCGCGACGGTGACTTCACGTACGACTACCACGTGACGCTCGACCCGGCCCGTGCCCCAATCGAATACAACTACAAGTCCGCCGACGAGTTGCGCGCCGACGGTTTCAGTGACGACGACCTGCGCGGTGATTGGCCCGGGGCCAGTGTCTTCCTGCGCCGCGGCGACGAGGTGTTCCATACCTACTCGGCGTTCGCCCGCGGCCTCGACCACAGCGCCGTGGGATACCCCTTCCTCGACCTCACCCCGTACGGACGGCAGGAAGCGTGGGAGGACTCGCCGGCCGGGTGGCCGCAAGGCGGACCAGCGGTCGGCAGGCCGGTGGGGGACTCCGACTAATTAGTGATCATTGAGATCGAAACTATGGGCCCGCGTTGAAGCGGCTGGCACAGTAGCCAGTCGATGCGGGTGTGTCTGAGTGGCTAGGAACCGGCCTGCAAAGCCGTTTACACGGGTTCGAATCCCGTCACTCGCTCGGATGAGAGCCCCCGCCCGCTAACGGGCGGGGGCTGCATCGAATAATGCTGCCGTGCCCATGTTGCCCCTTGCCGACGTCCTGTCCACGCTCGACCTCGTGGAGTCGGGTGATGGGATCTTCGTCGCCGAACAGCGGGACAACCCGAGCCATCACATCGTGGGTGGCCACATCTCCGCCCAGGCGCTGATGGCAGCCAGTCGGACCGTTCCCGGCCGATTGCCGCACAGCCTGCACGTCTACCTGCTGCGGGCCGGTGATGCCCGGTATCCGGTGCAGATGGAGGTGAGCACCCTGCGTGACGGCGGATCGCTGTCCACCCGCCGCGTCATCGGCCGCCAAGATGGCGAGGTGTTGCTGGAAGCTCTGGTCTCGTTCAGCGTCGACATGGATGCCGCCGACTACCAGCAACCCCGGCCCGAAGTACCCGATCCCGAGACCCTGCCCCCGGTGGAGGAGCAGTTGCAGGCGTTCGCCGATGAGGCCGGCGGGTACTGGGTGCGCCCGCAGTGGATCGAGCGGCGCTACATCGACCCGCCGCCGCGGCTGGCGATCGATCTGCCGGAACCTCCGGAGCGCACCCGGATGTGGTGGCGCCCGGCCGAACCCGTGACCGACGATCCGATCGTGAACAGCTGTCTGCTGACGTACTTTTCGGGCACGGCGGTGCTCGATACGACGGTGACGATGCGGCGCGCCACCCAGGTCAGTGTCTTCTCTGCGTTGATCGACCTGGCGATCTGGTTCCATCGCCCGGCCGATCTGACGGATTGGGTGTTGTCCGACCAGGTTTCGCCCAGCGGAATCAACGGCCGGGGCCTGGCCAGTGCCACTCTGTACAACCGCGCCGGGAACCTGGTGTGCTCGACGGCGCAGGAGATGTACTTCGGCCGTCGTCGCGACTGACTCACCGGGTGGACTTGACCACCTGGGCGAAGTTGAACTGCCAGCGTTCGACGATGTGGAAACCCATGCTTTCGGGCACCTGATAGGCCGGGGCCCGGTCCAGTCGGGGCCCGGGCTTCAAGGCGGCTCCGCTCTGTCGGCTCGGTACCGACGGGTCGCGTTCGGACACCGTCCACAAGACGGTGCAACGGCGCACCTCGTCGGCGACGCCCCAGATCCCGAGATGCGCATCCCACAACCGATTTCGTTTCCAGGCCGGGGCGCCGCGGCCGGGGTCGACAAGGTCGGCGTACGCGGCTGGCCGGGCGGCGGTTAGCGGGCGGATCGGGCCCGGCTTCCATGAGGTGGTGTTGTCGAAGATGAGGCAGTCGCCGGGGGAGGAGTGTGCCGAGATGACGTCGGCGACCTGGCTGAAGTCCATGCCCTCCTTGGCGTAGGGGCCGCGCTGCACCATCAGATAGTTGGGTGTTGCCGCGACGGCGAACACCGCCAGTACGGCCGTGATCCACTCCCTGCTCCGAGCCACGGCTACCACGCACACGGCGAGCAGCAGCGCCATCGCCGGCGTGGTGAAACTGAGGTAGCGAGGGTAGTAAAGCGGTTGGGCAACAGCCGAATACACCAGTAACACCGTTGTCGGGGCGACAACCCACACCGTCGCCACGAGCACCAGCCGTCGGGTGCCGTCATCGGTGGGCCGCAGCCTCCTGACCACCAGCGGTGCGCCCAGCACGGCGGCTGCCAGTACCGCGAACGCCACACTGTGGTCGAAATATTGCCTGACCAGGACTTCGACGACGGTATGCAGACCCAAATGTGAGATCCACCCGACCTGGAAGCTCTGCGAGCGACACCACAGGACGAACGGAACCAGGACGAGGATGGCTGCGGTTGTCACCGAGGCCCACCTGATGCGGGTGCGACTTCGGCTACAGAGGATCGCGACGGCCACACCGTGTGGAATCACCATCAGTACCACGAAGATGTTCAGCACGGCCGAAACCACCAGCAGCGCACCGTATGACAGCCACAGCGCACGGCGGTCACGCCGGATGGCGCAGATGAGCAGAACGGTCAGCCACACCGCGGCCAGCGTCGACCACGAGTAGGAGCGGGCCTCGATACCTGCCCACGTGATCCTGGGCAGCATCGCGAAAAGAATTCCCGCACAGACCGATAGCGTGCGGGAGCCGAACTGTCGGCCGAGCACCACGACTCCGCCGGCGGCGCCGCCGATGGCCAGGCAGCTGGAGAACCTGGACCAGAACTCCGTCGCCGGAAAGATGCTGAACCAGCCGTGCATGCCGAGGTAATACAGCCCGTGCACCGCGTCGATGTGGCCGAGCAGGTCCCACAGCTGCGGTACCGATCGGGTAGCAGCCGAGATGGTGGCCGCCTCGTCGAACCACAGCGAAGGACGGGCGGCTCCCGCCGCGCACAGCACGACGGCAAATACCGCCACCGCCAGAGCGTCGAATCGGGTGTCTCGACCGACGCGCCGGTCCGCGCCGTCGGCGCGCTCATTCAGCGATAGATCCACGTCAGCGACGGTGTCACCCCCTCAAGTGATGGCAAACAATAACCTGAGGAGAGCCGACTCGCTTTATCCGACAGTGCTATTGCCAGGCGGTCCCGACAGATGAGCTGGATCACTCCCGCGGTGAATCGTCCTGGCGACAACCTGGATTCGGCCGACGTCGACTACGTCACGGTCGGCACCGAATTTGCGCCTCTGCGAGTTAATATCAGGGCCGGTTCGCCGGACCGGGATGCCAATAGTGGGTCCAGTTGTCGGCTGTCCGTGCGGGTGTCGTGATTTGCGCCCCTGGTCAGCGGCGACGGGTTACTGTCTCGGGTGGCGTTGCAACTGACAGTGGGAGGGTATTGATGAGCGCGTATCGAACCGTGGTGGTCGGCACGGACGGATCTGATTCGTCGTTGCGTGCAGTCGACCGCGCCGGTCAGATTGCCGCAGGCTCGAATGCCAAACTGATCGTGGCAACCGCGTACTTCCCCCAGAGCGAAGATCAGCGTGCCGCCGATGTGCTCAAGGAAGAGGGCTACAAGATGGCGGGTAACGCGCCCATCTACGCCATCCTCCGCGAGGCGACCGACCGCGCGAAGGCCGCCGGCGCCACGGAAATCGAGGAGCGGCCGGTTGTGGGCGCTCCGGTCGATGCGCTCGTCGAGCTGGCCGAGGACGTTCAGGCGGATCTGCTGGTGGTCGGTAACGTCGGCCTGAGCACGATTGCCGGCCGTCTGCTGGGTTCGGTGCCCGCGAACGTGGCACGCCGGTCCAAGACCGACGTGCTCATCGTCCACACCAGCTGAGCCGCTGCCTGACTTACCAACCGCGCTCGCGCCACTCCCCGAGATGGGGACGTTCGGCGCCGAGCGTGGTGTCGTCTCCATGGCCGGGGTACACGACTGTGCGGTCGTCGTAGACGTCGAACACCTTGGTGCTCACATCGCCCAGCAACCGCTCGAAGTCACCGGGCTGCCAGGTCTTGCCGACCCCGCCGGGAAACAGGCAGTCGCCGGTGAACAGGTGGGTCACGCCGTCGGGTGATTTCAGGGCCAGGGCGACCGAGCCCTCGGTGTGACCCTGGAGATGGATCACGTCGAACGACAGGTCGCCGATCGTGATCGTGTCGCCGTCGGCCAGGATCCGGTCGGGCGTCACGGGCAGTGGTTCGGCGTCCAGGGAGTGGGCGGCCGTCGGCGCTCCGGTGACCTCTGCCACAGCTTCCAGCGCCTGCCAGTGGTCGAAGTGCTGATGGCTGGTGACGATCAGCGACAGCTTGGGCGTCTGCTGCTTGATCACGTCCAGCAGCACCTCGGCGTCGTTGGCGGCGTCGATGAGCAGCGTTTCTCCGGTGGAATTGCAGGTCACCAGGTAGGCGTTGTTGTCCATTGGGCCCACCGACACCTTGATGATCGAGGCGTTCGGCAGGGTGCGCCTGGCCGCGGTCTGCGGCTCCTGGTGACCGGTGTACGTGTCGTCAACCGCGATGTGGGGGCTGGTCATAGCGCCACCGTATCCGGCTTGTCGGTGGGCGCACATAGCATGGGCGTGAAGTCTGTCGTGGGAAAGGAAACGCGTGGCTGACCGCCTGATCGTGAAGGGTGCGCGCGAGCACAATCTGCGGGGAGTCGACCTCGATCTACCGCGTGATGCGCTGATCGTGTTCACCGGCCTGTCCGGGTCCGGCAAGTCCTCGCTGGCCTTCGACACCATCTTCGCCGAGGGGCAGCGCCGCTATGTCGAGTCGCTGTCGGCCTACGCCCGGCAGTTCCTCGGCCAGATGGACAAGCCCGATGTCGACTTCATCGAGGGCCTCTCGCCTGCGGTGTCCATCGATCAGAAGTCGACCAACCGCAACCCCCGGTCGACCGTGGGCACCATCACCGAGGTCTACGACTACCTGCGTCTGCTGTACGCCCGCGCGGGCACCCCGCACTGCCCGGTGTGTGGTGAGCGTATCGCCCGGCAGACCCCGCAGCAGATCGTGGACCAGGTCCTGGCGATGGATGAGGGCCTGCGCTTCCAGGTACTGGCGCCGGTGGTCCGCACCCGCAAGGGCGAGTTCGTCGACCTGTTCGAGAAGCTCAACAGTCAGGGCTACAGCCGCGTGCGGGTGGACGGCGTGGTGCACCCGCTGACCGATCCGCCCAAGCTCAAGAAGCAGGAAAAGCACGACATCGAGGTGGTCGTCGACCGTCTGACGGTCAAGGCCAGCTCCAAGCAGCGGCTCACCGATTCGGTGGAGACGGCGCTGAATCTGGCCGACGGCATCGTGGTGCTGGAATTCGTGGACCGCGAGGATGACCATCCGCACCGGGAGCAGCGTTTCTCCGAGAAGCTGGCCTGCCCCAACGGCCACCCGTTGGCCGTGGATGATCTTGAACCCCGGTCGTTCTCGTTCAACTCGCCGTACGGCGCCTGCCCGGAGTGCACGGGTCTGGGCATCCGCAAGGAGGTCGACCCCGAACTGGTGGTGCCGGACCCTGAGCTGACCCTGGCCGGCGGCGCGATCGCGCCCTGGGCGGTGGGCCAGAGTGCCGAGTACTTCACCCGGATGCTGTCCGGGTTGGGTGATCAGCTCGGTTTCGACATCGACACCCCGTGGAAGAAGCTGCCCGCCAAGGCACGTAAGGCGATTCTGGAGGGCTCGGATCACCAGGTCCACGTCCGGTACAAGAACCGCTACGGCCGCACGCGGTCCTACTACGCGGATTTCGAAGGCGTGATGGCGTTCCTGCAGCGCCGCATGGAGCAGACCGACTCGGAGCAGATGAAGGAACGCTACGAGGGCTTCATGCGCGACATCCCGTGCCCGGAGTGCAACGGCACGCGGCTCAAGCCCGAGATTCTCGCGGTGACCATGACCGCCGGCGATCACGGCGCGAAGTCCATCGCCGAGGTGGCCGAGCTGTCGATCGCAGACTGCGCTGATTTCTTGAACGATCTGACGCTGGGCACACGTGAGCAGGCGATCGCCGGGCAGGTGCTCAAGGAGATCCAGTCGCGGCTCGGGTTCCTGCTCGACGTCGGGCTGGACTACCTGTCGCTGTCGCGGGCTGCCGCGACGCTGTCCGGCGGTGAGGCGCAGCGCATCCGGTTGGCCACGCAGATCGGCTCCGGTCTGGTCGGCGTGCTCTACGTGCTCGACGAGCCGTCCATCGGCCTGCACCAGCGGGACAACCGAAGGCTGATCGACACCCTGGTCCGCTTGCGGGATCTGGGCAACACCCTGATCGTCGTCGAACACGACCTGGACACCATCGCCCACGCGGACTGGGTCGTCGACATCGGCCCGGCGGCCGGTGAGCACGGCGGCCGGATCGTGCACAGCGGCACCTATCAGGATCTGCTGACAAATCCCGAATCCATCACGGGCGCTTACCTTTCCGGCAAGGAGAGCATCGAGGTCCCGGCGATCCGCCGGCCCACCGACAAGCGTCGTCAGGTCACCGTCGTCGGGGCTCGGGAGAACAACCTCAAGGAGATCGACGTCGCGTTCCCGCTCGGCGTGCTCACCTCGGTCACCGGGGTGTCCGGCTCGGGCAAGTCGACCCTGGTCAACGACATTCTGGCCTCGGTGATGGCCAACAAGCTCAACGGTGCGCGGCAGGTGCCCGGCCGGCACACCCGGGTGAACGGGCTCGATCAGCTCGACAAGCTGGTCCGGGTCGACCAGTCACCGATCGGCCGGACGCCGCGGTCCAACCCGGCCACCTACACCGGGGTGTTCGACAAGATCCGGTCCCTGTTCGCCGCCACCACCGAGGCGAAGGTCCGCGGTTACCAGCCGGGCCGGTTCTCGTTCAACGTCAAGGGCGGCCGGTGTGAGGCCTGCTCGGGTGACGGCACCATCAAGATCGAGATGAACTTCCTGCCCGACGTCTATGTGCCGTGCGAGGTGTGCCAGGGCGCCCGGTACAACCGGGAAACCCTTGAGGTGCACTACAAGGGCAAGACCATCGCCGAGGTGCTGGACATGTCGATCGAGGAGGCCGCCGAGTTCTTCGAGCCGATCAGCTCGATCCACCGTTACCTCAAGACCCTCGTCGACGTCGGTCTGGGCTACGTGCGGTTGGGCCAGCCCGCCCCGACCCTGTCCGGCGGTGAGGCGCAACGCGTCAAGCTCGCTGCCGAATTGCAGAAGCGGTCCACCGGGCGCACGGTCTACATCCTCGACGAGCCGACCACCGGCCTGCACTTCGAGGACATCCGCAAGCTGCTCAAGGTGATCAACGGTCTTGTCGACAAGGGCAATACGGTGATCGTCATCGAGCACAACCTCGACGTGATCAAGACTTCGGACTGGATAGTCGACATGGGTCCCGAGGGCGGGGCCGGGGGCGGCACGGTCGTGGCGCAGGGCACGCCCGAGGATGTGGCGGCCAACCCGGACAGCTACACCGGTCAGTTCCTCGCCGAGCTCATCGATGTGCCGGCACCGAAACCCAAGCGGCGCAAGGTCAGCGCCTGACGCTCAGTTCATGGTGTGGTAGCTCTGGAACGCGAACCAGTGCGGACCAAGGCGTTTCACCGAGGCCATGACATAGTCGCTCGCCACGTGGTGCACGGTCTGAGGCGCGCTGCCGTCGAAGCTGTAGGTGAACCCGTCCGAGCCGTTCATGTCGTCGCGGCGCGAGAAGTCGATGAAGTTGTCCGTGCGGCGCGAGACGTCCTCGACGGTGTATCCGGCGATGCGGTGGGGCTGGTGTCCGAAGGTTTCATCGCTCTCGAATGCCGTCAGGGCCGCCTCGAACGCTGACTGCGCGACCCGCCAATGCAGTTGCAGCGGAACGCTTGTGCACGCCAGCCCGATGCCGACGACCACCAGCGCCGGGCTCGCCAGCACCACGGTCCGGTCCCGCCGGCCTGCCTGTCCTCGCAGCGCGATGCCCACGCCGCACCAGATGATGAACAACGGGACGAGCGCCAAGGCGCCGATATAGAACGCATCGGACGGTTCACCCGGAAAGCTCATGCCGTAGAGCAGGCCAAGGACCGCGCAGCCGGCCAGCGCCAACAGCACCCAACCGGCTAACCGCGTCATGAGCGCTTTGACAGTGGCGACGGGAAGCGGGGATTGGCACGAGCACCGGCCAGCCAGTCCGTGAGCGTATCGGCGCGTTGTTGTAGCGCGCGGGTGCCGTCGCGGCCGACCTCCTCCAACAGGTGCAGCTGGACGCGGCCGTCGGCGTCCTGGCCCCAGCCGCCCACGATCCGGCCGTTCCACCAGGCGGTCGGCCCGCCGTTGCCGTTGGTGTCGAACACCTCTGGGCGATGGGCGCCGAGGTACCAGTCGCGGTCGAACCACCCCATGGTGGTGACGTCCAGGCCAGGGAGCAGAGCCGCCCACGGCTCAGCCTCGGGTTCGACGTCGAGGTCGTCGGGCAGCACGTAGCCCGTGGTGCCGTCCAGATCGACCTCGACCGCGCCGATATCGCGTAGGGCGTGGCGGGCCCAGGTCAGGGTGTTGCCGAACCACCACTTGATGTCGGTGACCGTGGCGGGGCCGAACGTACGCAACCAGGTGCGCACCAACTCGGCGCGGGCATGGTCGGGCTCTGCTGTCGGCACCGTCGTCCCGAGCCAGTCGGAGGTGACCGCCCATCGTGGCCGTGAGTTTGTCCAGCCGCTGTCGTTGGGGCCACGGACGATCTCGCCGCGCACCCCGAGCACCGTCAAAACCCTTGGGGAAAGCGGAGTCTCCCCGCCCCAGCGCTTTCCCGGTGCCGGGTCGAAACTTCCGGCGAGTTCGGGTAGTGCGATGCGCAGCTGGGATGCGGGGGTCGGCCCGTGCTCACGTAGATGGGCCAGGACCGCCTGGCCCGCGGTGTGCAGCCATTGGGTGCCGTCGGCGGCCACCCCGGCCTTCTCCACATCGCCGACGAGCTTGCGCTGCTCGTTGCCGGCTACCCGGTCACTGGCCCCGGCCTGCACCAGCGGTAGGTCCTCGGTGCGCACCATCCACAGCGTGCGGCGCATCGCGAGGTGTTTGAGCAGCGTGCGCTGCTGGTACAGCTCGCCGTCGAGATCGTCGACGGCGAAGCCGGGCAGCCGCGCAAACAGGGACAGGTAAGGGGTCGAGGGATCAGTCGCGTGGAGGCCGACGAAAGCGCGCGCAGTGTCGTCGACGGAGGACGCTGGTTGGCTCAGGAAATGGCGCCGGGCCAGCCGGGCCCGCCGCTCGGCAAGGGTGAATGTGCGCACGGATCAGGTGTCGTCCTTGTGCATGGACTCACGGATCTGCTGCAGGCGCTCGGCTGCCGCCTGCTGGCGCTTCTCGTACTGCTCCTCGACGGAGCGGCCCTCCGGAGTCTCGGCCGCCAGCTCCGCCGACCCGATCGCGGTGCCGTACCGGGTCTCGATCTTCTCCCGGACCGCGTCGAACGTCGGCACCCCGGCGGCGGTGTAGCCGGTGTCGGGCACCTCGACCGGTGCGGCCGGACCCGTGGCCGGGGCTGGCTCCGGGGCCGCGGGAACAATCTCACCCTCCACCGCGGCGGGCTCCTCGGCTTCTTCGGGCTGATCCGGCTGCTCTGGGTCCTTTGTCACGAAACCCACGTTACCTGCGGCAACCGACATTTCTTGGGATCGGTAGCACTTGGGCCCGCCTTCACTTGAGCACAGGACGGAGCCATCGGGGCAACGTGAGACGAAGGGGAAGACGGAATGAGCATGAATCGAGTTATCGCAGGCGCCATGGGACTGCTCGCGACCGGTGCGGTGCTGGTGGGCTGCTCGGACAACAAGCCCGCCGACAAGCCCGCGGACAAGCGTGCCGCCTCGGCGACTCAGCCGGCCGGTGAAGCCAAGGTCAGCACCGGGGGCAACACCCAGGTCAAGGTCGACGGTGCGGACCTGGCCGGTCTCGATCTCAACTCGGTCAGCTGTGTGAAGCAGGGCGGCAAGATTAACATCGGCAGCGCCGCGATCGGCGGCCAGCAGGGCCTGGGTGTGGTGATGACCGACGAGGCCACCCCGAAGGTCGAGTCGCTCGGCCTGGTCTTCGACGGAAGCGCACTCGCGGTGAGTGAGGCGATGGGTGTCAAGGTTGGCTCTGCCGAGGTCAAGGTCGACGGGGACACCTACACCATCACCGGTGAGGCGTCGGGCGCCGATATGAAGAACCCGATGGCCGGGATGATCAGCAAGCCGTTCACCATCACGGTGTCCTGCAGCTGATCTCCCGACATTGCGGGCGTGCCCGGCGGACCACCTGCCGGGCGCGCCCGCACCTTTTATATGGTGCAGAGGTGACCATCGTCGGCGATCTCGACCGCGCACGTCACCTGGCGCTGGCCGCCGACGAGGGTGCTGCCCACGACCTCCTGCTGTCGCTGCTACCCCGGATCGAGCAGGCCGACCGCGACGACTATGCCTTCGAGGTGTTCGCCCAGCTCGGCGAGATCTTCCTGGTACGGACCGCCTATGACGGTGTGGCGGAGAGCATTTCCCGGATCCGCGACACTCTGGCGATCTACCTCTCGATCCGGTCGGGGCAACGGCCCGATCTTGCCGCACAGACCACCATGTCCGACGCCGAGATCGATCACATGACCTGCCGCTACGCCCGCCGGCTGGAGTTCCTCGAAGCCGGGCTGGCTGCCGCCCGCGGCGATCATGACGGTGCCGCAGCGCATCTGGAGACCCTGATCGAAACCGTCGGAGACTTCGACGATTTGCGACACGAGCATCGTAACCTGATCTGCCACACCAGGATTCTGATCGCGAGCAGTCTGTGCGACGACGATCTGTATGCCGCATCGGTGCCGGTGTGGGCCGAGGTGCTCGAGGTACTGCAGAATCCGGGGCCCACCCCCGACGACGCCGAGGCCGATCACCTGTTCGTCACCGGAGCGCTCGGCTACGGTCGGTTCTGCATCGAGTCTGGTCGCCTGGACGAGGCCGAGCCATGGTTGCGCCGGGCCGGTGCCCGTGCGCAGGCCCGGGGCTGGAGACTCGCCACCGCCCGCGCCCAGCTCGAACGGGGGGCCGCCGCCTGGACAGCTGGTCAGTACGCCGAGACCCAGGATCTGGTGACCGAGGCCTACCCGGTGATCGCCGAGCACGCCCGCGCCCATGATGTATCGCGGAGTTGGCTGTACTTCGGCCTGATCCGGGTGGGACTGGGCAGGTTGCGGGAGGCCGACGAATGCTGGGACCATGCCGAGCGGCACTGGCGCGAGATCGAGCGGCCCCTGCATATTCACCGAATTCTGCTGCAGCGCAGTTGGATCGCCTTGTTCCGCGGCGCCTTCGACGAGGCGATCGCGATGGTGGAGGAAGCCAGGGCGCTGCTCGACGCGTCGCCGCGGCACAGCTGGTTGCAGTACGCCCGGCTCGATGCGCACCTGGGCAACATCTGGCGGGCCGACGCGCTGGCCGAGATGGGCTTCGACGGTTTGGGCAAACCGGGGCAGAGCTGGGAACAGGTCGAGGCTCGGCATGCCGCGGGGACCGGCACGTTCAACTGCCGCCCGGGTAGCCGCAAGTACCGTCGGGGGATGGTCAAGCTGGGCCGGGCCGCCGACCTGAAGGTGCCTGCGGCCCTGGCGGTTGATTCGGTGCGGTACACGATCACCGACGCCGGGGCCAGGGCCCGGTGGGCCGGCAGTGTCTCGGCGCCCTTGCTGGCGGGGGCATTCGCGGTGGCCTGGGAATCGGACAATACCGAGCTCACCTGTGAGCTGATCGAATATCACAGTGCACGAGGAACTTTCACTGCAGACGGAGCGGTCGATGCAGAGCAGTCCGCCGAATGGGCGGAGACGGCGACGGCCGTCGTTCCGGTCGAGGCCGAACTCGCCCCGCAACTCGCCGTCGCGGCCGCGGCGGCACCGGTCGACGCCGAAGGCTCGTTGACGCGGCTCGGACCGTTGCCGCCGCTGCGGATCGACCCGAGTTCGGGCCCGATTCTGAGCCACTACCGGGAGCTGGCGCTGCAGCGGTATGGGCGGGACGTCACCGCACCCGGCGCGGATTGGACGACCTGGCCATGACCGACACGCTGGTGATGCGTTTCGCCGACGTCGGCATCGCCACCTACGTCAGCCTGCGCGTGGTGGGGGAGCCGCAGCGTTCGGTGACGTGGGTGATCGAGGAACCGCACATGGAGGCGGTGGAGACGTTGTTCAACCCGGCGCTGCCGGATCCGATCGGTACCGAAACGCCCGCCGAGGCAGTGGAACGGGCCGTGGTCACCGGCGCGTTCGCGACCCCGGAGAGCGAATTCGAGCTGGCCCGCGTGCTCGGTTCGAATCTGATCGGCATGGACGCCTGGCAACTGCTCGCTGACCGCGTCGCCGACATCCGTCCGGTGCTGTTCGTGACGCCGAGCCCGCGGTTGGGCCGGGTGCCCTGGGGCCAGCTGGCGATGCCGGGTCCCCACGGCTTCCGGCTGATGGAGCTGGTGGACGTGCTGATGGCGGTGCCGCCCAACATCGTTCATGCGCCCCGAAGCCCGGCCCGTTGGGCTGAACGCCAGGACCGTCCACCGGTGCTGGTCCTGGATCCCCGGATTCCCGGGCAGCGACCGGATTCGGCGCTGGGCTCGGTGCTGGGCCGCCCATCGCCGCAGACGCCACTGTCGGAGCATTTCGATGAGCTGGTGAGCGACACGGTCCTGCCGAACGCCGACGCGGCCGTCGAGCTGTTCCGGCGCACCGATACCGACCGGGGCTGGTTGGCCGAAGCCTGCGCACAGGACCCGAGCCGGCTGCTCTACGTCGGGCATGCCAGCGCGGCAGACGGTGTCGCCGGGCACGCCGATCGTGCGGCCCTGCACCTGGCCGAGGCACGGCCGCTGACCGCGGGGGAGATGATCGCGACACAGCTGCCGATTCCGCCCCGAGTGGCGTTGCTGGCGTGCGCATCCGGCGGTGACTACCGGTTCGACGAGGCCGCCGGATTGGTGGCCGCGATGATCCTGGGTGGTGCGCAACTGGTGACCGCGACCTTGTGGTCGCTGCCGACCACGGCCGGGTTCCGCCAGTTCAGTCCGGAAGGCCCCGCGGCCGACCCGATGACGGACACCATCGTCGGGGTGGATCTGGCTCATCGCGAGCACGACGCGGGCCTGGCGGTGAACCGCTGGCAGCGGGCGATGATGCGCCGGTGGCGTGACGGCGACCGGACCGCCAGCCCGTTGCACTGGGCCGCTCTGGCCACCTTCACCGTCGACGGCGCCCGCTGAGTCAGGTGGGGGTGACGCAGACGGCCACCGTGTTCTCATCGCCCGGCCGGTAGTACGCATCGATCACGTTGCCCGGTGACACCTTCGCCAGCGCGGACGCCGGGATCAGCGTGCGCTGACGCACCGGGAACTGACCGCCGTCGCGCCGGCTGACCATCAGGTCGAGTTCGATCTCGCGGTAGTCCTCGCGGATGGTCCCGGTTGCCCGCATTCCGGTGATGATTCCGCGTGACCGGGTGCCGGTGCGGATCAACTCGATCTGCACCTGGGTCATGAGTCCCTTGCGGATCAGCATGTGGTCGAACTCGGCCACCAGCTCCCCGAGGGTGACCAGACGCTCGTCGACCTCGTCGTTGTGGCAGACACGCCGCACCCGGCGGGTGGCGCTCAGCGCGGCGCCGGCGCAGAACAGGCACAGGACGGCGAGCAGCACGGTGTCGGTCATGTCCCCAAGGGTCCGGCCGAGCGGCCGCTACCGAACCCAACTTCGGCCTCTATCCTGGTGCCGGTGAGCATCGGGTCCGAAACGTCTGGGGCGCAGGCCGGCCCCGTTTCGGGTGTGGATGCTGCCCAACCGCGCCGGGCGGTGATCAATCGTGCCTGGCGCGCTCTGGGACCGGGGGTCGAAGTGTTCAGCGGCGACGACGGCGGGCCGCTACGCCGGACGGTCAAACGGATCATCGACCCGCTGGTGCTCAGGCTGCGCAGCAACACCCACTATTCGGCGCCGGTGCTGGCTCCCGAGGTGGCGGCCGAACTGCACGCGCAGATGCTCCGCAACGCGCCGCAACTTCGGGCCGCCGCAGCCTGGTTCACCGAGCTCAAACAGCAGCGCCGACGACTGCGCATCACCACCGGCAACGCCCAGGAGCTCTATTTCCCGGTGTGTTTCGAACTCGCGGTGACCCGAGGTGCCCCGGCCTCGGACCGGGCAGACGTCGCCGCAGAGGTACTGGCCGATCTCCACCAGGGCCGTGACCGCACCGCCACCGAGGCTCTCAACCAGCACGTGGCCGATCCGCACGTCGTCGACCGGTTACGTCGTCAACTCGACCGCAGCTGGCATGACGTCGTGGCTTCCGACGCCATCACCGGTCCATTCTTCGCCGGCCTGGCGACCGTGCTCGGCCCGGCCGACAGCCACCGTGCCGAGGCGGCGCGGCGGCGGGTGTGGTCGGCGCTGGTGGCCGACGCCACGCCGCACAACCTGGGCGCCGGGACACGCGACGCGGGCGCCGAGCTGCCGTGGTCGATCGTCGACATCGGGCTGAGTTCAACTCAGCCGCAACAGCACCCGACGATCGACGGCCCTGCCGAAGGAGACCGCCCGCTGGACCGCACCGTGGTGGACCGGGTGCGGGCGACGTTGCGCCGGGCATTGGACCGCGACGAACTACCCGACATCCCGTTGCTGTGCGCCGAGGAGGTGGACCGGGCCTGCGCCCCGTGGGGGCTGCTGGCCGAGGACAAACAGGCCGGGCTGCTCGCGGGCATCGAGGTCGCCACCGACCTGCATCCGCTCGACGCGTCGGCCGCGGGCCGCTACCAGCTGTCGGCGCGTATCCAGGCCCGGCTGGCCAAGGAGGCCTACGTGCTGCACGCCCGCCGCTATCTGGCGGACGGTGCCGCGGTGCACCCGCGTCAACGGCAGGTCGTCGATGATCTTGCCGCCTTCTGCCGTCCCTATCTGAGCCGGCTCTGGGCGCGGTTGCACGGCCGCGATGTCTGGCAGGAGTCCTGCGCGGATGTCGACGACCTGCGGTCCCTGCTGGAAGGTGTGGCCAGATCGGTCAGCCTCGACCACCGCCAGCGGATCAAGGCGATGCTGGAAGTGCAGGTGGCAGAGTGAGATTGGCTCCTGAAGGCGGGCTGTGGAGCACCGGTCCGCACACCGGCGACGTGCCTGTTGTCGCGGTTCTCGAGGTCAGCGGCGCCGTTCTGTCCTGGGTGGTGGACGAGGGCGTCGGCGAACCACCTTCCATCGCCTTCACCAACCCCGAGCGCGCGGACTGGCTGTGGCGGGTGGTCGGCGAGTCCGGTCATGTTGCGCTCTTGGACGCACTACGTCACCGGGAGTCCGGGGAGCCGGTGGACCTGGCCGGGGTCGAGATGGCGCCCGGTACGACGGACACCTTGCGGCGCTTGGCAATCGGGCACTGGCTGCGGCGGTGGTGGCCGGCGAGTGACCGGGACGGCATCGCGGCACTGGAGCGCCCGGTGCTCGACGCGGAACTGGCACTGCTGACGGTGCGCGCCGAGGATTTCTTCACCGACGACACCCTGGATTCCGACGTTGCAGGCCTGTTGGCGCCACATCTCGGCGTGTTGAGTTCTTTTGCCGACCAGGGTGATCCGCGGATTGCGGCGCTGGTCGAGGAATGCCGGGAGCTGGCCGGTGAGGTCGGGCTCGACTGGCCGGACCCCGTCGAGGCGGCACCGCAGCGCGACGACTACGCCCTGGCGGCGGGCGCCGGCGAGGGTGCGGTTGCGGCCGGACTGATCGCCCGCGGCACCGGCACCGTCGCATGGTCGGCGGTGCCGCCCGGTGTGTTCGACGCTGCCGAGGGCACCATCGAGTGGTCGGTGACGGCGGCCGGTGCGGTGGTTGCCGCGGAGGTGCAGGTGGCGCTTTCGGGGCTGGATTCGCCGCTGGGTATCGAGGTGGAGATACGCGGTAACGGTTGCGCCGCTTCCGGTTTCCTCGATGTCTCGGGTCGTGCGGTACTGGAGTTGCACGATCCGGAGGGACAGCCGCTCACCGAAACCCAGGCCTGGAACCTGGACTGGTCTCACACCTCGGTGCGGGTCGGGGCCGCCGGCGTCGGCGAGTCCTCCTCCGACCGCGACCGGGTGCGGGCATTCGCGCGGGCCCGGCTGACCGTGCCCGGTACCGACGCCTTTCTGGCTGAGATCCGCGCGGCCGAATCCGACTACTGACCGCTATTTGGCGGCCGTCTGGATGAACGCTGCCGAGGGTGACGACTGCGGCAGTCCGACTGCGGGCGCCTGCGGGGTACCGATCGCGCCGGCCAGCCAGGGCAGGGCCGCGGTGAACGCGTGGCTGGCGAACGGCCAGTCATGGGTGCCCTGGTGGGTCACCACTGCGCACTCGATGCCGTGTTTCGACCCGAGCGCACACAGTGCGTTGGCGGCCTTGGCCTGGTCGTTGGCGTGGGCTGCGGGTTTGCCCGGCGTGGACGTGTCGTTGACGTCGAACCAGCCGGCCATCTGGTCGTATGGCCCGTGTCGGTTGATCACGGTGCTCGGGTCGAATGCGTCCCAGGCGGCGGCGCTGCCGCCGAACAACCGGTCGATGGTCTGCGCCTTGGTTCCCGAGTTCGGGCCGAGGTCACCCGCGATGTCGACGAACGCGCTGAACAACTCAGGGTGCATGACCGCGAGGTCCACAGCGCAGGTGCCACCCATGGACCAGCCGACGATACCCCACCCGGCGGCCGCCGGATTGACGCCGTAGTGGCTGTTCATATAGGGGACAACGTCTTTGGTGAGATGGTCGGCGGAGTTTCCGCGCTTGCCGTTGACGCATTCGGTGTCATTGTTGAAGGTGCCACCCGGGTCGACGAACGCGAGCACGGGCGCGTAACCGTGGTGGGCGGCGGCGAAATCGTCCATCGCCTTGATCACGTTGCCGGCCCGCATCCAGTCGGCCGGGGTGTTGAACTCGCCGCCGATCATCATCACGGTGGGTAACTTCGGCGCGGGATTGGAGGCGAACCACGCCGGCGGCAGGTACACGTACTCGCCGCGATGCCGGAAACCCGAAGCCGTGTTGGGAATTTCGACGGGGACCACACTGCCCTTGGCGGGGATCGTGCCCTGGCGCTGCATCGCGGTCACCGTGACCTGATCGGTCTGGTCGGGCAGTGGCCCGGCGGTCAACTGGTTCCACGCGGTCTGCACCCACGGGAAGTAGCCGACCCACAGGTTCAGCGCCAGTGCCGTGCACAGCAGCGTCAGCGGGATTGCCATGACGGCGGAACCGCGCCGCCACCACTTGCTGCCGCGCCAGCCGGCAGCCAGAACCACGACCGCCACACCGGTCAGCGCGATCCACACCCACAGGGACCGCGGCGCCGGGTTTCCCGCCAACCCCTCGGACTCGATGTACCAGTTGGTGCCCGCGACCAGGATGCCGCCGACCGCCACGGCGAACGGCAGCCAGATGAGGGCCCAGCGGCGGGTACGCCAACCGATTGCGGCGATCAACACCACGGCGGTGATGACTTGGATGCTGGTCGGAACCCAGCCGTGCATCAAGGACAGGTGGTGAGTGAAGGTCACAGCAATATCGTCGCCGCCCAATCTTGGGACTGGCTGTGAGGAGCCTGCTAACGAGGTTTGGCCAGCGGAAACGGCAGCGTTTCGCGGATGCTACGGCCAGTTATCAACATGACCACACGGTCCACGCCCATCCCGAGACCGCCGGTCGGCGGCATCGCGTACTCCATGGCCTGCAGGAAGTCCTCGTCGAGCTCCATCGCCTCGGGATCACCGCCGGCGGCCAGCAACGATTGCTCCTGCAGCCGGCGGCGCTGTTCGACGGGGTCGGTGAGCTCGCTGTAGGCGGTGCCCAGTTCCACACCCCAGGCGACCAGATCCCAACGTTCGGCAACTCCAGGGATGCTGCGGTGCGGGCGGGTCAACGGCGACACCGAGGTGGGGAAGTCCTTGTAGAACGTCGGCTCTTCGGTGCGGTCCTCGACGAGGTGCTCGTACATCTCCAACACCACCGCGCCGGCGTCCCAGTGGGTCAGATAGGGGATGTGCGCCGCATCGCAGAGCCTGCGCAGGGTGGCCAGGTCGGTCTCGACGGTGACGTGCTCGCCGAGGGCTTCCGACACCGCGTCGTGCACGGTCTTGACTGCCCACCGGCCCGAGATGTCGACCGGCTCGAGGACTCCGTCGGCGCGCGGCCGCTGGAAGACCTGGGCCCCGTTGGCGGCCTGAGCGGCATTCTGGATCAGCTCGCGGCAGCCGTCGATCCAGACGTTGTAGTCGGCGTGCGCCTGGTAGGCCTCCAGCAGGGTGAACTCCGGGTTGTGGCTGAAGTCCACGCCCTCGTTGCGGAATGCGCGGCCCAGTTCGAAGACCCGCTCGACGCCGCCGACGCACAGCCGCTTGAGATAGAGCTCGGGTGCGATCCGCAGATACAGGTCCAGGTCGTAGGCGTTGATGTGGGTCAGGAACGGCCGGGCGTTGGCTCCGCCGTGGATCTGTTGCAGGATCGGCGTTTCGACTTCGAGGAAACCCTTGGCGTACAACGTTTCCCGGATGGCATGCAGGGCGCCGCTGCGGGCCCGGATCAAGTCCCGTGCCTCGGTGTTGACGGCCAGGTCCACGTAGCGGGCCCGCACCCGAGCCTCTTGGTCGGTCAGACCCTTCCACTTGTCCGGCAGCGGGCGGAGGCATTTGCCCGTCAAACGCCAGCTGTCGACGAGCAGGGAGGGGGTGCCGTTGCGGCTGTGACCCATGGAACCGCTGACCTCGATCAGATCGCCCAGATCGATGGTTGCGGTGAAGTCGGCGGTCGTGGCCTCGGTCAGGCGGGCGTTGTCGAGCAGCAACTGGACTTCGCCCGACCAGTCGCGCAACTGGGCGAACAGCACACCGCCGTAATCCCGGATGCGGAGGATGCGACCGGCGACGGTGAGCGTGTTCCCCTCGGCCGATTCCAGTGCGGCGGCAATGGTGTGGCTGGGGGCCCGGCCCACCGGATAGGCGTCCACGCCGGCGGCCTGCAACTGCCGCAACTTCGCCATCCGGACCCGCACCTGCTCGGGCAGCCGCTGCTGCTCGTCGCCGTCGGCCGGGTCGATCGGCAGCCCGGACATGTCAGGTGCGCTGCCGTCGTGATGCAACCGGCCCGAACCCACCAGATCGGCCGGGGCGGCGACGTGCTCGCCGGTGTGCTGCTTGTTGCGCCGGGAGAACGGCAACACCAGGAATCCCTCGGCGATCACCGAGGCCACCCCGACGCGGGGGATCAGCCGGGCATCCTCGTAGCAGGCGTACCGGGGCACCCACTCGGGCTGGTATTTCATGTTGGAGCGGTACAGCGTCTCCAGCTGCCACCACCGGGAGAAGAACACGAGCAGCGCCCGCCACAGCCGGGCCACCGGACCGGCGCCCAGCTGCGCACCCTGCTGGAAGGCTGACCGGAACATTGCGAAGTTCAGTGAGATCCGGCTGACGCCAATGCTTTCGGACTGCATGCACAGTTCGCTCACCATCAGTTCGATGGTGCCGTTGGGGGACTGCGGGGAGCGGCGCATCACGTCGAGCGAGACGCCGTTGGTGCCCCACGGCACCAGCGACAGCAGCGCGACCACCTCGGGCTCGGGGTTGCCGTCGCGCTGCTGCACGGCCTCGACGAGCAGGCAGTCACCGTCGGCCGGGTCGCCCAACCGGCCCAGCGCCATCGAGAAGCCGCGTTCGGTCTCGGTGTCGCGCCACGCGTCGGCGCGCCGGATCACCTCGGCCATCTCGGCCTCATCGAGCTCGCGGTGGCGCCGCATGCGCACCGTGGTGCCGGCGCGCCGGGCCCGGGTGACTGCCTGGCGCACCGCACGCATGTCGGGCCCGGACAGCCGGAAGTTGTCCGGATGCAGGATGGCTTCGTCGCCGAGTTGCAGGGCGTTCAGGCCGGCCGCCCGAAACGCCTCGGCCGCCGCCGAACTGGCGCCCATCACGCCCGGGGCCCAGCCGTAGGTCTGGCACAACTGCAGCCAGGCCGCGATCGCCTGTGGCCACGATTTGGGATCACCGACCGGATCGCCGCCGGCCAGGCACACGCCCACCTCGACCCGGTAGGCGATGGCGGCCCGGCCGTTGGGCGCGAACACCACCGACTTGTCGCGGCGGGTGGCGAAGTATCCCAGCGAATCGTTCTTGCCGTAGACCTCCAACAGGCCGCGGATCGCCGATTCGTCCTCACCCGTCAACGCATTGGAGGCACGTTGTGACTGGAACAGCACGATCGCCGCGGCCATCAACGCCAACGCGCCGAACAAGCCGAAGATCGCGTTGAGGAAGGGATGCGAATAGCCCTCGAACACGTCCGTGGGGACGGTCGCGAAACCGCTCACCCGGTTGACCGCGTACAGCAACCGCCATTCCGGGGGCAGGGTGCCCGGGAACAGCTCCAGCAGTGCCCAGGCGGCCAGGATCCCGATCGCCATGCCCGCGACCAGCACCACGGCGGATTTGAGCAGGGCGCCGCGGCGCACCTTGGCCCAGAACTGATTACGCGCCAACACCAGCGCGACGATGGCCACCACGTGGAACACCACGCCGATGACCTCGCCGACGTCGTCGGCGACGGGGTCGCCGCCGGTCGCGAGATCGCCGAGGTTCCAGCCGATCGCGCCCACCATGTAGAGCACGAGAATCCACCAGGCGATCCGCTTGCGGGCGGCCAGCGCGGCTGCCAGCAGCGCCAGTACGAACGCCCACGCGAAGCTGGTGTCGGGGAAGTTGAAGATGTAGTCGTTGACGAACTCTCGCGGCACCTGGATCAACCAACGCACCGCCGGAGACACACTGGCGATCAGCGAAAGAGTGGCGATCACCCCGACGATCCAGCCGGCTGCTGCGGGAACCCAGGAGAACCTCGACGCGGGCTGGACCCCGGTGCGGCTGCCGCGGCTGATAACGGTCATACGCCCGGAGAATAGGCGGTCAAACCGTCAATTGGGTCAATCGCGCGCACAGACACCGCCCAGGTGATTACCAGACGGGGCCGGTGTACTTCTCGCCTGGGCCTTTGCCGGGCTCGTCGGGATGCGCACTGGCTTCGCGGAACGCCAGCTGCAGGCTCTTGAGGCCGTCGCGCACCGGGCCCGCGTGCGGTCCCAGATATTCGGCCGATGCCGTCACGAGCCCGGCCAGTGCGGTGATGACCCGGCGGGCCTCGTCGAGATCACGGTGCGGGCTATCCTCGGGGTCCTCGGCAGAGAGTCCGATCTTCTCGGCCGCGGCGCTCATCAACATGAGGGCCGCCCGGGTGATGACTTCCACTGCGGGGATGTCGGCAAGTTCCCGCACCTGCGGCGTCGCCTCGTCGGGCATTTCGGTCGGATCCGTCATGCCTGCTAGACTGTCATGCGCGACCGTCCCGGCTCATGTCAGGGACAGCAAGTGGAGTCCCACTCCCACCGTTGGCCACAAGGTACAACGGTCCGGTCGCCGGTGTCCTCGGGCACCGGTTCTGTGCTCCGGCATCGGAGCTGCAGGCGGCGCAAGCCGTGATCGGTCGGCATTGGGCCCTGCTTTGAGCAGGGCTTTTCTGTTCTTCGGGGCAGAGATGCGGATGGGTGGGTCTCCTCAGCAGACCCAACATAGGAGGCCCCATCAGCACTGAGACCCGCATCAACGAGCGCATCCGCGTACCTGAAGTCCGCCTGATCGGACCGAACGGCGAGCAGGTAGGCATTGTCCGCATCGAAGATGCTCTCCGCGTCGCCGCGGATGCCGATCTCGACCTCGTCGAAGTTGCACCAGCCGCAAAACCCCCGGTCTGCAAGATCATGGATTACGGCAAGTTCAAGTACGAGACGGCACTCAAGGAGCGCGAGTCTCGCAAGAACCAGCAGCAGACCGTCGTCAAGGAACAGAAGCTGCGTCCCAAGATCGACGATCACGACTACGAGACGAAGAAGGGCCACGTGGTCCGCTTCCTCGAAGCCGGGTCCAAGGTCAAGGTGACGATCATGTTCCGTGGACGTGAGCAGTCCCGGCCCGAACTCGGATACCGGTTGCTGCAGCGGCTGGGCGCCGATGTCGCCGAGTACGGCTTCGTCGAGACGTCAGCCAAGCAGGACGGCCGCAACATGACGATGGTGCTGGCACCGCACCGCGGCGCGAAGACTCGCGCCAAGGCGGCAGAGCAGGCCGAGCGCCCAGGCGGGCAGCAGGCAGCAGCCGCACCAGAAGAACCAGACGTTACGCAGAACTAGTTTCAACACAGAACTGAGGATTCATGCCCAAGGCGAAGACCCACAGCGGAGCATCGAAGCGCTTCCGCAAGACCGGGACCGGCAAGATCGTGCGCCAGAAGGCCGGCCGCCGCCACCTGCTGGAGCACAAGGCCTCCAAGCGCACCCGCCGGCTTGACGGCCGCACCGTGGTTGCAGCCAACGACACCAAGCGTGTCAACAAGTTGCTCAACGGCTAGACCTGCCGCTCCCCGTACCGAACGAGAATAGGAACATCCCATGGCACGCGTGAAGCGCGCACTCAACGCCCAGAAGAAGCGGCGTACCGTACTCAAGGCCTCGAAGGGCTACCGGGGCCAGCGGTCCCGTCTGTACCGCAAGGCCAAGGAACAGCAGCTGCACTCGCTGACCTACGCCTACCGTGACCGTCGCGCCCGCAAGGGTGAGTTCCGCAAGCTGTGGATCTCGCGTATCAACGCTGCGGCCCGCGCCAACGACATCACCTACAACCGCCTGATCCAGGGCCTCAAGGCCGCCGGTGTCGAGGTGGACCGCAAGAACCTGGCCGAGATCGCCGTCAGCGATGCCGCCGCGTTCACCGCGCTGGTCGAGGTCGCCAAGGCCGCTCTTCCCGAAGATGTCAATGCGCCCTCCGGAGAGGCCGCCTGACGCTCACCGAGCGTTCTGCCCGGGTGGCTGCTGCGGTCAAACTGCAGCGCCACGTCGGGCGCCGCCGCGCCGCACGCTTCCTTGCCGAGGGACCCAACCTCGTCGAGGCCGCGTTGCGGCGCGGACTTGTTTCCGAGGTGTTCGCGACCGAGGCCGCCATGGACCGCTTCGGCGACCTGCTGGCCGCTGTGCCAGTGCAGCTGGTCACCGAGCGTGCGGCGAAAGCGTTGTCGGACACCGTGACACCGGTCGGCCTGGTGGCGGTGTGCCGGCTGCCGGAAGTATCCCTCGATGACGTCCTTTCCGCTGAGCCCCGGCTGATCGCGGTACCGGTGCAGATCTCGGAGCCGGGCAACGCCGGCACGTTGATCCGGGCCGCCGACGCGATGGGTGCCGACGCGGTGGTGTTGGCCGGCAACAGCGTCGATCCCTACAACAGCAAGTGCCTGCGGGCGTCGGCTGGCAGCATCTTCTCCCTGCCGGTGATCGGCGAGCCTGACGAGGCGGCAACCGTTGCGCAGCTGCAGGCCGCCGGGATGCGAGTGCTCGCCACCACGATCGACGGCGAGGTCAGCCTCGATGATGTGGACCTGACCGGGCCCACGGCCTGGCTGTTCGGGCCCGAGGCCCACGGCCTGCCAACCGAACTGGCGGTGGCGGCCGATCACCGGGTGCACATTCCGATGCCCGGACATTCCGAAAGTCTCAACATCGCCTCGGCGGCATCGATCTGCCTGTATCAGAGCGCCCGCGCCCATCGCAGATAGTGCGCCGAATGGCCACTTATCGCACGGTTTTCGCGATTCGAGTATCACAAGTGGCCACTCGGGTGATGTGACACGATGCTGTGGGGAGGTGCGTCGTGTGCCAATACTGCGGATGCCGGGACATGCCACTGCTGCGGGATTACATCGCCGAGCACGAGCGCGCGGTCGACCACGGTCGTGAAGCGGTGCGCGCCATGGACCGCGGTGAGCTCGACGTGGCGCGCCGGCGGCTGGGGGAGATGTTCGACGAGTTGCGCTCCCACTGGCAGGGTGAGGAGAACGGGCTGTTCGCGGTGATGCATACCGACGAGCTCTACGCCGAGCACATCGACCCGCTCGTGGCCGAACACCGCGAGCTGGCTGCGTTTCTCGAGGTGGTCGACCTGTCCGACCCCGACGATCAGAAGCGGATCCGTGCAGAGATCGAGGAGCTCTACGTCCACATCGCCAAAGAAGAGGACGGACTCTTCCCAGCTGCGCTCACCGCGCTCGACGGCCCCGACTGGGACGCCGCGATGGCCGGGTGGCAGCAGGCACACCCGGGCCGGCACATGATTTCCTGACGCTCGCGTGGCGTGGACCAGGAATGGTTGAAGTGGTGAAAAGACTCAGCGGGACAGGGCGGCGACGAAACTCCGTGCCCGGCTGGTGATTTCCTCCCAGTTTCCGGCCGCGACATGCGCCGGTGAAACGACGCCGGTACCCGCGCACACAGCGAGCGCGCCCGCATCGAGGTAGGCCCTGGCGTTTGCGTCGTCGATCCCCCCGGACGGCAGCAGCTCGACGTCCGGGTATGGCCCGTGCAGGTCGGACAGGTATTTCGGACCCACGCTGCCGGCCGGGAAGATCTTCACCGCAGCGGATCCGAGATCGATCGCCTGCGCCACCTCGGTCGGGGTGAGCGCACCCAGGAACACGGGAACCGAGCCGGCCGTCGCGACCTCGGCGACCGCGGGTCGCAGGCCGGGGGTGACCAGGAAACGCGCACCCGCGTCGATGGCGCCGCGGGCCTGATCGGCAGTCATCACAGTGCCGACGCCGAGCGTGATCCCGGCCCTGGACACCGATTCGGCGCACGAGCGCAGGTGCTCGAGAACGCCGGGGGTGGTGAATGTCAGCTCGACCGTGCGGATGCCGCCCGCCGCGAGCGCGTGGCACAGATCGGCCGCGTCCGGAATCGTCTCGGCCCGAACGACGCTGAGCACACGATCTGCCCGAAGGACGTCGAGTTCTGTCATTGCACACCTCCACCTGCACCGCGCCGCAGCGACCCTCCGGCTGTCGCGCCGGTGATGACGGCGGCCGAGCGGATCAGGGGGCGCATCACAGCTCCGGATCAGAAGTAGGTGCGGATCAGGTCGATGACGACAGGATCCGCCTCGTCCGGCGCCACGACGGGTATCCATCGCCACTTGTCGAAGGCCGTGCACGGGTGGGAAAGCCCCAGTCTCACAACGTCACCCACGTGAATGTCGGAGCCGGGCGGGATGGTCAGGAACGCGTGCTGATCGTTGACGGCGACGATCTCCCCGCCCGTGAGCGGACGTGCGGGTGCGCCGAGCTGCGAGGCGACCAGTTGCGGCGTCGGGAGACCCTCGTCGAACGGCACGTCGCGCTTGCCTGCATCCAGCAGGGCCAGCCCCGGTTCCGGGCGCGACACCACCCGCGCCCAGGTGTGCATCGCCGAGCGCAGCCGGTAGGGCTCGTCACTGCGGCGGAACGGTGTGATCCCGGTGTAGAAGCCGTCGTCGTGGATGATGTAGGCCCCGGCGCGGACCACGACGTGTGTCTGACCGCCGGCCAGTGGGGCCAGCACATCCGCCACGGCATCGAAATAGGCGCTGCCGCCGGCGGTCACGTATCGGTCGGATTCGGCGGGGTAGAGGTCCGCGGCGTCGATGCGCCGGTGCAGCCGGGCCATGTCCTCCAGGTAGTGCCGGACCCGCGCCAATGACGTGTCCGACGCGTCGTGCGCCAGCGATCCCTCGTAGCCCGACACCCCGGCCAGGCGCAGGACGGCACTCGCCGCGAGGTGCTCGGCCACCGCCGCGGCCTCGTCCACCGAACGCGCGCCGGTGCGCCCGCCGGCCGCCCCGAGTTCGACGAGCACCGGAATCGGCCGCGCCACCTCGGTTTCGGCGAGTGCCGCGTTCATCGCGTCGACGGTGGCCGTCGAGTCTGCCCAGGTGATCACCTCGAGGTCGGAACGGGCAGACATCTCCCCGGCCAGCCAGCGCAACGCGGCCGGGTCGACAAGGGCATTGGCGAGCTGGATCCGGCGCACCCCGAAACTCACCGCGACCCGCACCTGGCTGGGCGTGGCAAGCGTGATACCCCATGCGCCGCTGCGTATCTGTCGGTCCCACAACACCGGCGACATGGTGGTCTTCCCATGAGGTGCCAGTTCGACCCCGTGCGCACTGCACCAGGCGGACATGGCGGCCACGTTGTCCTCGATCGCCGAATTGTCCAGTGTCATCACCGGTGTGGTGAATGCCGAGAGGCGGGGGCGAGTGGCGAGGAATTCCTCGGCGGTGAGCCCGTCAGCCGCGGCGGGGAGGGCCTTGTCCAATACGGACAGGCGTTCGGAGCGGAGGTCGTCCAATGCCCGACTGTCCAGCAGTGGCTCGCCTCGCGTCGTCATTCCGATTCCTTGTCCTCCGTGGTGATTTCCTTCGCGGCAGTTGCGTGGCAACCAGCGTGAGCTGCTCTGTTGCATCTGATGCAATCAGAGTTGCAAATTTATGTGTGATCTGTCTAACATGATTGACGACACCGCGTCAATCGTCTGACCCCAAGGACCGCAGTGCCCGAATTGCCCGCACCCACTGCCGGCGTCGCCTGCCTCGGTGAACCGCTGGTGCTGGCCGGTGCTCAAGCCGAACTCCACCTGGCCGGTGCGGAAGCCAACGTGGCGGCCGGACTCGTCGCCTGGGGCATCCCCGCCTCGTTCATCGGCCGGCTCGGCGACGACGCCTACGGCGCACTGATCACATCCGAGTTGACCGCGCGCGGCGTCGACATCTCCGCGGTCGAGATCGATCCTGCGCGGCCCACCGGGCACTACTCGAAGGTGGCCGCGCCGGACACGAACGGGGCGCCGAGCAGCGTCAGCCGGTACAGCCGGACGGGGTCGGCGGCGTCGGCGATGTCACCCGAATTCCTCGACGCACCGGCGGTTGTGGCCGCGTTCGCGCATGCATCAGTGGTGCACTGCAGCGGCATCACGCCTGCCCTGTCGCCGACGTGTCGGGCCATGATGCGCCGGTTGCTCACCGACCGACCTGGCATCGACGGGCCGGTGTGTTTCGACGTGAACTGGCGTGAACAGCTGTGGCCCGACGGCGACACCGCCGAGGTGATTGCGCTGGCCAACCTGGCGGACGTGGTGTTGGTGGGCGCCGACGAGGCGCTCCGCGTCATGGGAACCGACGATCCGGCGGCGCTGCGTCGTATCCTGCCGAATCCGGGGACCCTGGTTATCAAGGACGGTGCTGAGCAGGCGCTGGCGGTCGACCGGACCGGCACCGTGATCGCCGTTCCGGCCCTTCGCGTCGAGGTCGTGGAGCCTGTCGGTGCGGGTGATGCCTTCGCGGCCGGTTTTCTCAGCGGCGTCGTGCTCGGTGAGGATCCGGAATCATGTCTGCGGCGCGGCCACATCGGAGCCGCCGTCACCCTTACCGTCGTGGCTGATTCGGCGCCGCCGCCGCCTGACGCAGCGGTCGAGCATCTGCTCGACTGCACGGACGGGGAGTGGGCTGCGACGACGGTGAGCGAGGCCGGATTCATGGTGTGCGGGAGCCGGCGGTGAGCCAAAGTGTCGGACGGGCACTGCAACTGTTGATTCAGCTGGGCAAGGGCCCGGCCGGCCTCGACGAGCTGGCGGCCGCCACAGATGTGCACAAGACCACCGTGATGAGGCTGCTGCGCACGTTGTCCGACGAGCGGTTCACGTTCCGCGACAACAACAACCGCTATCACCTCGGATCACGGATCTTCGAGCTCGCCGCACACGGCACCGACCAGCGGGAGATCCGCCAGATCGCTTCGCGGTACCTCGTCGAGTTCAATCGCGAGTACGGCCGCACCACTCACCTCGCCGCGATGGAAGGTGGCGACATCGTCTATATCGACAAGCTCGAATCGCACGACCAGATCCGCATGTACTCGCGAATCGGCTTGACCGCCAACCTGAATTCGACCGCTGTCGCCAAGGTGATTCTCGCCGACCTGTCCGATGCCGAACTGCGCCGGATGGTCGCCACGATGGACTTCACCCGGCGCGCCGCCAACACCATCACGACGGCTGAGGCGTACCTGCGGGAGATCGAGACCGTGCGCGCGCAAGGCTGGGCGCAAGATCGCGAAGAGAACGAGCCGTCGATCAATTGCGTGGGGGTACCGATCCGCGGTGCGAACGGTCGTGTCGTTGCGGCAGTCTCCGTCTCGGTGCCCGATGTGGTGCTGCCCTTCGACCAGGTCCTCGAACTGCTGCCGCCGCTGCAGGCGGTGGGTGAACGCATCTCGGCCGAATGTGGTTACCGGCCCCCTTTGTAACCCCGATCGATAATCATCGAAAACACCGAAACACAGAGGAGATTCCACCGTGTCTGATTCGCAGGTCATCCGCACCGACGCGGCCCCGGCCCCCGCTCACACCTTCAGTCAGGGCATCCGCAAGGGCGGATTGCTGCAGGTGTCGGGGCAGGGACCGATGGACCCCGCGACCAACACATACATCGGCGAAGGCGACGTCAAAGCGCAGACCCGCCGGACGCTGGAAAACGTCAAGGCGATCCTGGCGGCCGGTGGTGCAGGCGTCGACGACGTCCTGATGTTCCGGGTCTATCTCACCAAGCGCGAGGATTTCACGGCCATGAACGAGGTGTACGGCGAGTTCGTCGCCGAGAACGTGAAGTCCGACCAGCTGCCCTGCCGGACAACCGTATTCGTCGGCCTCCCGCACGAGGTCATGCTGGTGGAGATCGACGCCCTCGCCGTCGTGGGGTGACCGAGCCCGCTAGCTGAGCAAACCCCGTGCCACATGGGTGATCTGCACCTCGTTGCTGCCGGCGTAGATCATCAGCGACTTCGCGTCACGGGCCAACTGCTCCACCCGGTACTCGGTCATGTAGCCGTTGCCGCCGAACAGCTGCACCGCTTCCATCGCGACATCGGTGGCCGCCTGCGAGCAGTACCACTTGATCGCGGAGGCCTCGGCGAGGGAGATCGAGACGCCCTTCTCGGCGGATTCGATGACGCGGAACAGCATGTTGCGCACGTTCATCCGGGCCACTTCCATGTTGGCCAGCTTGAGTTGGATCAGCTGGAACTGACTGATCTCCTGGCCCCACAGGGTGCGGGTCTTGGCGTAGTCGACGCTCAACCGCAGGCATTCCTCGATCACGCCCAGCGCCATCGCGGCCACCCCGATGCGTTCGGCCGAGAAGTTCGACCGGGCGCTGGCCCGCCCTTCGTCGGCCCCTTCGTCGGACCCTTCGGTCTCGCCGAGCAGCCGGTCGCGGCCCAGCCGGACGTTGTTGAAGAACAGCTCGCCGGTGCGCGATGAGTGAATACCCATCTTGCGGAACGGCTTCGACTGCACGAAGCCTTCCATGCCGCGGTCCAGGACGAAGGTCAATACCTTCCGATTGCGCTTGTCCGCGCCGTCACCCTCGTCCAACTTCGCGTAGACGACCACCACATCGGCGTCCGGGCCGTTGGTGATGAAGGTCTTCTGGCCGTTGAGGATGTAGTCGTCGCCGTCACGGGTGACGTAGGACTTCATGCCGCCGAAGGCATCCGAGCCCGAATCGGGTTCGGTGATCGCCCATGCGCCGATCTTCTCGTAGGTCACCAGGCCGGGCAGCCAGCGTTCCTGCTGGGCCAGGGTGCCGCGACTCTGGATCGTCGACACCGTCAGGCCCAAGCTGACCCCGAGGCCGGTGACCAGGCCCATCGACACCCGGCACAGTTCGCTGATCAGGACGAACCCCATACCCGGCGAACCGCTGCCGCCGAACATTCCACCGCGGGCGCCCGACGGCTTGCTGTCACCGCTGCGCAGCTTCTCCAGCCGCTTGTCCAGCGATTCCTTGGAGAGGGCATCAATACCGAACGTGGCGAAGAGCTTTCGCACGATCGGGTACGGCTCCATGTCGCCGCTTTCCAGCTCATCGAGGTGGGGCCGGATCTCCTTGTCCACGAACTCGCGTACTGCGTCCCGGACAGCAATGTCGACGTCAGACCAATCAAGCATCTCGACAGCTTAGACAGGTGTCAAAAGTCAGGCCGCACTGCGCCTGGCGGGCCGTCGCAGCGCCGGCAGTGAGAACGTGGTGTGCACCAACGCGCCGGCCCGGTCCAGCAGGGTCTTGTGGCGTGGCAGGTAGTGCATCGGCATTCCGCGGCGGTCGCGGGGCGGAGCCATGAAGCCAGGCGCTTCGACCAGGGGGCCGTCGACCGGTAGTTTCCCGGCGGCGCGGCGGTAGGCCGACAGGGCGCGCGGGTGCAGCCTGATCTCGTCGGGCACCGCGACGAATGCCAACTCGACCATCTTGCCGAAGATTCGCAGCAGGACCTCGTCGCCGGGTGTCCAGCGCATCCCGGCCTTCTCCCGCACCGCCGGGTCGAACAGGCCGGCCGCGATCCAGCGCTGCGCGCCGACAAGGGGTTTGAACAGTTGGTCCCACACCGGCGTCGGCATCAATACGAACCACGGTTTGGGGATCCGGATGGTGAAGATGTCGAGGGTGGCCCGGTTGATCTCGAGCTCGTCGCGGCACTTGGCGTCCCAATACTCCTGAAACTCGTCCCAGGTCTTCGGAACGGGCCGCATGCTCATGCCGTACATGCGGTACCACTGCACATGCTCGTCGAAGAGCTGGCATTTCTCGGCCTCGGTCAGCCCGCCGCAGAAATACTCCGCGGTCTTGATGATGAGCATGAAGAACGTGGCGTGCGCCCAATAGAACGTCTCAGGGTTCAGTGCGTGATAGCGCCGGCCCTGGCCGTCGACGCCCTTGATGGTGTGGTGAAAACCCTTGATCTGCGCGCCGGTGTCGGCCGCCCGGTCGCCGTCATAGACGACGCCCATGATCGGGTAGACCGAGCGGGCCACCCGCTGTAGGGGTTCGCGCAGCAGTATCGAATGCTCCTCGACCCCGGCGCCGAGTTCGGGATACATGTTCTGGATCGCTCCGATCCAGACGCCCAGCATCCCCGTGCGCAGGTCGCCGAAGTACTTCCAGGTCAGCGAATCCGGGCCGAGTGGATCGTGCTCGCTGGTGGTGGCTCGTGTGGTCATTGCGTCCTCGTTGACTCGTCATGACGTGAATCACAGCTGAGCTCACGATAGTAGTGACAACGTGTGTTGTCTACGAAGCCACGGCGCGTCGCTGCGCACTGTTATTCGGCGGCTACCGGGGCGCCACAGGGCCGTGACCAGGCCGGTTTGCCGACGCCGGGGGAGTGTGGGCTAACCCGCTCGTGGCGCGATTGCCGCTCGGTCTGCGCGCCACTTACTCTTGCGCTGTGGATGGCGAGCCGTTCGATGACCCGTCCGGCGAGGTCGGGGATATCGAGCAGGCGCCACAGCAGCGCCCTGCGAAGGCACCCGGGTTGCCGGGTCCGTTGGGCTGGCTGCAACGCACCAATCGCAGCCCGGCCGTCGTCGATCTGGTCCGGCGGGCGCGGCGGGCGTTGCCGGGGGATCCTGATTTCGGTGACCGGCTCTCGGCTGCCGGAGAGGGCGGACCCAGGGCGGCCGCGCGCGTGGCCGACCGGCTCCTGGACCGTGATGCCGCCTCACGGGAGGTGAGCTTGGGTGCGCTACAGGTCTGGCAGGCGCTGACCGAACGGGTCTCGGGAACCCCGGCGAATCCCGAGGTGACGCTGGCGTTCACCGACCTGGTCGGTTTCTCGTCGTGGTCGCTGCGCGCCGGCGATGACGCCACGTTGCGGCTGCTGCGACGGGTGGCCCAGGTGATCGAACCTCCGGTACTCGAGGCCGGCGGTCACATCGTCAAGCGCATGGGCGACGGCATGATGGCGGTGTTCTCCGATCCGGAAACCGCCCTGCGGGCGATGCTCGTGGCGCGCGAGGGTGTCAAGAACATCGACGTGGACGGTTACGCACCGCGGATGCGGGTCGGGATCCACACCGGGCGTCCGCAGCGCATCGGGTCGGACTGGCTCGGCATCGACGTCAACATCACCGCTCGCGTGATGGAACGGGCTGCCAAGGGTGGCTTGATGATCTCGCACACCACGTTGGAGGGCATCTCGGAAGGCGAGCTCACCACTCTCGGGGTGACGGTCAAACGTGAACGGCGGCAGATCTTTTCGGTGAAGCCGGAGGGTGTGCCCGAGGATCTGGTGATGTACCGGGTGAAAACCTCCGGGCAGTCGCCGGCCGGCTGAGCCGCGGGGCGATCAGGCGAATTCGGCGGCCGACGATTCCACCCAGTCCGACCGCCAGGATTCCGGTGGGTCTTCGAGCAGTTCGCCGGGCATGAGCCACTCGTAGATTTCGGCGTAGGTGCGGCTGCCCAGGCCGTCGATCCGGCGGTTCAGCATGGCAGGGGACAGGTCGCCGAAGCCGGACAACCCCATCGAGGCCACGATCTGCGCGGCGCTGGCCACGGTTTCGCGCTGGAAATTGAATACCCGCGCCGATTTGTCCCCGACGTCGAGGGCCCGGGCGCGGGCACGGTCCTGGGTGGCGACGCCGGTGGGGCAGTGGTTGGTGTGGCATTTGAGCGCCTGGATGCAGCCCACCGCGAACATCATGGCCCTGGCGGACATGGTGAAATCGGCACCCTGGCAGATGCGGCTGACTATATCCACGCCGCTGGCCACCTTGCCCGACGCGCCGATCTTGATGCGATCGCGCAACCCGGTGCCGACGAGGCAGTTGTGCACCATCATCAGGCCCTCGGTGAGCGGCATGCCGACGTGGTCCTCGAACTCGAGCGGTGCCGCGCCGGTCCCGCCCTCGGAGCCGTCGACGATGACGAAGTCCGGCGCGATGCCGGTCTGCAGGACTGCTTTGCAGATGGACAGAAATTCGCTGCGGGCCCCGACACACAGCTTGAACCCGACGGGCTTGCCGCCCGACAGGCGGCGCAGTGTGTCGATGAAGCCGACGAATTCGGTGGGCGTGCTGAACGCGCTGTGGGCTGGGGGTGAGATCACGGTGCGCCCCACCGGTACGCCCCGGGTGGCCGCGATCTCGGGGCTGACCTTGGCGCCGGGCAACACACCGCCCAGACCGGGTTTGGCACCTTGGGACAGTTTGATCGAGATGACCTTGACCTCGGGCAACGTGGCCTTGGCGGCGAACGCCTCGGGGTCGAACTGCCCGTCGGCGTCTCGGCAGCCGAAGTATCCCGAGCCGATCTCCCAGACCAGATCGCCACCGTTGCGGTGGTAGGGGCTGATGCCGCCCTCGCCGGTGTCGTGGATGAACCCGCCGCGGGCCGCGCCCCGGTTCAGCGCCTCGATCGCGTTGGCCGACAGGGCCCCGAAACTCATCGCCGAGACATTGAGCAGGGCGATGTCGTAGGGCTGTACGCACTCGGGGCCGCCGAGTCGCACTCGGGGCGCCAGGTCTTCCGCCGAGCGGGCCCGGATCGAGTGCCGCAGGAATTCGTATCCGGGTGCATTGACGTCGCGCTCGGTGCCGAACGGTTCATCACCCTTGGTGGCTTTGGCCCGTTCGTAGACCAGATCCCGGGTCTCGCGGTCGAACGGCGCAGCCTCGGTGTTGGACTCGATGAAGTACTGGCGGATCTCGGGCCGGATGAGCTCCATCAGGAATCGCACGTGGCCGAGGATCGGGTAGGACCGCAGGATGGTGTGCCGGGTCTGCAGCAGGTCCCAGGTGCCCAGCGCCGCCAGCGCTGTCAGTGCGACGGTGGCGACCGCCCAGCCACTGCTGAAGAACACCGCTGCGGCCAGGGTGAGCGCCGCAATAGCCCAGACGCCCATGACGATGAGGGGACGGATCAGCACGGCCTGAAGGCTAACCGGTGGAAACGGATTCGAAGCCTGATCAGGCCATCGCCTATGATCGCCGGGTGGCTGAGCAGCCCAGTGATCTCTCAGAAGAAGCCCTGACCAAAGCCGTCAGCGCGGCCCGGCATGCCTTTGAGCTGGCCGGTGACCTCGACGCGCTCGCGCGCGCCAAGACCGAGCACCTCGGCGATCGTGCCCCGATCGCCCTGGCTCGGCAGGCGCTGGCGACGCTGCCGAAGGCCGACCGCGCCGACGCCGGCAAGCGGGTCAACGTCGCCCGCGGCGAGGCCCAGCGCGCGTACGACGAGCGGCTGGCCGCGCTGCGGGCCGAGCGCGACGCCGCGGTGCTGGTCGCCGAACGCATCGATGTGACGCTGCCCTCGACGCGGCAGCCGGTGGGCGCCCGGCACCCGATCACGATCCTGGCGGAGAACGTCGCAGACACCTTCGTGGCGATGGGCTGGGAACTGGCCGAGGGCCCTGAGGTCGAGACCGAGCAGTTCAACTTCGACGCGCTCAACTTCCCGCCGGACCATCCGGCGCGGAGTGAGCAGGACACCTTCCAGGTCGCCCCGGACGGGTCGCGGCAGGTGCTGCGTACCCACACCTCGCCCGTCCAGATCCGCGCATTGCTCGAACGCGATCTGCCCGTCTACGTCGTGTCGATCGGGCGGACCTTCCGTACCGACGAACTCGATTCCACCCACACGCCCGTCTTCCACCAGGTGGAGGGGTTGGCTGTGGACAAGGGTCTGACCATGGCGAATCTGCGCGGCACGCTGGACGCATTCGCACGGTCCCAGTTCGGACCGGAGGGGCGCACCCGGTTCCGTCCGCACTTCTTCCCGTTCACCGAACCGTCGGCCGAGGTGGACATCTGGTTCCCCGGCAAGAAGGGCGGCCCCGGCTGGGTCGAGTGGGGCGGCTGCGGCATGGTCAACCCGAATGTGTTGCGCGCCTGCGGTATCGACCCCGACGTCTACTCCGGCTTTGCCTTCGGTATGGGATTGGAGCGAACCCTGCAGTTCCGCAACGGAATTCCTGACATGCGTGACATGGTCGAGGGTGACGTCCGCTTCTCGCTGCCGTTCGGGGTCGGTGCCTGATGCGGATTCCCTTCAGCTGGCTGCGTGAGGCCGTCCGCGCCGGTGCCCCGGATTGGGATGCGTCCGTCGAGGAGCTCGAAGAGACGTTCATCCGGATCGGTCATGAGGTCGAGGAGATCATCCCGATCGGTCCGGTGAGTGGTCCGCTGACCGTCGGCCGGGTCGCCGCGATCGAGGAACTGACCGAGTTCAAGAAGCCGATCCGGGCCTGCAAGGTCGACGTCGGCGTCCGGAATGTCGACGGTGAATTCCGCGATATCGTTTGTGGTGCAACGAATTTCGCTGTCGGTGATCTGGTCGTGGTGGCGCTCCCCGACACCGTGCTGCCTGGTGACTTCACAATCGCCACGCGCAAGACCTACGGCCGGGTTTCCGACGGAATGATCTGCTCGGCGTCGGAGATGAACCTGGGTGTCGAGGGCGCAGGCATCCTGGTCCTGCCCGAGGGCACGGCTGAGCCGGGCACCCCGGCCGCCGACGTCCTCGGCCTCGACGATGTGGTGTTCCATCTGGCGATCACGCCGGACCGCGGCTACTGCCTGTCGGTCCGTGGACTGGCCCGCGAGATCGCCTGCGCCAACAACCTGGATTTCGTCGATCTGGCCGACGTGACACCACTGCCTGCCGAGGGTGAGGCCTGGCCGCTGACCGTCCAGCCTGGCACCGGGGTACAACGTTTCGGGCTGCGCCCGGTCACGGGCATCGACCCGGCGGCGGTGTCGCCGTGGTGGATGCAGCGTCGGTTGATGCTCAGCGGTATCCGCGCCATCTCCCCGGCGGTCGACGTGACGAACTACGTCATGCTCGAACTCGGTCACCCGATGCACGCGCATGACAGCAGCTTGATCACCGGCGGCTTCGATGTGCGGTTCGCCCGCGACGGCGAGAAGGTGGTCACCCTCGACGATGTCGAGCGCACCTTGAACTCGGCTGACGTGTTGATCGTCGACGACGTCGCGACCGCCGCAATCGGCGGCGTCATGGGCGCGGGCACCACCGAGGTGCGCGATTCCACCACCGACGTGCTGCTGGAAGCCGCGGTGTGGGATCCGGCCGCGGTGTCGCGCACCCAGCGTCGACTGCACCTGGCCAGTGAGGCCGGCCGCCGCTACGAGCGTTCGGTTGACCCGGCCATTTCGGTTGCCGCACTTGATCGTTGCGCAACCCTGCTGGCCGAGATCGCCGGCGGAACCGTCGAACCGAAGCTCACCGACTGGCGGGTGGACGGGCGCACCGACTGGTCCCAACCGGCCGTCGAGATCCCCGCTGACCTGCCCGACCGGACCGCCGGCGTCGACTACGCCGCAGGCACCACGGCGCGGCGGCTCATCCAGATCGGTGCCGAAGTCACCGGTTCCGACGTGCTCACCGTCACGCCGCCGAGTTGGCGGCCCGATATGCGTCAGCGTGCCGACCTTGTCGAGGAGGTGCTGCGACTGGAGGGTTTGGAGTCCATCCCGTCGGTGCTGCCGACCGCGCCGGCCGGTCGTGGCCTGACCCCCGTCCAGAAGCGTCGCCGTGCCATCGGCAAGTCGCTCGCCCTGGCCGGGTTCGTCGAGGTCCTGCCCACACCGTTCCTGCCCGCCGGCGTGTTCGACGCCTGGGGTCTGGCCGCCGACGATGTCCGCCGCAACGCCGCCAGGGTGCTCAACCCATTGGAGGCCGATCGGCCGCAGCTGGCCACCACGTTGCTGCCCGGATTGCTTGAAGCGTTGGGCCGCAACGTCTCCCGTGGTGCCGCCGATGTGGCGCTGTTCGGGATTCAGCAGGTGGTGCACCCGACCGAGCAGACCCGATCCGTCGAGCGCATCCCGAATGACCGTCGGCCCACCGACGAGGAGATCGCCGGGCTCGACGCGTCGCTGCCGCATCAGCCGCAGCATGTCGCGGCGGTACTGACCGGACTGCGGGAGCCCGCGGGGCCCTGGGGTCCGGGACGTCCGGTCGAGGCCGCCGACGCGTTCGAGGCGGTACGGGTGATCGGCCGCGCCGCCGGGGTGGAATTCACCCTCCGCGCGGCCCAGGAACTGCCATGGCATCCCGGCCGCTGTGCCGAGGTGCTCGTGGGCGACACGATCGTCGGCTACGCCGGTCAATTGCATCCTGCGGTCGTCGAGCGGACGGGGCTGCCGAAGGGCACGTGTGCCGTCGAACTCGACCTCGATGCCGTACCGATCGTCGAGGCGCTGCCTGCGCCGAAGGTGTCGCCGTTCCCGGCCGTGTTCCAGGACATCAGCGTGATCGTGGCCGACGATGTGGCCGCGGCTGCCGTCGTCGATGCGGTCCGTGACGGGGCCGGCGAGCTGCTGGAGGACGTCCGGTTGTTCGACGTCTACACCGGCCCGCAGATCGGGGAGGGGCGTAAGTCGCTGACTCTGGCGCTGCGGTTCCGGGCTTCCGACCGGACGCTGACCGAGGACGAGGCCAGCGCCGCCCGCGATGCCGCGGTCGTGGTGGCCGGTGAGCGCGTCGGCGCCGTCCTGCGGGGCTGATTCAGCACCGCGAGCGTGCGCGTCTGCTGGCGAAACACCGTCGAACTTGCCTACTCCGCGCACGCTCGAATCATCGTGAACGTGCGCATGAGGTCGGTGGGTAACGGCGTGTTGAGGTGCAGACGCGCAGGCTCGCACGGGATGAATTAATGAGTTTGCATCTGCATGCATAACAATGCAGAATTGCTGCATGACTTCGATAGCGGTCGCCGGCGCCAGCGGCTACGCCGGCGGAGAGATCCTGCGATTGCTGCTCGGGCACCCGGCCTACGCTGACGGCCGGTTGACCATCGGGGCGCTGACCGCGGCCTCCAGCGCCGGAACCACGCTGGCCGAGCATCACCCGCACTTGTTGCCGTTGGCCTCGCGGGTTCTGGAACCCACCGACGCCGAGGTGCTGACCGGTCATGACGTGGTGTTCCTGGGCCTGCCGCATGGTCATTCCGCGGCGTTGGCCGAACAGCTCGGCCCCGACACGCTGATCATCGACTGCGGCGCCGACTTCCGGCTGACCGACGCCGGCGACTGGGAGAAGTTCTACGGCTCGGCACACGCGGGCAGCTGGCCCTACGGTCTGCCGGAACTGCCCGGGGCCCGGGACCGGCTGAAGGGCGCCAAGCGCATCGCGGTGCCGGGCTGCTATCCGACGGCGGCGCTGCTGGCGCTGCTGCCCGCCGTCGCCGCCGACCTCGTCGAACCGGCCGTCACGGTCGTCGCCGTGAGCGGCACCTCGGGCGCGGGAAAGTCCGCCAAGGTCGACCTGCTGGGCGCCGAGGTGATCGGCTCGGCACGTGCCTACAACATCGCCGGTAAGCACCGGCACACCCCCGAGATTGCCCAGGGCCTGCGTTCGGTGACCGACAAAGACGTCACCGTCTCCTTCACCCCGGTGCTGATCCCTACTTCCCGCGGCATCCTGGCGACCTGCACCGCCCGCACCGAGGCTTCGGAGGCCGAGATCCGGGCAGCCTACGAAAAGGCTTACGACGCAGAGCCGTTCATTCACCTGCTGCCCGAGGGGCAGCTGCCCAAGACCAGTTCGGTGATCGGTAGCAACGCCGCGCAGATCGCGGTCGCGGTCGACGAACAGGCGAAGGCACTGGTGGCCATCGCCGCCATCGACAACCTGACCAAGGGCACCGGCGGCGCCGCGGTGCAGTCGATGAACCTGGCGCTGGGCTGGCCCGAAACCGAAGGACTGTCGATCGTGGGAGTAGCGCCGTGACCGAAACCAAGCTGGTCCGCTCCCAGGGTGTCACCGCTCCCGCGGGCTTCCGGGCGGCCGGAATCGCCGCCGGTATCAAGGCATCCGGCGCACCGGACCTGGCGCTGGTCTTCAACGAGGGGCCGGATTACGCCGCGGCCGGCGTGTTCACCCGCAACAAGATCAAGGCTGCACCGGTGCAGTGGTCGCAGCAGGTGCTGACCAGCGGCCGGCTACGTGCCGTGATCCTGAACTCGGGCGGTGCCAACGCCTGTACCGGCCCACTGGGTTTCCAGGACACCCACGCCACCGCCGAGGCCGTGGCCACCGCGCTGAGTGACTGGGGCACCGAGACCGGTGCCATCGAGGTTGCCGTGTGCTCGACGGGCCTGATCGGTGACCGGTTGCCGATGGACAAGGTGCTGGCCGGCGTGACCGAGATCGTGCACGAGATCGCCGGAGGACTGACCGGCGGCGACGACGCAGCCCGGGCCATCATGACCACAGACACCGTGCCGAAACAGGTTGCGCTGCACCATTCGGTGGAGTCGGGGGACAACTGGACCCTGGGCGGGATGGCGAAGGGCGCCGGCATGCTCGCGCCGTCGCTGGCCACCATGCTGGTGGTGCTGACCACCGATGCCGTCGCTGAAAGCGCGGCACTCGACACCGCGCTGAGGCGGGCGACAGCGCTGACCTTCGACCGGCTCGACGTCGACGGCAGCTGCTCGACCAACGACACCGTGCTGCTGCTCGCGTCCGGCGCCAGCGAGATCGCGCCGAGCCAGGACGATCTCAACGAGGCCGTGCTGCGGGTCTGTGACGACCTGTGCGCACAGCTGCAGGCCGACGCCGAAGGCGTCACCAAGCGCGTCGTCATCACCGTGACCGGCGCCGAAACCGAGGACGATGCACTGGTCGCCGCCCGTGTCATCGCCCGCGACAGCCTGGTCAAGACCGCGCTGTTCGGTTCCGATCCCAACTGGGGCCGGGTGCTCGCCGCTGTCGGCATCGCGCCGGTGAAGCTGGACCCGGAACGGATCAGCGTGTCGTTCAACGGTTCTCCGGTGTGCGTCGACGGTTCGGGCGCGCCAGGTGCCCGCGACGTCGACCTGTCCGGCGAAGACATCGCCGTGGTGGTGAACCTGGGTGTGGGCTCGCACGAAGCTTCCATCAGGACCACCGACCTCTCGCACGCCTACGTCGAAGAGAACTCGGCCTACAGCTCATGAGCCAGGCCATCGAGCGCGGCGTCAAGGCCCAGGTGCTCGCCTCGGCGCTGCCGTGGCTCAAGCAACTGCACGGCAAGATCGTCGTCGTCAAGTACGGCGGCAACGCCATGACCGACGACACCCTCAAGGCGGCGTTCGCCGCCGACATGGTGTTCCTGCGCAACTGCGGCATCCACCCGGTGGTGGTGCACGGCGGCGGGCCCCAGATCAGCGCGATGCTCAAGAAGCTGGGCATTGCAGGTGATTTCAAGGGCGGCTTCCGGGTGACCACGCCCGAGGTGCTCGACGTGGCGCGCATGGTGCTGTTCGGTCAGGTGGGCCGGGAACTGGTCAACCTGATCAATGCCCACGGTCCCTACGCGGTGGGCCTGACCGGTGAGGACGCGCATCTGTTCACCGCGGTGCGACGCAGCGTCACCGTGGACGGTGTGGCCACCGACATCGGGCTGGTCGGCGACGTCGAGCACGTCAACGCCGGGTCGCTGCTGGATCTCATTGCGGCAGGACGGATTCCGGTCGTCTCGACCATCGGGCCGGATGTCGACGGCGTGGTGCACAACATCAACGCCGACACCGCGGCCGCGGCACTGGCCGAGGCGCTGGGTGCCGAGAAGCTGGTCATGCTGACCGACGTGGAGGGGCTCTACACCGACTGGCCCGACCGTTCCTCGCTGGTCAGCGAGATCGACACCGAGGCCCTGACCCAGCTGCTGCCCACGCTCGAATCGGGCATGGTGCCCAAGATCGAAGCCTGTCTACGCGCGGTGGCCGGCGGGGTGCCGAGTGCGCACGTGATCGACGGACGCGTCGAACACTGTGTGCTGGTCGAACTTTTCACCGATGAAGGAACCGGAACCAAGGTGGTGGCGAAGTGACCCTCCAGGACCGCTGGGAAGCGGTGATGATGAACAACTACGGCACCCCGCCGTTGGCGCTGGCCAGCGGTGACGGAGCGGTGGTCACCGACACCGACGGCAAGTCCTACCTGGACCTGCTCGGCGGTATCGCCGTCAACCTGCTCGGGCACCGCCACCCGGGCGTCATCGAGGCCGTCACCACACAGCTCAACACGCTGGGCCACACCTCCAACCTGTACGCCACCGAGCCGGGCATCGCGCTGGCCGAGGCATTGGTCGGGCACCTCGGAACCCAGGCGCGGGCGTTCTTCTGCAACTCGGGCACCGAGGCCAACGAGGTCGCCTTCAAGATCACCCGGCTCACCGGCAAGACGAACATCGTTGCCGCCCAGGGAGCCTTCCACGGCCGCACGATGGGGTCGCTGGCGCTCACCGGCCAGCCCGCCAAGCAGGCCCCGTTCGAGCCGCTGCCGGGCAACGTCACCCATGTGCCCTATGGGGATTCCGAAGCCCTTGCCGCCGCAGTCGATTCGGACACCGCCGCGGTGTTCCTGGAGCCGATCATGGGGGAGGGCGGCGTCGTCGTCCCGCCGGCCGGTTACCTCGCGAAAGCCCGGGAGATCACCGCAAAACACGGCGCACTCCTGGTTCTCGACGAGGTACAGACCGGCGTCGGGCGCACCGGTGCGTTCTACGCGCACCAGCACGACGGCATCACCCCCGACATCGTCACGCTGGCCAAGGGCCTGGGTGGCGGGCTTCCGATCGGCGCCTGCCTGGCCATCGGCGCGGCCGGTGATCTGCTCACCCCGGGACTGCACGGCAGCACGTTCGGAGGCAACCCGGTGTGCACCGCCGCCGCGCTGGCGGTGCTCAAGGCGCTCGCCGACGGTGACCTGGTCGCGCGCGCCGGGGTGCTCGGCAAGACCCTGAGCCACGGCATCGAGGAGTTGGGCCACCCGCTCGTCGACCACGTGCGCGGCAAGGGCCTGCTCCAGGGCGTGGTGCTGACCGCACCGAGCGCCAAGGCCGTCGAGGCCGCCGCGCGCGACGCCGGATTCCTGGTCAATGCCGCTGCAGCGGACGTCATCCGGCTGGCGCCGCCCCTGATCATCACCGAACCGCAGATCGAGACGTTCCTGTCCGCTCTGCCCGCCGTTCTCGACACCGCTGTGGAGGCTGCTTCATGACCATCCGGCATTTCCTGCGCGACGACGACCTGTCACCCGATGAGCAGGCCGAGGTGCTCGCCCTGGCCGCCGAACTCAAGAAGGCACCGTTCTCGCGGCGCCCGCTCGAGGGCCCGCGCGGCGTCGCGGTGATCTTCGAGAAGAACTCGACCCGCACCCGGTTCTCGTTCGAGATGGGCATCGCCCAGCTCGGCGGCCACGCCGTGGTGGTCGACGGCCGCAGCACCCAGCTGGGCCGCGAGGAGACCCTCGAGGACACCGGCGCAGTGCTGTCCCGCTACGTCGACGCCATCGTGTGGCGCACCTTCGCCCAGGAGCGGCTGACGGCCATGGCCTCGGGATCGACGGTTCCGATCGTGAACGCGCTGTCTGACGAATTCCACCCGTGCCAGGTGCTGGCCGACCTGCAGACGCTGGCCGAGCGCCGGGGCGAGCTCAAGGGCCTGAGGATGACGTACCTGGGCGACGGGGCCAACAACATGGCGCACTCGCTGATGCTGGGCGGGGTCACCGCGGGCATCCACGTCACCATCGCCGCGCCGGCCGGATTCGAACCGGACCCGCACTTCGTCGAGGCCGCCAAGCGCCGCGCCAGTGAAACTGGAGCAACCGTGTCCGTCACCGATGACGCACAGGCCGGGGTCGACGGGGTCGACGTGCTCGTCACCGACACCTGGACGTCGATGGGCCAGGAGAACGACGGGCTCGACCGGGTGCGGCCGTTCCGTCCGTTCCAGGTCAACGCCGACCTGCTCAAGCGTGCCGACCCGGAAGCCATTGTGCTGCACTGCCTTCCGGCGCACCGCGGTCACGAGATCACCGACGAGGTGATCGACGGGCCGCAGAGCGCGGTGTTCGACGAGGCCGAGAACCGGCTGCATGCGCAGAAGGCCATGCTGGTGTGGTTGCTGGAGCGAGCCTGACGTGAGCGCACCGACCCGCGCCGGCCGTCAGGCCCGCATCATCGCCCTCCTGTCGGCCAGGCAGGTGAGCAGCCAAACCGAACTGGCCGCCCTGCTGGGCCAGGAGGGCATCGAGGTCACCCAGGCCACGCTGTCGCGGGACCTGGAGGAGCTCGGCGCGGTGAAACTGCGTGGCGCCGACGGCGGCGTCGGTGTGTATGTGGTGCCCGAGGACGGCAGCCCGGTGCGGGGTGTGTCCGGTGGCACCGAACGGTTGACCCGCTTGCTGGGGGACTTGCTGGTATCGACCGACGCCAGCGCTAACCTTGCCGTGCTGCGCACCCCGCCCGGGGCGGCGCATTACCTGGCCAGCGCGATCGACCGCGCCGCCCTGCCGTATGTGGTCGGCACCATCGCCGGTGACGACACCATCCTGATGGTGGCGCGCGACCCGATGACCGGGGCCGAACTTGCCAAAACCATCGAGAACTTGAAATAGAGCCCAAAACAAGGAGATTGCTCATGTCCGAACGCGTCATCCTGGCGTACTCCGGAGGTCTGGACACCTCGGTCGCGATCAGCTGGATCGGCAAGGAGACCGGCAAAGAGGTCGTCGCCGTCGCCATAGATCTCGGCCAGGGCGGCGAGGACATGGATGTCGTCCGGCAGCGTGCCCTGGACTGCGGTGCGGTCGAGGCTGTCGTGGTCGACGCCCGTGACGAGTTCGCCGACGAATACTGCCTGCCGACCATCAAGGCGAACGCGCTCTACATGGATCGCTACCCGCTGGTGTCGGCCATCAGCCGCCCGCTGATCGTCAAGCATCTGGTCGACGCTGCCCGCAGCCACGGCGGCACCGTCGTCGCGCACGGCTGCACCGGCAAGGGCAACGATCAGGTGCGCTTCGAGGTCGGCTTCGCTTCCCTCGCACCCGAACTCGACGTCATCGCCCCGGTCCGCGACTACGCCTGGACCCGCGAGAAGGCCATCGCGTTCGCCGAGGAGAACGCGATCCCGATCAACGTCACCAAGCGTTCGCCGTTCTCGATCGACCAGAACGTGTGGGGCCGCGCGGTGGAGACCGGGTTCCTCGAGGACCTGTGGAACGCCCCGACCAAGGACGTCTACGACTACACCCAGGACCCGACGGTCAACTTCAACGCCCCCGACGAGCTGATCATCAGCTTCGACAAGGGCCGCCCGATGGCGATCGACGGTCGTCCGCTGTCCGTGCTGGAGATCATCCAGGAGCTCAACACCCGGGCCGGCGCCCAGGGCGTGGGCCGGCTCGACGTGGTCGAGGACCGGCTGGTCGGCATCAAGAGCCGCGAGATCTACGAGGCCCCGGGGGCGATGGTGCTGATCACCGCGCACACCGAGCTCGAGCACGTGACGCTTGAGCGCGAGCTGGGCCGGTACAAGCGAGGCGTCGACCAGAAGTGGGGCGAGCTCACCTACGACGGCCTGTGGTTCAGCCCGCTGAAGCGGTCGCTGGAGGTGTTCGTCGAGCACACGCAGGAGCACGTCTCCGGCGACATCCGGCTCGTTCTGCATGCCGGGAGCGTCATCGTCAACGGTCGCCGGTCCGGTGAGTCGCTGTACGACTTCAACCTCGCCACCTACGACGAGGGCGACAGCTTCGACCAGAGCGCGGCCAAGGGCTTCGTGCAGCTGCACGGTCTGAGCTCCAAGATCTCGGCCAAGCGCGACCTGGGCCTGTAAGTGACATGAGCACCAACGACGGAACCACCAACGAAGGATCGCTGTGGGGCGGCCGGTTCGCCGACGGTCCTTCGGCAGCCCTTGCCGCACTGAGCAAGTCGACCCATTTCGACTGGGTGCTGGCGCCGTACGACGTCACCGCGTCGAAGGCCCACGCCCGAGTTCTGCACCGGGCCGGCCTGCTCACCGATGAGCAGCGGGACGGGCTGCTCGCGGGCCTGGACAGCCTGGGTTCCGACGTCGCCGACGGCAGTTTCGGGCCGCTGGTCACCGACGAGGATGTGCACGGTGCTCTGGAGCGCGGCCTGATCGACCGGGTCGGGCCGGATCTCGGCGGCCGGCTACGGGCCGGACGTTCGCGTAACGACCAGGTGGCCACGCTGTTCCGGATGTGGCTGCGCGACGCCGTCCGCCGGGTGGCCGACGGCGTGCTCGAGGTGGTCAACGCGTTGGCGGTGCAGGCCGCCGCGCATCCGACGGCCATCATGCCGGGCAAGACCCACCTGCAGGCCGCGCAGCCGATCCTGCTCGCGCACCATCTGCTGGCGCACGCTCATCCGCTGCTGCGCAATGTCGACCGGCTCGCCGATTTCGACGACCGCACCGCCGTCTCGCCCTACGGTTCCGGGGCACTGGCCGGTTCCTCGCTGGGCCTGGATCCCGATGCGATTGCCGCGGATCTCGGATTCGCCTCGGCGGCAGACAATTCCGTCGACGCCACCGCGGCCCGCGATTTCGCGGCCGAGGCGGCTTTCGTCTTCGCTCAGATCGGGGTGGATCTGTCCCGGCTCGCCGAGGACATCATCCTGTGGAGCACCACCGAATTCGGTTACGTGACCTTGCACGACGCCTGGTCGACCGGCAGTTCGATCATGCCGCAGAAGAAGAACCCGGACATCGCCGAGTTGGCCCGCGGCAAGTCAGGACGCCTGATCGGCAACCTCACGGGCCTGCTGGCCACGCTCAAGGCGCAGCCCCTGGCCTACAACCGGGATCTGCAGGAGGACAAGGAGCCGGTCTTCGACTCGGTGGCCCAGTTGGAGCTGTTGCTGCCCGCGATGGCCGGCCTGGTGGGCACGCTGACCTTCGACGAAGAACGGATGGCCGCGCTGGCACCTGCCGGTTACACGCTGGCCACCGATATCGCCGAATGGCTGGTCCGCCAAGGGGTTCCGTTCCGGGTTGCCCATGAGGCCGCGGGGGAGGCCGTGCGCGTCGCCGAGGGGCGCGGGGTCGGGCTAGACGAACTCACCGACGACGAGTTCGGCGCGATCAACCCCGCGCTCACCGCGCAGGTGCGCGAGGTGCTGACCGTGGAGGGGTCGGTCAACGCGCGCAGTGCGCGTGGCGGTACGTCACCGGTTCAGGTCGCCAAGCAGCTCGGCGTGGTCCGAAAGACCGCTGAGGAATTGCGGATCCGGCTGCGCCGCTAGCCGATCTGCTCGCCGAGTTCGAACCAGCGTTCCTCGACCTCGGCGACTTCGTCCTCGAGCGCGCGGATGGCGGCCACCTTGACCGCGAGTCCCTCGAAATCGGACTGGTCATGGTCCGCCATCGCCGTCCGGGACCGGTTGATCTGTTCCTGCAGTTTCTCCAGCCGGCGTTCCAGGGCGGACACCTCCTTCTGCGCGGCCCGCAACTCGGCGCCGGACAGCCCGTCCGGTGCAGTGCCGGCAGCAGTTGCCTGTGCTGCGCCGGTCTCCGACCCATGGGCAGCCCGCAACCGCAGGTACTCGTCCACCCCGCCCGGCAGATGCCGCAGATGCCCGCCGAGGATCCCGTACTGCTGATCGGTGACCCGCTCCAGAAAATAGCGATCGTGGCTCACCACGATCAGCGTGCCGGGCCACGAATCGAGCAGATCCTCCATGGCGGAGAGCATGTCGGTGTCCAGGTCATTGGTGGGTTCGTCGAGGATCAGCACATTGGGTTGTGCCAGCAGGATCAACAGCAGTTGCAGGCGACGTTGCTGTCCGCCGGAGAGGTCCTTGACCGGTGTCGACAACTGGGCGCTTGAGAACCCGAGGCGCTCGAGCAACTGCCCGGGCGTGAGTTCCTGGGCCTTCGACCCGCTGCCGAACACATATGTCGTGCGCAGGTTGGCCAGTACTGTCCGCACCGGATCGCCGAGGTGTGGCTCAAGCTCGTCGACGGTCTGGGTGAGGGTCGCCACCTGCAGCGTCTTACCGTGTTTGACCCGTCCGGAGGTCGGTTGCACCGAGCCGTCGATCAGGCCGAGCAGCGTCGATTTTCCGGCGCCGTTGACGCCGAGGATCCCGGTGCGCTCACCCGGGGCGATCCTCCACTCGACCTGGTGCAGCACCTCGCGGTCGCCGTAGCTCACCGACACGTCCAACAGGTCGACGACCTGCTTCCCGAGCCGGGACACTGCCAGGGACTGCAGTGCGACCTTGTCCCGGATCTCGGGCACGTCGGCGATCAGTGCGTTGGCCGCGTCGATACGGAACTTCGGCTTCGAGGTACGGGCCGGAGCGCCGCGACGCAGCCAGGCCAGTTCCTTGCGGGCCAGGTTCTGCCTGCGCGCCTCGATCGTGGCCGCCTGACGGTCGCGTTCCACCCGCTGCAGGATGTAGGCGGCGTAGCCGCCGTCGAACGGTTCGACGATGCGGTCGTGCACTTCCCATGTGGTCGTACAGACCTCGTCGAGAAACCAGCGGTCGTGCGTCACCACCAGCAGTCCGCCGGACGACGCGGACCAGCGCTTCTTGAGGTGCGCGGCGAGCCAGGTGATCGCCTCCACGTCGAGGTGGTTGGTCGGCTCGTCGAGCGCCAGCACGTCGTGATCGCCGGCGAGCAGCCTGGCCAGAGCCACCCGGCGCCGCTGACCGCCCGACAGCGTGCCGAGTCGGGCGTCCCACGGCAGGTCTGCGAGCAGTCCCGCGATGACATCGCGCCCACGGGGGTCGCCGGCCCACTCGTGTTCGGGCACGTCGCCGACCACGGCGTGGCCGACCGTGTCGGTGTCGTCGAGGGTGTCGGCCTGATCGAGTACGCCGATCCGCACGCCACCGCGCACGGTGACCCGTCCGGAATCGGGTTCGAGTCTGCCGGCCAGCATGGCCAGCAGGCTGGATTTGCCGTCGCCGTTGCGGCCGACGATGCCGATCCGGTCGCCTTCGCTGACGCCGACGGTGACCGCGTCGAACACCACCCCGGCGGGGTACTCCAGATGCAGGGTTTCGCCCCCGAGCAGGTGTGCCATCGCCGCCGACCCTATCGTCCGGCGCCCGCGAAACCGGCATCGCAGGGGGCCACTGTCGGCATCGCGGTGATCACATCGGCGATTGGTTGCTGTTATGCCATGATGACGACGTCAATCGGGGGTCGGGTGAGTTGTCAGGTGGGGAGCAAACTGGTGGATTTCTCGGCAGTGACCAAACCGGTCGAGCGGTTGCTGGCAACCGCGCAGAACGGTCTGGAGGTACTGCGCTACGGAGGCCTGGAGACCGGTGCGGTCCCGTCACCGTTCCAGATCATCCAGAGTGTGCCGATGTACCGGCTGCGGCGGTACTTCCCGCCTGACGCCCGCCCCGGTGCCCAGGATCCACGTCCCCCGGTGCTGATGGTGCATCCGATGATGATGTCGGCCGACATGTGGGACGTGACGCGCGACGACGGTGCGGTCGGCATCCTGCACGCCGCGGGTGTCGACCCGTGGGTCATCGACTTCGGCTCGCCCGACAAGGTCGAGGGCGGTATGCAGCGCAACCTCGCCGACCATGTGGTGGCGTTGTCGGAGGCCATCGACATCGTCAAGGAGGTCACCGGTCGCGACGTGCACCTGGCCGGCTACTCGCAGGGCGGGATGTTCGCCTACCAGGTCGCTGCTTACCGGCGGTCCAAGGATCTGGCGAGCATCATCGCATTCGGATCCCCGGTCGACACCCTGGCCGCGTTGCCGATGAACCTTCCGGCCGGGGTCGCCGCGGGTGCGGCGGACTTCATGGCCGATCACGTGTTCAGTCGCATCGATATCCCGGGCTGGTTGGCGCGCACCGGCTTCCAGATGCTCGACCCGATCAAGACCGCGCAGTCGCGGCTGGAGTTCCTGCGTCAGTTGCACGACCGCGAAGCCCTGCTGCCGCGTGAGCAGCAGCGCCGCTTCCTGTCGTCGGACGGCTGGATCGCCTGGTCCGGGCCGGCGATCGCCGAACTGCTCAAGCAGTTCATCGCGCACAACCGGATGATGACCGGCGGCTTCTCCGTCCACGGCGACCTGGTCACGCTCTCCGACATCGACTGCCCGATCCTGGCGGTGATCGGTGAGGTCGACGACATCGGCCAACCGGCCGCGGTGCGCGGCATCAAACGGGCCGCACCGGACGCGGACGTCTACGAATACCTGATCAGGGCAGGACATTTCGGCCTGGTCGTGGGGTCCAAGGCCTCGACCCAGACCTGGCCGACAGTGGCGCAGTGGGTGAAATGGCTCGGCGGAGAACAGAAGCCCGACGGCGTGGTGCCGATGGGGTCGCAGCCGGCGGATCATCCCGAGGGCGGAGTGTCGTTCTCCACCCGCGTCACCCACGGCGCGACCGCGGCCACCGAGATGGCGTTCGGCGTGGCCCGCTCGGCCGCCGAGGCGCTGGTGACGGCGAACAAGAACGCCCGGACCCTGGTCATCGAGACGGCTCGCACGCTGCCCCGGTTGGCCCGGTTGGGTCAGGTCAACGATCACACCCGGATCTCGCTCGGCCGGATCATGAGCGAGCAGGCCCGCAGCGCCCCCAACGGCGAGGCGCTGCTGTTCGACGGCCGCGTGCATACCTACGAGGCCGTGGATCGCCGGATCAACAATGTGGTGCACGGACTGATCGACGTCGGTGTGCGCCAGGGCGCCCGGGTCGGCGTCCTGATGGACACCCGGCCCAGTGCCCTGGTCGCCATCGCGGCGCTGTCCCGGCTGGGAGCGGTGGCCGTGCTGCTGCCGGAGGCGGACCTGGCCGAGGCGGCCCGTCTCGGTGGCGTGGCCGAGATCATCGCCGACCCCAGCCATCTCGATGTGGCCCGCAAGCTGGACATGCGCGTGCTGGTCCTCGGCGGCGGTGAGAGCCGCGACCTCGATCTGCCAGAGGAAACGGACGACGTCGCCGCGGTCGTCGATATGGAGAAGATCGACCCCGACGTCGTCGAACTGCCCGGCTGGTACCGGCCCAACCCGGGCCTCGCACGCGACCTGGCTTTCGTCGCCTTCAGCGAGGTCGGCGGGGAGCTCGTGGCCCGCCAGATCACCAACTTCCGATGGGCCCTGTCCGCGTTCGGCACCGCGTCGGCGGCGAATCTGGGCCGTGGCGACACGGTCTACTGCCTGACCCCGCTGCATCATCAGTCCGGTCTGCTGGTCAGCCTGGGCGGTGCCGTGGTCGGTGGTTCACGCATCGCGCTGTCGCGCGGACTGCAGCCCGACCGGTTCCTGCAGGAGATCCGGCAGTACGGCGTCACCGTCGTGTCCTACACCTGGGCGATGCTGCGCGAGGTCATCGACGATCCGTCGTTCTCGCTCACCGGAAATCACCCGGTTCGGTTGTTCATCGGATCCGGCATGCCGGCCGGGTTGTGGAAGCGCGTGGTCGACGTGTTCGAGCCGGCGCAGGTCGTGGAGTTCTTCGCCACCACAGACGGACAGGCCGTGCTGGCCAATGTGTCCGGGGCCAAGATCGGCAGCAAGGGCCGGCCGTTGCCCGGCGGCGGCACCGTCGAACTCGCCGCCTACGACGCCGACGACGACCTGATCCTGGAAGACGAGCAGGGGTTCGTGCGCAAGGCCGAGGCCAACGAGGTGGGTGTGCTGCTGGCTCACCCGCGTGGCCCGGTCGATCCGACGGCCGTGGTCAAGCGCGGTGTCTTCGCGCCGGCCGACACCTGGGTGTCCACCGAGTTCCTGTTCCGTCGCGACGAGGACGGTGACTACTGGCTGGTCGACAACCGTGGTGCGGTGATCCGGACCGAGCGAGGCCCGGTGTTCGCGACAAGCGTCAACGACGCGGTCGGCCGGCTCGACGCGGTCGACATGTCGGTGACCTACGGCATCGAGGAGTCGGGCCGGCAGTTGGCGGTGACAGCCCTGGCGCTGCGCCCCGGCGGCAGCGTCCCTACCGCCGATCTGTCGCTCGCCCTGGAGGATCTGGCCGCCGGCAACCCGCCCGACGTGGTGCACGTGGTGGCCGACATGGAACTCGGTGCGTCGTACCGTCCGCTCGTCGCGCCGTTGCGGGCCGCGGGCATCCCGAAATCCGGCCGGCGTAACTGCTGGTACCTCGACGCCGATACAGGGACGTACAAGAAATTGACCGCGGCCAGCCGGGCCGAACTGGTCGCCGGCGGCGCCGACGACGAGGCCGACGCCGACTAACAGCGACGCCGGACGGGATGCCGGGGCCAGAACGCGCTGTTACGCTCCGGCGGACGGCAGAACGACTGGAGGATCGATGACATCGGGATCGGGTGCGAACAGCTGGCGTCGGGTCATGACCGGCGGTGCGCTGGTCCTGGGCCTGCTGGTGGGCGCGGGTGCGCCGACGGCTGCCGCCGACCCCGCTCAGCCGACCCCGGCCGCGGATGCACCCGGGTCGGCCGCTCCGGCGGCCCCGCAGATGACCGCCGACGAGGCGTTGTCCATCATCGCCAAGGATTACGACACCGGCGAGGGCGGCGGCCAGATCTCGACACTGATCCACGACATCCTGAAGCTGCGTCAGCAGGGCTACAAGCCGTCGAACGCCAACCGTGAGGCGATCACCAAGGCCCTCGACAAGCGCCCCAACCAGGTCCCGCTGATCAACGCCCTCAAGAGCACGCTGTCCTACCAACGCAAGTTGCAGGCACAGTCCCAGGCACAGATTCCGCAGCAGAGTGGACTCAACCCGGGGGTGGGCCAGTTCCCGGGCGGTATCGCTCCGATTCCGGGCGGGGGCGGGGGACAGCCCGGCCCGAGTGGCGGCATCCAGATCCCGCTGGGCTAACTTCACGTGGTGGTCGACGACAAGCTTCTGAGCATCCTGGTCTGCCCGCAGGACCGCGGGCCACTGCTGCTGGCCGGAACGGACTGGCTCTACAACCCCCGGTTGCGGCGCGCCTACCGGATCGAGGACGGCATCCCGGTCCTTCTGGTCGACGAGGCCGTGGCCATCGAGGATGACGCCGAGCACCGGCGGTTGATGGAGCTGGCCGGGTCAGGGGAGTCCGGGTAGGTCACCGGTCAGATAGCGCTGCAGGGTGGGTGCGATCGTCTCGGCGATCTGATCCGCCGGCAGCGTGGCGAAGGGCTCGAGCTCCAGGATGTAACGCGCCATCGCGACCCCGACCAGTTGTGAGGCGACGAACTGGATGCGGATCCGGGAACTGCCGGGCGGGTTGTCCACCCGTGGCCCGATTTCGCCGATGATGATGTCCTGGAGAAACGACCGGACCAGCGATACGTCGTTGCCGGCCAGGATGGAGCGCAGCGTCGCGACAAAGCCCTTGCCGATCTCGGAATCCCACAGCGGCAACAGGATTGACGGCAGCGTGTGTCCGATCTGGTCGACCGGCACCTCTTTGAGCCGGCTGATCACGGTCATCGGATCGATGGGAATGTGGATCGCCGCGGCGAATAGTTGGGTCTTGGTGCCGAAGTAGTGGTGCACCAGTGCCGCGTCCACTCCGGCATCGGAGGCGATGGAGCGGATCGATGTCTTGTCGATTCCGTTGCGGGCGAACAATTCTCGCGCACTGGTCAGAATGCGCTCGCGTTTGTCCGATGGTCCGGCCGGGCGGCCGGGCCGTTTGCGTTCTCTGCTGGAGTCGACGTCGGTGCTCACGGGTTCCTAGGGGGTTCGACGGCGCAGGGTGGCCGCGGCCAGACACAGTGCCAGCGCCGCAAAGCCGAGCACGATCGCGATGTCGCGTGCCGCGATGGCGGTCAGCTCAGCATGGGCGCCGACCTGCTGCAGGGCTTCGAGTGCATAGCTGGCCGGTAGCACGTTACTGATCCACTGCAGCCAGTCCGGCAGCGCGGCCCGCGGCACGATGATGCCGCACAACAGCAGCTGGGGCGCGATCACCACCGGCATGAACTGCACGGCCTGGAACTCGGTGCGGGCGAACGCGCTGCACAACAGCCCCAGACCGACGCCGAGTACGGCGTTGATGATCGCGATCAGGAACACCAGAATGGGGCTGCCCTCGGTGTGGAGTCCGAGGAACCAGAACGAGACGACGCAGGCGAGGGTGGCCTGCGCCGCGGCGGCGATCGAGAACGCGGTGCCGTAGGCGGCGAGCAGATCGAACCGCCGCAGTGGGGTGGTCAGAATGCGCTCGAGAGTTCCCGAGACACGTTCGCGCTGCATGGTGATCGAGGTGATCAGAAACATCACGATGAGCGGGAAGACGCCGAGCATGATCAGGCAGGCATTGTTGAACGGTGTCGGTTGCCCGGGCGCGTGCGGTGCGTTCTGGAACATGAAGTACATCAGCGTGATGATCAGGCTGGGGACCAACAGGATCATCGCCACGCTGCGATGGTCGGCGGCGAGCTGTCGCAGGATCCGTCCGGTGGTGGCCAGGTAGGCGGCCGGGCTCAATCGGCTCGGCTGTGCTCGGCTGTGGCGCTGCGCCGGATGACGGTGAGAAACGCTTCCTCCAGGGACGTGCATTCCGTGTCCTTCCGTAGCTGGTCAGGGGTGGTGTGGGCAAGCAATCGGCCTTCGCGCATGAGCAGCAGGTCGCCGCAGTGGTCGGCCTCGTCCATGACGTGACTGGAAACCAGCAGGGTTGTTCCGCGCCGTGACAGTTCGTTGAACTGTTCCCACAGGTCGACGCGCAGGACCGGGTCGAGGCCGACGGTCGGCTCGTCGAGCACCAGGAGTTCGGGTTCGGCCACCAGGGCGCAGGCGAGCGACACCCGGGTCCGTTGCCCTCCGGAGAGGTTGCCGCAGTACGCGGTGCGGTGATCGTCGAGTCCGACCGCCCGAATGGCGCCGGCCGCCGAGTCCGCCGACGTGCCGTACAGCGCGGAGAAGTAGCGGACGTTGTCGATGACCCGCAGGTCGTTGTAGATCGTCGGATCCTGCGTGACGTATCCGACGCGGTGGCGCAGCGGTGCCGTACCGGCGGGGTGTCCGAGCACCGTGACGGTGCCCGCCTCGATGATCTGGGTCCCGACGATGCTGCGGATCAGGGTGGTTTTGCCGCAGCCTGACGGGCCGAGCAGGCCGGTGATGGCACCACGGGAGATCCGCACCGAGAGGTCTCGAATCGCGGGACGTCCACCACGGCTGACCTGCAGTCCGGTGATGTCGACGGCGGGGGCGGCGGCGTTGGACGGGAAACCGGTCGAGAATTCATCGATCGATGAAGTCATCATGTGATGAATAATGCGCCCACGTATGGCCGGTGTCAACGGTGGATGTTGCGGAGTGCAAAATCGCTCGGGTGGGCTTGCAGATAGGCACCGAGCTGTTGGCTGGTGACCCCTTGTTCGCAGCCCGTCGGCTGTTGGGGGCCGAGCTGACCGGACGCGGTGTTCGCGCCGTCATCGTCGAGGTCGAGGCGTACGGCGGCCCGCCAGACGGCCCCTGGCCCGACGCTGCCTCGCATTCGTTTCGCGGTGCAGGCGGGCGGAATCTCGTGATGTTCGGCCCGCCCGGACACCTGTACACCTACCGCAGCCATGGCATTCATGTCTGCGCAAATGTGGTCTGCGGATACGACGGTGTGGCGGGCGCGGTCCTGCTGCGTGCTGCGGTGGTGAGTGCCGGCACCGAGGTGGCCGCGCGGCGCCGGGGGCCTGCGGTGCTCCCCGTTGCGTTGGCGAGAGGGCCGGGAAATCTGTGCTCTGCCTTGGGAATCGCTATGGAGGACAACGGGATTGACCTCTTCGATGTCGACAGCCCGGTGCGGTTGACGCTGGGCGATGCGGTCCCGGGGGTCGATGGCCCACGGGTGGGCGTGAGTAAGGCCGCCGACCGGCGGTGGCGGTTCTGGATTGCCGGCCGGGGAGAGGTCTCCGCGTATCGGCGCAGCCCGCGTGCGCCTGCGCCCGGCACCAGTGATTGACCTGCGCAATGCGGCATGATCGTCGTCATGAGCATGGGAATCCTGGATGAGCTGGACTGGCGTGGGCTGATCGCCCAGTCGACCGACCGCGATGCGTTGGCGAACGACCTGGCCAAAGGCCCCATGACCGTCTATTCGGGCTTCGACCCGACCGCGCCCAGCCTGCACGCAGGCCACCTGGTTCCGTTGCTCACGTTGCGGCGGTTCCAACGTGCCGGGCACCGGCCGATCGTGCTCGCCGGTGGGGCGACCGGGATGATCGGTGACCCTCGCGACACGGGGGAGCGCACTCTGAACACCGCCGACACGGTGTCGGACTGGGCCGGACGCATTCGCGGTCAGTTGGAGCGGTTCGTCGAATTCGACGACAGCCCGACCGGTGCGATCGTCGAGAACAACCTCAATTGGACAGGCCAGCTCTCGGCCATCGAATTCCTACGCGACCTGGGAAAATACTTCTCGGTGAACGTGATGCTGGATCGGGAGACGGTCCGCCGCCGGCTCGAAGGCGACGGTATTTCCTACACCGAGTTCAGCTACATGCTGCTGCAGGCCAACGACTTCGTGGAGCTACACCAGCGGCATGGTTGCGCATTGCAGATCGGTGGCTCCGATCAGTGGGGCAACATCGTCGCCGGCGCCCGATTGGTGCGCCAGAAGCTGGGCGCCACCGTGCATGCGATGACGACACCGCTGGTCACCGACTCCGAAGGTAAGAAGTTCGGCAAGTCGACCGGCGGCGGCAACGTGTGGCTCGATCCCGAGATGACCAGCCCGTACGCCTGGTACCAGTACTTCGTGAATGCCGCCGATGCCGACGTCATCGGTTACCTGCGGTGGTTCACCTTTCTGTCGCCGGAGGAGATCAGCGAGCTCGAGGACGCCACAAAGAACCGTGCGCATGAACGCGCCGCGCAGAAGCGGTTGGCGCGTGAACTCACCACGTTGGTGCATGGGGAAGGGGCGACGAAGGCGGTCGAGCTGGCCAGCCAGGCGTTGTTCGGTCGTGGTGAGTTGGCGGACCTCGACGGATCGACGCTCGGCGCCGCGCTGCGCGAAGCCAGTAGTGGGCAGGTAGCCGAGCTGAAGCCGGGCGGCCCGGATTCGATCGTGGATTTGTTGGTGAGCACCGGGTTGGCGGCAAGTAAGGGGGCCGCGCGCCGCAATGTCGCCGAGGGCGGGGTGTACGTGAACAACATTCGCATTGAAAGCGACGAGTGGTTACCACAGCATTCCGATTTTCTGCATGAGCGTTGGCTCGTGTTGCGACGTGGCAAGCGGCACATTGCCGGCGTCGAGCGCACCGGCGGCTAGCGCATCCGGAAGTCGCGCTCTGACCTGGGAAAACGTCGCAGCGACCTGGCGATTTGACTCGCTGTTAGCGCTCACGTAACTTATTCCAGGTCAGAGCGACACGGACAAGCGCCGGGGAGCGAAGACGAAATCCGAGAGAGACACCCATTACGGTGGGTATTCTCACTGCCCGCAGAAACTCAGCGGCTTTTAGCCGCGGGATTTCTGCGCGACAAACTCGGGCGTGTTGTTTGAGAACTCAATAGTGTGTTTGGTGGTTTTTGTTTGTTGTTTTTGGCCACGCTCTTTTTCCCG